>JAVKBW010000039.1:217500-535173 GCA_040222995.1 Alphaproteobacteria bacterium | reverse complement strand
TTCCCTGTTATGTTCTTTAGGGAATTCATCAAATAATATAGAGAATTCAGAATGTTATAGACAGATAGTTGGTCGAAAATGTCAGTTTTTTGCAAAATTCCCTGTATTTTCCCTGTTTATCAGGGAATTTGAGCCAGAGACAGGTTCGCTAGAAACTGCGTCCACCACCACGCAGTCTCTTGTCCGACCCGGAGACATAGGTAACAGATTGTACCTAAGACATAGGTAACACACTCGTGCCGAACGGTGTGTCGATTGTTTGCAAGGTTCTCTGTTCCAGATCGATATACCCCAGATCGTAGTGCATGAAGGTGACGAGCCAGATTCCGTCGTCGATTTCGCTGAGGCCGGATTGCTGCCTGGTCATGCGGTCGGGAGCGCCGGCAGGCGCTTCAGTTTGTTTGCCGTCAGTTCGATTAGCTGCCGACCGGCAACAATGGCTTCGATGATGTCCGGCGCCAGGAAAAACTGTTGCGGGATTCGTCTGGCGTCGCCGACAGACAGGTTTTTGTCTTTCTGTCGCATTGCGTTAGTTTTCCAATTTGACCTACGAAATTTACTAAAAATTAACGGATCTGTATTATAGCGTCCTAATGAGCGAATTGCGGGTCGCCCGGAGAATGGCGATCGTAACGCGCTAGTTTCGAAGCAAACAGGCCGAGTGGAGAGGCTGCGCGGAGCGGTCGCGAACTTCCCGGTCCCACCCCGCACCGAACACGCATCTGGAGTCGCGTTTGAGCAAAAAACGCCACGATCAGCCGCCTAGCGTCCTTATTTTCAGTAACGACGACAAGGTGGTCAACCAACTGACCGAGCATCTGGCCGGGGCATTTTCCATCACCGTAACGTCGCTGCCGGACTCCGGCACGGATGCGGTGAAAGTCGATCCGGCTGCCGCCGTTGTGCTGATCGACTGGCGAGGCCGGCCGCCTGCGGAAATTCTCTCTGTCGAAGGCGGTGGCCACAGCCCGGTGCTTGTCATCGACCCGCCCGACGCCGCGGCCGCGATGCGCGCGGTGGAGGAAGGCCGTTTGTACGCATTTGTCCGCTCACCTTGGGAACCGGAGGAATTGCGGCTCATCGTCGGCAAGGCGGCCGAAAATCACACGCTCGGGCGCGACCTGGCGGAGCACCGGTCGATCGTCGACGGCCTGCTGGAGAACCTGCCCGCCTCGATCTATTTCAAGGACATCGATCACCGGTACGTGCACGTCAATCGCGGTATGGCGAAAGCGCACGGGAAGGACGGCCGCGACAATGTCGTGGGCAAGACGGACTTCGATATCGCGCCCCCCGACGTGGCCGCACGCCGGCAGGCCGAAGACGCCCGAATCATCGAGACGGGCCGGGCGGAATCGATGCTTGTCAGCCCGCTGGCCCGTCCGGACGGGGAGATTGTCTGGTACGAAACCACGAAAGCGCCGGCCCGGCGCCCGGACGGAAGCATTTCCGGCGTCGTCGGCATCAGCCGCGACATCACAACTCAGGTTCGCGCGGAAAAGGAGCGCGATCTGCTTTTCGATGTTATCCGAACGCTGTTCGACGCCGAAGGTCTGAATGACGCTATCGCGAGCGTACTACGGCTGACCTGCGAGCATACCGACTGGTGCTACGGCGAAGCATGGCATTGGGTGGATAATGCTGCGGCGATGGGGCTCATGGCACCGTATCACGCAGCATCGGACGCCTATGGCAAATACCGGGAGCGTTCGTGGGATTACGTTGCGTTGAAGGAGGGAGGCCTGCCCCGCCGAGTCCATGATTCCGGCGAAAGTGAATGGATACCGGATATTGCCGCCGTTAGCGCCGAAACGTTCCAGCGGCGCGACATCGCCCTGGAGGCCGGGCTGAAAGCCGCCTTCGCCGTCCGCGTTCCGGGACGCCGGGGTACGCCGATCGCCGTGCTCGTGTTTTTCCTTTCGACTGTCCGCCCGGTCGACGCCTACCTTACAGGGATGATCGAGGCGGTTGCCCGGCATCTCGGCCAGTATCTGGAATCCACACGCGACGAGGAACTGCTGGTGGAAAGAGAGGCCGCCCTGACGGAACGCGTCAAGGAACTGCGCTGCCTGAACAATGTATCGGCTGAGCTATGGGAAGTTGACCAGCCGCTCGAGCAGGCGCTCGATACGCTTCCCGAGCTGATCCGCCAGGGTATGCAGTACCCGGACGAGACGGCGGTTCGCATCGAGTTGTCAGGGGTGGCCTATGCGACGCGGGGATACGAGTTCTCGGCCTGGCATCTGAACGCGCCAATCCGGGTTTCGGACAAGGCGGCCGGCGCGATTGATATCTTCTACACTGCGGAGAAGCCTGACCGCGATATCGGCCCGTTTCTGAAAGAAGAACAGGAACTGATAGAAAATCTCGCCCGCTTCATCGGGGCCGCCGCCACTCGCGCACGAACGATGCAGGCGCTGGGGCTGACCCATGCCCGCCTGACCGATGCGATCAGATCCCTGCCGCTCGGCTTCGCCCTGTTCGATTCCAGTAATCGGCTGGTGGCTTTTAACGATAGCTACCGGGACGACCGACCGGAATCTCTGCGCGAAACGATTCGCCCCGGCGCCGAACTGGAGGACATTTGGCGCGGGCTGGCTGCCGCAGGATTCTACTCCGGGACGGAACCGCTGGCGGATGAAGACACGGCGACACAGGTCGCCCGCCGCAAGGAACTCTGGGAGAATCGGCCGTCCCGGCAGGAACTGGCCTTCCGCGACGGTACATGGCGAGAAGTTATGGTGCTGCCGACGTCGGAAGGCGGCACAATGATCCTGCGCCTCGACATCACCGAGCGGAAACGGCACGAACAGGCGCTTGCCGACAGCGAACAGCGGTTCCGGTCTCTCATCGCGAACGCCGTCCAGGGCTTCTGTGTGCACAAGGACTTCAAACCTCTTTACGCCAACAGATCTCTGATCAAGATTCTGGGCTACCCGAGCGAGGAAGCGTTTCTGGAAATCGGGGACATTCGCAATATTGTATATCCAGCCGACCGGGAAAACTTTGTGGCGATTTACGAGACGCGGCTGGGAATCCGCGAGGGGGACGCGCCGTCGGTCTATGAAGTACGGCTTCGCAATCGCGACGGAACAACCATAATCGCTGAAATCCGCGCCGCCCTTATACCGTGGGAAAATGACCAGGTCATATCGATGAGCGTAACGGATATCACGGAACAGCGACGCAGCGAGCAGGCCCTCATCGAGAGCAATACACGACTCGATATCGCCGCCGCCGCTGCGGGGATTGGCGCCTGGGATTACGATATCGCGACTGAACGCATTATCGGGGACCGGCGGATGTCCGACATCTTCGGCATTTCTCCGGCGGATTTTGACTTCGATAACGACGGTCTGTTTCGCATGGTGCACGAAGAGGATCGCGACCGGGTGATCGCCGAAGGGCAGGCTGCGGTCGAGGGCGACGGTCGGATCAGCATGGAATACCGCATCGTCCGCCCCGACGGTGAGATTCGCCACACCCGCGCCGAAGGCCTTGTCATCCGGGACGAAGCGGCGGGCACACCCGTCCGCGTGGTCGGCGTCAACACGGACGTTACAGAACGGCGCGAGACGGAACGCCAGTTGCAGCAGGCCCAGAAAATGGAGGCGGTAGGCCAGTTAACCGGTGGCATCGCCCATGACTTCAACAACCTGCTCACCGTCATCATCGGTAATATCGACATGCTGTCGCGCCGGAGCGAGAAGGCCGGCGACGAAAAGTCGCTAAAATGGGCCAGGAATGTCGGGCAGGCGGCGCGGCGCGGCGCGGACCTGACGAAACGCCTGCTTGCCTTCTCCCGCCGCCAGATGCTGGAGCCGGTCATGCTCGACGTCAACCGGTCAGTCGGAGACATGCTGGATATGATCGAACGGGTGATCGGCGAGCAAATTACCCTCAACGCCGTCCTTGCCGACTCGGTCGGAAGTATCCGCGCGGACGCCTCGCAGCTAGAAAGCGCCGTGCTGAATCTGGCGGTCAACGCCCGCGACGCCATGCCTGAGGGCGGCGTTCTGTCAATCGAAACCGACAGCGTCAGGGTCGATGGCGACGACGACCCTCTGAGCCATGAACTCGCCCCCGGCCGATATATTCGCATATCGGTTACGGATACCGGGTGCGGCATGCCGCCGGAAGTGGTCGAGAAGATTTTCGAGCCGTTCTTCACGACAAAGGACACCGGCAAGGGCACAGGTCTCGGCCTCAGCATGGTGTTCGGTTTCGTGAAACAATCCGGCGGGCATGTCACGATTTACAGCGAACCCGGCCAGGGCACGACCGTCCGGCTGTATTTCCCGAGAGTTCGGGGCGATGCGCCGGAGGACGATGACGAACCGGCGCCGAGCGCCGGGAACGTGAGCGGTGCGACGATCCTGATGGCCGAGGACGACAAGCGGGTGCGCGAGTTCGCAGCCGGTGTACTCGAAAACCTCGGTTGCCGCGTGATCGAGGCGGCTTCCGGGCGCGAGGCGCTGGAGATGCTGCGGTTGCATCCGGACATCGACCTGCTGTTCACCGACATTGTCATGCCCGGCGGCATGACGGGCATTGACTTGGGTCGTCACGCACGCGTCATTCGTCCAGGTCTTCCCGTCCTTTACACTTCGGGTTATGCTGAACAGGCGCTTCGCGAGAGCGGCAGTGTTGATCTGGACAGTCACTGGTTGCCAAAACCCTACACCGCCGCCAGTCTCACACCCAAGATAGCCATCGCACTCGCTGGAAAGGCAGACGTTAATGGATAAACCCGCCTGGCATGTGAATGTGCTCGTGGTCGATGACGACGCCCAGATCTGCGAACTGTTCGAGGATATAGCAGAGGAAGCCGGCATAACCCTCGTCACGGTCTCGGACTACGTCACATTCCAGCAAAGCTACGGGAATACCGAATTCGACGCGATCTTTCTCGATTTGCAGATGCCGGATGTGGATGGGGTAGAATACCTTCGCCTGCTCGGCGATACTGCCTGCGCGGCCCGCGTTACACTGATGAGCGGCTTCGACGCCCGTGTGCTGCGCACCGCGCGCCGGTACGGCGAAAGCCGGCGCCTGCGAATGGAAGGCGTTCTCGAAAAGCCGTTCGACATCGATCTTCTGGCCGATCTGCTGAAGAACCTCAACGCGGGCCGGCAACTTGTGACGCATGACGACCTGCAGCACGCCATCGGCGACGGACAACTGTTCCTGCAATACCAACCCAAGGTCCGCCTTGACCGAACGGAAGGCGTCGGCTCGGTCAACGGTATCCAGGCGTCGTCGGGCCGCTGGCCGTTGCATTCGCTGGAAGCGCTGGTGCGCTGGCGTCATCCCGTTCATGGCCGGCTGGCGCCAGACCGCTTTATACCACTGGCCGAAAGCAGCCAGCTCATCATCCCGCTCACCGAGTTCGTGATGCGCGAAGCAGTGCGCCAGATGGCGGAATGGGAGCAGGACGGATTCATATCCTCTGTCTGCATCAACTGGCCGGCGCATATGCTGACTGACCTCTCGGCGCCCGACCGGCTGGCCCGTCTGGTCGATGATAACGGGGTCGACCGCGAGCGGATCGTGCTCGAGGTCACCGAGACGACGGCGATGCAGGATGCGGTTCAAGCCATGGACATCCTCAGCCGCATCCGGTTGAAAGGTTTCCATCTGGCGATGGACGATTTCGGCACCGGCTATTCCTCGCTCGTTCAGCTTCACCGCATGCCGTTCTCCGAGCTGAAGATCGACAAGTCGATCGTCATGGAAATGTCGAGCAGCGACGACGCCGCCATGATCGTGCACGCCATTATCGACCTCGCCCACAATCTGGGCCTCAACGTTTGCGCCGAGGGTACGGAAGATGCCGCGACGGTTCGCCAACTGCGGGGATTCGGGTGCGACTTTGCGCAGGGCTTCCACTTTGCCCCGGCGACCGACGGGCAGGATATACCGCTGCTGGCGGCGAGGCCGGACGACGGCGACCCACTGGACGACGCTGTCATCGTCGCTGAACGAGAGGGTTCATCAATAAAGGACTGACCATCATGACCGGCACAACAGAACGCACTGGTGATTGCCCGGAAATCCTGATCGTCGATGACGAGGACATGATCCGCGAGATGCTGCGCGACGCGCTGGAAGCGGAGAACCACACAGTGGCCGAAGCAGCCGACGGCAAGGAGGCATTGGGCAAGATCCTGTCACTGCAGCCACGTATCGTCGTCTCCGACGTCCGCATGCCAGGCATGAACGGGTACGAGGTGCTGCACGAAATCCGGCACAATCATCCGGAACTGGCGTCCATACCCTTCATATTTTTGACTGCGATTTCGGATAAGTCCTATATCAACGCCGCCTACAAAATCGGCGCTGACGATTTTCTCACCAAACCTGTTGATATCGACGTTCTCTGCATGAAAATCGGCGCCATGCTGCATCGTCTGGGCGCGCCGTCAACCGGCCAAAGCGGGCCGGAAAAGCAGACCGGCGACCGGCTGGTATCCGAATTCGAGAGAAAACTTCAGATGGTAATCGCACAGGGGGGCGGCGCGGTATCCGCCTGCCTGCGCCTGATCAGCCTGAAGGAATACGAAGCGGAGTACGGCGCGCAATGGGCGAAGCTGCAACCCGTCGCCGCCGCACTGGCGGAGAAAGTCCTGCGAAAGCATCTGTCACCGGGCGAAGTCTATGCCCCGCAGGGCGGGGATGGGTTCCTCGTTCTCCTGCCGGATGCCGACGAGGACACGGCCCGGCGCCGCATCGACACGATCGCGAGCGAGATCAGATTGCGGCTCGTCGGGGAAGAAAAAGCCGGGCTGGCGACGGTAAATGTTACATCCGATGTCGTCGATGTCCGCAGCCTCGGGGACAATTCCGGCTCTCTGAACGCCGCCTTCCTCGCCGACATGTTCGAAGGCCGGAAAGCCGAAACCCCGAATGCACCCGCCAGGCCCGACCCGAAGACCTGGTTCGTCGAACGGCTTTCGCAATACTACCGTCCGCTGTGGGACGCCAAGCGCCAGATGGTCATCGCGGTGCAGTGCGTGCCGGTGCGCACGACACCGTACGGCGTGCTGACAGGCCGCTCGACGTTGCATGGCGGCGTCGACGACCCGTGGACGGTCGAACTCGACCGCTTCATGATCCGAAAGGCGATTGACCTGCTGCTGGCTCAGGCTAAGGTCGGCCGCAAACCAATCGTCTCCATTCCGGTGCATTACCGTTCGATCAACAGCAATCGCATTGCGGAGATTGAAAAACCCCTCGGGGAGATTCCCGGCTCGGCGCTGCGCACCAGACTGATGCTTGAGGTCATCGGACTGCCGGAACATCACGGCATCGTGGGAATGCGCAACATTCTCGCTTTCGCGAAGAGGCACAGCGATTTCTACAGCATCGAAATCCGGACCGACGATCCGCATATCGGCCTGTTGAAGGACGCCAGGACTCGCCTCCTGCAGATGGAAGCGCCGCCGCCGCTGACCATGGGCGCCGACACGGATGTTGGACGCGGCATCCAGAAATTCGCCCGCGATACCATTGCTCTGGGCATGCAACCGCGCGTGAACGGCATCGATTTGCTCAGTCGCTTCAAGGCGGCGCGAAACGCCAATGTGCTTTTTATGACGGGTTCAGTCATCGGTCGCCGCGACAAAAAGCCCGTCGAACCGTTCCAGCTTCCCGAGAGCCGCATCGCCGGGGGGTGAGGGTCGGTCAATCCGTGATCGCCGATCCGTAAATGATATTCCGAAGCGAGTTGGCGTCGAACGGCCCGGTGGTCCGGACGACCGGTTCGGGCTCCAGGCGTATCAGGGTCGGCGTTACGAAAATATTGTGCTTGATCGAGGCTCTGGGATTGGCGGCCACGTCCAGCGCCTCGAACGAAACCAGCCCCTCCGGCAGTTCCGCACAGACATCCCACAACGCCGCCTCGGCCCGCGCCGAATAGGGTGAGCCTTTGGCATAGAAGAGGATCAGGCGGGTTGCGGCGGGTGTCCCGGGTCGTGGCTCAATACCGTCCTGAACAGTCGAATCTGTCGTCATTCTTCATCTTTCCCCCGGTCTCCTCCCGACCGTTTCCGTTCAACCATGTCGAAAAATCCTTTGCGACGATGCCGCCGCTGATCCTCGCCCGATTCGAGTGTCTCGCGAAGCTGCCTTTTTCTATTCAGTTCGCGCCGCAAGGCCTCGATTTCGCGTTCGATCCGCGCCTGGTCGAGTTCGAGCTCGGCTTCCTGTTGCTGGAATCCGATGTCGCGCTTGTCCTCATCAAGCTGCTCCAGATACTCTCTTTCGGCCCGCGCCGTCCCCATCAGCACCTCGCCGCCCGCCACATAGACGTCCTTAAGCGTCACGCCGTCATCGTCGAGCAGCAGTTCCCGGACCTGGTTGGAATGCGCGGTGCCGCGGGACTTGATGATGGTCAGTCCGCGGTTCCGTTCGCCGCCGATCACCCGGTAGGACAGATGAATCCAGGTATCGGCGATGGTTGAAACGTGTATCGGCGTCCCTTCCTGCGAAGGATCTTCGCTTTCGACCAGACTGGTCATCACGGTCGTCGCGCCGGTCGCCTTGATCGAATCGAGCAGCCGCTGAAGAATCGGGACGGCGCGTTGCATGCCGCCGGCCTTTTCGAGCGCCTGACAGGAATCGAGCACGACTGCCGATGGCTGGAACCGGTCCAGCCGGGCCATGATCTCGACATAGTGCTGTTCGGCGCTCTTGTTGCCCGCCCGCAGGCCCACGAGTTCCAGAAGTCCCGCGTCGATATGCGGTTCAAGATCAATGGCGACGGCGCGCAGATCACGGACGATCTGCGGGGCGCCTTCGTCGAAACTCAGATAGAGAACCTTGCCGCCGGTCTCGCAGACCGATTCCGCAAACAGGCCGGCCAGCGTCGTCTTCGCGGTTCCCGATGCCCCCGAAATGATCGTGGCGGTCCCGGCGTAATATCCGCCTTGCAGCATGTCGTCGAGTCCCGCGACGCCTGTAGACAGACGGTGCGCGCCCGTCGGCACCGAAATTTCGTCGGGTGCCTGGCGGGCCGCGTCGATGCCGCTGCCGCCGATAACGAACGGAACCCGGTCCAGCCGGCAGGCTCCGCCCCGGAATTTCTGGAACTCCAGGCTACGGGAGGAAACGCCATCGAAGCGTTCATGCCACAGTGTCAATACCGCATCGCTCAGATAGTCCAGCAAAACGAAGCGCGGGTCACGGCGGTATATATCCGACTTCGCGGTGACGATGGACGTCATGCCGGATGCCGCCAGCCAGCGATGCAACCGGAACAGCTCGCGATGTGCGCTCGCCGCATTCGGCAGCATGCCGATCAGCGCGTCCACCGCATCGATGACGATGCGTTTCACGCCGGTCTCATCGCGCTTCGCCTCGATCTGGGCGATAAGGCCGGCGATTTCGAACCCGTCAACCGGCAACGTTTCGATGACTCCGCCAACGTCGATAACGGCGATGTCGTCGAGGCTGCCGCTCCAGGAAAACCCGGCCATATTCCGTCTCATTTGTTCCGGCGTTTCCTCGAACAGGACACAGAGTCCGGGTTCGTCGTATTTGCTAACGCCGTTGGCGAGAAACTGCATGGAAAATATCGATTTTCCCGCCCCCACCGTACCTTCGACCAGGGTGACGCGACCGCGGGGAAGACCGCCGGACACGCTGTCGATGCCCACTATACCAGTCGGGCTGCGCGGTGCCCCCTCGCGCTGCTCGGTGCTTTCGGGTGGCTTGCCGTTGCCCGACGTTCTACTCATTCGTTTCCATCCTTTCCGCCGTCATCGCTTCCTGAATCTTTCTTGCGAGATCGTCTATACTATAAGGCTTGGCGAGCCATGCATCGCCACGCCACTGCACGTCCCGATCGTTTTTCAAAGCCTCTTCCGAAAAGCCGGAAGCGCACACCACCCGCACCTCCGGCCGCAACCGCCGTGTCTCCGCGGCCACGTCAAAGCCGGACATGCCGCCCGGCATGACCACATCGGTCAGGACAAGACCGATATCGGCTGTCTCCCGAAGGCGTTCCAGGGCTTCAACCCCGTTCGCCGCCTCGACCACGCGAAAGCCCAGTTCGTCAAGCATACTAACGGCGGTTTCCCGGACGTTCTCATTATCCTCGACCAGCAGCACGGCAACGTCCTGTTGGTCGGTCGCCCGCGTCGCGGTTGTCGGGGCCGCCGTCTCCTGCACGTCGTCGCCATGCCAGACAGGAAAATAAAGCCGTACACAGGTACCCATACCGGGCTCGCTGTAGATTGTCGCATGGCCGTCCGATTGTTTCAGGAAACCGAACACCATGCTGAGCCCCAGCCCGGTGCCGCGCCCCTCGGCCTTGGTGGTGAAGAATGGCTCGAAGACATGCGCCAGCGTCTCCTCCGACATGCCCGAGCCGGTGTCGGTGACGGAAATTACGACATAATCGCCCGGTTCGGCGTCGGCGCGGGCGGCGACATCCTTTTCTGTCAGCTTTTTCCTGTATGTCTCGATTGTCAGCCGGCCGCCCTCGGGCATCGCATCCCGCGCATTGACCGCGAGATTGAGCAGCGCGCTTTCGAGCTGCGACCGGTCGGCGCGGATATTAGGTAGATCGTCCTCCGCATGCAGCACGATTTCGACATCCTCGCCGAGGGTACGTTCCAGCAACGGTATGGTTTCCGGAATTTGATCGCCGATGGACAGCACCGATGGCTCCAGCACCTGTCGCCGCGAGAAGGCGAGCAGTCGCTGGGTAAGATCGCTGCCGCCGGTAACTGCGTGCAGGGAAATCTCAATCCACCGAGCGACTTTCGGATCGACGGACTCTCCAAGCCGCCGCTCCAGGAGCTGGAGGTTGCCGCTAATCACCGTCAGCAGGTTATTGAAATCGTGCGCCACGCCGCCGGTCAGACGGCCGATCGCCTCCAGCTTCTGGGACTGCTGCAACTGCTTTTCGGTTCGTTTGATCTCGGTGATGTCTGTATGCATGATTGCCGCACCCGGATATCCCTCGACCGTCATCGACGTTACCGTGACCCTGAGGGTTCGATCCTCGGATCCAGGCACCGGGCAGGGATACTCGATTGCATAAGACGGCGTTGTGCCGTCGAGGACGGAGCGCAATCCGGACACCATCGCGGCGCCTTCCTCGCATCCCCGGTCCATTGCGCTGCCGCACACGTCGATATAGTTCACGCCGACGCCGACCCGGTCAGGATCGACTCCCGCTACTTCCGCCGCCTTGCGCCAGGCCCCGTTGACAAGCGTGATCTGTCCCTTGCGGTCGATCAGGCAGATTTCAGCATCCAGCGCATTCATCAGGCCTTCGACAAGGCGTTGATGGGTTTCGGTTTCGAAACGGCTGGAGACGATTTGCGACACTGCCGACAAAAAGTACTCGACATCTTCTTCAAGGTCGCGATGCGAATCCCAGTAAAGCTTGATCGCTCCGAGTTTCCGTCGCGTACCCTGCAACGGCGTGGTTGCTACCGCTTTCACGTCAAACTCGCGTGTCAGTTCAGGGTGCGAAAAGACCAAGCCTGATGTCCGCCAGTCCTTAATCAGAATCGGTTTTCCGGCCTTCAGCGTCGCGTCGAGCAAAGTGTTCTCATGCAGGCGGAATTCGGTATCGATCTCAGAGCCTGTTCGCCACCCGGTTCCGCCGACCACTCTGAACGCCTGCAGGTCCGGATTTGCCAGCACAACGGAGGATCGTGGTGCATCAAGATGTGCAGCGATGGCCTCGCACGACTGTTGTAGGAATTCCTTCTGCGGGATCGGTTCGAGCGCGAAGCGGCCAATTTCCAGAACCACTTGCTGGCTGGCGATGCGGCGCAACAGGCGCGCCTCGCCCGCTTCGATTTCGTCCTGTGCCGCGCGCTCGGCGGTCACGTCCTCGCTGATGCCCACAACGTAGAGCGTGCGGCCCGTTTCGTCCTTTCCCGGAACCGTCCGGTCCTGCACCCGGAACCGCTGACCATCGCTCCGCACCCCCTCGTATTCGATGGTCAGGGGTTCTTCGGCCGCCCGTTTGTAGGCCTTGGCGACCTCGTCTCGATAGTCCGGCGCGATGGACTCGCTGAAAAAAATCTCCGGCGACTCAACAAGCTCCTCGGCCGAATAACCCCAGAATCTTGAAGAATTCGTGCTGACATAGAGCGCCCGTGTCATTCCGGCATCGGCCAGCCAGAACATGTCGCGCGCGTGTTCGGCGATCACCCGCAGGCGATCATCCGCGACCAACTGCGCGTCGCGGGACGTCCGTTCCCGATCATGCAGCGCTTCCTGCGTCTGCAGTCTGTGTCGAACCAGCGAGCGGGTGATCAGCCATATGAAAATGGCGGAAACCAGCACGAATCCCGTTCCCTTGAAACTTTGCAGTCCGGGGGTCCATATCTCGTCAAACCCGGATTCGACAGCCCAGTCGGAAATCAGAATATAACCGGTGCCGAGAACCAGATACGCAACCGCGATCTTTGTTGCGACCGTCGCTGCCGAACCGAGAGCATTTTTTTGGTATGCTGCAACCGCATCCGCTGGTCGCCCGCCTGTGCCTCGTACGGTATCCTTTCGTTCTCTGTCAGGCTTTTTGTGCTGCATCGTCCTCTTGCTTCCGGCCTCTACATTAAAAGAAGCCGTATATTGAGCAGCGCAAGCGTGACAGATTCTGCAAAGCTGATCGCTGCGCAAAGTCCTATGCTACTATTTCTGCCCTTCTTCGTCCATTGCGCCGCTACGTTGAATCTTTCTAAACTGGGAGATCGCATTCATTTCCGGGTGGACAGATACTCGATATGAACATCAAGGCCCTGAACGCTTTGAATGTCTTGCGCCGGTCGCTCAGCGATTCCGTCCATGAACTGATTTCCGCGACGCAGGAACATGATTATTCCCGGGCATCGACGGCGGCCCATGCGATTATTGGCGCAAGCCTCACCGCCGGCGCCAACGCACTTGCGGATTTCACCAAGCAGATGAAGGAAACGCTCGATACGCGGGATGTCCTGGAAGCGGGACGGTTCGCGGAAAAGGTTGCCTTTGCCTTCGAACGCCTGGGCGATAAGATAGATGCGCTTCATCTGGAGAGCAAAGGAAGCGTGCCGGACAACGATGATTCGAGAAGACAGTAAAAATGAACGCAGAAATTCCAAACGATAAACTTCGCGTGCTGATGGTTGATGATCAGGCCTTCATCCGCATGACTCTTCGTCAGATCCTCGGCGTGCTGGGTATTGTGCAGATCGAGGAAGCGAGCGACGGTGTCGAGGCGCTGGAATATTTGCACAACCAGCATTTCGATATCGTGATTCTCGATATCCAGATGGAGCCGATGGATGGTCTGGAGTGTCTCAAAAAGATACGCCGCGATCCCGAGAAAAAAATTGCCGACACACCAGTTGTTATGCTGACGACTTATTCTGACGAAAGCACCGTGAAGAAGGTGGCTGAAATTGGCGTGCAGGGATATATCGTCAAACCGACCTCGGTCGCTCTCGTCGGGAAGGCCATCGAACGCGCACTTGGAAAGCCGGGCTGACAAGCGCGGTTTGCTTAAGATTATCGATAGCTTGACGTGATAAACCGTAACATTTAGCGCTGACGGATAACCGCTTCGACCGCGTCGCCGAACGCCTCGACCAGAATATCGGCGTGTTCCCGGGCAAAGACCATCGGCGGGCGGATTTTCAGGACATTGGCATGAAAACCGTCGCTGCCAATCAGGACGTGGTTGTTGCGCAGGTGGTTCTTGATTTGTGAACAAGCGTCCCTGTCGGGCGTCAGGGTCTCGCCGTCCTTGACGATCTCGACGCCGACGAACAGGCCGCGCCCGCGAACTTCGGCAACAACATCGCTGCCGCCGGGAATGGCGTCGGCGCAAGCGCGCATGCGGTCGCGCAGATACGACCCGACGGTTCTGGCATTCTCGCGCAGATTCTCGCGTTCGATCACATCCAGCACGGCGTTGGCGGCTGCGCAGGCAACCGGATTGCCGCCGAACGTGCTGAAGAATTCCGAATCCTTGGTAAACCGTTCGACATTGTCAGGTGTTGTCACAACAGCGCCGATGGCGAGACCGTTGGCCATGGGTTTGCCCAATGTCACGGCATCCGGGGTGACGCCGTAGTTTTCAAAGCCCCAGAATTCATCGCCGCTGCGGCCGAAACCGTATTGAACTTCGTCGCAGATAACCATGCCGCCGTCTTTCTGAACCTGGCTAGCGATACCGGAAATGTAGTCGCGCGGCAGGTCGAGAATACCGCTCGACGAAAACGCCGAGCAGAACAGGAACATGCCCGGCGGATGACCGGCGTCGCATAGTCTCTGTATTGTTTCCCGGCTCTCTGCTTCACAGGCTGCGAGCATCGCTTTGGTGTCCGGTGCGCGTAACAGGTCGGGAACCGGCAAAACGCCGATATCCGGTCTTGTGTGCGACGGATGGCGCGCGTTGACGTCCTCGCCATGGCCCCAGTCCATGGAAGGCGACAGGGCGTAGATTTCACTGGTCACCCCGTGGTAGGCGCCGTCGACGATCAGATTACCGGACCGGCCGGTCAGCTTGTGCGTCATGCGCTGGGCAACGTCATTTGCTTCACTGCCTGAATTCACAAACAGCGTCACGCCAAGGTCGCCGGGCAACAGTCCGGCCAGTCTTTCGGCATATTCGACCACGCTTTCGTAAACATACCGGGTGTTGGTATTGAGCGTTCGCGCCTGGCGCGTCTGGGCGCGCACGACATGCGGGTGGCAATGGCCGACATGCGGCACATTGTTATAGGCATCGAGAAAGCGGTCGCCCGATGCGTCAAACAGCCAGACGCCTTCGCCCCGCACAGTGTGCAGCGGGCGGTCATAACTCAGCAACGCGTGCCGGCCGAGAACCGCATGCCGTCGGTCAAGCAGCGATGCATCAATATCGGTGCCGGCCGCCGCGGCATAGGTTTCCGGCGGGCAATAGGGCGGGAACCGGCAGGCGTGCCTGAATTCAGCGCGCATCCTGTCGCGACCGATATCAAGCAACGCCTCAAGCACCGGCCCATACTGGACTTCGTAGTCGATGCTGTCGGGCGAGGCGATGCCATGCAGAATACGGGCGCCACCGATCAAAAGGCCGTTCACACAGCGCGCCACCATCAAATCCCACAGCAGATCGATTTCGGCGGCTTCGAGTTCACAGGCAGAATCATAGCCCGAAATGACCGCGCAGGCATCGGTCAACGGGTCTTGCGAATTGAACAGCATCTCCGTCGCACAGACGGCGACATCCTGGGCGACAGTACCGTGCAGCATGTCGCCGAAATCGATCAGACCGGTCGGTGTTGTCGGATTGTTCGGGTCGACAAGAGTGTTGGACTGGTTGACGTCGTGATGAATTGCCTGCGCCCGAAGTGTCAGAAGCGTTGCCGCCAACTCGCTCGTCTTTCCTGCGAGGTCCAGCACCTGTTGCCGTAACGCCGTATCCTTGATGCCGGCGGCGCCGTCAAGCAGGTCTTCGGTATGGCGAACATCCCAAAAAAGCGGGTTGCCGACGGCGGGATGGTAGAACCCGGCAAGTGCGCGTGTCGCTCGGCCGGCCAATGCGCCTGCTGCCTGCAGAGTCTGTTTCTTTGTTTCGCCAAGCGCCGTGGAGGCGATTGTGTCGCCAGGCAGCCGGGTGCAGAGATACGCCATATGGCTGGAACCCTCAGCGCTGGTAATATTGACAATAATTTCGCCATTCCGGGCTGGAACAAGCCGGGCGACCGGCAGGTCCGGGTCGGTCTGCGCAATATGTTGCAAGGTGGAAACGTGTAGATCGACGGTTTCAGGCGCTTCACGTTCGTTTGCGATCTTCAGGATGAGGTCGCCGTCGGCTTCGCGCCGGATCAACAGGTTCTGGTCGCGTTCGCCCCATAACGGCTGTATATCACCGGTAACGCCGAAGACCTTTTCTGCAACGGCCTTGATTTCATCGGGCGACAGGCGCGGCGGATGGGCATCAAGAAATTTTGCGGCGTCGCTCATGGATGTTCCTTTTACCGATTGCGGTCCGGTGATGTGCCGATGCGGGACTGGTGCTATACGCCTATCCGCCCATGGTCTATACCGGTGCTGATCGGGGTCTGTCCATATCCGCCGCCGGTATTTCAGCCACTCTGGAATACGGATGTCGAATGCCTGTCGTATGGTCTCGCGGTTCCGGTCTTTGAAGCCGCAGCCGGATCGGATCATACTGTCCGGATCTGGCGAAGCCGGCAGAGACAGGCTGATTGACGTACCTCAAAAATGTCGCTTAAGCTGGCGAATTGGAGGGGCGCATGGCCAGACCGACAGTCCATGATGTAGCGAACGAGGCGGGTGTTAGCCTGGCGACGGTCGACCGGGTTTTAAACGGTCGCGCCGGCGTGCGCGAACAGACCGCCTGTCGTGTACAGGACGCCATCAAGAAGCTGGGCTATGTTCGCGATACCTATGCCGCGAATCTGGCCCGTCAGCGGCAATACAGGTTTTCGTTTCTGCTGTCGGATGGCGGCAGCCAGTTCATCGAAACGCTCAAGGATGCGCTGAAAGAGGCCGGCAAGGCGCAGTTTGCCGAAAGAACCACGGTGCGGGTTTCCACGGCGCCGTTCGACGACCCGCATCATCTGGTGCGCGAGCTGAAATCGGTGCAGGCGGAAAAACCGGATGGCGTGGCGATCATGGCGGCTGAAACGCCGCAGGTTCGCGATGCGATTGCGCGGCTGAAGGCGGACGGTATCGCCGTGGTTGCGCTGCTGTCCGACCTGCCGAGTTCCGAGCGGGACTATTTTGTCGGTGTAAACAGCCAGTCCGCCGGGCGTACGGCCGCGTTGCTGATGGGCCGATTCATCAAACATGCAGCCGGTAAAGTGCTTGTTATCACCAATTCCATGCTGGCCCGTGACAGTGTCGACAGGCGTCTCGGCTTCGATGCGGTGATGGCGGCGGAATTCAGTCATCTGCATGTGCTGCCTTCGGCCGAAACGCACAGCGACCCTGATCGCGCCCACAGTGTCATCGAACGGGTTACGGCGTCGCATCCCGATCTTGCAGGGGTCTACTCCATGGGGCCGGGCAACCGATATCTGCTCGAAGCTCTCGAAAATACGGGGCGATTGAAAGACCTCGTCTATATCGCGCACGAATTGACGCCACTCACCAGGGCCGCCCTGGCTGATAACAGGATTGATGCCGTTATCGCGCAGAATGTCGGGCACCTGGCGCGCAGCGCTCTGCGGGTACTGCGCGCGAAATGCGACGATCTGGCCATCTTCGAAGCGCAGGAACGCATTCGAATCGATATCGTTACCCGCGAAAACCTGCCCTGACGCCCTTCGGCTGCCCTGAAGCGGCTTCAATGTCCCGTTCGCCGTTTCTGACGTACGTACATCAGATTCTTCTTTACATGAGGTACGTACGTCAATTAGGCTGCATCAGCGCATAAGAATGAAACAGGCGCTGAGCAGGTTATGCTCGCCCCGAGACAAACACAGGGGCGCTTAACGGAGGAGGAAACAACTCATGAAATTCAAGACACTCATGGCGGCTGCATCCTTGGTGGCCGTTACCGGAATCCAGTCGACCGTCGCCAAGGCGGAGGACATCACGCTTTGCTGGGCAGCCTGGGACCCCGCAAACGCCCTGGTGGAACTTTCCAAGGACTTTACGGCCAAGACCGGCATTGGCATGAACTTCGAATTCGTTCCCTGGACGAACTTCGCCGACCGCATGCTGAACGAGCTTAATTCAGGCGGCAAACTTTGCGACCTGATGATCGGTGACAGCCAGTGGATCGGCGGCGGTGCGACCTACGGCCATTATGTGAAGCTAAACGACTTTTTCGATGCCGAAGGCATTTCCATGGACGACTTCCTGCCGGCCACGGTGAACGCCTATTCGACCTGGCCGAAAGGCACGCCGAACTACTACGCGCTACCGGCGATGGGCGACGCCCTGGGCTGGGTGTATCGCAAGGACTGGTTCTCGCGTCCGGAAATTCAGGAAGCCTTCAAGGCGGAGCACGGGCGTGACCTCGGCGTTCCGAAAAACTGGACCGAACTTCGTGAAATCGCCCAGTTCTTCCAGGGCCGTGAAATCGACGGCAAGAAGGTCTACGGCGCGGCGATCTATACCGAACGCGGTTCCGAAGGCATTACGATGGGTGTGACCGCGGCGCTTTATCCGTGGGGTTTCAAGTATGAGAACACACCGGGCAAGTACGATATGGAAGGTGCGGTGAATTCGCCGGAAGCGGCGGAAGCGCTTGAATTCTACAAATCGCTTTACGACACCGCGACGCCTCCCGGCCATTCCGACGCCTACATGGTCGCCAACCTGGACGCCTATAAATCGGGTCAGGTCGCCATGCAGATGAACTGGTTCGCCTTCTTCCCGGGTATCGCCAAGGATGAAGCCGTCGGCGGCGATGTATCCGGCTTTTTCGCTAATCCTCCGCAGAACGTGGAAGGGTCGACGCTTGGCGGTCAGGGCATTTCCGTTGTCGCCTATTCGGACAAGCAGAAAGAGGCGCTGGAATACATCAAGTGGTTCGCACAGCCTGACGTGCAGGCCAAGTGGTGGGAACTCGGCGGGTATTCCTGCCATGTCGACGTTGCGGGCGCTCCGGATTTCGCGCAATCGACGCCGTTCGCCGGCGAATTTCTGAAGGCCATGGGATCGGTTAAGGACTTCTGGCAGGAGCCTATCTATGCGGAACTGCTGCAGGCGATGCAGAAGCGCGTGCATGATTACGTCGTTGCCGACACGGGCACGGCTCAGGAAGCTCTGGATAAACTGATTGAAGACTGGACGTTCTCGTTCGAGGATGACGGAAAGCTCTAATCCCTGTGGTTCCCTGGTGCGGCCCGCAGGGCGGGTCGCACCATTTTCCGGAGTTAGTTTAAAATGAACGTCCAGGTAGATGGCCAGTCTGTGCACGGCTCCGGCAAAGCCTTGCCTGCGGTTAGCCGCCACGTCAGGGGACTATCCGACAAAATGGTCGCGTGGCTGTTTATCGGACCAACCCTCGCAATTCTTCTGGCGATCAATATCTTTCCATTAATCTGGACGGTATATCTTTCGTTTACGAACTTTCGCGCCAACCAACCGGTCCGGGAGATTGAGTGGGTCGGCACAAGAAATTACAAACGGCTGCTCGGTTCCGAAGATATATGGCAATACCTGCAGGCAACGGCACATTTCGTGGTCTGGACCATGGTGCTTCAGGTTGTCATCGGATTCGGCCTGGCGCTGCTGATCAATCGCAACTTCAAGGGCGCCAGTTTCTGGACAACCCTGATTCTTATTCCAATGATGCTGTCGCCGGCGGTGGTCGGAACGTTCTGGACCTATATCTATCAGCCGCAGACAGGCATTTTTTCATACATTATGGATTTCTTCGCGAATACCGGTGCGATCGACATGATCGGGTCGGTGGATCTCGCGCCCTGGTCCATCATCATCGTCGATACCTGGATGTGGGCGCCGTATATCATGCTGCTTTGCCTCGCCGGACTGCGGTCGATCCCCGACTATCTGTATGAAGCCGCCGAAATCGATCGCGCCAACGCGTTGCAAAAATTCTGGTACATCACACTGCCGCGGGTGATGCCGTTCCTCATGCTGGCGGTTTTGTTCCGGGGTATCGAAAACTTCAAGATGTTCGACATGGTGGTTGAGCTGACGTCGGGCGGCCCCGGATCGGCGACGGAACTGGCTTCCATCAATCTGAAACGCGAGGCGTTCGAGAAATGGCGCACAGGCTACAGTTCGGCCTTCGCCATTATTCTGTTCGTCACGGTCTTCGGGCTTGGCAATATCTACGTCAAGGCGTTGAACAAGGTGAAGTCATGACCAAAGTGCTGAAGGCAGGTGAAACAACGCCCCTGGGCAAGTGGGTGGCCGGCTCTGTCGTCGTTGTCTATGCGATGGTCGCCATGATCCCGCTGTTCTGGATTTTCGCGACAGGGTTCAAATCGCCGCCGGATTCAATTTCCTATCCGCCGAAGGTTTTCTTCGAACCGACCCTGGAAGGCTATGTGAATCTGTTCACCACCCGGTCTCGCCAGACAGATGAATATCTTGAAAGTCTGGGACCAGCACAAACCTGGTACGAGGAAATCGCCCGGTCGCGGAACATGGTGATCACGGGTCCCAGCCGGTTTATCGACCGCTACTGGAATTCCATCGTGATCGGTTTCGGCTCGACCTTTCTTGCTGTGTTTCTGGGTACGCTGGCGGCCTATGCCTTCTCCCGGTTCAAGGTGCCGCTGAAAGACGACCTTCTGTTCTTTATCCTGTCGACACGAATGATGCCGCCGATCGCCGTCGCGATTCCGATCTTCCTGATGTATCGGGAACTCGGCCTTTCCGACACGGCTGCGGGCATGATCCTGCTGTATACGGCGGTTAATCTGTCGTTGTCGGTCTGGCTGCTGAAAGGGTTCGTTGACGAAATACCCCGCGAATACGAGGAGGCGGCTGTCGTCGACGGATATTCCCGGCTTCAGGCGTTCTGGAAAGTGGTTCTGCCGCAGATGCGGGCCGGCATCGCGGCAACCGCCATCTTTTGCCTGATATTCGCCTGGAACGAATATGCCTTCGCGCTGCTGCTGACATCCGGTACGGCGCAGACCGCACCGCCCTTCATTCCGATCATCATCGGTGAAGGCGGACTCGACTGGCCCGCCGTGGCGGCGGGCACGACCCTGTTCCTGTTGCCGGTCGTGGTGTTCACCGTCCTGCTGCGCAACCAGTTGCTACGCGGCATTACATTCGGAGCTGTACGGAAATGAGCGAGATCACGCAATCAACACCCTTTCGCCTGTTTCGGCGCGGTCCCTGGGAAAATGCGGCAACCGTGCTGATCGGGCTGGGCATCGTCATGCTGATGCAGCCGTTTTTTCTGTGGGCCTTCACGTGGTCGTTTTCGGTCATTCTTGTCGGCACGGTGGGTTTCGTAATCGTCAGCCATTTTCCGGAATGAGGGAAATGGTGAAATGGATGCATGGGATGTCTGAAGTTTTCATATCGGCGCTTTCAACCGGGGTTTACGGATAATGGCCGAAATTCGACTTGAAAACCTGCATAAAGCGTTTGGCAGCTTTACTGCGGTTCGTGAATCGAGTTTTTCGATTCACGATGGCGAATTCTTCGTCATGCTCGGCCCGTCGGGCTGCGGCAAGACGACAACTTTGCGGATGATCGCCGGCCTCGAACTGCCGACATCCGGCCGAATTTTGCTGGATGGAGAGGACGTCACCTGGAACAGGGGGTCGGAGCGCGACATCGCGTTCGTTTTCCAGTTGTTCGCCCTTTACCCGCACATGACGGTTCGCCGGAACATTTCGTTTCCCCTGCGCATTGCCGGTCTGCCACGGCGTGAAATCAAGGAACGCACGGAAGAGGTCGCCCGGATGCTGCAGATCGACCATCTTCTCGATTACGGGGTCGGTGGCCTTGCCGCCGGCGACCGGCAGCGGGTGGCGCTCGGCCGCGCCATCGTGCGCCGCGCCAAGGCCTTTCTGATGGATGAACCTTTGGGTGCGCTCGATGCGGAGTTTCGCGATGTGATGTGCGAGGAGCTGCGCGTGCTGCATAACCGCATCAGGGCCACGACCGTTTACGTGACGCACGATCAGGTGGAAGCGATGTCGATGGCCGACAGGATTTGCGTCATGAACCATGCCGAGGTTTTGCAGATCGGCTCGCCCCTCGATGTTTACGAATATCCCGCGACGAAATTCGTCGCCGGGTTTATCGGCTCGCCGTCGATGAATTTTCTGCCTGCGAAAGGCGGTCTCAGGCCGGGCAGCCGGTCGATCCGCGTCAACGGGTCGGAGATCGCGATTCCCGAAACACAGGCGGCGCTCGACAACGACGAAGCGTTTGTCGGCGCCCGTCCCGAACATATTGAAATCTCGGATGAAGGCGTGCTGCGCGG
This sequence comes from Alphaproteobacteria bacterium, assembly GCA_040222995.1. Lineage (GTDB taxonomy): Bacteria > Pseudomonadota > Alphaproteobacteria > UBA8366 > Aestuariispiraceae > JAVKBW01. Next base: position 513,281 of record JAVKBW010000039.1, on the reverse strand, counting down.
CAGGGTTTTCGGCATGGAATATATGGGCGCCCGGCACCTGATAACGGTCGATACCGATGTCGGGCGGCTGCGCGTAAGAACGCCGAACACGGTGCATGTGAAAGAAGGAGAAACAGTCGGCCTCAACTTCGCAACCGACCGGCTGTCGGTGTTCGATGCGGCAACGGATCAGGCCGTCCCGACGGCAAGATTTCAGGGGGCGTCGCATGGCTGAAGCGTCTCTTCACGGCGTCACCAAGCGGTTCAATGGCGTTGCGGCGGTGGATGACGTCGAACTCAGCGTCGCCGACGGCGAATTTCTGGTGCTTCTCGGGCCGACCGGCGCCGGCAAGACGACCACCCTGCGCCTGATTGCCGGGCTTGAACGTCCCGATGCCGGCCGGATCACTATCGGGGGACAGGATGTAACGCAGGTCCCGTCCGCCGAGCGGGATGTCGCCTTTGTCTTTCAGCAGTACTCGCTCTATCCGCATTACACGGTGTTCGAAAACCTCGCCTTTCCATTGCGCGCGCCGGGCCGCCGCATGAAGATGGACGCCATTCGAGAACGTGTCGGCGAAATTGCTGAAACCCTGAGGATCAGCCACAAGCTGGACAACAAGTCGACACAGCTTTCCGGCGGCGAGATGCAGCGGGTTTCCATCGGCCGCGCACTGGTTCGCCAACCGAACGTCTTTCTGATGGACGAGCCGCTGAGTTCGCTCGATGCAAAGCTTCGCGAGGATCTTCGGGTTGAACTCAAGCGCATTCAGCGAGAGCTCGGCGCGACCATCGTTTATGTCACGCACGATCAGCTTGAGGCGATGACCCTGGCGGACCGGATCGGCATTCTCGATCATGGGCGGCTCGTTCAGGTTGACGCGCCACGGGTAGTCTACGAACGGCCGGCGACGGTCTACGCGGCGCAACGGCTCGGCAGTCCGCCGATCAATCTGCTCTATGCCGGCACATTGGGCCTGGTTCCCAGCGGGGAAGACTCTGTTATCGCCGGCGTCCGTCCGGAAGATATCGAGCTGACGGACAGCGGCGGGGCGGAAGCGAAAGTGATCGCTCTTGAACATCGCGGCGCAGAAGTCATCGCCCTGATGGAACTGGATGAAAATCAGCACATCCATGCCCTGATCGACGCCAAGAAACCCGTTCGTGAGGGTGAGACGGCCCGGCTTTCGGTGCGGCCGGGATCATCGATCTGGTTCGATAAAGACAAAAGACTGGTAAAGGCCTGAGGAGAACAACAATGAGCCAATTCATAAATGCCAAGGAAAACCTGGTGACCGAGGCGATCGACGGGGTGTTGAGGACCGGCGGCGGCCGCCTCGCCCGCCTGGATGGTTATCCGCATATAAAGGTTGTTGTTCGCACCGACTGGGACCGTTCGAAGGTCGCCCTGGTGTCCGGCGGGGGGTCAGGACACGAACCCAGCCATGCCGGCTTTGTCGGGCAGGGCATGCTGACGGCGGCGGTCTGCGGTGAAGTGTTCGCGTCGCCCTCGGTCGATGCCGTTCTTGCCGGCATTCTTGCCGTGACCGGCAAGGCCGGCTGCCTGCTGATCGTCAAGAACTATACCGGCGACCGGTTGAATTTCGGTCTGGCGGCTGAGCGGGCGCGTGCCTTTGGGCTGAATGTGAACATGGTTATCGTCGATGACGATGTCGCGCTGCCGGATCTGCCGCAGGCCCGCGGCGTCGCCGGTACGTTGTTCGTGCACAAGATTGCCGGCGCGCTGGCCGACCAGGGAGCCGATCTCGATACGGTGACGAAGGCGGCTGAAAAGGTGATCGACGGTGTCGTGTCCATCGGCATGTCGCTGGATACCTGCACCGTGCCGGGATCGCCGAAAGACAATCGTATTCCGTCCGGCAAGGCGGAGCTCGGCCTCGGCATTCACGGAGAACCGGGCATTGAGCAGGTAAGTTTCTCCAACGCTCATGACGCTATCACCATGGTCGTTGAACGGCTGTCGCCGTCTATAGGCCCGGGCCCGCATGCTTTGTTGCTAAACAATCTGGGCGGCACGACGCCGCTTGAAATGTCCGTTCTGGCGGAAGAGCTCGTGCGATCGCGGATCGGCGACCAGATCAGCCTGATGGTGGGACCGGCGCCTCTTATGACGTCGCTCGACATGCAGGGCTTTTCCGTCTCGCTTCTGCCGGTCGGCAAGACAGAGGAAAACGCGTTGCATGCGCCTGTCGCACCGTGGCCCTGGCCGGGATGCCATGCAGTCGGTGACGTTGCGACTCTTCCTCTGCCGGACGGTCTCGTGCCGATCCAGCCGATGCCATCGAAGAATGAAAAAACGAGAGCCTTCATCGAACGGTGCTGCAATATTCTTATCGCCGCCGAAGACGACCTCAATGCGCTCGATCTCAAGGCCGGCGACGGCGATACCGGCAGCACGCTCGCCACGGCGGCGCGCGCCCTGATCGGTGCGCTGGATCGTCTGCCCCAGGCTGACATCACCCAGCTTTACAGGGCGATCGGGCTGGAGCTCAGCCAGACGATGGGCGGATCCTCCGGAGTGTTGCTGGCCATATTCTTCGCGGCGGCGGGTGATGCCTCGGCCAGCGGTCAGGATACGGTCGGCGCGCTGGAGGCCGGGCTCGAACGTATCCAGCAGGTCGGCGGCGCCGGTCCGGGCGACCGGACCATGATCGATGCGCTCGCGCCCGCATTGGATGTGCTTCGGGACGGGCTGGAAGCGGCTGCAAAAGCCGCCCGTGACGGGGCCGATGCGACGGCGCAGATTCGTCAGGCGAAGGCCGGGCGCGCCAGCTACATCGCGCCGGAAAATCTGGTCGGGCACAACGATCCGGGTGCGGAAGCGGTGGCGCGGCTGTTTGAAGAGCTTGTCACCTGACGGTCCGGATCGACGATCCATGACGCTGCCGTCACGTTGACGGATGCAACCTGTTGCTTGATGCTACGGCCAGTCGACGGGAGGGTTTTTAAAACAGGATCGGCAGTGTCGCGCATCTGGCGCGGGTCGATTATTCGCTTTGCCCCGGCACGTCGGAACTGTGCTGTTTCCCTTTGCGGCGGCAGACAGGAAGACGAAGTATCGTTCCGGTTTTGTAAGGCGCTCTTCCTGTAATAAAGCCTCTCGGCAACGATCCAGAAGACGAAACAACGGAGATTTTCTATGACGGATATTGGATTCCTCGGTCTCGGCATTATGGGTGCTCCCATGGCCGGACATCTTATTGACGGCGGCCATACCCTGCGAAGCGCAATACGGAAAACCCCTGCGCCGAAAGAGCTGACGGACAAGGGATTGCAGATCCTGTCGACGCCGAAGGAAGTCGCCGAAGCGTCGGACATCATTATCCTGATGGTGCCGGACACCCCGCAGGTGGAAGACGTTCTGTTCGGCGAAAATGGCGTTGCCGAAGGTTTGTCCGCCGGCAAGACGGTCATCGACATGAGCTCCATTTCGCCGATAGAGACGAAGGTGTTTGCGAGCAAGATCAACGATCTGGGCTGCGAGTATCTCGATGCGCCGGTATCAGGCGGTGAAGTCGGTGCGAAGAACGCCGCGCTGACCATCATGGTCGGTGGATCCGAAAAGACGTTCGATGAAGTTAAGCCGTTGTTCGATCTGATGGGCAAGAACATCACGCTGGTCGGTGGCAACGGCGACGGACAGACAACGAAGGTGGCAAACCAGATCATCGTCGCGCTCAATATCGAGGCTGTCAGCGAGGCGCTTGTCTTTGCAGCCAAGGCCGGCGCGGATCCGGCCAAGGTCCGGCAGGCTCTGATGGGCGGCTTTGCGTCGTCCAAGATTCTCGAAGTCCATGGCGAACGGATGATCAAGCGGACATTCGATCCGGGATTCCGGATCGAGTTGCACCAGAAAGACCTCAACCTCGCGCTCCAGGGGGCGAAGGCGATGGGGGTTTCCCTGCCAAACACATCGACCGCTCAGGAACTGTTCAACGTCTGCTCCGCGAATGGCGGCGCGGAATGGGATCATTCCGCCATGGTCAAGGCGCTGGAACTGATGGCCAATCATAAGGTCGCCTGACGGCACTGATCGCGCTTTCGGCGATTGTATGACGTTCTCGGGACAGTCGGCCATTTCGATATGGTTTTGACTGTCGCTGTGATACAGGCATTCCCATTACCTGCCAGCAGTCATAGGGGACATCATAGTGGCAATTCGAAAGATTCTTGTCGCCAATCGTAGCGAGATCGCGATCCGTGTCATGCGGGCCGCAACGGAACTCGAGATCGGCACGGTTGCGATCTATGCTGAGGAAGACAAGCTTTCACTGCATCGTTTCAAGGCGGATGAAAGCTATCTGATCGGCAAGGAATTAGGCCCCGTTAAGGCCTATCTGGCGATAGACGAGGTTATTCGCGTCGCCAAGATGGCCGGGGCCGATGCCATTCATCCGGGTTACGGTTTTCTGTCGGAAAACCCGGATTTCGTCGAGGCCTGCAAAGCCAATAACATCACCTTTATCGGTCCGCCGGCGGAAGCGATGCGCCGGCTGGGAAACAAGGTTTCCGCCCGCAATCTCGCGGTCGAGGCGGGTGTTCCCGTCATGCCGGCCAGCGGTCCGCTGCCGGACGACCTGAAGGAATGCGCGAAGATTGCCGAGGAAGTCGGCTATCCCCTGATGCTGAAAGCAAGCTGGGGCGGCGGCGGACGCGGCATGCGGGTGATCGAGGACGCGTCGCAACTGGCGGCGCAGGTCGATGCGGGCCGGCGGGAGGCGACGGCGGCTTTCGGTAACGGCGAGGTCTATCTGGAAAAGCTGGTTCGCCGCGCCCGGCATGTCGAAGTGCAGATACTTGGCGATTCGCATGGCAATCTGGTTCATCTGTTCGAACGCGACTGTTCCGTTCAGCGCCGCAATCAGAAGGTCGTCGAACGCGCCCCGGCCCCCTATCTCGACGAAACCTTGCGGGCGGAAATCTGCGAAGCGGCGCTGAAGCTTGGCAGAACAGCAGATTACGTAAATGCCGGCACCGTCGAGTTTCTGATGGATGCCGAAACCGGAAAATTCTACTTCATCGAGGTCAATCCGCGGGTACAGGTCGAACACACGGTGACGGAGGAAGTGACCGGGATCGATATCGTGCGGTCGCAGATCCTCATCGCGCAGGGCGCGCGGATCGGCGATATGGAAAGCTCCGGCGTGCCGTCGCAGACCCATATCCAGCTCAACGGGCACGCCATGCAGTGCCGGGTGACGACGGAAGACCCGGAAAACAGCTTTGTGCCTGATTACGGCCGGATTACCGCCTATCGCGGCGCGACGGGCTTCGGCATCAGGCTTGACGGCGGCACCGCCTATTCCGGCGCCGTTATTACCCGATACTATGACTCCCTGCTGGAAAAGGTAACCGCCTGGGCGCCGACGCCCAAGGCCGCCGTTCGGCGGATGGACCGCGCCTTGCGCGAATTCCGTATCCGGGGCGTGGCGACCAATCTCGCGTTTCTGGAAAACGTCATCAATCATCCGGATTTCATTGCCGGCACGGTGACGACGCGATTCATCGATGAAACTCCGGATCTGTTCAATTTTCCGAAGCGCCGGGACCGGGCGACCAGAATTCTGCGTTACATCGCCGATGTAACGGTCAACGGCAGCGCGGAAGTGAAGGGACGACCGAAGCCGCCGGCCCATGCGATCGAACCGGCGCTGCCGCGCAATGTGCCTGCAGACCGGGCGCCCGGCACGAAGCAGTTGCTGGATGAACTGGGCCCGGCCGGTTTCGCCCAATGGATGCTAGACCAGAAGCGCACGCTGATTACCGACACGACGATGCGCGACGCACACCAGTCCTTGCTGGCGACCAGGATGCGGTCTTACGACATGGTTGCGGTCTCGGATGCCTATTCCCGTGCTTTGCCGCAATTGTTCTCGCTGGAATGCTGGGGCGGGGCGACATTCGATGTTTCGATGCGGTTCCTCAAGGAATGCCCCTGGGACCGGCTGCACGATATCCGGAAGCATGTGCCTAACATACTGACGCAGATGCTGCTGCGGGCGTCGAACGCCGTCGGTTATACCAACTATCCCGACAATGCGGTGCGCTACTTCGTCGAGAAATCGGCGGATGCGGGGATGGATGTGTTCAGGATTTTCGATAGCCTGAACTGGGCCGACAACATGAAGGTCGCCATGGAAGCGGTTCTGGAAACCGACCGTCTGTGCGAAGCCGCCATTTGCTATACAGGCGATGTGTTCAGCAAGGAAAAGACCAAATACGATCTGGATTACTATGTCGGTCTGGCGTCTGAGTTGAAGACGGCTGGCGCTCATATTCTGGGCATCAAGGACATGGCCGGTCTGTGCCGCCCGAAGGCGATTGATCTGCTGGTCCGCACCCTGAAGCAGGAAACCGGTCTGCCGATCCACTTCCACACACACGATACCAGCGGCACGGCGGCGGCCTCGGTCATCGCGGCGGCGGAAGCCGGCGCGGATGCCGTGGATGCGGCGATGGACAGTTTCTCGGGCCTGACGTCGCAGCCTAATCTGGGGTCTATCGCACTCGCCTTGTCCGATACCGACCGCGATCCCGGGTTGGACCCGGCGACTATCCGCGCGTTTTCGGATTACTGGGAAGCAGTGCGGGTGCAGTACACCGCGTTCGAGCCCGATCTCAAATCCGGCGCGTCTGAAGTCTACCTTCATGAAATGCCGGGCGGGCAGTTCACCAACCTGAAGGAACAGGCCCGGTCCCTCGGTCTGGCGGAACGCTGGCACGACGTTGCCCGCACCTATGCAGATGTGAACAAGCTCTTTGGCGATATCGTGAAGGTGACGCCGTCGTCCAAGGTTGTCGGCGATATGGCCCTGTACATGGTTTCAGCCGGCGTAACGCCGGACGATGTCCTCAATCCGGAAAAGGAAATCGCGTTTCCCGACTCTGTCGTCCAGATGCTGCGCGGCGATCTGGGTCAGCCGCCGGGAGGCTGGCCGAAGGATATTCAGAAGAAGGCCCTGAAAGGGGCGATGCCCAGCACCGACCGGCCGGGCGCGCATATGGCGGCTTTGGACTTTGCGGTGGAAAGGGAAAAGGCGGAAAAGATCGCACACCGGCATGTTTCGGATGAAGAACTCGCCTCCTACGTCATGTATCCGAAAGTTTTCGCCGATTATGCACAGCACAGGCGGGAATACGGCCGGGTCGATATCCTGCCGACGCCGATTTTCTTCTACGGTATGGAACCCGGCGACGAGACAACCATCGAGCTCGATCCCGGCAAGGCGCTCGTCGTCCGCCTCATGACCGTCGGTGAAGCGGATGACGGCGGTTTCCGGGAAGTGTTTTTCGAACTGAACGGTCAGCCGCGCGTTGTGCGTGTCGAAGATCGTTCCGTTGCGGCGACAGCCCCGAAAAACGAAACGGCCGATCTTTCCAATCCGTCGCATGTCCCGGCGCCAATGCCGGGCATGGTATCGACACTGGCCGTCGCCGAAGGGACAAAGGTGCGGGCCGGCGATGTGCTGGTCACGCTGGAAGCCATGAAGATGGAAACGTCGGTAACCGTGCCGAGAGACGGGGTCGTAAAACGTCTGGCGGTCAAGGCCGGTCTTCAGGTGGACGCGAAGGATCTTATTGCCGTTATCGAGTAGCCGCCCTGTTTGCCGAAACGCATATTTCCCGCGCAGGATGCCTTTGCCTGCTGAACCGGACTTGTGCGTGTTTTTTGGCCGGACCTATTTGCTCTGCGGAGATAACCCTTTATATCAAGGCGGTTAGCTGATGAAGGGGAGCAGTTTATGAGCACGCAGGGAATTGTATCGGACCTGATCGCAACCGGTAAGGACAACGACCGCGCAATCGGCGCTCCTGACCGGCCCGATATGACATTCGGCGATCTCAGGAACCATTGCCGTTCGCTCGTGCGGCAACTGGCGGCCAAGGGTATCGGACCCGGCGACCGGGTGGCGATCGTATTGCCGAACGGACCGGAAATGGCGACGGCGTTTCTGGCCGTTGCGTCGGGCCTGTCGGCCGCACCGCTTAACCCCGCCTACAAGGAATCCGAATACGCCTTCTATCTCGAAGACCTGAAGCCCAAACTCGTGCTTGTCGATAGCGGCAGCGAAAACCCGGTGGTCGCGGCGGCGGCAAAGCTGCGTATCCCGGTTGCGGAAATACAGATCGCGGACGGGGCGCCTGCCGGGGCGTTCCGGCTCTGGGTCGAGGAAACAGATGCCACAAAACCCGGGCCCAGCGATGAGGCGCTTGTGCTGCATACGTCAGGCACGACGTCACGGCCCAAGGTCGTTCCGCTGACCCAGGCAAACCTGTTCGCATCGGCCGGCAATATCGCCGGAACCCTGAACCTGACCCCGGACGATCACTGTCTGAACATCATGCCGCTGTTTCATATCCATGGACTGATCGCCGTTGTTCTTTCTTCGATGAAAGCAGGCGCGTCCGTGTGCTGTTCGCCGGGTTTCAATGCCCTTAAGTTCTTCGATATGGCGGTAGACCAGCAGCCGACCTGGTATTCCGGCGTGCCGACCATGCACCAGGCCATTCTGCTGCGGGCGGCGCGAAACCCGGATGCGGTTGCGAAACTGTCCTTCAGGTTCGTGCGGTCGTCTTCCGCCTCGCTGCCGCCGGCGGTATTCGAACAATTGAGCAAGACCTTCGGCTGCCCGGTGATCGAAGCCTACGGGATGACCGAAGCGACCCACCAGATGGCGTCCAATCCGCTGCCGCCGGGCGTTCAGAAACCCGGCTCTGTCGGGCTGCCGGCGGGGCCGGAAATCTGCATTCTGGATACCGAAGGCAATAAACTGCCGAACGGTTCGGTCGGTGAAGTCTGCATTCGGGGCGACAACGTTACACCGGGTTACGAAAACAACCCGAAGGCCAATGCGGAAAGCTTTACCGACGGCTGGTTCCGCACCGGCGACCAGGGGCTGCTTGATGAAGACGGGTATCTGAAAATCACCGGACGGATCAAGGAAATCATCAACCGGGGCGGCGAAAAGGTTTCGCCGCTGGAAGTCGACGATGTTCTGATGGAACACCCGGCCGTGCAGCAGATCGTCACCTTCGCCATGCCGCACAAGATGCTGGGCGAGGAAGTTGCCGCCGCCGTTGTGCTAGCCGACGGCGCGGAAGCCGATGAAGGAGACCTGAAAACATTCGCGTCTGAGCGGCTCTCCGCCTTCAAGGTGCCGAAAACCTTTGTTTTCCTCGATGAGATTCCAAAAGGGGCAACCGGCAAGATGCAGCGGATCGGTCTGGCGGAAAAACTCGGGCTTGGCAGCGACGCATGACGAAGATCTGCATATACGGCGCGGGGGCCATTGGCGGCATGATCGCTGCATCGCTTTTGGAGGCCGGCGCGGATGTTTCCCTTGTCGCGCGCGGCCCGCATCTCGAGGCGATCAGGAATAACGGTCTGGTTTATCGCCGGAACGGAGCAGACAGGACCTACCGTCTGACGGCCACCGACAATCCGGCCGATCTTGATGTGCAGGATTTCGTTATCGTCACATTAAAGGCGCATTCGGTGCCGCCTATTGTTGACCTGTTCAAACCTCTGCTGGGGCCGAAGACGGCGATTGTTTCCGCCGTGAACGGGTTGCCCTGGTGGTACTTTTATAAGGCGGAAACGGGCACGACGCTGGATAATCAGTGGCTCGAGACGGTCGATCCGGGCGGAGCGCAATGGAAAGCGTTCGGACCGGAACGAGCGATCGGCTGCGTCGTCTATCCCGCCTGTTCGATACCGGAACCCGGCGTCATTCAGCATGTCAGCGGCGACCGGTTCAGCCTTGGCGAACCGGATGGTAGTGCGACGGAACGGGTCGAGACCCTGTCGAAGCTGATGATTGCAGGGGGTCTGAAAGCCCCGAGAAAGCCCAGATTGCGGGACGAGCTCTGGATCAAGCTGTGGGGGAACTGCTCGTTCAACCCGGTTTCCGCCCTGACCGGGGCAAGCCTGGATCTGATCGGCAGCAATGCGGCCTGCCGGTCTGTCGTCCGGTCGATCATGCTCGAATGCAAGGCGGTCGGAGAAGCCGTGGGCGCACGGTTTGCCGTCGATGTGGAAAAGCGGATCGACGGCGGCGCGGAAATTATCGGCCACAAGCCGTCTACACGGCAGGATGTCGAACTCGGACGCCCGATGGAGCTGGACGCCCTGACGTCCGTCGTGCTGGAAATCGCCCGCAGGCTGGAAATTCCAACCCCGACAATGGATACCGTGGCGGCTCTGGTGCGCATGCAGGGCGAAGTGCTTGGTCTGTATGATAGAAAGCCCGACCTCGAGAAACTGATCGCGGCTCCTGATCTGAACTAGACGAGGCATGGCATGCAACAAAATCAAAAATGTGTGGTGTTCGATGTTTACGGAACGCTTCTCGATATAGGATCGCCGGTGGCGCGGCTTGAAGGACGCGTCGGGCCGCAGGCCGATAGATTGGCCGATCTCTGGCGCGCCAAGCAGTTGGAATATGCCTGGGTCGCAACGCTCACGGGGCGTTACGAGACGTTCTGGACGCTGACAAAGCGGGCGCTGTCGCAAGCGCTCGGCATGACCGGGCTTTCCGGAGACGAGTCCCTCGAAAGCGACCTGCTCGACGCCTATATGAGCCCGGATCTGTATAAAGAAGTACCGGAAGTACTGAAGCTTCTGCAGGAAGAAGGGCATCGGCTCGTCGTTTTTTCAAACGGCAATCCGGCCATGCTGGAAGACGCGCTGGGCGCGGCCGGCATTCTTGACCGGTTTCAGGGCGTTATTTCTGTCGATCCAATCCGTCGATTCAAACCGGACCAGGCAGTCTACGCCTACGCGACAGAGCAACTGGCCGATTACCGCGACCGTATTATGTTTCTGTCGTCGAACGGTTGGGATATTACCGGAGCGTTGACGTACGGATGGCGCACCTGCTGGGTGAACCGGAAGAACACAGCTTTCGAGTTCGGTAACGCCAAACCTTCGATGATTGTTTCGTCACTGACGGATCTTCCTGAAAAACTGAAACAAGGCGTATGAAAACGGGGGCCGGACCTATATGGTGTCGATCCGATTTTTGACGGCTGATACCGCACGCCAGGATAGGAAGTTCAAAACAGAAACATGACAGTCGAGCAGCCAAAAACGACGGGCAGCCGTAACAGAATGCCCTTTTCCATTCCGATCGTGGTCGGGATCGTCGCCGTTGTCGATATTTTCTGGTTTCTGGCAATCGGCGTTGCCGTTCACCATTCCTATATACTGGGCCGCTTGCTGGACAATGAGCTGTATCTTTCGTCGATCGGCTTTGTAACGATATTCGCTGTCTTCATTTTTCACTACGGCGGCCTATACGAATACAAAGCCTTGCTGTCGCCGTTTTCCAGTTTCTGGCAGATCGTCATATCCTGTATGACGGCCTTTCTGCTGCTGATGGCCATTCTGTTTTCGTTGAAGGCTTCGGAAGAACTGTCGCGTGTCTGGACCTTTTCCTATGCCGCGCTGGTCATCGCGGCGATATCGATAACAAGGTTGGCCGTATTCGTTTTCCTGAGGACCCTGACACGGCAGGGCGTGCTCGCCCGCAACGTGATTATCGTCGGCGGCGGCCGGCAGGCGGAAAAACTGATCAACCAGATCTACGCGGTACAGCCTCATCTCTACAATATTATCGGCGTATTCGATGACAGGATTGGCCGCATCGGATCGTCTGTCGCGGATGTTCCCGTGCTGGGTCGTTTGAACGACCTTGTTGCCTATACACGGCGAGAAAGCGTTGACGATATTGTCGTGACCCTTCCCTGGTCGGCGGACGACCGCCTGATTGCCATCGTCAGCCAGCTCCGTGAATTGCCGGCGAATATATATATCGGGTCGGACCTGATTGGATTCCGCTTTCCGTTTCGGCCATCGCCCGTGCAATTTGTCGGTATTCCGGTCATGGAAGTGGTTCGATCTCCGCTGTCCGGCTGGAACATTGTCGTTAAATGGCTGGAAGACCGTATTCTGGGTCTTTTTCTGGTTATTGCCTTCGCGCCGGTGATGGCTGCCGTGGCGCTGGCCATCCGGCTTGAAAGCCCAGGGCCGGTGCTGTTCCGGCAAAAACGTTATGGCTATAACAATCAGGTCTTCTACATCTACAAATTCAGATCGATGTATCACGGGGATGTCCCGGAAAAGACAACGAAACAGGCGACAAAAGACGACCCCAGAATCACCAAGGTCGGCCGGTTTATACGACGGACCAGCCTTGACGAGTTGCCGCAGCTTTTCAATGTCCTGCAGGGAGATATGTCGCTGGTCGGTCCGCGACCGCATGCGGTCGATCACAACGAGGAATACGCGGCGATCATCAAGGGATATTTCGCCAGACATAACCTCAAACCCGGCATCACAGGATGGGCACAGGTCAACGGTCTTCGGGGTGAAACAGATACCGTGGACAAGATGGAGGCCAGGGTTCGTTTCGATACCTATTACGTCGAAAACTGGTCGCTGATGTTCGATATTCAGATTCTGTTCCGGACCTTCTTTGTCGGGTTCATCAACAAAAACGCGTATTGATTCGGTTGGTAAACAGGCAGCAATCACCGAAAGTAAAAGCATTGTGATTGATAACGGCTGTTAATAGTAACCCTATAGCGCGTGGTGCTGAGATTGTGATACGAACATGGCCGAATTGATTTTGTTTAACGATTACTTGATTGGTTTTTCTTTTTGGTAGACACGTCTTCAGATGTCCGGGGGCATTCCGGAAATTCCGGCATGCTCGGCCCGGCATTGTTCATCGGCGCTATCTGCGCCGCTGTGCCGGTGTTCTGGTTCGGGCTTGTATCGCTGGGCGACGCATGGTCGACGCCTGAATACAGCCATGGCCCGCTGATACCAATCGTTTCGGCCTATCTCTTCCTGCGTGATATGAAGCACATTCCGACGGCGCCTGTTGCGACGCGGAACCGGTGGCTGGGTGTCTGGATCATAACCTTTTCAATGTTGCTCGCCCTGATCGGCAATCTGTCGCGAATTCCGGATATCGTTACCTATGCGCTGATCATCTGGGTCTGGGGCATGATCCTTGTCAGTTTCGGGGCGGATAGAGGCAGACATCTGTGGCCAGGCGTCGTGCATCTGGTGTTCATGCTGCCGTTGCCGAACTTCATTTACTGGAAAGTATCCATTTTTCTTCAGGGTGTTTCGTCGGAAATCGGGGTGTTTATCGTCCGACTGCTGGACATCCCGGTCTTTCTCGATGGCAATATTATTGATCTCGGCATCTATAAACTACAGGTAGCCGAGGCCTGCAGCGGGCTTCGATATCTGTTTCCGATCATGAGTTTCAGTTACATATTTTCGCTACTCTATCAGGGACCGCGATGGCACAAGGCCATTCTGCTGCTCTCCGCGGCGCCGATAACCGTGCTGATGAACAGCTTCAGAATCGGCGTGATCGGTGTGCTGGTCGACAGCTATGGCATCGAACAGGCGGAAGGCTTTCTGCATGCCTTCGAAGGCTGGGTGATCTTCGGCGCCTGCGTCGGGATTTTGTTCCTGATGTCGATATGCCTGCAGAAAATATCGAAGGACAATCGTTCGATCTCGGAAGCGCTTGATCTGGATTTCTCCGGTATTCCGCAGCAGCTTGCCCGCATCAAGACGCTGACGATGAACCGGGCGGCTATCGGTGGACTGGTTATCGTAGCCGCTTTTGCCGCTGTGACAGTCGTAATGCCAAACCTGAACAAGCATGAAAATATAGACCGGACCCCGTTTGCGCTATTTCCCCGGAGTTTTGACGGGTGGTGGGGCGAGCGGCGGTATCTGGAGCCCAATATCGAAGCGGTTCTTGCGGCCGACGACTATCTGACCATGGCTTTCATTCACGATGACGGCAAGGCGACAGTCGATTTCTTTGTCGCCTACTACAACAAACTCACGGAAGGCGGCGGCATACACTCGCCGGAGGTCTGTCTACCGTCCGGCGGCTGGGAAATGTCCGAGATTCAGAAACAGCCGATAAAACTTTCCTCCGACAACGGTGACATTCAGTTCAGCGTGAACCGGGCCATTATTCAAAAAGGTCTGCACCGCCAGCTCGTCTACTACTGGTTCGATACGCGCGGCAGGCGCCTGACAGGGGATTATGAAACCAAGGCCTACACGATACTGGATTCCATAACGCGTGGCCGTAATGACGGGGCGCTGGTTCGTGTCGTCACCGTCATCGGGCCGAAGGAATCGGAAGCGGCTGCAGATGCCCGGTTAATCGGCTTCCTGCAGGATGTTGTTCCCGATCTTCCAAGATACGTTCCGAACTAGGCCGTAGACTCATAAACGAAGAGAGTTTTTGCTGACCGGTTCGGCCTGTCAATGCCAGGAAATTCGCCGCAGGCGATGCCTGTGCATTGGCAAGGCGGATTGACGCCGCAGGGGCGGCCCGACCGGCCAGCCGTTCCGGCCCGGCGGATCTGGCGCGCCGACCGCCTGTCGATCTTGCCCGATGCCGCTGCATCGCGCAGCAATCGCCAGACATCCGGTCCATCCAGATCCGTCACGGGCAAAATTCTCTCTCGTTTATGAGTTTACGGCCAAGCGCGTGCGGTTACCGGTTCCACTGGGGCCCGCTTTCGGTTTCCTTTGGCGAAAAGAAAACTTTCAGCATATAAAAGACACGATAGAGCCTGATGCGGATCAGGCACCGGATCGCCATCAGCCGGTCGCCCGGTCTGGACAGCCGGTCGCTCAGCAGCGTTTTGATCGTATGAACGGGGATGGAACAGAAGACCACGATCGTATTGATAAGCCAATCCAGCGCTGTTTTGCTTCTTTCCCGGTTTTGCTCAAGATCGTGCAGAATGTGGCGTCGCCATTTAACGCAAAGCTCTTCGAAGCTGACCCGTCCGGGGTGAAAGACGATCATGTACGGGCAATACAGGATATTGACGCCCTGTTTTGTCGCCCGTTGCCCCCAATCCCGGTCCTCGGCAACGTCCAGCCCCCGGAAGGGACCGACCTTTTCGTAGATATCCCGATGCATCGAAAGATTTCCGGTACCGGAAAAGTTTTTCTGTTCGATGTAGTTTTTCTGCTGATAGGCAAAAACCGATTCATAGGCTTCGATTTCCGTCAGGTTCTCCGGATCGACATAGAGGATACGGACATCGCCACCGAAGGCGGCGTCCGGATTCTGCGCTGCAAAGTCTGCGATCGCTGACAACCAGTGGGAATCCGGCACGCAGTCGGAATCGATGAAGGCCAGCAGGTCGTGCGTCGCCTCTGAAACACCCTTGTTTCTCGCCGGACCCGGGCCGGGTTCCGGCTCATGCAGAAATTTGAAGTCATAGTTTGCCGAAAGTTTCCCGACCGCTTCCAGTGTTTCCGGTTTCGACCCGTTGTCGACAACGATGATTTCAAACAAACGGTCTGGATAATCCTGGGCTCTAAGGGCAATCAGTGTTCGCTCAAGGTAAGCAGGCTGGTTCAGATGCGGTAGTATTACGGATATGTAGCGCTCGTCAGCCATTTGATTTAGCTTTCCCGAAATCCAGACTATACTTTGCCCGTCATGTACTTACTCTACCTTCCCGCGGCATGACAACGACGGTTGCGGCCGCAACACGTGTAGATCTCAGATGGATGGCGGTGGTATCGAATCGATGACGGCAGGTGGTAGATTGCGTGTTCTGAATGACGGGCTTTCGCCGGGTTCCAATCAAAAATCAGTCAGGTGTTATGGTGCGTAAGACAAAAGTTATGGCGGTGGCGTCCGGTGGCGGCCATTGGGTGCAGCTAAGACGGATGCGTCCGGCGTGGTCTGACTGTGTTGTCAGTTACGTGACGACGAATGCCGGCTACGCGGACGAGGTGCTGAACGATCCGTTGATCCAGACCGACACACAGCCTGGATTTTTCGAAGTTGTCGACGCCAATCGCTGGCAGAAGGCAAGGTTACTGCGGCAACTGTTCCAGCTTTGCATTCTGCTGCTGAGAATCAGGCCGGATGTGATTGTCACGACGGGCGCTGCACCGGGTTTTTTCGCCCTTCGGTTCGGCAAGCTGCTAGGCGCCAGAACAGTCTGGGTCGACAGCATCGCGAATGCCGAGGAGCTGTCGCTGTCCGGTGCGAAGGCCAATAGCTGCGCCGATCTTTATCTGACCCAGTGGCCGCAACTCGAAGGGTCAATCGACAAGACCCGCCACCGTCCCAAATATTGCGGCAGCGTCATATGATTTTCCTGACTGTTGGCACTCAGCTTCCTTTCGACCGTCTGGTTCGCGCCGTCGATGACTGGTGCGGCAAGACGGGCCGGGACGATGTCTTCGGCCAAATCGCCGATCCCGGACCATCCGGGTACTATCCGACCCGTTTCGAATGGGCGAAATTTGTCGATCCCGGGAAGTTCACGGAATATTTCGAAAAATCTTCGGTCGTTATCGGACATGCCGGCATGGGAACGATCATCAGCGGTCTGACACTCGGTAAACCCGTTGTCATCATGCCCCGGCTTGCAGACCTGCGCGAGCACAGAAACGACCATCAGGTGGCGACCGCCCGGCAGTTCAAAGGCCGGAAGCTGGTTCACGTCGCTGAAAACGAAAAGGACCTGCCGGCGATGCTGGACGACGCCACATCGACAGTCGATCCGTCAGGTGGCGGTAATGCCTCGTCCTTCGCCAGCGATGAGCTTATCGAAACCCTGCGAAACTTTATTCACGCCGGATAATCGTCAGGCCTTTACGATACGGTCTCGGTTTTCCGTTACGTTCTGCGTCGCGTTTCGCGTATCAACAGTTACCGGCACAGAATCGACAAGTTTTTGATAGTCAATTTTGTCGTGGTCCGTGCAGATAAGAGCGGCGTCAAAATTCATGTCAGCAACGTCATCCATTATCACTGATTTACGGTTTGCGAGTTCCGGGTATTTTCGAATGGGCGGGATGACCGGAACAAACGGATCCAGATACTCGACGTTCACGCCTCTGGCTAGTAACTCGTCCAACAGCTTGAATGCAGGACTTTCTCGCGTATCATCGACATTTTTCTTGTATGCCAGTCCCACAAGCAGGATTCGTGAACCATTGAACCCTTTTTTCTGCCTCTGGTCGAGCGCCTCTCCCAACTTGCCGATTACATAGCTTGGCATTGCATTGTTGATTTCGCCGGACAGTTCTATGAATCGGGTTGAAACGCCGTATTCCCGGGCTTTCCAGGTCAGGTAAAACGGATCAATCGGAATACAGTGCCCGCCAAGCCCTGGGCCGGGATAGAAAGGCATATAACCAAACGGCTTTGTTTTTGCCGCCTCTATAACATCCCAGACATCAATACCCATGCGGTCAAAAGTAACCTTCAGCTCATTGACCAGGGCAATGTTTACTGCCCTGAAAATGTTTTCGGTCAGCTTAACAGCTTCTGCTGTCTCCATGCCGGATACCGGAACCACGCGCTCAACAATCAACTCGTATACGCTGCACCCAATTTTCAATGATTCATCGTCATATCCACCCACTACCTTCGGAGTAGATGATGTATTGAAGGTCTGATTGCCTGGGTCCTCCCGTTCAGGAGAATATACGAGAAAGAAGTCTTTGCCGGCTGTAAATCCAGCCTTCTCTATATAGGGAAGTATAATCTCTCTGGAAGTGCCTGGATATGTGGTGGATTCAAGAGACAACATCTGGCCAGCACGTAGATGCGGAACAACCGATTTCACGGTATCTTCAACATACGAAAGATCTGGTTCACGATACCTGTTTAGCGGGGTTGGAACGCAAATTAGAATCGCATCCGCCTCTTCAAGACGCTCAATATCGGATGTCGGATCCAAACGACCGCCTGCAATAACTTCGGCTACTTTTTCAGATTCAATTGTTTGAATATATGATTTTCCAGCCAATAACGATTTGATCTTTTGCTGGTCAACGTCGTAGCCGATTACGCGTACCCCATGGTTGGCAAAGGACAAAACCAAAGGGAGCCCGACATAGCCAAGACCCATAACGCCAATGACGATTTCTTTGGACGCAATGCGCCTGTGAAATTCAATTGCATGCGCTGAGGGCGTCGCATCTTTTTCTATCAAAACTGCTGTACTCCATGAACAATAGGACTGTTTATCAAAATTTTTTCATCGTGATCTTTGATGCAAAACCGTTAGGGTGCAAACGGTCTATCAATTATTTCTGACAGCGGCAATAGCTTCATTTTGCTGCTAGGCGCATGCGCAATAATCGCCAACATCATGCGTTCTTAAATGAATTTCTGAAATTCATTTTCCGCAATGTCGGCTCTGTTCAATAAGTTTGACTAGTGGATTGCGTAGAAACCTCATCCACCGTAAGACATTTCAGCGAGAAACACGGACAGAGCATTGCTGAATGTTCGTCGACCATAAAATGAGGTATGCCCGTGGCAGTGCGCATTATTGAAACGCAGATTCCGGACGTGAAAATCATCGAGCCGCCGAAGTTCGGTGACGACCGGGGTTTCTTTTCCGAAGTGTTTAACCGACGTGCCCTGGCAGAGGCGGGAGTCGATTTCGATCCGGTGCAGGATAATCACTCCCTGTCGGCGACCGTCGGCACGGTAAGAGGGCTGCACTTTCAGGGGCCGCCGAGCGCGCAGGCAAAGCTCGTCAGGGCCGGGCGCGGTTCGATTCTGGATGTGGCGGTCGATATCAGGCAGGGATCGCCGACCTATGGCCGGCACGTCGCTGTGGAACTCAGCGCGTCGAACTGGAGGCAGTTGTTTGTGCCGAAGGGGTTTGCACACGGGTTCTGCACCTTGGAACCCGATACGGAAGTGCTGTACAAGGTGGATGCGTATTACGATCCTGCGGTGGATTTCGGCGTTGCCTGGGATGATCCGGCGCTCGGTATCGAATGGGGGGTGACGCCGGCCAATGCGGTTTTAAGCGGAAAAGACTTGAAACATCCGAAACTATCGGACATTCAGCCTTTGTTCTCGCACAAGGACGGAAAGTGACGATATGAGCAAAACGGTTTTGGTGACGGGCGGCGCCGGCTTTATCGGATCTGCGTTGGTTCGACATCTGATCGGCAGCACGGATAACAAGGTTATCAATGTCGATAAACTTACCTATGCCGCCAATCTTTCGTCGTTAGAATCGATCGACAGCAACGACCGTTACACGCTTGAAAAAGCGGATATCTGCGACGGCAAGAAAATGTCTGAACTGTTCGACCGGTACCGGCCTGACGCGGTGATGCATCTGGCGGCGGAATCGCATGTCGACCGGTCGATCGACGGTCCGGCAGACTTTATCCAGACAAATATCAACGGCACGTTCACGCTTCTGGAAGCAACATTGTCCTATTGGCGGGCACTGGATTCCGCCGGACAGGAAGCGTTCAGGTTTTTGCATGTGTCGACCGACGAAGTATTCGGTTCGCTCGGTCCGGACGGTTTCTTCCACGAAGATTACCCGTATCAGCCAAACTCGCCCTATTCGGCCAGCAAGGCATCGTCGGACCACCTTGTGAGGGCCTGGCGGGAAACCTTCGACCTGCCGACGCTGGTGACGAACTGCACGAACAATTACGGGCCGTTCCAGTTTCCCGAGAAGCTGATACCGCTGGTCATCCTCAAGATTCTCGCCGGCGACAGCATTCCCGTCTATGGCAAGGGCGACAATATCCGCGACTGGCTCTATGTCGATGACCATGTAAAGGCCTTGTGGAGCGTGGTCGAGAACGGCTCGGTCGGCGATACCTACTGCATCGGCGGCGATTGCGAAAAAAGCAATATCGATGTGGTGCGGACGCTTTGCCGGCTGGTCGATGAACTGGCCCCGAGCGATAAACGGCCCGCAGCCGAAGAGCTGATAACCTTTGTGAAGGATCGGCCGGGCCACGATCGCCGCTATGCCATGGACATCGGTAAAATCGGCCGGGATATCGGCTGGAAACCGCAGGAAACCTTTGAAAGCGGCATGCGGAAAACTGTTTCCTGGTATCTTGAGAACCGCACATGGTGGCAGGCAATTCTGGATTCCCGGTATGCCGGGGAACGGCTCGGTAAAAAGGCCTGACACGTCGGATAGAGTGCACCAGGTGTTTCATTGCAGAAATCGTAACGGGTGAGTGGAAATGAAGGGTATTATTCTGGCAGGCGGGACAGGAACCCGGCTTTATCCGGCAACATATGTCGTCAGCAAACAGTTGCTGCCGATCTACGACAAGCCGCTTATCTACTATCCGCTAACAACCCTGATGCTTGCCGGTATTCGCGAAATCGTCGTGATCACGCGGCCGGAAGAAAGCGACTATTTCCGGCGCGTTCTGGGCGACGGCAGTCAATGGGGCCTGACGATCGACTACGCCACCCAGGCGGAGCCGAAAGGCATCGCCGAAGCTTTCCTGATCGCCAAACCCTATATTGAAGGCAGCCCTACAGCGTTGATATTGGGGGATAATATCTATTTCGGGCATGGCTTGCCGGAAACCCTTCGCCGGATGGCCGCCCCGCGAAAAGGCGCGTCCGTACTGGCGTACTGGGTTGACGATCCGGAGCGGTATGGCGTTGTTGAATTCGGTGCGGACGGCAAGCCCACCCGCATTCAGGAAAAACCGAATCCGGCCCCGTCGAACTGGGCCGTTACCGGCTTCTACACCTACGATTCCAATGTGGTGGATGTGGCCGAAAACATGAAGCCGTCGGCGCGCGGTGAGCTGGAAATCACCGATGTGAACGCCTGGTATCTGCAAAACAGCGAACTGAATGTCGAAAAGCTGGGCCGCGGATACGCCTGGTTCGATACCGGGACGCACCAGTCGATGCTGGATGCCAGCAATTTCGTGTCTGTTATCGAGGCGCGCCAGGGTATGAAAATCGCCTGTCCGGAAGAAATCGCGTATTCCTCCGGTTACATTTCCGGCGATGATGTTCTGAAGCTCGCGGCGCCGCTGGAAAAGTCCGGCTACGGCGCTTATCTGCAGCGGTTGGTCAAGCAGGGCACGTAAACGACTGTTCGGCACTGGCAACGGCACGGGTCAACCATGTTCTTCCAAAGAAAATTAGTCTGAAATGACAACGCGCGTTCTTGTTTGACCACTTTCCGACCGCCTCATTCAAATTGTCAACGGCTGGTCAAAAATGCCACTCTGTGTGCATTGCACCCTTTGTGGGCTTCCATTACTCACCATAGTTGACGGCATGAATTGATAACCGGTGAATTTTCACTGGTGTTCTAACGGCAACGGTAACACTCAGAGAGTGGGAGATAGTAATGTTTAACTTGAAGAAAATCGGGACAGCAGTTGCGTTTGCCGCACTGACGTCCTTTGGTGCAGGCGGTGTAAACGCTGCTATCATTTCAACGTCAGTGGACTATGGTACTGTAAATCCGCTGGATGGTACCGGTACACAGTTGTTCAACGGTACTCTTGCGGGCCCATCACGATCTCCGACATCCAACAACAGCGATATTATTTCGCAATCGAATACGGACGACACACTCGGCACAACAACAACGGCAGGGCCGGGCACTCCAACAGGTCGTTTGACACATGGTGCTTCTTTTGAAGATACGTTCGTAATTGAGCCATTGGATTTTGGTGATCCTCTGGGACGCTCTTATGTATCGTACAACTTTAACACAAATAACAATCTTGGTGGTGCCGGCAATCCACATATCGCTAACTTCGCAATCCAAATAGATCGAGATGTTGGTGGAGATGGTGGTGTCGATTTTTCGACGAAGTTCCAGATTACGGACGGTTCCGGAGTTTTGGCTACGAGCGTTGCGGAAATCGATGTGATTTTCGGTGACTTGTTCGTCCAAAACCCAACTCTTGGTGCTGGTGGATTGCATTTCGTTGGTAACTGGCTTTTTGGTGACAAAGTTACTTTCACGCTCACAGGAACTGTAAATTCGTTGATCAACGGTGAAACTCTGAATGCAAACTATCAAGCGAACGTAGTTGCTGCTCCTATTCCGCTTCCTGCCTCTGTCTTGATGCTTGTTGGTGCTCTGGCCGGTCTCGGATTTATCGGCCGCATGAAGCGCTCGCGGTTCGCTGCTGCTTAACATGCAGAAATAATTACGGCGTTTAGATTTCGTACGAAACGCTGTATATAGAGTATGAAGGTAAGGGGCCCTATAATGGGCCCCTTACTGTTTGCATATGGGCGGAGGATGATGATGAAGCAGCTACTTTCCCTGGGACTATTGCTTTTCCTGGCGCAGTTCAGCCAAAAGGCATTGGCCGCCGACGAAGCCTACAAGCTGTTGCCCGGAGACCGGTTGCAGATATCAGTCTGGCGCGAAGATGTTCTCGACCAGGAAGTTATAGTACTTCCTGATGGCAGCATTACTTTTCCACTAGCAGGACGCTTGGTAGTGTCAGGCACAACAACATCAGATGTCGAAAAAGCTGTTGTGGCAAAACTAGAAGAGTACTTGGCTGAACCTGTGGTAACCGTAACGGTGACAGCGACACTGGGGAATAGAGTGTACCTGTTGGGCCAAGTCAATAATCCAGGTCCCGTTCCAATGGACGGTCCAACAACAATCTCGCAAATATTGAGCCTTGCCGGTGGCTTCAGCCGGTTTGCCGAGTTGGATGAAATCAGGATTTTAAGGGGTGTTGGAGAAAATGCCCAATATTTTACTTTTGACTACGATACTCTGGTTTCAAGTGAAGACCCAGTATCGGCAACGATGTTACTTGAGCCTGGGGATGTGATAATAGTACCTTAAAGTGATGGTGTTAGGTTCTCAATAAATGGCTGGAAAGTGTTCCGGTAAATGTAGTATTGAGGCAGGATACTGGTCAACATTGACCAGTGTCCTTTTTATTGTTTTGACATTACCGCGCGCGGCTCTTGCTCAAGACTGGGTTACTGATCCAGCAATTTCAGTGAGCACTAGTTACGAAACAAATCCGGGTTTGAATGCCGAGGACGAGAGACCGAACAGGTTGTATATTGTGAATCCAACTATTGTCAGTCGGCTCGAGTTTCCCACCACGACCGTCGATTTTGATGCATCGGCAAGCGTTACGCGGTCCAAAGACCAGACCGTTGCACCGGATACCGAACAATTCGATTTAGGAGCGTCAGGTGAGAAAGTCTTTTCCCGAACGTCGCTAAGTGCAGCCACGAGAATTACGCTTGAGGAATTTGCAAACAGCGATTTTGATGACGATCAGGCGCTATCCGCCGTCGATGTAAACGTCGCTAATGAAGACGATACAATTCTAACACTCCGTCTCAGTTCCGGAATGTCTCATGAAGTTACGGAATTGATAACGGGAACGATGAACTTTAATTTCACAAGCACGGAGTTCTCTGATGAAGCACGAGCGGACTCCTTCGACTACCGACTCACAAACGGATATTCCTACGCCTTGAACGATGTCTTGAGCGCAACTACCAGCGGGTCTGTCCAGTATTTTGATCCGGTGGACGACGAGGCGGTTGTTACGTTGAGAGTGTCCGGCGGGGCCAATTACGTAATCGATGAAGACCATTCCGTTAGAGGTAGCATCGGTCTGGTTTCGAACGATGAAGATACGTCTTTTACGATTGACTGGTCTCAGAACCAGTCATTCAGATATTTCGATGTGACATCAAGCTCGGTTTTTGACCTTGCACCGGATGAAAACGGGCAGTTTCAGCGTTCGTCAAGATCAACTGTGCAACTCTCTGTTCCGGTGTCGGATGTGACCGAATTGCGGATTGGAGGAGGCTATGCCGAAAGTGAGAATACGGCTACTGTTGAGGCCAATACAGCAGTGAACCACGCATACTCCGAATTCATATCTTTGTCGCTTGCCGCGTCATCCCGGCAGACTGAAAATTTCGGTAACAATGAATCTGCGGATAGCAAGACCACTGAAATTGTCATTACACCGACGCTGAACTGGATAATCGATGACGAAGTTTCCGCTACAGCCCGTTATGACGAAATTATGGAATCGACTGATGGAAACGACAGTGTAAATTCCCGACGTGGTACGATATCTCTAAACTACAATCTTGGAACTTTTTAGAGACCTGTAAATATGGATAGTGAATTCCAACTAAGAGACATCATAGGGATCGTTAAACGGCGTTACCTGTTTTTTGTCATCCCTTTTGCACTACTATCGCCAATCGCCGTGGCCGTGGCCGTGCTGCTACCTCCAATATATCAGTCTTCAGGCCTAATTCTCATTGAATCACCACAGATATCTCAGGCGATTGTTGCTGGTAATATCGGCAGTGCTGCACAAGAAAGAGTAGAAGTTATCCGTCGGCGTGTAATGACGCGCGCCAATCTTTTAGGCATTGCAGAGAAATACCACGTATTTACAAAGGAGGCTTTAAAAAAAATGTCTTCTACGGATGTTGTAAACGCTGTGCGTAACTCATTAAGCGTAGAGTTTATCAGTGCTGGTTCAAGACGAAATCAAGCAACAATTGCCTTTAAAGTTTCGTTTGATCACCGGAATCCTCGTATTGCCGCACGCGTCGCAAATGAGCTTGTGACATTATTTATGAACGAGAATGTGCGATCGAGAACTCAAATTGCAACAGAAACCACGGAGTTTCTAAACCAGGAAGCTGAAAAACTTGAACGCCAATTGATAGAAATAGAGGATAAAATTGCACAATACAAACAACAACATAGCGGTGCGTTACCCGAAAACCTAGACATTCAAATGCAAATGCGTGAGAGACTGGAAGAGCAGATACGTCGAATTGAACGTGAAATTATTGGTTACGAAGAAGAGTTGAGGTTTTTGGAGGTCGAAATAAGAGCGGCTCAGGTTCGCGCGCGCCAAAATCCTCAGGCAGAATCCACTGTGCAACAAGACGATGCATCAATATACTCCAAAATTCCCGGCCTGAATAGATATTTACAGATCCGCTCCGATCTCTTTACCGCTCGTGCGACCAAGGAGGAGCTCCACCCAGATGTGAAGGCGCTCAAAAGAGACCTTTATACCGAGGCCGCTCGACTTATTGCAGCCGGAGGACTTCAGGAAGATGCTGTGCTACTCGCTCAAAAAGAATCTGAATTACGTCAATTAGAAGACAACGATGATACAGAATACTCTGATGATGAAAAGCAGATTTTGGTGACCGAAATCTCTGACCTTCGAAAAGGTATAGAAAACCAGATTGCCGACGACTCCAGCCCTAACAACGGTAAAACGAACATTTTGCGAGAACGGAACGAAGACTTGCTAAAACTGACATTGGAAGATTTTCAGCTCAGAAAAGCAGTAGCAAATGAACGAATCGATTCGGCGAAGCAGCGCGCCAACGAACTTGCGAAGCGACTAAGCGAAGTTGAAGAATCAATTATACAAATACCGCAAGTCGATAGGGTGCTGCGTAACCTCAATCGGGACTACTCAAATGCCCAACAAAAATACAATGAGATTCGAAACAAAGCTATGGAAGCTCAAATAGCTGAAAACGTTGAAGAGGCAAGTAAATCGGAACGGTTTGTATTGTTGGAGCCTCCTAGCGTCCCAGATCAACCGGAAAAACCAAACAGGAGAATGTTATTGGCAATTGGTTTATCGGCCGCTTTTTCAGTGGGGGCTGCCGCGCTTGTCGGAATCGAATTTCTGGATGGAGGCGTACGAGGAGCAGAAAATTTAGCCAGTTTAGTCAATATGGTTCCTCTTGCTGTCATTCCCTATATTGAAACAGTCGATGAAAGGGAAAAGAAAAGGAAGCGTATTGTTATTGCGGTAAGCCTTTTGTTGTTAATGGGTGTTATAGCCCTTGTGTTGATACATTATTTTTATCTCCCGTTAGATCGTATTATATATAAGATAATTGATAGATTTGGGTAATTGGTGGTTTTTTCGCTTTAGATTGTAAAAATCAGGAGAGTATTCGCTTTGGAACGCATTAAAGAAGCGATAGAAAAAGCAAAAGCGGCACAAAAAGATGCTGGGCCGACGGATAATAATCTTTCGGTTCAAACTAGCAACCCGCCTGGTATTCTATCAGAACTAGAATCTACAGCAATTAAAGTTGAATCTTCTACTGTAATTGCCCCTATTCAGTACAAACATACGCGAGTTGTTGACTTAAACGCTCGTCATCTTGAAGCACATAGAATAATTTCGTTTACGAAGACTGATGCTCGTACGTCTAGTTTTGACCGACTGAGAACACAGTTGATGCAAAAAATGAAAGAGAATAGCTGGCGCACACTTGCTGTTACATCGCCAACAGCCGGGTGTGGTAAGACTACGCTGGCAATTAATCTATCCATGAGCATCGCACATCAGACAGAACAAACTGTTTTGCTGGCCGATTTGGATCTGAGAAATCCTAAATTGGCCTCATATCTTGGCTTACAGGTATCTACTTCCTTGACCGACTATTTGAACGACGATGCAGAGCTATTTGAGGTATTTGTAAATCCAAACATACCGCGCCTTACATTATTACCCAATCATAAAAGTATCACGAACGCTGCGGAAGTAATAATGACCTCTAAAATGAAAGCTCTAGTAACTGACATGAGGAACCGTTACGAAACGCGAATGGTGATATTCGACCTCCCGGCGCTTTTAACTACGGATGATGCGCTTGCATTTCTTCCTCATGTGGACTGTGTTTTGATGGTTGTAGAAAATGGCGTAAGTACAAAATCTCAAATACGTGACTCATTTAGACTTCTACAGAATACACCTGTGTTAGGTACAGTTCTCAACAAAGCAGAAAGATTATAGAACATTATAGATTCCCCAAAAATCAACAAGCACCTCAAAAAAATTACATAATGTATAGTAGCAGTACGACATTGTAAGTTTTTCGAAACTGCATGCTTTGTATCGTATAAATTCCACATGACGGAGTAAAGTTGAGAGAAAGCAATGAGTAAAGTTACAGAACAACCATTAGTAGGAATAGTCATCGTAACATATTATTCACAAGATCATATAGAGGATTGCATAACTAGTATCCTTGGGTCGACTTATAGCAATGTTAAATTGGTGATCGTTGATAATGCCTCGGAAGATGAAACAATTGCCAAGGTAAAATCGTCAGTCAACTGCATAGAGAACCAGTTTCAAAAACAAGATTGGCATCAATCGGAAATATACACACATAACAATTATATTACATGCGAAGAATTTTTATCTCAGAACGATAACTGTAACTCTGTAACTTTCGAACAATCGTTGGCAATAGTTAAATCAAAGACAAATCTAGGTTATGCAGCTGGTGTAAACATGGGTTTGGAGTATCTCTTAAGCGATGAGAAGATACACCTAATATGGATTATTAATCCAGATTGTATTGTTCAGCCTGACACGTTAGAGAGATTTGTTAGTACTGCTGCTAACAATCCTGAATTTGGGCTGATTGGTGGTAGAATTAGGTACATGCATGACAATGCAATTATTCAAAGTGATGGAGGAAAAATAAATCGTTGGACCGGGTTTTGCAGCAATTTAGGGATTGGAAAACAAGCGAATAGTGAGCCTTATCCTGAATCAAAAGATATAGATTTTATCAGCGGCGCAAGCATGTTTGTGTCTAGAGAGTTTGTAGAAGTTGTTGGTAATATGGACGAAAGCTACTTTCTTTACTATGAGGAAGTAGACTGGGCTTTTCGGCATGGTTCATATTCAATTGGCTTGGCCAAGAATGCAGAATTGTATCACCAGGTTGGTGCTTCAATTGGTTCAGGTACCGTCATCCGCCAACCTAGCTCTTTATCTAATTATTTCAATTTTCGGAGCCGAATCAAATTTATGCGGAAGTACTTCCCATATCGACTTCCACTGGTGTTTTTCTACTCGTTCCTCAAGGCTCTTTCTTTGATTCTAAGAGGCTATTTCAATGAAGGAACCGCAGCTATACGGGGGCTGGTCGGTTTACGGCCTCCAGATTCGGTTATCAATAAGTTGGGTCCTGACGCCATTCGCGTTGTTTTCGACCAAGATACAGCTACTGAGAACTAGTGACGGAAAGTTACATACATTAGTAAGCCTATGGTCGTATCCAAACAATTGAAATGCTCTCTTCGCATTTAATTGTAGAAATGAAAGCGCAAGTTATGAGTTTGGAAGAAACCAATGTGATCCCTCTTAAGAAGGTAGTTACAATCGGTCTTCTTTGGCATTCGTTAAATTCGGGTAATCTTGGAGTTGGAGCTCTTACTGTTGGTCACATGCGTCTTATAAGAGACCTATGCCAAGAACTAGACATCATACCACACTTTCTTGTTATTTGTTGGACCGATGATAGACCTTTCTATTGTATGGAACAAAACACAGAAGTTCATCAATTGCGCTTGAAAGATTTCATCCGACCTAAGTTTGGGTTGTTTAGTACTTTTCGACGTTGTGATCTTATCTTAGATATTGGTGCGGGCGATAGTTTTTCAGATATATATGGATCATCTAGAATACTTAAAATGTTGTTGGCACAGAACCTTGCCTTATTTTCCAATAGACCTCTCATTCTTAGTCCGCAAACAATTGGTCCATTTTCTAGTTGGTATGTTCGTTTGCTTGCATTGAGCGTAATGAATCGGGCTGAAGCTATTGCTACAAGAGATTCGTTTTCTGCAGAGTTTGCGCGAAGTATAGGTTGTGTAGGAAAAATTGTGGAGGCAACTGACGTGGCTTTACGTCTCCCGTTTGTAAAAAGTGAGAAGAATTGTAGTAAAACCAAAATAGGAATTAATGTTTCAGGTCTTTTGATGGGAGGCGGATACACGCGAGATAATATGTTCCAACTGAAGTGTAATTATCCTGTTCTTATACGCCGCGTTGTAGAGTACTTCGTTTCACAACCTAGTTGTGAAGTGCACCTGATAGGTCACGTATTGACCATGGCGGGAGTTGAAAATGATCCGAGTTTGCCCGATAAAATGCGGGTCGAAGACGATAGATCAGCGTCTATGATAATAGCGGATGAATTTGACGGGGTCATCGTTGCCCCTCTATTTAAGAATCCTTCTTCAGCTAAATCATACATTTCAAATATGGATTTTATGCTGGGCGCTAGAATGCACGCTTGTATTGCCGCTTTGTCTTGTGGAGTGCCAGTTTTACCGATGGCATACAGCAGGAAGTTTGCGGGTATGTTCGGCACATTGGGCTATAAACGAATAGCAGATTGCATGAACCAAACAGACGACGAAATTATGGCTAAAATTGAGGAAGCATACTCAAACCTCGATTTATTGAAGGAAGAGGTTACCAGGGCAAATAAAATGGGCTTAGAGCGTCTTAAGTCTTACGAAAGTTTACTTGCGCAATGTTTGTTGAGAATAATTAGATGAAGCTTACTGCATCGTTTTTAAGGCGAGTAAACCGAGGTAATCTGTGTGCTGGCTGCGGAGCTTGCGAGGCAATTGCCGGTCGGAACAAGATCAAAATCGAAGCTTCAAAAGATGGTTTTTATCGGCCAATTCAATTAGATGAAATTTGCGAAGAAACAGATACTAAGATTTCGAACGTCTGTCCCGGTCTAAATGTCAACTTCGATATGGAAACGGAAAACGAACATCCAATTTGGGGCCCTTATATATCAGTATCAGAAGCATATTCAACCCTACCTGAAGTTCGATATATTGGATCATCCGGTGGCACGCTGACTGCGCTGCTGATACATTTATTAGAAAATCGTGATGTAGACTTTGTTGTACATAATGGTGCCAATAAGCAGAATCCTTTGGCTAATGAAACTGTCAGCTCCCAAATTATAGATACCATTAAAGATGGTGCCGGGTCGCGCTATGCACCGTCATCTCCCCTCGCGGATTTGGAAAACTATCTCGGCACAGGTAAAAAGTTCGCATTCGTGGGAAAGCCATGCGATATTGCCGCACTTCGCGCATTGCAGCGTCAAGATGAAAGAATTCAGAAACAGATACCTTATATGCTGTCATTTTTTTGCGCTGGTGTACCTAGTTTAAATGGTGCAAAAAAGATTGTCGAAAGATTGGGAGGAGCGACTGAAGAAGTTGCATCTTTTCGGTATAGGGGGAATGGCTGGCCTGGTCACGCCACGGCCAACTTCCAAGATGGTACGGAGCGTCAAATGAGTTACTCTGACAGTTGGGGAGGTATTTTATCTTCGCACGTGCAGTTCAGATGTAAAATTTGCCCAGATGGGGTGGGTTCATTCGCAGATATTGTTTGTGGTGATGCTTGGGATTGTGATGATCAGGGCTACCCGATCTTTGAAGAACGAGATGGAAAAAGTATTGTCATTGCTCGAACTGCAAAAGGTGAAACACTGTTGCGACATGTTTGCGATAGGAAGGTATTACAACTTGATCCGATAAGCATATCAGGTGTAGATGCTATGCAACCTGGTCAAGTGCGACGAAAGAGTTTGGTATCAGCTCGGTTGCTTGCACAAAAATTTCTCCTCAGACCCATGCCAAAGTATTCGGGTCTGTGCCTCAAAGATGCTGCTCAATATGCATCTAGAAGGTCAAGGCTAAAAAACTTCATTGGTACTATTCGCAGAATTATTTTATCAAGTTGGCGGACGGAAGCACTCTAGCAATGACACCCTCTTTTACTTACCTAATCTGCAATTCAAACTGTTTTTCAATCATGGAACAGTCTATTGTGATTAATTTGTAAGTTCGACGACTCGAATCAGTTTCATGTTTTTTACAGATTTGAAAGTAAATCAGTGAGTAAACTCACAAAAGGCTCTGTTGTACCTTGTCTTTTTCTTTTTACTTTGATTGTGCCAAACTATTACTACGTTGGTTCTCTTCGTTTAACAGTATATCTTATATTTACGATAGTAGTGTTTCCTATTTTGATCTACATGTGGGTGGTTAATTCTAAGGTTAAAATTTTAACTTCGGATTACCTCATACTATTTTCGACGCTATGGGGGGGCATTGCATTAACCAAGGCGCACGGATTTTCGGAAGCGATAGAGCCAACCGGAGTGCTGATACTTCAAACATTTGGTTCGTATCTGCTTGGTCGGTGCTTTGTCAGGAGCAAGCAAGATTTCATAAGGCTATTCAATTCATTTTTCTTAGTTCTTTTGATTTTTCTTCCATTTGGTATTTTGGAAACATTGAACGGGTCTGGTTATTATTTGCGATTGGCATCCATTCTAGGTCCGATCCACGATATTGCTATAATGGAGCCGAGAAAGGGGCTGGAGCGTGCACAAGTGGCTTTTGAGCATCCTATACTCTATGGAGTTTTTGTTGCATCAGGCTTAGCCGCACTTGCCTCAATAAAAGTTGGATTCACACGAATCTTTTCAGTTTTCCTTGTCTTTGTTCTCTCTGTAACATCGGTATCGACTGGCGCAATACTTGCTGTGGTTGTACAAGTGGGTATCATTTCTTGGGGATATATTTTTCGTAAGTCCACAGCACGTTGGCGTAATCTAATACTGTTAGTCGTCTTCGGTTATATTTTTATAGACCTACTCTCAAACCGAACTCCCTTTAATGTATTTGTAGATTATTTAACGTTTAATTCGGGAAGTGCTTATAATCGAATCTTAATTTGGGAGTATGGAACAGCAGAGGTCGCGCGGCATCCCCTTTTCGGTATTGGGTTGGCGAGTTGGACAAGACCCTATTGGATGAGTGATAGCATGGACAATTTTTGGCTACTCAACGCTGTTAGATATGGCCTTCCGCAGTTTGTAATGTTGGCAGCTGGAATACTATTTGTTTTAATTAAAGCAGGAAAAGCAAGCTTTGCTGATGACTATATCCATAAACTAAGAAATGGATTAGTTATTTCGATTATTGGGGTAATTGTTTCCATATGCAGTGTTCATTTATGGAATGCAACATATAGTTGGTTCATGTTCATGGTCGGTAGCGCTACATGGCTTTGTGAATCGGCTTCAGGTACAAATGATTCAAAGCGTCAGTCGTCTATTTCGTATGGTAATTGACTAAAGTTAAGCCGAAGAAGTTTCAGAAGCTATGTCAATTTTATAGATTGCTACGCACCCTTTCTCGCAATCGAAACGGCGACTTTGAGCTCCCTGAAATTCTTCCTCCCATCGTTTAACGGTCTCGGTGCCGCCGGCCGTTGCTGTATCGTCTGCAAAGATTACACCCCCTTTTGACAATTGGGGCCAGAAAAACGGGCCTGCCGGGTAGCGAATCATCGGGTTAATTGGCATGGGAGGACCATCAACCAAGACCATATCGACGCTTGAGGTCGGTATTTTCGACTTGTCGTACCACAACGCGTCCTGAGCCACCTCGTCACTATTACCATTCTCAACCAAATCGGCTTCAATAATTGTGACCCAATCTAAAAGACCAGCCTCGGCAATGATCTCACGAGTCTTGCGGGCAAAGAACGGATCATGGTCTAGACTGTAAACGTGGCCTGTGCCCGTTATTTGGCAACATCGAGCCAAAATAAGGGTTGATGCTCCGCCGCCGCATTCTACCAAGACGACAGGTTTCTGCTGAAGGATATGACGAGCAACTACAAGTAAAAAATCCGGCGATCCGGCCCATCCTCTCAGTGGAGGAAGCCAAGGCCCAGGATCGACAAGCTCCCGCAAGGCCATAAACGACTGGAATTGTCTGAATAAATCAATGGACAAACCCTTCATAAAAGCTGTGTCTTGAGCCTTTTTCGTGCGAAAACTCCGCTTAAGCCGAAACGCCAAATATCCAACAATTACGATGTTTATAACTATTAGGCACGAATGAAGTATTTCGATCAAAGTCATCTTTTTATCCACTTATGACAACAGTATCTAAGCCAATGGCCCTAAAAAAGGCAAAGTCTGACATACCCAGTCTAACCCAGTCGTAAATTGTAGCTCTATAGTTAACTGACCAATACTACGTCATTTTCTATTGATTTTTTTGACTGAAAACGCCAAGAACACATCAATGTTTGATTGCAAAGTGTATCAAGAGATTATGATTATCCACATCGTAGGTTTGATCCCAAGCCGTGTTTTGCCGCCCGGTTGATGATTATACAACGACACTGCGTATAACATGAAAATCGTTATTGCGTATACACAACATTCAAGTAGAAACAACAGCATCGGCAGAACACCGAAACTGTAACGTCTTCCTTTGAGTACATATGCCGGCAGAATGTAATCATCTATTCTATAGCAACGTCGTATAGCAGTGACGTGACGACCTCAGACGAAACTCAACGTCTATTGTGTTGATTCAGAACAATACTGAATGCTGCATTCCTAGGTTTCCTGTAGTCTTGTTTCAAACATTTGTGCGGTGTCGACATTGACCGAAGATAATACTGACCCCTATCGGAAACCAACTCGAAACCTGGCAACCAATGTGTCAATTGGTGCGGCATGGCTTCTTGCAATGAACTGGGGTAGGCGGCTTTTGTCAATCGTAAGTACAATGGTGCTTGCGAGACTGTTGACGCCGGATGATTTTGGCGTCGTCGCACTTGCCACGGCTTTTAGTGCAATCCTTTCCGGATTTACATCTATGCCAATGGGACAGGCCCTCATATTCAGGCAGAAAATCGCCCGGAACTATTACGATACTGCCTGGACATTGAGCTGTGCTCGCGGCTTTTTGGTCTCAATTCTCATGCTAGTTCTCGCCGATCCGGTAGCGTCATTCTTGGAAGAGCCTAAGCTGAGATCGATAATAGTCGTGCTGGCACTGCAACCGCTCCTGATAGGATTAAATAATCCCAGATTCATCGATTATCAAAAGGACCTCATGTTCTCAAAGATTGCGCTCGTACACATGGGAACTGCAGTAGTATACGGCGCAGTATCAATAGGCATGGCTATTGTCTTTCGCAACTATTGGGCATTCATAGTAGGAACCCTGAGTTCTGCTTTCGTTCAGTGTATATGGACATATGTGCTTAAACCCTACAGGCCCGTACCCACATTTTCAAAATGGCGTGAACTGCTTGGCTTCTCGGCCTGGCTTAGCGCATCTAACGCGGTGTGGAGTATGAATTTGAACTTTGATAAATTCGTTATTGGCGGTTTGATTGGTACTACAAGTGTGGGATATTACAGGCTTGGTCAGGAATTGAGCCGATTACCGTCGCGTGAACTTTTACCTGCGCTGACGCAAGCATTGTTTCCCGGTTTGGCTAAGCTTGGTCGTGATTTACCAAGAATGCGTGCAAAAGCCTTGGAAGCTAACGCCGTACTGGCCGCGATTATTCTTCCCTTTGGCTTTGGCTTTGGTCTCGTAGCAGAAGAAACTGTTCGTATTATTTTGGGTGAAAAATGGCTCGAACTGGTTCCGATGCTCTCTTTAATGGCGCCTATCCTTGCGCTGCCAGGAATGCTCGCCACACTCGACCCCCTATATTTAGCCAGAGGACGAACGCATGTGAATTTCATTATCGGAACTGTTCATTTTTTTGTTCGGACAACTTTGGTCGGCGTTGGTGCTTATTTTTACGGCTTCGAGGGCGCCATTTATGGATACGCCGGTACAGCTGCGGTCGATTTTCTCGTTAGACTGTGGTCTTTAGGTAAGGAACTCGCAGTTCCGGTCTATATCCCGCTTCTTCGGTCTATACGAAGCATTATTGCGGTGTTGATTATGTCAGGCGTCGTACTGGCGGTAGACACGGCTTTCCCGCCGTGCCTTGATCCCTATGCTTGCGGGGCTTTATTGGCGGCGAAAGTACTCGCAGGTGTGGTGACATATACAGTAAGTCATATGCTACTATGGCGACTTGCAGGAGCCCCAAAAGACAGCGCCGAGCGAAAAATCATTGAAATAGTACGACCTTTTATCGCAAAGTTTTCAATCTGATAGAGAATCCGACATTGGGTTATGTGCGCTGAAGCCCGATTACGCGATCCGATAAAGCCTCGCCGTTCTTGATGCTATATCAATCCCGAATCTAGAAACCGTTTGAACGTGGAGCTTGTGTGCTCTGCCCCCAGAAAACTGGATCGTTTTGAGTTAGAGTTTTCCGCATGATTTTCCTGGCTGGGAAAAGGAGCGGAAGAGATGAAGGCATCGAAGTTTTCGGACGCCCAGAAGGCGTTCATTTTGAAGCAGGGTGAAGAAGGTGTGCCTGTTGGTGAGATCTGTCGCAAGGCGGGGATCAGTCAGGCGACGTATTTCAATTGGAAGAAGAAGTATGCGGGGTTGCTGCCGGACGAGATGCGTCGGCTGAAGCAGCTCGAAGACGAGAACAGTCGTTTGAAAAAGATCGTGGCGGACCTGACGCTCGACCGTGAGATGCTGCAGGATGTAATCAAACGAAAGCTCTGAGGCCTGCCCGGAAGCGCAAGCTGGTGGATGGGATGTTGGTGGATTGGGGTGTTTCGATCCGGCGTGCCTGCCGAGTTCTGGCCTATGACACGTCAACCTATCACTACAAATCCCGTCGCCCCGGCCAGGCCCCGCTTGAGAAGAGGATCCGTGAGATATGCGAGACGCGCGTCCGGTATGGATACCGGCGTGTGCATGTTCTGCTGCGACGGGAGGGATGGATGATCAACATGAAGAAGACCCGCAGGATTTATAAAGAGCTGGGGCTACAACTCCGGAACAAGTCCCCAAAGAGGCGCGTAAAGGCGAAACTTCGGGAAGACCGTACGAAGGCTGTTGGGCCGAATGAAGTCTGGGCCATGGACTTCGTTCACGATCAACTTGCCACAGGCCGGAAGTTACGCATTCTGACTGTCGTCGATACCCACTCCCGGTACGCGCCGGCGACCGATCCACGCTTCGCCTATCGAGGTGAGGACGTTGTGCAGACACTGGAGAGGATATGCGGGCGGATCGGTTATCCAAAGACGATCCGAGTCGACAACGGCAGCGAATTTATCTCCCGCGACATGGATCTGTGGGCCTATGCCAACGACGTGACGCTCGACTTCTCACGACCCGGGAAGCCGACGGATAACGCCTTTATCGAAGCGTTCAACAGCAAGTTCCGAAGCGAATGCCCGAACGCGCATTGGTTCCTGACACTTGCGGATGCACGCGAAAAGATGGAGGCTTGGCGTAGACACTATAATGAGGATCGGCCGCACAGCGCGATCGGATACAACGTTCCGGCCGACTTACAGAATCCCGATGGCACAACCAGCCAGCTATCGGGCTGACAGCCGGAAAATTCTAACTTCCGGCGATCCAAAGAAGGGGCCCAGCGCACAAACTCAAGGACTCTCCTCTAAGCCGGAGGGACGTTGGGTCTCAGGTCACTTGAGTAATATTCGCGTCAAGACTCTTTGCTAGTACGGATATCCTCAAACAAATTGAAGAGATTGGCAGCAATTTTGTCGCGACGGTGAGCATCCAACCACGTTTTTACCTCAGGGGAAATCAATGAACCCGATCGCTTGCGTTCCGCTAAATCCAAGATCGCACTGCCAAGCCCCTCGATATCATCTTCAGCTACTCGAAGACCGACGTTCAACTTCTCGACTAGATTGCTCACCTCACCAGGAGCGCCAAAAATAAGGATCGGGGTACCGGCGGCGATGTATTCGAAGAGCTTTCCGGGGAGATAACGTTCCAAAGGAGTGTGAGAAAGTATCAATAGTATGTCGCTAGCCTGCATTTCTTTCCTTGCCTCAGACTGAGGTATGTAGCCTGAAGTTTCAACCAAACCTAATTCTTTATGCTTTTCTACGATCTCTGCATACCTAGGAGAGATGAAACCCGTAATTCGTAGAAAAGGTTTCTTAGGCAACGCCCTATTAACGGATGAAAGTGCTGTTAGAAAATCTGATACGGGACCATGATGCAGGCTTCCAATAAAAGAAATTTTAATCCTTTTTTCGTCTTGATTACACTGCTTCGTTTTTGTACCAAATCCTACCGTGTTCCAACCATTTGGGATTAAATGACATTTTTCCTCTTCCAGTTCCGGAAAGGCGGTTAATTGATTGGCGATCTGGGATTTGGTAGTAAAAATGACTGCTTTGGCTTCTGCTAGAAGACGTTTCTCCCAATAAAGGTCCAATTTTCGCGATGGCGGCACAAAAACATGTGGAGCTTGAGTCCATTCATCTCGGTAGTCCAGCACCAAGGAGGCAGAAAAGTACCGAGCAACGTAATGTCCAGCTATAAAATTCCGGAATGGGGGACCGGACGCTAGTACTATTGTTGGAGGGGAAACCACTTTAGCGTTAATCGCCTTTCGAGCTAGCGAGAGAGCCCAGCCAAATCCACCCAAATCCGAAACAGACGGGAAAACTTTATTCCAGGGCCAAATGAGCCGTTCTGGCCGATAAATCGTAACTTCTGAATGCAAATGCGAAAGTAATTCTGTACCAGCCTCAGATGATTCGTCATATGGAGTACTTATTGCCGTTGCGGACCAACCATTCTCAGAAGCATATTGTAAAAACGATGTCGGTCGATATGTGCCGCTAGTAGGTGTGTCGGGTGGCAAACGGTCCGCGATCAGCAAAAAGCATTTCTCCGACTTTTGTTTGTTTGGCGAAAGACGAGATTTGATTTCCACTTCCAACCACCATACGTAACCGATTATGGTGTCGAGCAGTTTTCTAGTTACTAGCTGAATCACTGTTGTCATGACGTTTTCCCAAGCCTTGGGTCTGAGCCTACGAAGTGTTTGATTGTTAATCGAGCAAGATGAAAGATGAGGGCATCCTACAGGCACGTCCAGTGATGAATATCAATTCTTATCGACGATCCGCCGCTTTAAGCTCGCAGCTATCCGCTCAGCTGTATGTCCATCCCAAAACTCAGGACGCGTCCCTGTCGGCCAATTGCCTGACAAGGCTTGTTCAGCGAGTCCACCGATTTCATGAGGCTTAGCGAGACGATTGGTGCCTTCAGTAATTGTGATGGGCCGTTCGGTATTATCCCGCACGGTAATGCAGGGAATATCGAGGTATGTCGTTTCTTCCTGAATTCCACCAGAATCTGTAACGAGTAGGCTTGCTGAAGCAACCAAACTGATAAACTCAATATAACCAAGGGGCTCAATTACCCGTATCGCCGGTGCATTACCCAATAATTGAGTCAGTTCAAAATCTGTTATTCGTTGATAGGTCCGTGGATGCACTGGAAAAACGAGTGGTAACGATTCTGACAACGTCACCAGTTCATTTAAAATAGCACGCAAACTATCGGGACTATCGACATTGGCTGGCCGGTGAAACGTGACCACTCCATATTCGCCAGCGTCAAGTCCCATTCGCATCCAAGCCGAACCGACCTCGATTTTTTCACGAAGCATCTCGAAAGAGTCGATCATAATGTTGCCAACCCGTTCGATTTTTTCTTCTGCTACTCCTTCCTTTCGCAGGTTTTTATCCGCGTCAGGTGATGGTGTCCAAAGCAGGTCTGCCAACGTATCTGTAACAAGACGATTGATTTCTTCCGGCATTGTTCGGTCGAAGCTTCTAAGACCCGCCTCCAGGTGAGCGACTGGTATACAGAGTTTCGCACCGACAATTGAACAAGCCAAAGTTGAGTTAACATCGCCAACGACCACAATCCAGGAAGGATTATTCGCGTTGCAAAGTTTCTCGTAACCAACCATCACGGCAGCCGTCTGGTTTGCGTGACTGCTACTACCGACACCGAGATAATGATCTGGTTTGGGAAGGCCAAAATCGTTAAAGAAAGTTTGTGACATATTCTCGTCGTAGTGTTGACCCGTGTGTATTATCTCAACACGACACCAATCGGTGTTTTTCAGTTGATGGTACAATGGCGCAATCTTCATGAAATTGGGTCGAGCGCCTGCGATCAAATGGACTAATGGAAGATGCATGATTAATCTAACGTCTCCAGCTTAAATCGTGTGCGTACAATTTAGGCAGTCATCGTTTTTTAAGCAAATAATAATGCTAGTGATTTCAGTCTTTGTGTTTCCCGTATCTATCTGAAGCGACAATTTAGTGGACGTGCAGAGGAGGATGCGCGACAGATCGCGTTGGTCTAGAAGTCCTGGGACGACAGCGTCAAGGTCTATGGTTATCGCAAGCTGAACGATGACCTCCGGGGGCAGGGCGAATGCTGTTCACTGAATCGGGTCGCCAGATTGACGAAGTTAGCGGGGCTCAAGGCGCAGATCGGATACAACGTTCCGGCCGACTTACAGAATCCCGATGGCACAACTAGCCCGCTATCGCGCTGAAAGCCGGAAAATTCTAACTTCCGGCGATCCAAAGAAGGGGCCCAGCGCAACACCCGGAAAACTCCAGCTCTTACCGAGGGCGCGTTGGGGAGCACAGCAATCCTGAACAGAGCAAACTTCTAAAGGAGGACTCCAAGAGTAGTAGGTCCGAATCTAAATAGAATTGAAACTTGATAGTAGTATTGTAAGATTGGTATAAAATAGATCAGGTGTAGGTGAAATTGTGCAAATAAATCGAGCAACAGTTTCAGTTGTGATTCCTACTTGGAACAGAGCACATTGCATATCAGACTGTATCAATAGTGTATTAAATCAGACCGTATCAGCAGACGAAATTATTGTTGTAGATGACGGATCTACTGACAACACATGGGAAATACTTCTCAAATTCGAGAAAAAGGGAATAATACCGATTTGGCAACGAAATTCTGGGGTTAGCGTTGCTCGTAATGCAGGTATATTACGAGCTAAAAGTGGCTGGGTAGCTTTTTTAGACTCAGATGATTGCTGGTTGCCGGATCGCTTGGAGGTTTTTCACAGAGACATTGAATCTTGCAGCGAAGATGTTGGTGTACATATTTCGAATGCTTTGATCTGTGATTCGATGTACCGATTAGAAGCTTTTAAAATTCGTGATTACAAATTTCCACAAGGAATTGCCACAAAAGTACCTGACCCCTGCGAATTAGCGATAACAGGAGTATTCACTCCAACCGCCGTAGTGAAAGCGGACTGGATAGAAAGGGTCGGTGGTTTCAATACAAAAATGACAATTTTTGAAGACTTATTGTTTTTTACGCAACTTTCATTGCTTGGTCCTTGGTTGATGGTTGGTGATATTGTTGTAGAGATTGTCAGATTAAATCGTGATGTTGATGCACTTAGCAACCAGGCAATCACTCAAGCAGCTTATTCCGCTCAACAAATGGTCTATCTTTGTGAAGAATTGTTGAAAAGTGAAAATCTATCGCGCCATCATCAAATAATATTTGCTAATAGATATAGTGGCGCTTTGCTGCACCTTGCGAAAGTGCAAGTTTCGAACGGTCATGTGAAAGAGTCTCGGAGAACACTTTTAAAAGCAGCAATGAGCCATTCAAATAGATGTATTGGTTTAATAAAATCTGTAATACCCTTAGTTTTTGGTGTTCAGGGATTTAATTTTATTCTTCAGAAAAAAGAATCATTTCGTCGAATAAATTAACAAGTTAGCCTTAGTATGATTTTCTAAGCATGATAAATGAATTTTAATTTTGGAAACTAACAATGATTGATATTAGCAATGGCAGTCAAACACCCAATTTGGCTGCTTGTGTGCAACAAAACGTTTGCGTTGTGTGCGCTTCGAACGATGAAGCTGTTTTGAAGAGAGACCTTTTGTCATCACCCTTAATATCCAAGAGCGATGTTCCCATTTATATTTATCGAGATTCGAGATGTATATCAGAAGCTTACAATAAAGGAATTAACGACTGTGATCGTGAGATTATAGTTTTTGCCCACCAAGATGTGTATCTGCCTGAAGGATGGGAGCAGAATTTAGCTAGGGCAATTGAGTGGCTTGAAGAAAAATCGGCTAAGTGGGCTGTACTGGGAATAGTAGGCGTTACATACGAAAACCAGATAGTAGGCACCATTTGGTCGTCTGGTGCTTCAAGGGAATATTCAACCCAAATGGAATATCCTTTACTGACAACGAGTATTGATGAGGTTGTTATTGTATTAAATAAGTCTAGTGGAATCAGATTTGATGGTTCATTGCCAAATTTCCACTTGTATGGGACTGACATTGTAAGAATTGCCCAAAAAGCGGGTTATGATTCTTTCGTTATTTATGCTCCAGTAATACATAATAGCAATCAACTGCGTGGTTTAGACGCTGGATATCGTCTGGCTTATCGATTTATGAAAAAAAAGTGGCGAGATCACCTGCCAATTAAAACATCAGTTTGTACCATATCCAAGTATAATTTTAGTCTCTTCATTAACCACATTAGAATTATGCGTAACTACCTTAAAGCTAGGATTTTGAACAGGGTGAACGGGCCAGTCGAAGATCCAAAGTTATTGTCAACAAAACTGAACTACGATAAACCGAATCCGTCAAATTTAAACTTAAACTAAACTTAAACTGAAGAGAATTCCTAGGCTGACTATTTCTTTTCTTAGTGAGTATCAATCATATGTAGTATAAATTGCGAAATCACAAAAATTTTTTTATAGTCAGATTAAGTATAAAAACATTCTTTAAGTTATCTTTGGAATTTGAAATGTTTAAATTAGCTTCAGCAGCGGACGTTTCGAACCCCAACTCGTTGTCGAACAGATTGCGCCAAAAGAGATTTGCGAAATTTAAATCGTTAATAGAACCTCTTCCACGTCCTGTCCGTATAATTGATGTCGGGGGCACCGAGCTATTCTGGAATCAACGGGGCTGGGCAGGGAATTCGGATTATGAAATTCTTACCGTAAACCTTGAGGCGAACCCAACAAGTCATGACAATGTTAAATCTGTCATTGGCGACGCAACAAACCTGTCGGAATTTGCGGACGGTCAGTTCGACGTCGCCTTCAGCAATTCTGTGATTGAGCATCTGTTTACGTTCGAAAATCAGAAGCTGATGGCAAAGGAAGTTCAGCGCGTAGCGAAAACATACTGGGTGCAGACACCTGATTTCTGGTTTCCTATCGAACCGCATTTTCATGTACCTGGCTGGCAATGGCTACCGGCAACAGTTCGCACAATCATGATCAAGAACTTCAGATGTGGTTGGCGTGGCCCGTGTTCGACCTGGGAAGAAGCGCGGGAGGCTGTCGCGGAGGTGCGGTTGCTGTCGACCGGTGAAATGCGAAAACTTTTTCCAAATGCAGATTTCTGGTTTGAGAAAGTGTTTGGGCTTACAAAGTCCATCGTAGCTTACGGTGGTTTTAACAAGAACATATAGCGTCCCCATTACGCTTGTTCGATTTGTGTAAGGACAATCAAACTCGGATCAAGGTCGCTATACTGGAGCGGGAGGCTAATGTTGGTGCAGACGAGAGGGGTTCAAACTACTCTGCGTTTTATTGAATTGGTTGTTTCGATTGTATTCGGCTTTGGCCAGACTGTCCTAAAAACCGTGTGCAGCTATTGGTTTGTATGCCTGCCGGTCGGACTGCTTTTATCCACGCCTGCTCATGCCCAAGAAAACAGCGCCGTGACGGAAATCGTCGAATTCGGTGTCAAAT
This sequence comes from Alphaproteobacteria bacterium, assembly GCA_040222995.1. GTDB lineage: Bacteria > Pseudomonadota > Alphaproteobacteria > UBA8366 > Aestuariispiraceae > JAVKBW01. The sequence continues at coordinate 471,055 of JAVKBW010000039.1, read as the reverse complement.
GGACCTTCGAAAATCCGGTTACGGCAGGGAAGTTTGCGAATGGCCATTATTGGGTCCTCGCTCCGGTTACGCTTACGGCTGTTTTGCCTTCCTTCGACGGCTCCCGCAACGGCTGGGAAGTGAATCCGGATAATCCGAAGGAGCAGGGATTTGATGAGCGGGGTTTCAATTTTGATCCCGGTCGTGTGCCCACTCTGCCGTATACGGCATCGACCGCCCAGTCGATTGTCAAAGTGGCCTCTGTTACCGACAAAGAGAAATGTCGACCGTGTGTACGAACCGTTTCAGTTTTGACGGTATTGGAATCGGCGCCACCGGATGGTGGCAGCAGCATTTTCCGACCGCCGTACTTCGGCACCGAAAAGCTATTGATATCGGTAGATCGTCTGAAAATGGAACTGCTACCGTCGTATGACAGGGTCCGGAACACACCATCCTCCCGCGATATATCTAAGCGTTATGCTATAACGCATCTAGATCATCAGAGTACGTGGGTTGGACGGTTTCTGCATCCTTCGGAAGCCATGCCGGACTATGGATCGGATATCGCGAATTTCAATGCGTCTTCGGCTCTTACCCTGATGGTGTCGGTAGATACGAAAGAAAAACACAAGGCTCTGATCCGATATGTAAACAACGGTATCGACCTTTACTACATGATGAAAGGGGGCGTTACGTGGTGGCCGGCCGGCGGACATGGTGAAGGTCGAAAGCTTCCCATCGTCTTCGCGTCGGTCATGCTCGATATACCGGAAATGCTGGAACACCCGGCAATGTCGGAACGTCGCGTATTTGGAGAAAACGGTGGGGTTGCCTATTCGGATAAGGCCGGAACGGTGCTATACGCCCAAGACTATCGATCGGAAAAATCATATTGGAAAAATCTTGCGCTGGACAAGGGGTCGAGAACCATAAGAGACCCGTATGGCTATATAGATGGCGGTTTCAGACCGGGGCAAAGTTATCAGTATTGTTGCCTTTCAAAAAACTGGCAATCGACCGTTACGGTGCTGCAATTGATGCCGGAATTACAGTCAGGTTTCGGGAACAGTGACTTGATGGAGTACGTGACGCGCTGGGAAAGGTCCGGCGCATGGACACAACCAGACCCGTGCGCACCGATGGTCGGAGTTTGCCAGGGGGGCAGGAATGCGGGTCGGCAATGTACGTCGGCCAACGAAGACACCGTTTGCGGTAGTGTTCCGGGCCAATGTGAATACGCCACCAGCTGGAGCGCAAACTATGGCGTAACCTACGGTCCTGATGGCGCCGGCAGTTGTATAAAAGATACAGATCCTAGTGACGGAATAGGGCGTTTTCCACAGTTGCATGGAAAAAATGCCGGAAAAGGCGGACATTTTGACAAGTTTGCCGACACAATGCGCCTAGAATACGTAAACGATGGTAAAAATGTAACATTACCAAGTCCGGATGACAATCAGGCAATAGGCAAGGAAAGTGGCCTTCCGGGGGCGCCGTCCTGGAAAAAACTTGAGCCTGATTGACGACAGTATTTAGTTTGTTGGATTCTCTCCGACGACTGATCATAATTGTCCACCAATAATCTGCATTCACTTCGATGAATTAGATTGTTTGGTTGGCCTCCCAACGGTTGTGTTGCAGCCACCTTGTGAGATAGGTTCGCGCGTAGAGGGTAGGCTTGCGCTAGAGAATTGAACCTTCGTTTCAATTGCCTACCTTTAAAAGTTCTATATCAGGTTTTTGTCGGCTTGTTTATGCATACGGAGAAATAATGTGCGCTTTGTCGTGATCCGAATCCTGGTGATGATCTTAGCGGTCGGACTGCTTGCAACAGCCTGCGATTCCCCCGAGGAGCGTCTGGCCGATCATTACGCCGAAGGCCAAAAACTGTTAGAGGCCGAAGAAAACGCAAAAGCGGGCATCGAATTCCGCAATGCGCTGCAGATCAATCCGGATCATATTCCGTCACTTTTCGGTTTGTCGGTCATTCAGGAGCGGGAGGGAAACTACCGGGGTGTCGCTAACCTGCTGAAAAAGATTCTCGAACTCGATCCGAAGCATCTGGAGGCAAACCTTCGTTTCGGTCGCATTCTGTTGCTGTCCAAACAGCTTGATCTGGCGCTGGAGCACAGCAATACGGCGCTGGAAATCGATCCGAACTCATCATCCGCTCATTCGTTCCGGGCAGGGGTGTTGCTAGCCCTGGAGGATTCGGAGGGCGCCGTCAGATCCGCAGAGCGCGCGCTGGAACTGGATAGCAAGAACGTCGAGGCGATTTCCGTGCTTGCGGCCGAACGGATATCCGCCGGTCAGGTTCAGCAGGCGATCGATCTGCTGGATCAGGGACTCGAAGGCGAGGAAAACAACGTCACGCTCCAGTTGATCAAGATCGGCGCTTTGGCGCAGCTTGAACAGACCGACGAAATCGAAACCATCCTGACCAAGTTAATAGAGTTCTATCCGGACACGCTGGCTTTCAACAACGCGCTGGTCCGTTTCTATATCGGCCAGGAGCGATTAGATGATGCCGAGCGCGAAATGCGGAAAATCGCCGATGCAGAGCCGGAGAATGTACAGGCGCATGTTGCGGTCGTTCAGTTTCTAAATCAGTACAAAAGTCAGGACGAAGCCGAAGCGGAACTGAAATCCCTGATTGAGACCCATCCGGAGCAGGCCCACGACTATAAAATGGCCCTTGCGGCGTTCTACCTGACCGGCAAGGACGATGTCGAACTCGCCATTGCGACGCTCAAGGACGCCTCGGAGCAGGCGAAGGATGATGAACAGAAAGCCGCGGCGAACAACCAGCTTGCGCAGTTGCTGCTCGAACAGGGCGATGCCGATGGCGCGCGGGAACTGATCAATACTGTGCTCAAGAGCGATCAGAACAACAACGGCGCACTGACGCTACGCGCCAGGATCAGAATTGTGGACGGCCAACTGGACGATGCGATTATCGATCTCAGGACGGTTCTGAAAGACAGTCCGGACAACGTACAGGCGTTGGTTTTGCTCGGTAATGCGCACAATGCGGCCGGCTCGCCGCGCCTGGCGGAGGAAAGTTATACAAAGGCATTCCAGGCGAGCAACGCCTCAGCGACGGTCGGGCTACCGCTTGCCGAATTTTTAATGCGCAAGGGAGATGCAGAACGTGCTGAAGACGTCCTCGTCAACGTACTGCAGAGAGATTCCAACAATCTTCAGGCGTATCGGGCGCTTGGCCAGGTGCGGATTGCCCGCAAGGACTGGATCGGGGCGGAAGAGGTCGCCAAAGCCCTTCGCCGACTGCAGGATAACGAGGCTGTCATCGGTCAGATCGAGGGAGCCGCGCTGGAAGGCCTTAACCGGATCGACGAGAGTATTGCGGCGTTTGAAAGGGCGCAGAGCGCTGCGCCGACGGCACTCAGGCCGATGGTTGCGCTCGTTAGCTCCTATATCAGGGGCGGAGAGCTTGAACGCGCTGAATCATTCCTGAAAGCGGTTCTCGACAGCAGTGAAAACAATCTTGTAGCGCAGGTCGAGCTGGCGCGCGTTTACGCTGTCGGCGAACGCTGGGACGAAGCCGAACAGATTCTTGCGGACGCAATCGAAACAAACCCTAACGAATCCTACGCCTATTCCAGCATGTTCGCCTTTCTCAGTGAACGGGACAGGCAGGAGGAAGCGCAGCAGGTAATCGACGAAGGTCTGGAGCGGATCCCGGGCGATCCGACACTGGCGCTTCTTAAGGGACAGGCCCTTGAGCAGGAAGAGGATTATGAAGGGGTTCTTGAGCATTTTGAAAAAATGTACGAGTCGAACAAGGACTCTGCCGTTTTTGTTAACAATTATGTCAGCATGCTGACCGAAGTCAGGCCGGACAAAGAAACGGCGGAACGGGCGTTGGAATTAGCGTCGATACTCGAACGATCCCCGGTTCCGCAGTTCCAGGATACGGTTGGCTGGATCTACTATCGTCTGGGACGGTACGAGGAAGCCGTGCCGTTACTGGAACAAGCCGCTGCCGGCGTTCCGAATATGGCCGTTGTCAGGTACCATCTGGGGATGACATACAAGGCCCTCGACAGGCCTGCCGCCGCGATGCAGGAACTGGAGCGAGCCGTCGAGCTGGCCGAAAATCAGCCGCTGGCGAATATTGAAGAGGCCAAACAGGCGCTTGAAGAAGTCAAAGCGGCGATCGGAAATCAGTAGAAATTTAACAAAACGCCCTTAAATATCTGATATACCAAATAATACAAAGCAGAAACGGGCGTATTTGTGTACGAACAATTTTACGGTCTGACAGAAAAACCGTTCTCAATCCTTCCTGATCCGGGCTACCTGTTCTGGAGCAAGACTCATTCCATGGCCTTTGCCATGATTGAGTACGGAATCATGAACCGAGCAGGCTTTACCGTCGTTACCGGGGAAATCGGCTGCGGAAAGACGACATTGGTCCGGCATCTTCTGGAAGAGCTGGATGAAACCACGACGGTCGGTCTTGTTTCCAACGCCTCTGAAAACCGGGGTGAGCTGCTGCAGTGGGTGTTGATGTCGTTCGGCCAGCCTTATGACGACGGCTCCTATGTGGCTCTGCACAGCCGGTTTACCGACTTTCTGATTGCGGAATACGCCGCCGGCAGGCGTACCGTCCTTATTGTCGATGAAGCGCAGAATCTGGCGCCGTCCACGTTGGAAGAGCTGCGGATGCTTTCGAACATCAATGCCGACAAGCACCAGTTGCTGCAAATGATCCTGCTGGGGCAGCCGGAGCTTCGAGACCTGCTGAACAGACCCGACCTGGTTCAGTTTGCGCAACGTGTTTCCGCTGACTTCCACCTGAAGCCGCTGAGTGAATCGGAAGTGGAAGACTACATACAGCACAGAACGAAGCTTGCGGGCCGCGAGGCTCCGATCTTCAACAAACAGGCCTGTCTGCGCGTCGCTCAGGCGACAAAGGGCATTCCACGCCTGGTAAACATTATCTGCGACACCGCTCTTGTGTATGGCTTTTCCAGCGGCAAGGAAGTGGTGGATGAAGCGATTATAGAGGACGTTATCAGCGACAAGGCCGAATACGGCGTGTTCACTTTCGCTGGAAAGGATGACCAAGCCCCGGCGCCAAAACTGGATCTGTCGCCGAAGACTCCGCTGAAGATTTACTCCATCGAGTAGTGAGTAACTGAAATTGCGGCAGGCCACGGCGCTTTTCGCAATTGTCGAGCAGGATACACGGTTTAAACATGCGTATTGGTTTCCTTCCCGCTTTGTTTGTCTGTGTTCTGATTATTCAGGCTGCGGGCAGAACACAGGCGCAGGAGGCGTCTACGGAACCGTCCCTGTCGCCATCGACGCCGACGGTTTTTCAGATGCCGGCCCTGCGGGCGGCGGACCAGCAAATTCTGGCGCTGTACCAGGCCGGCAAACTGGAACAGGCCAAGACAGTGCTGGATGCCGTTCTGAAGCGGTATCCTGAACTGCCGGATCCGTATTTCGCCCGTGCTGTGGTTCTGATCGGGTTGGGTAAGCAGTCGGAAGCGCTGGCCGATCTGGAGACCGCCGTTTCTCATGGCTACAATAATGTCACGCGTCTGAAAACGGAGCCATCATTCGAAAAACTGCGCGATAATCAACGTTTCAGCGCCCTTGTTCTTCAGGCCGGGCAGAATCCCGCTACTATGCAGTCTGCAGAACCCCCGAAGGCCACGCTGGTCAGGGATGGTATTGCGCTGGTTTCAGCCGCCAATACACACCATGAGCCTCGTACAAACACCTTGCAGGCGGCGTTCGAGTTTCGTTCCCGGCTGTTCACCGATCCGAAAGTCATGGCCATCGACGGACCGGTTGCCGACCGCCTGAACGATCTCTATCGCCGCGGCAAGGCTGCCGGCAATAACGGCGACCTGTATGATAACAGGGACCGGGGTCATTCCACTATCCGATCGAACAGATATCCGCAGATCGGTTTCGTTAAGTACGATCCTGGTGCAATTGCCGAGAACATCGACTTCTCCTTCAACGACAAGATATTTTTCAGCGCACCGACGATCGGCAATGCATCTTTGGGGATCAACGGAATGTGGAGCGTCGTAAAGGCGGCGCTGACGAACCCGCGTCTGGTCGCTCTGGCGTATCTGCAGTTCAGGACAGATCACCTCTACGTGTATCCCTGCGTTCGCGACTATGGCTGGCCGGATACCATGATCGACAATTTCATGGCCAACACGCCATACCTGATTATCAGCAAGGGGAAGTCCGGGTCGGATCGTCCGTTTATCCGGGCCGGGTTTGTCGCACTGGCCGCAATGCCGCCGGATGTAAAGGCGCTTGCGAAGGAATCTGGCCTGATTGCACCGACTGTTCAGATGCTGATCCGAAGAGGACAGATACAGGTCAATACAATCGAAGACTACCTTAGCCCCATCGCGCATCCCGTCGTGTTTGACGGCGAAAAGCTGGATATGCAGAAGATAATCGATGTGGCCCAGTCCCTGACGGTTGAAAATCTTCCGCCCCGCGTCGAATTCACAATCTTGAAAGAAAATTCAGCAGACCCGTCCGCGCAGCAGGCCGCGGCGGATCACCTGTTTACAACGCCCGGCGCGGCTGCCCGTATCGTGCCGAACCAAGGCGGCAGCAAAACGATGACTGTCAGTCTTGCCAACACAGTGGTTCCCTCCGGAAAGCAACCGACGTATCATTGGCGGATACTCGAAGGGAATCCGGACTTGATCTCAATTCGGCCACGCAATGAAACGGGATCGGTTGCCGAGCTGGAGTTCAAATGGCAGGCGCGGCAGCCATCGCTGGCAAATCCCGAGGTGCAGACAGACCGGGCCGATGTCGGCATGTTTGTCGAAATCGACGGGATGATATCGGCGCCTGCCATTATTTCCGTCTATTTTCCAAAGAAGTAACGGAAAGTAGCGATGCTGAAAGGCATATTTTCGGGGAAGAAGCAGCAGAAGCCGGCAAATGCGCCTAAAATCGGCGATGAATATATTCAAACGCGCGCCATTCTGGAATCCGGCGATGAAAACGCCATGCGGAATCTGGCGTCGCGGCCTGATACACCGCCGGAAGCGATGTATTACATGGCCGACAAAGGCTCCAACAGCGTCAAACGCGCCGTTGCGGAAAACAAAAATTCGCCCGGCCAGGCAGATTTTCTGCTCGCCAAAAGCGGAGACAGCGATACCCGGCAGGCGCTCGCCGTTAAGGTCGGTGAAATTCTACCGGCATTCGACGGCCGGCAGGGCGCGCAGGTTGAACGTCTTATCATGCAGGTTGTCGACGTGCTGGCAAAGGATCGCCTGCCGACAATTCGGGCGGTTCTCGCGGAACAGATAAAGAATCTGGAAAACGTACCGCCTGAAATTATTCAGGATCTTGCAAGAGACGCCGAAGCATTTGTCGCCGCGCCGGTACTGCAATTCTCGCCCCTGCTGACCGATCGCGATCTGATCGACATTATTTCTACCGGGATTGGCAGCGAGGCGCTGATCGCCGTGTCTCAACGGCAGGGATTGTCCGAGGCCGTCTCCCAGGCCGTGGTTGATACCGAGGACGACCATGCGATACCAGCATTGCTGGCAAACCGGACCGCCAGGATCGGCATGGAAGCGATGGAGTCGATCGTGGCCGCCGGTGAAAAGAACGCGGCCTGGCATCAGGCGCTGGTAAGCCGGGAAAACATCGAAAGGTCCCTGGTCCAGCGGATAGCTTCCTATGTCAGCGAAAGTCTTGTCGCGGAACTTGTCAGAAACAATCCGACCGTTGGCGCCGATATCGGCGTTTCGTTGCGGGATGCCGTCAGAAAGCGGATGGCAAGCCTGCAGGATGCGTGGGATTCATTCGATCCGGAAGTCAGACGCGCGGAAATATTCCACCACGACAACAGGCTGTCTTCCGCAACCATGATACAGGCTGCGTCGAAAGGCGAAGAAACGTTTGTCGTTCATGCGCTCTCTCTGATCACTAAAATCGAAGTCGCCCGTATTCGCGGCGCGCTGTCCTCCGCTGACGGGCGGTTGGCCGCTGTCGCGCTGGCCTGGTATGCGGAGCTTGGACAGGATTTCTCACACGCGGTTCAACGCCACCTTCTCGGCGTCAGCGAAGAAGAAACCCTCTATGACACAAGAGGTTATGGCTATCCGTGCGAAAGAGTGGATATGGAACAGGTTATCGCTTTCCTGAAGGAATGAAAGACCGGCCCGGCTATACCTTGTAATGCCGGACCTTGTGGCCTGTCACCGGAAAGCCGAAAATGATGCTCAGCTCGCCATCTCGAAAGCTGCCGGGTGTTCGCCCGCCCGTTCCTCGCACAGATACTGTTTGGCCAGCACCTTACCGTGTTCGACGGCGGGTTGATCGAACGGATTTACCTTCATCAACGCCGAAGCTGCGATGGTTTCGATCATGAAATGCATCAACAATCCGCCGAGGCTGTATTCATCCAGATGGTCGACATCCATGGTGCGGACGGGGCAGCCATATTGGGCTAGCGTCTGGGTTGTTCCCAGCCGGCAGGCATCCATAAGATCTTCCAGACGGTGTCCCGCCATGAAGTCCATGCCGGCCATGGCGGCGATACCGGGGTCGATCGCATAGTCCTGATGGTTCGACGGTGCGATACCGGTCGTCCGTGTGCAGGTGCCTAGAATGGTAAACATCTTGTCGCTGGGCCCGTCGAGCCACAACTGTAGCTGGCTGTGCTGGTCGACCGGTCCCATACCATAGGATGGCGTTGTGCCACGACCGTTCTTGCCAAGGCTTTCGGCCCAAAGCTGGCGATACCAGCGGCAGAAGGATTCGAACTTGTCGCCATAGGCGATGATCACCGTATTTGCGATACCCTTTTGCTCGTACAGTGCCTGCGAGTATACAGCGCCCAGAATAGGATCTGCCTCGAGCGCATTACTGGGGGAAACCGAAAGCACCTGGTTCACGACCTCCGCCGCACCGGCGCGGAAGGCCGAAGGATCCAAACCGGCGATCAGCGCCGGCAGCATGCCGACAACGGATAATACGGAATAACGGCCGCCGATATTCGGGTCGTGCTCGAGCACCGGCAGATTGAATATCTTGGCAAGGCGCATTAACGCCGAATCGCGCCGTTCCGTAACCGCCACGATATGCTTCGGCAGGGCGGAATCGCCGAGTTCCGCCCGAAGTTTCGGCAGAATGCTCATGAACTGCATCAGGGTTTCGGCCGTGCCGCCGGATTTCGATACGATAATCCAGCCTGTTGTGGCCAGCGGCAGATTGTTTACAAAATTGGCGAACCCGTACTGGTCTATGTTGATGTCCACATGCAGGTTGGGGCCGTCAGGGCCGCCATCCTTCGCGCTCAGTTCGGCAACCGCCTTTGCGCCGAGACTGGATCCCCCGGTTCCGAGGACAACGACATCCGAGAAGGACCTGCGAAAATGGTCGGCAACCGCAATCATCGACGGCATGTCGTCGATTTTCTGGGGCAGGGAAAACAGCGGATAAGCCGGATCCTTTATGTTCTCCACCGTGTGATAGAGAGCCAGTCTGGCCGGCGCGCGCATGGTCTCAAGGTCGCTTTCCGACAAGCCCCGGTCGCCGATTTCGCTCTGCATAAAGTATTGTACATTTTGCCTGTAGGGCATGATCCACTCCAATAGATGCGTTCATACTTTATGGATAAAAATATCCATAACCCTGCCCCTACATTTGAAGATAAACAGACAAGACGAGATGTATTGAAATTGCGATATACAATCAAAATACATTTGCTAAATTACGTCTGCGTATCTGTCGCCTCCAACGACACATATATTTGATCACCATTCGGCAAACAGGTTCAATTTAAATAGAGTGGATGCGCGTATAGTATGATAACGGTGGTTGCTGTTGTTGACGGCTGTTGACGCAAAATCTCAATAATGTTGCAAATTTTAACGAACCAACGCTAAAATGCCGAACCAATTGGGAACATTTTATTAATTTGCAGTGTGCGCAGTAATTATCTTAGTCTGTCTTCGTCATGCGCGGCCCACTTATTGCCGTGTAGCGTGAAAGCCGGATATATGAGGGGGCCTGGATGTCGATCAAGACATCGATCCTGTTGATTGAAGATGACGAAGCCACGCGCGGCCTGTTGTCATCCTATTTCAAAAACGAGGGATTTACGGTCGTTGCCTGCGGCGACGGCGCATCGGGCCGTCTTGAAATTGCGACACATGATTTTTCGGCTTTATTGCTTGATGTTAACCTTCCGGATGATGACGGTTTCGATCTTTTAAGGGAGGTCCGCGCCAACTATCCGGGGCTTCCGGTTATCCTGGTAACCTCAAGAAGCGCAGAGATTGACAAGGTTCTCGGCCTTGAGCTGGGGGCGGACGACTATGTTGAGAAACCGTTCAGCCTGCCGGAATTGAGAGCCCGTGTTCGCGCTATTCTGCGGCGGACGAGTTCGTCGAAAAATGGATACAAGGGCGGCGAGCCGGAAAAGCTCGGCAACTGGTATGTCGATCTGACCTGACGGGAAATTACGGATCAGGAAGGGCAGTTGATTCGTCTGACCCGTGGTGAATTCGATATGTTTGCGGCATTGTTGCAACACAAGGGGGTTCCTGTCAGCCGTGATTATCTTCTGGATGTCATCAGTGCAAACAGCACGGAAGCATCGGATCGCACGGTCGATACTTTAGTCAGTAGAATCCGGTCAAAACTACGTGAAAGAAAGAACCACGCACTTATAATCGAGACTGTTCGCGGTATCGGTTATCGTTTGCTGGATGTATCTAATTTAAGGTCGGGTTCTTCGTCACAAAAATCCGCTTGAATTTGTCTGGACCTTTCGTAAAAAAACCATCATAATCTTTGCTAGCCATGTTGAATCTATTTTATAGGAATTGACAGGCACAAATTTTAAAGGCGGTTTGCGTCATATGAGTGGTGTTCGCAGCGTTTTGCATGAGATGCAGTCGCTGGCTTTGGCAAACACGCCGGAAGCCAGGGGGCAGTTGTGCGACCGTTTTGTCAGTGTGTTGAGCCTGATCGATGAGGAGCCGAGCGAAAGCGAATGGCGCCTTATTTCGGATATCTACCAACTGATCGTTCGCGATGTCGAAAAAATCGTTCGCAGAAAATTTGCCGACGAATTGCTGCACCATGACAAAGCGCCGCGATCGCTGATCAAAACTCTCTGCAATGATGAAATCGATATCGCCAGGGAATTGCTTACCGCATCCCGGGTTTTGCTGGATGACGATCTGATCGATATTGTCACCAACCAGACGACGGCGCACCGGGTTTCTATCGGCGCCAGAGAACAGCTATCCGAGTTCGTGTCGTCCGCGATCGTGACGACAGGCGATTCGGAAGCGATCCAGACTGTTCTGAGAAACGATACAGCGCGTATTTCCGGCGACTCGTTCATTCGAATTGCCGATTTGTGTTCATCGACCAAAGACCTTCACGAACCATTGATCCTTCGTAAGGATGTTCCGTGGCAAGCCGTTGAACGTGTTGTATCGGTTGTTTCGAATGCCTTGCTTCAGACGATTTCCCAGAAATGGGATATTCCGAAAGCAGAGCTGATGGAAATGGCGTTCAATGCCGAAGAAGCTGCAAAGGACGAGTTATATTCCGCCCGCGGCGATCTGGAAGAAAAGTTCAAAAAAGATACCGGGCAGAATCTCTCCTCGAATCGCATCGAATCCCAGATTATCGAAGCGCTCGGCGAAGAGGATTCAAAAACCGCGATCAATCTCATCCGTGACTGGGCGTCACTCGACAGTGTTGTCATCAGAACTATTCTGAATCAGAAAGATCTGCGTCTGCTGGCGACGATCTTCAAGGCGAAGGGCGTTGATCGTCTGACGTTTTCTCGTGCTGCCGTCGCTCTTCTGGGACAGATTCCCGATGAAGAGCGCAGCCAGTTGCGGCGGGTCATGGAATTCTACAACGCTATCGATCGGGTGATTGCCGTATCGACCGTTCAGAGATGGCGGACAGACCCGCGTGCGTTCGGCCGGTCGAAAACCTCGAAGAAGCCCAAAACGCAAAACGCCCCAAGGCGGTTTGTGGCGGAAACCTAGTTCAGGCGCCTGGCCGGCGACCTGCCTATCCAAAATAGTTTCGGTGTTTTGACGAAGCCGGGAGATTCGCAAGAGTCCCGGCGCGGTGAGTGGCGCCGGCCCGGAATGCCAGAGCCGTAATCCCGATCGGAATCTTGTATCAGAGGCTTGCCTGTACCTGCTTCAGTTCGCCGATGGAGCGGGCGATGTAGGACGAGAATATATCAAGATCCAGATTCTTGATTTCATCTTCATCGTTTTTCAGGATGGCTTCCAAATCCTTCGCTTCGTCGGCAAGAACGATCAGGCCGTAGTTGCCGCATAAACCCTTGAGTTTGTGCAAGGCGCTTTTCGCGACCGACACATCTTTGGATGCGACGGCGCTGTCGAGGACTTCAAGCTCCCGACCGAGCATTTCCTGCACGATATCAAGCAACATCTTCAGATCGGATGCTGTGATCGACTTTTTGATTTCGGAGAATTTGGCGCTGCACACCATTGGTGCGGATTTGGAGAGACGACCGGAGTTTTTGGCGGATTCCGAATAAAGTTCGACTACAGACTCCTCGCCGAAGCCAGTGGTTGCTTGTACCATCGGTGCCTCCCAGGCAAACACATGCACCCCTCCACAGGTTCATACGTTATGGCTGAACAATGTCTGTTTGCAGTGCAAAAGTCAATTGGATGAGGCGGTATTGGAGAGCTCATTATTTCGGAAATATTTCTTATATTTAACAATTAACAAATGCTACATGTAAAAAAATATATAAAAAACAGGTATATATAATATTTTATCTGGAATAAATACCTAATATCGAACAAATCGAGATTGCGTGAGCGGCGCCAGGTGATCAAAATACACTTTAACATTGGTTAACAATATCAACGTTTTTGTCGACAATTGTGTCTTGCCTGTCGTTTCAACCGCCGACCGCTGACGTTTCGACGTCTGTGGCCGGGGTGTGCGAGCATTTGAACTTCCGGCTAACATTGAATGGCGATTTGCATTCGTCTTCCCGAATGACAGTAAGCGGATTTTGGCTGACCGGTCTGTGTTGCTAACGAATGTCAGCTTGTTGGATCCTGAAAAATGGCGGCTCCCTGAACGGGGTTGTGTCGCGTACGGTCCGGCCGGTGCAAACGTATCGTCGGAACCACTGTTTGCCGACTTTTCACATGCGGCTGCGCCGCCTCTGGACATGCAATGCGCCAGAAGCGAAAACAACGAAGCGATTATGATATGTACGAAACTCAATGACCAGTTTCCTGCCTTTGCCCAGCTTCAAGCTATCAGGAAACAACGGAAAGATGTTTGAACAGAGACAAGGGGTTTGTCGCACCGCGTCCATGAATGTTAACGCCGGTGCAAATGATCAGGAGATTTCCTGCCATTGGCGATAATGTGGATGGTTCCGGCGCGGCTGGCGCCCGGCTCCGACCCTGAAGGTCTATCGTTTATCGTGCGGGGTATAGGTTTCTTTGCGGATGCCGAGTTTTTTCAGAATTGCCGGTTGTTGTGAAAAAACCCATTGCGGGTTGAGGAAACCTTCCCGGGCGGCCAGCGTATCGTCGATGCGGTCTTCCTTCAAAGCCGGAAAATCAGGCCGGTGCCTCGCAGCCCTGCCATCGATAACCTCGCCGGCGTAGTAGTACTTCCCGATTGCGCTGCGCTTGTTGCTGTTGTTTCCGGGTTTCTGCAGGCCCAGAAGACTGCGCGCGTTCATGCCGAACATGGCGCGGGCTTCCTCGTCCCAACGCTTAATCAGTAACGCCCGTTCGGATTCCTCGATCTTTTGTTTCTCGCGCTTGATCGAATTGAGTTCACGTTCAAGTTCGCGTTCCCGCTGCTGTATTTCACTAAGCTGTTTCATTCCGGCGCAACCTTTTAACCACTCGCGACAATGCGGACCTGATCCGTACTTTTCAGTAACATGAAGTGTCCCGAAAATATAGAAAAGCATCACGCTGTTCTATTGTAGAACTATAAGGTTAATTTATTGTTAACTCATTGTTATTTAAGAAACACTATAAAACTCACCTTCTTCCGGTATTAGAGTCGAGAATGTGAAACTTGCAGAAGTACTTTCCTTTTCCGGTCTTGGTGAGAACTATCATTTTATCCGTGTTTCAAGGCTTCGCACCAGCGCATACAATTGCACAGCACTATTCCGATACGGCAACCCTACACCTGGCCGGCCCGTTTATGATGTGAGGACGATCACAACACACTCGCTAATGCAGTAAGACATGGAGCGACCGTCGTACACGCTCGAAACGACCGGTTCACGCGCCCCTGCCAGAATACGCGGCAATCCATGGTATCGGCGATGCGGCCGGGTTGGAATCCGGGTGTTACCGGATTTTCACGGCCTTAATTTCGATAGACCCGACGGCTCTGCCAACAGACCCATCCTTGAATATACCGCCGACTTCGATACTGCATTCGGGGCGGCAGTAGTTGTAAATCTGCTTGCGGGCGTCACGGGAAAGATTTTGAAAACGCACGTGGATAAGCTGCCCCAGCGAGAAGCTGTCTTTTCGCAATGTTCCCTCGTCGCCGGACCCGCGATGCAGGATTCCGCTGACACGTACTTTTGCGCCGTCCCTTCGATCATGTGTTTTTATCAGCGACTCGAAATCGACATGCGGAAAAGAAGATATGCTTTCTGCCCGGGCCGGGATTGCTGAAACAGCGAAGGCTGCCAGCACAAGGCCGCAAATTAGGTTGGTTCTCAGAATTCATCCTCCCGATGAAAGTTCCTATCCTTCAGAAAACGCATGTTAACAGGTTCAACATAAACCGGTCGGATCATTTTTTCCAACAGGCTTCGTCGGTCAAAACCGTTCTATCCGCAGTTGACGATATCCTCTCATTTCGGGATACCAGTAAGGTGCGACCGAAACTGGCGCCATTCGTTACGAACGGGAGTTAAGTGAATGCTGAAATGGGTTTTCGGCAAACGCCGCGATGAAAACAAGAACGGCGCGAAGGCTCCGGCATACGAGGAGGCGCGCGAAATCGCTGAATCCGGTAGCGTAGAAGACCGGAAACGCCTTGCCGAAAACTCGCAGTTACAACCGGAGTTTCTGTATTTTTTCGCCACCGACAAGTCGCCGGAAGTCAGGCGGGCCGTTGCGAACAACGACGGGACGCCGATCCAGGCGGATGTGCTGCTGGCACGGGACCCCGACGAATACGTCAAGATCGATCTGAGCCGGAAAATCTGCAGGCTGCTGCCGACGCTGGCGCCGGATCAGAATCGCAAACTCGCGGAACTGGTTTTCGAAGTCGTCGATGTTCTTAGCCAGGACAGCCTGCCCCGGGTCAGAGGGATGATTTCCGAACAGGTAAGGCTGCTTGATAACATTCCGCCCCGTATCGTCCGCAGGCTGGCCCGGGATGCCGACGCCATCGTTTCGGCGCCGGTTCTTGAATATTCGCCGTTGCTCACCGACGAGGATCTTATGGAAATCGTGGTGCTGGGCTGTGAATCGAACGCACTCAGTGCGTTGGCAAGACGCAAGAACCTGAGCAGCAAGGTGAGCCTGGCCGTGGCGGAAACCGAAGACGAACAGGCCGTGCCAATGCTGCTGACGAATGCCAGTGCGGATCTTAACGACGAAACACTGTCGGCGATTGTGGATGCGGCGGAAAATCATCCCGGCTGGCACATGACGCTGGCGGAACGTAGAGGGCTTGGCCTTACACTTGTCCGCAACATGGCGCGCTATATCGGACAAACGGCGCTCGACAGGCTGATCGCCAGCAACAGGCATATTGATGACGTTGTCGCGAATGAGCTTCGGACCGCAATCGCCGCCAGAATCGCGGAACAGGAAACGGTCGACGAGGCCAAACAGCTTGCTGATCAGCAGGATGCCGACCGGGAAAAGGCCAGACAACTGCATGAACGCGGTGAGCTGACGGCAGCCGTTTTAACAAAGGCGGCGGGTCAGGAAGAAAAGGAGTTTCTGGTACAGGCTACCGCCTTGCTGTCCGGGTCGGACCCTGTCGATACGCGGCGTCTGTTCAATTCAAAAGACCCCAAACTGGCAATTTCAATTGCCTGGCGCTGCAAGCTCGGCATGAAGTTTGCTGAAAAGGTTCAGGCGGATATCATGAAACTGCCCTCGGAGTCGCAGGTGAAAGCCGATGGCGGTTCGTATCCGATCAATGAGGACGATATGGCATGGTCGCTGGAGATGCTTGGCATTGTCTAAATACCCGGTAAAAGTTGGCCAAATTTTATGGCAGACGGTGGGTATCTATGCTTGTCTTACCGATGCGGGCGGCAGGTTCGCCCGTATGTCCGGTAGAAACCGGGCAGGTTAAGGCCAGAACGGAGACAGTAATGAATATCCTGATCTTGAGCGCCAGTAGCAAAGTCCTGCTTGTTTCTGCATTTCAAAAGGCGATCCGGCGTGTCGGCGGCATTGTTGTCGCAGCCGATATTACGGCGGAATCGGCGGCGATGCAGACGGCGGACCAGGCGGTTATCGTACCGCGAAGCGACCATCCTGATTTTTCGCAGGCGATCAACACGATCTGCGACGCCTTCGATATCGAACTGATTGTCCCGACCCGGGACGGCGAACTGCCGGTTATGGCGGCGCTGGCCCCATCGCTTCAGGCGCGCGGCGTGACAGTGCTTGTACCGCCCATGGAAAGCGTCGCGATCTGTTGCGATACGCGCCGGTTTGTCGCCTACTGTAACCAGATTGGCGTGCCGACCCCCCGTACCTATGAACCCGGTGTCCTGCCGCAGGCGTATCCGGTGTTTTGCCGGCCATCAAACAGAACCATAAACCATCCGGCGCTGCGGATCGAAGATGAAGGGGCGCTGCAGGCCTATCTGACCCTGTTCGGGTCGGTTGCGGGTGGGGTGATCGTGCAGGAATTTGTCGACGCGCCTGAATACAGCATTGATGTGCTGATGGATTTCAACGGCAGGCCGGTTCAGGCCGTTGCGCGCCGGCGCATCGCAACCAGGGCCGGCGAAAGCTGGAAGACCAAGATCGAAAAGATTCCGCAACTTACGGAATCGGCGCTGGCCTTGTCGGAACGCCTTGGATTGATCGGCCATAACACGCTTCAGGCCTTTTTCTCGCCTGATCTCGGGATACGGTTTATCGAAATAAACGCCCGGTTCGGCGGCGCGTCAAATCTCAGCATTCAGGCAGGTCTTGCGTCGCCTGAAAGAATGGTTCAAATGGCCGTTGGTGAAACGGCGGCGGCAACGACCCCGAGACCGATTGGATACGGACAACTTCTGTTGCGGCATGCCGATGATGTCATCGTTCCCAGGGACGCATCGGAATACTGCGTTTCCTGGTCGGATCTGGACGATAGAGCCGCATCCGGCTGGATGAACACGCGGGAAACTGGCGCTGGATGAATGACCCTCTCTTACTAGGCCTCGATACCGGTGGAACATTCACGGACGCAGCCTTGTGCCGTGAAGACGGAACCGTGGAATTTGCGGCAAAATCCCTGACGACCAAAGCCGACCTTTCGATCGGCATCGGCAAGGCGATTGACGCCGTCCTGTCCGAAGCCCCCGAAGATGCCCTTGGCCGGATCGCACTTGTGTCGATATCGACGACGCTTGCGACGAATGCGGTGGTCGAATCGCACGGGCAGCCGGTGTGCCTGGTCATGATCGGCCAGACGGAATCCGCGCTCGAAAGGGCGGGGCTTCGCGAGGCGATCGGCAACGACCCGACGATCTTCGTCGGCGGCGGGCACAATAACAACGGCGACGAAAAGACGCCGCTGGATACTGTCGCCCTGAAGGCGGCGATTGAGACCTGTGCCGACAGGGTATCTGCTTTCGCCATATCTTCCCAATTCGCAAGCCGGAATCCATCACATGAAATCGCCGCCCGCAACATCGTTCGCGATGTCTGCGGCAAGCCGGTCACCTGCGGTCATGAACTGTCCAGCAATCTCGATATGCCCCGGCGTGCGCTCACAGCCTTTCTGAACGCAAGGCTGGTGCCGTTGATTACAGAGCTGATCGCGGCGGTATCCGGATTTCTTGCGGCGCACGATATCGACGCGCCGGTGATGGTGGTGCGCGGCGACGGATCGCTGATGACGGCTGAAACCGCGTTGGAAAAGCCGGTTGAAACCGTGATGTCCGGCCCGGCGGCCAGTGTCGTCGGCGCGCGATATCTGACGGGTGACGACGATCTGCTGGTTGTCGATATGGGCGGCACGACAACCGATATCGCTTTGATGCGCGATGGCGCGCCGATCCTCAATCCGGACGGGGCGGCGGTGGCCGGTTGGCGAACTATGGTCGAGGCTATCGCGGTTCACACGGTCGGTCTGGGCGGCGACAGCGAAATTTCCATCGCCGATAGCGGTGGCTTGCGGGCCGGTCCGAGGCGCGCCGTACCGCTGAGCCTGCTGGCGATGGAATACCCGGATATCCTGGAGGACCTGAAGGAACAGCGGGAACGCGGGTTTCGCCGTTCGACCGATGCCCGGTTCCTGACGCGGCTCAGAAAGCTGGACGGCAATGCCTCGCGGCTATCGGCCATCGAACAGAGCGTGTGGGATCGGCTGGCCGACGGCCCGGTCGCTTTCGAGTCCCTGATTATCGACCGCATTCCGCGGCAGCCCATTCAACGGCTGGTGGACAGGGGTCTGGCGATCTATTCCGGCTTCACGCCGTCTGATGCCGCGCATGTACTGGGACGTCACGATACCTGGTCGAAGGAGGCGGCGATTATCGGCGCGGAAATCTGGGCCGAATTCGAACCGAAGCCGAACCATCCGCTTGCCGGGAGTGCGGAACAATTCGCCAATCTGGTGTTCGAACAGGTCATTCGGCAATCGGGTGAGGCGATCCTGACGGCGATCCTGGAAGATGAAGGTCTGGACCTGTCGCGCCACGCCAGGCTGCCTCTGATTGATTACCTGATGGCGCGGGCCTTTGCCGACAAGTCCGATACCGACTCGTCGAGCCTGCTGGAGCTGAACCTGAAGTTCCGCCTGCCAATCGCTGGAGTCGGCGCGCCGGCGGCGACATATTATCCCGCGCTTGCCGAAAGAACCGGATCGGCCTTGCGGTTGCCGGAATTCGGTCATGTCGCGAATGCTGTCGGCGCTGTTGTCGGCGGCGTTACGCAACGCCATTCGATACTGATTTCCTCGCCGGCGGACGGCCGCTACCGGGCCCATCTGCCCGAAGGGGTGCGCGACTTTGTCAATCTGGAGGAAGCCGCCGCACTCGCGATGGAAGTGGCGCAGGACGCGGCGCGAAAGGCGGCTCTTGCCGCCGGTGCGTCCGCAATTGAAATGAAAGTCGAAAGGAATGACCGGATCGTCACGCATGGAGACGGCGTGACGAAGATTTTTATCGATTCAATGATTATAGCCACGGCGAAGGGTCGGCCCCGGCTGGGACGATGATCCTCCGGCAATCAAGATCCGCAATAACGGTCGGAAAATCTAGTCGGGCCGCTGCATGGAAAAGATTTCGTCGACCACCGTGTAGTCCATGTAACCCAGACGGGCGACCGGCCGAATGGCCTTCAGATCGATCTTGCCATCCTTGATGACATCGTCGCGGATATGGATGACGATCACCTGGCCGATAACAATGTAGTTTTCGGTGTCGCCCTTGTCTGACGGGATGGCGACGGTTTTCAAATGGCGGCACTCGAAACTCGCGGCGGCCGCGGCCACCCGGGGCGCTTTCACGATGTTGCTGGGGGCGGTTTTCAGATCGGCGAAGTCGAACTCGCTTTCGCCATGCGGCCGGTTCGCGGAAGTCTCATTCATTGCGTCCTTCAAATCCCAGCCCACAAGATTATGAACGAACTCGCCTGTCGCTTCGATATTCGCCAGCGTGTCTTTCGCGCCGCCGTCCTTGTGCGCCCCGTTCGGGCAAAACATTACACAGGGCGGATCGTCGCTGACGGCGTTGAAATAGCTGAATGGCGCGATGTTCGACCGGCCGCTTGAATCGACGGTGCTGATCCAGCCGATCGGGCGCGGTACGACAAGCGCTTTGAAAGGCGAATGGGTCAACGGTCCCGGCCGCATTGTTTCTGCTGGGTCGAAGTACACGTTCAATCTCCTAGGTTAACAGGTCTGACAGCGGCGAACCTTCCGCCCAATCCTGCCGGACACGGTCGATAATCGATGGATCAAGATAGGTGGTTACCCGATCGGCGACATGGTCTACAAGCGCCCGGTCGGTGTTATCGGCGGACCAGTCTTCCGTCGATATGGCGCTGTGTTTCGATTCCAGCAGGGAAAGCCCCGATTCGACGGCCCATTTGGCGCACCAGGTAACCGACCACAGCCACATCATGCGACGGCAGGGCAGCAGCCATTGCCGCGCCTGATCCTGCAAAGAGGCCGGAATAGTTTTCATCCAGGTATCGTAAAACCCGCTAACGGATTCCAGCGACAATTCAGCATATGTCGCGATATCCCATGTGGTGGATGTGTACAGGCTGGCATGGGCAAGATCGAAACCGGGAACGCCATACCGCGCCTTTTCGAGATCGACCAGAACCGCCCGCGCCTCATCGGCCGGGCCTTGTTCCTGAATGAAGTTTCCGGGATGCGCGTCGAAGCTGATAAGCGTTACCGGCGGCGTAACGGCGCTGGACGCAAAGGCGGTCGCCCAGGCGATTTCCTCGGCGATCTGTTTTACACTGTCATCCGGCACCGCTGCCGTTTCCGCATACAGGTACTGTGCCTGCGCCAGAACTTCGTTCAACGTGTCGTCAATCGGGTCTGCCGGTGCCTTCAAGGGCGGACGACCGGTTATCGGCGGCAGGGGCAATGCGTGAATGGCGGCGAGCGTCCGGGCCGCGTTCGGCAGTTCGTCCGGCAGAACAATCGGCTTTCCTTCAATGTAATCGACAACGAGTGAGCCCATCGGAATATCCGGCTGTGGCTCGATAGCGCCGTGCAGGTGCGGCGTCCGGCCGCTCGGCGCAGCGCGTTCGAAGCAGGCCCGTTGATAGTGCAGGTTCGAAACGGCATCCAGAGACAACTGGCTTTGCCGCGGCACGCGCAGAACCAATCCGGTTCCGTGAATCCGAATGTGGTCGTGCGCCAGACCGGTCGTCGGCAGAAGCGAGAGCTGTTCCGGCTCGACCGGGTCGGAACCGGTCAGACCCAGCGTGTTCAGCGCCGCCGCCATGGCGGGGATCTGCGCCTGCATCCGCGCGCGCGCGTCATTGCCTGTCATTGATCGCCCCCTGTTTCCAGCAATGATAGCTAGCACCGTCATCGACATCGTCAAGTTGATCGGTCCAACGAACTGTTGTAGTTCCGCCAAGGGTCGCGACGCTGTCGTGCAACGCGTACGGGCTCGACCAGCGGACATTGCTGAACAGACCGAACGGCTGTGGTTTGAGCCGCTTCAGACCGACCAGCCAGTAGCCGCCGTCACCGCTGGGGCCGAACACCGCATCCGATTGCCCCAGTATCGTAGCGGCCCTCCGCAGGTCAGACGGACGGATATACGGTATGTCGCTGCCGATGATGATGACGGGCCCGGGCGGCGCATTTCGGAAGGCGCGGGCCATTCGCTGACCGAGGTCGCCGCGTCCCTGTGCGATCAGCGGAACGCCGTGCGCCCAGGTGGGTCGGCACCCCGCCATCCTGTCCGGCGAAACCGCAACCGTCAGGCTGAACCGGGGATTGCCTTTCAAGCGCCGAATGACACGGGACAGATTGTTCCGGTAAAACGAAAGAGCGTTCAGGGAACCGATGTCATTCGCCAGACGGCTTTTGACCCGGCCTAGTCGCGGTTCCTTGGCAAAAAGAAAGACGTGGGTTCGCATGCCGGAACCTATCCGTAGACACGGGCGATGTAGCGGGGCGGTACGCCCAGCCAATAGGCAGTCAGGCAGGCCAGATTGAGGCTGCTGCGCGCCAGATAGCCGGTGCGCCGGTAGCGGTCGGATGCGGTAACCGCTTTTGTCGACAGACAGTGAAAGGCAGCGCGTCCGATGCGTTTGTGAAGCCGCCGGACAAGCTCGACATCTTCCATAAGGGGGATCGCCTTGAACCCGCCGATTTCGTGGTACAGATCGCGCCGGATCAACAGACCCTGATCGCCGTAGGGCAGGGAGAAGCAGCGGCACCGCCAGGCGACGATGTTTTCAAGCCGATGCGCCTGCGGCGTGTCGTCATCTAGGGCGAAGCGAAAATAGCCGACGCGCGGATGGTCAAGACTATCATCGACAAACGCTTTTACGTCGGCGCTCCAACCCGGTTGCAGGATTGTATCGGCATGCAGGAACAGCAACCAATCGGCTGTGGCTATTTTACCGCCGGCTGAGAGTTGTTGGCCCCGACCGGCTGTCCCGGTCAATACCGTCGCCCCGGCGTTTTCGGCAATCTGCCGGGTTGAATCCGTCGATCCGCCGTCGACGACAAGGATCTCCTCAACAGCGATTTCGGCCAGCGACGACAGTGTCGCCGGCAATTGATCGGCAGCATTCAGCGCGGGAATGACAATGCTGACAGGTAAGCTCACGGATCGGGAACGGGATCGTAGCCGCTGCCGCCGAGCGGATGGCAGCGGCATATCCGCCGGAAGCCGAGCCAGATGCCTTTGATCACGCCGTGGCGCTGGATGGCCTCGATAGCATATTCGGAGCAGCTAGGCGCGTACCGGCATCGCGGGCCGATCACCGGTGACAGGGTGTACCGGTAAATGTGGATCGGTACGGCGGCGATCCATCTGACGGCTTTTTTTAGGCGTTCATCCGGCATGATCAACGGTCTTGTCTTCGCCTGCGTTTTCGAGAAGGTCGATAGCTTTCACGACACCGTCGAACGGCAACATGACGGAAGCATGCCGTGACCGATGGTCCCTGGCGGGAAGCAATGCCGCATAACCGGCCCAATCGCCGTCCGGCGGGTCGGATTTGCCGGCCAGCATGTCGCGCATCTGACCGGCCGCCTTGCGGATCGATACAGGCGTCTTGCCGACGACGATCTGTTTCATCAGCGCGGCGGAACTCTGCCCCAGGGCGCAGGCGCGCACTTCCTGACCGTAGTCTTTTACGACGCCGTCCCCGAAAACCAGATCCACCTTCACCCGGCTGCCGCACAGGGCGCTTGATACAGTGACGGATACATCCGGATTATTGAGCCGGTCGACCTTCTTCAGGTCAGCGGCAAGCGCCAGAATTTTCTCATTGTAGAGTGAATCCGTCATAGCCGGAATATAAGCGCGGGGCAGCGAAACTCCAAGGTATACGATTTCCATATTGATTTAATATAACGATAACTTTATGTCTTTGTATGATATAGGATGAGCGATCTCTGTCGTGGGATCAGACAGCAGGCAACGAAAGGAAGCACGAATGTCCGAAGGCTTTTCACAACTCCTGGCCGAACGCGGATATCTGGTTGCGGACGGGGCGATGGGTACGAACCTGTTCAAGCGAGGCCTAGAGACCGGCGATGCGCCTGAATTGTGGAATGTCGATCATCCGGACCGTATCGCCAGCGTTCATCAGGAGTTTGTCGATGCAGGCTGCGATATCATTCTGACCAACACCTTCGGCTGCAATACCTACCGGCTGAAACTGCACAAATCGCAGGATCGCGCCGTTGAACTCGGCAAGGCGGCCGCCCGGATCGCCCGCGATGTTGCCGACAAGGCCGGACGGCCGGTTTTCGTAGGCGGATCGATGGGGCCGACCGGCGAGCTTCTGGAGCCGAACGGACCGCTGACCTATGAAGACGCCAAGGCGAGTTTTGCCGAACTGGCAGGCGCCCTGAAAGACGGCGGCGTCGACTTTCTCTGGGTAGAAACCATGTCGTCGAAGGAAGAAGTCGCGGCCGCCGTTGACGGTGCGGCGACGACCGGCCTGCCTGTCGTTGCGACCATGACATTCGATACGGCCGGCAAAACGATGATGGGTCTTTCGCCGGAAGACGCCTACAGTCACATGATGAACCTGCCTGTAAAACCGGTCGCCGTCGGGGCGAATTGCGGTCTGGGCGCAAGCGAAAACGTGCTGTCGCTGATCGACATGGGCACGGTAGCGGCGCCCGACACGATCGTCGTGGCCAAGGCCAATTGCGGTATACCGCAGTTCAAGGACGGCGAGTTCAGCTTTACCGGAACGCCGGAACTGATGGCCGATTATGCGCGTATGGCGCGTGATGCGGGCGCCCGCATTATCGGCGGGTGCTGCGGGTCGGACGGCACCGTCATGAAAGCGATCGTCGATGCCCTGAAAGGGTATGAACCGGGTGAAAAACCGACATCGTTCCAGGTTGTTAAGGCGCTCGGTCCGACGACCTATATGAACGAGGAAGAAGCGAAAGCCGGAAAGACGGATCCGTCGGAAGGAAAGCGCCCGCGCCGGAACCGGCGTCGTGGCGGTTAATGCGCTGAAATATAACAAAATTTAATGGGTTTTTCGTTTCGAGCCCGCCCGAAACATTAAAAAAACTTTCAAGAATCTGCATCTGAGGCCTCCAAAACGCCGATTTATGTGCTTCACTGTTTGTTGCGGTTGGGGACCGCATTCGAATCGCTGTCATTTGCCGCAAGCGAATGGCAGGGTTTCGGACGGACTCTTTAACGGTAAGAATAAACTTGGGGAGTACAAAAATGGCCGAGAGGATCGTCACGGCGCCGTTTGACGGTGTCGAGATTGGCGCCATTCCGACTGCGGACGCGGCAACCGTGGAAAAGGCGCTGGCGACAGCGCACCGACTGTATCGGGATCGCGATGCGTGGCTGCCGAAGGCGCAGCGCATCTCCATTCTTAAAAAAGCGGCTGAAATCATTACAGAACGACGCAAGGATCTCGCCAAACAGGCGGCGAGGGAAGGCGGCAAACCGCTGCCCGATTCGCTGGTTGAGATTGACCGCGGAGCCGATGGCGTCGAAACCTGCGTCGAGGAACTGCGCACGAAGGGCGGTACGGTCATTCCGATGGGCATCAATGCCGGATCGGCCGGGCGTATGGCGTTCACCCAGTTTGAGCCGATCGGTGTTGTGGTTGCGGTCAGTGCGTTCAATCACCCCTTCAATCTGATCGTTCATCAGGTTGCGCCGGCGATTGCGACCGGCTGTCCGGTGATCGTGAAGCCGGCGGCGGCGACGCCTCTTTCGTGCAGGAACATCCTCGATATTCTGGCGGAAGCCGGCCTGCCTGAAGGGTGGGCGCAGCTTGTTCTGCCGGAATCGCAGGACTTGTCGACGGCGATGGTTGCCGACGAACGGGTCGGGTTCTTCAGCTTCATCGGGTCGGCCCGGGTCGGCTGGATGCTGCGGTCGAAACTTGCGCCCGGCGCGCGGTGTGCGCTTGAACATGGCGGTGTCGCCCCGGCGATTATCGCAAAGGATGCCGATCTGGACACCATCCTGCCGCTGGTCGCCAAGGGCGGGTTCTATCACGCCGGACAGGTTTGCGTTTCGGTCCAGCGGGTTTTCGCCGATGCCGCTATCGCTCGCGATGTCGCCGAAAAGCTGGGCAAGATGGGCGATGCGATGTCGGTTGGCGATCCGACCCTGGCGTCCACCGAAGTCGGGCCGCTGATCAATCACGGCGAATGCCAGCGCGTTGCGGACTGGGTCGATGAAGCGGTGAAGGCGGGTGCCGAACTGGTCTCCGGCGGCGAAAAGATTTCCGACAGTTGCTACAAGCCGACGGTTCTGTTCAATCCGCCGGCGGATGTGACGATCTCGAAAAACGAAGTGTTCGGCCCGGTTATCTGCGTCTATCCGTATGACGATATGGACGCGGCGATCGCACAGGCCAACAGCCTGCCTGTCAGTTTTCAGGCATCGGTCTTCACGCAGAATCTCGATACGGCGTTGCGGGCCTATAAAAGGCTTGATGGAACAGCAATCATGGTCAACGACCATACGGCTTTCCGCGTCGACTGGATGCCGTTCGCCGGAGCCCGTGTTTCGGGCCACGGTGTCGGCGGTATCCCGTACACCATCCATGAAATGCAGATTGAAAAAATGATGGTGGTTAAATCGGCGGAACTCTAACCGTCGCCCGCCGCCCTGATCACCTGATAAGACAACAGCGAGGAACTGACAGATGAAAGCATCGGATCTTTTCGTAAAGTGCCTGGAAGCAGAAGGCGTGGAACGTATTTTCGGCGTTCCCGGCGAGGAAAACGCCGACATGATGATCTCCCTGCTCGACAGCAAGATCGAATTCGTTTTGTGTCGGCACGAACAGGCGGCGGCATTTATGGCTGACGCCTATGGCCGGCTGACCGGGAAGTCCGGGGTCTGCCTGGCAACGCTCGGCCCGGGCGCGACCAACCTTGTGACCGGTCTGGCCGACGCGAATATGGACCGTGCGCCGGTAGTGGCGATCATCGGGCAGGGGTCGACAAAGCGCCTGCACAAGGAAAGCCACCAGAACATGGACTCCATCGCCATGATGAAGCCCATCAGTAAATGGGCGCAGACAATCGTTTCAGCCGGCAACATCACGGAAGTCGTGCGCAAGGCGTTCAAGATTGCCGAAGAGGAAAAACCCGGCGTGACAGTCATCGAACTGCCGGAAGATGTTGCGAAGGAAGAAATCAACGACTCGCCGATGAACCCGAAGAAGGTTCGTCGACCGGCGGCGGACCACAAGGCGGTAAAGGCGGCGGTCGACCTGATAGCGACGGCAAAGCGCCCGATCATTCTGGCCGGCAACGGTGCGATCCGGAAACGGGCGGCGAAACAATTGCAGCGCATGGCGCACAAGCTCGGCGTCGGCGTGGTCAACACATTCATGGGCAAGGGCGCCATTCCGATGGACGATCCGCATTGCCTGTTCACGATGGGTCTGGGCAGCGGCGACTACAACAACCTCGCCTTTGACGACGCCGATGTCGTGATTTCCTGCGGTTACGATCTTGTCGAATACGGCCCGGCCGCTTGGAACCGCACCAACAAGGATGCCAAGAAGATCGTGCATATCGATTTCTGGCCGGCGGAAGTCGACCGCGACTACCCGGCCGATGTCGAGGTTGTCGGCGATCTCGCCGATTCGCTGTGGCAGATGAACGAGGAGATCAACAAGCGTTACGAAGGTAAAATGCCGGTATTCGATATCGGCATGCGCAAGGAACTGCGCGATACCATGTCGAACGATTTCGCAGCCGAAAAAGACGACACGGCGTTTCCGGTCAAGCCTCAGAAAATTCTGTGGGATGTACGTGAAGTCATGGGTCCCGACGATATCCTGTTGTCGGATGTGGGGGCGCACAAAATGTGGATTTCCCGCTATTATCAGTGCCTGGAACCCAATACCTGTCTGATTTCCAACGGCTTCTGCACGATGGGCTTCGCCATGCCCGGGTCGATTGGCGCAAAAATCGCCAACCCCGACAAGAGGGTTCTGTCGATCAGCGGCGACGCCGGGTTCATGATGAACGTTCAGGAACTTGAAACAGCCGTTCGCAAGAAGCTGAACATTGTCGCCATGGTATGGCTCGACGGCGAGTACGGTCTTATCAAGTGGAAGCAGCAGAACGGATTCAACGGCAAGCACTCCGATCTTGCCTTCGGTAACCCGAATTTCGCCAAGCTTGCCGAATCCTTCGGCATGTGGGGGCGTGAACTGACGTCGGCGTCCGAAATCATTCCCGCGCTCAAGGAAGCGTTCGAACAGGACGGACCGGCATTGATCGCCGTTCCGGTCGACTATGCGGAAAACATGAAACTGACGGACCGTCTGGGCAACGTACAGGTTCAGATGTAACCGGTTTCGAAAGACAATAACCGCGCAAAGGCCGCTCCCCCGGGGGCGGCCTTTTCGTTTGCCGCTTCAAATTCCAGCGGATACGCTCGCCCTGCTCTGTACGGGGGCAGAGCGAGTCACGTTTCATCTTTCACCGACCGAGGTCCGATAGTGACAAAAGCCATTCCTGATCTGATTGCAGCCCTTGCAGCCGGCCGGACTTCCAGCCGGGTTCTGGTCGAGTCCTGCCTTGACCGAATTGACGCGGAGAACGAGAAACTGGCGGCCTATCTTTCGGTCGATGGCGATGCGGCGCGGATTGTTGCCGACAGCATCGATGCGATGAGGAAGGCGGGAATGGCGCTATCGCCTCTGGCGGGTATTCCTGTGTCGGTAAAGGACCTGTTCGATGTACAGGGGCAGGTGACGACGGCCGGATCGGTCGTCTTGAAGGACGATGCCCCGGCGACCGGCGATGCGCCGGCAATCGGCCGTTTGCGGGCTGCCGGTATGATTCTGATCGGCCGGACGAATATGTCGGAATTCGCCTTTTCCGGCGTCGGTCTCAATCCGCATTACGGTACGCCGTGGAACCCGGCTGACAGGGACGCTCACCGTATCCCGGGCGGCTCTTCCTCGGGCGCGGCGGTTTCGGTCGCCGCCGATATGGCGGCGGTGGGAATCGGCACCGATACCGGCGGGTCCTGCCGCATTCCGGCGGCCTATTGCGGCATTGTCGGCTACAAACCGACACAGGCGAGGGTTCCGCGCGAAAAGGTTTTTCCGCTTGCCCGGTCGCTGGATTCCGTCGGGCCTCTGGCGAACACGGTCGATTGCTGCGCGATCATCGACGCCCTCATGGCCGGCATGCCCGCGCCGGACGGCACGAAGCGAAATCCGAAACATATCCGGCTCGCCGTGCCGCAAACCGTCGTGCTGGATGATCTGGATGCCGGTGTCGTATCGGCTTTCTCGAGAGCGCTGGAGATTCTTTCCGGTGCCGGTATCGCAATCGAAGAGATTCCTTTCAAGGAACTGGCCGAAATATCGTGGATCAATGCAAGGGGCGGCATGCCGTCGGCGGAAGCGTTCGCTGTCCACCGGTCTCGATTGGTCGAAATGAAACACCTTTACGACCGGCGGGTAGCAGCCCGTATCGGCTTGGGCGAAGGGGCGCTTGCGGCTGACTACATCCAGTTCCTTGATGAGAGAGCGGAGCTCATAGAAGCAGCGGCTAGGGTAACCTGTTCGTATGACGCGGTTGTTCTTCCGACAACACCGATTGTTGCGCCGCCTGTCGCTGACCTGGAAAGCGATGATGGGTATTTGCATTATAACGGGCTGTCCCTTCGCAATACCCTGATCGGTAATTTCCTGAACCGGTGTGCGATTTCGTTGCCCTGCCACAAACAAGGTGATCCGCCTGTTGGACTGATGCTGATGGGCGCTACCGGCGGAGACGAGGCGCTGTTCGGTGTCGCAAGGACAGTCGAAGCCGCTCTGAAAGACGCTAAGTGATGGATGGACCCGCCCCGAAAGCCGAACCGAGACAGGATGCTTACAGCGCCTGCCCGCACGACTGTCCGAGCACCTGCGCGGTCGATGTCGAGTTCGCAGAGGATGGCCGGATCACCCGCCTTCGTGGCGCAAAGGACAACAGCTACACAGATGGTGTAATATGCGCCAAGGTCGCCAGGTACAGCGAACGTCTGTATCATCCTGACCGGTTGACCTTTCCCTTGAAGAGAACTGGACCGAAAGGGTCGAAGGACTTTACCCGGATATCCTGGGACGAGGCGCTGAATATCGTCGCCGACCGGTTTCTGGCCGATGAAAGGAAGCACGGCGCCGAATCCGTCTGGCCTTACTACTTTGCCGGTACGATGGGTCTGGTCATGCGCGATGGCATTCACCGCCTTCGGCATGCCAAGCGGTATTCCGGCGAACACGATACGATCTGCACCACTCTGGCGTGGACCGGATGGAATGCCGGAACGGGCAAGCTGGCCGGGGCGGATCCGAGAGAAATGGCCGATGCGGATGTCGTCGTCATCTGGGGCACAAATCCGGTGAACACCCAGGTCAACGTCATGACCCATGCGGTGAAGGCGCGAAAGAACCGTGGCGCAAAAATCGTCGCAGTGGATGTCTATGAAAACGCAACTGTGAAGCAGGCCGATCTCGGTCTGGTCTTGAAGCCGGGCAGCGATGCCGCGCTGGCGCTGGCCGTGATGCATGTGCTGTTTCGCGACAGTCTGGCCGACCGGGACTACATGAACCGGTATACCGATGACGCCGCCGGGTTCGAACAGCATCTTCGCGATTATTCACCGCAATGGGCAGCGCCCGTTACCGGACTGTCCGTCGAAGCGATCGAGGAATTCGCGCATCTGGTCGGCCGCAACAAACGAACCTTCTTTCGGCTAGGCTACGGGTTCACGCGGCACCGGAACGGAGCGGAAGCCATGCACACCGTTCTGTGCGTACCGGCGGTTACGGGGGCCTGGGCGCATCGCGGTGGCGGTGCGTTCCATTCCAACGGTGCGATTTTCAAGTGGAACCGCACACTGATCAATGGGCTGGATTGTCTCGATCCGTCGGTTCGGGTTCTCGATCAGTCCCGTATCGGCCCGGTTCTGACGGGCGACAAACGCGATCTCGGGGATGGTCCGCCGGTAACCTCGCTGCTGATCCAGAACACCAACCCGATGCTGGTCGCGCCGGATCTGGGGCTGGTGGCGCAGGGGTTTGCGCGGGACGATCTGTTTGCCTGCGTCCATGAACAGTTCATGACCGAAACTGCCAGGATGGCGGATATCGTCCTGCCGGCCACCATGTTTCTTGAACATGACGATCTGTATCAGGGCGGCGGTCATCAGCATATCCTGCTTGGCCCCAAAGTCGTGGAGCCCGCCGGTGAATGCCGCTCGAACCATGAGGTCATTTGCGGACTGGCGAAGCGGGTCGGGGCGGAGCATGAAGGTTTCGATATGTCCGTGCGCGAAATTATCGACTGGACCCTGAAAAACTCAGGCTGGCGAGGTCTTGCCGATCTCGAGGCGGAAAAGTGGTTCGACGTTCAGCCGCCATTCGAGGACGCGCACTACATCAACGGCTTCGGTCATGCGGACGGCAAGTTTCACCTGAAACCTGACTGGACGAATACCCGGCTCAACAAATTCGGGCCGGATGACGGGCGTACGATGAAAGGGGCGTTCCCGACCTTTTTTGAAACCCGTGAGAAGGCGACCGTCGAAATGCCGTTCCGGCTTGTCACTGCGCCGGCGCGAAACTTCCTGAATTCCTCCTTTACGGAAACCCCGACATCCCTAAAGCAGGAACGCCGGCCAACCTTGCTGATGCGATCTGACGATCTTGAAAGAACCGGCATTGCCGATGGCGACCTTGTATTAATGGGCAATGATCGCGGCCAGGTTTCCATTCATGTGAAAACATTCGAAGGCCTGACGCCGGGGACAGTGGTGTCGGAAAGCATCTGGCCCAACGAGGCCTTTGTCGGTGGCAAGGGGATCAATCATTTGACAGGCGCCGATCCGGCCGGGCCGGTTGGCGGCGCAGCCTTCCATGACAATGCGGTGTGGATCAGACCGTCGGAGTGACCCGCTCTAGTCGGGCGGTTCGATCGGTCGGGGCATGCGGTTGGGCCGAAGGGTGATGCCGCCCCCGGTTTCCCTGTCGTCCCGCTTTGCGCCACGGAAAAGCCGAATGAGGGTTCGGGTCAGTTTCGGCAGCAGCCAGACCGCCAGAAGTATAAAGAGTCCGACAATGCCGAGCAGAACCATCGGCGCGAAGACCGCCAGGATGATGGCGCCGATCGCCAGGAAGTCTTCCAGAAATGAAGCAAACCAGTTTGTAAAAGGTTCCGGCGATGTATTGATGGCAGCGCGGCTTGTTGCTTTCGACAGATGACTGCCGCCCGAAATGACGCCGCCCATCACCAATGCTGCGATATAGGCTGTTTCTTCGGGCAGTCCGAAATCCATGCCGGCGGCGGTGGATGCCGCCAGGTAGGCGCCGGCGGGGATCCGGATGAATGTATGCAGCATGTCCCACAGCGAATCCACGCCGGGTACCTTGTCGGCAACGAACTCGATGCAGAACAGCAGGGCGGCCATACCCAGAACCATGGGCGATGACAGAACGCCAAGCTCGTTCGGCAGGGTAGCGAAGCCGAACAGATCCATGAGGCCAAGAACCAGCACGGTCGCGTACAGGTTGATGCCGGCCGCCCAGGCCGACCCCGCCGCAAGGGCCAGGGTTTCAAGGCCGCCCATCAGAAGTTACTTGCTTTCGGCTGGCGTCTCATTAATCAAATGCACCGTCCGTTGCGGGAAAGGAATCTCGATACCGGCGGAATCCAGTCCTTCCTTAAATGCTTTCGTCAGGTCCCATTTCAAGGCCCAGTAGTCCGATCCGGCGCACCAGACGCGTACCGTGATGTTGACCGAGCTGTCGCCGAGCGCACTGACGGCAACCAGCGATGCGGGTTCCTTCTGGCAGCGGTCGTCGCCGTTGAGGATCGATTGAATGACTTCAAACGCCTTGTTGATGTCGTCGCCGTAACCGATACCCAGCAGAAAATCGAGGCGGCGGGTATCAAAGGCGTTAAAGTTCTTGATGCTTGTATTCCATAGATCCTTGTTGGGCACGATGATCAGCACGTTGTCCGGCGTCGTCAGGTCTGTCGTGAAAAGATTGACCGACTTCACTGTTCCGGCATTGCCGCCGGCATCGATATATTGGCCGACCTTGAAAGGCCGGAACATCAGCAGCATGACGCCGGCCGCCAGATTTGAAAGCGTTCCCTGAAGCGCGAGGCCGATGGCGAGGCCGGCGGCGCCGATGAGGGCGATCAGGCTGGTCGTTTCGAAACCGAACTGTTCGAGAACGGCGACGACAACGAAGGCAAGAATGACGTACCGTACGAGGCTTGCCAGAAACGGCCGCAAGGTATCGTCGACAGCCTTTATGCGTCCCAGCGCCCGTTCAGCAGCGCTGCGGGCCCAGCCGGCTGCGATCCAGCCGATAATCAGAATGGCGAGCGCGCCGATGACGTTCAGTCCGTATACCGCAACGACGTCGACAACCTGGTCGATGATTTCCTGTACTTGTTCAGAGTTCATATGACTTTTCCCGAAATAAGGTGACCCGGCGGAAAACTCCCGTTTCCGTGCTATTGCCTTCCGTAGTGTCAGAAGCCGGAATAATCAAGTAAAACACCAGTTGTGCCCGGACATCGACGACTGTCGGCCAGGCCTTGTTTTGCCTCATTTTCGCCGTATGTCTGTGGCAGACATTTCCTGCCGCCGATTGCATAAGGTATCCCGGTATGCGCCGCATTCAAGTCTTGGACGATCGTACAAAACAACGTACATTAACGGTCGAATTTATCAGGCCTGCCAGAACTCGTGGCGTTATTTCAGGAACCAGAGGTCAATAAATGTTCGCCGACTACGGGTTTCTCCTAATGTCATGCATCCCAAAGATAGTGCATATGTTTATCGCACTTTAACAACCAATCGAACTTTCAACTGGAGAGCTACTATGCCGCGACAAAGCAAAAATAAGGTCGTGCACCACTCAGGTCCAATTCCTGCAGGACGGCCGGGCGTACCCAACCCGATCGATATTCATGTCGGCGGGCGTATCAGAATGCGCCGTATCATGCTCGGCATGTCTCAGCAGAAGCTTGGCGAAGCTTTGGGTCTGACATTTCAGCAGGTTCAGAAGTACGAACGCGGTACAAACCGCGTAGGGGCATCGCGTCTTTGGGATTTATCCAATGTCCTGGATGTGCCGATCATGTTTTTCTATGAGGACATGGATCAGGATATTGCCGACAACAGCCCGCGCCTGCGCGCCGGCCTTGCTGAATCGCCTCCCCCGGAAGTTGATTTCGAGCCGGATCCGATGGCGAAACGCGAAACGCTGGAACTTGCGCGCGCCTACTACAAAATCAAGGATCCGATGACCAGGAAACGTGTTTTCGATCTGGTCAAGTCAATCGCAAAAGCCGAATCCGGCGTGGACGTCGATTGATCTGACAGAAAGCAGTCTGTGAAAAAGGGGGCGGCCGTTATGGCCGCCCTTTTTTGTATCCGGCGCAATGCATACTGGTGGCGGTATAGGGTTTAATGCCACAATGCGCCGCCTGATTGGGAAGGGGAGGCGGTTTGCAGTTCAACACATCGATGTCTTTCCGGTATGGCCGGTTCGACCGGTTGTCGCCGACCATCCGGCGGGTTGTCGCGCCGAATCCCGGCCCGTTCACCTTTTACGGCACCGGCGTCTATGTCATCGGAACCGGCCGTGTGGCCGTTCTCGATCCGGGTCCGGGCGACCCGGCGCATGTTCATGCGCTATTGGCCGGATTGGGGCAGGAAACCGTTGAAGCCATTTTTGTGACGCATACACATAGAGACCATTCGCCGGCGGCATCCTTGCTGAAGGAAAAAACCGGCGCGCCGGTATACGGATTTGACGGTCCAGATTATCCGGACGGCGACAAAGGGCAAACCGCGTCGGTTGAGGAAGGCCGCGATCTGAGTTTCGTTCCGGATTACCGGTTGAAAGACAACGACGTAATCGAGGGTGAGACATGGAAGCTGCAGGCTCTGCATACGCCCGGCCATACATCCGAACATCTGTGTTACGCCTACGATGCCGAAAATGCGCTTTTTACCGGCGATCATGTCATGGGGTGGTCGACAACGGTTATCGCGCCGCCGGACGGGGATATGGACGCCTATATCATGTCGCTGGAAAAACTGCTGCCCCGCGACGACGCAATATTTTATCCCACGCACGGATCGCCAATCGTCAATCCGCATGATTTCCTGATCGATCTGATCAACCACCGGCATGAACGGGAACAGCAGATTCTGCGGTGTCTTGCCCGAAACATAGAACAGATCGAATCAATCGTCGCCGAGATGTACACCCATGTGCCGGCTGAATTGCATGCCGCAGCAGCCTGTTCTGTCTGGGCGCATCTGATCGCCCTGTGCCGTCGCGGTGTCGTGTTTGCCGAAAAAGACAACCGGTCTTTATCCGGCCACTACCGTTTGGCCTCTATCTGACACTTCAAAGTTTTTATCATGGACCGGCCCCGGATAATCAGTCCGGGGTCTTCAATTTCTTGCGCTGCCTAAGGATAGATTAAGTAAACGTCAGTAAAAAACTCGCTTTTCCCTATGGAGTATAGGCGCCAAATCATACTATATCTTGAGTTAGCATGGTAATTGCATGGTTTTATTTGGGTTGATCTTGGTGTAACCGGCGGCGGCGAAGAGCGCGCAAACACATGATTTTATTGGACAAACCATTCTTGCGGCGCAGATACGGCTTGGCGGCATCGTCGAGTCTGTCGGGTGCTGGACGATTCAGGATCGGGCCTTTATCCGCATTTATGATGCTGGGGCTTGGCGTTTCCCCTGCGCATGCGATCGACCTTGCCGATGCCGTATCGACTGCGCTTCAGACCAATCCCGACGTTGGTATCGTCGTCGAAGACCAGCGCGCTATTTCGGAAGAACTCAACCAGGCTTACAGCGGTTACTACCCTGTTATCGATCTGCGGGCGTCCGAAGGTCAGGAATGGACCAACAACGCGACGACCCGGGGCAGGGAGCAATTACCGGGCGAGGGCGATACAATTCGCCTGCCGTCTTTCCGTTCGTCATTGTCGATATCGCAGACCCTGTTCGATGGATACGAGACGTTTTACGAAATCGAGAGGCAGAAGGCGCGGACGATTTCTGCATCCAGACGGGTTCGCGAAACATCGGAATTCATTGCGCTGGATGCGATCGAAGCCTATCTGGAATCCCTGCGGCAGCGTGAACTTGTCCTGCTGGCCGAAGAAAACATCGCCGTGCATCAGCAAACGCTGGAACTGGTCAAGGCCAAGGCCGAAGGCGGCGCGGCAACGGTCGCGGATATCCAGCAGACTGAATCACGCCTCGCGGCGGCGGAAGCGACGCTGACCGAGGCCCAGTCCCGCCTGAAGGATGCGGACGCGACCTATATCAGGATTATCGGCGAGACGCCGACATCGCTCGAACGGCCGATACCGCCATTGTGGGCGCTTCCGAACAGCGTTGAGGCGGCAATCGATACGGCGTTGGAAAACAACCCGACGATCGCCGTCAATCGCGCTGACGTGGCGGCGTCACGCGCAGAATACAACGGCTCTAAATCAACCTTTCTGCCGACCGTTGAGCTTGAGGTGAACGGCAGCGCGGACCGGAACCAGGAAGGCGTTCGCGGCGGCGAATACATTGCGTCCGCTCTGGTCACTGTTAACTACAACCTGTTCAACGGTTTCGAGGACTATCATACCCGCAAGGAACTGATGGCCCGCATCGGCGAGTCCCGCCAGCGTCTCAACCGGGCCATTCGCCTGACGGAAGAGGAAATGCGGCTGGCATGGAATGCGAGGACAAGTGCGCAGGAACGTGTCGGGGCGCAGACCCGGGAGGCGGAAGCCAACGATCAGGTGCGTCAGACATACCGTCAGCAATTCGATCTCGGGGGGCGGAATCTTCTTGAACTGCTGGACGCCGAAAACGAGTTGTTCATCACGCGCGGCAATCTGATCAGCTCGGAATTTGCAGAACTCTTTGCCGCGTACCGAATTCTGGCAACGGGCGGAATTCTGGTCGCAACGCTCGATTCCCAGATTCTTAAAGAATCGCAACATCCGGAAGATCCGATTCCATCCGTACAAATTGATCTCGAGCCGTCGCTTGCCCCGCCCGATCTCGAGTCGGGGCTGGAGGGGAATGTTCTCGATCCGGCTCAGGACGAGGGCATTTCCGACGATACGGCCACTCTCGATACGGAAACCTTGCCGGACATCGACGATCCTGCGCCGATTCCCGACAACGATATTCTCGAATCGAACGATTTATACGAGCCTGACGCCGCTGCGGCGCCGTCAGAAGAGGTGGGGACGACATCGACCGACCAGCCGCCGCTTGATCCGGATGCCGATATTCTGGCGCCCGAACCCGGGGGTGAAAGCGCCGCAACCGACGCGCCGGCGGATCGGACGGAAGACACCGCGCTGGATACGGACGGAGAATTGTCGCCTGACCTGCTGGATTCGAACCTGCTTGACCCGGAACTGGTCGATCCTTCGCCGCCGGAAGGCGAACAGCCGGAACCGCCGGCCGAATCGGGCCTCAGCGGCCTGAATGAAACGGAAACGCCGCCCGCCGGCAGAGACTTCCGTCCCGTTATGCCGGAGCTCAACCCGGACGGGATAGAACAGGATCCGTTGAACCCGTTTGTGCCCGATCGTCCGGACGGCGAGAAAATCAACGACGATATTTTCAATTCCGTCAGTATCGAGCGGGAGCAGCCGTTCATCGCCACCTATCCGGAGCCGATGGCGGAACAGCCGCTGCAAGGGGGCATCGCGATCGACCCTGTGCCGGGTCTGCCCGATCTGCCATATGATGCGTTTTCCGTGCCGCCGCAAACCGGTCCAGACAGCGACCCGCTATGGCGTGATGCGGAGCCGAAGCCCGAACCCTACATTCTTCCTGACCCTGGTTTGCCGGTTTTCACGATTGACGGTCTTGACCGGCTGCGCCGCACAGCCTCGACAGGCGGAAATGGCTCTGTTGCCGGTGCGTTTGAACCCGAAGCGTTGAATCGCAAGGTCTACATGCGCGTTCAGACAAGTATCGACTGAGCTATACGGTATCGCCGCCGTTAAAGTCGAACCTTAAAAAATATATACACTGCATTGTTAAAAGATCGGATTCTGTCTCGCATAAAATCGACAGTGCATGGTTATAATAACAAATTATCTAAAATTTTAATAAAATAAATAATAATATTTACATTTTTTATCTTCAATTCTGACGTCGGTTCATCCATATGGAGAAGGTAGCCGTCGGAAGGTCTGTCTGAAAACCGGTTCCTGTTTTGGACTTTAGACAGACTGGCGGCGTGACGGAAAGATGAAATGGAATCGGACCCTCGCTCGAACGGCGCGGCCGGATTAGTCAGAAAGCGGACGAATGGCGATAGAAAATCAAATTGAAAGCGTCGGATACGCCAACGGAGCGGACGATGCATTCAACTATATAGCTGATGATAATCCGCTTGCCGAAGACGCCCTGGAGGTCACAGATCCGGGCGCAGGACAGACCATTCAGGTTTCGGTGCAGCCCGGACAGGTGCTCAAAACCGATTTCGATATCGGGGCGGCCCGGATTACCTCGCAGGAAGGCCTTGTTCGGATCGAACTTGAAAATGGCGGCGTCGTTGAACTTGCCGGCCCAAGCGCGGATGCATTTGCAGAACAGCCGCCTCTGCTGGTCCAGCCGGCACATGTCATTTCGCAGGCCGCTATTCTGTCGGAAGCTGAATTCACGCAGGATGCAAGTGAAGGCGCGCTGGATGTTCCGAGGCCGGATACCGGCGAAACCCAGGAATATACGATTGTTGCAGGGCAACCGCTGCGTCTTGGCTTCTCGCTGGAAGAAGTCGAGATCATTCAGACAGACAACGATATCACCCTGATCTTCGCGGACGGATCGCAGGTTATATTTGTTTCGCTTGTTGATGCCGCTTTCTCGGATTCGCCGCCCGACCTGTTGCAGCCGGACGGCGTGACGATCTCGGCGTCCGAGCTGATCGAACTGGCCAGCGACATCAGCACCTACGCGGAAACGTTCGACGATATTGAAACCGCGGCCGGTCCTGCGGGACCGCCCAGTTTTTCTCCTGTGACAAACTATGGCGACGTAAATCTTTCGCCGGGTGTGAATCCGATTAATACCACTCCGGATTCTCCGCCGACGTCGGGGCCGACACCAAGTTCGCCTGTTCCTGCGGGGGCTTCCGCACCGCCGCCGCCGGTACCGCCCATTCCGCCGCCGCCGCCGGTCGATACTCTGCCGACCATCGCCGCGTTGGATGCGGAAGTGTTCGAGGCGTCGTTTACGCTGAACAACGATGTCGCCGTGCTTGACGCGTTTCCGGAAATCGACGTGTCGACGGGCCTGCCAACTGCGCAGGAACTCGGGCTGCCGGGCGGTTCGGATATCGATCTTGATATCAATTTCGGCGCCGATGGTGCGGCCGCGGTAAACCCGGTTGTCTTTACCGCCGGTTCGGTTGATGCGCTGAACGCCCTCGACCTTACGAGCCGCGGATCCGACGTAACGGTCCGGCTTGAAGACAGTGGCCGGACGCTTGTTGCCGAAACCGCCGAAGGTGGGGGTGTCTTTACAGTCACCATCAACGGAACCCCGGCGGACGGATACAGTTATTCCTTTACCCTGCAGAGCCCGGTCGACCATTCGGGGGCAGACGATGCGCTGTCGTTGCCGTTCACGGTTCAGGCAACCGATGGCGACGGGTCCAAGACAAGCGGCTCCTTCTCGGTATCCGTTGTCGACGATACGCTCGGCGCGGTCAGCGAGGCGGAAATCGCCCTCGATGTGAAGTCTTCCGGCAGCGATGCGCTCGAGGCCGGCGCCGATACGGTCGCCGACGGTCTCCTCGCCAATGAATTCGCGCAGGGTACGGTCGGCGCGGACGGCATTCGCATCAGCGCCATCAGCTATACAGATGCAGACGGAAATCCGGCGACCGCCGGTGTCCCGTCAAACGGCAGTGTTGACGTCGATACCGAATTCGGCAGCCTGACCGTCTCGTATGACGGCACCTGGTCCTTCACCTCCATGGCGACCGGCGACCTGCCGGTTTCCGGCAATCTGGCCGCCGGATTCGGCTACACGGTCACAGACAATGACGGCGACACGGCGACGGCCGAACAGCCGATATCGATCCAGACGAATGACGTGCCGACAATTGCGTTCGGCGACGACAGCGCGCCGCAGGCGACTGGCGGCGGCCTGGTCGATGAAGATGACGTCTCGACGCCGGCGAGCCTCGGCTCCGACGGGTCCGAATCCGGCAATTCCGTCACGCAGGCCATCCAGGTCGATTTCGGCGCGAACGGTGCGGCGGAATCGGGTTCGGTGGTGTTCACGACCGACACGATTACGGCGCTGGAAGCGCTGGGCCTGACACAAAATGGAAACGATGTCGGCTTCGTGCTTTCCGCTGACGGTTTGACCATTGAAGCGCAGGCAGGTGAAGGCAACCCGGTCTTCACCATGGCCATCGCGGATAATGGCGATGCCGGATACAGTTACACGTTCGATCTTGAAGGCAATCTGGATCACGATACAGACTCGGCGGAAAACGTTCTGGCCGATCTGCCGTTCACCGTGCGCGTTACCGATGCGGATGGCGATACCGCCGACGGTGTCATTCATATCGATGTGCGGGACGATATCCCGACCGCCAATGACGATGCGGCGGTAACGCTGACCGAAGCCGGTGGCGTTGCGTCGACGGATCTCGGCGCGGCGAACCTTCTGACGAATGACGAACTGGGCGCGGATGGCGCCGGTGTGGAAATTCAAAGCTTCGGCTATACCGATGCGAATGGCGTAGCCTCGGTGGCCGATGCCGGCGAAACCGTTGCGACGCAATTCGGTCAGTTGACGGTTAATGCGGACGGCACCTGGACCTATCAGGCAACGGCTTCTGCGGATAACCTGA
The DNA here is from genome assembly GCA_040222995.1 of Alphaproteobacteria bacterium. Classification (GTDB taxonomy): domain Bacteria; phylum Pseudomonadota; class Alphaproteobacteria; order UBA8366; family Aestuariispiraceae; genus JAVKBW01. The sequence continues at coordinate 430,730 of JAVKBW010000039.1, read as the reverse complement.
ATACGTCCGCAGCCGACAATTTTACCTACACGATTGTGGACGGCGACGGAGATACGTCGACAGCCACCCAGCCGATCAGCATTCAGGACGGAGCCGGACCTTCGGTTTCCTTCGGTGGCAATGCCGTATCGACGGGCAGCGGCCTTGTCAGTGAAGCCGCGCTCGGTACGGCGGAAGATACCGGAACCGGCGGTGGTGCAGTCACATCAAGCCAGGCCATCAATGTTGAATTCGGACCGGATGGACCGGCGGGTGAAAACCCGCTGACATTCGATCAGTCGAATATCGATTCTCTTACGGCATTGGGTCTTACGGCTGACGGCGAAGCGCTGAGCTTCACATTGTCGGAAAACGGTACGACGTTGTCTGCGATGGACGCTGGCGGGTCAGCCGTATTCGAAATCTCCATCGTCGGCGACGCCGAAAACGGTTTTCAGCATCAGTTCAACTTGCAGGGCAATCTCGATCACGACGCGGCGGGTCCGGGAAGCGCGATTGATCTTCCGTTCGCCGTCACCGCGCGGGATGCCGACGGCAGCACGCAGAATGCCTCTCTTACCGTAACCGTGGCCGATGACGGTCTGGTTGCGCAGGACGATGCCCTTCAGACCGTATCCGACACCCGGTTGACGGCGGGAACCGATGCCGGTGCGGCCAATCTTCTGGCTAACGATTCGCTTGGCGCGGATGACGACGGCGCCACGATCACCAGCTTCTCCTACACCGATGCCGAAGGCGTTCAACAGACGGCGGCGGCGGGTGAAACCGTATCGACCCAGCACGGGCAATTGCAGGTTAACGCGGATGGCACATGGTCGTTCGAGGTTGAATCCACAGCCGTTGCGAGCCTGACCGAAGTACAGAGCGACGGCTTCACCTATACGGTTATGGATGGCGACGGCGATACCGCCACGGCGGCGCAGGATATTCGTCTTGACCTGCCGTCCACCACCAGCGTTGCACTGACGGTGTCCGGCGATGGAATGGAAGACCAGCCGATACCGCTCGATTTCGATGTCACGATCGGCAATCCGACTCTGTTCAGCCTGGACAGTATCGTGCTGTCCGATCTGCCGGAAGGCAGCACGGTATTCGTTGGCGGTGTCGAGCAGACAATCGAAGGCGGATCGGTCACGATCCAGGCGGCTGATGTCGATAATGTCACGTTCCAAGCGCCAGCCGATTCCGGTGACGACCAGCCGATCAGCGCCACGGCCAATGTGACGAGCAACGAAAACGGAACGGTTTCGTCCGCCGGTGCATCGACCGATATCGTGGTTCGCGCCGTGGCGGATGGTGTTGAGCTTCAGACGCAACTTGGCAATGTTGTTTCAACTGATGCCGGCGGTGACGATGAAATTGCCGGCACCGAAGATGCTGACGTGCTGCTCGGTGGCGCCGGGTCCGACGATATAGCCGGTGGCGGCGGCGATGACGTTATCTATGGCGACCGTTTCGAAGGCGATGTGGAAATCGGTCTCGACATTTCCGCCGACCTGATCGATCAGGACGGATCGGAATCCCTGTCTCTGATGATTGCGGGTCTCCCGGCCTCGGCAACGCTGACCAACGCAGCCGGTGACACAATAGACGTGACCGGTGGCGGGGCAGTTCTGCACGCGGATCAACTGGCTGGCCTGACCGTGACGGTTCCGCAAACCGAAGCGGACTTCACTGTCATGGTGTCGGCGCAGTCCGTCGATATCGATACGGAACAGAACTTCTCCAATGTCTCCGGTGCGGTGTTCCAGACCATCGAGGTATCGCCTGCTTCGGCGGCCGGTTTCGGCAATGATACGCTCGACGGTGGCGCCGGCGAAGATCAGGTCTTCGGCGAAGCCGGTGATGACCGTGGCGTCTTCACGGTCGGCGAAGGCGGCGAGGGCGAGCGCTATGACGGCGGTATCGGCGACGACACGCTTGTCATCCGTTTCACGGATGCCGATCTGCAGAACCCGGACATCCTTCGCGAATTGCAGGAAATCAGGGATTTCATTGCGAACAATGCCGATGAAACCACCGACAGCGGTGCGGAACGGACCTTCGAGGCGCTCGGTCTGACGATCCAGGACTGGGAGCGGATTGAGCTGGACGGGCCGGACATTCCGGAACTTACCGTCGCGGGCGGATCGGTCGATGAAGACGATCTTGCCGCAGGCTCAGACGATACGCCGGAAAGCACGACGCTTTCGAATTCCATCGATGTCGATTTCAAGGTCGACGGCGCAGCTGAATCCGATCCGCTTGTCTTCACTGCCGATAGCGCCGACAGCCTGAATGCTGCTGGTCTGACATCGGGCGGCGATGCCGTCACCTTCGTCCGGTCGGCGGACGGTCTCACGCTCACCGGCGCGACGTCGGGTGGAACGCCGATTGCCGAAATCAATATCACCGGCGATGCGGAAAACGGCTTCGGGTATGACTTCACCTTGCTGGGCAGTCTTGATCAGGCTGGCGATTCCCTGACCCTGCCGTTCAGCGTTGTCGCGACCGACGGCAACGGCGATACCGTCACGGCGTCTTTTGATATCGAAATCATCGACGACGTGCCGGTTGCGGTCGATGACGCCGCCGTTGCTATCGATGCGACGGTTGCAGACGCGGTTCTGACGGCGGGCGCGGAAGAAGCCGCCAACGGTCTGCTGGCCAATGATACGCTGGGCGCGGATGCAGGTACGGCGCAAATCGCCGCCTTTTCGTATACAGACGCCTCGGGCAATACGGCGACTGCGAATGCCGGCGACACGGTTACAACGGAATATGGCCAGTTGACCGTCAATGCCGACGGCACCTGGTCCTACAACGCGGTCAACCTGCCAGCGGACGGTACAGTCTCCGACGACTTCTCGTATACGCTGGTGGATGGCGACGGCGATACGTCGACGGCCGTTCAGCCGATCAGCATCACCAACGATGCCGAACCAGAAATCGTCATCGGCACGCCGGGCGATCCGACGCCGGGCGTAACGGTCGACGAGGACGATCTGGCGACGGCGACGGATCAGGGCACGGACCAGTCCGACAGCCCGAGCGCGGGCCGACCGATCACAATCGATTTCGGCGAAGACGGCCCGGCGGATATCGATCCGGTAGTGTTCACCGGCGAGACCATCGACAGCCTGAACGACCGTGGCCTGACAGCGAATGGCAGCCAGGCCGTCAGTTACACCCTTTCCGATGACGGACGTGTGATAACCGCCGAAACCGCGGATGGCGAGAACGTCTTCACGCTGGCCATCGAAGGCGATGCCGATACCGGGTTCAGTTATCAGTTCACCCTGCAGGGCGGTCTCGACCATGAAGCGGGCGAGGGCGAAAACAGCATTTCCGACCTGTTGTTCGATGTCCGTGTAACGGATGGAGACGGGACGCAGGCAACGGCCAGCATCACCATCAACATCGTCGACGACGTTCCGGTTGCGGTCGACGACATCGCTCAGACGATCACTGAAGCCGGCGGTGTTACCGGCACCGATGCGGGCGCGGCCAATCTGCTTGCCAATGATGAGGTTGGCGCCGATGGCGGCCAGATCGTCGCCTTTACCTATACCGACGGCGACGGCGCAACGCAGATCGCCAATGCCGGCCAGACGGTCGACACGCAGTTCGGCCAGCTTACGGTTAATACCGACGGCACCTGGTCCTATGAATCGACGAAAGCCGCTTCAAATGACGGTGCGGCGGCGAACGACGGCTTTTCCTACATGGTGCAGGACGGCGACGGCGATCAGTCGACAGCCGTGCAGCCGATTGTGATCCAGGACGGGCCGGGTCCGAAAATCAGCTTCGGCGACAATCCCGATACGGAAAGCGGTTTTGGCGAGGTTGCCGAAGATGATCTCCGGACATCCGAAGATACAGGTTCCGATGCAACGCCGGAACCGACGACGGTCAGTCAGACCATCGCGGTCGATTTCGGCGCGGATGGACCGGCGGAAGAGGGCGCGGTTGTGTTCTCCGACGCAACTATCGATGGGCTGGAAGCCCTGTCGCTGACGGCGGACGGCGAGGCGGTTTCCTTCACGCTTTCCGATGACGGCACGACGATCAGCGCCATTGATGCGGGCGGATCGCCGGTCTTCGAAATGACGCTGTCGGGCGAGGGCGACGCGCCATACAGCTATTCCTTCTCGCTGCAGGGCAATCTGGACCATCCGGAAGGCCTTGGCGCAAACGATCTGTCGCTGCCGTTCGAGGTATCCGTAACCGATGGCGACGGCACGACAAGCAGCGCGCCGATTGCGATTTCGATTGTCGACGACGTGCCTGTCGCCGTTGATGACGGGGTGGTGACGGTTGGCGAAACCGACCTTTCAGCCGGCAGTGGCGGCGGCGGCGTAAACTTGCTGGCGAACGATACGTCCGGTTCGGATGACGATCAGATGCAGATCGTCTCGTTTACCTACAGCGATGCCGACGGCGTTGAACAGACGGCGGCGGCAGGCTCAACCGTCGAAACGCAATTCGGTGTGCTGACGGTTGGTACGGACGGGTCCTGGACGTTCGAGGCGAGCCCGGAAGCGATTGCCACGCTTGGTGAAAACGCAGCCGACAGCTTCACCTACACCATGCAGGACGGCGACGGCGATACGGCGACGGCCTCCCAGAATCTGGTGATCGAAGCGAGTGTCGACCCGACCGCGACGGTTACGATCGGCGGCGAAGGAAACGAAGACGAGAGGATCGACCTCAACATCGACGTGACGCTGGTTTCGGCGTCACCGGTGCTGACGGTGGCCGGCGTGACGATATCGAACATCCCGTCCGATGCGACGTTGTTTGCGGCGAACGGTTCCATGCTCGATACGGCGTCGGGTTCCATCACGCTGACGACCGATCAGCTTGAAGGGCTTCAGATTCAGGCGGCAGCCGATTCCGGCGTGGATATCGGCGACCTGGTGGCAACGGCGCATGTTGAGAACACCGTTACCGGTGTTGTCACCGACAGCGCGGCGACAGGCGGTGTCGTGGTGCACGCGGTCGCGGATGGCGCAGATGTTTCCGCTACGGCTGAGGGTAGCCTCGGCGGCGACCCTGGCTCCGATGACGTTCTGGTCGGCGGCGCCGGCGAGGATACCATTTTCGGCGGCGGCGGCGACGACCAGATAGCCGGCCAGGGATCGGACGATGTTCTCTATGGCGATGTCTTTGAAGGCAGCGGCGCTGTCGCGCTGAACATCGATACCGGACTTGTCGACCAGGACGGATCGGAAACGCTGATCGTAACGATAGACGGTTTCCCGGCTGGCGCCACGCTGGCCAACAGTAACGGTGACGATCTGGTGATCGCGGACAGCGCGATCCAGTTGACGGAAGACCAGTTGGAGGGGCTGACCCTGACGGCGCCGGAAGGGACCCCGGCCTTCGATCTGGATATCACGGTGCAGACCTTCGATTTCGATGCCGACACCGGTACGACGGACCCGTCACAGGTTGCGACGACATCCGTTTCCATTGCCTCGTTCGGCGACGCAGCGCCGGGTGACGATACGATAGAAGGCGGAATGGGCAACGATACGATCTTCGGCAACGAAGGCGATGACGTTCTGTCCGGCAATGGCGGCGATGAAACCGTCGAGATCACACATGACTGGACGATTGCCGATCCGCTGCCGTCGATGCAGGAGCGGCGGGAACTGTCCGGGGAAGACATCAATGGCGTCGATCCGGCAAACCTGACTTTCGCAGCCGATCACCCGGTTTCCGTCTCTTTCATCAGCGAAGGCGCGGGATACCAGAACAGCCTCGGCTACTACAAGATAGGTCCGAACGGTGAAATCTCGGATGTCCAGTTCGTGTTTGAAAACGCATCCGACAATGTTCTTCAGTCCGGCCAGTCGGTCGACCTGAATATCAGTGCGGGCGATCAGATCAACTTCTTCATCGTCGCTGACGGCAACAAGAGCAACAACTACGATACCTTCAGCGGCGGTGCGTATCAGTTTGTCGATGGTGACGGAAACCCGGCGACCACGACGACCGACAATCCGCAACTGGTCTATGTCGATGCCAACGGGTCGGTGACCCCGGTTAACGGGCCGACCTATCACGCGGTCGGTTCCGGCGGCGATACCGGCATCAACCCGGATGGCCAGCAGCATTCGATTTCGGGGTACAATGCCGAAACGGGCGGATTGCAGATTGCGTTCGAAGATCTGCCGGCCCTGGGCGATGAGGACTTCAATGACCTTGTTATCGAGGTTCGGGCCGAACCGGCATTCGGCATCGTTGGCGATGACGATCTGATTTACGGCAATGACGGCAATGACATCATCTTCGGCAATGCCGGTGACGACGTTGTTTACGGCGACGACGACGATCCGGGCGAAGCGCCGCCCACGGTCGAAACCGGCACGATCACGGCGGATAACGTCAGGGATACCGACAGCGGTTTCACCGTCACCGCCCGGCAGGTCGATGAAAACGGCAATCTTACGGGTGCCGATGCCGGCAGTCTGATGACGGTCGCCGGCGGGATCGGCGTCGCGGGAACGCCGGAAAGCGGTATCGCCCACCAGGTAGGCTACGACCCGACGTCGGGTGTTTCCGAGCAGGTTGTTGTGAGCTTCGACGAACCTGTGACGTCCGCCGACTTCTCCTTTAGCAACCTGTATGCGAACGAAGGCGACAACCGGGGCGCCGAGGGCGATGAACAGGGCCAGTGGCAGGTTTACAGCAACGGCGAACTGGTTGCGGAAGGCCTGTTCACCTCCGGCGGCAGCGGGCACACCGGTCATGTCGAGATCGACACGGGCGGCGTGGCATTCGACGAGATCGTTTTCCTTGCTACGCCGTATACCGGCGGCAACTGGGACACGACAACAGACAGCAGCGATTACTACATCAGGGAAATCAACTTCAGTCGTATGGTGCCGGGCGAATCCGAAGGTTTCGACGATACGATTTCCGGCAATGACGGCAATGACGCCCTGTTCGGGATGCAGGGTCACGACACCATCGACGGCGGTGCGGACAATGACGTGATCGACGGCGGTGCGGACAATGACGTGATCGATGGCGGTTCGGGCAACGATATCGTTGTCGGCGGCACCGGCCAGGACTGGATCATGGGCGGTACCGACAACGGCGACATACAGGTAACCGAAAGCATGAACGTAACGCTGGTCGGGTCTGATGCCGGTTACGACAACAGCTTTGGATATTTCTTTGCCGGTGAAGACGGCGATCCGGAAACCGGGTCGATCATCTGGTCGAATGTCAACGCAACCCAAAGCGGGGCGACCCACAGCATCGTGCTGAACGGGATTGATTCCGGCGATGTCGGGTTCTTCATCATTCCCGACGGTTCGGACCTCAACGCCAGCCTGACCGACGGCACATCGGTAACATTCACACGCAATGACGACGGCGATATCGTCGCCATGGCGGATGGCGAGGCCCTCGACGGGCAGGGCGCGGACGCCCTGTTCACGGGGTCCGGCGACCTGAATGCCGATGGCCTTGTTCATGCAAATGTATCGCAGGCCGGGGGCAACCAGGCGGCGCTGGCGGTATCGGCAACGGATACGGTTTCGGAAGCTATTCTTGCGAACGATCCGGTGGCTTTCTGGCGGTTCGGCGAAGGATCCGGCTCAACGGTCGTGGACGCGACAGGCCGCCACAACGGCGTTTACAAGAAGGGTGCGGATTCGGATGCCGAAGGTGCGCCGGGCGAGGACGGCAATCTTGGCGCCGGATTCGACGGCAAGAACGATTACATCGAAATTCCGCAAAGCAGCGATTTCCAGCTTGCGGCGGGTACGGTGATGCTGTCCTTCAATCCGGCGGATACGAACGGAACCCAGGGCCTGTTTTCGCGGGATTCCCGCGGGTTTGACGATGGTGGTCACCTGACGGCGGAACTGCAGGGGTCTAAACTTGTCGTGCGCCTGCAAAGCGACGGCGAGAGCCATTATGTGGAAACCGACGCCGGCGCGATACAGGCCGGCCAGTGGCATAATATTGCCTTCAGTTTCGGCGAAGGCGGTATGAACCTGTATGTCGGCGGCACGCTGGTCGATCATAACGACTATACGGGTGGCATATCCGGAAACAACGAACCGATCGTCATTGGCGCGGGAAGCACGACAAGCCATGACGGTCAGGCCGGCGCAAGCGAGTACTTCAAAGGCGCGATTGATGAAGTCGCAATCTTTGACACCGAATTGAGTGACGTCAGCCTGAGCGCAATTTACGAACCGTCTCCCGTCGTCAGCCAGACACCCGCACCGATTACCAATGACGACGGTGTGCTGGTCGAGCTCGGATTCGAGGATATCGCCGGTGGCGGCGATCTCGACTTCAATGACCTGGTTGTTCATGTCGAACATTCCATTTCCGTCGGCGCATTCGAGGCGGGCGATCAGTTGTGGGGCGGTGTCGAAGGCGGTACCGGCGACGGTGAAAAGGATGTCTTCTTCTTCCGTGAGGGCGATGGTGTGGACACGATCCATGATTTCGAAGTCGGGATCGACCAGCTCGTCGTCAGCGGTTACGGACGCGACGATGTCCGGTTCGTTTCCGATGGCAACGATACCATTGTTCGACTTGGCGATAACGAGGCCGTCAAACTGGTCGGTGTCACCGTCGATGAGCTCGGGGGCGAAAGCGCCATTGCCGAACACGATGCGGACGGCAATTCCGACGGCGTGCTCAGCGCCGATGAACTGATCGACCTCAGAGAGGATTTGTTCAGTGACGATGGCGGCGCCGCGCCGAAATCGGAAGATGCGGGTATTGTTTTCGTTGCACCGGTTGAGCCTGGCTTCAATGACGACAACACGGGCGGTGAAAACTCTGTTTAAGGACAGAGTTTGCCGCTCGTCATTGAATCAGTTGCTGGTCAAGTAAAACGAAGAAAATCAAAGTAAAACTTCCGCGATTTTTCCTGCAAATGAAAAGGAATGGCAGTCTTTGACGGCTGTTTCCTTTTGCGCGAACACCCGCTATGTTTCGTCGGTTAAGATTTATCAGGAATCAGGTCTGCCCGATGGCGAGCAACGGGAACGAAGGTGACGAGAAGCTGTCTGTCGACGAAGACAGGAAAGATGGCCTTGCGCGGCTGTTCGGTCGGAAAAAGGCTGCTGCCGGAAAACTGGCCGCGGGCGGCGGCGGATCTGCCCTGTCGATGAACATTGATGAAGACGACCAGCGCCAATCCGGGCAGTCGGGGAATTCCTCGATATCGTCCGGCGCAGCCCAGGAAATTTCACAGGGACCGACGCTGGCTGCTCTTGAGGAATTGCGACGGGAACTGGAAGCAAGCCTGCCGCCGCCGAGTACCGACCGGCCACTGAGAACGCGAACCGCCGCGCAGGATCGGGAACCGGTGAAAGCGCCGCCCGTCGAAAAAGATGAGACTGAATCTTCCTCGCCGGCTGTGGCGTCTGACGCCGCGAAACCGGCGCCGAACAGGGTCGTGGCCCGGCCGGTCGCGCCAAAGCAGGCGCCCGGCAAGGCGCCGCCGCCGCAACAGGCGGAACCATCCGATGAAAAGGAAAAGGATGCAATTGCTGTCGACGGGCAGGCTTTGCCGGAACAGCAACCCATCGGACCGAATGAGGAACAGATAGCGGAACGCCGCCGGGTCCTGGCGGAGGCGGCAAAGGCCGCGGCGGCCAAAATTCAGCGCGAATCCCGACGCGAGGCTGATATCCCCGATGAGCAGCCGGATGACGATGTTGAATCTGCTGTAGCGCCGTCGTCTTCGGCAGCAACGGGGGAAAGAGTATCAGAACCGCCACTACCGTCTACAAGCGACGGCTTGCTGGGGCGGGTTTCTCAATCACTCGATACTGGCGCGGGAACCAGGGAACGGGATCTGCTGGACCCGGAAATCGTCAAGCTCCTGAATGCCGAAGGCGTAGCGGAAGGCGATCGCCGGAGTTCGGAACAGGAAAACGAACGGCGAACAGAGCCGCGGGAAGAAGGAGAAGAGCGGCGCGGTTCGGGGCCGCGCTGGCTGGTGCGTCCGAACAGGCGAACGACAGACGATCCGCTGCTGGGGTGCCTGACTATACTGTGCACCTTGCTGGAACGCCCGATTTCCGCAGATGCGCTGACAGCCGGCCTGCCGCTTGAGGAAGGCCATATGACGCCCGACCTGTTCGTTCGCGCTGCCGAACGCGCAGGAATTTCCGGCCGTCTGATACAAAGAAACCTAGACGATATCGCCAAGTTCACCTTGCCCTGCATCCTGTTGCTGAAAGACAAGCGCGCCTGTGTCCTCACTGAGGTCGGAAAAGGCTCGAATGTCCGGATCGTACTGCCGGAAATGGGCACCGGCCAGCGCGAGGTTCCCTATAAGGAACTGAAAGACGAGTATTTCGGCTATGCGATTTTCGCCCGTCCGGAATTCCAGTTCGACCAGCGGGCGGAAGAAACCAGGGTCAAGGACCCGAAAGGGTGGTTCTGGGGCACTATCGTCGCCTCCTGGAAACTGTATGTCGAGGTGCTGATCGCGGCGATGCTGATTAACCTGTTCGCTATCGCCAGCCCGTTATTCACGATGAATGTGTATGACCGCGTAGTGCCGAACTTTGCCGAAGAAACATTGTGGGTGCTGTTTGCCGGTGTTTTCACGGTGTTTGTGTTCGACTTCGTGCTGAAACTTCTTCGCGCCTATCTTGTCGATATTGCGGGAAAACGGGCCGATACGAAGATAGCCGCCAGGCTTTTCCAGCAGATGCTGGGCATGAAGATGGCGCATCGCCCGCCATCGGCCGGCGCACTTGCCAACCAGATGCGTGAGTTCGAATCCCTGCGTGAGTTTTTCACCTCCTCCACCCTGATCGCGCTGATCGATTTTCCGTTCATCTTCATGTTCGTCGGCATCATCTTCGTGATCGGCGGGCCGATTGCGATCGTGCCGGCAGCGGTCGTCTTCATCGTCATCCCGATCGGGCTGCTGGTGCAGATGCCGATGAAACGGGCCGTGCAGGAAACGTTCCGCGAGGCGCAGCAGAAACACGCCATCCTGATCGAGGCCATCAACGGCATCGAAACCATCAAGGCGACGGCGTCGGAAGGCCGGATGCAGCGGCACTGGGAAACTTTCGTCAACAGGACGGCCAAATCGGCAATGAACTCGCACCGCTGGTCGCAGATCGCGATGAACTTTTCCGGGTTTTCGATGCAGATGGTGACGGTGCTGACGGTTGTTTTCGGCGTGTACCTGATTCAGGAAGGCGAACTGACGGTTGGCGCGCTTGTCGCCTGTACCTTGCTGGCGGGACGCGCCCTTGCGCCGCTGGGTCAGATCGCCGGCGTTGCAACGCGTTTCCATCAGGCGCAGCAATCGCTGAATGCGCTTGACGGCATGATGCATACGCCGACCGAACGCCCGGAAGGCCGCACTTTCGTTCACCGCCCGAATTTCAGCGGGCATATCGAATTCAAGAATGTCGGGTTCACGTATCCGGACGCCAAGACGACGGCGCTCACCGATGTATCGTTCAACATCGAAACGGGCGAAAAGGTTGGCATTATCGGCCGGATCGGCTCCGGGAAAAGCACCATCGAGCGCCTCGTCATGGCGCTTTATGACCCGACCGAAGGATCCGTGCTGATCGATAACACGGATACGCGTCAGCTCGACCCCGCGGTTCTGCGCCGCAGTATCGGCGTTGTGCCGCAGGAAACCTATCTGTTCTATGGAACGGTGAAGGATAACATTGCGCTTGGCGCACCCTATGCCGACGATGAAATGATACTTCGCGCCGCCAGAATTGCCGGGGTCGACGAGTTCACGTCCAAGCACCCGCAGGGTCTGGATATGCCGGTCGGCGAACGCGGCGCAAGCCTGTCAGGCGGGCAGCGGCAGTCAATCGGCATTGCGCGCGCGCTGTTGCTCGATCCGCCGATCCTGATATTCGACGAACCGACCAGTTCGATGGACAACACGACCGAAGGCCGCTTCAAAACCCGCATGCAGACCCTGTTGCCGAACAAGACCATGATCCTTGTCACGCACCGGGCGTCGCTGCTGTCACTTGTTGATCGCCTTCTGGTGATGGATGGCGGGCGGATCGTGGCAGACGGGCCGAAGGATGAAGTAATGGAAGCGCTTTCGAGCGGGCGGATTCAGACCGCGAAAGTCTGATCGGCAGGGGTTTTCGCCCCGGCATCAAGGAAACGGAATGGCTGGCAGCACCTGGGAAGATGAACTATCGAGCACGGAGGCCCGCGAAGGCGTCGCGGGCGCCAGCCGTGTTGCGCATATCATGCTCGTCACCATCGTGCTGTTTTTCGTCTGCTTCATCACATGGGCGTACAACGCCACCCTTGAAGAGGTAACGCGCGGCGAGGGGCGAATTATTCCCTCCAGCCAGACCCAGGTCGTGCAGCATCTGGAGGGCGGCATCCTGCAGGACCTGCTGGTTCGTGAGGGTCAGATCGTCGAAAAAAATCAGGTGCTGATGCGGATCGAGAACAAGATCGCCGAAGCCGAACTCGCGGAAAAGCGGAAGCGCTATATCAGTCTGCTGGCGACAGCCGCCCGTCTGCGCGCGGAGACGACGGGGTCGGATACGATCGACTATCCGCAGATCGTTCTGGATCGGGCGCCGGACGTTGCCGCGAGCGAACGGCAACTTTTTCTTCGGCGGCAGGAACAACTGGAACAGCAGATCCAGATTTTGATGGATCAGAAGCGGCAGAAAGTGCAGGAGCTGCAGGAACTGCTCGGCCGGACAGACAGCCTGAAACGGCAGTTGCTGATCGCCAGGGAAGAAATCGAACTGATCGAACCGCTGGTAGAGTCCGGTGCATCGTCGCGTCTTGATCTGATCCGGGCCCGGCAAAAGATCGAGGACCTGGAAAGCCAGATCGGGGCTACGCAACTTTCCGTGCCTCGAACACGGACCGCGATCAGCGAGGCGGATCGTCGGATCGAAGAAAAACGCTTCTCCTTCCGGGCCGAGGGTCAGCAGGAACTGAATACCGCTGTCGCCGAAGCCAATCGTCTTGAAGAAGAAATCACTGCCGGGGTCGACCGGGTGACGCGAACCGAAATCCGCTCGCCCGTGCGTGGCACCGTTAACAAGGTGCTGTTGAACACGATCGGCGGGGTCGTTCGGCCCGGCGACGATCTGGTCGAAATCGTGCCACTGGGCGACGCCCTGCTTGTCGAAGCGAGAATACGGCCTGCCGATCGGGCGCAGTTATGGCCGGGATTGCCGGCAGTCGTGAAACTCAGCGCCTATGATTATTCCATCTATGGCGGGCTGGATGCGCAACTGATCGATATCAGCGCCGACACGATCACCGACGATCAGGGCGAAACGTTTTACCGTATTCGCCTGCGGACAGATCAGACCAGTCTGGGCGAGGACAAGCCGATCATTCCGGGCATGACCGCGTCCGTCGATATTCTGACCGGTGAAAAAACCGTGCTTCAGTATCTCATGAAACCGATCCTGAAAGCCAAGCAGAACGCTTTGCGCGAACGATAGGCGGGTTTCGTTTCAGCCGCCGCTGAATGACAACAGACTGCGAACCGGCACATCGACCTGCGACCGCCCGTCAAGGTCGGGCAATTCAATAATACAGGCCCCGGCGCAGACATCGCCGCCGACCTTCCGGCATAATTCGACGGTTGCCTGCATGGTGCCGCCGGTGGCCAGCAGATCGTCGAGCACGACCACGCGCTGACCGGGTTCGATGATCGATTCCTGTACTTCCAGCGTATCTTCGCCGTATTCAAGCGAATAGGAATGACTGACGACCCTGCCCGGCAGCTTGCCTGTCTTGCGGACCATGACAAACCCCAGCTCCAGTTCCAGGGCTAACGGCGCGGCGGTCAGGAAACCCCGCGACTCGATCCCTACCAAAACATCGGGGTTGAAAGGTTCAACAACAGCAGCCAGTTGCGATACGCATTCCTTCCAGGCCGGCGGATGGGCCAGCAGCGTCGAAATGTCGTAAAACAGGATGCCGGGTTTTGGAAAATCCGGAATCGTTCGAAGGTGTTTGGTAAGGTCCATTGTAATTCATTCCTTTTTCCGGATGCGCTAACGTATACAAATCCTTAGTGTTTATACAATATGCCGGACCAGGGGAGATTGGTTGATGGCGGAAGCGACGCTGGATGCGGCGCGAGAACATGCAGTGTCTGGCGGCTGGGTTGCTGTTGATGAAGACGGCGGCCGGTCTGTCGTCAGACTGGGCGGGCACTGGATAGTGCGTTGCGCCGATGCGCTTGATGCGGATCTGCGAAAAATCGCGGGTAAGGCGGGCGACCATGCCGTTTTCGACCTGTCGGCGGTTTCCCGTCTCGATACTGCCGGCGCATGGCTTATTTTCCGTCAGGCGAGGCGGATGGAAAACAGCGGCGACACAATCGACTGGCGTGGCCTGGATGATCGCCACACACCGCTGCTGGAACTGGTGAAAAAGGTCGAATCCGACGCGCCGGGGGAACTGCATTCGAAACCGACCACCTTGCTGACGATGCTGGATATGCTGGGGCGCGGTACGGTTGCCGTCGGACGCAAGGGGCTCGATCTTACCAATTTCCTCGGCGTTGTCGTTGTCACCCTGTTGCGGACAATGCTTCATCCGTCCCGTCTGCGGCCGCATGCCATTGTTTCCCAGATGGAGCTGACGGGCTTGCGGGCGCTTCCCATTGTCGGTCTGCTGATTTTTCTGATCGGTATCGTGCTTGCCTATCTTGGGGCAAACCTGCTGCGGAAATACGGCGCGGAGATTTTTACCGTCGATCTGATCGGGCAATCCATGTTGCGCGAAGTGGCAGTGCTGATAACAGCGATCATGATTGCCGGTCGCTCGGGATCGGCGTTTACGGCTGAAATCGGCACGATGAAGGTCAATGAAGAACTGGACGCCATGCGGACCCTGGGTCTCGATCCGATTGAAATTCTCGTGCTGCCGCGATTGATGGCCTTGTTGATTACCCTGCCCCTGCTTTCCTTCTTCGCCAACATCATGGGGGTGCTGGGGGGTGGTGTGCTGGCCTATGTCGCCCTGGAAATCGAACCGCAGCAGTTCGTACAACAGTTAAAGCACGCCGTGTCACTGGATGATTTCTTGGTCGGCATGGTCAAGGCCCCCGTACATGCCTGCATCATCGCGATTGTCGGCTGTTACGAAGGCTTGAAAGTACAAAGAAGCGCCGAAAGCGTCGGCAAGCAGACTACCATGTCGGTGGTTGAGTCGATTTTTCTGGTGATCATGGCGACGTCGATTTTCTCCGTCATGTTTTCCTATCTCGGTATCTAGGCATGACCGGAACAAGCGGAAATCGGCCGGACGAAACGGTCATTCGAATTCGGGGCCTGCGAACGCAATTCGGCGCGCAGGTCATTCACAACGACCTGGCGCTGGATGTCACGAAAGGCGAAGTGATGGGCGTTGTCGGCGGTTCCGGAACGGGAAAATCCGTTCTTTTACGTACGATTGTGGGTCTGCAGCGGCCGGCAGCCGGGTCAATCGAGCTTCTGGGCGAGGATGTCCTGTCCCTCGGACAGGCGGCCAAGGATATCCTGAGAACCCGAACGGGTGTGCTGTTTCAGGATGGCGCCCTGTTTTCCTCGCTGACCGTTGCCGAAAACATCCAGGTGCCGATGCGCGAACATCTTTCCCTGTCGTCGACGATGATGGACGATCTGGCGGCGCTGAAGATCGCCATGGTCGGCCTGCCGCCGGAAGCCGCCGGCAAGTTTCCGTCGGAGCTTTCCGGTGGAATGCGGAAGCGGGCCGGTCTGGCCAGAGCGCTGTCGCTGGACCCCGAGATCGTCTTTCTTGACGAGCCGACAGCGGGGCTCGACCCGATCGGGGCGGCGGCCTTCGACCAGTTGATCCTGTCGCTTCAGAAAAGCCTTGGGCTGACCGTTTTCATGGTAACGCACGATCTGGACAGTCTGGCGGCCATTTGCGACCGCATTGCCGCCTTGGTGGACAAGAAGGTCAGGGTGGCTACGATGGCGGAACATATGCGTGACGATCATCCCTGGCTGCACGAATACTTTCACGGTCCGCGGGCACGGGCGGCTTTGGATGCGAAATCACGGGGCGCGGGCGCTGTCGCACCGGCGTTGGGTTAAGGGGGACGACCATTGGAAACACGGGCGAGTTATACGATAATCGGCGCATTCGTTCTGGCCTTTGCGGTCGGTATAATTGCGGCCGTTGTCTGGCTGGCCGATATCGAAATCGATTCGGAAACGTCATCCTATTATATTCTGTTTGATGGCTCGGTTACCGGTCTACGGCCCGGCAACCCGGTTCGGTACCGGGGCGTGCCGGTCGGCACCGTCGAGAACATGGAAATCAATCCGGGCAACGTTGAGCAGGTGCGGGTGACGATTGAGGTGCCGACTTCAACTCCGATCAAGGAGGATGCCGAGGCCAGTCTCGAATTTCAGGGCCTTACGGGCGTCGCCTACGTACAGATAACCGGTGGTACGCACGATGCCCCGCCGCTGACGGCGAAGCCGGGACAGAGCATCCCGGTCATTCCTTCAACGGCATCCCAGCTTGAGGAGGTATTCGAAAAAGCGCCGGAACTGCTGTCGCGGTTCATCGCGCTGGTCGACCGGGCCAACGATCTCCTGAATCAGGGAAACCGGGAAAACCTCTCCGGTACGTTGAACAATCTGAATACCTTTACCGGTACCCTTGCCCAGAGCGGTGAGGACATTCAGCGACTTGTGCGGGAAGGCGGCGATGCGCTGGCGCAGCTCAAAGCAACGGCGAAAGAGGCGGAGACTCTGATCGGTGCGTTTGCCGGTCGAAGCGAAACAATTGCCGCTCTGGCGGAACAGACGCTGATCAATGTCGATGGGCTGGTTCAGGAATCGACACAGATCATGGTAAAGGCCGACCCGATGATCACCAAAACAACCGAAACGATGGACTCGGTCGGCGGGTTGGTTAACGAACTGCGGCCCCATGTCGTTCCGCTGACGAAAGACGCAAGAACCACGATGGAGGAACTCGGCAAGGTTGCTGCCGATCTTCGGGTGGCCGCGCAGAACATCGGTCTTGCAGCCAAGGAAGCCGCGGTACTGATCGATGACAACGAGGATTCCGTCAACGAATTCACCAATTCCGGTCTGTATGAGTTTACCCAGTTGCTTTCCGAAACACGGGTTCTTGTTCAGGCCCTGACCAGGATATCGAAAGAGCTGGAACGCGATCCGGCGCGGTTCCTTTTCGGAAACCAGAATGAAGGGTTTCAGGCAGAATGAAAATCATGAGACTTGTACTGGCAGCAGCAATACTCCTTCCCATAGCGCTTGGCGGGTGTTCCGTCGAATTGCCGGGATCCGGCGAAGCGCCGCGCCTGTTCGTATTGTCGCCCAAATCCAGTTTCGCAGATGACCTGCCGAAAGTGAGCTGGCAATTGCTGATCGATACGCCGATAACAGCGGCGGGATTGAGTTCTCAACGGATCGCCCTTAACCGCAACAGGCTTGAGATGGAGTATTTCGCCAATGCGGGCTGGACCGATTCCCTGCCCAACCTCGTTCAACGTCTGATGATCGAGTCATTCGAAAATTCCGGTAAAATTATTTCCGTCGGCCGTCAGGCGATCGGGCTTCGCGCCAACTTCATCGTCAATACCGATCTTCGGGAATTTCAGGCGGAATATGACCCCGCAACCCCCGAGGCGCCGCCGAAAGCGCATGTCAAAATCAACGCCAAGCTGATCAAGATGCCGGAACGGCGGATCGTCGCCTCACGAACGTTCGAGCATTCGATTGTTGCGAAATCAGGCAAGATGGAAGACATCATCAAGGCGTTCGACGATTCTCTGGGCAAGGCCCTGAAACGGATTGTCGGCTGGACGTTGAGGAATGGTGACCGGATCGACCGGGAATCGACAAACAATTCGTGATTTATTCAATGTTTTCTAGCTTAGAAGTAAGGAGACCTGTGTGACTCACATACTTCATCGGCATACGAAAACACTGCCGCCTGTCGCCGTAAAAGGCGATGGAGTCTACATTGTCGACAACACGGGCAAGCGTTATCTGGATGCGTCGGGAGGGGCTGCCCTCGTCGAGGCGGGAGTTGATTAGGTGCCTGACCCGTTCATCGAACCGCTCGTTGTCGCCGTTGCACCGAACGGCGCAAGAAAGACAAAATCCGATCATCCGGACCTGCCGATCACGCCTCGGGAAGTCGCTTTAACGGCGGCTGCATGCCGGGATGCCGGCGCGTCGCTGATCCATCTGCACGTTCGTGATGCAAATGAAGGTCATACCCTCGATGCGGACGCCTATCGGCTCGCCACGGCGGCAATTCGTGAAGAAGTCGGCGACAGCATTGTTATCCAGGTAACGTCCGAGGCGGTCGGTATCTACACGCCCGACCAACAGATGGCGATGGTGCAGGATATTCAACCGGAATCGGTTTCGCTCGCCATTCGGGAAATCTGTCCGGACCAGTCGCACGAAAAACAGGCTGCTGCATTTCTGGACTGGCTGAGGCGTGAGCGAATACATCCGCACTACATCCTTTATTCGGCCGATGACGTGGCGCTATTCGCCGATTTACGGTTTCGCGGCGTTGTGCCGGGCGACCGGCCTTTCGTCCTTTATGTTCTGGGTCGTTATACCAAGGGGCAGGTTTCGGATCCGTCTGATCTGCTACCGTTTCTGGAAGCCGCGAAGGACCAATCCGTCCACTGGTCGGTCTGTGCTTTCGGGAAGCGGGAAGCGGCTTGTGGCATCGCGACAGCCGCCCTCGGCGGACATGTCCGGGTCGGATTTGAAAACAATCTATTCCTCGCTGACGGACAGATTGCGCCGGACAACGCGGCGCTGGTGAAACAGGTGACAGCCAGTGCATCCATGGCGGGCCGGCCGGTCGCCGATGCGGATGCGGCGCGGGCGCTGCTGGGTATTGGCCGCTAACCGATGCTACTGCGCTAAAAGATCGACAGACGGGTCGAGTTCAATATCCAGATCGTCGGGATCGATAAACTCACCGTCGATGGAAGCGTCAGGATCCAGAACCTGTCCTTCCAGATCGTCGGCAAACGATCCGGGTTCCGGCGACTTGAAGGCGCTCGACGGCGGCGAATAAAGCGACAGTGGCGGATCTTCGTAGACGGCGCGCGGGGCTTCTTCAGGCGGCGGCTCGGCCAGATCGTCATAGCCGCCGCTCAGAAGAGCGACAAACAACCGGTCCGCACCCTGATCGGTACAGCGTTCGCAGAGCGCGATCAGTTCCCTGTTCGCGCCGTTGGTGGCGGCTTTCACCTGCCCGGCCGCATCGATGATCGTGTATCTGTAGTTGCCGAAGGCGGAGGTGAATCCGCGCGGCATCTTTTCGGCCAGCACCATCGGCCCTGGCGACACGATTCCGGCATCGCCGACAACGAAGCTGGGTGTCGCCAGAATACCGCCGACGGCGATGCCCCGGTCGACGAAAGCACCGGCGTCGGTCTCTGTTTCAACCTGATCGTTTGCGTAAACCACCGAATACCGGCCGCCGAGAAAGGATTCATGGAAGGGAGGGCCGTCAATTCTTCGCCAGGTCGGAAAGAGTCTGGCGACCGCATGCGGGGATGCCGCCATTGTCTTTTCAATTTCATCGGCGACGCAGTCATAAGCCGCCGATGCTTCCTCAGGCGAAAGGTCCGACGCACTGGTTTCCGACGCAGTCAGGGGATCGGCGATGCGGCCGGTGCGTTTGTCGATGACGTGGCGGCGCAACGCCTGTTCCAGCGTAGTGTCGTCGGCAGCCGCAGCGAGACGGCGAACAAGGCAGACTGTTTCGGTCTGTCCGTCGACCGTCTCCGATATGGTGATAACGGCGCCTGAGGCCCGGGAAAGATCGGTACGCAGTGCCGATACCGCTGTGGCGTCGGTATCCTGTTCCTGACCGGATTCCGGCATCTGCGCACAGCCTGCGACCAGAAAGATGCAGGTCGGCAATCCGATACGGCACAGAAGTTTCAGGGTCGACGTCAATTGATTATCCAACAGCCGGCAGAATGACTTTGATACCAATGCTATTAGCTACGTTGATTCCTGCTTTTATCCAATATCTACAGCCGATTTAGTTTTCGGGGGCTTACCATGCTTGCAAGCACGAGAAACAGCCAGGCTGCAATCAGGCATAATCCCCCCGCAGGCGTCACAATGCCCAGATCGATATCGGCCAACGCCATGCCGTACAGGCTGCCGCTGAACATCAGAATGCCGGCGGCGAAGGCGATTGCGGATATCATCAGCAGTCTCGAGGATGCCCAGACCTGGCCGAGAACGCCCACAGCGAGAAGGCCCAGCGTGTTCCATATCTGATATTTCAGGGCGGTATCGATCCAGCCTGTCTGCGCTACGTCGAGCCCGCCGGCTATATGCGCTGAAACGGCGCCGAAAACCACTGCGGACGCGCCGCTGATCGCCGCAACACCAATTGCCCATCGCATTTAAAAGTCACCTTCTGATTGTCGACACTGTAAGGTTAGTGACATTGATTAAAAAAGGCGCGTCTTTCGACGCGCCCGGCTGCTTTGCTGTTCCAGAACCCTTAAGCGAACTGGTCGATCAACTGGGCCCGTTCCCGGTTGCCGCTGATCTGGCTCTGTCCATCCTGGTTTCCGTCAACCCGGCTTGTATTCGTCAACTCGTCGGAAGCGGCGCCGGCGGTCGGGTTGTTCGTGATTGAATTCGTTTCATTGTTGTTCGCGGCCGACTGTTCGGTCAGGCTGTCGAGGAACTCACGCGCCTGCGAACTGAGGACGACCTGATCCTCGATCGTACGGCCCTGTCCGGTTTGCGCATTGGTGTTTGTGGAGTTGGCGTTCGCCGTATCCGTGGTCGCCTGAACGGCCTCCGTCGTCTGAACCTGTTCGACAGCGGCGGCTGCCGGGTCCGTGAATGCCCGGGCGGCTTCGTCAGCCGGCGAACGGAGGTCGTTGTTTTCGGCAATAAGGTCTTCCTGAGCCTGAGCGATCGTGCTTCTGCTCAGTCCGGAAACGAGGGGATTGAACCCGACTCCACCAAAATCCGACATCTGTCTTCCGTCCTTACCGTTAACGGATCATAGCACACAATGTGCCACACCGATACGTTCACGGTCCTTTTCGGCACCTTATATATAGCGAAAAACCAAGAGATTTCAAGGAAATCAAGGGTTTCAGGCCGTTCTTTGTATGAAATCCCACAGAAATTGATAGCGGCGATTTTTCGCTATTTCATGCCAGATGTTGTGCCGGTTTTCGGGTTCAGTGCAAATTGTAGCCCGTCGCCCAGGAAATTGAAGGCGATAACAGTAAGAAAAATCGACATTCCGGGCCAGACCGCCAGCAGCGGCGCATCCCAGATCACGTCCTGCGCGTTGGTCAGCATGTTTCCCCAGCTTGGCATGGGGGGCTGGATTCCCAGCCCCAGAAAACTCAGCACGGACTCGAACAGGATGACATTTCCGATCGACAGCGTGGTCGCGACCACAAGCGGTGTGCCGATATTCGGCAGGATGTGCAAAAACAGCAGCCGCAGGGGCCTGGCGCCGAGCGCTTCGGCGGCGCGAATGAAGTCACGCTGGCGCAGGGCCAGTGTTTCCGCCCGCACCAGACGTGCGGCGGTGGTCCAGCCGAATACCGTTAGAATGAAGATCATGCGAAACGCGCTGACCGCCGGGTCTGTCGCGGTTTCCACACTGAAGCCGAGTTTCGTCAGATCGACAGCGGCCAGCACGATCAGCAGTGGCAGCAGCGGCAGGGCGATTACCGCGTCGGTTATCCGCATCAGGGCGGAATCGACATGGCCGCCGTAATATCCCGCCACCAACCCGATCAGCGCACCGATCACGCCAGAGGCGATGGCGCTGGCAAGGCCGACGCCAAGCGAAACCTGACCGCCATAGAGAAGCCGGAGAAAGACATCGCGGCCGGCCTCGTCGGTTCCGAGAAAGTTTCCGTTTCCCGGTTCGGCGAACCGGTTGAACAGATCGGTCGCGGCGGGGTCTATATCCAGCAAAGCGGCGATACCGGGCGCCAGAAGGGCAAGCAGGATCATTGCGGCGAGCAGGATAGAGCTCGCCATCGCCATACGGTGGTGTCTGAACCGTTGCCAGCGCCGCTGCATCGGCGATTGTGCGTTTCGAAGTCTGGGCGTATCCGTTGCGGGCATCGTCATTGCTGCCCCCGGAAGTTCAGACGCGGATCGAGCATGACATAGGCGACATCGGCCAGCAGGTTGCCGAGAAGCGTCAGGATCGTCGCCAGCATCAGTCCGGTCAGGGCGAGATTGTAATCGTTACCCAGAATGGCGTCGTAGATCGCCTTGCCCATGCCAAGCCACGAAAACATCGTTTCGGTGATCAGCGCCCCGGAAAACAGGGTGCCGATGCTCAGCGCCACGATGGTAGCCAGCGGGATCAACGCGTTTCTGAGGACGTGGCCGACGACAAGCCGGGCCGGGCCAACGCCTTTGGCGCGGGCCGTTCGGACAAAGTCCTGTTGCAGGGTTTCCATCATCGCCGCCCGCATGAACCGGGTGAACCCGCCGACCGATGCGACGGTAAGGGTCAGGACCGGCAGGGTTGCATGATGAAGATAGTCGAAAACGCCGCTGCCTTCGGGGGGCAGCCCGCCGGCAGGGAACCAGTCCAGCGTGATCGAAAAGAACATGATGGCCAGCAGCGCCAGCCAGAAAGGCGGTGCGGATATGCCGGCGAAACACAGCAGGTTTACGAGATAGTCCACGATACTGTGTGGCCGCATCGCCGCGATAACCCCGAGCGGGATCGCGATGACGAGGGACAGGGCGAGGCTGATGCCGAGCAGGATTGCGGTATTCGCCAGCCGGTCGCCGATAACCGCAACCACCGGCTGTCCGTATATCCGGGAATATCCGAAATTGCCCTGCAGGGCCGAACCCAGCCAGTGCAGATACCGGTCCACGATCGGCTGATCCAGGCCGTAGAGCCGTTTCAGGCGGGCGGCGTCTTCACTGGTGAATTCCGGGTTGGCGGTGATCATCAGGTCGATCGGGTCGCCGGGCATCAGGCCGATCATCGCATAGATGGCGAAGGAAAGCAGAAGAATGACCAGGATACTCTGTATCAGCCGGCCGATCAGAAACCGCGCCATCAGGCCTGTATCCCGGTGTCGGACGGCCCCTGAAAATGTCCGGTCAGTCTTCTCTGTGCCATTCCTCAACCCAGTTTGTGCTCGGATACTGATGCCCGGTCGGGCGCAGACCCTTCAGCCATGTCGGCAGAATGAACGCATCAGCGCGGTAGTAAAGCGGCAGTACCGGAAGGTCCTCTGCGTATTTCACCTGCAGACGGTCCCAAAGGGCCTGGTTTTCCCCCGGTTCGCAGACCAGTTCCAGATCTTCAAGTATCCGGTCCATCTCCGGGTCGGCGTATCCCGTGTAATTCTGGCCGGACCAGGCATTGTCCTCGCTCGGGATCATTTCAGAATGCAGGGTCGTGCGCGGCACATTTCGGGGCGACGAGAACCAGGCGAACATCGCCATGCCAGTGAACTTGCGTTGCGATAAGGTTTCGCCGAACAGGATGCGCGCCGGTTCGTTCTTGATCGTCACGTCGACGCCGATATCGCGCCACTGGTTCTGCAGGACCTGCGCCACGAGTTCCCGCGTCTTGTTGCCGGCCGTGGTCTGCAGGATCAGGGAAAGCCGGTTTCCATTCGCATCGCGGCGAATGCCGTCGGCGCCGGTCGTCCAGCCGGCCAGATTCAGCAATTCGGCGGCGGCGTCGGGGTCGAACGGATATTTCGGCACGTCATCCAGATACACGGAATCCAGCGGATTGACGGAGCCGTTGGCGACAGGCTGGCGGCCGTCGAACAGTTTTTTCGAAATCGCCTGTCTGTCGATGCCGCGCAGCAGCGCCCGCCGTACGCGGATATCCTGCAGGATCGGGTTGTCCAGCATCAGATCGAGGTGTTCGTAAATCAGGCTTTCCTTGTAAACGATGTTATAGTCGTCGCCATGCCGGCGTTCGAAGGAAAGCGCCTGATCCATCGTGATGCCGCCTTCGCCGGCGATCATGTCGATATCGCCGGACAGGATATTGGCGATCAGGGCCGCGGTGTTTTCGATGGTTCGAACGACGATGCGGTCGAAATACGGTTCCTTGCCCCACCAGAGCGGGTTACGGACAAGGGTGATGGAACTGCCGGGCGCAACATCGGATACCTTGTAGGGCCCGAACCATAAACCTTCCGTCGACGGGTTGCGGTCATAGGTCGTGCGGTTCCGGTAGGTCGCCGGATCTTCCTCGAAGACAGGTCGTTCGATATGGGCCGGCAGCAGCGCGAAGTCGTTGATCGATTTGTAATCGCAGGTACGGCGGTCCCAGTGCAGGGTGAAGCGCTGCGCGTCATGCGCCTCAATCGACAGAATCCGGCGGTAGAGTTCGAAGTTATCGATGCCGGTATCCGGGTTGCGCCCGACATCCCAGGTGAACAGAACGTCTTTCGTGGTGATCGGTATGCCGTCGCCCCAGACCGCATTTGGATCCAGCGCATAGTCGACGGCAAGACCGTCTTCGCCGTCCGACGTTTTCTCGAACCTGGCGGTGCCGTCTTTCATGTCCGGCAAAGCGGTGCACAGAAGGCAGGTGACCTGCCAATCGTGGTCGTAGACCGTGATCGGACGGCGCGCCATGGCGGCGATATAGGTTTTCGCCAGCATGGAATCGAAACTCGGATGAAGCGTCGACGGAAACTGGCTGATGCCGATGGTAAGTGTTTCCGGTTCGTCGGCCTGCGCCAGGGATGCGGGTAACATGAGCCACAGGGCAATAACGGTAATAAAGGAACCGATGGCCGATTTGGCGGCATGTCGCAGCATCTGTTTATCCCTTGTCTTCGGCCCAGCCGTTCGGATCGTCGAGGAAGGACCGTATCGCGTTGATCTGTTCCGCAGAGAATGTATCCGTCTCGCTGATTTCCGCCAGCACATCCCACCATGTGCAAAGCGCGTGAAGTTTTACGCCGCCTTCCTCGAGCGTCGCGACGCCTTCCGGAAAGATACCGTAGTGGAACACGACAAAGCAGTGCGCGCAGGTCGCGCCGGCGTCACGAATGCCGTCCACGAAGGAGAGTTTCGATCCGCCGTCGGTGGCGAGGTCCTCGACCAGCAGAACGTTCTGGCCTTCCTCCAAAGCGCCTTCGATACGCGCGTTTCGGCCAAAGCCCTTGGGTTTCTTGCGGATGTAGCACATCGGCAGCGCCATCAGATCGGCCATCCAGGCGGCGAACGGGATGCCGGCCGTTTCGCCGCCCGCCACCACGTCGATGGTTTCGAAGCCGACGGTTTCCTCGATCATCGCCGCGCCCATCTGCATAAGCCGTCGGCGTGCACGCGGAAACGCGATCAGCCGACGGCAGTCGGTATAGACCGGGCTTTTACGGCCGCTGGTCAGGGTGAAGGGGTCGTCGGGCCGAAGCAGAACCGAGTTCGTTTCCAATAGAATGCGGGCGGTGATCTGTGCCGGTGTGTTCGCCATCTGAGAGGTATCCGTCTGTTGGTGTTTCGTGTTTTTCGTTTTTTATCGAGGGCGCAGTATTTCACCCCTTGAGGCCGCGATAAACGTTTTTACCGTCACGATGGTGACGACGACGGTCGTGATCGCGAGGCACAGGATGGACAGGCCGGCGGTCAGGGCAGAGTAGGTGTGCTGGTGATACAGCAGGGCCGCAATGGCCAGGGCGTCGAGCGGAAAGGTGAAGGCCCACCAGGACAGGCCGAACGGAAGTTTTATGTAATCCCGGACGCGGGTCGCCAGAAGCAGGGCCGTCAGCAGCGCGATCCCGAACAGCATCTGGCCGAAAAAGTCGACATAACCGCCGTTCAGAAGCACATAGGCCGTAAAGGCCAGGGAAGGCGGGGCCAGCAGAATGAACATCGTCGGCCGGGAGGCCGCCGCCATCGGCTCGTGAAACATCAGTCTGTTGAAGACAATCGCGGTGAGGATAAGCCAGAAAAACACGCTGATTCCGTACAGCATCCAGCTTACATCGATATACAGAAACTGGCTGCCGCCGATCGGCGCGACAATGTTGCCGATAACCGGAATGAACCAGGCCGGCGTCACCCGTTCCAGCCGGTGATCCCGGGCGAACCACGATCCGGCGACGACATACAAAGTCATGATGATGTTGCCGATTGCGCCAGCGACCCACAGGGTTTCGCCGAAACCCGGCAGATGCGGCCCGGCACCGATCCCGACCAGCATCAGGCCGATGGTGATCGTCGGCAGGAAGTTGATGCTGACATCGTCCTCGTATTCCGCCTGGACGCGGTCTCTCGCCTTGATGATCTTCAGGATATACAGCGTCAGTATCGCGACATACAGGCCGGCTCCGAAGCCGATGATCGTTTCGCCGATGAAGCCGGGCGCGCCGAAAGTGTAGTTGGCCTCCCGCCAGGCCAGCCCCAGACCGATGACCCCGAGAACGCTGGCGAACAGGATGACCGGCATATTGAGAATCGCCGGCGGCGCCGGTGTTCCGGTTTCTGTATCGGTATCTGACAAAGAGTTGCGCTCCTGCGTGATTGCGGGGGGAAGGGGCAGCCGGTTAACGGCGGCTCAGGCTGATGAATTGTGCGGTGTTGCGGCGGTGCTTTCAACGCAAATGTCGGCAGGCATTCCGGCAAATACCTGAAATTATGTCAGAATTTTCGATTAATGCGATAATCGGCCGGGTCTTGGGCCTCAAAGACAGAGGCGCGTGGACGGCGATGATCGGGGCGCTTTTACAGAGGCAGGTCGCCGCTGACCGTCAAACGGCTTGAAAACGGCCGGCGTTTCGTCATAATAAAGAGAACAAAACATGAATATTTAATCAGGAGGCTGTCATGTTCGGAAACCCCGCCGAATCGTCCTTGCACCGCACGCTGGCGCTGATGACGGCGCAGGCCGTCACCAGATCATCGGTCGAACGGTCCGTCCTTTCGACCGGCATGGCGTCGGTTGACCGGAAACTGCCGAATGCCGGTCTGGCGGCGGAAGGGCTGCACGAAATCACAGGGGCGGCTTCCGTCGGGTTTCTGATACGGTTGCTGGCCCGGCTGTCCGGGCCGGTTTTGTGGTGTGTTCCGTGTGCGGAAGGCCGCCGGTTATACGGCCCGGGGCTTGTTCGGGCGGGGCTCGATCCGGCGCGGCTGACGATTGCGGCGGGGCGGACACCGAAAGACATTCTCTGGGCTGCTGAAGAAGGGCTGAAATCGCGGGCGCTTGCGGCGGTTGTTCTGGAACCCGGCGCCGGCCTGTCGCTCACGGCCAGCCGGCGGCTGCATCTGGCCGCCGAAACGGGCGGCGGCTTCGGTTTCGTTCTGTCGCCGGCGGGTGGAAAGGCGGCGGCGATGCCGCCAAGCGCCGCCCGGACCCGCTGGTCCGTCGATCCGCAACCCGGATCGACGGGGCAAAAGGAAGCGATCTGGGCGCTGCGCCTGCTGCGATGCAGGGGGGCGGTTCTGTCATCGGCGTCGACGGCTGCGGCCGGCGGGGGCGGAAGCATCGGCGAATGGCGCGTGACGGTGGGAGAAAAGGAATTTCTGAAGGCGTCGGAAGGGCTCGCGGAAAATGCGCCGGATCGTCTCTCTGTGGCTGCCTGACCTGCCGACGGAACGGCTGGAGCGCGACGAACCCGGCCTGGCCGTGCGTCCCCTGGCGGTATATTTCGATCAGGCCGGCCGACCGGTCGTAACGGCTGTGAATGCCGCCGCGTCGGCATCGGGCCTTGCGCCGGGCATGACCATGGCGACGGCGCGGTCCCTGTCGCCCGATATCGTCGCGCGGCCGGTCGATTTCGCTGCGGACCGTGCTTTTCTCGATCGGCTGGTGCGCTGGGCGGGCCGGTATTCGCCGATGGTCGCGCGGGATTCATCCGACGGCATCCTGATCGATGTAACCGGGTGCGCCCATCTGTTCGGCGGCGAACGAACCTTGCTGGATACCATGGCCGACCGTTTGACCCGGTTCGGCATCGCGCATCGCATTGCGCTTGCCGATACCCGCCTGGCGGCGCAGGCCGTGGCGCGCTTCGCCGATATGGCGCAAGGCCCGGTTGCGGTGCCGCCGGGCCGGCATCGGCCGGTTCTGGCTGATTTGCCCGTGCAGGCCCTGGGCATTGACGGGGCGTTGGTCTCGGATCTGTCGAAGGTCGGGCTGAATCATATCGGCGACCTGATAGCGATGCCGCGGGCCAGTCTTTCCCGCCGTTATGGATTGTCGGTCTGCAGCATGCTCGACCGCGCCCTCGGCGATGCGCCCGACCCGATAAACGCCACAACGGCGCCCGCGCCGTATCGGGTGCGCCTCCGGTTTCCCGACGCCATCGGCACGGCTGACGATATCGCCCGGGCTCTGGACCGCCTGCTGCAGCGTCTGACGCAGCGGCTGGAAGCGGATCAGCAGGGCGTTCGGCGACTGGTTCTGGAGATATTCCGGGTCGACGGCGATGTGCATCGGCTGACGGTCGGCACCGCGGCGCCGTCGCGGAAGGCGGCCCATCTGGCGCGGCTGTTCAGCGAAAAGCTGACTGGCGTCGATCCCGGTTTCGGAATCGAGATGATGGTTCTTTCCGCGCCGGTGACGGAACGCGCCCTGCCGGTTCAGCAGGCGGCCGCCCTTGAAAAAGAGCCGGACATGCGCAGTCCCGACATGCCGGATCTGCTCGACCGGCTGTCGGCCCGGCTGGGCGCGAATAACATTCTTGCGCTGCGCCCGGTCGCCAGCCATCTGCCGGACCGGGCCATGCGGTTTTCTCCGGCCGGTGCGGCGGCGGACCCCGATGAATGGACCGATCATCTGCAGGCCCGGCTGGGACCCCGACCCCTGCGGCTTCTGGACCGGCCGGAACCGGTGACGCCGCTGACCTGTCCGCCTTCCGGCCATGCCCTGCACAGTTTCCGGTGGCGCGGGCGGCGGCTGGCGGTGGCGCGGGCTTTCGGGCCGGAACGCATTTCGCCGGAATGGTGGCGTCTGGAACCGGTCGGCGGCGGCAACGCCTGGACCGGCCCCCGCGACTATTACGCGGTTGAGGAAAGCGCGGGCGCGCGCCTGTGGATGTTCGCTGAAAGCCAGACGCCGAAGGGCAGCGCGATTACCGCGCCGCGCTGGTTCGTTCACGGCCTGTTTGACTGACCGCCGGAATGCCGGATCAGCGTTTGATCCTGTCGAGGCCCCAGACCAGCAATCCGGCCAGCAACCCCCAGAACGCCGACCCGATTCCGCCTATCGAAAGACCGGAGGCGGTAACGGCCAGGGTGACGACTGCCGCCGGCCGGTCGGCCTCGTCTTTCAGGGCGGCGGTCATGGCGCCGGTCAGCGGTCCGATCAGCGCAAGGCCGGCAATGGTTGCGATCAATACCGTCGGCATCGCCGCGAAAACGCCGACAAGCGATGCGCCGAAAACCGCCAGCGGCAGATAGGTCAGGCAGTAGAAAATGCCTGTCGGCCATCTCTTGTCCTTGTCCGGATGGGTATCCGGCCCCATGCAGATCGCCGCCGTGATCGCCGCCAGATTGGTCGTCAGCGCCCCCAGCGGCGCCGTCAGAATGCTGGCAAGGCCGGTGACAGTGAGGATGGACCTCGTCGGCGGTTCATACCCGTTGGCCCGCAATACCGCGAAACCCGGCAAATTCTGCGACGCCATCGTTACCAGATACAGCGGAATGCCCAGCCCCAACAGAACGGACAGGTCGAAGGACGGGACGATGAAACTGAAGGTCGTGAACTCAAGGCCGACGGGAATGTCGCCTGTTCTATCGGTTGCGAAGGCCAGCGCGACACCGGCGATCAGCACGGCGATAACGGCCCAGGCGGGACTTGCCAGCCGGACGACGAAAAACAGAAGTACGAGCGGCACGACAAACCACAGATCCACCCCCACAAGGCGGAATACCTCGATCACGAATCCGATCAGCACACCGGCCAGCATTCCCGCGGCGATGGAAGCCGGTATCGCTTCGATCAGTTTCGAGATGGGCTTCACGGCGGCGGTGAACACGATCAGCACGCCGACCATCAGAAATGCCCCGACCGCCTGTTCCACCGTTGCGATGCCGGGATTGGCGGCGATCAGCGCCGCGCCGGGTGTCGACCAGGCGGTTATGATCGGCATGCGGTGACGGATCGACAGCACAAGGGCTGTGCCTGCCATCGCAAGACACAGGCCCGATACGGCTGAGGCCGTTTGCGCCGTCGTTGCGCCGACAGCCTGGGAAGCGGCCACGATAATCGCCAGCGTGCCGCCGAACCCGACCAGCACGGCAACCACCGCCGACGTGGCGGTCGAAAACCTGAAACCGTTCATGATCCGTCAGATCCCAGGAAGGCGCTCAATTTTTCGATGAACAGGGCCGGCTGTTCGGCATGCACCCAATGGCCGGCATTCGGGACGACGTCGACATCGGCTTTCGGAAACAGCGATTCGATGACGGCATGATGATGCGGAAGAATGTAGTCGGACCGCCCGCCGGCCAGAAACAGGGATTTGCCCGTATAATGTTTCGGGTGCATGTCGGGAAAGCCCATGATGTCGTCAAATGACGCTTCCAGCACGGCAAGATTGACCTGCCACGACAGACCGTCCGGTCCGGTTCTGACATTGTGGGCCAGAAAGGCCCGGATCGCCGGATCGGCGATGGTTTCCTTCATCGCATCCTCGACCTCCGACCGCCGGGAAAACGCCGAAAGATCCATCGCCCGCATATCTTTGATATAGTCGATCAGGGTGCCGCCGGACGGGGCAGGCGCAATATCGACAACACACAGGCGTTCGACGAGTCTGGGCTCCGTCAGCGCCAGCATCATTGACGCCTTGCCGCCCATCGAGTGGCCGACAATGGCGGCCGGGCCGAGCGAACGGCGTTTCAGCAGAGCGGCAATATCCGCCGCCATGTCGGCATAGCGCATGGCGTCGTCCCACGGACTGTCGCCGTGATTGCGCAGATCGACGACGAAAACATGATGGTTGGCGCCGATTCGCTTGCCGATCGACTGCCAGTTCCGCTTCGATCCGAACAAGCCGTGCAGGATCACCACGGGGGAGCCCGAACCGAATTCCGAATAGCTCAATTCAACTGCCATCATGGTCTCCTGCATGGTAACACTATCCATCCGATCCGACATCGAAAAGCGGCATGGTAATTGCTTTGCTTTCTGAAGACTTTCGGAGAAATACCGGATGAAGGGAGCATGCATCGCATGGACACTGAATCAATACCGTCGCGCCATTTAAAAAGGCTGTTCCGGGCCGTGAAAATGCGGGATTGGGCTTTCGATCTCTTCGTTGTGTTCGGCATAGGCGTCATATGCATTGCGTTCATTCATCCGGGGCAGGCGCAATCCCTGGCCTATCTCGAACGGGCCGACACCCTGGCCTGCAAACTGACCGGCGGTATCGCCGCCGATGTTCGCGGCGACCGTATCGCGCTGAAACACATGACCGGGCAGTCGCGGCTGACCTTTTCCCGAATCCGGTTGCAGGACCGCTATGCAATGCTGCAGGTCGAAGGAACGGAAACCCCTGTCCGCCTGCAGATGACGCAGGAAGGACTGACATTCTTCCGGGCGACCGAAACCGGGGAAATTGAAATCACCACCATTTTTCAGAAACCCAATCCGGTCGGTCGCGGTCTCATGGCCGTCCAGACCATCCATGGCACCCGCGGCCGGATCGGCCCGAGCCAGCAATTCGGCGTTTGCTGGCAACCCTGACATCCATTTTCTGTAGCGTTCATTCCGGTTCGGCAATACGTCCGAGCCACCTCCCAGTGGAACCAGTGACCGGTTGCGGCGTTATCAGGTTGCTACACAGTGAATGATTTTTCGTTTTCGATGCAGGTTGTCAACGATATGCTTGCCTGCACCGCAATATGAACACTGGGAGACGCCTTCGTGATTACAATCGCCGACAATTTCGATTCCGGAAATATTGACTGCCTTGATGCCGGCGATCCCGGAAACATTCGTCTGGCAATTCGCAAGGATGAAGGACCCGAGGGGTTTTTTCAGTGGTTCCACTTCCGGATGACCGGCGCACGCGGCGTCGAATGCCGGCTGGTGATCGAAAACGCCGGACAGGCGAGCTACACAAAGGGGTGGGAAGGATACCGGGCCTGCGCTTCCTATGACCGGGACGAATGGTTCCGCATCGATACGGAATACAGGGACGGCGCGCTGATACTATCGATCACGCCTGAAGCCGATTCTGTCTATTTCGCATATTTCGCTCCGTATTCGCGTGAACGGCACCGCGATCTTGTCGCCGCCTGTCAAACCGATCCGAAATGCAGGCTCGAGGTTCTCGGCCGGACCGTCGATGGCGAGGAAATCGATCTTCTGATTATCGGCGACGATAAGCCTGAAAAACTGAAGCTGTGGACCATCGCCCGCCAGCACCCCGGCGAAAGCATGGCGGAATGGTGGATGGAAGGATTTCTGAACCGTATTCTCGATCCGGACGATCCGATTGCCCGCACAATACTCGACCGCGGTGTTATGTATGTCGTGCCGAACATGAACCCGGACGGAAGTCGCCGCGGCCATCTCAGAAACAACGCGGCCGGGATGAACCTGAACCGCGTCTGGGCGGAACCGGATAAAGAAACAAGCCCGGAGGTCTATTTCGTTGAAGGAAAGATGACGGAAACCGGTGTCGACTTCAGCCTCGACGTGCATGGTGACGAAGGCCTGCCCTATAATTTCATCGCAGGCGCCGATGCCATTCCCAGCGTCACCAAAAGGCAGATTTCCAATCGGGAAACCTATGAAGCGGCGCTGTTACGCGCCAATCCCGATTTTCAGCGCGAGCACGGATATCCGAAAGCCCAGCCCGGAAAAGCGAATATGAAACTCTGTTCGGCGCATATTGCCAGCAAGTTCAACTGTCTTTCCATGACTCTGGAAATGCCGTTCAAGGACAATGCGAATGCGCCTGATCCGATCTACGGATGGTCGCCCGAAAGATGCCGCAAGCTCGGCGCATCCGGCCTCGACGCATTGGCCGCCGTGATCGACACGCTGCGATGATGTTCGACCAAGCGGCGATCGGCCTGATACTGATCGTGCTCCTGGCGATGTTCGTCTGGGGCCGGGTTCGATATGACATCGTTGCAGTGGGCGGTCTGGTCGTTGCGGTCGCGCTGGGCCTTGTTCCGGCGGAAAAGGCGTTTTCCGGGTTTGGTCATCCCGCCGTGATAACCGTTGCCGCCGTGCTGATGATGAGCCGGGCGCTCCAGCAGTCCGGCGCGGTGCATATCATCACGGAAAGAATCAAGAATTTTTCCGGCACGCCGATTCGACAGATCGGCTCCCTCGCCAGTGTCGCTGCAGGACTTTCCGGCTTTATGAACAATGTCGGCGCATTGGCGCTGCTGATGCCGGTCGCCATGGATTCCTGCCGGCGCGTCAAACGCTCGCCGAAACTTATTCTGATGCCCGTGGCGTTCGCCTCTATCCTCGGTGGCATGGTGACGCTGATCGGCACGCCGCCGAATATCCTGATCGCCACAATCCGGGCGGATTCCCTGGGCGAAGGTTTCGCCATGTTCGATTTTGCCTATGTCGGGCTGCCCGTCGCCTTGTTGGGAACCTTGTTCGTTACCTTTGTTGGCTGGCGGCTCATTCCTTTTCACGGTGACGAGAAAAGCGGTCTGACCGACCCGTTCCAGATCGACGCTTATCTTTCCGAACTTGCCGTTCCAAAAGCGTCGGAAGCGCATGGCAAAACCCTCTCCGAACTGGAAAAGCTGACAGAGGATATCGATGTTGCGATTGTCGGGCTGGTGCGCCGCAAACGTCACTATCCCAGGCCGCCGCAGCACGAACCGCTGACTGGTCACGACCGGCTGATCGTTCAGGGGTCGGCGGAGGAGCTCGATGCTTTCGTGCAGAAGCTGGGGTTGCGGATGGCCGGGACGAAGCCGGACAAGTCGATCCTTGTGAAGGCGAAACAGGCCGTTTTTTCGGAAGCTGTAGTGCAGCAGGGCTCCAGCATTATCGGGCGTACCGTCGGCTCACTGCGCCTCAGGGGCCGGTACAACGTGACCCTGTTGGGAATATCCCGCCAGGGCGAGGCATCACGCGGACGCCTGAACGATTTCAGACTGCGGGCCGGCGATGTCATTCTGGTCGAAGGTCTGGAAAACGATGTGCCTGACGCTCTACAGCGCCTTGGATGTCTGCCTCTGGCCGAACGGTCCGTTTCGGTCGGTACGGAAAGACGGGCGGCTATGGCCGTCGGATTGTTCGCGGTGGCCGTGGGCGTGGCTGCGACTGGTCTTCTGCCGATCGCCGTCGCGTTTTCCGGCGCGATCATCGGCGTCGTTTTATTGGGTATCCTTCCCGTCCGGGAGATGTACACGTCAATCGACTGGCCGGTTATCGTGCTGCTGGGCGCCTTGATCCCGATAGGCGGGGCGATGGAAACGACAGGCGTAACATCCCTGGTTGCGGATTCGATTGCCGGCATGGCGGGGGTCGCGGGACCGGCCTTTCTGATCGCCCTGCTGCTGGTTGTTACGATGACCCTGTCGGATGTTCTCAATAATGCGGCGACAACCGTTGTGATGGCGCCGATCGGAATTTCCGTGGCGCAAGCACTCGACCTTTCGCCGGATCCGTTTCTGATGGCGGTGGCGATTGGCGCGTCCTGTGCCTTCCTGACGCCGATCGGGCATCAGAACAATGCCCTGATCATGGGCCCGGGCGCCTACCGCTTCGGCGATTACTGGCGTGTCGGACTACCGCTGGAAATACTGATTGTTTCCGCATCGGTCCCGTTGATTCTCGTATTCTGGCCGATATAGAACGGGTTGGAAGAAGCGCGAACCGCTCTGTTGGTTATTCAGAGGTGTCGGCCTTGGCGACGCGTGTGCCGGTACCGATTTCGGCATATTGCGCTTCCAGCTTCGCCCGATAACGCTGGAATTCAGCCAGTTCGGCGCCATTCAGGGTACGCCCCGTCGGCAGTTTTACGCCCAGCGGGTTGGTCTGTTTGCCGTTCTTGTGGACTTCGTAGTGAAGATGCGGGCCGGTCGACCGGCCTGTCGTGCCGACATACCCGATGATCTGCCGTTGCGTGACACGGGCGCCAGCCTTGATGCGCTTGTCGATCCGCGACAGATGCGCATAGGCGGTTTTGAAGGTTCCATTGTGGCGGATGCGGATGTATTTGCCATACCCACCGTTCCAGCCGGCCGCTTCCACGGTTCCGTTGCCGGCGGCGAAGATCGGGGTTCCCGTCGGTGCGGCAAAGTCCAGGCCCTTGTGCATCTTGGTATAGCCGAGTACCGGATGTTTCCGCTTGCCAAAGCCCGATGAAATCCGTGCGCCTTCAACCGGTGTCCGAAGCAGAGCCTTGCGAACGCTTTGGCCTTTTTCGTTGAAGTAGTCGACGAAACCGTCGCGACCTTTGTAGCGATAATACCGGCGGGTCTTGCCGCTCAGTGTCATTTCGCCGATCAGCACGGCGCCGTTGTCGACGACTTCGCCCCTGTCGTCGACGATCGATTCATACATCAGTGCAAAGCCGTCGTCCTTCTGGATCTCGCGCTGAAAATCCACATCGAAGCTGAAAACATTAATCAGATCGGCCAAAACCCGAATGGGAACCGAGGCTTTCAAGGCTGCTTCGTAGAGGCTTGAATCGATTGTTCCTTCGGTGCGCTCCAGCAGCCGTTCGGTCGGCCGGTCGATCACTTCCGCCTTGAAGCCGCCATCATCCGTGGCGACAACCGCGATGTCTCTGACCGGCGTTTCCGCCATGTTCAGGGAAACAAACCTTGTGCCGTCACTGTCATCCTGCGGAACGATGACGAGGCTCAATTCCTGTCCCGCCTTAAGGCCGCGCGGATCGAAAACCTCTTTCATCGCCTCAATGGCGTCGTAGGCCACTTTGCGGTCGATGCCTTCATGCTGCAGCAGTTTCATCAGGGTGTCGCCGCTGTTCACCTTGAGAATCCGGGCAATTTCAGCCGAAAGCGCTTCTTCGGAAACCTGGGTGACGGCAGCGGCTGCCGGCGGCGGCGCTTCCTCCAGCCCGGGTACTTCAGGCCCGAGCACAACGGCTTCAGGGCTTTCGGACCAACTGAAAAAAGCTGCGACGGCAGCAACCGATACGGCGACCATACCGGCGGCAAAAAACCGCCCGCGTCGCGCAACGGGAGAAACTTTTTTATCTGTGCCGCGCCGCCAGGCCGGATATTGATCACGTAGCATGAACTTTATGTATCTCAAGCAATTCCAAGACTCAAGATCACCTTTTGACGCCTTGAAAAACAATCACTTTTCGCAGGAATTCGTTACCCGGATTCGGGTTCCATTGCAAGGATTGTCGTTGCATACTGCATCGCCTGCGGACAATCAACGGCCAATCTGATTGTCGAATCTGCTATAATTCTTGTTCACGGAACTGAAAGGGGCGGAAATGCATCGGGTCGGCATTATTCCATTCGATACCAAAGAGGATGCGATTGCCTTGCTTTTCGTCACGTCTCAGACGCGCGGGCGTTGGATTCTGCCGAAAGGACGGCAGGAAGAAGGCGAAACGCACCACGATACGTGCCAACGGGAAGGATTCGAAGAAGCGGGCGTGCGGGGGGTCGTATTCGAAAATTTTCCGATGACGATCTCGATCACCCGGCAGGCCGACGACGGGATCACACGAATTCCGGTGACGTATTATCCTTTTCTGGTGACCGAACAGGCCGACGAATGGCCGGAACGCAAGAAACGCCAGCGCCACTGGGCACTGATCGAAGACGCGCCCAAAGTCGCCTACAGGGAAGACCTGCTCGACCTGATACGGCAGTTTGAAGGGCTGAGCGGCTGGATCAGAGAATCCGCAGAACAGTATAAATCAGCGCAGCGAGAGCTGCTGACGCAGGCACGGTGACGACCCAGGCCGCGGCGATGGAAAAGACATAGCGCCGGCGGACCAGCAGCCGTGATTTCCGCACATTTCTGCTATTGAACGCATCTTCGGCGGTGGCGTTCAGCTTGTGGCCCGGCCGGCGCTTGCGCCTGTTCGGGTTCTCCCTGTATTCGCGCAGAAATCCGACACCGAAAACCGCACCGACGGCAATATGGGTTGAACTGACCGGCAGGCCCATTGTCGTCGCGATCAGCACGGTGATCGCCGCCGACAGGGCGACGCAATAGGCGCGGGGCGAATTGAGGCGGGTGATTTTTTCGCCGACAACCGAGATCAGCTTCGGTCCGAAAAGGCCCAGACCCAGTGAGATGCCGAAGGCGCCCACAACCATGACCCAAAGGGGTATCGAGACACTGGCGGCGATACCGGTCGTGTCGTTGACGGTCGATACGATCGCCGCCAGCGGGCCGACCGCGTTGGCGACATCATTTGCGCCATGCGCGAAGGAAAGCAGCGCCGCACCGATAATCAGCGGCAGATCGAAAAGCTTGTAGATGTCCCTTTTCTTGCTGCCGATTTTGGCGACGCGACGGCCGACGTAAGGCCTGGCAAGCATCCACACCAGGCCGAATGTCGCCGTCGACAGCAGGACGACTTCCAGAACGGAAGGCCGCCACACTTTCTTCAGGCCCTTCATCGCCATATAGGCCGCGAACGCCGACGCCATGACGGCGATGAGAATCGGCACCCAGGTCGCGGCGGCCTGGCGTCGGTCCTTCCGGTAAATGATATTGGTTTTAATCATATGCAGTAACGCCGCCGCCACGACCGCGCCGAATACCGGAGAGATGACCCAGCTCGCAGCGATCGCCCCCATTGTGGGCCAGTTCACCAGCCCGACACCGGCTGCCGCGACCCCGGCGCCCAGCACGCCGCCGACGATCGAATGCGTTGTCGATACCGGCGCACCGAGCATTGTCGCCAGATTGATCCAGAGGGCGGCGGCGAACAGAGCGCTCAGCATGAGAAGCTGGAAAGCCTCCACTGATATGTCGTTACCTGGCGTGATGATGCCCTTCGATACTGTATCCACGACATCGCCGCCGGCGAGCAGGGCGCCGGCGCTTTCGCAGATCGCCGCGATGACAATGGCGCTGAATACAGTCAGGACCCGCCCCCCGACAGCCGGTCCCATGTTGTTGGCGACATCGTTCGCGCCGATATTCAGCGCCATGTAACCGCCAACGACGGCGGCGGCCATGATCATCAGCCAGTCTTCGCTGATAGCGGTGTAGGTACCGCCCACAAGTACGCCTACTGCAGAAAGGAATACCACAGCCAGGCCGACCGGAATGATCATGCTCCGGATGACCAGAACCTGATTTTGCGTGAATCCGAACCGTCGCAGATCGTTTACATAACGATGTTCAGGTTTCTTAACGGGGTTGGGCAATGACTGGAACCGATACGGGAAGGAATGACATCAGACGAAACACAATTGAAACAAATATGTAACAATACAGACATCGATTCCCAACCCGTTTCCAGCCTGCGGGCTGTTTTCGGCCTCGCGGTTGCGATTCCAGTCAGTCAGGCCGCCGCTTCCGACTGCTGCTGTACGACCTTGTCGGCATCCTTGCCGGTCAATTCCTGCAGGTGGTCGAACTGGGCTTCGAAAGTCGCGGTGCCCTGGGTGGCGGACCGGAGCTCGATAATCAGGTCCTGCATTTCCGCTGCCGGCATCTGGCAGGTTACTTCATCCCATCCATCCCATCCGTCCTTCGTATCGAAGCCCATGATTTGGCCGCGCCGGCCGGTAACGATCCGCTGAATGCTGGCCGTATGTTCGGTCGGCATGGAAATCTTGATGCTGTTGATGGGTTCCAGCAGAACCGGCTGGGCTTCGGGCAGTCCTTCCCGCAATGCCATCGCGCCCGCTTTCTTGAATGCCATTTCCGAGGAATCGACGGAATGGAATTGCCCGTCGAACAGGGTTACGGAAATATCGACGACCGGAAAACCAAGCGGACCCTTTGTCAGCGCTTCGCGCGCTCCGGCCTCGACGGCGGGGATATACTGCTTGGGTACGGAACCACCGTGAATTTTTTGCTCGAACACAAAACCCGCCCCGCGCGCCAACGGCGCTATATCGATCTGCACGTCGCCGAATTCGCCATGTCCGCCGGATTGCTTCTTGTGGCGGGCGTGTTTCTGCACGGTCTTTCTGATGGTTTCCCTGTACGGCACCCGCGGTTGCGAGGCGATGACGGTCAGCCCCGAACGGTTTTTCAGTTTCTCGAGCGCCAGCTTCAGATGCATTTCGCCCTGGCCCCGCAGAACATATTCGCCGGTGGTTTCATCGTGTTCGGCACTGAGGGAAGGGTCTTCGTCGAGAACCTTTTGCAGGTTGGCCGGCAGTTTTACGTCATCGGCGCGGCTTTCCGACTGAATTGCAAGCGTGAACAGCGGGGTCGGCGGCGCCGGCCAGTTATCGCGGCTCTTCGCGCCGCCGGCCGACAGAAGATCGCCGGTTGCGACCTCTTCCATCTTGCCGAGCCCGATAACCTCGCCCGCCGATGCCTCGGTAACCCGCTCCAGATTCTGGCCGAACAGTCTGTTCAGGCCGGCCGGCCGGTGGCCGCCGATCGTCTCGCCGTCGGAAAGAGTTCCCGACAGAATGCGGGCGATGGAGATTTTTCCGGCATGTCCGGCATGGATAGTCTTGAACACACGGACCCGGGTATCCTCGCCGGAAAGCCCCAGCCGCGCCACCGTCGCGCCGATATCAGGCGCGTCGTGACGCAGCGCTTTCAACAGCCGCCGGACGCCGTTCGCATTCTGCGCCGAACCGAAAAAAACCGGCACGATCAGGTTGCCGGCGAGATCCTTCGTCATGTTGGCGTAGACCTCATCGGTGGACGGCACTGTATCCTCCAGCAGCTTTTCCAGAAGGCCGTCATCGAAGTCGGCAAGGCTCTCCAGCAGTTCCGTCCGGGCATCCGCTTCCCTGTCCTGAACGGAATCGGGAATGGAAATCAGGCTCGACGGTTTTCCTTCCTGCCAGTTGAAAGCCCGTTCGGATACCAGATCGACATGGCCGGTTACCGTATCGCCGTCGCGGATCGGAATTTCCCGCAGCACAAGCGGCCGCGCGGATGCACCCTGCAGCGCCTCCATCGTTTCGCGAACGCTGACGGGACCGTGATCCATCTTGTTGATGAAAACCATGTGCGGCACGTCGTTTTCGTCGAGCGCCCGCAGCATCGGCGCCATGGCGGCGGCTTTCGAGGGATCCGGTTCGCAGACGACAACGGCGACATCGGCAATGGTCATGGCGCCGATGGTTTCATAGATCAGCTCGCCCGAACCGGGGCAGTCGATGAAGGTCCAAGTTTCGCCAAGATACTCGGTTGTCGCAACATTCATTTCTGTCGACATCTGATGCGCCCGCGCTTCGTCGTTGCCGTCACCGAGGGTCGAGCCGTCGGTGACCGAACCGCGCCGGTTCAGCGATCCCGCCTCGACCAGTATGGATTCCAGCAGGGACGTTTTCCCGGAAAGATAAGGGCCGCAGATCAGGGCCGCGCGTGGAGTCGATGGATGAGATACAGTCATGGAAAGGTCCTCCCTGGAGCGTGACCCGCTCTTAGCTGGCCAAGCGTCAGAGGCTTGGCTCTGTTGTGCCAGGCGTCGGTGGGACCTGTTGCAATCGGTAGGCTCTAGCCGATATTTCGTAGACGGTTGGCTTTTCGCCCCCTGTGTGCGCGGCCCTTAGCCGACGCTTTCTTCTTATCTGTCAGTCAGCCTAGCGCCGAATGCGCGCGCTTGCCAAGTTTTTCGGAGGAACAGGCGGCGGGCTGCACCGTGCCGGGCCGGCATGACCGGTTGACGTTTGCGGGCTGAGGTTAAATTCTCTGATCTGGCTAAAATGGAAAGGGAAAGCTATGGCGAATCCTAACCCGGCGCCGGGTTTTCAGAGGAATCCCGGCCATTCGGTCGTTCTGCGGACGGACGGCACGGCAATCGTTCTGCGCCTTGGCGACGACATCGTCGCCGAAACCGGGAATGCCCTGACGGTAACGGAAAGCGGTTATCCGCCGCGTTACTACATTCCGGCCGGCGATGTCAGGATGGACCTGCTGGAGGCGACGGATCACCGGACCTATTGTCCCTACAAGGGCGACGCACGCTACTGGACGGTGCGAACGCCCGGCCATGTGCTGGAAAATGGCGCCTGGGCCTATGATGACCCGTACGATGAAACCGCGGGTCTGAAAGGGCATATCAGTTTCTATGCCGAAAAAATGGATGTCCGGATAAACGGCGAACAGGCAAACGGCCTATGAAAACCTACCGAATTGCCGCTGTGCCGGGCGACGGGATCGGCAGCGAAGTGATCGGCGCTGGCATACAGGTTCTGCGGGCGTTGGAAGACCGTGTCGGAACATTCCGCTTCGATGTAGAGACCTTTCCATGGGGGTCCGATTTTTTCCGCCAGACCGGCGCGATGATGCCGTCGGACGGGCTGACCGACTTGCGGCCCTTCGACGCCATCTATTTCGGGTCCGCCGGCGATCCGGCCGTGCCCGACCATATCAGCTTGTGGGGGCTGCGCCTGAAAATCTGTCAGGGACTGGACCAGTACGCCAATGTCAGACCATCGCGTCTGCTGCCCGGCATCGAAAGCCCGCTTGCGAATGTAACGGCGAAACAGATGGACTGGGTCATTGTCCGGGAAAACTCGGAAGGCGAATATGCCGGCGTCGGCGGGCGGGTGCATCAGACCCTGCCGCAGGAAATCGGCATGGATGTGGCGGTGTTCACCCGGACAGGGGTTGAACGCATCCAGCGCTTTGCGCTGGATCTGGCGCGGTCGCGGCCCCGGAAGCGCCTTACCCTGGTCACCAAATCGAACGCCCAGCGGCATGGCATGGTGATGTGGGACGAGGTGTTCGAGACCGTTCGCGCGGATTATCCCGATGTCGAAATCGACAAGATGCTGGTCGACGCCATGACCGTTCGCATGGTGCGCGACCCGGCCAGCCTCGATACAATCGTAGCGACGAACCTGCATGCCGATATTCTCAGCGACCTCGCCGCCGCCCTGACCGGCAGCATCGGCATCGCGCCGACCGGAAATCTGCGGCCGGAAAAGGATGTGCCGTCGATGTTCGAACCGATCCACGGATCGGCCTTCGATATCATGGGCAAGGGTATCGCCAACCCGATCGGGGCGTTCTGGAGCGCGGCGATGATGCTGGACCATCTCGGCGAAACCGCCGCTGCCGCCAGCCTGATGTCCGCCATCGAAAAAGTAACCGGAGACGGCAGGGTGCGACCGCAAGACCTTGGCGGTAATGCATCGACACAGGCCGTTACGGAAGCAGTTTGTGAAGCGCTGACCGGGTCGAATGCATGAAACGCCTGCTTGCCATCGTTCATGCCCCGTCCCCGAACACGCAGAAACTGCGCGATGCGCTGGTGCGCGGCGCCCGCCATGAGGATGTCGACGGGGTGGAGGTGGTCTGCCAATCACCCTTCGATACCGAGCCCGACGACGTTCTGGCGGCGGATGCCGTGGTGCTCGGTACTACGGAAAACCTGGGCTATATGTCCGGCGCGCTGAAGGATTTTTTCGACCGCTGCTACTATCCCTGCATGGACAAGACGGATGCGCTTCCCTACGCGCTGTTCGTCCGGGCCGGCCTGGACGGCACGGGAACCTGCCGCGCCGTCACCTCTATCGCTTCCGGTATTCGCTGGAAGCCGATCCGCGACCCGCTGGTCTGCAAGGGCGAATGGCAGGATGAGTTCGTCGAACAGGTGGAAGAACTCGGCCTGACCGTGGCGGCCAGTCTGGAAGCGGGAATCCTGTAGAAAGCATAGTCATGAAAATCACCGATATCCGCGCGACGCCGGTCAATATTCCCTTCGTTGCGCCTTACGTTTTCAGCTACGGCTCGATTGCCTCGCTGACCAAAACCGTTATCGAACTCGACACGGATGATGGTGTTACAGGCCTTGGGGAATGTGCCGACGGTGACAGGGCGAAGGATGTTCTGGCGCTGCGGGATCGGCTGATCGGCGTCGATATTCGGGAAATCACTACGGCGGAAATGCGCTGCCTGCCGGGTATGCGGTTCACGCCCTGGGGCAATATCACGGCGCTGAAGCGCGCCTTCGGCGGTATTGAATTGGCGATGTGGGATGCTCGCGCCCGAACCGAAAACGTGCCGCTCTACACCCTGCTCGGCGGGGCGGTCCGCATGGAAATCGGCCTGACGGAATATTTTTCGTTTCGTTTGCCCGGCGAAAACCATCCCGGCGAGTTGACCGGACTGGACGTCGCCCGGCACTGTGGCCGCCTGCTTGAAGAATTCAACATGGATACGTTCGAAGGCAAGGTCGGCACCGTCGGGCTGGATGAAGAAGTCGACATGATCCGGGAAATCCGTGCCGCCATCGGCGACCGGCTGCTGATGCTTGATGCGAACGGCGGCTGGACCGTGCCGACGGCGCGCGAGGCCATGCACCGGCTCGACCCGTTCGACATTCACTATTACGAGGAGCCGGTCGAGACCTACGAGGAAATGGCGCAGCTTCGCAATTTCACCCGGGCTTCATTTTCCTCGCATATCGTCGATCTTGAAAAGGCGCTGCGGCTGAAGGCGCCGGATACCATTGTCACCAATCTGGTCGAGCTTGGCGGCATACGCCGTACGGTTGAATTCATCAGGGCCTGCGAACATTTCGATATCGGCTTCCGGTTCCACAGCGGCGAGACAGGGGTCGCCAGCGCCGCTTATCTGCACGTTTCGGCTGCATTGGCGCATATCAGGGAACCCAGCCAGACATTGTTTCGCTGGTATGGCGACGATGTCATCGAACAGGGAACGTTTGTGCCGCGCAACGGTGTCGTCGCGGTGCCGGAAGGGCCGGGCCTCGGCGTTACGCTTGACCGCAAGGCGCTTCAGCGCTGTCACGAACGCTATCTTTCCGAAGGCGTGTTCCCGGCGGGCAAGGGCGGCACGGGGTTCCGGACCCACTATTCCCGAGTTTGATAACTGGTATCAATCTAAGCGCCGAAGAATAAAAACCTAATTGCATCAACGGAATGCTCTGCGCGTGATTTAGGGTTGCACTTCCCGCTAAAGAGATGAACCATTCTGCATCGGAACGGCCCCAAAAGAGGCAAAATGCGGTCGCCACGGCGCGCATAAACCCGGCGGTTCCCAACATAAGAAATGGGAGAATCTCCAATGAAAAAACTAACGATTCCCGTTGCAGCGGGGCTAATGGCTCTCGGGATGGCTGTCGGCATGACGTCCGCCGTCAGCGCCAAAACGCTTGTCTATTGTTCGGAAGGCAGCCCGGAAGGGTTCGATCCGGCATTGTATACGGCGGGTACGACGTTCGATGCGACATCGAAAAACGTCTTCAACAGACTGGTCGAGTTTGAGCGCGGAACAACCACGGTCGTGCCCGGCCTCGCTGAATCGTGGGACGTCTCGGATGACGGCCTGGAATACACATTCCATCTTCGCAAGGGCGTAAAGTTTCACTCGACGTCCTTTTTTACGCCGTCGCGCGATTTTAATGCGGATGACGTTGTGTTCACCTTCGAACGCCAACGCGTGAAAGACCACCCGTTCCATGATTACGTGTCCGGTGCGGCGTGGGAATATTTCGACGGCATGTCGATGCCGGATCTGATTTCCTCGGTTACCAAGGTCGATGACTACACCGTGAAATTCACGCTGACGCGCCCGGAAGCGCCGATGATCGCGAACCTCGCGATGGATTTCGCATCGGTTCTGTCGAAGGAATACGCAGAACAGCTTGCCGCGGCCGGCACGACGGAATTGCTCAACCAGCAGCCGATCGGAACCGGTCCGTTCAAGTTCCAGGCCTATCAGAAAGACGCGATGATCCGGTATCAGGCGCATGAAGATTACTGGGGCGGCGCAGCGCCGATCGATACCCTTGTATTTGCCATCACGCCGGATGCATCGGTG
This sequence comes from Alphaproteobacteria bacterium, assembly GCA_040222995.1. Classification (GTDB taxonomy): domain Bacteria; phylum Pseudomonadota; class Alphaproteobacteria; order UBA8366; family Aestuariispiraceae; genus JAVKBW01. Next base: position 385,880 of record JAVKBW010000039.1, on the reverse strand, counting down.
CGGTACCAGAAGCTGAAGGCCGGCGAATGCCATATCATGCCGTATCCGAACCCGGCTGAAATCGCGGCCATGAAATCGGATCCCGATGTCAACCTGCTCAGCCAGGAAGGCCTCAATGTCGGATATCTCGCCTATAACACGCAGGTTGCGCCGTTCGACAACGTGCGGGTTCGCAAGGCGCTGAATATGGCGATCAACAAGCAGGCCATCCTGGACGCTGTTTTCCAGGGCGCCGGCAAGATTGCCAGCAACCCAATCCCGCCGACCATCTGGTCGTACAAGTCGGACCTGAAGGACGATCCGTACGATCCGGAAGCGGCGAAGAAGATTCTGGAAGAGGAAGGCGTCACGAACCTTAACATGAAGATCTGGGCGATGCCGGTTCAGCGGCCCTATAACCCGAATGCCAAACGCATGGCGGAAGTCATGCAGGAAGACTTCGCGAAGGTCGGCGTGAATGTCGAGATCGTCCAGTACGAATGGGGCGAGTATCTGAAGCGGTCGAAAGAAGTCGACCGTGACGGCGCGGTGCTTCTCGGCTGGACGGGCGACAACGGCGATCCCGATAACTTCCTGGCGGTTCTGTTGGGCTGTGACGGCGTTGGCGGGTCCAACCGGGCGCAATGGTGTCATCAGCCTTTCGAGGATCTGATTCAGAAAGCCAAGGTCGTTTCCGATCATGCGGCGCGAACCAAGCTGTATGAAGAAGCGCAGGTCGTGTTCAAGGAACAGGCGCCCTGGGCGACAATCGCGCATTCGGTCGTGTTCGAACCGATCCGCAATGAAGTCGCCAACTACAAGATTGATCCCTTCGGTGGTCATATCTTCTATGGTGTCGATCTGAAGTAAGGTCGGTGGAAACGGTTTCGGGGGGCGCAACGCCCCCCGAAGCTTTTCGATTTCCGCCATATCCCGATCAGATTAATAACCTGTAAATGTTGAACTTTATCGTTCGCAAAATCGGCTTGATGATTCCGACATTCTTCGGGGTCACCATATGTTCATTTCTGTTTATTCGATTGCTGCCGGGCGATCCGGTACTGCTGCTGGCCGGCGAGCGCGGCATGGACGAAGAACGGTATCAGAGCCTGCTGGAACAGTTCGGTTTCAACCGCCCGCTCTGGGAACAGTATCTCGAATACATTACAAATGTTCTGCAGGGGAATCTCGGCGTATCGTTTCGCACCAAGGTTCCAGTGCTTGAAGAGTTCATGACCCTTTTTCCGGCGACGATCGAACTTTCCGTATGCGCCATCCTTTTTGCCGCTGTTGTCGGCATTCCTGCCGGCATCATTGCCGCCATCCGGCGCGGCAGGGCGACCGATCATACGGTGATGGGCGCGGCACTGGTCGGCTATTCGATGCCGATCTTCTGGTGGGCGCTGCTGATGATTATCGTGTTTTCCGGCATCCTCGGCTGGACGCCGGTTTCCGGCCGGATTTCGCTGATGTTCTATTTCGAACCGGTTACCGGGTTCATGCTGATCGACAGTCTGTTGTCCGGTCAGGAGGGCGCTTTCGGCTCCGCCGTCAATCACCTTATCCTGCCGACAATCGTGCTCGGTACTATTCCGCTTGCCGTCATAGCGCGTCAGACGCGGTCGGCGATGCTGGAAGTGCTGGGCGACGATTACGTTCGAACCGCACGCGCCAAGGGCCTTTCGCCAATGCGGATCATCGGACTGCATGCCCTGCGCAACGCTCTGATACCGGTGATCACCACCATCGGGCTGCAGGTCGGTGTGTTGTTCGGCGGCGCGATTTTAACGGAAACGATTTTCGCCTGGCCCGGTATCGGCAAGTGGATGCTGGAATCGATCTATTCCCGTGACTACTACGTCGTTCAAGGCGGACTGCTGATGATTGCGATCATTGTCATGGTGGTAAATCTGACGGTCGATGTGCTCTACGGCCTTATCAACCCGAAAATCAGGTATTGAGACCGGCATGAGCGAAACCACACGAACAGAGCCATCCGTCTCCGATGCCAGGCCGACGCCGCTTCAGGAGTTCTGGTCGTATTTCAGGGAGAACAAGGGGGCTGTCGCCGGTTTCTATTTCTTTGTCGGACTGGTGGTCGTGGCGCTTCTGGCTGATGTAATCGCCCCGCATTCGCCATCCGACCAGTACCGGGATGCCCTGCGGCTGCCGCCGGTCTGGGCGGAAGGCGGGCAGGCGTCCTTTGTTCTCGGAACGGATGCCGTCGGCAGGGATGTTCTGTCGCGCATCATTCATGGGTCGCGATATTCATTGGTCATCGGTTGTATTGTGGTCTCGATCGCTGCCGGCGCAGGTATCCTGATCGGGCTGGTTTCAGGATACAAGGGCGGTCTCGTCGACACATTGATCATGCGCGTGATGGATATCGTGCTGGCGTTTCCCAGCCTGTTGCTGGCGCTTGTGCTTGTCGCGCTGCTTGGCCCGGGTCTGGAAAATGCGATGATCGCCATCGCGCTGGTGCAGTTGCCGCATTATGTCCGGCTGGTACGGGCGTCCGTGCTGTCGGAGAAAGGCCGTGATTATGTAACCTCGGCCCGGGTGGCCGGGGCAGGCCCGCTGCGCATCATGGTGGTCACCATTCTGCCGAATTGCATGGCGCCGCTGATCGTGCAGGCTGCGCTGTCTTTCTCGACCGCCATTCTCGATGCCGCTGCGCTCGGCTTCCTGGGGCTGGGCGCGCAGCCGCCGACACCGGAATGGGGCACGATGCTGGCCGAAGCGCGCGAATTCATTCTTACCGGCTGGTGGATGGTCACGTTTCCCGGCCTGGCAATTCTGATCTCGGTCGTCGCAATCAACGTCATGGGCGATGGGTTGCGCGACGCGCTCGACCCGAAACTGAAGCGGAGCTAGCGTGATGCCGTTGCTGGAAATCGACAATCTCAGCGTGGATTTCAGAACGGCTCAGGGCGCCTTCCGGGCGGTGGATGGCATGTCGCTGACGGTCGACCAGGGCGACCTTCAGGCTATCGTGGGGGAAAGCGGGTCAGGCAAATCGGTCGCCATGCTGGCGCTGATGGGCCTGCTGCCCTGGACGGCGACCGTTACGGCAGACCGGTTGGCCTTCAACAACACCAACATGGCGGTGCTTACGGCGCGGCAGCGCCGCCGCATCATCGGCAAGGACATGGCGATGATTTTCCAGGAGCCGATGACCAGTCTGAATCCGTGTTTCACTGTCGGTTTCCAGATCAAGGAAGCGTTGAAAACCCATCTCGGGGGCACCGGGGCCGAACGGCAGGCGCGCGCCGTCGAACTGTTGCAGCAGGTCGGCATTCCGGAACCGGAAAAGCGGCTGTCGGCGTTTCCGCATCAGATGTCGGGCGGCATGAACCAGCGTGTGATGATCGCCATGTCCATCGCCTGCCGGCCGAAATTGCTGATCGCCGACGAACCCACAACGGCGCTGGATGTCACGATTCAGGCGCAGATCCTCGATCTGCTGCTGGATCTGCGGAAAAACGAAGGCATGGCGCTGATCCTGATTACCCATGACATGGGCGTTGTCGCCGAAACGGCGGAACGGGTGGCGGTTCAGTATGCCGGTCAGAAAGTCGAGGAACAGAATGTCCGCGATCTGTTCAGAAATCCGCATCATCCGTATACGCACGGCTTGTTGTCATCACTGCCGGAACGCTCTCGAGAGAAAAGGCTGCCATCGCTCGCCGGTGTCGTGCCGGGACAGTTCGACCGGCCGGACGGCTGTCTGTTTTCGCCGCGCTGCGCTTTCGCGACCGATCTGTGCCGGCGGCAAAAACCGGTGCGGCAGAGCGCCGAATTCGGATCGGCCCTGTGTCATTTTCCACTACAGCACGGCAAGCCGCAGACCATTGCAGAAGGTGTCGATGCATGACGGCGCAGTCCCCACTTTTGTCGGCAACGAACCTTTCCCGGCATTACGAGATTTCCGGCGCCCGGTTCGGCAAGAGTCTGAGCGTCAAGGCGCTGCAGGGCGCGAGCTTCGTTCTCGACCGGGGCGAAACACTGGCGGTTGTCGGTGAAAGCGGATGCGGGAAGTCGACCCTGGCCCGCCTGATCACGATGATCGAACCGCCGACGGACGGTTCCTTCGACATCGACGGCCATCATGTCGACAATACCGCGTCGAAGCCCGGCAGGAAGCTTCGCGCCGCCGTGCAGATCGTGTTTCAGGATCCGTACTCATCGCTCAACCCACGGCAGAAAGTCGGCACGATCATTCAGGAACCGATGCTGATCAACCGGCCGGATGTGCCGGCTTCGGAACGGCAGGAAAAGGCCCGCGCCATGCTGCAGAAGGTCGGCTTGCGGCCGGAACATTTCGACCGCTACCCGCATATGTTTTCCGGCGGACAACGGCAGCGGATCGCGGTTGCCCGGGCGCTGATGCTGAACCCTGAAATTCTGGTTCTGGACGAGCCTGTCTCCGCACTTGATCTGTCTGTTCAGGCGCAGATTCTGAACCTGCTGGTCGATCTGCAGGACGAATTCGGTCTCGCCTATCTGTTCATTTCTCATGATCTTTCCGTCGTTCGTCACATGGCCGACCGGGTGATGGTGATGTATCTGGGACGGCCCGTCGAGTACGGCGACCGCGACGAGATTTTCAACAACCCGCAGCATCCCTATACGAAGGCGCTGCTTTCGGCGACGCCGGTCGCCGACCCGGAACACGTGAAAGACAGGATAAAGCTGGAAGGCGAACTGCCGTCGCCGGTCGATCCGCCCTCCGGTTGCGCGTTTCATCCACGCTGCCCGATTGCCGTTGCGGCCTGCGCACAAGACAGGCCTGAGCCGCGGCAGGTCGAAGGACGTGACGTAGCTTGCAGTCTGGCGTGAGTTTTTTTCGCTGAGCTGGCGTATTATAGGGATTGCGCCCGGCAAACAGAACGGTCCAAATGATTCGCATGATAGTGTTGTAGGATGCACCGCGATGTCTGTTTCAGCGTATTCGATTCCGAATCCTAAAATTAATCCCGCTATCCGGCCGGCGATCGGCCTGAAGCCGGACGGCAGCCCAGATGACCCGGATCGGGTGGAAATCGGGCCGACGGACAAGGCCTTTCAGGAATGGGCGGCGCTTGGCATCACCGCGCCGAACCTGACCCGGATCAGGGAATTTCGCCTGCAACGCATCGTCGACGAGTTGCAGAAACGACAACTGGATGGCGTGCTTCTGTTCGATCCGCTGAACATCCGGTATGCGACCGATTCCATGAACATGCAGGTCTGGGTTTCTCACAACCCGTCCCGCGCGGCCCTGGTAACGGCGGACGGGTATCTGGTGCTGTGGGATTTTCACGGCTCGGACCATCTGTCGAACTATCTGCCACTGATCAACGAACGCCGCCATGGCGCCGGTTTCATTTATTTCATTGCCGGCGACAAGGAAGAGGAAAAGGCGAACGAATTCGCCGCCCAGGTGGATGAGGTCGTGCGGCAGCAGTGCGGCAAGGGCCGACGGCTCGCCATCGACAAGATCGAGATACTGGGTCTGCGCGCTTTGGATGCGCTTGGGTTTGAAACGTTTTCCGGCCAGGAAGTCATGGAACATGCGCGGGAAATCAAATGCCCGGATGAAATCAACGCCATGCGCTGTTCGATCGCGACAACGGAAATCGCCATTGCCGAGATGCGCAAGGTGCTGGAACCCGGTATCGCCGAAGTCGAGCTATGGGCTGTCATGCACGCGGAAAACATCAAGCGCGGCGGCGAATGGATCGAAACCCGGATCCTCAGTTCCGGCCCGCGCACCAATCCATGGATGCAGGAAGCGGGGCCGCGCCGGGTGCAGGACGGCGATCTTGTCGGATTCGATACCGATCTGATTGGCCCGTACGGAATCTGTACCGACATTTCAAGAACATGGTATTGTGGTGACGGTACGCCCAGCGATGAACAGCGACGGCTGCATGAGGAAGCTTACACCTATTTCATCCGAAATCAGGAGCTTCTGAAGCCGGGTACGCATTTCCAGGAACTTATCGAAGGCGGCGCAACCTTGCCGGAACATTTTCAGGAGCAACGCTATGGGGTCGTCATGCACGGCGTCGGGCTGTGCGATGAATTTCCGTCGATACCGTATCCGCAGGATCATACCGAAGGCGCGTGGGACTACGTGCTGGAACCGGGAATGGTGATCTGCAACGAAGTGTATGCGGGGAAGGTCGGCGGCCGCGACGGTATCAAGCTGGAAGATCAGATACTTATCACAGAAGATGGATACGAAAATCTGACACGGTGCCCGTTCGATGAAAAACTGATGGGCTGACCGGCGTTACTGCTCGGGGATATCGAGTTCCATTTCCGCTCTGACGACAACGTCATTGCCGTTATCGTCGACGCCTTCGTACTCGATGGACGCGATATCCGGGATGGATTTGGTTGCGACATACTGGTCGCGTCGCGATTTCGCACTGTTCGCGTCGATCCGGTATTCGATCTTGCCGGAGACGCATTCCTTGCCATGATTGACGCAGACCGTACCTTTGGTAAGCGTCACGCCGATCCCGGCATTTTCCACAAAAACCCGATGATGGGTGAAACGGTGTCTGCCGTCCTTGAACAGATAGCCGAGCGGCTGAATCGTCATTGCCAGCGACGCTTTTTCAGCATCCTGCGCCAGGGCCGGCCGGCCTGACAGGCCGAGACCCGGCACGGAAAGTGCGGCAACGGCCAAAGCGCAGAAAAAAGCAGGTCGTGTCACGCCGCGGTGCCTCCGACAGTCAGCCCGTCCAATCGAAGCGTCGGTTGCCCGACGCCGACCGGCACGCCCTGGCCTTCCTTACCGCAGGTGCCGATACCGGGGTCGAGCTTCGTGTCGTTGCCGATCATCGAAACCCGCGTCAGAGCGTCCGGTCCGTTGCCGATCAGGGTCGCGCCCTTGACCGCCGCGCCGATCTTGCCGTTCTCGATCTTGTAGGCTTCGGTGCACGAAAACACGAACTTGCCGTTGGTGATATCGACCTGGCCGCCGCCGAAATTGACCGCATAAAGGCCTTTCTTGACGGAAGCCAGAATTTCACCGGGATCCTTGTCGCCGTTCAGCATATAGGTGTTTGTCATCCGCGGCATCGGCGGATGTGCGAATGACTGGCGGCGGCCGTTTCCTGTCGCCCGCATGCCCATCAGGCGGGCATTCATACGATCCTGCATGTATCCGGTCAGAATACCGTCTTCGATCAGCATCGTGCTGCTTGTCGGCGTGCCCTCGTCATCAATGGTCAGAGAGCCGCGCCGGTCGGCGATCGTGCCGTCATCGACGACGGTGACGCCCGGCGACGCCACGCGCTGGCCCATCAGCCCGGCAAAGGCGGACGTTTTCTTGCGGTTGAAATCGCCCTCAAGACCGTGGCCGATGGCCTCATGAAGCAGAATTCCCGGCCAGCCGGGGCCGAGCACGACGGTCATTTCGCCGGCCGGGGCGGGTTCGGAATCGAGATTGATCAGGGCCTGACGCAAGGCTTCATCGACCTGTCCCTGCCAGGCGTCGGGGGTGACGAACCGGTCGAAGGCGAGGCGTCCGCCGGCGCCGTGTCCGCCGCTTTCCATCTTGCCGTCCTTTTCGACGACAACAGACACGTTCAGCCGCACCAGCGGCCTGATATCCGCCATCCGCTCGCCGCCGGGACGGACGATCTGAACGGCCTGCCATTCGCCTGCCAGAACCGCGCTCACCTGTCGCACCCGGTCATCCTTCGACCGCGCATAGGCGTCGATTTCCTCGAGCAGCTTCACCTTTTCCTCGAACGCCATGCCCATCAGTGGATTGTCGTCGCCGTACAGGGCCTTGTTCGTCCCGGCGGGCGCGGCGGCGAAGGAACCGCCATGACCTGCGTGAACGGCCCGTACGGTATCGCTGGCCCGTTTCAGCGCGCCTTCGCTGAAATCGGACGCATGGGCGTATCCGCTGACATCGTCGGCGACGGATCGCAGACCGAACCCCTGCGCGGTGTCGTAGCTGGCCGACCGCACCCGGCCATCATCGAAGGAAATGGCTTCGGAAAGCCTGTATTCCAGAAACAGTTCGCCATCGTCCGCGCCCTTCAATGCGTCATTGACCAGCGATTCCGTCCGGTTCCGGTCAAGACCCGCGCGTTCAAAGAATATTTCGTCGGTTTCAGCCAGATGCGGCATATAAATTCAGCTCCAGATCAGATTTTTCAGGCTCACTATACTTAGAGTCACAGGTGTGGGAAGAAAGTAAAGCCCGGACACCGATTGTTGAATGGCTGTTGACTAAATTACGGCCAGCCTCCGCATCGGTTCGGCATAGGGCTGCGACAGCAGAACGCAGTTGTATTGCTTGATTGCTCTATGCTGCAGCGTACAATACCGTATATTGTTTGGGGGGATTGTTCCGGCGGCGAATTGCAGGCTTGGATCATCCAGAACAATGCGATACATCGACGACGGCAAGCGGGCGGAAGCAGCGCGGCGGGTGTTTTACGATATGGGGAGTAGCGGTGTGAAAAGTCGGATCATGGCCCTCGCGGCGAGCGGACTAGCATTGGCGGCGTCTTTGGTCGCCGCACCGGCGATTGCGGCGAAGCCGGAGCCCTGGCAACTGGGATTGCCGGAGCCGGCAACACCGATTGCCGAAATGCTTACGGATTTCCACACTTTGCTGCTGTGGATCATCACGATCATCACGATTTTTGTTCTGGTTCTGCTGTTGTGGACTTGCTTCAAATTCCGTGAATCCGCCAACCCGACTCCGTCGAAAACGACGCATAACGCGGTGCTGGAAGTAGCCTGGACGCTTATTCCGATCCTGATTCTCGTTGGCATTGCGTTTCCGTCCTTCAAGGTCATGTACGCCGCCGACAGCACGGACGACGCGGAGATGACCCTCAAGATCACGGGATACCAGTGGTACTGGAACTATACCTATCCGGATCATGGCAATTTCACGTTCGATGCCTATCTGCTGGCCCGCACCCAGGAAGAAGCGTCCGAACAGAATGCGCATCGTCTGATGGACACGGACAACGCCGTCGTTCTGCCGGTCGATACGAATATCCGCCTGATTATTACGGCAGGCGACGTTCTGCATAACTGGTCGATGTCGGATTTCGGCGTGCGGCTTGATGCGGTGCCGGGACGGCTGAATGAAACCTGGACCAGGATCAACCCGGAATATGCCGGGCACACGTTCTACGGTTTCTGTTCCGAATTGTGCGGAACCGACCATGCGTACATGCCGATCATGGTCAAGGCGGTGACGAAAGAGGAATTTGCGGCCTGGGTCGAAGAGGCGCAGCAGCAGTTTGACACCGCTGACGGTTCGCCGCGGCCTTCCCTGGAAAATGACAATGCCGGCACATCACAGCTGGCTTATACGGCCGAGTGATCGGCGCGAAGCGATTGAGGAGATAACAAATGGGTTACGGTGCAACCGCAGACGCGCATGACGACCACGGGACCCCGAAAGGGTTCCGACGCTGGCTGTATTCCACCAATCACAAGGATATCGGTACGATGTACCTGATCTTTGCGATTGTCGCGGGCCTGATCGGCGGTCTGGCTTCGATCTACATGCGGGCGGAACTTCATCACCCGGGCGTGCAGTACATGACCGACGGCCATGAATGGAACGTGGTCATTACGGCGCACGGGTTGATCATGGTGTTCTTCGTGGTTATGCCGGCGCTGATCGGCGGGTTCGGAAACTGGTTCGCGCCGTTGATGATCGGCGCGCCGGACATGGCCTTCCCGCGGATGAACAACATTTCCTTCTGGCTGCTGATTCCGGCGTTTACCCTTCTGCTACTGTCGGCCGTCATCGGCGGCGGTGCGGGAACGGGCTGGACGGTCTATCCGCCGCTGTCGAACACGCCGGGCCATTCCGGTGCGGCGGTCGATATGGCGATTTTCGCGCTGCACCTTGCCGGCGCGTCGTCGATCCTCGGTGCGATCAACTTCATCACGACGATTTTCAACATGCGCGCGCCTGGCATGACGCTGCACAAGATGCCGCTATTCGCTTGGTCCATGCTGATCACGGCCTTCCTGCTGGTGCTGTCGCTGCCCGTGCTCGGCGGCGCGATCACCATGTTGCTGACCGACCGCAATTTCGGTACCTCGTTCTTCCGACCGGATGGTGGCGGCGATCCGATCCTGTTCCAGCACCTGTTCTGGTTCTTCGGTCATCCTGAAGTCTATATCATGATCCTGCCGGCCTTCGGCATCATCAGCCATGTCATTTCGACATTCTCCAGAAAGCCGATTTTCGGTTATCTCGGCATGGCCTACGCCATGGTGGCGATCGGTTTCGTCGGGTTCATCGTCTGGGCGCACCACATGTACACGGTGGGCATGGATATCGATACGCGGGCCTATTTCACGGCCGCGACGATGGTCATCGCGGTGCCGACAGGGGTGAAGATCTTCTCGTGGATCGCGACCATGTGGGGCGGGTCGATCAAGTTCGATACGCCGATGCTGTGGGCGGTCGGGTTCATCTTCCTGTTCACCGTCGGCGGCGTGACAGGGGTTGTGCTGGCCAATGCCGGCATGGACCTGCAATTGCATGACACCTACTATGTCGTGGCGCACTTCCACTACGTGCTGTCGCTTGGCGCCGTCTTCGGCATCTTCTGCGGCATGTACTACTGGATCGGCAAAATGAGCGGTCGCCAGTTCCCGAGCTGGGCCGGAAAGCTGCATTTCTGGACGACGTTCATCGGCGTGAACATCACGTTTTTCCCGCAGCACTTTCTGGGTCTGGCCGGTATGCCGCGTCGGTATATCGACTATGCCGACGGATTTGCGCAGTGGAACGCGGTTTCATCCTGGGGCGCCTATATCTCCTTCGCATCGACCCTGTTTTTCGTCGTTATGCTGATCTACACGATCCGTGCCGGTCAGAAAGTCGGCGACAGTTACTGGGGCGATGGCGCGACAACCCTGGAATGGACGGTGTCGTCACCGCCGCCGTTCCATACCTTCAACGATCTGCCGCAGGTCAAGTGACGCTGCATGCGGTCGGTTGACAGGATATTCCGGTGAGTAACGCATCCTACGATCTGGTTCTTGAAGGGGCGGCGGTAACGCCGTCCCCGTCGGTTACCGTTGGAAAGGCCCGCGCCGATTCCGGGCAGGCAAGGGATTATGTCGCGCTTCTCAAACCGCGCGTCATGTCGCTGGTGGTGTTTTCGGGGTTTGCCGGTCTGCTAGTCGCACCGGGTACTCTGCATCCGTTTCTCATCGCCGTTGCGGTCCTTTGTATCGCCGTCGGGTCCGGCGCTGCCGGTGCAATCAATATGTGGTACGACCGCGATATCGATGCGATTATGTCGCGAACGCGCGGCCGGCCGATCCCGATGGGCAAGGTCCCGGCGTCGGAAGCGCTGAGTTTCGGTATCATACTGTCCCTGTTTTCGGTCGCGCTGATGGCGCTGGCCATTAACTGGGTGGCGGCGGCGCTGCTCGCCGGCGCGATCCTGTTTTATGTCTTTGTCTATACGATGGGGCTGAAACGCCGGACACCGCAGAATATTGTCATCGGCGGTGCGGCCGGCGCGTTTCCGCCGATGATCGGCTGGGCCGCTGTAACCGGCGATGTTTCCGTCGAATCTTTTGTTCTGTTTGCGCTGATTTTCCTGTGGACGCCGCCGCATTTCTGGGCGCTGGCGCTGTATCGCCGTGGCGACTACCAGAAAGCGTCGGTCCCGATGCTGCCTGTCGTTTCGGGCGCGCGGGCGACAAAAAAGCAGATGATCGCCTATACAGCCATCCTGATGCCCGTGGCGCTGGCGCCGTGGTGGCTCGGCATGACCGGCATTTCCTATGCGGTTCTGGCTTTTGTGCTGGGCGCGATATTCATGGCCGCATCGATTGCGGTCTGGTTCGACGAAACCGACAAATCCGCGAAGCGGATGTTCGGCTATTCGATTTTTTATCTCTTTGCCCTGTTCGGCGCGCTGATTGCGGATTCGACCGTGATCGGGTTTGCCGCCGGCTAATCGGCAAGACGGCTAGTAACGATGGATGCGATGACGGATAACGAAAGAAAGAAAACAGGCGAAAGCGATATGCATCGCCAGCAGCGCGGCAAGAACATCGCCGTGGCGCTGTCTATCTTTGCGTTCTGCGTCATCGTCTATCTGGTTTCCATCATCAAGATGGGTGGGGGATCTGGATGAGCGACAACAATCGGAACGACCTGAAGCGAAAGAACCGGCGGCTGCTGTTTGCGGTTGTCGGTATTGTCGGTGGCATGGTCGGCCTGTCGTTCGCGTCGGTGCCGCTTTACAATCTGTTCTGCCGGGTTACCGGTTACGGCGGGACAACACAGGTGGCGCTGGACGAAAGCCAGACCGTCATCGACCGGAAGATCACCGTTCGGTTCGATTCCAGCCTGTCTCGTGACTTGCCGTGGACCTTTCACCCGGCACAGAGGTCGATGACCATGAATGTCGGCGAGAATGCGGTCGCCTTCTATGTCGCGGAGAACAAATCGGATCACCCGGCGACAGGACAGGCGACGTTCAACGTCACGCCGCTTCAGGCCGGACAGTACTTCGTGAAGGTTGAGTGTTTCTGTTTCACCGAACAGCGTCTCGAAGCCGGACAGTCGGTCAACATGCCGGTTGCCTTCTATGTCGACCCGGCAATGGTTGATGACCCGGATTTGGCCTATGTTGAAACGATAACCCTGTCCTATACGATGTTTCCGCTAGAGGAAGACGCTGTAGAAGACGGAAAAACGGATGATTTGGCGCTGGTTCAATAGAACACAGCGAACGATACTAGCAAAAGGGCCGGTTGGACCGGCTCTGTTAAAAGGGGAAGAAGAATCATGGCTGGCGATCATCACGCAGTGAACCACGACTATCATCTGGTAAACCCTTCGCCCTGGCCTGCGGTCGGCGCGCTCGGCGGGTTTGTGATGGCGATGGGGGGAGTGATTTTCATGCACCCCGATATCGTCGGTGCGGAATCGGTTAGCTGGACAGCCGTTTTGCCGGGTTTGGGCCTGGTGCTGCTGACGATGTTCCTGTGGTGGAAGGATGTTGTGAAGGAATCGGAGAGCGGTGACCACAAGCCCATCGTGCAGTTGGGGTTACGCTACGGGATGGCGCTTTTCATTGCATCCGAGGTGATGTTCTTCGCCGCTTTTTTCTGGGCCTTTTTTGACGCCAGCCTGTACTTCAACGATGCGAAACAGATCGTTCGCAGTGAGGTAACGGGGGGAACCTGGCCTCCTGTCGGCGTTATTCCGTTCGAAGCCTTCGATCTTCCGTTCATGAATACGATGATTCTGCTGCTCTCCGGCTGCACCGTCACCTGGGCGCACCATGCGCTTCGTGAAGGCAAGCGGGATCAGTTGATTCACGGCCTGACGCTGACCGTGCTGCTCGGCATTGCCTTTACCAGCCTGCAGGCATTCGAGTACAGCCATGCCGCCTTCGGGTTTACCGACGGTATCTATTCCTCGACCTTCTACATGGCGACCGGTTTTCACGGTTTTCACGTTCTGGTCGGAACGATCTTCCTCGCGGTCTGCCTATTCCGCGCCAGGGCCGGTCATTTCACGCCGTCACATCATTTCGGTTTCGAAGCGGCTGCTTGGTACTGGCATTTCGTTGACGTTGTCTGGCTGTTCCTGTTCGTTTGCGTCTACTGGTGGGGTGGCTGATAACAGCCAACCCTCCTGAAGGCCTGCAGCCATGAATGACAACGCATCTGACCGCAGTGCGATGACAGTTTCGGATGCGATTAAGTCGGGTCTGAAATGTCGGTGCCCCAGATGCGGCAAGGGGAAGATGTTTTCCGGTTACCTGAAGGTCGCGTCTTCCTGTTCGAACTGCGGTCTCGATCTGTCGGGTGAAAATGCCGGTGACGGCGCGGTGCCTTTCATCATTCTGCTGATCGGTGCGATCGGCGTCGGGCTGGGCGCTTTCCTCGAGCTTAAGTTTTCACCGCCGATCTGGGTGCTGATCGCCATTGTCTTTCCCGTCGTTATCGGCGGCACCCTTGCAGTGATGCAGCCGGTCAAAGGCATCCTGATCGCGCTTCAGTACAAAAACAGTGCAGGCGATACCGGCACTGAACATTTCGGCGACAGTTGAGGCCCGTATTTATGACCTTCCGCCCCAGTCTCGTACCGACCCTGTTTACCGTTCCGGCGCTGATCACCCTGATCGCGCTCGGCTTCTGGCAGCTTGACCGTCTGGAATGGAAACAGGGCCTAATCGATCGCTTCGATGCGCGGATGTCCGCGCCGGTTCAGGCCATTCCGCCGGGCGACCTTACCGTGGACGAAAACGAATTCCTGCGCGTTCAGGTAACCGGCACATTCGATCATGATAACGAATTTTATCTGGTACAGCCGTCGCGGCAGGGCAAACCGGGCCTTCATGTCATTACGCCGCTATTGCCGGAGGATGGAAGCCGTCCGATTCTGATCAGCAGGGGCTGGATGCCGTTCGAACGTCGCGACCGGTCGACACGGCCCGAGGGGCTGGTTGAGGGCGCTGTTACAGTGACCGGGCTACTGCGGTTTCCCAGGCCCCTGGGGTATATCAGATCGCTGGTCATTCCCGATAACGAACCGCAGAACAATACGTGGTTCTGGCTGGATTTTCAGGCGCTGGCCGACAAAAGCGGGTATGACGGATTCCGCCCCTATTATGTCATGTCGGAAGAAGAACCGCCGCTCGGCGTCTTCCCCCGTGGCCGCCAGTGGCTGCTGGATATCCGCAACAACCACCTTGAATACGCCATCACCTGGTTTCTCCTTGCGGTGGCCCTTGCCGCGATCTACGGCGTGTATACCTTCAAGAAGGATGAGAAAAAGACATGACGGCCTACGAGCGGCTTGAAGCCCGCTTCAAGGATCTGTCGGTTCTGTATCAGGTCTCGGCCGTCCTGCATTGGGATGCGGCTGTAATGATGCCGCCCGGCGGCGCCGACCCCCGGTCCGAACAGATGGCGGCGATGTCGGCGCTGCAGCATGCCCGGCTGACTGACAGTGCGGTCGGCGACCTGCTGGCCGAGGCCGAAGGCGAAGACCTGACCGACTGGCAGCGGGCCAATCTGCGAGAGATGCAGCGCGGTTACCGTCGCGCATCGGCTGTTCCGTCCGATCTGGTCGATGCCCTGTCGCGGGCCGGCAGCGCCTGCGAACACACCTGGCGGGATGCGAAAAAGAACAACGACTTCGCCTCTGTCCAGCCGTTGTTGCAGACGCTTGTCGATCTGACTCGTGAGGAAGCAACGGCTCTGTCGGAAGCCCTGGAGGTATCGCCCTATGATGCGCTTCTCGACGGATATGAGCCGGATGCGCGGATCGCCGATATTGAGCCGGTTTTCGACGCCTACGCCGCTTTCCTGCCGACGGTACTTGATGAGATTCTGGAACGGCAGGCGGCCAATGGTCCATCGCCGAAGCCGCAGGTGGCGTTTCCCGTCGAAAAGCAGACCGCGCTGGTGCGAAGCCTCGCTGAAACGGCGGGTTTTGAGTTCGACCGCGGCCGGATGGATGTCAGCGCCCATCCGTTTTCAACCGGCTATGCCGGCGACCGGCGCATCACCACCGGATTTCACGAGGACGATCCGGGTTTTGCGATCATGGCTGTACTGCATGAAACCGGCCATTCCATCTATGAACAGAACCTGCCGGCGGACTGGCGCTACCAGCCGGTCGGCCAGTCGCGCGGTATGCAGCTTCACGAAAGCCAGTCGCTGCTGTTCGAAATGCAGGCCTGCCGGTCGGATGCTTTTCTGGCGTTTCTCGGTCCGAAACTCGAAGAAGCTTTCGGCGCCGACCCGGCTTTCGAACCGGAAAATCTTCGCAAGCGGTACCGCCGGGTTGAACGCAGCCTGATCCGTGTCGATGCGGACGAGTCGACCTATCCGATGCATGTCATTCTGCGGACCCGCCTGGAACGGGCCATGCTGTCGGGCGATCTTGCTCTGGCTGATCTGCCGGTGGCGTGGATGGACGGCATGGAGGCGTTGCTGGGCATTCGCCCGCCGGATGACAGGCGGGGCTGTTTGCAGGACATTCACTGGTATTCCGGCGGGTTCGGCTATTTCCCGACCTATACGCTGGGCGCGATGACGGCTGCCCAACTGTTCCAGGCAGCGGTGACGGCGGACCCGTCGATTCCGGAAAGGCTCGAAACCGGCAATTTCGAACCGCTACGCGCATGGCTTACGGAAAATGTTCACCGGTTCGGTTCCCGCTACTCGACGGAGGAAGTTCTGACGGGGGCGACAGGCGGACCACTTGACCCGACGGCTTTCGAGGAACATATCCGTACCCGCTATCTCGACGGCTAAGAGCCACCATCTGCCCAATCCTCGGCATATCGGTAAACAGAACAGTTTATTTAGGCGGGTGCTTGTTCTAAGACTTTCGCGTCTGCTTCAATCTGATCGGAAACAGTCATGGAATACATCAGCACACGAGGCAAGGTGCCGGCTCTGGGTTTCTCCGACGTCCTGTTGAAGGGACTGGCGGAGGACGGCGGTCTTTACCTGCCGTCGGTCTGGCCGAAATTCGATGCTTCTGATATTCGGGCCATGCGTGGCCTGTCCTATGCCGATCTGGCGACGCAGGTGATGATGCCTTTCGTGAAGGACGATATCGACGAGGCGACGTTCTCCAACATCGTTCGCGATACCTACGCCTCGTTCGGGCACGATGCGGTCGCGCCGCTGAAACAGATCGATCACAATGCCTGGCTGCTTGAACTGTTTCACGGCCCGACGATTGCCTTCAAGGACTATGCGCTGCAACTGCTGGGGCGGTTGTTCGACCATGTTCTTGCCGAACGGGACGAACGGATAACAATCGTCGGCGCGACATCGGGAGATACCGGGTCTGCCGCCATAGAAGCCTGCCGCGACCGCGACCGGGTCGATATCTTCATCATGCATCCGCACAACCGGACATCCGAGGTGCAGCGGCGTCAGATGACGACCGTCCTTTCGTCGAATGTCCACAATATCGCCATCGAAGGCACATTCGACGATTGTCAGGATCTTGTTAAGTCGATGTTCAACGACCTTGACTATCGTCGCGACCTGAACATATCCGCGGTCAATTCGATCAACTGGGCGCGCATCATGGCCCAGATCGTGTATTATTTTCACGCGGGCATTTCGCTTGGCGCGCCGGACCGGGAAATCACCTTTGCGGTGCCGACCGGCAATTTCGGCAATGTGTTTGCGGGCTATGCGGCGAAGCAGATGGGCCTGCCCATCGATCAGTTGATCATCGGGTCGAACTCCAACGACATCCTGACCCGGTTTTTCGAATCGGGATCGATGTCGATGGAAGACGTGGTGCCGACCGTTTCGCCAAGCATGGATATTCAGGTCTCCAGCAACTTCGAACGGTATCTGTTCGAATTGTTCGGCCGCGATCCGGACGAACTTTCCACCGTCATGAACGCGTTTCGCCAGACCGGCGAAATGTCGGTCAGTCCGGACCGGTGGAGTCTTGCGCGTGAACTTTTCGATGCACGGCGCCTGGATGACGACGGGACAAAGGCGGCAATCGCCGCCCTGTACAAGGCGACCGGCGAACTGATCGATCCGCACACGGCGGTCGGGTTCGTTGCCGGTTCCGCGGCGCGACGCCGGCCCGATATTCCGCTGGTTTGCCTCGCCTGTGCTCATCCGGCAAAATTCCCGGATGTCGTGGAAGCGGCGACCGGAGTGCATCCATCTCTACCGCCGCATCTTTCCGATCTGTTCGACCGGGAAGAAAGGATGACTGTACTGGGCGCCGGTTTACAGGTCGTGCAGCAATATGTTCGCACCAATACCCGGGTGAAACCGTAGGAAGGAATGTTAGCCGTTGGTTGAATCGATCAGGGTTTCCAAGCTATCAAGCGGTCTGACTGTTGCGACGGATCCGATGCCGTGGATCGAAACCGTGTCCGTCGGTGTCTGGGTCGGGGCGGGCACCCGCGTTGAAACGGCGGATACCAACGGCTCGGCCCATTTCCTCGAACACATGGCCTTCAAGGGCACAACCTCGCGGTCGGCGCGCGACATCGCCGAACAGGTTGAAGCGGTCGGCGGCCATATGAATGCCTATACGGGCCGGGAATCGACGGCGTTTTTTATCAAGCTGATGAAGCAGGATATCGAACTCGGCGTCGACATTCTGGCGGATATCCTGATTAATCCGGTCTTTGACGAGGATGAATTCGAACGCGAACGGTCCGTCATTTTGCAGGAAATCGCACAGGTGGCGGATACGCCGGACGACTTGGTGTTCGACCGGTTTCAGGAAGCGGCCTATGCCGGGCAATCCATCGGCTACCCGGTGCTCGGAAGCACGGTGACGGTGAAGGGCTTGTCGGCCAAAGGGCTTCGGGCCTTCATGAAGCGGCACTACAGGGCGGACAACATGGTCCTGTGCGCGGCGGGGGCCGTAGACCATGACAAACTGGTTGCGCTGGGCGAACGGTTGTTTTCGCCGATTGTCGCCGCGTCGGATACGCCGGAGGAGGGGGCGAAGGATCAGGCAGTCTATACCGGCGGTGAAGTGCGGGATTCGCTGTCGTCCGAACAGGTTCATCTGCTGTTCGGGTTTCCCGGCCCGAGCATGAGGGAAGACGAATTCTACACGGCGAACGTTCTATCAGGCATTCTCGGCGGCGGCATGAGCTCGCGTCTGTTCCAGGAAATCCGGGAAAAACGCGGCCTGGCCTATTCGGTGTTTTCCTTTGCATCCTGCTTTTCGGATGGCGGCGTTTTCGGGTTGTATGCCGGTACGGCGGAAGAGGCTGTGCCCGAGCTAATCGATGTTTTGTTTCAGGAAATCAGCGGATTACGCAACGGTTCGGCGGGATCGGGCATCACGGCGGCGGAACTGGACCGCGCAAAGGCGCAGGCCAAATCCGGCATTGCGATGGGTCTGGAAAGCTCGTCTTCCCGCGCGGAGACATTGGCCGGTCAATTGTTGCTGTTCGGACGGCCCGTACCGGTCGAGGAAGTGCTGCAAAGAACGCAGGCAGTCGATATCGACAGTCTGGCGCGCTCTGCGGCGCGTATCTTTTCCGGCCCGCTGACGCTGGCCGGGATCGGTCCGCTGTCGGCTCTCGAGACGCGTCAGAGTCTGACTGAGCGGCTTGCGGCCTGAACGCGCGCGTCATGATTGCCATCTTTCGCTCCTCTCTGCCGAAAGTGCGTCTGACAGGTCCTCGCGTCCATATCCGTCCCCCGAAACCCGGCGACCAGACTCAATGGCTGGCGCTGCGGCGCGAAAGCCGTGATTTTCTGAGACCCTATGAACCGTCTTGGCCGCGCGACGCCCTGACGTCGACGGCCTATCGCAGGCGCACCAAGCGAATTCAGACCGAGTGGGCGGCGGAAACCGGTTACGGGTTTCTGATCTTCCGAAACGACGATTCCACCCTGCTGGGAGGGGTCACGCTTGCCAATATCCGTCGTGGCGTCACCCAGTCCAGCAGTGTCGGTTACTGGATGGGTCTGCCGTATGTGCGCCAGGGTTACATGTTCGAAGCGCTGCAGCTATGTCTGGATTTCGGATTCCGGTCGCTGGGTCTGCATCGTATCGAAGCCGCCTGCCTGTCCGACAACCAGCCCAGCCGCAGACTGCTGGAAAAATCGGGTTTTCAGGAAGAAGGGCTGGCGCGCCGATATCTGTGCATCGCCGGTGAATGGCAGGATCATATCATCTACGCCCTGCTGGAGAATGACGCGCGGCCGATGATCGCAAAGAAACCGCCGGAAGGTCTCTGACCGTCAGGCGTGGCCGGCGTCGCCGGACAGCAGGGAAAGATCGACGCCGATCTTGGCCAGCGAGCGTTCCCACTTCGATTCGAGCGACCCGCCGAAAACAAGCTGTTCGTCCGGCGGCACGTTCAGCCAGGCGTTTTCCTGCATCTCGCCGTCAAGCTGTCCCGGCCCCCAGCCGGCATATCCCAATGCCAGAAGATGGTCGCGCGGTCCCTTGCCATTGGCGATGTCGCGCAGAATGTCGATAGTTGCGGTGAGGCCGACGCCTTCCTCCATGATAACCGTGCCGTCCTGCTGGTATTCCTGGCTGTGCAGCACGAAACCGCGGCCGGTTTCAACCGGGCCACCGAAATGGATGCGAATCTCGTCTTCGGTGCGCGCGGGTGCGATTTCAAGCTGTTCCAGCAATTCGTTGAACGTCAGGCTTTCCATCAGTTTATTGATGACCAGTCCCATCGCACCGTCCTCGTTGTGAACGCAGACATAGATCACGCTGCGTTCGAAACGCGGATCGGCCATTGACGGCATTGCCACCAGAAGCTGGCCGGTCAAATATCCTTGTGTAACAGTGGCTTCGGTCATATTCGTTCTTCAATTGCCGGATTTGGCGGCAAGAAAGCGTATTCGCCCCGACACCGTATTTGGATTTACGTTTACGCACCTTATTTGGGTAACATCGACAGTTTAGCAACAAGCCGGGCATTTACGCCAGTACGACTTGATAACGGATATGCCTCAAGGCACGAATTTGTGACGGGTATTTTACGCCGCACGTGGATAGATTGCCACCGGTACGAGACTGCCAGCGAAGGATTCTGTATTGCTTGTTAAGAGTGCATGCCTGGAACGCACGACAGACGCTCAAATCGCCGGAAAGCTTCTTTTCGCGGTTGTGAAGCCGGCTATCCGCCGGGTTCTGGCAACGATGGCGGTTTTTGGTATTGTTCTGGCCACGGCACTTCAGGCACAGGCGTCGAGCGGTCGCTGGGCGGATAACGATCAGGCCTCCGTACGGCTGATTTCGGCCATAGACGCTGTCGGTGACGGCGACACCCTGCAGTTCGGCATGGAATTCCAGCTTCAACCCGGCTGGAAAATATACTGGCGGTCGCCGGGGGATGCCGGATTGCCACCGGTGCCGGACTGGTCGTCGTCACAAAATGTGGCTTCCGTCGATATGGACTGGCCTCTGCCGATCCGGTTCGAGCTGTTCGGTCTGCAGACCTTCGGTTATGCGGATACCGTCGTTTTTCCATTGTCGGTAAAGCCCGAAACCCCGGGAGAGCCGGTCACCCTGTCCGGGTCGGTGTCGTATCTCGTCTGCAAGGAAATCTGCATCCCCTACGTGTCCGACATCGCGCTCGATCTTCCGGCGGGCATCAGCGAAGCATCGGCTAAGTCACATACGATCGGTCAGTTCAAGGCGAAAGTGCCCCGGGAACCCGCGCAGACAGGCCTTCGGGTACTGGGAAGCACGGTTGAAGCGGAAGACGAAAAGACCGTATCGCTTCAGGTCGTTGTGCTGGACGATCAACCGCTCGGCGATCTCGAATTACTCGTCGAAGGCCCGGACGGAAGTTTCTTCGATGCGCCGGTGGCGATGTACAGCGACGACCGGACTCAGGCGATCCTTCTCGCCTCCGGTGGCGGCGCGACAGCGGAACAGATCGCCTCGGCCGGCGCGACGGTGACGATTGCGGAAGACCGCCAGGCGATCGAAACAACCATACGGCCGGATATCGGCGGGGTGTCGCTGTTTGCAACGGAACCGTTCGAAACGGACGGTGGAACCGCTTCGGTTCTGGTTCCGGTCACCATTATCGGGCTGGCATTGCTCGGCGGGCTCATTCTCAACCTGATGCCCTGCGTTCTGCCGGTCCTGTCGCTGAAACTGCTGTCCCTGATAAAGCACGGTGGCGGCGACCGGCGCGCCGTCAGGATCAGCTTCCTGGCGTCCGCTGCCGGTATTATCTCGTTTTTCCTGGTTCTGGGGGCCGGACTGGCCGGGCTGAAAGCCGCGGGGACGACAATCGGCTGGGGCATCCAGTTCCAGCAGCCGGTATTTCTGGCATTCATGATCGCTATCCTGACCCTGTTTGCGGCGAACATGTTCGGTCTGTTCGAATTCACGTTGCCGCGTTTCATCGCCGACAGAGCCGTAACGACCGGCAGCAACGACAATCTGACCGGCCAGTTCCTGACGGGCGCATTCGTGGCGCTGCTGGCGACGCCGTGCACCGCGCCGTTTCTCGGCACAGCGGTCGGTTTTGCGCTAAGCCGAGGCCTGTTCGAAATCCTGACAATCTTTTTTGCGCTGGGTCTGGGGCTGGCCGCGCCTTATTTCGCGGTGGCGGCGTTTCCGAAAGTCGCAACCATGTTACCCGCACCGGGGCCGTGGATGGTCAAGATCAAGGGGATCATGGGGGTCGCGCTGGCGGGAACGGCGGTCTGGCTGATAACCGTTATGGCTGCCCAGTCGACGCTGGAAACAGCGCTTGTCGTTGGCGTTCTGGCGGTACTGGCCGCCAGCGTCATGGGCATTCGCCGGCTCGAAGGATCGCGCCTGGCGCGCAGATCCGTGCCGCTGACGATCCTGCTGATTATCGCCGCCATGGCGGTGCCGGTGGTGCGGGACAATGCGCAGGACGGCCCGGAATCAGCGCAGATAACGGATTCCCTGTGGGTGCCGTTCGACGAGCAGGCCATTCCCGGTCTGGTGGCGGCGGGGAAGGTCGTGTTTGTCGATGTCACCGCCGACTGGTGCATCACCTGTCAGTTCAACAAGGCGCGGGTGCTGAATACGGAACCTGTTGCTGGGTTGCTCGCCAATACCGGCGTGGTCGCCATGAAGGCGGACTGGACCAATCCCGATCCGGCGATTGCCGCGTATCTGCAGCGTCACGGCCGATATGGCATCCCGTTCAATATTGTCTACGGGCCGACAGCCCCCGATGGCGTGCCGCTACCTGAACTGCTGGGCGAGGATGCCGTGCTGTCCGCGTTCGAAGATGCACAGCCTTCGCTTATTGCCAACAGATAGAACGTCAAGTCTGGAAAAAAACCGTGACTGGTCTATGTTGCTGTATCGGTGCGTAAGCATTTTTCATCCGGGCATCGCAGGGCCCGGTTTCAACATCCAAACGAGGGGTAAACGATGATTAGCATAGGCGATAAGCTTCCAACCGACGGACTGAAGACCATGGGCGCGAACGGCCCGGAGGATGTAGATTTTGCCGCCATGACAGCCGGCAAGAAAGTGGTGATCTTTTCACTGCCCGGCGCGTTCACGCCGACATGTTCGGCCAAGCATCTGCCCGGTTTTGTCGAACATGCCGATGCGATCAAGGCGAAGGGTGTCGACGAGATTTGCTGCCTTGCCGTCAACGATGCGTTCGTAATGGATGCGTGGGCCAAGATGCAGGGCGCGGACGGTAAGGTCACCATGCTGGCGGATGGTAGTGGCGCCTTCACCAAACAGCTCGGTCTGGAACTCGATCTGGTTGCGGCCGGTCTCGGGATGCGCGGACAGCGGTTCGCCCTGATTGCCGAAGACGGCGTCGTGACCCATCTCGCTGTTGAAGAAGCCGGCGATTTCAGCGTGTCGTCGGCGGAAGCCATCATCGCCAAACTGTAGTTGCTACGAAGCGGATCGGGATCGGTACGGGAATGCGATTGCATGAACCGGCGCAGGTGTGCCGGCATGCGGTCGCGTTTCCCCTATCGGCGGGCGAAAACGCTAACCGTACCGCTGCCTGAAGGCTTCTTCCTCCCTCGCGATATCCTCTTCTGACCCGATTTTCTGCAAAAGGGCGAGGCAGGTTGACGCAGTCTCGCGATCCAGCGGTTTGGATAAAAGATAGATAAGCAGGCAGGCCGTTTCAGCCAGTTTGCCGCTCTGCAGCAAACCGTTGATCTTGGTCTGCAGTATTTCAAAGGCTTCATCTTCTTCAAGAACCTGTTTGCCGCGCTGACGCAGACCATCGTTCAGCAGGCGCTGCACCGCCATTTCGACGGGCCGCCGATTTTGCAGATCCCCGACATGTTGCCGGAACGCTGCTTCGGCCTTTTCATACAAGGCGAGATCAAGCCGGTTGTGGTCCAGGATCGCCTCGGCAACCATCGGATCGATGTCCTGCCGGGTCAGGGCGACAGCGGAATTGTTCAGAAACGGCCGACGGATGTTGAACAGCGGCGGGCTGTCCAGCCTGTCGCGAAACAGCAGCAGTGTTTCCGGATACCGTTCCTGCAGGCCGACAGCCGTGAACCGACCCAGGTTGTCTGTCGCTGCCGCCAGATGGTCGTTGGATAATTCGATGCCGATATCCGCCGGCAACATGGCGCGCCAGTCGATCGCACGATAGTCGTTCGCGCCGAAGTCCGCCGTTGCCAATCCGTTCAGCCGCCGCACAACACCGTTTCTCGCTTCCGGCGTCGCCGCGACAAATCGCATCAACCCGTCGACGCTGCAGGGCTCGCTGCTGCTGTATTGGTATAGCGACAGGACCCGGTCGACCGGGTGGCGAAGGATCGTGAGGTACCGGACTGGGCGGTCGAACAGCCTGCCGACACCCCAGCCGAAATGTCCGATAAACACCTGAATGTCAGGGTTTTCGGCTGCGTCTTCCAGATCGCGAATATAGGTGAATTCATTACCGCGCGTATTGCCCAGTTTGAAGGTGCGGTCGACGCCATAGGCCTCGCGCAGCACGTTAACCATGGTCAGGCCACCGGTTTTCATCATGTGCATGAAAACGACCGGCCTGGCGTCTGACATGATTATCGTCCCGGTATGGCCAGCCTGGCCAGTTCGTCAGCGCGTTCGTTTTCCGGGTGTCCGGCATGCCCCTTCACCCAGACCCATTCGATTGTATGGCCTTTCGTGGCTGCGTCGAGCCGTTGCCACAGGTCGGCATTCTTGACGGGTTTCTTGGCGGCGTTCTTCCAGCCGTTGCGACGCCAGTTATGTATCCAGGAGGTGATGCCGTCGCGGACATAGGTGCTGTCGGTGGTCACCCTGACCCGGGTCGGTTTCTTGAGCGCCTCCAGCCCGGCAATGGCGGCCATTAGTTCCATGCGGTTGTTGGTGGTTTCCGCGTCGCCGCCGCTGAGTTCCCTTTCCTGACCTCGCCAACGCAACAGGGCACCCCATCCGCCGGGGCCGGGATTGCCGCTGCAGGCGCCGTCGGTGAACATTTCGACCGTCGCGCTGTTGTCCCCTTCGCTTTCGGTCATGCGGATGACGATTCAAGGCACTGTTTCGCATCCAGCCCGTAGGATGCGACAGAGTTCACGCCCTGGTGAAAGCGCAGGATGTTGAGATATTCGAGCGGATCTTTCGGCCGAACCAGCGCGTCTTTCGGTCCGTGCAGCCAGTCGTACAACCGGGTCAGCAGGAACCGTACGGCGGAGCCTCGCGCCAGTACCGGCAGGGCGTCCAGTTCATCCTGTGTGAGCGGTTTGGTCTTGCTGTAGGCGGTCAGCAGGTTGCGCGCCTTGGTCGTGTTGAAACTCGAATCCTTTTCGAAACACCACGCGTTCAGACAGATACCCAGGTCATAGGCGTAAAAATCGTTACAGGCGAAGTAAAAATCGATCAGGCCCGACAGAGAATCGCCGATGAAGAAGACATTGTCCGGAAACAGGTCCGCATGGCAGACGCCGTAAGGCAGGTCTTTGGGCCAGTTGCTTTCCAGAAAGTCGAGTTCGGTTTGCAGGATGCCTGTCAGGTCGGGGTGGACTTCATGCGCCCGTTCCTTGCTTTGGTCGAACAAGGGACGCCATCCGCCAATCGACAGGTTGTTGGCTCGGTGCATGTCGAAATCGGCTCCCGCCAGATGAAGCCGCCCGAGGGCCGCTCCGAGTTCGGTCAGATGAAACGGTTTGATCTTCCGGGGCCACATGCCCTCCAAAAAGCTCGTCAGGCAGGCCGGCCGGCCGCAGAGCGTGCGTAACTGATCGCCGTAGCGCGTCGTCAGCGGCTGCGGGCAAGGAATGCCCTTCGATTGCAGATAGCCCATCAAAGACAGAAAAAACGGCAGGTCTTCGGCATGAACCCGCTTTTCGTACAAAGTCAGGATATAGGACCCTTCGGTGGTCTGCAGAAGGTAGTTCGAATTCTCGACGCCTTCCGCGATACCTTTCAACGCCACGACAGCGCCGATCCCGTAATCGGCTGCAAAGTCGATGACATCCTCATCGGAAACCTCTGTGTAAACCGCCATGATTTCCGTTATCCAACCAGTACGCGAGGCATCTTGAATTCCACATCCTCTACCGCCGTAACCCGTTCGGTAACGGTTACATCGAAACGGTTGCGGCACGCGGCAATCACTTCGTCGACCAGAACTTCCGGTGCGGATGCGCCGGCGGTAATGCCAAGGATCGACGCATTCCGCAGGATATTCCAGTCGATGTCGGCAGCGCGCTGGATGAGATGGGCATTGGCGCAACCGGATTCCCGCGCGACATCCACCAGACGTTTGGAATTGGAGGAATTCGGCGCGCCAATCACCAGCACGGCATCGGCGTCGGCTGCGATTGTCTTGATCGCCACCTGACGGTTGGTCGTTGCATAGCAGATGTCCTCCTTTTTCGGCGCCGCGATATGCGGGTACCGGGCTTGCAGCGCCTCGAGAATATCTCTGGTCTCATCGACTGACAAAGTTGTCTGCGTCGCATGGGCAAGGGGTGTGTCGGCGGGGAAGGGAAGCTTCGCGACATCGTCGACCGTCTCAACCAGCGTAATGGCGCCGTCCGGCAACTGGCCCATGGTGCCGATAACTTCGGGGTGTCCGGTATGGCCGATCAGCACGACATGCATGCCGTTTCGGTGGTGACGTTCCGCCTCGCGATGGACCTTGCTGACCAGCGGGCAGGTGGCATCGACAAAAAACAGGTTGCGCCGGGTTGCTTCCGCCGGAACGGATTTCGGCACCCCGTGGGCGGAAAAGATCACAGGCCGGTCGTCCGGCACATCGTCCAGCTCGTCAATAAAGACCGCGCCCTTGGATTCAAGCTGCTCGACCACGAACCGGTTGTGTACGATCTCGTGCCGCACATAAACCGGCGGGCCGTACCGGTCCAGAGCCTTTTCGACGATCAGGATCGCCCGTTCCACACCGGCGCAGAATCCCCGCGGACCGGCCAGCAGGATTTCCAGCGGCGGTTTCGCTGTTGATATCGTGCCTGGCGGCATGCTGGCGGATAGGTCGGTCATAGCCTTGTCATGGTCCTGCTTGTGGCGAACGAAGCCCGTGTTTACACTTCAGCTATTCGCAAAGTAGTCTCGCATTTGCAACCGCCGAGTACAACGAGGGTACAAACGATGAGTCAGCCGGAAATTGCAGCCAGAGAACCATTTGGTGTCGATGTGACCGAAGGGAAGACATATTTCTGGTGCGCCTGCGGCAAATCGGCCAAACAACCCTTCTGCGACGGCAGCCATTCGGGGGGACCTTTCTCGCCGGTCTCCTACAAGGCGGCAAAGACCGGCAAGGTTTACTTTTGTGGGTGCAAAAATAGTGGCAAGAAGCCTCTGTGTGACGGAAGTCATTCAAGACTGTAAGGAATCGATCATTTTGCCTGCGACATTCGGCAGCGTGCGGCTTTTTGCACGGTGCAGCCTACTTTTCCTGATAGCGATTGCGGTTCTGGCCGGGTGTTCCGGTAACGAGCCGCTTGTTCGCTGTCCATCGATTCGCGTACCGGTAGACACAGGCACGATGACGCGCTTTGTGGATGGCAGCGATGGCGATATTACGGATGTCATCATGGAAACGCGTTTCACCGCTGCACGGGGTGTCTGCTCGGTAGACGACGATCTGGTGGAAGTGGAGGCGATCCTTGAAATCGGCGTTCGCGAAGGCCCGGCAAGCACAAGCTCGGTCGGATCACTGTCGATATTCGTCGCTGTTGCCGATAAGGACCGTACCATCCTGCAACGGCGGTCGCTGCCGGTCGCCGTCGATTTCAGCGGCAACCGGTCTACCGTCCTGCATCGGGAAAGACTGGTCATCGAAATCCCCAAAACGGAAGAGCAGCGTGGCGACAGTTTCGTCATATTCACCGGGTTCGAATTGTCGAAGGATGAACTGCGCTTCAACCGCGCCACGCAATAAATCAGGCCCTTATTCTCCCGTCACTTCAATGGCGTATACCGGTACCGGCGGTGTGTCCGAAATCATGCCAGATTCCTGCATGAAAGTCGCAAACCTGTCGTAGCGACGGGTATCAAGCGCTGCGGGACGAAGCGCCAGACGCGGCAGGGTGTCGATCCAGGCGAGCCTGTTCAACTCGTCATCGAGTTTCTTGTCGGTCTTGCGGAACAGGTCCCACGCCGCCGCCGGGTGATTGATGGTCCAGATCGTCGCGGCTTCGAGCGCATCTAGGAAGCGGCGAATAACATTGCTTTCCGCGATGTCACGGTGAGCCACGAGAATCAGCTCGTCATAGGGTGGAACCCCTTCTTCTTCGGGAAAGAAGGCCGCTCCGGGGTGCCCGACGATATTCATCTGATTGAGCTCGAAGTTCCGGAAAGCCCCGATTACGGCATCGACCTGACCGGTTATCAGCGACGGCGACAGCGAAAAGTTCACATTCACCAGTTCAACATCGTTGAGGGTCAGGCCATTCCGCCGCAGCATCGCACCGAGCACGATTTCCTCGAACCCGCCGACCGAAAAACCGACTTTCCGTCCCTTCAGATCGGCGATCCGCTGGATCGGTCCGTCCGCTAGGACGACCAGTGAATTCAGCGGTGTCGCAACCAGCGTACCGACCCTTACAAGCGGCAGGCCTTCGGATACCTGGACATGAAGCTGTGGCTGGTAGGATACGGCGAGATCAGCCTGACCCGCCGCGACCAGTTTCGGCGGCGCGCTGGGGTCGGCCGGTTCGACGATGCTGACATCCAGCCCGGCGGCATCGAAATAGCCGCGCTCCTGCGCAACGATCAGCGGGCCGTGGTCGGGATTGATGAACCAGTCGAGCAGTAGGGTCAGTTTATCCTGTGCAGCCGCCGGTGCGGATGCGACCAGAAGGCCGGAGACGACAATCGAGAAGAAAGCGCGCAATATATTATCCTTTCGTCATATCGGTTTCGGTTTGCCAGTAGGTCAATCGACGCAGGGCGTGATCGACCAGGAAATACAAAGACACGGCCAGGGCCGCGAGAACGACCAAAGCCGCGAACATAGAATCCACCTGCATCCGGGCGTTCCAGTGCAGCATCAGGTAGCCAAGGCCGGCGCTGGAACCGACCCATTCGCCGACCACCGCGCCAATCGGCGCGACCGCCGTTGCGACCCGCAAACCACTGGCGAAGACCGGCAGCGCGGCGGGTATCCGGATATGGCGCAGCAGCGCCCATGAGTCTGCGCCCATCGTCCGGGCCAGATCGAGCAGACCGGGATCGGTGCGGCGCAGCCCGTCATACAGGGCGGCTGTGACGGGAAAGAAGATAATCATCACGGCCATTGCGATTTTCGATGCAAGGCCGTATCCCAGCCACAAAACCAGTATCGGCGCGAGGGCGAAGACGGGCAGCGCCTGGCTTATCACCAGCACCGGAAACAGCCAGGTTCGGACCGGCCTGAACCAGATCATCAGAATGGCGCTGATGCTGCCCAGAACGGTGCCGATCACAAGCCCGAGAACGATTTCCAACGCGGTGATGCCGGCATGCGGCGCCAGAAAGGCCGCATCCTCGATCAGTGCGCTGAAAACGCCCGCCGGCGATGGCAGGATAAAATCCGGCACATTGGTGACCGATACAACGAGCTGCCAAAGCAGGATAATCACCAGTCCGGCCACAAGCGCGCGTAGAACCATGTCAGGCCGCCGCCACGCTCTGCGGGTCGAGTTGCGCCAGGATCGCCTTGTGCGCGTCCCAGAAGCCGTTGTCGGTTTCCTGCCGGGGGCGTTGCGTTGCCGGCAGCACGGGTTCCGTTACCGTCGCCGGCTGTCCGGCCATCACAATTATCCGGTCTGCGACACGCAGCGCTTCAACCGGATCGTGGGTTACAAGAAAGACGGTTCTGCCTTTCAGCACCTGAACGGCCAGATCCTGGAGGCGGCGGCGCGCCAGCGCGTCGAGTTTGGAGAAAGGTTCGTCCATCAGGACAATCGGCTGATCTTCGAACAGCGTTCGGGCCAAAGCGACGCGCTGGCGCATGCCGCCGGAATAGTCGGCCGGCAAGGCATCGTGACGGTCGGTGAGACCGAGCCGCGCCAGCAGACCCTGTGCTCGTTCCATGTCCGCCGTGTCCGGCCGCCGCCCGCGCAACCGCAATCCGATCATGACATTGTCCAGGATGCTGGCCCAGGGAAGCAGCAGATCCTGCTGTCCCATATAGGCGATCCGGCCGGCAATCGGCTTGCGGTCGTCCGCCGTCACGGTTCCGGCTATCTCTGCGGTGCCGGGCAGACCGGCGATTAGCCGAAGCAGGGTCGATTTGCCGACGCCGCTCGGCCCCAGAAGGCAGGTCCAGCTCTGCGGTTCGACATGCAGATCAAGCGCCTCGAAAACCGGTTTCTGCCCGGCGAACGCAGCCGTTACCTTTTGGATGAGCATGCCGGGAGCACTGGGACTATCGGTGTCCTTCGTCACGGCGAAAGCGCTCGCGCCGCATAGAACGGCATATGTCCGACCTTGCTCCAGGCAGAGGTGCGGGTTCTGGCGGCCCTGAATGAGTCGACAATTTCACCGGAAAGCGCATCCGTCGTCGCCAGCCTGTCGAGCACGTCTTCACCGGCAGCCCGGGCGGCTTTCAGAATGTCTTCCGGCCATTGCCGAAGCGTAACCCCGTCCTTTTCGACAAGCTTCTGCAACGCTTCGGCATTGAACCATTCCGTTTCCGCCAGCGCGTAGGAGTTTTCCGCCATGCAGGCGTTCTCGACGATCTGCTTCAAATGGCCAGGCAGGCTTTCATACGCATTCGTATTCACCAGGCATTCGCCGGTTCCGTTCGGCTCATGGAAACCCGGAAAATAGTAATAGGGCGCTACCTTCTGAAAGCCGAAACTCGAATCGGCCCACGGGCCGAGAAACTCGGTGCCGTCGATCAGCCCGGATTGCAAGGCGGTGAAGATCTCGCCGGGCGGAATGGACGTGGGCAGGCCGCCCAGCTTTTCCAGAATGGCGCCGCCGAGACCGGGAATCCGCATTTTCAGCCCCTTCAGATCCTCGAGGCTGTTTATCTCGCGTTTGAACCATCCGCCCATCTGCAGGCCGGAATTCGCGCCCATGAAGGGTTTGACGCCGAACGGCCCGTATAGTCTGTCCCAGAGCTTCTGACCGCCGCCGTGGAATATCCAGGCATGGTGTTCCAGGGGCGTCAGCCCGAACGGAGCGGCTGTGAACAAGGCGGCGACAGGCATCTTGCCTTGCCAGAACAGGGGAGCTGTATGACCCATTTCCGCCGATCCCGCGCCGACAGCGTCGAGCACCTCGAATGCGGGCGCGAGTTCGCCGGCGGCATAGACGGTGACGGTCAACTCGCCGCCGGACATGTCGTTGATGCGTTTCGCCAGACGGGAAGCGGTCAGGCCCGATCCCGGCGCATTCGCAGGCCATGACGTTATCATGCGCCATTTAAGTGCGGTGTTCGCCGTGGCGACAGCCGGCGCGGCCAGCGATCCTGCCGCCAGCCCTGCTGCCGCACCGAGAAGATTGCGCCGGTTTGTCAGAAAAGTCCTGGTCATTGGGTTTTTCCTTTCCAGTAGTCGTGGAAATGGTGGACCGGTCCGTGACCGGAGCCGATGTGTAATGTGTCCGCCTTGGCGATTGCGGCCTGCAGGTAGGTGTGCGCTTCGGCGGCGGCCTTGCCGAGCGGGAGCCCCTTTGCGAGTCCGGCCGCAATGGCCGAGGACAGGGTGCAGCCCGTACCATGCGTGTTTTCGGTCGCGATTCGACGGGCGCGAAATTCCTGAAATGCGCCGTTTTCCAGCAACAGATCGATGGAATCCGGTTCGTCCGAATTGTCGAGATGACCGCCCTTAACCAGCACCGCCCGGGGACCGAGAGATGTTAGATCGCGCGCGGCCTGTTTCATCGCCTCGACATCACCGGGCGCATCCCGCCCCAGCAGAACACCGGTTTCCGGCAAATTCGGTGTGATGACCGTGGCGAGGGGGACAAGGCGGTTGATCAGGGTCTCAACAGCATCGGAAGGGAGCAGAGGATCGCCGCTTTTCGCCACCATGACGGGGTCCAGAACCACAGGCGGGCATTTGGGCCGCCTTTCAAGCGCATCGGCCACGGCATCGATCAGCGCCGGTGTACCCAGCATGCCGATCTTGATGGCGTCGATGCGGATATCGTCCAGAACGGTATCGATCTGTTTGGCCACGAAGGCAGGGTCGATGGCGAAAATGCCTGTCACGCCAACGGTATTCTGGGCGGTAAGCGCGGTGATCGCGGAAGCGCCGTAGGCGCCCAGCGCGGAAAATGTTTTCAGATCGGCCTGAATGCCGGCGCCGCCGCCGCTGTCCGAACCGGCAATGGTCATTGCGGTCGGGATGCCTGTCGTATCGGTCATGCGTTTGTGATCCTTTCCAGCCGGGCGCGTCTGACAATTGCGCGTTCGTCCAGCGAATACAGGCTGTCCAGCAAGCCGACCTGAAAACTGCCGGGGCCGGTCGCCGTTTCAGCGGCGATTTCGGCGGCTATGTTGAAAACCAGAATGGCGCTGGCAGTGGCGGTAAACGCATCCTGTCCCACGGCCAGAAACGAGGCGATCAGCGCCCCTTCCGCGCATCCCATCGCCGTTACCTTGTCGGCCAGATGATGCCCGTTCGAAATGGTGACGAACTGGCCGCCGCCTTCGATGCGATCGACTGATCCGGTGCGGGCGGAAATCGTTTCGGGCGGTATACCCGCCATAGAGCCGAATTCGACCGCATTGGCGCGAAGCGCGGTCGGTTTCCGTTGGACGAGGGTTTCCGCGAAGGCGCGCCGCGTCGGTGATGCGCCGATCTTTACAGGATCCAGAACCCAGGGCGTACCGGCAGCCGTCACCGTGTCCACGGCGAGCTCGATCGCATGCCGCCGGTCTTTCGTCAGCATACCGAGATTCACCAGCAACGCATCGGATACCCGGGCAAAGGATGCGATTTCGGCCGGGTCTTCGGTCATCGACGGCCGTGCGCCGACAGCCAGAAGAACATTCGCCGTAACGTTCGCGGCGACGATATTTGTCAGGCAGTGGACCCTCGGTTCGTTTTCCCGAACCGCTGTCAGGATTTCCCCCGCCATCCTGGGCAAGGATAAAAGAGTATCTGTCACGCACCGTATCCCGTTGTGCGATCCGACTGAGAGCGGGGGAGGGGAAACGGCAAATCAAGGGAAACGGCGATTTGCAGTCTCTCAAGTCCCTACGCCGGTCCTAACCGGATCAGGTTCGTCGGGTTGGCGCCTAGCGCCTCTCAGCCCCGATAAGGGGCGCCCCGTTGAGAATGCTTCCAATACCGGGAACGTAGGATCAAAGAACCGAACGTGCAAGGGGGGAGAATGCGATTAAAGGTCGATAATGTCGTCGGCATCCGATACGAGATTCGCCAGCGCCGACAGGTTCCGGCGCAGTTTCTGGCGGGCGACGAGCTTTTTTTGCGCCTTGATCGGCAGGTCGGTGAAATTGATGATATTTCTCGATATCAGAACATCCACAAGATCTTCGGTGATGCGGGCCATTTCCGTATCGGTGCCTTGCAACCGCATCCGCATCGTATCGGGCGAAGCGCCTTTCAGAAACGCAATGACCTCCGGATGATCGCCGGACAGGCGCTCGGTAATCGTATCCGTCGAACGCTCGCTTATACCGATGATTTTGCCGCTTTCGTCGCGGGCGACATAAGGCATGACAGTCTCTTTTCCATAAACGTGAGCCGCTCTGGTCAGGCTACTGTACATACCCAAAAGAAAACGGCCGGGGAAGCCCCGGCCGTTTGATTCGCTGAATATGCGGCTTCAGTGAAGCTTGTTCGGCAATTCGTCGATCGCCTTTTCTATCAAAGCATCGCCGTCCTTGCCGTCCACCCGTTCGGAAATCAGCTTGGTCGCCGCGGCAATCGCCAGTTCGACAGCCATGCTGCGAACTTCCTGGATCGCCTTTTCCTCGGCCTGTTCGATTTTCTGCAGGGAAGACTTTTCCTGACGGATCAGCGCTTCTTTCAGATCGGCTTCGGATCGCGTTTTGGCTTCTTCCGCCTCCTTGCGGGCGGCAGCAACGATTTCTTCGGCGTGCTTTGCACCCCTGGCCTGCTTGCGCTCATACTCCGCAAGAAGCGACTGTGCTTCTTCCCGCAGACGCGCTGCTTCGTCTACCTGGGCCTTGATCGTCTCGATTTTCTTGTCGAGACCACCCATCATCGCGTTTTTGAGCGGTTTGAAGGCCAGCGCCACAAATATCACGAAGGCGATGGCAACCCAGAATGTCGGATCGTGTAACATCAGCGCGCCCCCTTCTCGGCGGCATCCAGGGCCGATTTTGCCGTGGCGGCGTCGATCTTAGCGCCGATCAGCCGTTCCGTCGCGGCCTGAACGACCTCAATCGAAGCAGCTTTCATTTCGCCGATGGCGACATCCTTGGCCGTTGCAATCCGCTCGTTGGCTTCGCGGGCCTGTTCCGCCAGTTTCGCGCCGAGTTCGCCGTGTTCCTTTTCGGCTTTCTTGGCGATGGCGTCGGCCGCATCCTGATGGATTGCGCGGGCATCCTGGGCCGCTTTGGCAAGATCGGCCTCATAGCCGTCCTTTACCGATTCTGCCTTCGATTTCAGCTTTTCGGCCTTTTCAAGATCGGCATCGATCTTGTGCTGCCGCGATTCCTTGATCGATCCGATTTTCGGGGCCACATGCCGCCAGATAATCAGAAACAGAACCGTAAACGTGACAAGCAGCCAAAACAGCTGAGACGCATAGGATGACGGATCGAGTTGAGGCATAGGCCTCCTCCTTCACTGTCCGCAGATGAGTTAGGCAAAACCCGCTGCCGCGCAGCACGGTTCTGCCGGACACGATTCAACCGGTCGCCGTGGCCGTCTTCCCGATGTCGGACGGACGGCCTTGAGCAACCGGACTGATCAGAATGCGAACAGCAGCAGCAGTGCGACAACCAGCGCAAACAGAGCGATAGCTTCCACGAGCGCGAAGCCCAGGAAGGTCATCTGCTTGACGTTGTCTTCAGCAGCCGGGTTACGGCCGACGGCAAGGATGAACGATCCGAAGACGTTTCCGATACCGATACCCGATCCGATCATGCCGATAACGGCAAGGCCGGCGCCGATGAGCTTAGCGGCTTCTGGTTCCATGATTATAATCCTTCTACTCTGTTAGTTAGAAATCTCAGGTGAATGTTTGCGATGCAGCCGTTAGTGCAGATGCAGCGCGTCGTTGATGTACAGGCAGGTCAGAATGGCGAAAACATAGGCCTGCAGGAATGCGATCAGGATTTCGAGGCCTGTCAGCGCCGAAATCAGCGCCAGCGGCAGAACCCCGGCAACACCCATCAAAGGCACGAACAGGGCTAGAACCTTCAGCAGCGTGTGACCCGCCAGCATATTGGCGAACAGCCGGACGCTGAGGCTTACCGGGCGCGAGAAATACGAAATGATCTCGATCGGCACCAGCAGCGGCATCATGAACATCGGCGTTCCGGGCGGTACGAACAGGCTGAAGAAATGCGTTCCGTGCTTCACCAGACCCAGCAGTGTAACGCCGACGAACACAACCAGCGCCATGGCGAGCGTCACGATGATATGGCTGGTGAAGGTGAAGCTGTAGGGAAGCATGCCCAGCATGTTTCCGGCCAGAATGAACATGAACAGGGTAAAGATGATCGGAAAGTACTTGCGGCCTTCTTCGCCGACCGTGTCGCGCAGCAGATTCGCAATGAATTCGTATACGCCTTCGGCGGCAGCCTGCCAGCGACCGGGAACGATCGCCCCGCGACCGGCGCCGCCCATCAGAAATACCGTCACGACCACCACGGCCAGCACCATGAACGCGGAAGAATTGGTGAAGGAAATATCCAGACCGCCGAGATGGATATCGATCAGCGGTTTGATTTCGAACTGTTCCAGTGGCGAATGCCCGCCACCGCCACCTTGCGCGTCTTCAGCCATATACGGCTCTCCTCACCCTTCGACCTCGCGACAGCGAGGATGTACATCCTTCACCGTCATCCGGCCCGTTACTCAACAGGATCTTTCGGATCCGTGTCAGACCTTTGCGATCCGGGCCGGCGTCCAGGTCCATAGCTGAACACGCCCGCAGCGCGAAAAACATTCAAAATGCCGGCTGCGCATCCCATCAGCACGAAGACGATCAGCATCAGGGGAGACGTCCCGAAAGCGTAATCCAATCCGTAGCCGATTGCTGAACCGACAATCACTGCGCCGACAAGTTCGGAGGATATTTTCCACGCTGCACCCAAACCGCTTTTGCGGGAAGCCTCGTCCTTCGCCTTGCGTCTTTGCGCTTCCAGGTCCCGTTCTGCCTTCAGCGCGCCTAGCTTGGCACTCAAGTCTTCCAAGGAGGGATCGTTTTTACCCTCGTTCATTGCGGTTCAATCAGCGTTAAAAACAGCCCCTTTTTGCCCCCGAAGTGACCGGCACAATAGGAAGCGCGGTTTTCAAAGTCAAGGCGCTCTGCCGCACCGCAAAACATCTGTTTGGAAAGTCCGTAAACCCGCAGGATACAAAGCATTTTTCACCTTCTCTCCGACGGGATTACCGGCCAATGGCGACGAAGCGGGGGCCGGACCCGGAAATGCCGGACCGGTTACGCTGTTTCACGCAGTTTCACGGCCTGCTGCAGGTCGACGGAAACAAGCTGGCTGATGCCGCGTTCAGCCATCGTGACACCGAACAACCGGTCCACCCGGGCCATCGTCAGCCGGTGGTGGGTCACGACCACAAACCGGGTCTGGCCGGAATGGGCGATTTCATCCAGAAGCGTGCAGAACCGGTCGACGTTGGTATCGTCCAGCGGGGCGTCCACTTCGTCCAGCACGCAGATCGGGGCCGGATTCGTCAGGAACACGCCGAACAGCAGCGACAGGGCGGTCAGCGCCTGCTCACCGCCGGAAAGCAGCGACATGACCTGCATCTTCTTGCCCGGCGGGCTGGCCATGATTTCAAGCCCGGCTTCCAGCGGGTCGTCGGCTTCCGTCAGGGCGAGTTTCGCCTCGCCACCACCGAACAGTCGGACGAACAGGTCCTGGAAATGCTGGTTCACCTGCTCGAACGCCGCCAGCAGCCGTTCCCGGCCTTCCCGGTTCAAGGCGTTGATGCCCTGCCGCAACCGGCTGATCGCGGCGACGAGATCGTCGCGTTCGGTGTGCATGGAACCGATCTGTTCTTCCAGTTCCGCCGCTTCCTGCTCTGCACGCAGGTTGACCGGGCCCATATTGTCGCGTTCCCGGGTCAGACGTTCCAGTTTGGCCTCGACATCGGCGCGCGGCGGCAGTTCCTCGTCTGCCTCGACGCCGCCGGCGGCGAGCACGTTGTCCGGCGTTGTATCCAGTTTCTCGGCAATCCGTTCCGCGATCGCTTCCGCCGCCTGATCGGCCTGTTCGATTTCAGCTTCCCGGCGCACCCGCACTTCACGGGATTCCGCCAAAGCCGTTTCCGATTCGCGCAGGGCGCGGTCGGCATCCGTCTGTTCCTGTTCAGCGACGGCCAGCTTGTCGGCGGCCAGTTTGCGCTGCCCTTCTGCCGCGCCGATGACATCTTGCATTTTCTTCAACTGGGCGGCGATTTCTGCCGGACGTTCCGCCAGCGCTTCCTTCTGTTCGGTCGCCTGTGCCGACCGCCGGTCGAGATCGGCCAGCCTTTGCTGAGCGCCTTCGATACGATTGCGCCAGGAAAGTTCCTCACCGGCAATGGCGGAAAGCCGTGTGGACCGGGATTCCGCCTCGCGCCTCAGCCTGTCGACAGCGCCGCGTTTTTCCAGCAGGTCTGTCCGCAGTTCGGCCAGCACCGTCCGCAGGCTGTTGACCCGTTCGCGCGCGACCGTCGGGTCTTCAAGCACTTTCAGCGCCTGTTCCGCGCCGGCAACCTGGTCTTCGGCTTCGGCGATATCCTTTTCGATGGTCGATTTCGTTTCCGCCGCGCTTTCCAGCTTCGAGCGGATATCGGCGGTGCGGCCCGCAATCGCCGCCTGTTCCTTGCGCGCCTTGTCCAGCGTGCCGAAAGCATCCTGCAGCGCGCGCCTTGTGGCCTGTTCCCGTCCCGAAGCGCCCTGAACCTCGCGTTCGGCGGATTCAAGGGCTGAACGGGCGTGTTGCAGACCTTCCTCGGCGCGATTCTTTTCCGTTTCCAGCTTTTCCCTGGCGTCGGTCAGGGCGGCCCGGACGTCAATCAGCCGGTTTTTGTGTTTCATCTGCTGGGCTGCGGCCGTTTCGGCCCCGGCGGATACGGTGTAGCCGTCCCAACGCCACAGCCCGCCATCGAGAGAAACCAGCCGCTGACCCGGACCGAGCCGTGCTTGCAGGCTTTTCCCGGTTGCAGCGTCATCAACGACGCCAATCTGCGACAGCCGCCGCGACAGAGCCGCCGGCCCGGAAACGAATTTGGACAGCGGTTGCGCACCGGCCGGCAAGCCCATCGCGCCGGAGAACGGCGGCAACTGAAGCCAGTGGATTTTCGACCCCTCATCGTCCGGGGCATCCAGCTCGTCCCCGAAAGCCGCGCCCATGGCCGCTTCGTAACCGGCCGTCACGGAAACGGTGTTGAGCACGGGCTGCGAGGATGACGATTCCGCATCGTTTTGCCGTTCGACGAGAGCGGCGAGCGCGGTTTCTTCGGCGGACAGCTTGTCGAAATCCGCTTCGACGGCACGTAGGGTTTCACGGGTCTGCTTTTCAAGTTCCGTCAGGGCCTGGCGGGCCTGCTTTTCGGTTTCCCGGACCTTGTTCAGTGCGGTTTCCGCCGCCTGCGACGCGGACTGCGCGGATGCCACGATGCCTTCCGCATCGGCGATCGCCGCTTCCGCCGCCGCGATATCGCCGAGATTCTTCTGCTCCGCCGCCAGTCGAACGGTTTCCTCTTCCAGGGCGACGATCCGCCGACGCAGGGAGTCGATCCTCTGCCGGCTTTCATCGATCCGGCGCTGCAGCGACGTGCGCTGTGCGTCGACGGCGGCGATTTCCTCTGTCATCTGCGACAAGTCGGTTTCTTTCGCTTCGACTTCGGATGCGGCAGCGCTGGCGGCTTCGCTGGCGGTTTCCAGCCGTTCGGTTTCACCCGACCGAA
Organism: Alphaproteobacteria bacterium; assembly: GCA_040222995.1. GTDB lineage: Bacteria > Pseudomonadota > Alphaproteobacteria > UBA8366 > Aestuariispiraceae > JAVKBW01. The sequence continues at coordinate 346,925 of JAVKBW010000039.1, read as the reverse complement.
GCGATTCGATTTCATCCCGTTCCTGGCCAAGCCGCTGCATTGCCGCGTCGGCGTCGGCCCGCAGGGATTCCTCTCGTTCCCGGTCGCGCGCGATCTGATCGAGTTGAGCAATCGCCGCTGCCTGGGCTTCCTTGACCCGGTTTTCCTCGTTCTCCAGCTCCCGCTCCGCGACGAGAACGCGCTGCAATTCCGCGGCGGCTTCCGTTTCGCTGCGGCGAAGATCGGGCAGGGCGCTGGCCGCGTCGGCCTGACGTTTGGCGGCGGTCGCCGCCGCTTCGGTGCGCTGGTGAACAACCTGTTCGGCTTCGTCGAGGCGCTGTTTGGCCGTTTGAACCGTCTTCTTCGCGTCCTGCCATCGCAAATGAAGCAGAATTGCTTCGTGCCGACGAAGATGATCGGAAATCCTGCGATACCGGTTCGCCTGACGCGACTGTTTTTGCAGTCCCTGGTGTTGGGTTTCCAGCGCGCCGATAACGTCTTCAAGCCGTTCGAGGTTGGTTTCCGCCGCCTTGAGCCGCAACTCGGCCTCGTGCCGGCGAGAATGCAGCCCCCTGATGCCCGCCGCTTCCTCGAGAAGGGTCCGTCGTTCCGTCGGTTTGGCCCCGATCAGCGCGCCGATCCGGCCCTGGCTGACAATCGCCGTGGAATTGGCGCCGGTCGCCATATCCGCAAACAGCAACTGCACATCCCGGGCGCGCACTTCCTTGCCATTGATACGGTAACTGGACCCTTGGCCGCGTTCGATCCGGCGGGTAATTTCGACATCGTCGCTGTCGTTGAAGGGCGCCGGCGCGCCGCGGTCGGTATTATCCATGCGCAGTGTGACTTCGGCGATATTGCGGGCCGGTCTGCCGGACGATCCGCCGAAAATGACATCATCCATTTCCGAGCCGCGCATGCGCTTTGCCGAGGTTTCGCCCATGACCCAGCGCAAGGCCTCGATCACATTGGATTTACCGCAGCCGTTCGGGCCGACCAGGCCCGTGATTCCGCCATCGATCGAGAACTCGGCCGGATCGAGAAAGGATTTAAATCCGCTAAGGCGAAGCTTTGAAAACTGCACGGTCGGCTGGTTCCTGAAAAACGTATGCGGACGTATCCCGCCACGCCAAAACAATCAATTCGTTATTTTAGATGCGATTCGATGATTTCCCGAAACTCGCTGAACGGCTGGTTGCCGCTCAGTTTCTCGCCGTTGATAAAAAAGGTCGGCGTTGAGCTGATATCGTTTTCATTCTGATACTCGGCTTTTTTCTTCAGAATGCCGGCATACAGATCTTCGTTCTCGAAACAGGCGTCGATATCCGACTGGCTCATGCCGGCAAAACGGCCCATTTCAGACAAAGCGGCGAGCGGATCCGGCGAACCGGCCCACTTCTGCTGCTGTTTGAACATCAGATCCACCAGCGGGAAATACCGCTCCGCCGGGGCGCAGCGCGCCAGCAGGGCCGCCGCCGCGGCGCGGCCGTCCAGCGGGAAATCGCGTACGATGAACTTCACCTTGCCGGTTTCAACATAGGTGTCGAGGATTTCCGACAGAGCGCCGGTATGAAACCCGGCGCAATGCGGGCAGGTCAGCGAGGAATATTCGATGATCGTCACCGGGGCGTCTTCCGCACCGACATACCGGTCGGCCAGGGCCTCCTCGACATCTGTGTCCGCCCAGGCGGAAACGGGGGCAAGGATCAGCAACATCAAACCAAAAACCGCAGTGAAACACCGCATATTCTATTCTCCTTCCGGAAGATTTCGGAGCTAGTATCGATTCCAAACTGACAGACAAGCGACAATACACTTCTCTGCGATGAGGGCCGGTCCCTATTATCTGGTTCAAGTGATCAATGGAGGCAAGCTCGGTAGCGCGCTTGAAGACAGACGAACCCTAGTCGGACTTTGTGGCGTTTTTTTGGCGCATTACCGCGGAACCCAGACGCAGTAAAACCTCTTTCAGTGACGCATCGTCGATTCCCGCAACCGATTTTTCAAGCTGTTCCCGGTCCAAAGGCGTCAGATTGTCCGGAACAGGCGGTTTCCGCTTTCTGTTTTCCAGCCGGCGAATCGGTGTCTGAACAAGCCGGATGGCGGCTATGGCGCCATAGCCGAAGTGACTGTTGATGCGGTCGATCAGCATGCTTTCCAGATGCATCAGTTCCGTCGCCATCGGGCCGGCCGCCCTGATATAGAGCGTGCCGCCGATGCGTTCGCCACGCGGAAAGCTCAGGCGGTCCGGTTGGGAATGCTTCGCCAGATCCGGTCCGACAATCAGGTGCCAGTCGGTGATGATCGAGGCCTGCGCAAAACCGCGTTTGCCGATTGCTCGGCGCGTCAGCGACGGAACCAGGGCCGCCATCGTGCGGGTGCCGCCGCGCCGGAAGGTCTTGTTGGAACTTTTCGTGTCGTTCGACATCAGTGACTCTGGTTTCGTTGACGCAGCGACCTATAGTATCCGGCATGGCCACGCAACGCGAGACATCCGTCCGTTTCGAGCCGGCGCAGATCGCGCCCGCCGTTCTGGACTGGTACGACCGGCATCGCCGCCGGTTGCCCTGGCGGGCGCTGCCGGGCGAACGGGCGGACCCGTATCGGGTCTGGCTGTCGGAAATCATGCTGCAGCAGACCACAGTCGCCACCGTGAAGGAGCGGTTCGACCTGTTTATCGACCGCTGGCCGGGAATCAACGATCTGGCGCGCGCGCCGCTGGATGATGTTCTGCATGCCTGGGCGGGGCTCGGCTATTACGCACGGGCGCGAAACCTTCATAAATGCGCGATTGCCGTCAGCACCGAATTCGGCGGGGCGTTTCCGAATACGGAAGAAACGCTTCGCCAATTGCCGGGTATCGGCGATTATACCGCCGCGGCGATTGCCGCCATCGCCTTCGACCGGCCCGCCAATGTGGTCGACGGAAACATAGAACGCGTGATTGCGCGCCTGTTCGGAGTATCCGAACCTCTGCCGGGCGGGAAGAAACCGATCCGTGACGCCGCCGCGTCCTGCGCCCCGACGGACCGGCCGGGCGACTATGCTCAGGCGATGATGGATCTGGGGGCGACGGTCTGTTCGCCGAAAAGCCCGAAATGCACGGTCTGTCCACTGGTTTCCCTTTGTGCCGGAAGACCGGTCGCGGAGTCGCTGCCGGCCCGTGCGCCGAAAAAGCAGAAGCCGGTCCGGCGCGGCGTCGCGTTCTGGCTGGAAAAACCCGATGGCTCCATCCTGTTCCGCCGCCGTGCCGAAACCGGCCTGCTGGGCGGGATGATGGAGGTGCCGTCCAGCGACTGGATCGAAAACGGCCCCATCGCCGTTGAAGACGGCATCGTGCCGCCGGTGCCGGTCCGGCGGCTTACGGAAAGCCCGGGGCTGGTTCGGCACACTTTCACACACTTTCATCTTGAAATCGGGCTCACACGGGGCCGGGTTGACTCGGGCGTATCGGCCCCCGATACCTGCGTGTGGATAACACCCGACCAGTTCGGCGACCTGGCCCTGCCGACGGTGATGAAGAAGGTCGTCGAACTGGCGATGAAGGGATGAACATTTTGGCGGAAGATCAACTTCAGAAGCTGATGGAATTCTGGGCGGTCGTTGTCGATGTGTGGCACAACGGCTACCTGGGTATCGATTTTGGCCGTATCCTCGTCGGCCTGTGTATCTTCATCGGCTTTCTGATCATCCGGAAACTGTTTACCCGGTTCGTTCTTAAACGGGTGCGGCTGGTCGCCGAAAGGCCGACCAACAATCTGGACCTCGGACTGGTCAACGCCATCGAGCGGCCGGTCAGTTTCATTCCCGTCATTCTGGGTGTTTTCTTCACGTTCGATTACCTCCAGCCCGAGGGAACGCTGGCCGAGATCGGCGACAATCTTGTCCGGTCGCTGATCATCTTCAATATCTTCTGGCTGTTTCACCGGATGATCGATCCGCTGTCGCATGTCGCCAGCAAACTCGAGGAAGTTTTCTCCCAGGCGATGGTCGAATGGTTGGTCAAGGCGGTTAAAATTCTCGTCGCCTTTGTCGGTATTGCAACGATACTGGAAACCTGGGGTATCGAGGTCGTTCCGATCCTTGCCGGGATGGGGCTGATCGGTGTCGCCGTGGCGCTTGGCGCGCAGGACCTTTTCAAGAACCTGATCGCCGGTATTCTCATTCTTGCGGAAAAGCGGTTCGCGAACGGCGACTGGATCAGGGTTGAGGGCATTGTCGAAGGCACGGTCGAGAAGATCGGGTTCCGGTCGACCTTCATCCGGCGGTTCGATCTCGCGCCGGTGCATGTGCCGAATGCACAGCTTTCAGACAGTCCGGTCGCCAATTTCAGCCGCATGCCGCATCGACGGATCTACTGGCTGATCGGCGTCGAGTACCGTACGACGGTCGAGCAATTGAAGCAGATCCGCGACGGCATCGATGCCTACATCAAGGACCGGGAATTTCTGCAATCGGATGAAACGTCGACCTTCGTGCGGGTCGACAGTTTCAATTCCAGTTCAATCGACATCATGCTGTACTGTTTCACGCGCACCCGGAACTGGGGCGAGTATCTGGAAATCAAGGAGCGGCTGGCCTACGGCATCAAGGAAATCGTCGAGGAGGCCGGCACAGGCTTCGCCTTCCCGAGCCAGTCGCTGTATGTCGAATCCCTGCCGAAAGGGGCCGATGCGCCGGAGGTCTTCAACCCGCCGAACGCATCGTCCGAAGAACCGCAGCCTGCAAACAAGGACTGACGGTAAGCAGGCGGCTGACTGACTAGCAGTGAAGTTCCGCGCGCAGTTTGGTGCGCAGGATGTCGATCGGAACCTTCTTGCCGCCATCGGTCTTCAGCATCCAGTACGTCCATCCGTTGCAGCTCGGTGCGCCCTGGACGGCCGCACCCACCTGATGGATCGACCCGCGATGGTCGGCGGAGATAATCGTGCCGTCGGCCCGCACTTTCGCGGTGTACCGGCGGCACGGACTTTCCAGCACATCGCCGGGCGAGAGCATGCCGCGTTCGACAACCGATCCGAACGGAATGCGCGGCTGCTTGCGTTTGGAAATCATCGGCGCGATGGCGTCGGCGTCGGTCGGGCCCGGCGTCTGCTTCAGGCGCTTTTCCGATACCGCGCGATACTGTGCCTCGCGTTCGATACCGATATACCGGCGGCCGAGGCGCTTGGCGACCGCCGCTGTCGTGCCGGTGCCGCTGAACGGATCGACGATCACGTCTTCAGGGTTGGTCGCCGCCATGATGGTCCGATGCAGCAGGGCTTCCGGCTTCTGGGTCGGGTGCGCCTTGTCGCCGTTCGAATCCTTCAGGCGTTCCTGGCCGGTGCAGATCGGCAGGGTCCAGTCGCTGCGCATCTGCAGATCGTCGTTCAGCGCCTTCATGCTTTCGTAGTTGAACGTGTATTTGCTGTTTTTCGATTTGGCGGCCCAGATCATGGTTTCATGCGCATTGGTAAATCGCCGACCCCGGAAATTCGGCATCGGGTTGGTTTTCACCCAGACAACGTCGTTCAGAATCCAGTAGCCGAGATTCTGCAGAATGCTGCCGACGCGGAAAATATTGTGGTAGCTGCCGATAACCCACAGCGTGCCGTCCGGCTTCAGCAAACGGTGCGCCTCGCCCAGCCACATCGTGGTGAAGCTATCATAGGCTGCGAAGTCGGCGAACTTGTCCCAACTGTCGGTGACCGCATCGACCTTCGAATTGTTCGGCCGGTGCAATTCGCCTTCAAGCTGCAGGTTATACGGCGGGTCGGCGAAGACCATATCGACGCTTTCACTTGGCCAAGTCTTCATGACCTCGATGCATTCGCCTGCAACGATTTTGTTTACCGGCAGCTTTTCCATGGTGTCCCCGAAGTAAAGATTTCAATTACTTGATCGAATCTTGCGAAATCGAAGAATCCGGGTCAACTACTTAATATTTATTGTTAATATTGACGCTAGATATTGAGTCCGTTCCCGTTTCGGACTCCCAGATATGCCCCGGGGATGTCCGGCGTTTTTTCAGACTTTGGCGTCGATCAGGTCTTTGACCGGGGCGAAGCTGGTGCGGTGATGCGGTGTCGGCCCCAGTTCGCGCAGGGCGGCCAGATGCGCCTTCGATCCGTACCCGACATTGGTTTCCCAGCCGTAACCCGGAAAAATCCGCGCGAGATCGGCCATCTGGCGGTCCCGCGTCACCTTGGCGATCACGGATGCGGCGGCGATCGACATCGATCTGCTGTCTCCCCTGACGATACAATCCGTCGGGCAGCCGAGGCCGGGATCGCGGTTGCCGTCCACCAGGGCCGCCTTGGGCCGTATGGCCAGCCCGTCGAAGGCGCGCTGCATCGCCAGCAGGGCGGCCTGCAATATGTTCATCGTATCGATTTCTTCGACGCTTGCCTGTCCCAGGGCGTACCGGGTCGTCCGGGCGAGAATTTCGTAAAGCTCTTCGCGTTTCGATACCGACAGTTTCTTGGAATCGTCCAGCACGTCGGCGACGGGTGGCGGCAATGTTTGTCGGTCGATCACAACGGCGCAGGCGACAACCGGGCCGGCCAGAGGTCCGCGTCCGACCTCGTCCAGCCCGGCGACGGGCGCAGCGGCAGACAGGGTCAGGCGTTCGATAAGGCTGTCTTCAAGGGAATAGTCTGGCATATCGGCTGTCGGCCCGGTTGACGCGCTACTCGGCCGGTTTCGAGCTGGTGGCGGCCCGCGCGCGTTTCGCGGCCTCTCTGGTTTTTGCTGTCACAGTCGCGGGATCCAGTTTTCTCTTGCCCGGCAGATGCGAATGATCCTTCACCCAGCCGCCGGCCTTTCGGGTGCGTTTGAATTCCCGGTAATACATCAGCTTCAGCATCTTGATCGGCGACCGCACCTTTTTGGCGGAGCGATGCGACAGACGCCGCGCAAGATCGACATAAACCGGGCTGACCATCAGCGACATCACGGTCACCGCCACCAGCAGGCGATAGACATCGTCGTCGATGACATTGGCGTCAATCGCCGCGCCGCCCAGAATGAAGGAAAACTCACCCAATTGCCCGAGGACGCAGGCGGTCATGAACGAGGTCTGCATGTCCTCACCCTGCAGACGCAACAGGGAAACGTTCAGCATGGTTTTGAAGACGGTGACAAGAATGGCGACGCCGATCACCAGCCAGATGTTTTCCCAGAAAAACTCAAGATTGATCAGCAGGCCGATGGACAGGAAAAACACCATCAGCAACACGTTCTGAACCGGTTCGGCGGTTTCGTGCACAATGACGCGCTGGGCGCTGTTGCCGACGATCAGCCCCGCCAGAAACGCCCCGAAGGCGGGCGACAGCCCCAGAAGCCCGGCGCCGACGGCGAACAGAAAGCACCAGGCGAGCGCAGCAATCGGCCGCAAATCCCGTTTCGCCAGCGCAACCCGATGAAACGGCAGATCGACGCGGCTGCGCCGCGACATGAACAGGATGACACCGATCAGCACCGCGATGGTCGCGCCGAGTTCGATGAAGATGAACGGCCCGATGCCGTCGCCGGCGAAGGAGGTGACGATAATCAGCATTGGCGCGACGGCGAGGTCCTGCGCGATCAGGATGCCCACGGCGACCATACCGGTGCGGCTGCGCAATTCGCCGCAATCCTCCAGTATCTTGACGGCGACGGCGGTTGACGACACGGCAAGCGAAAAGCCGAACAGCACGGCATAGGCCATCGGCCAGTCGAAAAAGCGGCTGATGCCAATGGTCAGGCCCAGGCTGACGCCGATCTGGAAGACCGTCGTTATCAGGGCGACTTTCCAGATCTGCCGGAAACTGCGCAGCGACAGTTCCATGCCGATGAAAAAAAGCAGCAGCAGAACGCCGAGTTCGGCCAGCAGGGCAATTGCCTCGCGGTCTTCCACCAGACCGAGGCCCGATGGCCCCAGCACCAGCCCGGCAAAAATATAGCCGACAATGGCCGGCTGCTTCATGCGCACGAACAGCATGCCGCACAGGGTGGCGGCGACGGCGACGATGGCTATGCCGGTAAGTTCTGATTCTCCATGCATGCCCTCACACTAGCCGCATTTGCCGATAAACGGAAAGGTGATCTGCCTGCTACGAAGAAGATGTCTAAAGCAGCGCCAGTTGTTCGGCGCGGCCGGGAACGCTGAACAAAGTGCAATCGTGCGCGAAGGTTTCGCGGTTAAGGCCGTGTTTCTTGCAGGCCAGTCTGAACCGGTTGCGGATCATTTCGGCATAAGGGCCTTCGCCAGTCAGACGCTTGCCCCAGGTGCTGTCATAGGCCTTGCCCTTGCGGGTCTGACGAACCAGCGACAGAACACGGTCCTTCTTGTCCGGCGCGTGGGTGTCCAGCCATTCCTCGACAAGGTTTTTGATTTCCAGCGGCAGGCGCAGCAACACATAACCGGCCCGGACGGCGCCATGGTCAGCGGCAGCCTCGATCAGCCGTTCGATTTCCCAGTCGGTGATTGCGGGGATGATCGGCGCCGTCATCACCCCGGCGGGAATGCCGGCCTCGGTCAGCGTTCTGACCGCCGCCAGACGTTTGAACGGGGTCGAAGCGCGGGGTTCCAGCTTGTTGGCCAGATGTGCATCCAGTGTGGTGACCGACAGGTACACGGAAGCCAGCCCCATTTCCGCCATTGGCGCGAGGATATCGATATCGCGCAGCACATTGTCGGATTTCGTCACGATGGACAGCGGGTGATTGAAGTCGGACAGAACCTGCAGGATGTCTCGCGTCAGGCCGACCGACCGGTCGACCGGCTGGTACGGGTCGGTATTTGTGCCGAGCGCCATCACGGCCGGCGCGTAGCCCGGTTTCGACAACTCCTTACGCAGCAATGCCGCCGCATCCGGCTTGTAAAACAGTCTGGTTTCGAAATCGAGACCGGCCGAGAGTCCGAAATACGCATGGGTAGGGCGGGCGAAACAGTAGACGCAGCCGTGCTCGCAGCCGCGATACGGGTTGATCGACCGGTCGAACGGAATATCGGGCGATTTGTTGCGGGCGATGATGGTCTTGGCGCTGTCGATCCCCAGTTCGGTGCGCAGTTTTGGCGGTTCCTCTTCCACCGCGCCCCAGCCGTCATCGAAGGCGACGCGCGCTTGCGGCTCGAATCGTCCGACGGCGTTCGAAACCGTGCCGCGCCCCTTGCGGTACTGGCGGTCGGGATCGTTCGCAATGTTCGCCCTATGTTCCATAAAAGAACATAAACAGAACAAACATCTCTTCGTCAAGCCGAATCGGCAGAGTGGTCAGGTGGTTTCGTGTTCCCGCAGCCGCGGCATCAGTTCCACGAAATTGCAGGGGCGGTGCCGGAAATCGAGCTGGAAATGCAGGATTTCGTCCCAGCCGTCCTTGCACGCGCCGGAGGATCCGGGCAGGGCGAACAGGTAGGTCCCTCTCGCGAGCCCGGCCATGGCCCGGCTCTGGATTGTCGAGGTGCCGATTTTCTTGGCCGATATCCAGCGGAAGTATTCACCGAAGCCGGGAATATCCTTCTCGCAGACCTTCATCATCGCTTCGGGCGTGACGTCGCGGCCGGTCAGGCCGGTGCCGCCGGTCGAGATGATGACATCGATATCGTCGCGGTTGATCCAGGCGCGGAACTGTTCGGCGATAACATGGGCATCGTCCTTTACGATCGCCCGGTCGGCCAGAACGTGGCCGTCCTCGATCAGCCGGTCGACCAGCAACTGGCCCGATTTGTCGTCGTCATAGGTCCGGGTATCGGAAACCGTCAGCACCGCGATGTGGACGGATTTAAACGGCAGTTTTTCGTCTATCGGCATGATGTGCGTCTCCGGTTACGGCGGACCCTGCTGTTCCGCCGACAATGCCAACTGTGATTGCTCTTTATAAATAGGGGCGGGGCGCGATGCGGAAAAGGGATTACTTCCCGGCGGCGAGATGCAGGCTGCTATCGTCTTCGTCGAGCGCGATATAGACCGGCCAGTTTCCGGCAAGAAGCGCATCCATCGTCGGTACCGGCTGCCCCATGCGAAGACGATAGATCCACAGATTGCTCAGAACATGTTCCATATAGAGCCGCGTTTCACGGGACGGCAGGCTTTCGATGAACAGCAGCGGATCGCCTTCATAATCAACTTTCGCCCGCCATTTCTGCAGATTACCGGGCCCGGCATTGTAGGCGGCGAGCATGTAGAAAAGGTTACCGCCGATATTCGGGTCTTCCAGCAGGTGCCGGATGTATTTCTGGCCGAGCGACATGTTATAGGCCGGGTCGAACAGGCGTTGACGGTCCGTGCCGGTTAACGACTTGCCGGCCATGTATCCGGCCGTTGCCGGCATAAGCTGCATCACGCCGCTGGCGCCGGCCCTGCTTCTGGCGTTCGGCCTGAACCGGCTTTCCTGCCGGATGAAAGCGTAGATCAGCGACCGGTCGATCTTGAATCCGTCTTCGGGCTGCCAGTGCGGCAGGGGATAGATCGCGGCGTCCAGCCGAATGCCATGCTTGCGTTCCAGCATCGCGCCGACCCGATAGGCAAGATCCGCCAGACCGCCGGCATCGGCGGCCGCCAGCAGCACCTGCGCCAGATCCAGCGGCAGCGCGTGTGCGAAGCGCTGCAGTTCGGCTTCCGCCCGTGCCGTTTCGCCAACCTGCACCAGCGCCATCGCACGACGGGCGGCGGGAATTCTGTCGAGTAGCTGGGTTTGCGACGGCGTAAGCTGCGGCAGTTCCCAATCGAAGTTCGGCTGCGCGCCGAGGCTGCGAATCGCAAGCATGCCATAGAAACTGCGCGGCTCTGTGGCGGCCTTCTTCAGCCAGAACGATACATTCTGAGGTGTGCCGCCCACCAGATGAACGCGCGATGCCCAGAACGCGGCGGCGGCGCGCGACCAGTCGGAGACGAATTCGGCGTCGGCCATCGCCTCGAACAGCCTTGCGGCCGTTTTATAGTCTTTAAGGCGATACGCCGCGAGACCGCCCCACCAGGCGGCGTTTACAGCATTTCCACCAATCAGATTGACGGCGTCCACCGCGACGGAAACAGCTTCGTGATCCTTGTGATACCTGAAATATCCACGGGCGATAACGCCCAGACTTTCAGCCCGGCTGACCCGATCGAAAAGATCGCGGTTTCGTTTCGAGGACAGCAGTTCCAGCGATCCTGTAACCGTGCCGCGCTGAACCCATTGCCGGATCTGACGTTGAACCTGACTGATTTCATTCCGCTGTGCGCGGCTGCGATAGGGCTTTTCCAGCCGTTTCTTTTTGATCCGGGTCGCCGTGGAATCGGTATCTGTGGCGAGGTCCGCCGGTACGGCGTCTCTGGGTTCCATCGGGTACTTGTAGTTGGCCGGACGGCGTTTCAGCGCCAGTCTGTAGACGCGCGCGGCATCCGGATGATCGGCATAGCGGGCCATCCAGCCCTTCAGTTCCGCATAGGTCGAGCGATACTTGGTCGGGTGCATGTAGCGCTGATACATGACGTGGCCCAGAAGCAGATCGTCGTCCAGTTGCGCGATCAGCTTGCCTGCATCCTTCCAGCGCCCGTCTTCCTGCAGCCGGAAAATTTCCCTGTATCGCGCGGCATCCGCGGCAGACAGGGGGGTTGGCAGCGATACGGATTCGGTCGTTTCCTCGCCCCAGGCCGGGTTTAACGATGCCGTATCAAGGCCTGACGGAACGGCTTCCTGGGCCGATGCGGGGCTGACTGTTATCAGACCGGCACAGAGCAGGGCCGCAAAACCGGAGCTTGCGCCAGCGCGGCGCGAGACGATTTTCAATAAGGAATTCAAACCTGCCCCTACCCGTTATTCTTTAGCTACTGCCGACAATACTGGTGACCGGACGGCAGTACCCCAACGCGAAACCATACTTTTTATAGCATGTTTCGCCATCCGTCGAGGTTTGAGGCATACAGGAGACGGGAAACGGCAACTTCACCGGATTACCTTTGTCTGAAAAACAAAGGCTCACCCGCTTCCTCACAATCCGCCCGCAATTCGGGCCTTGTGTGGGCAAACGGGTGAGCCTGTTCGATCCAGACTCTGTATCGAAGTATCAACGACGAACCGGCAGATCGCCCGATCTGGCGGCGTAGTCGACGTCGTAGCGGGTCAACCCGATATCGTCGAGCATGCGGGCATCCATTGCGTTCAACTGGGCCAGAACCTTTCTCGCCTGAAGATAGGCGCGGAAATCGGCCAGTACAGTTGCGAAATACCCTTTGCCTTTAGCTGCCGGTGCAGCTTTGATCGGCGCAAACCCGGTCGCTGTGTTTGCGTATGCCATTTTATTCACTCCATCCTATATGTGTTGAAGCGCCGAATACCGGAACTTCAGTGTCGCGAGCGAGATATGGGGCAAACGGGCGTCGGAGCGTAGAGATTTTATTGCGGTGCAGCATTGCAAAAAACGCATGGGATTAAGGGACATAACAGATGAATGCGATGACCGGTGACGACCTTCGAACCACGCTTGAAGCCGTATCCGACGCTCTTGTTTCAAGTGGCGCTTTCGAAACGCGTCAGGCAGCCAGCGATGTTATCGCCGGAATCGCCGCCGCACCGGAAGGAATCGACGATACCTGGCTGGATCTCGTCGGCGGCAAAATCACCCCGGCATTGGAGGACGATCTGCTGGCGTTGCGGCAGGCCTTGCGAACCGGTCAGCAGACGCCGTTCACGGATGGTCCGGCGCCGGTTGCGCGCATCGAAGCGGTTCGGGAAAGGATGCGGGCCGACGGTCTGGATGCTTTCGTCGTACCGCGTTCGGATGAATTTCTCGGAGAGTATGTGCCGGCCCGTGGCGAAAGACTTTACTGGCTGACTGGGTTTGCGGGTTCGGCCGGCACGGCGATTGTCGGGCTGGAGCAGGCGGCGATTTTCGTCGATGGCCGGTATACGGTGCAGGTAACCGAACAGGTCGATTCCGCGATGTTTGAAATCTGTCCGATAGCGGACGTTACGCCGGGCGACTGGCTGGAAAAGACGGCGCAGAAGGGCTGGAAAATCGGGGTCGATGCCTGGCTACTGTCGAAACAGTCGATGGATCGCCTGCAAAAGGCTGCCGCGAAAGCCGGCGCAACCGTAGTTTCCGTGAAAACCAACCCGGTCGACAGCGCATGGGAAGACCAGCCGCCGCCGCCTTTGGGGCCGGTGTCGCCGCATTCGCTGGACTATGCCGGCGTCGCGTCCGCCAGTAAACGGGCGGATGTCGCCGAGGTTCTGAAAAAGAAGAAGGCCGATGCGGCGGTTATCACGGCCACCGACTCGATCGCCTGGCTTTTGAACGTGCGCGGCGCCGATGTGCCGCGCTGTCCGTTGCCGCTGTCTTTCGCCATCGTATACTCGGATGAAAAGGTGGACTGGTTTGTCGATGAACGGAAACTTCTTTCGTCGGTCCGGCCGCATCTCGACAATGCCGTCGCCGTGCGGGATTTCGCCGCTTTCGCGGACGGTCTGTCCGCTTTGACGGGAAAAACCGTGCTGGCGGATTCCGCCGGAAGCCCGGCCGCCGTGTTTGAGGCTCTTTCAGAGGCGAAGGCGGCAGTTGTCGAGTCCGACGATCCGTGCCTTTTGCCGAAAGCCCTGAAAAATCCGACCGAACTGGACGGAACGCGGGCTGCGCATATCCGTGACGGCGCGGCGGTTTCGAAGTTCCTTTCCTGGTTGCCGTCGGCGGCGAAAGGCGGACTGACCGAGTTGCAGGCGGCGGATAAACTCAGATCCTTCCGCTTTCATGACGACCGGATCCGGGACCTAAGCTTCGATACAATCTCGGCATCCGGGCCAAACGGTGCGCTGCCGCATTACAGGGTCACCGAAAGGTCGGATCGTCGGATGCAGGACGGAGAGTTGTATCTGGTCGATTCAGGCGGCCAGTATCTGGACGGTACGACCGATATAACGCGGACAATCGCCATCGGCGAGCCGAGCGCGGAAATGCGCGACCGGTTCACCCGGGTCCTCAAGGGACATATTGCGATCGCGACGGCGCGTTTTCCCGACGGCGTTACCGGCACGCAGATCGACGCGTTCGCGCGGCAGCATCTGTGGGATGTCGGCCTCGATTTCGATCACGGCACGGGCCATGGCGTCGGCAGTTATCTGAACGTTCACGAAGGCCCGCAGCGGATATCGAAGGGCGCGCCGAGCGCCGCCCTGAAACCGGGGATGATCCTGTCCAACGAGCCGGGATTCTACAAGGTCGGGCACTTCGGCATCCGGATCGAAAACCTCGTCATCGTTCAAGACCTGGGTGAATCGGTTGACGGTAAGCGCCGGTTATACGGTTTCGAGACCATTACCTTCGCGCCGCTGGATACGTCGCTGATCGACGTGTCGATGCTGACGCAGGTCGAAATCGACTGGGTCAACGACTATCACGAAGACGTACGCCGGAAAGTCGGCGAACAGCTTGCGGGTGAAGATCTTGCCAATCTGACTGAGGCGACGAAACCGCTTTAGCTGACCGTACGCGGGAACAGGGTTTCCGAATGCCCGTCGATGGCGATGACCTGACCGGAAATGCTTCTGGCATGGTCGGTGCTAAGATAGACAACCATATCGGCGATTTCGTCGGCGTCGATGAATTTCATCATTGAAACCCCGCCCGCATACATTCTGCGGACGGCGTCCGTGCTGATCCCGTCGGATTCGGCGTGCGCCTTGATAACGCGTTCGATGCGCTCGCCGTTGACGGAACCGGGCGCGATAGCGTTGACGCGGATATTGTCCTGCCCGAGTTCCATCGCCCAGGTCTTGGTAAGACCGATCACCGCGAATTTCGCCGCCGTGTAGGGCGACCGGAGCGGGAATCCCATCAGGCCGGCAGAGGAGCTGAGATTAATGATGCATCCCGATTGCTGACGCTTCATGGCCGGTACGACAGCCCGCGTGCAAAAGAACTGGGAATCGACGCAGACAGCCAGACACTGTTTCCAGGCGTCCGTTGCCATCGTTTCAACCGGTCCGGTCGGTCCGGCGATGCCGGCATTGTTGACCATGATATCGATGCCTTCAGCGGCGATCGGATCGAGCCAGGCGGACACGGAATCGGCATCGCTCACATCGACCTGCGCCCCCTGAATGCCATCCGGAAGTGAGGCCAGCGCCCGGTCGTCGATATCACAGACATGAACCACGGCCCCTTCCGCTTTCAGTGCATTCGCAATCACCAGACCGATGCCAGACGCACCGGCGGTGACCGCGGCCCGTTTGCCTTTTAGCGATATATCCATTCAGGCTGTCTCCTTAAAGCGACCTTTGTACCAGTCCCTTACCGGTTCTATCAGCCCGGCGAGTGAAATCAATATCACGCCGACGGCTTCGGGCAAGCCGAATACCTCACCGGCGAATACAGCGGCGGTTCCGACTGATACGCTGATTTCGGTCATGAACAACAGGCCCACCGTGCCCGGGTTGAGATACGCCGGCGCATAGAGGGTTGCGAGGCCCGCCGGCACCAGACCCAGCAGGGCAAGCGGAACGACCCAGATCATGGAATCCAGAACGATCCGGCTGTCGGGTGGAAATGCAAGATCGCCGGAGAAGGCGAGGACGACAATTGTGCCCAGGCCGCCCCAGACCAGATAGTACAGGGCGTAGTCGATGACGGAGGATCGATTGTCGGCCAGGATCATCGTCGCGGCAACCGCCCAGATGAAGCCCGAGCAGAGACCCATCCAGTCACCGGCATTGCGCGGTAACGGCAGGCCGGCGTCAGCGCCAAAAATTATATAAAGACCGGCGAAGCCGAATCCCATGGCGATCCATCGGATGGGGGTGATGGCCGCGCCAAGAAAGATACGCGCCAGCAGAAAGCCCCAGATCGGCAGCATGTAGTATAGAACGATGATGCGGACCACTTCCGTATAGAGCAGACCGGCGGCGTAAAGAACGAGTGTCGTGCCTGCCAGCAGTCCGGCGATATGGAACCGCCATCCGCCGAAAACGAACCGCTTCCAGCGCCAGACAACGACGGGAATCATGAAAGCGGCGGCTGTTCCGTTTATAAGGACAGCCGGCCAGACGCCCGGCACGCCCTGTGCTTCCAGAAACCGCAACGGGAACCAGAACAGACCGAAAATCAAACCTGAATACAACGCCGCCGCCTTCGCCAAACTGGTCCGGTTCAGCGGCATTGTTTCAATCGCAGGGGGAGGTGGGGATTGAGTTGGGGGGAAGGCTCCGCCTGGAGCGGAACAGATCGGTCAACGGTTCGAAAACGGCTGCGCCTGAAATCAGCAGCACGCCAAGAATTTCCCGCGGGCCGAACGGTTCGTTCGCCCACAAGGCTGCGGATATGGACGCGACGCTGATTTCGGTCAGGAATAACAGACCGGCCACACCGGGATTCAGTTTTGTAGGCGCATAGATCGTCGCGAAACCGCCCGGAATAACGATTAAAACCATCACCGAAAGTATCCAGGGGGCGGTCTCGGCGATGGTATCCCAACCTGGTGGCACAAGGGATTCCGGCGGTGTGGCGATAAAAAAGAAAGCTGTTGTCAGTATCCCAGCCCAGAAGAAAAACCCCAACGTATATTCGATGGTGTGGACCCGTCTTTCCGTAAGAATAACAAGCGACCCGACTGCCCAGCTCATGCCGCCGATCAGCGCCATCCAGTCGCCGATGTTTCGTGGCAGGGGAAACCCGACACCGATGTCGAAAATAACCAGCATTCCCAGAATACCAAGCG
The DNA here is from genome assembly GCA_040222995.1 of Alphaproteobacteria bacterium. Lineage (GTDB taxonomy): Bacteria > Pseudomonadota > Alphaproteobacteria > UBA8366 > Aestuariispiraceae > JAVKBW01. The sequence goes on along the minus strand of JAVKBW010000039.1, from coordinate 330,294 downwards.
CCATGGATATCCAGCGTATGGCTGTAATGCGCTCACCAAGAAACGCCCATCCCAGCAGAAAGCCCCAAACAGGCAGCAGATAGAACAACAATGCCACCCGTATCACTTCGGTATACAGATAGGAGGTTGCGTAAAGTGTGAAGGCCAGGCCAACCAGAAACGTGCCGAAGTAAAACTTTATCGGGGCATTCAGGATGCGTTTGAAACGGAACAGGGCGACTGGCAGTAACATCATCGCGGGTACGGCCAGAAACACCAGGGTAGACCACAGGCCTTCGAACCCGCTGGCTTCCATGGCGCGAATGGGAATCCAGTAGATCCCGAACACAATACCGGCATATGCGGCGGCCAGTTTGGCCCCTGTCATTTCATCTATTCTCATGATGAACGATTTAGCAGCGCGCGCGTAGACGCACCAGCCCCCATCCATAGGTCGGATCACGCCCGGGCGTGCCGAGGTCTTTAACGAAACGCTTCAGGCTGGCGCGCAGCTTGTCGGTATCGGACGGAAAGCCATGCTTGATGTGTATGGCGACCATCGCCGTTATGAAGGGGGCGGCGAAAGATGTGCCGCTTTGCTGTTTCAGCCGGCGCGGGGTTTCCGTCAGCAGACCCACGCCCGGCGCTGCGAAGTCGACATACTGGCCCTGATTGGCGAACTGATAGACATCCAGCGTATGGTCGATCGCCGTTACCGCGATGACCTTAGGATGGGCCGCCGGCCAGGCCGGGGTGGCTTCGGCGCCGAAATTTCCGGCTGCCGCGACCACGGCGATCCCGCTGTCCATCAGCTTGTTTATGACAAAAGTCAGAACGGCGTTGCTGCTGCCGGCAATCGACATATTCACGACATTGACTTTCATATCCGCGAGCCATTCAGCCGCCTTCAGCATATTCGACAAATTGCCGTGTTCCTTGCCGTTCCGGTCCTCGAAGATGCCCGCGGCATACAAGGACGCCCCCGGCAGCAGACCGCCGATCCGCCCGCCCCCCGGTTTGCCGACCAGAATAACGGCAACCGCCGTGCCATGGTCGAAACCGGCGGATTTGCGCCCTTCCTTGATGAAAGACCGATATTTCACCCGCTGGCCTTCAAGCGATTTGGCTTTCGGATATACGCCGCCATCGATCATGCCCATGCGAATGCCGTCGCCGCAGGAATTCGTGACATCACCCCAGCCGACATATTTGTTGGCATACGTGCCTTCGTTTGCGCCGGCCGACATATCCATGATGGCGTTGACATCGACAACCAGACCCGGATGTTCCTTTTTGATTTTTCTGATGGCGTTTTCTTCGGAAACGCCGGGCGGAATCGCGATCCGTACGACCCGCGCACCCAACGTCGGCAGCTCAATTGTCTCGAGTGTTCTGTATCCGTCGCTGTTCAGCGCTTTCAACTGATCGGCATCGACATTCAGCAGCATGAGCTGTCCGCGCTCGATCTTCAGCTTGTCGATGTTACGGATCTGTTCTTCCGTCGGCGCGGTCACTTCCGGTGTTTCGGTAACATCCACACCGATTTCGATGCCGCCTTCCTCGACGATGACGGGCCGTCCGTTTTTGTCGAGTTTGAGAATGCTCCAGGTCGGTTCCTTGGCCGCGCCCAGCCCGTCCTGCGCCGACGTGACGGCAGGAGGCGCCACGGTCGCCACCACAGCGATGACGAACGAAAAAACTGCCTGCCGCCAAGTATTCTGCATTTTCTGTCCTGATCCTGACCCGTCGGCATTCAACCACGAAAGGCGGGCCCTTATCCAGATTTTCCGGTGATTTTTGTTGGCTCAGCCGGAGACAAACGAAAGCCATTCATCTTCGGTCAGCGTTTTCACGCCCAGTTCTTCGGCTTTTTTCGCCTTGGAACCCGCATCCGCGCCGACGATGACAAAGTCGGTTTTCTTTGAAACCGACCCCGCGACCTTGGCGCCGAGAGATTCCGCCCGCGCTTTCGCCTCGCTGCGGGTCATTTTCTCAAGTGAGCCGGTGAAAACGACTGTTCTCCCGGACACGGGAGACCCGCTGTCATCCGGTGCTTCCACATCCTGAACCGACAGTTTTTCAGCAAGGTCATGCAACACATCCAAGTTGTGTTGCTCGCCGAAAAAGCCCGCCAGACTGTCTGCCGCCGCCATGCCCACGGTATCAATCGACGTCAGGTCGGCGTAGTGCGTCCCGATCAGCTCCGGTTTCTTGTGTTCGTCCGGATTGGCCTTTCGTTCTTCTGCAACCTTTTGCATCGTTTCGCGCCATTTGTCGAAACTCTCGTATGTGCGGGCGATCAGCTTGGCCGTTGTTTGACCGATATGACGGATCCCGAGCGCATAGATCAGACGATCCAGTGTAGGAGTGGATCGCGCGTCTATCGCGCTGATAAGATTGTCGACGGATTTTTCCTTCCAGCCTTCCCGATTGAGAAGGTCGGACCGTTTCAACGACAGTGAAAAGATATCGGCGGGTCCATGGATCAGGCCGTCATGCCAGAATTCCTCGATACTCTTGGCGCCGAGGCCATCGATATCCAATGCATCCCGGCTGACGAAGTGTTTCAATCTTTCGACAGCCTGCGCCTTGCAGATCAGACCGCCGGTGCAGCGCCAGACGACTTCGCCCTCCTCGCGAACGACATCGCTGTCGCATTCCGGGCAGGCTGTCGGAAATTTATATGGTTCTCCGCCGCCGTCCTTTGTCACCTTGATGACTTGCGGGATGACATCGCCGGCGCGTTGGACCAGAACGGAATCGCCTTCCTTGACGCCAAGCCTCTTGATTTCATCTTCGTTGTGCAGCGTCGCGCGGGACACGACGACGCCGCCGACCGTGATCGGCTCCAGATTTGCGACAGGGGTTAGTGCTCCGGTTCGGCCGACCTGTATCGTGATGCGATGGAGAATCGTTTCTGCCTGTTCGGCGGCGAATTTGTGGGCGATTGCCCAGCGCGGCGCGCGGCTGACGTAGCCCAGCCGTTCCTGCCAGTCCAGCCGGTTCACCTTGTAAACCACGCCGTCGATATCGAAATCCAGCTTTGGCCGTTCGGAAACCAGAAACTGGTAATGCTTCAACAGATTGTCGACAGACGCCACGCAGGCGCTGGGCTCGTTAACCTCGAAGCCCCATTTTGTGAGTTGCTGCCGGGCCTGCCAGACCGTTTCCGCGATCGGCCCTGAAATCTCGCCCCAGGCATAGCCGAAAAACTTCAGCGGGCGGGCGGCGGTGATGGACGGATCGAGCTGTCGCAGGCTTCCCGCCGCCGCGTTGCGCGGATTGGCGAACACCTTCTTGCCGTCGGTCTCCTGCCGTTCGTTCAGGGTCTTGAACGCCGACCGCGCCATATAGACTTCGCCGCGCACCTCCAGAATATCCGGCCAGCCCGATCCCTGCAGGGTCGTCGGCACGGTATCGATTGTCCGGATATTGGCGGTGATATCCTCGCCTTCGACGCCGTCGCCGCGCGTTGCCGCCTGAACGAGTTTTCCGTTTTCATAGCGAAGCGACGCGGACAATCCGTCGATCTTGGGCTCGGCGACGATTTCCAGTTCTTCCGTGTCCTTTAATCCAAGGAAACGACGAATACGGGTGATAAAGTCCGTAACGTCTTCATCCTTGAATGCATTGCCGAGAGACAGCATTGGTTTCGAATGTTTTATTTTTTTGAACCCTGCCGCCGGCGCGGCGCCGACGTTCAATGACGGGCTGTCCTTGCGAACGAGATTCGGAAACTTGTCTTCCAGCGCCTGATTGCGTCTACGCAGGGCGTCGTATTCAGCATCGCTGATAACCGGCTCATCCTCGCCGTGATACAGGGCGTCGTGATGGGCGATTTCCATTGCAAGCCGCGCCAGTTCCCTGCGGGCTTCCGCCTCCGTCATGGAGTCAGGGTCTTTGTCTCTGCTCATGCCACCGTTTCCGACAGTAGGACGGAGGCCGCGGCGCGGGCTTCCTCGGTTATTTTCGAGCCGGATATCATGCGGGCGATTTCTTCCAGTCGCTGGCCCTGGTCTAGGGCGGTAACAGTGGTCGACACATCGGATTTCCCATCTGATTTTTCCACACGCCAATGCGTTTCGCCAAGCGCGGCGACCTGAGGCGAATGGGTCACGACCAGAACCTGCCGGTGCCGGGCGAGGCGGCCAAGGCGGCTGCCGACCGCCGCTGCGGTTGCACCGCCGACGCCACTGTCGACTTCATCGAACACAAGAGTCCGGGACCCGCCGGATTCCGCCAGAACGACCTTGAGAGCCAGCAGGAACCGGCTGATCTCACCGCCCGAGGCGATCTTCTGGATCGGTCCCGGCGGCGCGCCCGGATTGGTGGAGGCGGTGAACACGATTTTGTTGAAACCGTTCGGTCCCCAGTCATCCTCCGGCAGATCCGTAATATCGGTGGCGAAACGCGCCTTTTCCAGTTTCAGCGGCATCAGTTCCTTGTTGACGGCTGCGTCCAGCGTGCCGGCTGCCTTGTGGCGCGCGTCAGACAGGGCCTGCGCCTTTTCCCGGTAGGCCGATTGCGCGGCGGCCTGTTCGGCCTGCAGTTTTTTCAGGTTGCCTTCGCCCTGGTCGATCATGTCGAGCTGCCGGGCGAACTGGTCTCGCAGGGCAGGCAGATCATCCGGGGCGACATGGTGCTTGCGGGCCAGATCCCGCAATGCGAACAATCGCTCTTCCGCATTATCGAGCCGGCTCGAATCGGCCGACAGCGAATGCGCGACATCGTTAAGCGCGCTCAGCGTTTCCGTTATTTCGATACTTGCCCGGTCGATGCTGTCGATCGCGGTATCCAGGACGCCGGCGGTCTTCGAAGCGATGTTGTCCAGCGCCTTGGCGGCTTTTCGCAGCCCTGTATCCGCGCCGGTCGGGCCGGTAAGATGTTTCTGGGCCTCCTTGATTGCCTCGGCCAGCTTTTCCGTGTTCTGCAACAGGGTGCGTTCGGCGGACAGGGCTTCATCCTCTCCCGGCTGCGGATCGAACCTGGTGAGTTCATCGACGGCGAACCGAAGAAACTCTTCATCCTTCCTTGCTTCATCGGCGAGCCGGCGGGCTTCGGCAAGCGCATCCTGGGCGATGCGCCAGCTCTCGAAGGCTGTCGATGTTTCCGTCACCAGTTGCCCAAGCCGTCCGTAGGCATCAACAAGGGGGCCGTGGCGCGATACGTCGAGCAAGCCGAGCTGTTCGAATTGCCCTTGAATTTCAACAAGATGCAGGCCCAGCTCCCGCAACAGGCCGATGCTGACCGGTTGATCGTTGACGTAGGCGCGGCTGCGCCCGTCGCTCGTCAGGCTGCGCCGCAGGGTCAGATCTTCGGAAACGTCGATATCAATATCGCTGTCGCTGAGCAAGGTTCTCGCGGGGTGGTTCTCAGTGCAGTCGAACCGGGCCGATACGGTCGCCTTGTCCTTGCCATGCCGGATCAGACGGGCTTCGGCGCGCGTCCCGAGCGCCAGACCGAGCGCATCGAGCAGGATCGACTTGCCCGCGCCTGTCTCGCCGGTCAGAACTCCCAGCCCGTTGTCGAATGTCAGGTCAAGCGCATCGATCAGGACAACATCGCGAATGCTCAGTTCTATCAGCAAGGGACCGTCCGTCCGTTCGCATTACCGCGGGCTAAAATGCCCAGCTCCAGAGTGAGGAAAGCCAACCTTCCTCGCTCGCCGTCCGCGGTTTGCCTTCTACCAGAGCGTAGGTGTCGGCATACCATTCGCTACCCGGAAAGTTATGCCCGAGAACGGCGGCGGCGGTCTGCGCTTCCTCGGTGATCCCCAGGGCCATGTAGCTTTCAACGATCCGATGAAGGGCTTCCGGCACATGGGTTGTTGTCTGAAACTGTTCGATGACGACACGGAACCGGTTGATCGCCGCGAGATGTTCATCGCGCGACTGATAGAATCGGCCGATCGCGACTTCCTTGCCGGCAAGGTGGTCCAGGGCGAGGTCGATTTTCAGTTCCGAATCCCGGGAATAGGGTGTGTTCGGAAACCGCCGGATGACTTCCTGCAGCGAATTCAGCGCAAGTTTCGTTATTCTCTGATCTCGGCCGATATCGACGATCTGTTCGTAGTAGCTGATAGCCCGAAGGTAGTAGGCATAGGCGACGTCGGGATCGCCCGGATGCAGGTCGATATAGCGTTCAAGCGCAATCACCGCATCGTCGTATTCGTCGTCCAGATAATAGGCATAGGCGGACATAAGCTGCGCCTTGGTTGCCCAAACCGAATACGGGTGCTGCCGGTCGACCTCGTCGAAAGCCCGGGTGGCGGCTTCGTAGTCCCTGACCTGCAAGGCATCGACGGCTTCGTTATAGAGTTCCTCGACCGGGCGTTCGACATAGACCGGTTCGTCTTCGGAACAGCCGGCAAGCGTCAGGATGCCTATCGCCAGAATCAGGTATGTGGCTCGTTTGATCAGCACAGTCGTGTCGACCCTGTTTCCGTTTCAGGTTCACCAGAATAGCGCATGCCGTCAGCTATTTTACAATAGCAGGCGCGCGGCTGCGAAATCAGCATGATTCTTGTCTATAGGTACAGATGAAACGCACGACTTCAAGCCCGGGAACCGAACGTCTGTCGGGACCGCAGGCATGGCGTGATGGCATGTCGGATTGGCGGAATGCTACTCGGCGGCGGTAAGATATGCCTGATTGATCGATTCGTCGGTCCAGACAGTCCAGTTGTCGTTGTCCGAGAATACAGCCCGAAGCAGCTTGTTGTTCAGCGCGTGACCCGTCCGATACGCGGTAACGGCGCCAAGCAACGGCATGCCCGCCAGTGCGAGATCGCCAACGCAGTCGAGAATTTTGTGACGGACGAATTCGTCGTCATACCGCAGGCCTTCGGCATTCATGATCGAGTCGTCTCCGACCACGACCGCGTTATCCAGGCTGCCGCCGCGCGCCAGACCCATTTTCTGCATGGTTTCGACTTCTTCCAGCAGGCCGAATGTCCGTGCCCGCGAGATATCGCTCTTGAACAATGCTTCCGAAACGTCGAACCGCAGCGACTGCCGGCCGATAACGGCATGCGCGAAGTCGATCGTCAGTTCGATTGAAAGCCTGTCCGACGGTTCGATTGAGGCACGATTGCCGTTGTCCTCAACATCGACCCGGCGAAGAATCTTGATGTACTGGCGTGGCGTAAGCTGCTGTTCCAGCCCTGCGCATTCAATCAGGAACACGAAAGGTTCGGCGCTACCGTCCATAACCGGCACTTCCGGCCCGGAAACTTCGATCAGCGCATTATCGACACCGCATCCGGCCAAAGCCGACATCAGGTGTTCGACAGTTGCAACCGAAACACCGTCTTCATTGGAAATCGTGCTGCACAGCCGGGTATCCGAAACCCGGTCGTACAGTGCCGGAATAACCGGATTGCCGTCTACCGGGTCGGTTCGTTTGAAACGAATGCCGGCGCCGGCTTCAGCCGGGTGCAGGCAGAGATGAATGTCTTTGCCGCTGTGCAGGCCGATACCAGTGCAGTGAATGGTGTTCTTCAGCGTGTGCTGCATTGCAGGCAGAAAGGACGAGTCTGCAATATCAGGCGAAATCGTGTATCCGTCTGCATTGCTCATTCCATCTAGCATTCTTGAACTGCCCCTATCGTCCTTGCGTGTCATACTGTCGTGTGGCGTTGCCGCCGAACAGAAAGATCCTGATTTCGGTTCGACTTCGTGCGGTTGGCGACCCCATCGCCTGTTCTGCCGTTTCACTGTCGAACCCACTCTTTTTCTACGATATTGTGTACCAATCGGCTGGTATATTCTCAAATCAAACAATGTTACGGATTGTTACGAACAAGTAATTCCCCGATTTTTACTTATAGTTTTCTGAAGTGTTACTGATTTTAACTTGTAGCGATAAAATTCGAATCCATTTTATTAAGTAAACCGTTGTTTTCGACGTCCTTTTTTGCTTCGAAATAAGTGCGAATAGCAATGCAAGATAAATACCAACTACAAAAGGAAACGGAGAGTGAAGTTTTACTTCCACTCTCCGACTCCGACGGACTCATTTTCCGATTTGTGTCAGTTGGCCTGACGCCTCAGAAACGCAGGAATTTCAAGCATTTCTTCATCCGCCTTGGACGGCGTCGCCCGATCTTCCGGGTTCGGTGACGGCAGCGTTTGTTGAGTCGCTTTGGCTGCCGTAACCGTTTCCGGTTCTTTCGGCTGTGCCGGCGGCTGCGCCGATGCGGCCGGTTTCGGGTCGGCCTTGTTCTGCGCCGGTTCTTTCGACGCGCCCATCAGGTTGGTGACACGCCGGAAAATATTCGACCGGCTGCGCCGCCCCGACTCCGCCCTGCCGTTCGCAAGATCGGCCTCGCCGAACGGGTCGATACCCTTCCCGTTGGTGGCCGATTCCTCCGGCATTGCAGGCGGCGGCGGCCTGAATGCATCGCGCGGAATTGTCACTTCAGGCAACTTGCGCGCTGCACTGGCTTCATCCGTGGACGGTTTTGAAGAAACGGTTGTCGACGCAGGAGTCTTTTCCATGGCGCCGAACAGGCCCGGTTCCGTCGCCGGACCGGCCTCCGTTGCGGCAGGCTTCTCTTCGGTTGCCGTGGTCTGGGCAGGCTCTGCCGCATCCGCACCTTCCGGCTCTTGTGCAACGGTCCGGGCGGAAGTTTCGGCAGTGCCGCTTTCGTCATCGTCGACAAATTCCAGTACATCCGGTTCGTCCGAATCGACGGCATCCCCGACGGATTCGTCAACGGAAGCCGTTTCTTCAATGGCGACGATCGCTTCCTGCACCGTTGTTTCCGCGGCGACGATCGGCTCCGGCTGTGCTTCTTCCCGAACCGCATTGACGACGATCTTCGGACGGGTCATCGGAATGCTGCGGGTGGCCGTCGGCTTGTTCATCACGCTTTCTTCGGAATCGATGCCCGTGGCGACCACCGACACACGCATCTTGCCTTCCAGGTTTTCGTCGAAGGTCGAGCCGAAGATGATGTTCGCTTCGGTCGCGACTTCATCACGAATCCGGTTGGCGGCTTCGTCGACTTCGAACAGCGTCATGTCGCCGCCGCCGGTGATGTTGATCAGAACGCCCTGCGCGCCGCGCATGCTGACATCTTCCAGCAGCGGGTTGGCGATGGCGGCTTCGGCGGCCTTAAGCGCCCGGTGCTCGCCTTCCGATTCGCCGGTGCCCATCATTGCCTTGCCCATCTCGCTCATGACTGTCCGGATATCGGCGAAGTCGAGGTTGATCAGGCCCGGCATGACCATCAGGTCGGTTACGCCGCGGACGCCGGAATACAGAACGTCATCCGCCATCTTGAACGCATCGGCGAAGGTGGTCTTTTCGTTCGCCACCCGGAACAGATTCTGGTTCGGGATGATGATCAGGGTGTCGACGAAATCCTGCAGTTCTTCGATGCCTTCCTCAGCAAGCCGCCGGCGCTGCGCGCCTTCGAAATCGAACGGCTTGGTGACGACGCCGACCGTGAGGATGTTGTTCTCGCGACAGGCTTCGGCGATGACCGGTGCGGCCCCAGTGCCGGTACCGCCGCCCATGCCGGCGGTGATGAAGACCATATGCGTACCCTGCAGATGGTCCATCAGTTCTTCCATGGCCTCTTCCGCGGCTTCGCGACCGACCTGCGGTTTCGCTCCGGCGCCGAGGCCCTGGGTCAACTGGGTGCCCAACTGGATCTTTCGTTCGGCTTTCGAGAACTTCAATGCCTGGGCGTCCGTATTGGCGGCGATGAATTCGACGCCTTCCAGATTCGACCCAATCATGTTGTTGACGGCATTGCCGCCGGCGCCGCCAACGCCGATAACGACAATGCGTGGTTTCAATTCCGGATCGGGTCCGGGTGGCGTGAATGTGAGCGTCATGATGATTTCGCCTCCGTTATCGACTATAAATGCCAGGATTCGCTTCGGAAATCCAAGAGCTTAGTCGTGGTTTTGCTGCACTTTTTTGTTGCGGACCACGACCGGAGTCGGTTTTCAGTCCGCATTCCTGATTGGGAAGGTGGTACCCCCTTTGATCGCCGTTTTTTCTATCGACCGTTTCACCGTCCCGGCACGGGGCGCCGGCGCAAACCGCGCCATAGGTCGTTGAGTAGTAATTGCTAGAAGTTTTCACGGAACCAACCTCCCATTTTTGAGAAAAAACCGCCGTTTACGGGCGATTTCTCCGCCGCTGCCCGCCGGGCTTCACCCCGGTTGTCAACGACGAAGGCAAGCAGGCCTGCGCAGGTTGCGAAGGCCGGTCCGCCGGTGGCTTCAGCCAGGCCGGCGATACGAAGCGGGCGGCCGAGGCGTACCTGCTTCTCGAGGATTTGCGAGGCGAGCTGCTGCGCGCCGGGCAATTGCGATGCGCCGCCGATCAGGACAACGCGTTGTCCCGCCAGTCCGGCGACTCCAGATTTTTCAAGACGCTCGCGCACCAGTTCGAACGTTTCTTCCAGACGGGGCGCGATGATCGAATTCAGATAACTGCGGGGCACCTGGTTGGGCGGCGATTCACGGTCTTCACCCAGAGCCGGCACATCGATCATTTCATGATCGTCGTTGGCGGTGCGCAGGGCGCTGCCATACAGCGTCTTAAGCCGTTCCGCCTGTTGCGGCGGCGTCGAAAGACCGCGCGCGATATCGCGGGTAACATGGCCGCCGCCGACCGGAAGAACATCCGCATAGACGGCCGCGCCTTCGTAGAAAACAGCCATCGAAGTCGTGCCGGCCCCCATATCGATCAGCGTCGCGCCGAGATCGCGTTCGTCTTCGACAAGGCTGGCCAGCCCGGCCGCGTAGGGCGCGATCACGAGGTCGCTGACCTGCAGATGGCATTTCGCAATACAGCTCAGAAGCGTCTGGATCCGTCCGGTGGATGCGGTGATCGCTGTCATCTGGACGGACAGCGACTGTCCGTGCATGCCGCGCGGATCGGCGGTCATCGGCGAACCGTCGATAGAATAGCCGATGGGCACCGCGTGGATCAGCGACCTGCCTTCAAGCGGAACCGAAAGCCGGCAATCCTGCAGCAGGCGTTTGACTTCAATATCCTTGATCGCGTTACCGCCGATCAGGGTCTCGCGCCGGATGACCGCGCTTTCCGGGTTTCCGCCGGTCAGGCTGACGGCTATTTCGTCGACGCGGGTTCCCGCCATCTGTTCGGCCGCGTGAACGGCCGATGAAATCGCCGCCTCCGCCGCCTTCATATCGGTTACGACACCGCGTTCGATGCCGGCGCTCGCCTGGTGGCTCATGCCGATGACGCGAATTGATCCACCTTCACGGACATGCGCGATAAAGCAGCAGACCTTAAAGGACCCTACATCCAGGGCAGCGATGGTTCGGTTGGTCGACATGGCGGTGTTCTTTTTTGCCTTTCGGTTTTGTTCAAGCGTTGTTTCGTTTTCAGGTTTCGTCTTTACGGGCACGGCGCATTTCAGCGGCTTCCTCGGTCATGCGAACGATCATCCTGTCTGACTGACGCAGGTCTATCGCCTCGATCGCACGGCCAAGCAGGCTGTAATCGCGCTCGAGCTGCGCCAGACGCGCCCAGGCTTCCACGGGGTCTTCCTCGGGCAACCGGATATCGATCCCGTTGTTCAACCGGACATTCCAGCGTCGCGAGCCGACCCAGACGGCCCCCGTAACTTTGGTCATCAATTCCGGTTCGGTTTTCAGAATGCCGATCAGGTCAATTGCCTGATCCGGCGCGCCGTCGCCGACCAGCACTTTCAGATGGCCGTATCTTTCCAGGCCCTTTGTGCCGATTTTATGGCCGTCGGGATCAATGAGCGTAAAGACGCCGTCGTGCTGCCAGATCGCTACGGCTTCCCGTTCTTCGATGTCGATCTGTACCGTGCCGGGCAGTTTTCGGCTGATCGTTGCGGTCTTGACCCATCCAATCCGTTCGATTCGGTCTCGGGCAGCGGCGACGTCGATGTTGAAAATCGGATCGCCAATATCGATACCCAGCGCATCGATCAGATCCTTGCGGTCGGTTTCGCGCCGGCCTGATACCGTTACCGATTGCACGGCCAGTCCGAGCGATTTGCTGATCTGCGCTATTTCCCGGTCGAGAGCCGCTGATTGCCGGATCATCCAGCCACTGTTCCATACCGAAAACGCCCCGGCGGTCATGCCGGCGACGAGCACCGCCGCGCCGGCGGCGAGCATTGCAGGTTTCCGCCATTTCGACGGGGCAGGTCTGCGGGTTTTCGCGGCGGCGCGCTTCGACGCAGGCGATTTCTTCGACGAAGATGACGATACTTCCTTTTTCCGGGCCGGATTCACGAAGGGGTTCAATCGGGGCATCGTGCGTTCTCCACCATCCAACTGACGAGCTTGCCGAAGGGCATGCCGAGATTCGCCGCCTGTTCCGGAACAAGGCTCAACGGCGTCATGCCGGGTTGTGTATTGACTTCCAAAAGGACGACGCGATCCTGACCGCCTTTCGTGTCGTCATATCTGAAATCGGACCGGCTGATCCCGTCACAGCCGAGCAGCTTGTGCGCTTCGATTGCATAGTCACGGCATTGCTTGGCGACAGTGTCGGAAACCGGGGCAGGGCACAGATGTTCCGTTTTGCCGTCTGTATATTTGTTCGTGTAGTCGTAGAAGCCGCTATGCGGGCGCAGTTCGGTCACGCCCAGGGCTTCATCGCCCCGGACGGCGACCGTCAGTTCGCGGCCCGGAATGTATTCCTCGACAAGCGCGTCGCCGAAGGTCCAGCCTGAATAGTCGGGGCCGTTGTCACCCTGCTGCACGATGTAGACGCCGACGCTGGAACCCTCCCGGGCCGGTTTAACGACATAGGGCCGTGGCATCGGATCGCCTTTGCCGAGCGCTTCGGGTGGCAACACGATCCCGTTTGGCACCGGAATACCGGCGGCGCGGAACATGCCGAGCGCGATCGGCTTGTTCATGGCGATCGCAGAAGCGAGGACGCCGGAATGCGTGTAGGGAATGCCGACGATGTCGAGCAGCGCCTGGATCGTGCCGTCTTCGCCGTAACGACCGTGCAGGGCGTTGAAAATGACATCGGGCGCCTTGCCGCCATTTCGCGGGCACAGAACATCCGCGATAGCGTGCAGGTCGCGCGGCGGGTCGATCGTGGTGACATCGTAGCCTTCTTTCGACAGGGCGTCGGCGCAGGCCTTGCCTGAAACTAGCGATACATCCCGTTCGGCCGACCATCCGCCCATCAGTACGGCAACACGTTTTGTCATGATGCCTCTCCAATTCGCTTTATTTCCCATTCCAGGGAAACATTCAGGCGGTCCTTGACCCGGGTGCGAACTTCTTCGCCCAGACCTTCCAGGTCAGCGGCCGTTGCCGTGCCCGTGTTGATCAGGAAATTGCAATGCTGATCCGAAACCTGCGCGCCACCCCGGGTAAGACCGCGGCAACCCACAGCGTCGATCAACTGCCAGGCTTTCATGCCTTCGGGATTTTTGAAGGTGGAGCCGCCGGTCCGGCTGCGGATCGGCTGGCTGCCGGTCCGCGCTTCGCGGATTTCCTGCATTCGTTTTTCGATGGCGTCGCGGTCGCCTTCCGCCGTTCTAAAGACCGCGCCGACGAAAATATGGTCGGCGGGAACGCCGCAATGCCGGTAGCGCATATCCATCGTTTCCGGCGTATGGGTTACAAGGTCGCCACTGGGGGCAACAGATGTTGCCGAGATAAGAACGTCCCGGGTTTCGCTTCCGTAGGCGCCGGCATTCATACGCAACGCACCGCCGATCGTGCCGGGGATGCCGCTATAGAATTCAAGGCCGGACCGGCCGGCTTTCGCCGCGGCTTTCGCAACATTCAGATCCAGCGCCGCCGCGCCGGCGATAACCCTGTCGTCGTCGATTTCAATCGTCGCGAATGCGGCGCCCAGCCGAATAACGACACCGGGGAAACCGCCATCCCTGACCAGGATGTTAGAGCCGACACCGAGCGTGAACACGGGGATGTCCTTCGGTTTTCCGGCAAGGAAGGTCTGCAGGTCTTCAAGGTCCGCCGGTTTGTACATGACATCCGCCGGTCCGCCGACCTGGAACCAGGTGACCTTGGACAGCAGAGCTCCTTCCGTATAGCGCCCGCGAATCGCCGGCAAACGGTCTATCACGGGGCGGGTTTGCATCGCAGCCATCATCCCCGACCTCCCGTCCGGCCGGATGCCGCCAGCACCACTTCCAGGCGATGCGGCAGATTGTTGGCCCATTGCGTTATCGTTCCAGCGCCGAGGCAGACAACAAGGTCGCCGGGTTCGGCAATCCGGATCACCTCGTCCACAAGATCGTCTTCGCCGTCGATTCCAAGGGCGTTTCTGTGGCCGCGAAGTTTCAGGCCGTGAATCAGGGCGTCGCGGTCGACGCCCTCCATTGGCTGTTCACCGGCGGAATAGACCGGTGCGACCATCACCGTGTCGGCATCGTTGAAACAGGCGCAGAATTCTTCGAAAAGATCGCGAAGCCTCGTATACCTGTGCGGCTGCACCACGGCGATAACGCCGCGTTTGGTGGCGGCCCGGGCGGCTTTCAGCACGGCGGCGATCTCGACCGGATGATGGCCGTAGTCATCGATAATGGAGACGCCGTTGACCTCGCCGGTTTTGGTGAACCGCCGCTTTACGCCGGAAAAAGACGCCAGACCTTTCCGGATGCCGTCGTCGTCGACACCCATTTCGGCGGCGACGGTAATGGCCGCCAGTGCGTTGGAGACATTGTGTTCACCGAACATGGGCAGGGAAATGCCTTCAATACGTCTCGGTTCCTCGCCGCGGATATTCATCACGACATCGAAGGTAAAACCGTCCGGCGACGGGGTAAGATTTTCCGGTCGCACCTCGGCCTGCGGGCTGAACCCGTAGGTGATCAGGCGGCGATCTTCGATCTGGCCGATCATGGCCTGCACTTCCGGATGGTCGATGCACAGAATGGCGAATCCGTAGAACGGAATGTTCTGCACGAACGTGCGAAAGGCCTGCTTCAGGCCATCGAACGTTCCGTAGTGATCCATATGTTCGGGGTCGATATTCGTTACGACGGAAATCGTCGCCGGAAGCCGGGTGAAGGTACCGTCGGATTCATCCGCTTCGACAACCATCCAGTCACCCGATCCGAGGCGGGCGTTGGTTCCATAGGCGTTGATGATTCCACCGTTGATGACGGTCGGGTCCATGCCGGCGGAATCGATCAGCGCGGCGATCAGGGATGTCGTTGTGGTTTTGCCGTGGGTGCCGCCGACGGCGACTGCCCATTTAAGCCGCATCAGCTCCGCCAGCATTTCGGCGCGCCGGACGACAGGTATCAATTGCTCGCGCGCCGCAATCAGTTCCGGGTTGTCCTTTTTGATAGCAGAACTGACAACCAGAACAGAGGCGTCTGCGACGTTACTCTTGTCATGCCCGACGGTGACCTGAATCCCCAGATCGCGAAGACGTTTCACATTGGCGTTTTCGCCAATATCCGATCCGGCGACGGTATAGCCGAGGCCGTGCAGCACTTCGGCGATGCCCGACATGCCGATTCCGCCGATACCGACGAAATACAGTGTTCCGATGGAAAGCGGCATTCTGATCATGCGGCCGCCCTCCTGCTGGAAGAGTCCCGATCGCCGCCCGCACCGTTACCATCGACCAGCCCGGTAACAAGATCGGCCAGACGGGTCGTTGCTTCGGGCATGCCGATCCGCGCGGATGCCTGGGCCGCCGCGGAAAGCGTGCGGGGTCGCGACAGTAGTTCGGTCAGCCGGGTCGACAGGCTTTCCGCCGTCAGATCCTGTTCCGGTATCATCCAGCCACCGGCTGCATCGCTCAGGCAGGCGGCGTTGGCTGTCTGGTGATCGTCGATTGCGTGCTGGTAGGGAACCAGAATGGCCGGGCGGCCTACCGTCGTCAGTTCCGCCATGGTTGAAGCGCCGGCCCGGCAAATTACCAGATGGGCTTTTTCCAGCCGTTCCGGAATATCCTTGAAAAAGGCGGCGACTTCGGCGTTGAAACCGGCGCGTGCATAGGTTTCCTGCACGCTTTCCACCTGTTCGGCGCGCGCCTGTTGAACAATCGTCAGTTTTTCGCGAAGCGATTGCGGCAGAAGGGCGATGGCTTTCGGCACGACCTCGCCGAACACCCGTGCGCCCTGGCTGCCGCCGACGATCAGCAGCGAAAACGGACCGTCTTCCGATGGCGCCGGATACGGTTTCCCGGCAAGCGCCGCTATTTCCGTCCGCACCGGATTGCCGGTCCAGACCGTTTTCGCCCTGTCCTGATCGCGCAATTCCGCAACCGTTTCAAAAGACGTGGCGATTCTGTCCATGCGTGGCGCAAGCAGACGGTTCGCGCGGCCAAGCACCGCGTTCTGTTCGTGAATCACGGAGATGATGCCCCGCATCCGTCCGGCGGCCAGCATGGTTGGAACCGACGGGTAGCCGCCGAAGCCGACGATGGCTCTCGGCTGCAGCCGGTTCAACAGTTTGCGCGCCTGCAGGAAACCGAGAAACAGCTTGATCGCCGCGTCGATCCTGCCGCCGATACCGCGGCCGCTGACGGCGGCCGCGCTGATCGTGTGCCGGTCGATTTTGTCGAGCGTGCCGCCGAACGCGTCGCCGCGCCGGTCGGTGACCAGGGCGAGCCGGTATCCCCGGCGCATCAGTTCCGCCGCCAGCGCTTCCGCAGGGAAGACGTGCCCGCCGGTGCCGCCCGTGGCGAGTGCGATCAGCTTCGCCATGATGCAATCCCCGGACGTCGGCGGGTCAAAGCCAGCAACATGCCCATTGCCAGGGCAAGAGCGATCAGGCTGGAGCCGCCATAGGAAATGAAAGGAAGGGTCATGCCCTTGGTCGGAATGATGCTCAGGGTCGACGCCATGTTGATAATCGCCTGCAGGCCGAACTGCACGATCAGCCCGGCGCCGGCCAGCAGAACGAAAAGGTCGTTTTCCTGGAACACGCGAATAAAACTGCGGAGAATCACAAAGACGAACAGCCCGACGATCAGCAGGCAGACGAACAGACCGAATTCCTCGCCCGCGACCGCAAAGATAAAGTCGGCGTGGCTGTCCGGCAGGTTGTTCTTGACGATCCCTTCGCCGGGGCCGCGGCCGAACAGACCGCCGGACTGAAACGCGTCCATGGCGCGGTCGACCTGATAGCTGTCGCCGGATTTCGGATCGAGGAACCGGTCGATACGGCTCGCCACATGGTCGAAACCGTAATAGGCGGCCACGAGGGCGAGAACACCGAACAGAACCAGCGCGATCACCAGCGCCATCGGCAACCCGTTCAGGAACAGTTGAACCGCTGCGACCGCCGTCAGAAGCAGCGCCTGCCCGAAATCGGGCTGTAGAAGCAGCAGACAGATCAGGGTGAAGTACATGACGATGGTAATGGCATATCCCGGAACCGCTTCACCGGTGCGCCGTGCGGCGAGAAACCATCCGGCGAGCACGGCGAAGGCCGGCTTCGCGAATTCCGACGGCTGCAGCGAGAACCCGGCAAGCGAGACCCAGCGTGTCGCGCCCTTGATTTCCGTGCCGACGACGAGCGTGGCGACCATGAAAACGGCGGAACAGACGAACATGATCGCCGCCAGTCTGCGCACCTGACGCAGATCCATCATCGATACGGTGATGAGAATGGCGACGGCCGGCAACAGGATGACAACCTGCTTGTGCAGGAAATACATCGAATCCGCGCCGATCCGCTCGGCGACCGGCGGACTCGCCGTTGCCGTCAGCACCAGGCCGACCGCTGCCAGCAGCAACAGCACGGCCAGCAGCCAGCGGTCGACAGTCCACCACCAGCGGCCGAATACGGATGTATCGTTTCTGGGGATCGATATCATGCGGCCCCCTCCTGTTGCGCGATAGCGGCAACGGTTTTTACGAACGCTTCGCCCCGTACTTCGAAGTTGGGGAACTGGTCAAAGGACGCACAGGCCGGCGACAACAGGACAACCGGTTGTTCGTTCCCTTGCGCCAATTCCCCCTTCGCCAGGGTGAAAGCCTTGCGTACGGCAACATCAAGCGTGCCGCAGGAATGGCAGGGGATGCGGCTTTCAAAAACCCGCATCATGTTCTCCGACGCTTCGCCGATCAGGAAAGCGGCGCGGACATGGTCGAAAAGGGCGATGACATCGTCATAGCCGCCCTGCTTTTCCCGTCCACCCGCAACCCAGTAAATCGACGGGAAGGATGACAGCGCCTTGCCGGCGGCTTCCGCGTTGGTCGCCTTGCTGTCGTTGACGAACCGTATGCCCGCGACGCTGCCCACGGTCTGCAGCCGATGCGGCAGGCCCGGAAAGGTTTTGATGGCGGAGACGATTTCATCCGGGGCCAGGCCGGCGGTCCGGCAAACGGCATAGGCCGCCGCCATGTTCTGTGCGTTGTGCAGACCGGGCAGGGCGCCGGCATCGGCAAGGCGAAGAACCTCAGCATCCTGTCCGGCCATGCAATCGACCAGATTGCCGTCACGAACGCAGACATCGGCATCTTTCGTTGTCGCAATGCGAATGACGGAAACCGAAGGCTCGATGGCGTCAGCAAGGGCGGCCGCTCTCGCGTCGTCGATGCCGATGACGGCCGTCTGGCCCGCGCCCTGACGGTCGAAGATGCGTGCCTTCGCCGCGACATACCCGTCGATGCCGCCGTGGCGGTCCAGATGGTCAGGCGAGATATTCAGCAGCACGGTGATGTCGAAGCGGGTCGTGCTGACAAGATCGAGCTGATAGGACGAAAGTTCCAGCACGTAGGTGCCGGTTTCATCAAGCGGTGCAAGATCGAGCGGCGGCGTGCCGAGATTACCGCCAACTTCCGCTGTGCGCCCCGCCGTCTGCAGGATATGGCCGATCAGCGCGGTCGTCGTGGATTTTCCGTTGGTGCCGGTAATGCCAATGTAGCGGGCATCCGGTTGCGCCCGGTACAGCAGCTCGACATCGCCGAGAACCGGAATGTTCTTTTTCTGCGCTTCAGTAACGCTGCGATGCGGTTCCGGAAACCGGAAGGGAACACCGGGGCTGAGGACAAGCGCGGCCGGATTCGCGCCGGCGTCGGAAAACGCGTCGCGAACCGGAATATTCTTCGATTCCGCATCCAGACGTCCCGACTCCAAATCGTCCCAGGCCCAGACATCGGCACCGCCGGCGGCCAGCGCAGCCGCGGCGGAACAGCCGGATTTTCCCAATCCGACAACCGCTACATCCTGGCCTGAATAGTCGTTGATCACGATCGTCATCACCTATCTCAGTTTCAGGGTGGACAGGCCGATCAGCGCCAGGATGGAGGCGATGATCCAGAAACGGATAACGATTGTCGATTCCGCCCATCCCTTCTTTTCGAAGTGATGGTGCAACGGGGCCATGGCGAAAACGCGCTTGCCGGTCAGTTTGAAACTGGTGACCTGCACGATTACCGAAACGGTTTCCAGCACGAACAGCCCGCCGATGATGGCCAGCACGACTTCGTGCTTGGTGACGACGCTGATCGCGCCCAGCGCACCGCCCATCGACAGCGACCCGGTATCGCCCATGAACACCATGGCGGGCGGAGCGTTGAACCACAGGAAGCCGAGAGCGGAGCCGACGATTGCGCCGCACAGTACCGCCAGTTCGCCGGCGCCCGCGATGTAGTTGATCTGCAGGTATTCCGAATAGATGGCGTTACCGGCAAGGTAGGAAATCAGGCCGAAGCAGCCGCCGGCGATCATCACCGGAACGATGGCGAGCCCATCCAGACCGTCTGTCAGGTTGACGGCGTTGGATGCGCCGACCATGACGAAGACCGCAACCGGAACGAAGAACCACGACAGATTGATCAGGAAGTCCTTGACGAAGGGCAGGGCGAATCCCATCCCCATTTCGCCTGGCGTTTCCATAACGAACCAGAAAGCGGCCAATCCGCCGATCAGCAATTGCAGCAGAAGCTTGAGGCGGCCCGGCAGACCTTTCGAGTTTCGCTTGGTCAGTTTCAGATAGTCATCGGCGAAGCCGATCATGCCGAATCCGATCGTCACCAGCAAAACGATCCAGACATAGGGATTGCGAAGGTCGGTCCAGAGCAGGGTGCTGATCGACAGCGCAACCAGAATCAGAAACCCGCCCATCGTCGGCGTGCCGGCTTTCGCCAGATGCTGTTCCGGGACGTCTTCCCTGATGTTGGATGCGCCGCGCTGCTGCCGCTTCAGCCAGTTGATGACAGTCGGGCCGAGAACGAAGCTCACAAACAGGGCCGTGATAATCGCACCGCCGGTCCGGAAAGTCAGGTAGCGGAACAGATTGAACAACTGGAAGTCTTCGGCGAAGGGAAGCAGGAAATAGGAAAGCATCAGGCGCATCCCCCATTCACTGACGGGGAAGCCTGCTCGTCGTCGTCATCGAGGCCTGACCGGTCCAGGGCGCGCAAGGCGTCGACGACCGGTTTCATGCGCGACCCGAGGGACCCTTTAACAGTGACGACATCGCCAGCGCGGACCGATGCGGTGACAAGCGGCAGAATTTCGCCGCTGGTTGCGGCATGACCGCCGCGCCGCGCTTTCGGCAGGGCTTCGAACAGGCCCATCATCAACGGGCCGGCGGTGAAAACGAGATCGATTTTGGCCGCGTTCACGGTTTTGGCGAGATCGGTGTGGAATTCAGCGGCGTTTTCGCCCAGTTCCCGCATATCGCCCAGAACGGCGATGCGCCTGCCGCCTTTTTCGATGGCGATATCACCGAGAACCTGCAGCGCCGCTGCCGTCGATGCCGGGCTGGCATTGTAGCTTTCATCAATCAGAACGACCGAGCCGCCGCGCGTCTTGATCGTATACCGTCCGCCACGCCCCGGATTGGCGGTCAGGGTCTCAAACTGTTTTGCAGCTTGCTCGACATCGATGCCGAGCGCCGAGATCACGGCCAGAATGCCGAGACTGTTCAGGGCGAGATGACGGCCGGCCGCACCCAGCCGATAGCTGACGGATTTACCGGCACAATTGGCCGAAATCTCGCTGGTCGACCCGTCGGACGTGTAGGACTTTAGCCGGAACGTCGCCTCGGCATCTTCACCGAAGGTCGAGATATGCCCGATACCGGCGGCTGTCGCCTTGTCGGCCAGTCGCCGGTAATACGGGTTGTCCCGATTGAGTACCGCCACGCCGTCCCCGGCAACACCGTCGAATATTTCCGCCTTGGCGTCGGCAATACCTTCGACGGAATCGAAAAATTCGAGATGTACGGCGTCGACATTGGTGATCAATACGACATTCGGCCTCGCCAACTTGCTTAAAGGAGAAATTTCGCCGGCATGGTTCATGCCCATTTCGATGATGGCGAAATCCGTATCGGCGGGCATGCGCGCCAATGTCAGCGGGCAACCGAACTGATTGTTCAGGTTGCCGATGTTTTTGTGGACCGACCCGAATGGGGCAAGCACATGGGCGAGACCGTCTTTCGCGCCGGTCTTGCCGACGCTGCCGGTCACACCGATGACCTTGCCGGCAAGTCGGCTGCGGGCCGCCTTCGCCAGATCGTTCAGGGCCGCCAATGTGTCGTCGACGACCAGGCAAGGCAGATCCGACGGCGCGTCTTTCGGAATGGTATCCACCATCGCGGCGGCGGCGCCGGCATCCCGGGCGGCTATCAGATGGTCGTGGCCGTCATTCCTGTTGCCGCGAAGGGCGACAAACAGGTCGCCGGGTTTCAAATTGCGGGTATCGATGGAAACCCCGGAAGCGTGAAAGGGGCCCGTCGCCCGGCCCCTGGTCGCTTCTGCAGAATCCGTCTCTGTCCATAAGTGGGTCATGTCGCCTGCGCTCCCGACAGGCGGTCGGCGCAAAGCCGGACACAGGTTGCATCGTCAAACGGAATAACCCTGTCCTTGACCGTCTGCCCCTGTTCATGGCCCTTGCCGGCAACACACAGGACATCGCCGGTTTTCAGCGATTTCATGGCCCGAAAGATTGCTTCGCCCCGGTCGCCGATATCGGCGGCGCCCGGACAGTCCTTCAGAATTTCGCGCCGGATCTCCGCCGGATTTTCACTGCGCGGATTATCGTCGGTAACGATAACGGTGTCGGCGAGGTCGGCCGCGATCCGCCCCATCATCGGACGTTTGCCCTTGTCGCGGTCGCCACCACAGCCGAACACGACATGCAGCCTGCCGGCGGCATGCGGTCTGAGCGCGGCAAGCACCGTCGAAAGCGCATCCGGCGTGTGGGCGTAGTCGACATAGACGGTCGCGCCGTTTTCCAGGCTGGCGGCCGGTTGCAGACGGCCCGGAACCCCGGTCAGCGACGCCAGCAATGGCGCAGCCTCCTTCGGATCGGCACCGGTCGCGATGACGAGGCCAAGGGCGGCCAGCGCGTTTTCGATCTGAAACAGGCCCGGTAACGGGAAACTGAAAGCAAAGCGGGATCCCAGAACATCGATTTCAAGGTCAAAGCCGTCGGTCGTCACCTGCCTCTTGATGGTACGCAACTGACCGTTCTGAAGACCGTAGCTCAACACTTTCTGCCCGCGTTCAGCCGCGATGTTGGCGATTGTGTCGTATTCCTGTGTACCGGTATTAATGACGGCGGTACCGTCGCGCACCAGCAGTTCCTCGAACAGGCGCAGTTTCGCCGCCCGGTAGGCTTCCATCGAACCGTGATAGTCCAGATGATCGCGCGTCAGGTTCGTAAAGGCGGCCGCCCTGACCGTCAGGCCGTCCAGACGGTGCATGTCGAGACCGTGGCTGGACGCTTCCATGGCGACATGGTCGATGCCGTCCAGTTTCATCCTGCGCAGCAGTTCGTGCAGATCGACTGGGTCCGGCGTCGTCAGGCCACCATCGTGATCGAAACCGTCCGCCCGAATACCCAATGTGCCGATATAGGCTCCCTTGCGCCCCAGCATTTCCCAAAGCTGGCGGGTGAAATTCGCGACCGATGTCTTGCCGTTGGTGCCGGTGACGGCAACCGTGTGTTCCGGCTGCGGTGCGTAGAATTCAGCCGCCATGCGGGCCAGCCGCCGGCGTGGATTGGCATCCGTCACCAGTGTGACGTCGGGTCCGACGGTTTCTGCTGTTATATCCGGCGGTGCAAGGATGGCGGTCGCGCCCCGGGCGATGGCGTCGGCGATGAAATCGCGGCCGTCCATGGCCGTGCCGGGGATAGCGGCAAACAGATAGCCCGGCTGAATTTTCCGGCTATCCGCCGACAGGCCGGCCAGCGTCATCCTTGGCAGCGTCAACTCGTTGGTCATGTCTGGAAATCTCCGCATATCTCCGACCTAGAAGGACGCCAGCCTCTTGCGGGCTTGTGGCATTTCGATGGCGAGTTGTTGACGAATTTCAGGGGTTTCGCCGTCGACAGGCTCAACGCCGAGAACAGGCGCGATCCGGCGGATCACGGCACCGACTGTCGGCGCGGCAACCCAGCCGCCGGTGGCGTAGCCGTGGGTCTTCTCATTACCCTGCGGCTCATCGAGGACGATATAGACGACATATTTCGGATCGTTCATCGGGAAGGCCGCGACGAAAGAGGAAATCAGCGCCTTGCGTTTATACGTGCCCTGCACGCCGACCTTTTCGGCGGTGCCTGTCTTGCCGCCGACAAGATATCCGGCGACCCGGGCCTTGCCGCCGGATCCTTCGAGGGCGTTAAGGCGCATCAGGCGACGAATGGCATCGCTGGTTGCGGCGGAGACGATGCGTTTGCCGTTCCGCGGCGTTTCCGTTTTCAAAAGGGTCGGCGACATCAAGACACCGCCATTGACCATCGCGGCGACGCCGCTGGCCAGGTGCAACGGGCTGACCGAAAGGCCGTGACCGAAAGCAATTGTCATCGTGTTGATCGGCCGCCAGATACTCGGGCTCTGCGGGTGACCGGCTTCAGGCAGTTCGACATCAAGCGTGTCGAGGAAGCCCATGCGCTGGAAGAAATGCTTCTGCGCTTCGCCGCCGACATCGATGGCCATCTTGGCCGATCCGATATTCGAAGAATAAATAAAGATTTCCGGCACCGAGAGCGAGCGGTTCTTGGCGTGATAATCGCGGATGGTGTAACGCGCCACTTTCAGCGGCTTCGACGCATCGTAAAAATCGCCCATGGTGACCAGGCCGGAATCGATCGCCATGGCGGTATTGAATATCTTGAAGGTCGAGCCGAGTTCATAAACACCCAGCGTCGCCCGGTTGAAACGCGCATCCGGCGATGCAACGCCCGGATGATTGGGGTCGAAGTCCGGCAGGGACGACAGGCCGAGCAATTCGCCGGTTTTCGCATCCAACACGATACCCGCGCCGCCTATCGCATCGTATTCCGCAATTGCCGTGGCCAGTTCATCGCGCAGAACATGCTGAACCCGCATATCCAGCGACAGTTGTACGCTGTTCCCGTCCGCGCTGAGGGTTTTGTCGAAACGACGTTCGATGCCGGCGATGCCATTACCGTCGACATCGGCGAATCCGAGAACGTGTCCCGCCAGCGGACCGTGCGGGTAAAGCCGTGTTTCATTCGAGGAAAAATCGATGCCCGGAATGCCCAGACGGTTGATTTCCCATTGCTGACGAGGCGTAAGCGACCGGTGCAGGTAGACGAAACGTCCTGGCTTTCGCATGCGGGATTCAAGCCATTCGGCAGATGAATCCGGCAGAATGGCGGAAAGCTTGTAGGCGGCGGCGCGCGGATCCATCACCCGCTTCGGGTCGGCAAACAGTGAAACTGTCTGCAGACTAGTCGCCAGCAGCGTGCCGTTGCGGTCGACGATGTCGGCGCGGCGGCCGACGGTTTCCTCGCTGGCGGCTTTGGCGACCCGCGGTTCGGCCGGTTCGCTGAAGACCGTCAGGTCGACAAGGCGCGCGCCGATAACGCCGAAAGCGAGCGTCATCACCGCCGCGGTAATCAGGATTCTGGTGCGGCCGGTTTCGATGGCCTGCCGGACGACACTGTCACTGCAGGGCGGCGATTGCGGGGCTGGCGTTGACTGCCGGGTTTCGGATGATGTGGTCAAGGTCCTCATTGTCCGTCTTCCTGTTCTCTCGTGGCGGCCAGCAGCGCCTGGATTTCCGGCGAAGCGGACGGTCCGGGAACGGGGAAGGGCGCATGTTCGGGTATTTCCGAAATCGGAACGATCTGGGTCGCATCCGCTTCCACCAGATCCGGCAGATACTTTTCGGATAGCCGGCTGATCCGGTCAGGCCGGTTCAGATACGCCCATTCAGCCTCAAGAACCTCCAGCGCTTCCTTTTCTGAAAGGATGCTGGTGTTGAGGCTCGACAGCTTGGTTTCGAGTCGCTCGACCCGAAACGCAACATGGAAAAGGGCAATGCCCGTTACCGCACAAAGCCCAATCCAAACCAGAACAGCGAGCGCTCTCATGGCGCACCTCCGCTTCTTGTGTTTGTTGTTTGACCGATAGCGTTTTCGTTTCGGATGGCGGCGCGCAGGCGTGCCGACCGTGACCGGGCGTTTTGTCTGATTTCCGTATCCGTGGGTTTCTTCAGGCCGCCGGGCAGCAGGGTGAAGGTCGGCGGCGCCGGTTCTATCTGCGGCAGATGGCGGGATCCGCCGCCACCGCGACCGCTTCGTTTTGCAAGGAACGCCTTTACCCGGCGATCTTCGAGACTGTGAAACGCCACCACGACCAGCCGGCCATCCGGCGACAGCAGCCGTTCGGCGGCTTCAAGGGCGCGGTCGATCTCGCCCAGCTCGTCGTTCACTTCTATGCGCAGCGCCTGGAATGTGCGGGTCGCCGGGTCGATACCGTCTTTCGAACGCGGAACGGCGGAACGGACGATAGCGGCCAGAGCCGATGTCGTTTCGATCGGTTCATCCGTTCGCGCCGTAACGATGGCTTTTGCAACGCGCCGCGCATACCGTTCTTCGCCGTATTCCTTGATGATCCGGGCCAGATCGGCTTCCGGCCAGGTATTCACGACATCGGCGGCGCTCGGACCCGTCATGCTCATGCGCATATCCAGCGGCCCGTCGGACCGGAACGAAAAACCTCTGTCGGCATTGTCGATCTGTGGCGACGAGAGGCCGAGGTCCATGACGATTCCGTCCAGCCGGGTAATGCCGACCTGCGCCAGCAATTGCTCCATGTCGCCGAAACAACCGCAGACAATCGTGAATCGGTCGCCATAGGCGGAAAGGTCGCCGGCGCGGGCGATAGCGTCCGGATCGCGGTCGATGGCGACCACCGAACAATCTGCGGCGTCGAGAATGGCGCGGGTATAGCCGCCGGCGCCGAATGTGGCGTCCAGATATCGTGCGCCGTTTCGGGGGGCGAGCGCGCCAAGCATCTCGGCCAACATCACGGGGTTATGTGACAAGGCGCTGTTGGCGGCCATGGCTACACCTCCGACCGGCGTCGAAGGGAGAGAGTCAAACCCTTGGCCCGTTCGCGCGCTGTCGACGCGTGGGATGCATAGGAATCGGGATTCCATATCTGGAAACGCTTCGCCTTGCCGACGAACAGCGCGGTTTCGTCTATGCCGGCATGATCCAGGAACCGTCTCGGCAGTACGAACCGGCCCGTGGAGTCGTATTGAACGGGCAGGGCGTCCGCGATGATCTGCCCCAGGGCGTCTTCCTCGACGGAAAATACTTCAGCCTGGTCTTCAATCGCTTCGGCGATCCGCTCCATGTAGGATTCATCGCCGGCCTCGAGGCCGCCACCGGTCGGTGACGGGAATATATAGAACACCCGTTCGGGTCCGCCGCTCAGGCGATCCCGGAACGGGGCCGGAAGGGAAACACGCCCCTTCTTGTCGACCTTGTTCTCATATGTCCCAGTAAACAGCGCCATCGCGTGTTCGACCTTCCCCGAAATCTCATGACCCGACTGCCTTCAGACGCACTTCGCCTGATTTCAGCCCATTTTGGGTATTTATGGGATATCATGGGATTTAGTGGGCGGTCAAACCAAAACGCCCGATTTTCGTGGGATTTTAAGTAAAAGTGCAAATTCCCCAAGTTAAAATGCAAGTAAAAGAAAATAACGAGAACAAACGATTCTCGCCACAACAAATTGTGCTTAAGTAGAAGAGAATCACAATATCGGCCGAATCAAAAGTCCGATTTATGAACAATTTGGCCGAAAATTCAGTTGTTGGACGGGGTGTCCATTTCCCGCTGCAACCGGCTCAACAGGCGCGGCAGCGCTTCGTGCTCGGTTGCCGAGAAACCATTAAGCAACTGGCTCTGAAGGTTTCGAACGGCTGTAATCGCCTTTTCCAGTGCGGTTCTTCCCTGATCGGTCAAATCCAGGCGCTTGCGCCGGCCGTCGCTGGAATCCTTCGCCGTTTCCAGCAGACCGCGATCCTGCAAGGACCGGATCAACCGGCTGACCCAGCTTTTATCGAGGCCAGTCTCGGAAACCACGATACGCGCTGTGGCATGCGGCGTGGCGGCAATCGCCGCCAGTATGCGCCATTCGTTGACGCTGATTCCCACCGTCGCGCGCAGCAGGGCGTCTGTTTTCCGGACCAGATTGTCGGATACGTCCTGAAGCCGGGCAAACAGAAGATCGCCATAGATAAACGAAGGCGCGGCGCGCGTTCTTGACGATGTCTCGTTATCGCTGGCCACCTGGCAATTCCCTGTGCGACGGTTTCGCCGGATGATATAGAGGCTTGGAACATCAAGCGGCAAGAGGCAGTTTGCATGAGCGAGACAGCGAAGGATACCCGTTCGAGAACCGCAGCCGCAAAATCGGTGGCGGATGCCTGCCGGCGGATGAACGATCTTGGCATCAATCAGGGAAAGGCCGGCAACGTCTCGGTCCGGTTCGGTTCGGGGATGCTGATCTCGCCATCCGGCGTTGCCTATGACGATCTGACCCCCGCCAAAATCGTACTGATGGACGAACACGGAGAAGCGGAGGGAACCTGGCAGCCTTCCAGCGAATGGCGCATGCACCACGATATCTACCGAACCCGCGAAGATGCCGGTGCGATCGTGCATACGCATTCCATCAACTGCACGGCGCTTGCCTGTCTGAATCAGGATATCCCGCCGTTTCACTATATGGTCGCTCTGGCCGGCGGACCGGATATCCGATGCGCGTCCTATGCGACATTCGGCACGCAAAAGCTTTCCGACAACATGCTGGCCGCGCTGGAAGGCCGAACGGCCTGTCTGCTGGCCAATCACGGCATGATCTGTTTTGCGGCGGATATCGAAAAAGCCCTGGCGCTGGCGGTGGAAGTCGAAACGCTTGCAGCCCAGTATCTGGCGGCATTGAGCGCCGGCGCGCCGGTGCTGCTCGGCAAGAAGCAGATGACGAAGGCCATCCAGGCGTTTCGGACCTACGGTGCGCAGCCGGCCGCGAAAGGTGACCGGCATGGACCGTGACTACGAGACAATCGTTCTTGAACCTGATGGATGGTCGGTGCGGGTTCTGGACCAGACACTGCTGCCGCACAGGGTCGACTACAAGCCGGTAACGAATACGGGTGAAGCGGTAACCGCCATTCGCGACATGTGGGTTCGCGGTGCGCCGCTGATCGGGGCAACCGCCGCCTATGGCATGGCGCTTGCCATGCGGGACGATCCGTCCGATGCGGCGATCGGGCGCGCCTACGAGACGCTTTTCGAGGCCAGACCCACCGCCGTCAATCTTCGCTGGGCGCTCGATCAGATGCAGACCTGCCTGAAGGACCGACAGCCTGCGGAGCGAACAGAAGCCGCCTATGCGAAAGCGGCTGAAATAGCTGAACAGGACAGCGATTTGTGTGCGGCGATCGGCCGGCATGGCGTTGCTCTGATTGCGGCGAAACACCGGGACAATCCGGACAGACCGGTTAATGTGCTGACCCATTGCAATGCCGGGGCGCTGGCGACCTGCGGCATCGGCACGGCGACAGCCCCGGTTTACACCGCCCATGCCGCCGGAATACCGGTGCATGTCTGGGTCGACGAAACGCGCCCGCGCAACCAGGGGGCGGCGCTGACCTGCTGGGAACTGGCCCGCGCCGGTGTGCCGCATACGCTGATCGCAGACAATACGGGCGGCCATCTTATGCAGATGGGGCGGGTCGATCTGTGCATTGTCGGGTCGGACCGCACCACGGCTTCGGGCGATGTCTGCAACAAGATCGGCACCTATCTGAAGGCGCTGGCGGCGCATGATAACGCTGTACCGTTTTATGCGGCCTTGCCGTCGACCACCATCGACTGGACGATAGACGATGGCGTCGCCGATATTCCCATCGAACAACGCGGTGACGAAGAACTGAGCATCGTGACGGGTCTGACATCGGATGGACGGATTGAGTCTGTCAGGGTGCCGCCGGTCGGCACCGCAATCGGCAACGTCGCATTCGACGTGACGCCGGCGCGTCTCGTCACCGGAATCATCACCGAACGCGGTGTGCACGAAGCATCGAAGCAGTCATTGCAAGCAGCATTTGAAGGGTAGCAGATCGGCACGGAAAAATTTTCCATTGTCTAATTAGCGGATTGTTCACCGATTCAGCCTGTGACTAGATAATTCCGCGCCGGCCTTGCCGGCGATCAGTTCGAAACCCGATCCGGTGCGCCGGTTGGAGGATATCAATGGCCAGAAGAGCTCGCCGCACAGGGACAGCCCGCACCGAAGCTGCAACCGCATCCGTCGTTCACCAGAAGCCCTTCCGCGCGCTTTCGGTACCCTTCGGCCCGATTCCGCTGATTTCACAGGACGAAGTGGAAGCGATGCACGAGGCTTCGCTGACGGTGCTGGAAGAAATCGGCCTGAACTTCCTGTTGCCGGAAGCGCGCGAGATGCTGGCTAAAGCCGGGGCCGACGTCGATCCCAACAGCAGCCGGGTCCGGTTCGACCGCGGCTTCATCGATCAGATGCTGTCGACTGTGCCGCGCGAATTCACGCTGCATGCCCGGAATCCGGCCCACAATGTGACGCTGGGCGGCAACCGGTTCGCGATCTGCAGCGTCGCCAGCGCGCCGAACTATTCCGATATGGAGTTCGGGCGCCGCCGGGGCGATTTTCAGGGCTACAAGGACCTGATGCGTCTGGTCCAGTACTTCAATATCTGCCATCTGCCGGGAGGGTACCCGGTCGAGCCGGTCGATATCCCGACGCCGATGCGTCATATCGAAGCCGGCGTCGCCGCCGTCGAACTGACAGACAAGGTTCTGTATGCGTATTCGCTGGGGCGTGACCGTGTTCTGGACATGCTGGAAGTAGCCAAGCTGTCGCGCGGCATCGATGACGCGACGCTGGAACGCGAAACCAGCCTGTGGAGCGTCATCAACGCCAATTCGCCGCTGCAATACGATACTCCGATGCTTTGGGGCATCATTGAACTGTCGAAACGAAATCAGGCGATCTGCATCACGCCGTTCACGCTGTCCGGCGCGATGGCGCCGGTCACCATTCCCGGGGCGCTCGTGCAGCAGAACGCGGAAGCGCTTGCCGGTATTGCCTTCACCCAGGTGGTGCGGCCCGGCGCGCCGGTGATCTATGGCGGCTTCACGTCGAATGTGGACATGAAAAGCGGGTCGCCGGCTTTCGGCACGCCGGAAGCGGTGCAGGCGACCATGATTTCAGGTCAGCTTGCCCGCCGTTACGGTATCCCGTTCCGGGCGTCGAACGTCAACGCATCGAATGCGCCGGATGCCCAGGCGACCTATGAAGCGCAGATGTCGATCTGGGCCTGCATGCTGGGCCATGTGAACCTGATGATGCACGGATTGGGCTGGCTAGAAGGCGGGCTCTGCGCTTCCTTCGAGAAATTCATCATTGATGCGGAAATGCTTCAGATGGCGTCCGAACTGATGCAGAAGCCGGTCATCAATGAAGATACGCTGGGGCTCGATGCGATCCGCGAAGTCGGCCCCGGCGGTCACTATTTCGCCGCCAAGCAGACTCTGTCGCGATACGAGGATGCGTTTTACGACCCGATCCTTTCCGACTGGCGGAATTTCGAGACATGGCAGGACGATGGCGCCAGGACGGCGACGGAGCGGGCGCATATCCTTTACAAGAAGATACTGGCGAATTTCAAACCGCCGGCTCTTGAAGACGACCGACGCGAGGCTCTGCATGCCTTTATGGCGAAAAGAGAGGCCGAAGGCGGAGCCCCCATGCAGTGACATCGGCCCCTATTTAATTTCATCAGGTGTGCTAGCGTAGGTTTCAAACGATCCGGCAACCACGTTCAGGGCACGAGAATGAAAACCAGGGGTCTACCGATCGGCGCCAAGATATTCGGCATAGCGATCGTGCTTGTCTGCCTGATGGTGGCGCTGTCTACCGCGTCGATTATTCTTTTCGACCGCGTCCGGCACGAGCTTGAAGTTCAGAACGAGGTCTTTCTGCCGACGTTGAACTATGTTTCCCGCATTGAGTCGTCGGTCCTGAGTACTGAAGTTCTCATGGAAACCGTGCGTGCCGACCAGTCGGTCGATCAGGGGACCGAACAGGAAATCGACGAACTGGCTGTCGACTTTCTTGATTTCCGGAAAGATCTGGAAGAACGCCTGACCAGTATCCAGACCATCGTCCATTCAAGACCGCTCGATTGGTACAGTCGGGATTCGCTGGTCGCCGCCACGCGGATCGATGCGGCAATCGATACGATCCAGATTGAACATCAGGACTATTATCAGGAAATCGAACGGTTCGTCGACGCATTGCGGGCGGGCAACAGAGAAGTGGCGCTGAATGCGGATGCCATGGTTGTGGAAGAAGCCAGCGAGCTTGCCGTTCAACTGGAACATCTGCGTAACTTCATAATGAACTATATCGAAACCGCCGTCGATCAGGTCGTCGAATACGATCTCTGGCTTGACCGGATTATCATGACGTTGACGGTGCTGGCGGTGCTGCTGGGTATTCTGGTTTCCATTGTCATTACGCGCGGTGTTGTAAACCCGGTCAAAAGGCTGGTCCACGGCATGCATGAAGTTCGGGATGGCGATCTGGATATAACGGTCGAGCCGACGACGAAGGATGAAATCGCCTGGCTGTCGGAGGGCTTCAACGACATGGTTGAAGGCCTTCGCGCGAAAGAGAGAATTACCCAGACATTCGGCAAGTATGTCGATAGCCGCGTCGTCGAGAACATGATCGGCAACCCGCTGATGACCAAGCCGGGCGGCGACCGACGGGACATGACGATCTTCTTTTCCGACATGGCGGGATTCACGAAACTGTCCGAAAGGCTGACACCGGAAAACGTTCTCAACATGCTCAACGCCTATTTCACGACAATGTCGAAACCGATCCGTAATCATGAAGGCGTTATCGACAAGTTTATCGGCGATGCAATCATGGCCTATTGGGGGCCGCCGTTCGTTGCGCCGGAAACCAAAGCGACGGCTGCCTGCGAAACAGCGCTGGAACAGCTTGCCCTGCTGCAGGGCTTCAAGCACGAAATCGGCGATGTGCTGGGCATTCGTCGCGATCTTCCGGACATCAGGATCAGGATAGGCATTGCGACCGGTCCGGCTGTTGTCGGTACAGTCGGGTCCAGCCACCACCATAATTACACAGTGTTGGGCGATACGGTGAATCTGGCTGCGCGCCTGGAAAGCGGCAGCGAGTCCTACCGCGTTCCGTGCCTCGTCGACAAGGCAACCCGAGACGATGCGATGAACAAGATTGTGTTCCGGGAAATCGACTCTCTTCGGGTCAAGGGCAAGATGGAGCCTGTACGAATCTATCAGCCATTGGGTATGCAGGAGACGGATGCTGCCGTGCACCAGCTTGCAAAAGATTTTGAAAAAGGGCTGACCGCTTATCGCCGCCGTGATTTCGATACTGCCGCAGCGGCATTCGGAACCTGTCTCGAAGCGTTTCCGGACGATGGACCGTCTGCTATTTTTCTGAAACGAATTACGACACTGAAGAACGATATGCCGCCGGCTGACTGGGACGGTGTATGGATCATGGACAGTAAATGACGAACAGGCCGATACAGGGTGCGGGCTTATGCTGAAATGGGTATTCGGCAGGCGAAGCGAGGAATCCCAGAAGGCGGCAGACAGGGAACAGACTCCCTCTTATGAAGACGCCAAACGGATCGCATCGGAAGGCGATGTAATTGAACGGGCGAAGCTTGCTGCATTGCGTATGCTGCCACCGGAATTGCTGTATTTCTTTGCTACAGACCCGGCGCCGAAAGTCAGGCAGGCTGTCGCCAGAAACGATGGTACGCCGTTGCAGGCCGATCTGCTTCTGGCGAAGGATAACCTGCCGGAAATCCGATCCGATATCGGTTTGAAAATCTGTCGGCTATTTCCCACGCTTTCGTCGGAACAGAACCGGCGCGTTACACTAATGGCTCATCAGGTGCTGGAAGTGCTTGCCCGGGACCAGTTACCTGCCGTACGCGCCCTGGTTTCGGAGAATATCAAATCGCTCGACAACGCGCCGAGGGAACTGGTGCTGCGGCTTGCGAGAGATGTAGACTCCATCGTAGCAGCGCCTGTTCTGGAATTTTCGCCGTTGCTGACCGATCAGGACCTGATCGATGTAATAAAGGCGGGAATTCAAAGCGATATCCTGTCGGCGATTGCCCGCCGTGAACTGCTGTCGGGCAAGGTGTGTCGCGCCGTTGCGGATACCGAAAACGACCTTGCCGTTTCAGTACTTCTGCAGAACCAAACGGCAAGGCTCGACCGCGATACGCTGCTGACAATCATTGATGCCTGTGCGAAACACCCTCTCTGGCACGAGATGCTGGTCCAGCGCACGGATCTGGATAAATCCCTGATTTCCCGGATCGCCGGGTATGTTGGAGAAAGTCTTGTCGAACATATTATCAGGGCGGATTCGGAAGTGACGCCGGAAATCGCCGATCAATTGCGAGCAGGTCTCGATAACTGCAAGGACGATAACCACTTAGCGGACGGTGATAAGGAAGCGGAAGACGAAAACGCTAAAGCGGCTGCTATGTATCGGGCGGGTGAACTGACAGGTCCTGTCCTGGCCCTGGCTGCATCCAAAAACGAGGCGCAGTTCGTGTATCATGCCCTGGCGCATCTGACCGGGGCGAAGCCGGCCGTCATTGAAAAAGCGCTTCGCCAGAAAAAGGGGCCCCGGATGGCCGTTGCCCTGGCATGGAAAACCCGGCTCGGCATGGACTTCGCCACAGCCCTGCAATCGCATGTTCTCGGCGTGTCCAACGCCAATCTTATCGGCCCGTCAGGGGGGCCGGGATACAGCGACGACTATCCGCTCAATGCGTCGACGATGATAGATCTTCTGGACGAGATCGGAATCCGTTAACCGTCGCAAGGCCATCGACGATCAAGTCAGACTCACACACTCGTTACAGCCATTGATTTCCCAGCGATCCACATCCGTGGAAGGAGTTCGTTCGCGAGACCTTCTCTCGCATGCACATTAGCAAAGGGTGACGAACAATGGATGAGAAATGGTTGGCTGGTTTAAAGACACTGATAGGCGCAACAACAATAGTTGTGGTTTCGGCCGGTGGGTTGGCGGCAATGGCGGACGAATCGCAGATCGATATTGAGAGTGAACTGCGAGGCGATTTCTTTACTCAAATAGCAGCCTCCGGTGAAAACTGTTATGTCGACCGCATCCGCAAGGAATGGCAGGATGCCGGCGAGCCGACGGTTAAGGGCTGGTCGGAAGAAGTGACAGATCCGGAAGCTGAAGCGGCATATCAGTGTGTGATCCGCAAACTCGCCAGCATCTATGGGAAAATCGAACGGTTCGACATCGGCAGTTATCAGAACTGGAGGCGTTATAACACCGTGGCCTATCCTTCGGGTACGCATGGCGGTCGCATGGTAAACAATTACGGAAACGAAACCGGTAATGCCTACGGCAAGTTTGAAGAATCGGGCGTGATGCCGGTTGGAACGGTTCTGGTTAAAGACAGTTTCGGTGTGAACAAGAAGGGCGAAGTCAAGGTCGGCCCGATCTTCACAATGATAAAAATGGAAAATGGGTTCAATTCTGCCAGTGCTGATTGGGAATATGCCCTGTATACGCCTGGCGGCAAGTTAATGGGCTCAACCAATGGCGAAAACAGCGGCAAGGTCGAATTCTGCATCAGTTGCCATGTCAGCGCAGAAGATTTCGACCAGATGTTCTTTCTCCCGGATGACTACCGGGTGAATTGATGCGGATTGCGGGTGCCGGAGGCGCGTCAATTCGTTCCGTTGAGTTTTCGAACGCCGTGCTTACTTTAATCGGTAGCTGGCCCCAGTGACAGACCCGGTGAGGGTGGCTCGTGGCTGTGTCATTCTGTTTTGCATCTGTATCAAGGAGGAACGATGAGGAATATCAAAGCGCTGATGATGGTGCTTCTGGCATCGATGGCATTTTCCGGTACGGCCTTTGCCGAGGGCGACCCTGCAAAAGGCAAGCGCGTGTATGTGAAATGCAAGGCGTGCCATGAAGTGGACCAGGAAAAGAACAAGGTCGGTCCGCATCTTGTCGATGTTATCGGCAGGCCTGTCGCCTCGGTCGACGGATACAACTATTCAAAGGGTGACGGCAGCATGACGGCCTTCGCGGAAGGCGGCAAAGTGTGGGATGAAGAAACCCTGGCAGCCTACCTCAGAAAGCCCAAGGACCTCGTCAAGAGAACGAAGATGGCATTTCCGGGCCTGAGAAAAGATGAAGATATTGCCGATCTGATTGCGTATCTGAAATCCGAACAGTGACGTTGCCGGCAGGTCACAGGCCTGGTTTTGTCCGGGACGACCTGCGTCAACGGCTCAGGGCTGTATCGGACACAAACGGGTTGGTCTGCCGTTCGACACCGAACTGCGATACCGGGCCGTGACCGGGGATGAAAGTTACATCGTCGCCCAGCGGCCACAATCTGGTGGTGATTGACCGGACCAGGTCGTCGAAGTTGCCGCGCGGAAAATCCGTTCGGCCGATCGACCCCTTGAACAAGACGTCGCCGACGCTGGCCAGCCGCATACCGTCGTGAAAGAAAATCACATGACCCGGCGTATGGCCGGGACAATGATGAACATCCATCACGATGTCGCCGAATGAAACCGTATCGCCCTCGTCAAGCCAGCGGGTCGGCGCGAACGTCTTCGCCTCAGGCAAGCCCCATTCCGGACCATCGGTTTCAATCGTGTCGATCCAGAAACCGTCGTCTCGATGCGGGCCCTCAATCGGCACGCCCGTCCGTTTGGCCAGGTCGGCGGCGCCGCCGGCGTGATCGATATGACCGTGGGTAATCAGGATTTTTTCAAGATCCATGCCCATCGTGTCGATCGCTTCCATCAGGCGATCGACATCGCCGCCGGGATCGACGACAGCGCCGCGTCCGGTGGCAGTGCATCGGTAGAGCGTGCAGTTCTGCTGAAAAGGGGTCACAGGCACAATCGCGGCCTGCAGGGCGGGTTCGGATTCCATAAATCTGTACTTTTCTGTTTGAGAGTCTATTTGCTGGTCATGACCCAGACACCGTCCCACTTTTCAGGCGGGTTCTGGATCAGGTGCTGGCAGCGTTCCACGTAAATCTGTGACAGCTTGTCGTTCGGGTTGATGCGGTAGGCTTCCTCGAACGCCTTCACGGCCTTGTCCCAGGTGCCGGCGCGATAGCTTTCAATGCCGCTTTTGAAATGGCCCAGCACTTCCATCAGCTCCGGAAATTCCTCGTTGTCATAGAAGTCCAGCACTTCGTAAACGCCGACAGGAGCGGTCTTGCCCTTGACGATCACCCGGTCGACTTCGCGGGCGCGATAGACACCCTTCAGCTTCTTGTAAGTGAATTCCGAGATCAGCAGCTTGGCCGCGTACTGTTTGCAGGCGGATTCAAGTCGGGCGGCGAGGTTGACCCCGTCGCCGATCATCGTGAAATCCATCCGCTTCTGCGAACCGATATTCCCTGAAACCACATTGTCGGTATTGAGGCCGATGCCGATTTCGACCGGCAATTCTCCGCGCGCAATGCGATGTTTGTTCCATGCCTTCAGTTCGTTCAGCATCGATATCGCACAACGAACCGCTCTGTCCGCATCGTCGTCGCCGGGAACCGGCACGCCGAACCCGGCCATCATGGCGTCGCCGATGAATTTGTCGAGCATGCCGCCTTCGGCCGACAGGCAATCGACCATGATGGTGAAGTATTCGTTCAATAGTTTGACGGTGCCCTGCGCGCCAAGCTGTTCTGTAATGGTGGTAAACGACCGCACATCGGAAAACAGGATCGTCGCTTCGATCGACTGGCCGCCCAGAATATCAGACCCTTCGCCCATAAGCTGGTCGGCAAGACCGGGGTCCATATAGCGCGACATGGTCGATTTCATGCGTTTTTCGGAACTGATGTCTTCCAGCAGCATCATCAGGCCCAGCGATTCCTCGTCATCGTCGCGCAGTGGCAGGACCGAAAGGTTCACGGAAACCTTTTCATCGCCCAGAAACAGTTCTGCGTCCATCGCTGTTTCGGCGGCGCCGGTTTCGCTGACCCGGTCAAGCCGCTCTGTTACCCAGGTATTCTTTTCGCCCAGCAGATCCTGCGCCGGCTTGCCGATCAGATGCTTGGCCTTCGATTGCAGAATGCGCTCGCTGGCGGCGTTGCAGGTCACGATATTACGGTCGCCATCCAGGGTGATGACGCCGTTCGACATGCTTTGCAGCATTGAATCGTTGTAGTTTTTCATCTTCTGGACGTCGGCGAACAGTTTTGCGTTTTCCAGGGCGATGGAAATCTGTGCGGTGAAAGCTTTCAGACGTTGCTCGTCCTCGGTATTGAACGGTCCGCCTTTCTTGTTAAGGACCTGGGTAACGCCAATCCGCTTTCCGTTCTTGTTGGTGACGGGCACGCACAGAATGGACCGCGTAAAGTAGCCGGTTTTCTTGTCGAAGGCGGGATTGAATCGAAGGTCGGCATAGGCGTGCGGAATATTGATGGTCTTGCCGCTCTGAAAAACGGTGCCGGCAATGCCGAGATGATTAGGCAACCGGATTTCGATTGCGCCAAGGCCTTCGCCGACCTGCGACCACAGCTCATCCGTTTTTTCATCATTCAGGAACAGGGTCGAGCGGTCGGCCTTCAGAATTTTCGTCGCCTCGCTCATCACCCGTTTCAACAATGTATCGAGTTTGATTTCGGATGTGATGTCGGCGACCATGTCGAGGAATTCCATTTCCTCTTCGCGCACTTTCTTCATCCGTTCGACATACTGCGTGCTTTGCAGCGCGACCGAGGCTTGCGACGTCATCGCTTCCAGAAGCGACAGATCGTTTTTGTGAAAGTTGCCTTTCTTCTTGTTGAGGACCTGGGTGCAGCCGATGATTTCACCCTTCACGGTTTTTACCGGGGCGCACAGGATCGATTTGGTGGTGAAGCCGGTTTTCTGGTCGATTTCGCTGTCGAACCGGTCGTCGGTATAGGCGTCGTCGACGATAACGCCCTGCCCGGTCTGAAAGACATGCCCGACGATACCGGCATTGTTCATCACGCGAATTTCCCGCCGGTGCATGCCCATCGCAACGCGCGAGTAAAGCTCGTTCGTCAGCGGGTCGTTCAGAAACAGCGATCCGCGTTCGGCCTGCAATTCGACCGTGGTAATCTCGACAAGCGTTTCGAGAATCTCGTCGACCGTTTCCATCACCGCGACGCGGCGTGAAATCGCCAGCAGCAATTCAGCCTGTTTCAGTTTTTCGTTGGCGTTTTCCAGCGCGGCTTCGGCTTCCGACGCCTTGCCTTCGGCGGATTCAAGCCGCGACTTCATCGCCTCGTCGGCGTCTTTCAGCATATGCAGCTTGATCTTGCGGCCTTTTTGGTCGCCGTCCTTCAACGCCTGTTCTTTGGTCTGCGTCGGTTTGTTCTTGTTTGTCGGTGCTGCGGTCACGGGATGCGGTTTCCTTTACGCTTCGACAGCATTGTTTGACAGTTGATCGCGCAAGGCGGCGATGGTCGCTTCCAGATGCGCTATATCCTGCGCTGCCCCGGCCGCTTTTTCCTGCAGCGAACGGTCATGTTCGAATTTCGCTTCCTCCATTTCATCGCGCAGAGAGGCCACCGTATCGCGCAACTGGCTGATTTCGCCCTCGCGTTCGGCAATCGATCTTTGAATCTCCGTGTCGCGCTGTTGCGCAATCAGTTCCAGTTCGTTCCGCAACGATGCGACAGTATCGCGCAATGTGCCGATTTCCGCTGCCGCCTCGGCCTTGACGAGTTGAACCCCTTCATCCTTTATCGCATTCGCCTGTTCGAGTTCGTCGCGCAACGACCCGATGGTGCCTTTCAACTGGTCGATTTCGCCCTGCGCATCCGAAACGGCACGTTGCACTTCCGCTTCCTTGTTGGCCTGCAGAAGTTCCAGTTCGTCACGAAGCGACGCGATCGTGTCCTTTAGCTGCGCAATATCGGCCGTGCTTTCAGACCGGGCGGCCTGGACGGCTTCCGCGCGCGCGAATTCGGCGATTTCAAGCTCGTCGCGCAGTTTGGTGATCGTTCCGCGAAGCTGCTCGTTCTCACCCGACCAGCGCGCCGCTTCTTCCTGGACGCGCTTTTGGATGTCGTATTCCAGTTCGCTATCCAGGTACGACGGAAACGCAGATTTTGGCTGTTCTGCCCGTGCCCTGCCCATCACTATCAACTCCATATCGCCGAAACGGTCCCACTATTGGCGTAAATTTCGGAAATATTTGATCGTAACATACTAAAGTATTGTTAATTCGCAAAGTTTTCGTAAGCGTTAGAATGTTAAAGCTTTGCGATTCATTCCGGGGGGTAAGCACGGTGAAACTTGAAAGTCTGGAAACATTCGTTGTCGGAAACCCGCCCCCGTCCTTCGGTGGACGATATTTTCTGTTTCTCAAGCTGACAACCGCCTGCGGCGTCATCGGCTTTGGCGAAGTGTATTCCGCCGCCTTCGGGCCGGAAACGACGGTTCAGATGATCCGGGATGTGTTCGAACGCCGGCTGCTGGGGCGCGACCCGTTCCAGATCGAACGGTTCTGGCGGTCGGCGCATGGATCCGGCTTTTCGCACCGGCCGGACCCGTCGGTTATGGGCGTCGTCAGCGGGCTGGAAATGGCGTGCTGGGATATTATCGGCAAGGCGACGGACAAGCCGGTTCACGCCTTGCTGGGCGGCCTCGTCAATCCGCGGCTGCGCAGCTACACCTATCTGTATCCGGGGCCGGATGAATCGGCGGCCGATTTTTATAACGATCCGGACGCCTCCGCCGTCCGGGCGTCGGAATATCTCGCGATGGGCTTCACCGCCCTGAAATTCGACCCGGCAGGCCAGTATACGGTATACGACGGACGCCAGCCCGATCTTGTATCGATAGAGCGGTCCGTTCAGTTCTGCAGGAAAATTCGTGAAGCCGTCGGCGACAAGGCCGATCTGCTGTTCGGAACACACGGGCAGTTTTCCGCCTCCGGGGCAATCCGCCTCGCCAGAAGGCTGGAACCCTACGATCCGCTGTGGTTCGAAGAGCCGACGCCGCCGGACATGCCGGAGGAAATGGCTAAGGTCGCTGCGGCGACATCAATACCGGTGGCGACCGGTGAACGCCTGTGTACGAAGTTCGAATTCAGCCGGGTCATGCAGACCGGCGCAGCGTCAATCCTGCAAATGAATCTCGGCCGGGTCGGCGGCATTCTCGAGGCCAAGAAAATCGCCGCCATGGCCGAAGCCCGCTACTTGCAGATCGCGCCGCATCTGTATTGCGG
Organism: Alphaproteobacteria bacterium; assembly: GCA_040222995.1. Taxonomy (GTDB): domain Bacteria; phylum Pseudomonadota; class Alphaproteobacteria; order UBA8366; family Aestuariispiraceae; genus JAVKBW01. Next base: position 289,776 of record JAVKBW010000039.1, on the reverse strand, counting down.
ACCGATTGTAGGCGCCGCCAATATCCAGCTCGCCGCCTGCATCCCGAATTTCCTGGTGCTGGAAAGCATCCAGCGCTGGGACGGGTTCCACGCCGATATCCTTAAAAAGCCGATCCGATGGGAAGACGGGTTTGTGATCACCCCGACAGAACCGGGACTTGGCGTCGAACTGAACGAGGATGTCGCCCGCGCGCATCCCTATACCGGTGACCGGCTGCATCTGGAAATGGGCGACGATCCATTCGATCCGGCCTTGCAGGACAGGTTCGCCGGCGGCTGAACCCCGGCGGATATTTCGTCAGGCGGATCTCACCAGAGGGTAGACAACCGTTCGCGAGCCTTCCTTGAAGTCATCGATATCGAAGGACCACTTTTCCTTCTGCCAGCGCAATTCCATTTCGCCACGTTTGGGCCAGTACACCGATGTGTAGAGCGTGCCAAAGCCACGTGCGTATTCGGTCGAATACAACGGCGGCCGAAGAAACGCGCCGATAAACTTCGCCGACGGATCATCGTGAAGCTGCAGGCGCTGCAGCAGAAACCGTTCCCGCTCAACGGTCGCGGTCGCCGCGGCATGGCGGTGCCATTCAACGCGTTCCTGATGGTTCGTCGCAACCGGACTGTCGGTAACCACCGCGTCGCGGTCGGGCGAAAGATACACCGTCCTGAATTTTCGCTTCCGGTCGATGACGGTCACGTTGTAGGCCATGTGGCACGGTATTCTGGCAAGCACCGCCGCCGCCTCGACCGCCGTTTCGCAGAATTCCAGAATGTACCGGACGATAATCGGTACGCCGAACCCGGCGCCGACGATTTTCCGTCCGCCGAAGGTGAGGGAAACGGCCAGTCCTGCATCGTTCAGGCCGTCGACCATGCCGAACAGGCCGTCGCTGATGCCCATAACACGCCTGCCGTTCCATTTGGTATGCAGGATGAGGCCGTCCGACAATTGCGGCGCATAGTCGTAATTCCGCACCAGCAAGGGTTCCTTGCCGGGCCAGATCGCCTGTGAACACCCGCTCAGATAGGGCGGCGGACAGTAGAATGTCAGAAACCGGGCGGCGAGATCGCTGCCGCCGGCCAGATCCACGATATGTTCGTAGGTCGGCAGCAGTTCCGGCATGTGTTTTTTGAACGCCCGCAGGGCGGACAGATAGGTCGGCCGCGCGCCGGCACCTTCCGACAGATACCATCTCTTGTAGGCAGGCCACAGCGCCCCGAACCGTGCCTGCCATTTCGGTCCGGGCATTTCTTCCGAAACGGCCTCGAACAACAGGCGATAGGCGTCTTTTTCGCCACTCAACACGGTGGTATCCTTGTATGTCGGTTGCTCTTGCTCGTTAAAACAGCCTGTTCACGACCGGCAGATCGCAAACAGGCTGTTTGGCCGGGGCCGGTTTGTCCAGCCCTCGATTATCCTTGTCAGAGTATCTTGAAGGCCGGCTCCGATGCCGTTGCCGCCGGTAATGCGGAAAGCGGCCGCGCCCGGTAGTGAGCCTTGATGCCGTCGATCCACTTCTTGGCCCGCCTGTTCAGCCTGAACCGGTCGTCCATCGCCCGTCCACGCGTAATCAGGATACCCAGATCCGCCCCTTCATACCGGAAATCGCCGGTATTCTGGATGCGCAGGAAAAAGGCCTCGTTTTCACTGTCGACCGCGCGGCGGTGATAGTCGAACCGGTCGTAGGAGACCGACCCGTCCTTGTTCATGTGGTAGATACCGGTCTCCGGGGCGCTGGTGATGATATCCACCGTATCGTCGGTGTGCTTGATCACCATCTGGCACCAGCTATCGATGTTTTCCGGGTCGGCCCAACGGTTGTTGAGTTCCTCGACATCGAGATCGAATTTCGCACCGCAGAATTCAAGCAGATGGAACAGGAACAACGGCGCGTCGGCATGCGCGAAAGCCGCGTGGTTGGTCATCGAACTGGCGCCGGTTACCCGCGGGTTGCATTCGCCCAGATAGATTTCCCCGTCCTTCTGGTCGATCAGGAAATCCAGCTCGAAATAGCCGCGATACCCTTCCTTCACCAACTGATTACCGAACTGGAAGGTATACTGCCGGGCCTTGTCGCGGATCGACTGATCGAAGGCGGTCGAGAAAATCTCGTTGCCGCACCAGCCGCCGCGATAGGGCGTCAGTTCCTTGAACCCGACCAGCTCCGTCATCAGCGGGCCGACAATGGTGCCCTGGCTGGTGGCGCAGGCCTCGATTGCCGAGCCGCGGGCGTCGATGCGTTTCATGACCTTGATTTCGCCCTGACCGACGATGTCATGTTCGTGCTTCTTGAAGTCGCTTTCGTTCTTGATGAAGAACGTGGTGTGGCCGGAATCGCCGAACGCGGACTGCAGAACCAGATCGTTACCGATCGGTTTCGCAACCTTTTTCAGATGTTCGTAGTCCTTCACCTCCGACAGCACGTTCGGCACGCTCGGCACGCCAGCCTTGTCGCCGATCCGGACAGTTTCGATCTTGTGGTCGATCCGTTCGCGCAGGGCCGCCTTCGGGAACCAGACTTCGATGCCAAGCTCCTTGCAGATTTTCTCGACACGCTCGTCGAACATCAGGAAGACGACTTTCGGGTTCTTTCCCTTCGACTTGATGTAGTCGATGACTTCCTTGTGCTCCAGCAGATAGGCGTTGATATCCTCAATCGATTCGAATTCCGGGTGCGGTGCTTCCGACGGTACGAACGTGTTCGGGTGTCGGTTGTCATAACAGTTGATATAGTTGATGAATTTGAAGTTCTTGCACCATTCGTCGATACCGAGAAGGTTGAAGTTCGTCGCGCTGATGAAGAAGATCGGCTCTTCGTTGCGGTGAAAATACCGGCGCACTTCGGAAATGTTTTTCAGGTGGACGGCGGGTTTGGCCGCTGCCTTCTTTGAGGATTTCCTGCGTGCAGAAACTTTCTTTGTTGCAGCCTTGCGGCTGGATGTTTTCTTCAGCGCCGTCTTGCGGCTGGCGGCCTTGGCGGCTGCGGCCTTTTTGGCGGGGGCTTTCTTTACTGCCGCTTTTTTCGCGGCTGCTTTTTTTACGCCTGTTTTTTTTGAAGCCGCTTTCTTTGCGGCGGGCTTTTTCGCGGCCGCCTTGCGGCTGGTTGTCTTTTTGGCAACGGCCTTGGCATTCATGATTTTAACTCCCTGTTTTTATAGCTTCGCTGTTCTGTCGTTTGTTATTCGGATTTATTAGTTCTGCAGGTCGGTCAGGACTTTTTCCGTGAAGACCCGCAAACCGAGTTCGGGCCGATAGCCGTGGATTTCCTTTACGTCGAGGTTTTGAAGAAATTCCACGATTTCCTTGCTGATGACCTGCCCCGGCACGAGGATCGGAAAACCCGGCGGATAGGGAATGATGAAGGTGGAGGAGACAACGTCACGCCCGCCCTTCATTGCCTTTTCCAGTGTGCCGTCGCTCAAGCCCAGATACTCGCAATTGTCCTCGTCATACGACAGGAAAAACGCCTTGCGGGTTTCGCCTTCCTGCGTCGCGCCGCCGGGATCGGGTCTGAAGGCATCGTGGAAGCGTGAAAAGTCGGGCAGGGGGGGCAGATCATGCGTGAGGGAATATACTTTCTGTTCGTGCAGTTTCCGTTCCGGTCCGTTCATATCCTCGATACGGTCTTCCAGTTCATCGGCAATTTTCACCAGCACTTCGATCAGATAGGCGACAGAGCTTCGCGTCGTCCCGATATTCGTCATGAACAGAACAGTGTTGCGTGAGGTCTTGTTGACCTGGATTCCGTACTGGTCCATCAGCTCCTTGTTCTTGAACGTATCGCCGTCCAGACCGGTATCGGCGACGAACAGCGTCACGCGTGTGGCGTCAAGGCAGAATTCATCGCCATCCCAGGCATCCCAGATGTTGGTCCAGCCGTTTTCGGGGTCGTAGTAGCTTTCGATGCCGGACTGCCGGTAGTCGGCCGGTATCATGTCACGCACGGTCAGGATTTTGAAAAACTTCTGCAACAGCGGGTGGGTGCTGATGCGCTGGCGCAGAACCATCGCCATTTCAACCTGCTTCTGTACAAGTTCGAAGCCTTCAAGTTCAACCTGACGCCGCCCGACATCCAGCGAAGCCAGAATCTGGTAATTCGGTGAAGTCGAGGTGTGGGTCATGAAGGCTTCATGGAAGGATTCTTCCACCTTGGCGCTGAAGTCCTGATCCTGCACATGGATCATCGATCCCTGCCGCAGGGCGGTGAGGGTCTTGTGCGTTGACTGTGTTGAATAGGCCCTGATCCGTACCTTGTCCGGATCGGGGAACAGATGCCGGTCAAGCAGCGCTTCGTCATCCGCCGGGTCCAGTTCCGCGACTTCAGCCTGTTCCGCTTCATAAAGGGTGCGGTATTCGGCGGTACGGTATTTGGCGCGCAGATGCTGGGCGGCATGCATGGCCGTCCTGTGCCGGTAAGTGGGGCCGAACCTCGCGAAGCCGAACCAGGCTTCATCCCACAGGAACACGAGATCCGGCTTGATGGCCAGACATTCCTCCATGAACCGTTCGACATTGTAGACGATGCCGTCGAAGGTGCAGTTCGTCAGCAACAGCATTTTTACGCGGTCGAGTTTTCCGTCGTGTTTCAACGCCAGCAGGGTCTTCTTGATCTCGCGCAGGGGAACGGCCCCGTACATCGAAAACTGATGCAGCGGATAGGAATCGAGATACACGACATGCGCGCCGGAAAGCACCATTCCGTAATGGTGGGATTTGTGGCAATCCCTATCGACCAGCACGATATCGCCCGGGCGCACCAACGCCTGCACAACGATCTTGTTGCAGGTCGACGTTCCGTTCGTCGCGAAAAACGTCTTCTTCGATCCGAAGGCCCTTGCAGCAAGTTCCTGCGCTTTCTTGATCGGACCATGCGGTTCCAGCAGGGAATCCAGCCCGCCGGACGTTGCGGAGGTTTCGGCAAGAAAGATGTTCATGCCGTAGAATTCGCCCATATCCTTGATCCAGTGGGACTTGGTGATCGATTTCCCGCGTGAGATCGGCAGGGCGTGAAAGACGCCGGTCGGTTTCTTGGAGTATTCGCGCAATGCGGTAAAGAACGGCGTCTGATACCGTTCCTCGATGCCACGCAGAATATTCAGGTGCAGTTCCAGATAATCTTCGAGATTGTAGAACACGCGACGGCAGGCGCCGCCGACGCGGCCGGCGACATCCTCGACATTCTGGTCGGTCACCAGATACAGGTCGAGTTCCGGGCGCACGCTGGCAATGACATCGGCCAGACGGATTCCGTATTCCTGCGGTTCAATGTCATGCAGATCGTCACATCGTGCCTGTGTGAGGTACCGCTTCAGCACCGGCAGCAGGCGTTTTGACTGCAGCCTGAACCCGTATCGGATGACGACGGCCTGAATATTCTGATTCAGCAGAATGGCGATCAGCGCGTCTTCGAAGCTGGGAACGAAGACCGGCTCGTAGGTAAAAGCGTCTTCATCGCGGCGCATCGCGATAAATTCTTCGCGCTGGGCGCGCTGCTGGCTCATCGTCAGATCATCGACAACCAGTGTTTCGAAAAACGGCCGGCGGCGCAGGCGGTGTTCGATGTCTTCGGCGTCGTCATCAGGATCGCTGGGATCGGATTCGGTGTGGGTCAGAAGATTGATATGCCGGCGGCGGTACTGGCCGCTCATCAGCGCGCTAACGATACGCGTTACAAGGTTGGACAGGTCTTCGTATTCTTCAAGGTAAAGCAGGCGGGGCAGATGCTGGAAGACATAGGCGCCGGGAAAGGCCCAGTAGCTTTCCATCGGCTCAAGCTCTTCAAGCAGCTTGCGCGCGGTTTCGGCGTCGTTCTTTCGGGGGTGCCCTTCGTTAAGCCGGAAGGCGATGTTTTTCAATCGGTTCCAGGTATCTGCGCGAAGCTGTGACGCATTGTAATATTGACTGATAATACGGCGTTCTTCTGCTTCTGCTTTTTTGGGCATTATGTTACCCGCCTCCCTCGACAAGCCGGGGCGGCGGCGCGGACGGTATATCCGTGGACTCGCTGCCGATCGGCGTTCCTGTTATGTCTGCCGGGGGTCGCACCCCGATCCCTGCCTTTGAATTTTTCTGATGCATCTGCAACGGTCCGAGACTGTTCAGATAGGTCCGGTCGGCCGACGGGTCCTGATAGACGGGGAAGCCGCCCGGATGGTCGCGGAAACTTTTAAGGGTCTGTCCCAGGCCCCTGATGCCGGTTGCGCGCTGCCGGCGCACCAGATCCAGATCGACTTCAACAGGAATGATCTCGTCCTGTCCGGCGGCCTGATAGAGGATCGTTCCCGCCGGATCGACCACGCAGGACCGGCCCGTACCGCCGGCGGCAAGACCGTTTATATCGAACACGTAGCACTGAAACATTGCCGCCGTGGATCGCGCTATCGACAGTTCGATGTCCCGGTCGATGGTGCCGGTCAAAACCGGATGAAGCAGTACTTCCGCGCCCATTGCCGTAAGCTGCCGGTTGGTTTCCGGAAACCAGATATCGTAACAGATGGACACGCCGAACCGCCCGACATCGGGCACATCGAAAACACAGAATTCGGTACCGTGTTCGACATTTGCCTCATACGGTTCGAAGGGAAACATCTTCGCGTATTGCGCGACGATATTGCCGTCCGGGTCGATGACGAAGGCCATGTTCCTGTGTTTGCCTTCGGCGGATTTGGCGAACATCGAGCCAGGCAGAATCCAGACGCCATGCCGGCGGGCTAGTTCCTGAAACGTTTCCAGCGTTGACGACAGATCGTCCGGATGGTTGGACGGCAGCGGCCCGAAGGCCGCGAGTTCGCTGAACATGATCATCTGGACCCACGGATAGCGGGCCATGACAAGATCCGCCTTATGAGACATCGCTGTCACGTTCTCATGAACAGCAGCGACGTGCATTTGCACGCCGGCAATTGCAAAAGGCGTCATGTTGACAATGCTTTCAATTGTGTAGCTCTCACTGTCTCAAACTCGCGCATGGTCGTCAAACCGTCCCTCGGTGCGTTGACCGGCACCGGTGTCATGCAGCGACCGTGGCATCGTTTCCGATCGGCTCCAGATAGGCGGCGCCCTCTACCGGCGCCGTCTCGTCGGCCTGGTGAAATGCGTCGGTCGCAACCGGTGCGAACGCGGCGTCGGCGCGGGCGGCGAGTTCCGCCGGCGACAGGTTTTCCTGACGCTGCGCAACAGACCAGACGTGACCGAAAGGATCGACGAACCGGCCGTAGCGTTCGCCCCAATAGGCGTCGGCCAGAGGAACCGCGACCGTTGCGCTGGCATCGATGGCTTTCTGCCAGATATCGTCGACCGCTTCCACATAGAGATGAACCGGTGACGGAGATCCGCCGAGCGTTGCGGGCGACACAATACCAAATTCAGGCATTTCATCTCCGACGCGGATGATCGAATTACCGATTTTCATGTCCGCCTGCAGAACGGTTGTGCCGTTCGGCGCATAGGCGATGGAGTTGACGGTCGCCGAGAAGACCGTCTTGTAGAATTCAAGCGCAGCCTGAGCGTTGCTGACGATCAGCACCTGCGTCGCTGTCCTGTAGCCCTTCGGCGCTATTGCGATTTTCTTGGCCATACGATTTCTCCTCTTGCTTGGTAACTTTGCCAGGGTGACCGGAGGCCGAATGCATCGCAAATCAGCCTTCGATGAGAATTCCGGTCGGCATCACTTGTCTAAGAAAATGACACCATGTAGCATGATGTTGTCACTGTTCGAAATTGGTGTCAACAATATGGACCAAGATGTAGCTCTCGGCGTCACATCGACAATTACCCAGCCCGACATTGCTTTTCTGCGGAATGCGGGACGTCTGGGCGACTACGCCGTGGTCTATCGCTGTCACCGCCAGCAGGCGGGCGGCGGCTTCGGCGATCAGGCCAAGAACCCCTTTTCCTGGGGCGTGCTGGTCTATGTTGATGGCGGCCTGGCACGGGTATACTCCGCCCGCGGCCTGCCCCGGGAATGGTCCGATATCAGCCGGCTGGAAAAGTGGCTGCGGTCGCAGGGGTTCTGGTACTGGTGGATGCGGAATGACCTCGAACCGCTGGGCGTAAATGATGCGGAACCGGAAGCACTCGACGATCTGGAGACTGCGGCCGTTCAACCGCCGCCTTTCGGCTCGACAGGTATCTGACAGTCGGCGGAAGCGCCGCCATGCGGCTCAGTTTTTCCGGCCGATCCTGATGTGACCGGGGCGGGCCTTCTTTCGCTTTTCGATAATCAGAATGCTTTCATGCGCGTGTACGGCGGCAATCTCCTCGCGGGCGGCGAATTCCGTCGCCTGCTGGTGGAACCACGCATGCATGTCATCGATCAATCGCGCGGCCAGGTCTATGGCGGTGCCGTCCTTGCGATAGCCGCCGCCGAATTCATTCCAGTAGGCAGTATGGGTGTCTTCGATCACGTATAGGCCGCCATCTTTCAGTTCGGGCCACAGGATTCGGAAACCCGCCGTCTGGTGCGCCGCCATGTGGGAACCGTCATCCAGTATAATGTCAGGCGGCCCAATTTCACCAATAACCGACTTGAGGAATCGTTCGTCATCCTGCGATCCGATGCGCACGAGATTGGGTGGCGAGACCCTGGTTGCGCAAACCGGCTTCACGTCGATGCCGCAGATCGTGGCATCGGGGCCGAAATAGCGCCGCCACAGGTCGAGCGATCCACCCTGGCCGACGCCGATTTCAAGCAGGGTCGGACCGGCATCCCGAAAAGGCGAAAAGTACCGTTCATAGATCGGCAGGTAATCGATCCATTTGTTAGCGGGCCGGCCTTCGCCTTTGAAAAAGATGTCCTCGATGTCGCCGCCCTGGCGTCGGTCTTCCGCTTCCTCCCGGGTAAGCCGGAAGGCGCGGATCGGATGGTCGGGATCGTGCGGCGGGTCGGTCTCGGTCAAGGCTTTATCCATTTGTTGCAGTGTCGGCCGGCAGCAGGCGGTGCGCTTCGGGACAGTAAGCCAGAAACCTGCGCAGGTTCCGGCTGTTCAGGGTCGTGATCTTGTGCGCGCCAAGACTTCTGTACCGGAATGCCCGCTGTGTCGCGAACATCGCGCATCTTTCCGATGACGCGACCTTACCGCCGAGCAATTCGATATGAAAACCGAAATAGCCGTCTTCACCGCCCCGCCAGACATCGGGTGGAAACCGGTCGAGACAGTCCAGAAGCATCTGCTTGTTGCGAAGGCTGAAACCGCCGCTGCCGCCATTGATGGCGAACCCGACCGGTCGCCGAATGTCCCATTCGGCGCCGACCAGATCGAGGTCGTCAAAATCGGTCAGTTCATAGTCCCGGCCGGCACAGACGATCGTGTCGGTCTGAAAAATCAGCACCCGATCACGGGCCGGGATCGATCGCCAGAATTCAGGCGACAGCAACAAGGCGTTGTAGCCGGCTTTCGTCAGATCGTTGACCCGAAGGTCAATCGGCCGGACGACGCCTGCGTCGATCAGGTCTGAAAGTTCCCGGCGAATATCGACGGCGTTATCCCGGCCGTGAAACAGCCGCACGGGCAGGCCGAGTTCCCGGTGGAGGTTGTGAACGGCGGATGTCAGATCGGCGGACCGGCGTGTTTCGACGATAACGGCCCAGATCTGATCGGCAGGGTCCGTGGCGGGAAGCCGGCAGGGAATATCGGCAATCGCCCGGAAGTCCGGCGGATGACGCGACGGCCGTTGCCGTCTGTACAGTGTATCGACGGCTTCCACGCTGATATCCGCAGGCGCTGTGCCGCGCTGCGCCAGCGTGGCCAGCAGATCGCCGGCTGTCGTTGTGCTGTCGCCAGTCATGCGATGATCCCGGTTGTCCCGACGCGGACCGAACCCTAACACAGGATGTGCGGGGACCGATAGAATGCTGGTGCTGGTCGGAGTGGGAGGATTCGAACCTCCGGCCCCTGCCTCCCGAAGACAGTGCTCTACCAGGCTGAGCTACACTCCGTTTGAAAATCGGCTCGCCAAGAGGCGGCGTTATAGCCTTGCCCCGGTGCCGGTGCAAGACGGATAATGCTCCGTCTGGCGGTGGTCAGGCAGGATTTTCAGGTTGAATACGCAATGGAGACCGGCGGGATGGCAAAGACAGTCGATGACGTACTGAAATACTGGTACGAAACCCTGACACCGGAAGACTGGTGGCGGAAAAGCGACGAGGTCGACGCCGATATCCGCGCCCGGTTTCTCGATCTTTACAGGCAGGCTGTTGCGGGCGATCTGAACGACTGGGCGGATGACCCGGCCGGCGTCCTCGCCCTCGTCATTGTGCTTGACCAGTTTCCCCGCAACATGTTCCGCGATACCGCCGACATGTACGCCAGCGACGAACAGGCGATTGCAATCGCACGCAAGGCGGTTGAACGCGGTCTGGACAAGCAGATTCCGAAAGAGCGACGCCTGTTTCTCTATCTCCCGTTCGAACACAGCGAAAAGCTGGCGGATCAGGACCTGTGCTGCGATCTGGTTGCTGCTCTGGGCGATGATCAGGCGTTCGAATTTGCCGAGGCCCATCGCCGTATTGTCCGCCGGTTCGGCCGGTTTCCGCACCGCAACGCCCTGCTTGAGCGCGTCTCGACAGCCGAAGAAACCGAGTTTCTGAAAGAAGACGGCTCTTCTTTCTAAAGTTGCTGTATATTTGCGTTCAGAACAGGAATGACGGATAATTTCGTCAATGCGGCCGGCGGGCCTCTCTCCCGACCGGCGCGAGAAAACAAATGCCCGGTGCACCTTCCTGACCGGGCAAACGGGAAAGGAAACGACATGACTGTTGCTTCGATTCTGAAAACCAAGGGTTCTGAAACGATCACGCTTCCGGAAAACAGCACTGTCGAAGAAGCCGTGGCGCTGCTTGCGGAAAAGCGGATCGGGGCGGTTGTTGTTGCGGCGTCCGATGGCGGCGTTGCCGGCATTTTTTCCGAACGCGACGTCGTGCGCGGGCTCAGCGGACTGGGGACGGATCTGCTGCAAAGTGCGGTTTCCACACTGATGACCCGAGACGTCGTAACCTGCGCGTCGTCGGATACCATCGATGCGGTGATGGAGAAGATGTCTCAGGGGCGGTTCCGGCACGTGCCCGTTGTCGAGGACGGCAGGTTGATCGGGATTATTTCCATCGGCGATATCGTGAAAAGCAAGATCAGTCAGCTTGAGCACGAAACCTCGGCGATGCGCGATTATATCGCCGGCCACGGCTGAGCCGGCCAAAACGCCTTGCAGGCGACGTTCGCCGATCAGTAGGCGCGCTCGACGCAGAAATCGACCAGTTCCAGAAGCGCGGATTTCACATCGTTGTCCGGGAAGACACCCAGTGCGTCTTTTGCGATTTTCGCGTAGTGGCGGGCGCGTTCCACGGAATCCGTCAGTGTGTCGTGGCGGTTCATCAGCGCTACGGCATGGTCGAGATCGCCGTCCTGAATATCCTGATGTTCCAGTGTCCGGGCCCAGAATTCCCGCTCTTCCGAAGACCCGCGCCGCCAGGCCAGCAGGACCGGCAGCGTAACCTTGCCGTCGCGGAAATCGTCGCCGATGGTTTTGCCCAGCTCGGCCTGTTTGGCGGAATAGTCGAGAACGTCGTCAATGAGCTGGAAGGTGATGCCAAGATTGACGCCGAAGCTTTCCAGCGCGTCTTCCTCGACCTTCGGCCTTTCGGCGACCACGGCGCCGACCCGGGCGGCGGCCGCGAACAGCACGGCCGTTTTCGACCGGATAACCTCCAGATACGCTTCTTCCGTGGTTTGCGGATCGTTCGCGGTCATGAGTTGCAGGACTTCGCCTTCGGCGATCACCGCCGATGCATTCGACAGTATCCGCAACACGTCCAGCGACCCGTCCGCCACCATCAACTGGAAAGCGCGTGAAAACAGGAAATCGCCGACCAGCACCGATGCCTGGTTGCCCCAGACCGCATTTGCGCTGTCCTGGCCGCGCCGAAGGTCGCTTTCGTCAACGACATCGTCATGCAGCAGGGTGGCGGTGTGTATGAATTCGACACAGGCGGCGAGGTGGATATGCCGGTCGCCGGAATAGCCGCACAGCCGGGCGGCGGCCAGGGTCAGCATCGGCCGAAGTCGCTTCCCGCCGGCTGCAATGATATGCCCGGCAAGCTGCGGGATCAGCGCAACAGGGGACTGCATCTTGTCGATAATGCGCTGGTTGACGGCCTTGATGTCGTCTTCCACCAGCGAAAACAGCCGGTCGACCGTCGGACCCTTTTTCGCGCTTCCTTTTGCGCCCAGTTCGATAACCACTGACACCGATACGATATCCCCAAAAAAACGGCGCTTGACGCACCGTTGCTTGTGTTCACCATACCGGACAAGGACAGGTGGTCAAGAGCACGAAGCGCCGCGCTTGCTGCGGCGTTTTTGATACTGCGACGCATTATATTTAAGTCTGGATTCTTATGCGGGAACTGCTGCGTTCGAACGATCTGGTGCGGCTTTCGTTTATCGAAGCGGTTCTTGCCGATGCCGGTATCGACAGTCTGCTCATGGATCATTTCACCAGCGCTGTCGAAGGGTCCATCGGCGCGCTTCCCCGGCGGTTGATGGTGCCTGATGACGATTTCGACCGCGCGCAGCGACTTATCGAAGACCTTGAAGACGAAGCGTCGGACAATCCGTTATTCACGGGGCCGGCCGACCGATGACGGAAAACCGTACCGGCGTTTCACTCGATCGTTTCCATACCGGGCGCGTTACAGCCCTGCAGCCTGAAACCGGCTACCGGGCGGCGGTCGATCCGGTGCTTCTCGCCGCGGCTCTGGAACGGCCCGGCCGCGGTCACCGGTTGCTCGATGTCGGCTGCGGCGCCGGCGTCGCCAGCCTCTGCGCGGCGTCGCTGATCCGGGCGCTGCCGGGCCCACCCGGCGACATAACGCTGGCCGGTATCGATATCGACCGGTCGATGCTTGATCTGGCGGCCGAGTCGATCCGGCGAAACGGGTTTGACCAGGGGCCGGTCAGGGTTGAAGCCGGCCTGGCGGATGTCGGCAACGAGGAAACCTGGCCGGAAGCCGGCTCGTGGGATCAGGTGTTTTCCAATCCGCCCTATCTGGAAGCCGGCGCTGCCGGCGGCCGTGCCCGTCCGGCGGCTGATACCGCGAATATGGAAACCGCTGTCGGGCTTCGGGACTGGATATCCTTCATGACCGCGATGGCGAAGCCGAAAGGGCGGCTTGTCCTTGTTCATCGAGCCGATCGCGTGAGTGAAATCACGGCGGCTTTCCGGCAGGGCGGTGTCAGGGCAATTGAAATCTTCCCGTTCTGGCCAAAACAGGGCGCCGAGGCCAAACGGGTTATCGTTCGGGGCAGAAAGGGCGTTCGCACAGCCGACCGGCTGCTGCCTGGCATGGTGCTGCACCGGGCAGATGGCAGATTCACTGATGATGCGGAAGCGGTTCTGAACGGCGATGCCTGGTTGCTGTTTGCCGATGGATAAATCGGATTGGATTTTTCCCCTGTTTTTTGCTATAAATATCCGGTTCCAAAGTGATTGCCGTCACGGGCGGGAGAATCCGGTCGTGGTAGTGTCTAGGATGATCGATTTGGAATGAAAATTGCTAAGCAACAGAAGTTGCTTTCGGGGTAACCCGGATATGGGCCGCCAGGCGCGGCTAACAGACCAGAAAGGTCCGGAACGCTATGGTTTCCGATGTCAGAAATTTCGCAGCGGTGACGCTGGCCAATTCGCTGAACCAGTATCTTCAGCCGAAGGGGTTTTCACAGCTTGGGTCCACCAAGACAATCAATGCGCCGGGATTCAGCACAACGACCGCGCTCAACCTGTTTGAGCCGAACATGGCGCGGATCGACATGGAAGGCTCGCTGCTGACGCAGCGGATGCTTCAGCGTCTGGACGAGAAACCGGAGCGGGTGGACGCCAGAACCGTGCAGTCGCGGATGCGCAATCGAGAGCCGATTGAGAACACCCAGCTTCGAACAACGTCGGAAAAGGTTTTCGCCTATCTTGAGGCGCGCTTCGGCATCAGAAAGAGCAGCGGCCCGCAAACCCCGTTCGCCGCCACCTCTAAACGGCCGAAGGAAGCCGAGCTTTTCGGAACCGACTTTTCCGGCCAGACCCTCAACAGCAGCCTGACGATCAGCAACGATACAAGGGTTTCCGTATCCGGCGGGAATACCTTCAACGTGACCGATTTCCAGGCGGCCGCTGCATCGACGACGCCGGAATTCGTCGTTGTCCGGCTTGACGGCAGCGAAAGGCGTCCGTCTGCCGAAGTGGATGACCCGACGGAAAGTTTCGATCCGCCGGGAGGCAAGCTGATCCTGAACGGTAGCGTGCTCGCATCGGGTGAGGCGCATACTTTGACCTTCGCGGAATACCAGCAGCTAACTTACAAATCCGGCACGAGCTCGGGTATGGATTATCTCAGCGTCGTGTCGCTCGACCAGTCTGGAAATGAACGCGGTGAACTGATTACCTCGGCCATCACGACAAATGCTGGCGGCGTTGAAAAACGAACCCGCGACGGGCTGGAGCGGTTCGAGTATATCGGCAAGACTGAGGCCAACGCGTTTATTCCGCGGGCGACGTTCGATGTGGAAGGAACGTTCGTAAACGGCGATTTCATATCGGATCTGAATGCAGGACTGATCGAAGTAACGGTCGCTGAATTCGGCAATGACGGTAACAAGGCGCAAAAGCTGACCGATCAGTCATCCGGTAATTCTCTGGATGTCACGTTCGGTAACAAGCTGGCGACGAATGGCGTTGTCTTCAACGTCGTGGCGCTGGATCCGGCGGTCGAAATCACGGATGTGAGAGTATCGTTCGGCTAGTTTGGCGCCGGAACGAAAAACCAGGCCATCGATAACGTGCGATGACCTGGTTCCGTCGGGGGTTTCATCTTTCATGTGGCGTCCTGTCAGGCGGCCTTGCCGACAGAACTGTACTGGATGCGCGGCGCCAGAAACCCGTCAATCAATCCGCCCAGAACAGAATCCGACAAAGTGTGGACCGTGCGCAGGATGCTCAACCGGCGGCGTTCACGGCTTTCGGCCTGAAGGTGGGCGTAGCGCGCCTGAGTGGCGTGGAAATCGAGCCCGGCGCCATGAGCGACGGTGTAGTACTGGATCGATGTTTCAAACATGTTAGTAACCCTTTCCAATCTTTGTTGCGATCGCGCTGTATGCGTTCGATCTGATGATTGGAATATATGAGATTGCTGTTCTTTTTTGGAATCATGCTTTCTCGACATATTATTTAAATTATTTAATAATAACCGGAACGGTTGGTACGGGTCCTTCCGGCTCAGATCGTCATGCCGCGGGCCAGCCCCTTCATCAGCGCATCCAGAACCTGGCCAAGGAAGGTGTCTTTCGGCGATGGAATATTGGCAGTGTTCCGTTCGACCGGGTCATTGCGTTGTGTAACAGCCGGGGGCGGTGAGTGATGTACAAAAAGGCGGTATTCAGGATACGGCTTCATGTGATTTTTCCTTACACTATAGATTTAGAATTCGTGCCTGAATGTATATTTAATGGCATTAGTCAGATGAGCTAAGGCAATAAGATTTGCCTTTTATGTAAGAAATAATTACACAAGGAAAATGCGCCGAAACCTGCCTTCCCTGTCGTCCCTTAAGGCCTTCGATGCCGTCGGCCGTCATTTGAACCTGACCGATGCAGGCGCGGAACTGAACGTGACCCATGCAGCGATGAGCCAGCAGATCAGAAAACTTGAAGAATGGCTCGGCGGGGCGCTGTTCGACCGGACTCACCGCAGCATGGCATTGACCGGGTTGGGGGCCGGCTATCATCGCTCGGTACAAGGCGCCTTCGATGCTCTGGAACGGGCAACGCGGGAGGCGGTGCGTTCCGATGACCGCCGTCCCTTGATGGTCACAACGACACCGTCATTCGCGTCACGGTGGCTGGTGCCCAGGTTGAGGCGGTTTCAGACAAAACATCCCGATATTCCAATTTATCTTGCGCCGAGTAACGGACTGGTCGATTTCAGGACCGCGGCAATCGATATCGGCATTCGGTTCGGATCCGGAAACTGGACCGGCTTGTCGGCGGAACGTCTGCTGAACGCGGATTTGATACCGGTCTGTTCCAGGGAATATTTGGCGAATAGCGAACCGTTGACCCAGCCATCCGATCTCACGCAGCACTTTCTGTTGCACGATAGCGATGAGACCGAATGGCGTCACTGGATGCAGGTAAACGGTGTGCCCGATCTGCAACTTGACAAGGGAATTATCTATTCCGACGCCGTATTCGCCTATCAGGCGGCGCTGGAAGGGCAGGGGATCTATCTGGCGGAACTGGGGCTGGTTCGTGAAGACATTGCAGCCGGCCGGCTTGTCGAAGGGCTTGATGGACGACGAGGGATAAAGGGTTTTTACCATGTTGTGGTCCCGGCTGACCGGCCCGTCCGGCCGTTCGCGCAAACGTTCAAGGATTGGATAATTGAAGAAGCGGCGGCAAATGTTGACAGCCAGGACTTGGCAGGCCGGCCTAAAACCGCCATGTAGGGCCGCATGAGCAAGAAACCATTAACATCCCGGTCGTGGCTGGCCTGTTTGCCGCTGATCGGCAAGATCTTCGACAAGACCCCCGTTGTACCGGTGATCCGCATGACGGGCGTTATCGGCGCGACCGGCGGGCTGCGCCGTCCGGGGTTGAGTCTCGCCGAATTGGCGGAACCGATTGATACCGCCTTCGGCACCAGAAACGCCAAGGCCGTGGCGTTGATTGTCAATTCGCCAGGCGGATCGCCGGTTCAGTCGGCCCTGATCGCCCAGCGCATTCGCCTGCTTGCGGCTGAGAAAGAACTGCCTGTCATCGCCTTCTGCGAGGATGCGGCGGCATCCGGCGGCTACTGGCTGGCCTGCGCGGCGGATGAGATCATTGCGGCCGACGCTTCTGTCATCGGGTCGATCGGCGTGATTTCCGCCGGTTTCGGCTTTCAGGACGCCATCGGCAAACTGGGCGTCGAGCGCCGGGTATACGCGGCGGGCGATTCAAAATCGCAACTTGATCCGTTTCTGCCGGAAAATCCCGACGACGTGAAACGGTTGCGGGTTCTGCAGGACGATATCCACACCCAGTTCAAGGAATGGGTGCTGGAACGGCGGGCCGACAAACTTGAGGAAAAGAACCACAAGACGCTGTTTTCCGGTCAATTCTGGACTGGCCGCAAGGCGCTGGACCTCGGGCTGATCGACGGTCTGGGAGAAATCCGGACCGTACTGCGGGAACGCTACGGCGACGACGTTCAGACACCGGTCGCCAACAAACAGAAAGGCTGGATCGCGAAGAAACTGGGTCTGGATTCGAAGGCCGGATTCTCCGCCGGGCTTGCCCACGGGGCATTCGACGCGGCGGAAGAAAGAGCTTTCTGGAACCGTATCGGCTTGTAATAGTCTGGTAGACAGTCGATTGACGCGATCAATCGGCCGGGGGGACACACATGTTCGGTATTTCATTGGGTAAACTGCTGATCCTGGCGATCGCTGTCGCCGTCGTCTGGTACGGGTTCAAGACCTTTGACCGGAAACGACGGGTCGATGAAGGCGCGCGCCGCACCGGCGAACGCAGCATGGGCGAGCGACTGAAAAAGTCGATGCGCGAAAAGGCGGGGCTTGGAGCCGATACCGGCGACATCGAGGATACCGAAAAGTGCCCGACCTGCGGCGCGTTTGTATCCGTCGCCGGTGTTCAGAATTGCGGCAAGAAAAACTGCCCGTACTAGAGGGGTACGCTTATGGAGACCGTTCTTCCTGAAATACCGGTGGAACGGTTGGGCAAAGCGGGGCTGGATCAGCTTGCCGATCGCCAGCGCGACCGGCAACGGGCGCTGCTGAAAGCCGGACGGAAGAAACTCACACGGCCCGGGCTTGCTTTTCTGGACCATCGGTCCCGGTCCTGGTCGCGCCGTACGGAAAACCCCTATCACGATGAAATCGCCGCCATCGACGCCGACGCGCCTGCGCCGGGTACATGGTTCATGAACTTCTGTTACGAATGGGGCTGCACCGCAGGCCTGAAACCGACGGGTGGCGCGCCGACCCTGTTGCGAACGCTCGACTGGCCCTTCGATCATGTCGGGCAGGGTGTGGTCGTTGCCGAACGGGAAGCGGCGGCCGGGCCGTACTGGCTGGTGACCTGGCCGGGGCATGTCGGCGCGATCACGGTCATGGCGCCGGGCCGGTTTTCGATCGCCATCAACCAGGCGCCGATGCGGCGGCGGTCGCCGGTGAAGGCTCTGGACTGGTTGCTCGACCGGGCGATGGTGAACGCCTCTCGCGGGCTGCCGCCGGCGCATCTGGTGCGGCGCGTGGCGGATAGTGCCGCAACATTCGAAGACGCTGTCGACATGCTCTCCCGGACGGAAATCGCGCTACCGGTGATATTCTCGGTCGCCGGCATGACCGCCGAAGCGTCGATTGTGCTGGAGCGGACGCAAACCGGATGTTCTGCGCGGCGCGGAATGGCGTCCGCCGCCAATCACTGGGCCGCATTTACGATGCCGCAGCGGGACCGTGGGCATCACAGCCAGCGCCGGCAGGACGATATGCAGGCCTACCTGAACAATGCAGACGCCGATCCGCATTCATTGGCCTGGCTGAAACCGCCGATTCTGAATGCCGATACGCGGCTTGCGACGGTGATGGATCTGGCGGCCGGAAAGCTGACCGTACAGGGGCTGGAGGCGGATGGCCCGGCGACCCGGATTCTGCATCTGACACATTGACCACAGCCGGCAATATTCCTGCGTTGATTCGACCGGCGCGGCTGTTTAATTTGCAGCGCACAATACGCCGGGTGGCGGCGGATTTTCGACCTTTTTGTTATCGTGGCATTACCGGATTTATATCATGACCGCAGCAGCGGCTTCCCCGAGTTTTCAGCAAATCATCCTCAATCTGCACCAGTACTGGTCGGACAAGGGGTGTGTGATTCTGCAGCCTTATGACATGGAAGTCGGCGCGGGCACCTTTCACTGGGCGACGACTCTCAGAAGCCTTGGGCCGGACCCCTGGAAGGCGGCCTATGTTCAGCCGTCGCGCCGGCCGACCGATGGCCGCTATGGCGAAAATCCGAACCGTCTGCAGCACTACTACCAGTATCAGGTTCTGCTGAAACCCTCGCCGGAAGACAGCCAGGCGCTGTATCTCGGCTCTCTGGAAGCCATCGGCATCGACTGGCGTCAGCACGATATCCGCTTTGTCGAGGACGACTGGGAAAGCCCGACGCTCGGGGCCTGGGGCCTCGGCTGGGAAGTCTGGTGCGACGGCATGGAAGTGTCGCAGTTCACCTATTTCCAGCAGGTCGGCGGGTTCGACTGCAACCCGGTTTCGACAGAACTGACCTACGGTCTGGAACGTCTGGCGATGTATGTGCAGGGCGTCGAGAATGTCTACGACCTGCGGTTCAACGATACGACGACCTACGGGCAGATCTATCATCAGGCTGAAGTCGAATATTCGAAGTACAATTTCGAACTCGCGGATACCGATCTCGTGTTCCGCCATTTTGCCGATGCGGAAAAGGAATGTCAGGCACTTGTGGAAGCGGCGGTTCCGCTGCCGGCCTATGACCAGTGCCTCAAGGCAAGCCATCTGTTCAACCTGCTGGATGCGCGCGGCGTGATTTCGGTGACCGAACGACAGGCCTATATCGGCCGGGTCCGGGCCCTGGCGAAAGCCTGCGCGGAAAGCTACCTGAAAGCGCGGGGGCACGCCTGATGCCTGAGCTTCTGATCGAACTGTTTTCCGAGGAAATTCCGGCCCGCATGCAGAAGAAAGCGGCAGCCGATTTCGAGCGCCTTGTCTGCGACGGGCTGAAGGACGCCAATCTTTCCTTCGATACGGCCAGGGCCTTTGCGGCGCCGCGCCGTCTGGCGCTGGCGGTCGACGGCCTGCCGGACCGCCAGCCCGATCTGCGCGAGGAAAAGAAGGGGCCGAAAGTGGGCGCGCCGGAACAGGCCATCGCCGGATTCCTTAAAAGCGCCGGGCTGGACAGCCTCGACCAGTGCGAACAGCGCGACACGCCGAAGGGCGCGGTCTGGTTCGCGGTCGTGGAAAAGGCAGGCGTCGATACGAAGGACGTTCTGCCGTCGGTTGTCGCGGACGCCATTTTGAAAATGCCGTGGCCAAAAAGCATGCGGGTTGCCAACAGCATGTTCCGCTGGGTTCGGCCGCTGCATTCCATTCTTGCGGTTTTCGATGGCAAGGGGCTGGCCGGTTCGATTGATCTTAATCCGGGTATGCTCGCCTTTTCACATGAAACCAGGGGCCATCGCTTCCTGGCGCCGGATACCTTCGCGGTGTCGGGCTTCAACGACTACGTCGCGAAGCTGCGGGCGGCGAAGGTCATTCTGGATGCGGAAGACCGCAAACGGCTGATCCGCGCCGACCTGGTCGAGGCGGCGGAACAGGACGGGCTGGCGCTGCATGACGACCCCGGCCTGCTGGACGAGGTCGCCGGGCTTGTCGAATGGCCCTGCGTGCTGATCGGCAAGATCGACGACGATTTCATGTCCCTGCCACCGGAAGTGCTGACCACTTCGATGCGGGCGCATCAGAAGTATTTCCGCCTCAACAAGGAAGGCGAGGCGGGCGAAATGGCCGACTGCTTCGCCGTCGTCGCCAATACCGAGGCGTCGGATGGCGGCAAGGCAATCATCGCCGGTAACGAACGGGTGCTGCGCGCGCGCCTGTCGGACGCCAAGTTTTTCTGGGATCAGGACCGGGCGACGAAGCTGGAAGACAGCCTGCCCGATCTGGAGAAGATCGTGTTCCACGCCAGGCTCGGCACGGTGGCGGAACGCGCCAAACGCATGGAGTCTCTGGCCGTTTCTTTGTGCGAGCATATAGACGGGGCGGATCCGAAACAGGTCGCCCGCGCGGCGGTGCTGGCGAAGGCCGATCTGGTTTCCGGCATGGTCGGCGAGTTTCCGGAGCTGCAGGGCCTGATGGGCCGCTATTACGCGCTGGACCAGGGCGAGGATGCTGCCGTTGCCGACGCCATCGCCGAACACTATTCGCCGGCCGGGCCGAACGATGCCTGCCCGACCGCGCCGGTATCGGTGGCGGTGGCGCTGGCGGAAAAGATCGATACCTTGGCCGGGTTCTGGGCAATTGATGAAAAACCGACCGGGTCGAAGGACCCATTTGCGCTGCGCCGAGCTGCGCTTGGCATCATCCGGCTGGTGCTTGAAAACGGCCATCGCGTGCCGCTGAAGCAGGCCTTTGCGGACCAACTCAAGCAGTTCAATGCAGGAGAACCTGAACAGATCGCTGACGATCTCCTTGCCTTCTTCGCTGACCGGCTGAAAGTGCATCTGAAGGAAGAGGGCATCTCGCACGATCTGATCCAGTCCGTCTATGCTTTGGGCGGCGAGGACGATCTGGTGCGGCTGGTCGCGCGGGTTGATGCGCTGAAGGCGTTTCTCGACTCCGAAGACGGCGCGAACCTGCTGACCGCCTATAAACGGGCGGCCAATATTCTTCGTATCGAAGAAAAGAAGGACGGCTGCGCCTATGACGGCGCGGTGGATGCCGCCCTGTTCGCACTTGATGAGGAAAAATCTCTGGCCTCGACGCTCGATACGATAGAAGCGTCGGTACAGGATCGGCTCGCCGAAGAGGATTTCGAGGCGGCGATGCTGGACATGGCGACTTTGCGCGGCCCGGTCGACGGGTTTTTCGAGGCCGTGACGGTAAATGCCGATAATCGCGATGTCCGGCGAAACCGGTTGAACCTGTTAAGTCGAATCCGCACCGTGATGAACCGGGTCGCGGATTTTGGCTTGATTGAAAGTTAGGTAGATTGATTGAATGAACACGCTTACGGAAACTCCGGGGAGTAGCGACGTGACGGATAAATGGGTTTACAGCTTTGGCGGCGGGTCTGCTGAAGGCCGCGCCGATATGAGAAACCTGCTGGGCGGCAAAGGCGCTAACCTTGCCGAGATGTCCAATATCGGCCTGCCCGTACCGCCGGGATTCACGATCACGACTGAAGTCTGCGCCTATTTTCAGAAGGCCAAGAGCTATCCCGACAGCCTGTCGGCGGAAGTCGATGCGGCTCTGGCGGAAGTGGAAAAAATCGTCAGCGCAAAATTCGGCGATGCGACGGCGCCCCTGCTGGTTTCCGTTCGTTCCGGTGCGCGTGCCTCGATGCCGGGCATGATGGATACGGTGCTGAACCTCGGCCTCAACGACGAAACCGTCGAAGGTCTGGCGGCCGCCAGCGGCGACGCTCGGTTCGCCTACGACAGCTACCGCCGTTTCATCCAGATGTTCGGCGATGTCGTGCTTGGCGTCGATCATCTGGTCTTCGAGGACCTGCTGGACGACGTGAAGGACCGCCGGGGCGTATCGCAGGATACGGAACTCAGCGCGGACGATCTGAAGGCGCTGATTGTCCAGTACAAGAAGGCCGTTGCGGACGAACTCGGCGAACCGTTCCCGCAGGACGTGAAGGCGCAATTGTGGGCGGCGATCGGCGCGGTATTCGGCTCGTGGCAGACACCGCGCGCGGTGGTCTACCGTCGCCTGCACGATATTCCGGAAGACTGGGGCACGGCCGTCAACGTTCAGGCGATGGTGTTCGGCAATATGGGTGACGATTGCGCGACCGGCGTTGCCTTCACCCGCGATCCGTCGACCGGCGTGAACGATTTCTATGGCGAGTATCTGGTGAACGCCCAGGGCGAGGATGTCGTGGCCGGCATCCGCACACCGCAGCACCTGACCATCAAGGGCAAGGAAGCGCAGGGGTCCAGCCTGCCGGCGATGGAGGAAACCATGCCGGAAGTCTTCCGGCAGTTGGTCGATGTCCGCAACATGCTCGAAAAGCACTATCTCGACATGCAGGATATCGAATTCACGGTGCAGCAGCAGAAGCTTTACATGCTGCAAACCCGAAACGGCAAACGCACCGGGGCCGCCGCCATCCGCATCGCCTGCGACATGGTCGATGAAGGCCTGATCGACGAGCGGACGGCCGTGTGCCGGATCGAGCCGCAATCGCTGGACCAGATCCTGCACCCGATGCTCGACCCGAAAGCGGAAAAGACCGTCATCGCCAAGGGACTGCCCGCCAGCCCCGGCGCGGCGACGGGGATGGTCGTGTTCTCGGCCGATGAAGCCGAACGCAAGGCGCTTGCCGGCGACAAGGTAATCCTGGTTCGCATTGAAACCTCGCCGGAAGACATTCACGGCATGCATGCGGCGGAAGGCATTCTGACCACGCGCGGCGGCATGACCAGCCACGCGGCGGTTGTTGCCCGTGGTATGGGCCGGCCCTGCGTCGCCGGCGCGGGCAGCATCAGTGTCGATTATAAGGAAGGTCATCTGACCGTCGGGTCGATAAAGATCGACGAAGGCGACTGGCTTACCCTCGACGGGGGTACCGGCGAAATCATCAAGGGTCGGGTGCCGACCGTTCAGCCGAAGCTGAGCGGTCACTTTGCCCGCATTATGGAATGGTCGGACAATCACCGCCGTCTGGGCGTTCGGGCGAATGCCGAAACGCCTGAAGACGTGAAGCATGCCAAGAACTTCGGCGCGGAAGGCATCGGCCTGTGCCGGACTGAACATATGTTCTTCGAAGGCGGGCGGATCATCGCGATGCGGGAAATGATCCTGGCCGAAAACGAAAAGGGCCGGCGCGCCGCGCTGGCGAAAATCCTGCCAATGCAGCGAGAGGACTTTGTCGAACTGTTCACGGTCATGGCCGGCCTGCCGGTAACCGTGCGGCTGCTCGACCCGCCCTTGCACGAATTTCTGCCGCGCGAAAATGCGGAATTCGACGATCTGGCGAAGTCGCTTGGCATCAGCGTAGAGCGCATTCGCCGCCGTGCCGCCTTGCTGCATGAAGCGAACCCGATGCTGGGGCATCGCGGGTGCCGGTTGCTGAATTCGTACCCGGAAATTTGCGAAATGCAGGCGAGGGCGATTTTCGAAGCCGCGATCGAATCCGGCAAGGCGACCGGCAATCCGGCAAAGGTTGAAGTCATGATACCGCTGGTCGGCATCCGCAAGGAACTCGATCTGCTGAAGGCTGTCGTCGACAGGGTCGCTGGCGAGGTTGAAGCCGAATTCGGTGAAAAGCCGATCTATACGGTCGGCACGATGATCGAGCTGCCGCGCGCGGCATTGCGGGCAGGCGAGATTGCCGAAACGGCTGAATTCTTCAGCTTCGGAACAAACGACCTGACCCAGACGACTTTCGGCCTAAGCCGTGACGATGCGGCGGCTTTTCTGACGACCTACGAGAAGCTGGGTATTCTTGAACATGACCCGTTTCAGACAATCGATACAGATGGCGTCGGGGAATTGATCGAGATTGCAAAGGAACGCGGCCGTGCGGTACGCAAGAATCTGAAGCTTGGTATATGCGGCGAACACGGCGGCGACCCGAACTCGATTACCTTCTGCGAAAGCGCGGGGCTGGACTATGTTTCCTGCTCTCCGTTCCGGGTTCCGATCGCCCGTTTGGCGGCGGCGCAGGCCGCGATCAGAAAGGGTCAGATCTGAAAAACCTGATAGCGGATTCCGCGGAAACCGTGACAGGACTAAATGAGTACTGTAGACCGGTCCATTCGACCGGTTGATGTATCAAACAGGGTTATAGGGCTTGGCATTAGGTTCGAAGACCGAAGGACGCAAAAATGTGGAAATTGTGTTCGGCGAGCCCGAACGCAATTTGCGCACGGCATTCCGCGCGGCTTTGCATCGGGTCGGCTTTTCGAACGTTGTCGACTATGAAAAATTCAATGCCGTTCGCCAGCATATTGAACGGCGGCAACCCGATCTCCTGGTGCTGGATGCCCAGCTTGGCGGCGAAAACGTACCGGAACTGGTATCCAAGATCCGTCAGGGAAAGCTGGGCATCAATCCGTTTATCCCGGTGATCTTGACCTTGTGGGAACCGAAACAGGAAACCGTGAAAGCCTGTGCGGGCAGCGGGGCGGATGATCTTCTTGTGAAGCCGATCTCGCCCGGACAACTGGTCGATCGCATGGTTGCGCTTGTTGAAAACCGCAAACCCTTCGTCGTCACAAGCGACTATATCGGGCCGGACCGGCGCAAGGACGCCAATCGGAGCTCCGACATACCGCTGATTGACGTACCCAATACGTTCCAGAAGAAAATCAAGGGCGAGAAAATCGATCAGACGTCGCTTAACGCTATGATCGCCTCGGTGCAGGAAGATATCAACGACCAGCGCCTGAAGCGGAATGCTTTTCAGTTGGCCTTCCTGGTGGAGCTTGTGCTGCCGCTGCTGGTGGAAGGTAAAACCGACAGCGCGGATCTGAAATCGAACATGGACCGTATGGCTGCGGTGGCGCGGGATACCGGCATCCGGATGGAAGGCAGCGAATACGACCACGTCAACAATCTGTGCGCTTCAATGCTGGAAGTGGCAGAGCGCCTCGCCGGCGATCTCAACAATCCAAGCAAGAAGGATATCGATCTCCTGAAGCCTTTATCCGATGCGATCCTGCTGGGTTTCAACCCGGAATCGGATGCCGCGCAGATGGCCGGGCAGATCACCGACGCGGTTTCCACATATTCTGCAAAACAGAAGAAAAGCTAACTGGCGAGCGCGTCCAGAATGTTTGCGCCGCGTGTATCGACCTGTTCGATATGGCGTTTGTGCCAAAGAGCGTAGAACAGCAGTATCCAGGCGGCGAACCCGGCGCGTTTGCCGGTCGATTTCAACAGCGGCGCAATTGTGCCGGGTTTGCATATCTCACGCAAAGACTCCTGCTGCTCCATCAACGGACCGAGTTTGTCGGCGCGGTTTCCGATCCAGACACCCACAGGTACGGTAAAGCCTCGCTTGCGCGTGAAGGCGTCAGATTCCGGCAGAACGCCGCTCAGCCATTTACGCAGGATCCATTTGCCCAGGCCTTTGCGGATTTTAAGCCGGTCCGGAAGGGCGAACGAGGCGGCGGCGACAGCGGGGTCGAGAAAAGGCGTTCGTCCTTCCAGGCCATGCGCCATCAGGCACCGGTCCAGTTTCGTAAGAAGATCCTGAGACAGCCAGTCGGTGCAGTCGATCGCCTGGGCGATCTGCAGTTTCGAACGCCCCTGCGACGCCGAAAGCGCCGCCGTGCTGGCAATGCCGTCTCGCCAGGAATCGCTCTTGTCGCGTAAAACGTCCAGCCGGTCGAACGCCCCACGGTGTCGCACGGTCCGGCCGCCGAGTATCCAGGGCCGAAGCACGCTGCGGTATCGGCCATATCCGGCGAACAGTTCGTCCCCGCCTTCGCCGCACAGAACGACCTTCAGGCTCTGCGCCGCCGTCTCGGCCAGTTTCCAGGTCGGTAGCGTGGCGTAGTCCGCGGCCGGATCGTCCATTGCGCCGGCAATCGTCGGCAGCAGCGACCAGAAGTCGTCCTCATCGAACGTGACTTCATGATGATCGGCGCCGACAAGGCGGGCGAGTTCCCGTGCCCTGTCACGCTCGTCGGTCACGTCCGATCCGGGAAAACCGGCGGTAAAGGCCGTTACCGGCGACGAATTCAGTTTCGCCATCAGAGCGAGGATGGCGCTGGAATCGATTCCGCCGGAAAGAAACAGCCCGTAGGGGACATCCGACCGCTGATGCACCAGCACGCTGTCGGTCAGCGCTTTTTCAAGCGCATCGACGGCGTCGCTTTCGGATATGTCCGAAAGCACGGTGTCCGGCAGGGCGGGTTTGTGCCGTCTTTCGACAATCCGGCCACCCCGGACGACGATGGTTTCGCCCGGCATCAGGCGCTGGATGCCCTCCATTATGGTTTCCGGCCCGCAGGTGAACTGCAATTGCAGCAGTTCATCGCGATGGCGGGGATCGATCGCGGGCGGCGGCGCGAGGCCGGCGGCTTGCAGCGCCTGTGCTTCCGAGGCAAAAGCGAAATGACCGGCTGTTTCGACAAAGTAGAGCGGCTTGATACCGAACGGGTCACGCGACAGAACCAGCCGCCCCTCTGTCGGATCGTGTATGGCGATTGCATACATGCCGCGCAGGGAATTCACGAAATCCAGTCCGTCCCGGCGGTAGAGATGCAGGATCGGTTCGCAGTCCGATCCGGTCGCAAGGGCAACACCGGCATCGCGAAGCGAGGTTTGCAGTTCGATGTAGTTGTAGATTTCGCCGTTGGCGACCAGCGCCGCGCCGCCCGGTTCGTAAAGCGGCTGGTCGCCGGTTTCGAGGTCGATAATCGCAAGTCTGGTCTGAATCATGCCGACATCGCTGGCGTTATGCTGGCCGTCGCCATCCGGACCGCGATGGCTAAGCGCCACAGACAGATCGTGCAACTGGGCCGCCGTCGGCGGCCGCCCCGTCGTTGTCATCACGCCTGCGATTCCGCACATGCCTGTCGGTTCCGTCGCTGTTGGTTGTTGTCGTTCAACGATGCGAAGTGATTCGGTCGAAGAAATCCATATAAGCGCCCACGACAGGCCCTTCGGAATAGGAACCAACATAAGCAGCCTGCGCCGCGCCGCCAAGATCGATACCGAGCGACGGATCGTCGATAAGACGTTTCACATTCCTTGCCAGCGCATCGGCGTCGTCGATGGGTGCCAGAAGGCCGGTTTCGCCATCGGCGATCAACTGTCCGGGGCCCTGTGAACTGGCGGCGACAACCGGCACGCCATGGGCCCAGGCTTCCAGAACGATATTGCCCAGGGGTTCGTGCCGCGATGAGCACAGGAAGATATCGGCGGCGGCCAGCAGTGCGGCCATATCCGTCCGCCATCCCAGAAACCGTACACGGTCGTTGACGCCGAGACGGACAGCAAGGTCGCGCAGGGCCTGTTCTTCCGGCCCGTCTCCGGCCAGCCACAGATAGGCGTTCGGCACCTTCGACAGAACATGCAGCGCGGTATCGAACGCCTTGTTCCGGTGCAGCCGTCCGAGGCACAGGACTAGCGGCGCATCCGGCGGCGTGTCGAGACCGGCGCGGTCGACCGGCGGCATACGACGGTCGTCGACGAAATTCGGCAGATACCAGGCGCGGTCCTCAGGCCAGCCTTCGCGGATCAGATAGTCGCGCAGGTCGGGCGTGTTGCCGATCAGATGGTCGCAGGTCCGGTAGTTCGACAGTTTATAGTATCCGCCCAGCCGGCCGGCGGTAACCCAGTCGCCGTGCGGAACCGCCGCAGCGGCGCGGTTCATCCAGGCCAGAATGACATTCGCCTCGAAGTCGCGGGCCAGTTTCCGGATACCCGGCGTCGTCGAGAAATCGAACCATTTTCGGAACGGCAATTCGTGAACATCGACGCCGGCGCCGGTTAGCAGTCGCCGGCGCTCGTCATGGCGCCGGATTGCCGCCTGCTGCGGCACGCCGGCTGCGGCCAAAGCTGTCGTCAGACGAACGAAAAAGCCTTCT
This sequence comes from Alphaproteobacteria bacterium, assembly GCA_040222995.1. Classification (GTDB taxonomy): domain Bacteria; phylum Pseudomonadota; class Alphaproteobacteria; order UBA8366; family Aestuariispiraceae; genus JAVKBW01. The sequence continues at coordinate 261,425 of JAVKBW010000039.1, read as the reverse complement.
GCGCCGCCGACATCCGCACCGGCCATGACTTGAATGATTCTGGGATGTTGCATGGGCCTTGTCTTCACTCGTCCCCTGATCGAGGTCGTTGATATACCCGTCAGACAGCGTCAGGAAGCCTTCAAACCGGAACTGTTGCGACGGTGTAGCCGCCGGATACTGTGATGGCAATGTTTGGCGAATACTGCCGACGGTGCGGAACCTTAGACAGGGGTTGATTTCATGGCAATTCGTTGTGGCTTTATGCATCGCGAGAATTCGGGTAAAGACCCGCCATGACAGAGTCCAGAACCAATGCCGGGGTTTCAGCCCTGGTTGTCGCCCGGAATGAACAGGAAGCCCTGCCCGATTGCCTCGCCTCGCTGGCCTTTGCCGACGAGATCGTCGTCGTGCTCGACCGGTCGACCGACCGATCGGCGGATATCGCCCGCGAGGCCGGTGCGACGCTGATCGAAGGCGCATGGGAAATCGAGGGCGAAAGGCGGAATCTGGGTATCGACCGGTGCCGGCATGACTGGGTTCTGGAAATCGACGCGGATGAACGCGCCACGCCTGAATTGGAACGGGAAGTGCGCGCCCGCATCGCCGACGGCGGTGTTGGCTACTATCTGATCCCGATCCGCAATTTCATTGGCGACAGGGAAGTCCGGTACGGCTGGGGAGCCTATAACGGCGCCAATGCGGCGATCCGGCTGTTCACCAAGGGCGCGAAAATCTGGGGGTCGCAACGCGCCCACCCCAAACTGACTCTGGGCGTCAAACGCGGCAGATTCGAAAACGGCATCGTCCACTATGTGGACCGCGACCTGACCGACATGTTCGACAGGATGAACCGGTACTCGACCCTGATGGCGGAGGATGCATTCACGAACGGCCAGTCGCCGCGGTTGCGGCAGGCGATACGGCGATTGTTTTCCCGGTTTTTCCGGGTCTATGTCGGACGGAAAGGGTATCGCGAAGGCGCATACGGACTGGCCCTCGCGTATTTTGCATCGGTTCTGCCGTTGCTTATTTACCTGAAGGTGCGCGAACTGCAGATGCGTGCAGCAGAGTCTCCGCCGCACCGATAACGGTTTCGGCTTTCAGGCCGGTCATCAGGGAACCGACCGTGTGCCGGTTGTAGCCGGGACCGCCGACCAGTTCGTCGTATGCTTCCGGTGTTCTCAGGGCGAGCGTGTGGTTGCCCCACGGTGCGTACAGCGATGTATGGGACGGGCCGAACAGGCCCAGTGTCGGGGTGCCGGCGGCGGCGGCCATATGCATCAGGCCGGAATCGTTGCCGATATAAAGCGCGCATTTTCCGAGGCAGGCGCCGACAACCGGCAACGGCACCCTGCCGACAAGATCGACTGTTCTTTCAGGCGGTAACGCCTTCATGACCTTACCGGCCTGATCTTCCTCACCGGGCGCGCCGAAAACCGCGATCCGGGCGTCCGGCAGAGGGCCTTTCGGTCCGGTCAGTTTTTCAGCGACAGCAACGAACCTGTCGGCGGGCCAGACCTTTCCGGGCCAGTTTGCGGTCGGACCGATCGCCAGAACCGGGCCGGTTTCCGGCCGCAGGATTGTTTTGGCTGTTTCAATGTCGGTATCCGTCATCCACAAACGGGGTGCGGGCGGGTTGTCGCGCCGGCCGACCGTATCGCCCAGCAGGGCGACGCGGTGAATCATACCGGCGGTTTTCGGCACGATCAGTTTTTGGCGGGCGACGAGCATGGGCAACAGCGCGGATCGGCGAAGATCCACCGCGACATCCCATCTGGTCGCGACAAGCTGCGCCCATAGAGAAAACCAGTGGCGGTGCATCGGCTTCTTGCGCAGCACGATCTGCCGTTCGAGCCCGGGGACGGCGTTGAACAGGGCCGATGGCGCCGGGCCGGAAACAACGGTGACGCGGGCGTCCGGATGGCGGTCGAGCAGATGCCCCAGAAGCCCTGTCGACAGGACAGCGTCGCCCAGCCGGTTGGATGTTACAAAGAGAAGACGCATTGTCCGGTGCCATACGTGATAGAGTGCAGCGGGTATAGCGGGTCGGGCCATGCCTTGCCAACCGAAGCCTTCGCTCTTACCTATCGAATGATGGCGGCCTGATGCCGCTCTGGAGTTGATCAACCATGCCGTTTACAGAACTGACCGATCGCGGGGTGCTGACCGTTGCGGGTGCTGACCGCGAGTCGTTTCTGCAGGGGCTCGTTTCCAATGATGTCGCGGCAGCGATGCAGGGGCAGCCTGTCTGGGCGGCGCTATTGTCGCCGCAAGGCAAGTACAAGCACGATTTTTTCATCCTAGCGGACGGCGACCGGCTGCTGCTGGATTGCGAGGGCGGTGACCGGCTGATGGATCTAGGCCGGACATTGCGCAAGTTCATATTGCGGTCGGATGTAACGCTGGGAATTGAAAAGGATGTCAGCGCCTTAGTCGTCTGGGGTGAGGATGCGGCCGGGCTTGCAGATGGAAATGGTGTTATCGACTTCGCCGGCGGCAAATGCTTTGCCGATCCCAGATTGCCGTCGATGGGTGTGCGGATACTGGCGCCCGCGGAACCGGCGCGCGCGGCCCTGTCGGACGCCGGTCTGATCGAAGGTCCTGTCGAAGCATGGCATGCCTGGCGCATCGCCATGGGCGTTCCTGACGGTAGCCGGGATTTGGATGTCGAAAAATCCATTCTGCTGGAAGCGGGGTTCGATGAACTGCATGGCATCGATTGGAAAAAGGGCTGCTACATGGGGCAGGAACTGACCGCGCGAACGAAATACCGCGGTCTGGTGAAACGCCGGCTGGTGCCTGTTCGCGTTGACGGGGACGGCGTGGCAGCCGGCGCCGATATCACTTTGGAGGGCCGTGTCGTCGGTACATTGAAATCGGTCGCCTTGCCGGAAAAGATGGCTCTGGCCACGCTTCGGCTTGATGCGATCAAGCAGGATACAGGCCCCCTGAAATCAGGCGATGCGGTTCTTGTTCCCGACGTGCCGGGCTGGCTGTCTCTGGCCTGAATCGGGCATACACCGAAGCCGGCATACGACCCGCCAGTACAGCAAATCCACGAATTTTCGCTTGTTATCGCGATTCTGATAAGATTCTCTTGCGGGAAACGGTCTGGTTGTCCCGATCCGGCCGGTTCAACTGCGGGCCTTGAAAGCCACAACGGTTGTATTTCATGCGTGCGGGTCGTGCCGGTTTCGTGTCGACGCCTTTGGAGTAGACGGTATGAGTGCCCGGATGCTTTCCTTTGAGGTCTACTTTCTGCAAAAGGGCAGATGGCAGATTCACGCCCGTTTCAAGGGTCTCCAGAAGGAAGAAGCGATTGAGGAAGCGAAGCAGCTTGATCGCGCCGGGCATATAGAAGCTGTCTGCGTTCTTCGGGAATCCATAGATCCGGTTCAGAAAACATCCAGTGAATCGGTCGTTTATCATTCGCCGACCCTGAAAACGAAACCGCCCGTGTCGGCAATCACGTCCACTGCACCGGGCGGTCGGGCCGAACTCGACCGTAATGCAGCGCCCGACGGATCAGCGGCGGCAAATGCGGCGATCGATGCAATTAAACGTGAAGAAGCGTTTCAGCGGAAACAGAATGCTGAAATTCAGGCCAGGATTCAGGCGGAGGCGGCGCGCGACCTGCAATACCGCAGTCGCCCGCAGCCGCCGAAGACGGATGGGGTCGCAATGGTCAAGGCCGTCACATCGCTTGCCATGGTGGCTCTGTTTTGCCTGATTCCGGCATCCGTCATCGCCTATCTGGCTTATCTGGGTATAACGCAGGCAACCGAGGCGGGCATGGAAATCAATCCACAGATCGGGCGGATCGTTCTAATCGGGTCGTTCATTCTCGCTTACGGCGCGGTTTTCCTGCCGATGCTGAAAAAATTTGTCGACATTTCGACCCTGACGGGGGAAAGCGGCGGTGCGGTCTCGCGGCCTGCGGTTGCTCAACCGGCCTATCGTGACGATACGCCGTCCTGGGACTACTCGGGGGATGAAGTTGATGAGGTTGATGATACAAAGGCTTCGCCCGAGGCTGCAAAACCTGAGGCGGATATCGCCCCCGCCCTCGATCGGGAACCGGAAAGATTGCGGGCGGATGAGGAAGAGCCGGTCGAAGTGCCGGAGCCGCCTGAACCGCCGACCGACAATCCGGTTGCAGAGGATCTGGATGAGGAAAGCCCGTCAGATGGCGTCGCCCGTGCCGATCTGCCGGATCTGGCGGCTGTTCCCGGTATTCCGCCGAAGAAGGCGGTGCGTGATGGCGAGGGTAAATCCCTGAATCGGGAATTGGAACGTCTGTTCGAGGAAATACAGTCGCTGTTCGGCCATACGATTGACGATTACACACGCTTCGGTCTGACGCTGTTTCTTTCGGGTGCGGGCGAGGTGTTTGCGAGACAGGGACTGGTTCCGAAGGACGTCGTGGCGGACAGGTTGATCGACCGGGTAACGAAACTGGGCGCGACACCGAAGATGGCGAAAGGTTTTGTGGTCAATATCGCTGAGTACCTGATCGATGACCGGTATTTCGATATGTATGACCGCGGCAGAGCCGGTGCAGCCGGGCGGGTCGACGACCCGACGGCGGAATCCGGCCTTCGGGATGCGGTTGACCACTGGCGAAATCCGGCGCCTGCCGCATCCGAAAACGACGGAGACCCGGATGATATTGATCCGGAAGCGATTGCCATTCTGTTTACTGAAATTGTCGATGCCGAAGACCTGCTTGCACAGGAAGGCCCTGACCTGCTGGGTCAGGCGATCGACGCACATGATGAAATCGTTCGCGATGCATTGGAAAAATTCGATGGCCGGGAGCTCCGGCATGCCGGCGACGGCATCATTGCGACATTTCCCGATAGCGCGCATTCCGTGGATGCGGCGATACACATGCAAACCGCGTTTCGCCGCCGCCAGGAAGACGGGCCGGAAAACGGCTTTCCGGTCAGGATCGGCATCAATACGGGACAGTTGACAAGCGGCAGCGGGCAATCAGGCAAGCCGGTGAGCCTCGCCGCCCGTATTCTGACGAAAGCGGGGGCTTGTGAAATCGTGGTTTCATCCCGCATCAGGGACGCGGCTGCCGGGAATGGCCGGGTGTTCGAGAAGAAGGGGACGTTCAAACTGAAAGCGTTCACCGAGACGGAAACGATTTACTTGGTGAACTATTCGTCGTACCTGCAGACAGGCGAAACGACCTGATCAGCGCGTGCTTGCCGTTTCGGCCAGTTGTTCTAATGTTGGTAAATTGTGTTTGTGATTGTGTTCAGTCGGTTCCAGCTTTGTTCAGGCCGCCTTTCCAACTGTGTGAAAGCGGCCGGTATTGCGTTTGTCCTGTGTACTTGCGTGTTTTTTACGCCGGCGGGTCTGGCGCAGGAAATACAATCCGGCATCGGTGACATCGACGCCTACTATCTGCCGCGGGCGAGAGCCGGCGATGTCGAGGCGCAATATCTGCTCGGACTTGGTTATGAACGCGGGCTAAGCGGCACGGTCGATCGTCGCGCCGCCGCGAAATGGTATCGCGATGCCGCTGCCGCGGGTCACGTCACGGCGGCGTATCGGCTGGGTCTTCTACTGCTGCGCGGTGACAGTATTGAAGACGACCCGAAGGAAGCGGCGGACTTTTTCCGCCAGGCTGCCGCCGAAAATCATCCGGAAGCGCTCTACTATCTGGGGTATCTGAGCGAGCGCGGGCTGGGTGTCGAGGCGGACCAGGCCGCCGCGTTGAACTTTTTCGAAAGAGCCGCCAAGCTTGGTCTAACGGCGGCGATGAAGGCCGCCGCCAGCCTGCAAGTCAGGCGGCAGGACCAGCCGCAGGATCTGACGAAAGCCTGGTACTGGCTGAATCTTGCCGCCACTGCCGGCGATAGCGAGGCCGGCGGTATGCGGAGCAAACTGGAAAGCATGATGACGGATAACCAGCTTGAAGAGGCCAGGGCTTTGACATCGTCAATGTTTTCCGAGTAATCGGGCGAGTTTTCTCGCCGGAGGGATGAGTTTTTCTAACTTCCTCTGCGTTATGAGGGAATGTAGGCTCACGTGTCGTCGTACCGATAGTATCTGTCGCCCAAAAGGAACCAGTTACCGGCATTAAATCGACTAAGGTGGGAGTTTGAAGGAAGCGTGATTTTCGGCTTGGCAGAGTTTTTATCCATCTATATAGCCGCACGTCACAATGTACATTAGCAACGTCAATCTTGAAGGGTTTGCGCCATGGCCGACGATGCAGAAGACGATCTTGATCTTGCGTCTCTCGATGACCAGGAACTTGTTGAGCAGATGTGGGATGACCTGTACGACGGCCTCGCCGATGAAGTGGTCGAGGGAACGAATATCCTGCTCGAACGCGGTTGGGCGCCATACAAGGTTCTGACCGAAGCGCTCGTTGAGGGTATGCGGATTGTCGGGATCGACTTCCGTGACGGTATTCTGTTCGTGCCGGAAGTTCTGATGGCGGCGAACTCCATGAAATCCGGGATGAACATCCTGCGTCCGCTGCTGGCGGAAACCGGTGCGCCGCCGCAGGGCCGCATGGTGATCGGCACGGTCAAGGGCGATATTCACGATATCGGTAAAAACCTTGTCGGGATGATGATGGAAGGCGCGGGTTTCGAAGTGTTCGATCTGGGCATCAACAACCCGGTCGAGAACTACCTTGAGGCTCTCGAGAAACACAAGCCGGACATCCTGGGCATGTCGGCTCTGCTGACGACAACGATGCCGTATATGAAGGTCGTCATCGACACGATGAAGGAAGAAGGCATCCGGGATAAGTACTCGGTCTTTGTCGGCGGCGCGCCGCTGAACGAGGAATTCGCCCGGGAAGTCGGCGCCGACGCCTACTGCCGAGACGCGGCGGTCGCCGTGGAAACGGCGAAGGAATTCATGATCCGACGGCACAATACAGGCGCGGCCTGAACCGGTTCTACCGCGCCCTGCCAAGGGTGACTGCTAGCCATGAACATATCCGACCTTACGGAAGGATTGGATCCGCAGGCGAATGCCGATCTGGCGACGCCTGCGGAAAAGGCGTCGGTGCTGGTTATTGCCTGCGGGGCGCTGGCGCGTGAAATTCTCGATATCATCCGGCTGAATGGCTGGACCCACATCGCCGTAACCTGCCTGCCGGCCAATCTTCACAACCGTCCGGAAAAGATACCGGACCGGTTGCGTGAGAAAATCAGGGCCAACAAGGACAAATTCGACCTCATTGCGGTTGCGTATGCCGATTGCGGAACCGGCGGTATGATCGGGAAGGTGGTCGAGGAAGAAGGTGCGACCATGATGGCAGGTCCGCACTGCTATTCCTTCTTTGCCGGCGAAGAGACGTTCAATACGGTTGCGGAAGAAGAGCTGGGTACCTTTTACCTGACAGATTACCTTGCCCGTCATTTCGAAACCCTGATCGTAAAGGGTATGGGCCTGGACAAGTATCCCGGCATGCGGGACATGATTTTCGGCAACTACAAGCGCGTCGTCTATTTTGCCCAGGTGGAAGACCCCGAAATCGACAGGCTGGCCGAAGCGGCCGCCGAACGGCTGGGGCTGGCCTATGAAAAACGGGTGACGGGTTACGGCGAACTCGCCACTTTCATGGCAGATTCGGCGAAGGCGACGTCTGCCTGATCCGTATTCAACAATTCAGTACCGATAACAGGAGAGACTTTGGATGGCACAGTTGATCGTGGTCTATTGGCGGGACATTCCCGCGCAGGTGATTGTCAAGAAAGGCCGGCGCGACCAGGTGAAACGGCCACTGGATGTGCGCTTCGAAAAGGCGATCGACAGGGCGGCGATGCGCGGCAAGGCGCGGTCGACAGACGATTATCTTGCCGAATGGCGCAAGGCCGATCCCGTGGAAGTGTCCGACGATATGGAAGCGGAAGCGACAAAGGCGGCGGAGGCTCTGGAACAGGAATATACCGAAGAGCGGGTGAAGGCGCTGGTTGAAACCGGTGGCTGGGCCGATCCGCCGGCAGCCTGACGCGCCGTCGCATTAGTCCTTCCTGACCATGAAACGGGTGGTGTAATCCAGCGGGGGTTCCGCCAGAGCGGCCGGCACGTTGGAGGTCGCCGAAATCGTTTGCGGGGTGTCCGGTATCTGTAGAAACGGCGTCGACCCGAACACGACCTGACAGACCAGCCGGTCGTTTCTGACCGGCATCAGGCCTTTGTGGACACCGCGCGTGACGGCGATAAAGTTGGTGCCGGCAGGGCCGGTCAGCTTCACCGGTTCCTTGCGGAAGTAACGGCGGACATCTTCGTCGGTTTTTCGGAACGTCTTCAAAATCCAGTCCTGGCAGGCTTGCGGATCCTCCGCCGTTTCGACTGCCTGATTCAGCGCCGCCGGCGTGTGCGAACCCGGCGTAAACACGTGCGGGCCGTCTTCTTCGCCGACATCGGTCAGGTAGACAAAGAACTTGCAGAAGCGGTGGTCGTCCAGGTCCAGGTGAAACAGTTGTGCGTCCCTGGCTTCCGGTTGGCCCGCGAAACTCCACCAGACCACGGTAAGCAGAATTGTCGGTGTGGTGCCGCACCAGCGCGCCGCAATCCCCAGGCGCAGAGGGTCTGTCGCCAGCGCCAGCAAATGCGGACAGTCGATAGCGGTTGGAAGCTCCAGCTTGCCGATATTCATCGACTGCCGGGCTTCGTCGACCGGCAGCACGTCGCCGGTCCGGATCTGGGTTGCGTTCCGCATGACCGGCTGCCGTATGGCCCAGTCACGCATCTCCGCAACTGTCTTGTCCGGTAAGGGCGGCAGTATGACAAAGCCGTCGCGTTCAAGGTCGGCGGCGGCCTGTTTGACGTCCTCATTGTTGATGCTTTTTACCCCCGGCGCGTGCAGAACCTCAGTCTGGTAGGCATCGATCGCCTCGGTAAACATCCGGCTGGTGCGGTCGTCCATCAGGGTCTGTATCATTGCCGAATAGTGGCCGAGCTGCAGGGCGGACCGGTTGCGCAGGTCCTTCGCCGGAACCGGCAGAAACGCCAGCAGGGCGCGATAGTCGGGTTGTTTTCCCAGCCAGACCTGGAAGCCGAGGTACCATTCCTGGGGATTTAGCTTTTGTACGGACATGGCGGACTTATACCCTGACTCGCCTTACTGTCGCCGGAAATTTCTCCTGTTGACTTTATCATATAAAGAAAGTGTTATATCTTTATTGGATATGGGAGAGCGGAATGAACAAGCTGCTGCAAGCCATTCGATCCGCCGGCGACCCGACACGGTTGCGGATACTCGCGCTGTGCGCCCATGCCGAACTTACCGTCAGCGATCTTGTCGGTATTCTCGGTCAAAGCCAGCCGCGGATATCCCGTCATTTGAAAATTCTTGTCGAGGCGGGGCTGCTGGAACGGTATCAGGAGGGTAGCTGGGCCCGGTACCGGATGGCCACCGACCGGTCCATTCAACTGTCTCGCAGCGAACAGGATATTTCCGTCGTCAGGTTCGGCGAACAGGTAATCGACCTGTTGCCGGAAACCGACGCGGTTCTGTCCGGCGATATGAGCCGGCTTGAACGGTTGCGGGAGGTTCGTGAACAGGAAGCTGCGGAATACTTCGCGCGGAATGCGGAAAACTGGGGTCAGATACGGCGGCTGTATGTCGATGAAGGCGAAGTTTCCGATGTGCTTACAAGCCGCCTGACCGGCCAGTTGGGACGGCTGCTCGATATCGGTACGGGAACCGGCCATATTCTCGAACTGCTGGCCTCCAGGGCTGATGCCGCCGTCGGTATCGACCAGTCGCAGCCGATGCTGTCGATTGCGCGGTCGGCCATCGACGGGTCGGGCCTGTCGCATTGCCAGGTTCGCCATGCGGACATGTATCAACTGCCGTTTCCGGCGGAATCTTTCGATACCGTTACCATTCACATGGTGCTGCATTATGCGGAAGATCCGGCGGCGGTGCTTGCGGAAGCCTCTCGGGTTCTGACGCCGGGCGGTCAGTTGGCCGTTGTCGATTTCGCGGAACACAATCTCCTGGAATTGCGGTCGGCTCACGCCCACCGATGGCCGGGCTTCGCGACCGGTCAGATCGAGGAATGGTGCGAAGGCGCGGGTCTGGTCGATCCGGAGAAGTCGGCGCTCGAAGGCGGGCCGCTCACGGTCTGCGTCTGGCATGTCACCAAGCCCGGTATCCCGGCTGAAAAAAGGGAGCTGGCCCGTGCCTGATATCAGCTTCGAGGTATTTCCGGGCCGGGGCCGTAAAGGCCGGTTTCTGAATGGGCTGGCGCGGCTGCAGGCTGAAAGCCCTGACTACATTTCGATTACATATGGCGCCGACGATGAGGGCCGGGCCCGCAGCGAGCAACAGGTGCGCGAACTGCTTGATAGCGGACCGGTTGAAAACCTGACGCCGCATCTGACCTGCATCGGCCAGCCACGGGTGAAAATCAAGGGACTGGCGCAAAGCTGGATCGCAAAGGGCGTACGGTCGTTCGTGGCCTTGCGTGGCGACGGTTCCCGGTCTTATCCCGACGAAATCGGCGATTCCGCTGAACTGGTTTCCTGTCTCCGGGCATGGGGCGCGGATGAGGTCGCCGTCGGATGTTATCCGACCGGGCATGTGCGCTCTTCGAACATCGATGACGATATCCAGGCCGTGAAGCTGAAACAGGAAAGCGGCGCGACAAGGGCGATCAGTCAGTTTTTCTTTAACCCGGACGATTTCCTGCGCTATCGCGACCGCGCCGTGGCGGCTGGTGTTTCGATTCCGGTCGTACCGGGCGTTCTGCTTGTCAAATCGGCCGATCAACTGGACCGGTTCGCCAGACGGTGTGGCGCGCCGGTTCCGGACTGGGTTTACCGGCAGTATGACGGCATTTATGAAGAGGATCCGGCTACGGCGTTGTTGTCGGCGACCACGGCGATCTCACTGATTCAGCGATTGAGCAGGGAGGGCGTATCCGTTTTCCACCTCTATACACTGAACCAGTTCGACTCGGCTGTCGCGGTATCCCGCGCTGTCCGGCGCGACCCCTATTCACTTTGCACACAACACCTGAAGGAGGCTGCATGATGCGCTCGCTTAAACAAGGTCTGAAACAACGGTTACTGCTCGCTGACGGATCGGTAAGCCGCATACTGGCACAGGGCGTTTACGACAAGGGTCGTGACCTGATGGGGGTCGATGGATTGACGGATGCGCTGAACCTGATGCGCAATGAAATCGTCGTTGGCGTCCATAAACAGTTTCTGAAGGCGGGCGCGGATGTAATCCGGACCAACACGCTGGCGTCCTCGCCACTGTCGCTTGCACGGGTCGGCCTTGCGGAAGAAGCGTTTCTGATCAACTACACAGGCGCACAGGCGGCAGCCGCTGCTATCGATGCGGTGCCAGGGCAGGGCCGCCGGCGTTTCGTGCTGGGCGTCGTGCGGAACGACGGCTGGCCGGACAATCCGCAGGCCATCGAACAGGCAACGGATATTCAGGTGCAGGCGCTGATCGCCGGTGGCTGTGACGGCGTGCTCATCGATACCCTGCCGGGTGTCGGGTCTATCCAGGCGACTCTAAACGGCGCGCTGGCCGCTCGCGCGAAACTCGATTCCGACGTTCCTGTATTCTTGCAGGGCAAGGCGGGAGCGCCGTCTTTCGGCGGTCAGACGATTGCCCGCTGCGACGGTCTTGTCGGCTATGCTTCAGGCGATACCAGAAAAGCGGAATGGATAGAGCGCGCCGTAGCGGATGCCGCGCTCAACCTGATTTCAGGATCTGGAAGCGTGGTCGATACGGTGCGACTGGACTCTTGTCTGCGGAGCGTTGCGGATGACGGTTTCCGTCCGGAACGGCAGTGGTTCAATGAAAAGACGGTGCGGGAGGAGTTTGCCCCGGTTTCTAGCTGGCGTCAGTTTCCGGAAGAAGCGGTTCGCGAACCGGCAGCCGTTAATTGACCGTGAACGTGGCTGTCCGGGTTTCCTCATAGGGCCCGGACAGGCCGTTACCGCTGATTGTCACGCGGGCCGTCCAGGCGCCGCTTTTGAACAGGGCGCCGTCAGGGCGTTTTTTGCCGCCGTATCGGTACTGTCTTGCCCGGCCTTTTTCGTAGGTTTCGGTATGGCTGAAAAAGGTCTCGTTATCGGGGTCCAGTATATCCATCGCCAGCGTCGTTCCCTTCCGTGCGCCGAGAACCGAGGAATAAACGATCATCAGCGGGTCGCCCACCGCGCCGGATGCCGGCTGACGGCGCTGAAGCAGTGTTTCCATATTGATAACCCGGGTCGACAGCCCGATATACTCGATTACGTAAGGGCGGTATAACCGAACCTTGTTTTGAGCGGAATCCGTCCACAGGCTGCGCGCCGCGAGGTCGACCTTGTCCTTGGCGCAGGTCGATTTTGATGTGTTCAGTTTGCCCGTAAACGGGTCCACCGGAACGCCGTTCTTTTCGATCTGGAAGTGCAGGTGCGGTCTTTCGGTCTGGCCGGAATTGCCGAGAAACCCGATAACGCGACCCCTCTTCACAGTCTGGCCGTTTCTCACTTTCACTTTGCCGTTTCGCAAATGACAATACTGCGTGGTCCAGCCATCGCCATGGTCGATGCGCACGCCATTGCCGCAATTCTGGCCTTCCGGAAAATTCACGATGCCGACCGGGTTGTCCGGCAGGCTGTCGCGGATGCCGACAACAACCCCGTCCGCAGCGGCGAGAACCTTGACCGGGGTGATGTCCTGCGGATCGGTGATTGCGATATCGGTGCCCTTGTGGCCGTCCGAACTGCGCAGGCTGCAATTGAAATCGTGGTAGCCCGGACCGGCGTCGGCATCGAGATACTTGAAGATGAAACAGGTTTTTCCGACTTCGCACTGGGCAGGGAAAGAAAACAGCGGTGCGCCGTCGGCGCGGGCCGGTTCCGGCAAGGAAAGGGACCAGAGCAAAACGGACAGGGCCGCGTATATCGTCTTCGACATGAGTTTTCGGGTTCGTCCCTGTGACAGTAGCGCCCACAAACAAAACGCGGCAGAGCATAACCCCGCCGCGTCCTGTCTGTCGAATGCCGGACCGGTTTAGAACAGGCCCTGCACCAGACCGTCGTCATCCAGCATGATGCTGTTGGCGGCCGGTACGCGCGGCAGCCCCGGCATGGTCATGATCTCGCCGCAGACCGCGACAATGAAGCCGGCGCCGGCGGAAAGCCGCACTTCGCGAACCGGAATTTCGTGCCCGCTGGGCGCGCCTTTCTTGTTCGGATCGGTAGAGAAGCTGTACTGGGTTTTCGCCATGCAGACCGGCAGTTTGCCGTATCCCTGGTCTTCCCAGGCCTTTAGCTGATCGCGGATCTTTTTGTCCGCAACCGCGCCGCTCGCGCCGTAGATTTCCTTGCAGACGGTATCAATCTTGTCGAACAGGCCCATATCGTCGTTGTAAAGGGTGGTGAATTTCGCCGTATCGCCGTCGACGATCTCGACAACCTTTTTCGCCAGGTCTTCCGTACCTTCGGATCCTTTGCCCCAGTGTTCGCAAATGATCGCTTCAACGCCGTTTTCCGCAGCGAAGTCCTGCACCGCTTTCAGTTCTGCTTCGGTATCCTTGATGAAGCGGTTGATGCCGACAACGGCGGGGACGCCGAATTTCGCGATATTGCTGATATGGCGGCCCAGGTTCGAGCATCCCTTCTTGACGGCATCGACGTTTTCATCGCCCAGAGCGTCCTTCGCAACGCCGCCATGCATCTTCAGGGCGCGAACGGTTGCGACGATAACGACGGCTTTCGGGTCGAGACCGGCCTTCCGGCATTTGATGTCGAAGAATTTTTCCGCGCCGAGGTCTGCGCCAAAGCCGGCTTCGGTGACCACGTAGTCGGCCAGTTTCAGCGCGGTTTTGGTTGCCGATACCGTGTTGCAGCCATGGGCGATATTCGCGAACGGACCGCCATGGATGAAGGCCGCGTTGTTTTCCAGAGTCTGCACCAGGTTCGGCTGCAGGGCGTCCTTCAGCAGAACGGTCATCGGGCCGTTGGCTTTCAGGTCGCGCGCGTAGATCGGCGCGCGGTCGCGGGTGTAACCGACAACAATTGCGCCGAGACGGTCTTCCAGATCCTTGACGCCGTCGGCAAGGCAGAAGATCGCCATCACTTCCGACGCAACCGTGATGTCGAAACCGGTCTGGCGCGGGAAGCCGTTGGCGACGCCGCCCAACGAAACGACGGTGTCGCGCAGGGCGCGGTCGTTCATGTCGAGCACCCGGCGCCAGGCGACGCGACGTTCGTCGAAGCCCAGTTCATTACCCCAGTAGATGTGGTTGTCGATCAGGGCCGACAGCAGGTTGTGGGCAGACGTGATGGCGTGAAAGTCGCCGGTGAAGTGCAGGTTGATGTCTTCCATCGGAACGACCTGCGCGTATCCGCCGCCGGCCGCGCCGCCCTTGACGCCGAAGCAGGGGCCGAGCGAGGGTTCGCGCAGCGCGATCATCGCTTTCTTGCCGATCCGGTTCAGACCGTCGCCAAGACCGACCGTCGTCGTGGTCTTGCCTTCGCCGGCCGGTGTCGGGGAAATCGCCGTTACCAGAATCAGCTTGCCGTCGGGATTGCTCTGGATGCTGTCCAGATAATCCTTGCTGACTTTCGCCTTGTACGGACCGTACTGCATAAGCGCTTCGGGCTTCATGCCCAGTTTCTCGCCAACGGCCGTAATCGGTTTCATGCTGGCTTCACGTGCGATTTCGATATCTGACTTGGGCATGGTTTCCCCCGGATGATGCTGTTAAGAGACTCGCCGATAGATGCACCCGGCGGGCTTTTCCGCAAGGAACGCTATAGCAGCCAAGCTTAAGCGACTTCTCGACCGCGACGGGTTTTGCTGTGGTCGCGACTTTTGCACCCGGCGATGTCGAGAAAGTACATTACAGGATTTTCAGAACATCTTCCGGCGGGCGCCCCAAAGCCGCCTTGCCGTTCGCCAGTACGATCGGCCGTTCGATCAGCACCGGGTTTTTGACCATGGCGGCGACGAGGTCTTCTTCCACAGTGATGGTCGATAGACCGAGATCCTTGTAGGCCGCTTCCTTGGTGCGCATCAGTCCCCGAGCGGACAATTTCAGCATCGAAAGCAGCGATACCAGCGTGTCGGCATCGGGCGGGTCTTTCAGATACTCCACGATCGTTGGTTCGATGCCCTTGTCGCGCAGCAATTGCAGGGTCTGCCGCGATTTGGAGCAACGCGGATTGTGGTAGATAGTAACGGACATGACGTCTCCTTTCTTCTAAACTGGCTCAGACGATGACTCGTTGCGCCCGAACTTGCCAGATGTCTTGATTGCGCCGGTAAAAACCACCGCGATAGCGTCGTTTGTAGGATATTCGACTGTCGTTTTCCTGACACAGTGTGTTCAAAACCCACCGCAGAGGAACAGACCATGTCTGCTGAAGAAGCAACCAGCACCAGTCGTACCAACCAGGGGGCTGAAAGCGGACGCCGTACGGGACGCACGCGCCGGCGCGGCGGCGGCGGCGTGGATTCTTCCAGCCGGACAGGCGATGGTCTGAAGCAACTGCCCTGGCAGAGATTCCAGAACATGTATGCGCCGATGGAACCGCTGAGCGCCGATCAGGTCGAGGATATTCACAACGCCTCGATGACGCTGCTGGAAAATATCGGCATTGAAGTACTGAACGACCGGGCGCTCGACCTTTTCGAAAAGGCAGGCGCGAAGGTCGATCATTCCAGCAACATGGTCTATCTCGACCGCGGTCTGGTTGAAGAGCAGGTGGCGAAAGCCCCGTCCGAGGTCGTTATCACGCCGCGGAATCCGGATCGCTGGATCAGGCTGGGCGGCAATGACATCAATTTCGCCTTCGTATCGGGCGCGCCGAACCTTCACGACCGGATCAACGGCCGCCGCGCCGGAAACTGGGAGGATTTCCGGAAATGCATGAAATTCGCGCAGAGTTTCAATTGTGTGAACTTTCTCGGCAACCAGGTCGCGCCGCCGATTGAAATGCCGGTAAACAACCGGCATCTGGATACCTACAAAGCCAGCCTGACCTTGACCGACAAGGTGTTCAGCGCGGTTTCCATCGGCCGGGGCCGCTGTATCGACCATGTCAACATGGTGGCGCGGGCCCGCGGTATTTCCGTTTCGGAAATGGAAAAGTCTGTCGGGTCGATCACCAATATCAACATCAATTCTCCCCGCAAACTCGACAACGAGATGTGCGAAGGGGCGATGGCGATGGCGGAGAACAATCAGGCGACCATCGTCACGCCGTTCACCCTGATGGGCGCGATGACGCCGATCACGATGGCGGCGGCGCTGACGCAAGGCAATGCGGAAGCCCTGATCGGCATTGTGCTGACGCAACTCGTTCGGCCCGGCGCGCCGGTTCTGTACGGCACCTTCACGTCGAATGTGGATATGAGGTCAGGCGCGCCGACCTTCGGAACGCCGGAAAATGCGAAAGCCAATCTGGCCGGCGGTCAATTGGCGCGGCGCTATAACCTGCCGCAGCGAACCAGCGCGTGCAATGCGTCCAACACGGTCGACGGTCAGGCAACTTACGAGACCATGATGGCGCTATGGAGCGCGGTCATGGCGCATGGAAACGTCATCATGCATTCCGTCGGCTGGCTGGAAGGCGGGCTTGTCGCCTCGTTCGAGAAAATGGTGCTGGATGCAGAAATGATCCAGCATATTACGGGATATCTGTCGCCCATCGATACCAGTCCGGAAGCAATCGGCCTCGATGCGATTGAAGGTGTTGCGCCCGGCGGGCACTTTTTCGGATCGCCGCATACCATGGAGCGCTATGAAACGGCGTTCTATTCGCCCTTCCTGTCCGACTGGACGAACAACGAGGCGTGGCAACAGGCCGGCGCGAAGGACACGACGGAGCGGGCGACGGAAATCTGGCAGCAGCTACTGCGCGACTACGAACAGCCTGCGATGGACCCGGCGCGGGTGGAGGCGCTGGATGAATACATCGCCAAACGCAAGGAAGAGATCGGGTCGGGTGATCCGTAGATCGATGCCGCTTTCGCTGCATTCAGTATTATTGCGGAATCATGGCGGATTTTGAACATTTAGCTTGCCAGGTCTGTCGCTTCCAATACACTTCCCGCCAATATTGAGTATTGGAAAAGGACGTAAGGCATGTCGATCTTCGACGGCCCGGCGGATCGCTTGCCGCAACGCGCCGGATTTTTGTTGCTGCCGAATTTTTCTCTGATGGCGTTTTCATCAGCGATTGAGCCCTTGCGCGCCGCCAATGTCATCAGCGGCAAGCCGCTCTACGATTGGAGCATCATTTCCATCGACGGCGAAGCCGTTGCCGCCAGCAACGGTATTCTGATCGTGCCGGATTTCGGGATGATCGACAGAGGATACGATTTTGTCGCGATCGTCGGCGGTACCGGCGCCGAACGGATGCAGGATCCGGCGCTGCTGAACTGGTGCCGCAGGCTGGTTCGCATGGGAACCGATCTCGGCGGAATATCCAGCGGACCTTACGTGCTCGCCAATGCAGGTCTGTTGGACAACAGGGTCTGCACCATCCACTGGGAATTTCTCGACGGGTTTCGGGAAGACCATCCCGATCTCGACGTTTCAAACGAACTGTACGAAATCGACGGACCGATCTTTACCGTTTCCGGCGGCACGGCATCCATCGATGTGATGTCCCGTCTGATCGAAATACAGCATGGCCACGCTCTGGCCGCGCATGTTTCTGAATGGTTCATTCACAAGCGCATTCGCGACCGGTCTGAACATCAGCGCATGGACCTGCGATCGCGCGTCGGCGTCAGCCACCCGAAATTGCTGGCCGCAATCGAACTGATGGAAGCCAATCTCGAACTGACGCTTAATCGCGAAGACATCGCCCAGAAGGTCAACCTGTCGACCCGGCAGCTTGAACGACTGTTCCGCAAATATCTTAATTCGACGCCGCGCCGGTACTATTTCGCGCTACGCATGCACAAGGCGCAGGTCCTGCTGCGGCAAACATCCATGCCGATCCTCGATATCGCCCTCGCCAGCGGGTTCGTTTCCGCGTCGCATTTCGCGAAATGCTACCGGGAATTCTTCGGCCGCACACCGCGGGAAGACCGAATGCCGCACGGAACCCCGGACCGGTGAACGATAGAACGTCTGCTGCCATATGACCGACGCTGCTTATTCGACCGGTGACCGGCCGGGGCGGGCGATCCTGCTGCTGTGCGGCGGGGTGTCTGCCTATTCGATCATGGACGGCATCACCAAGATGGCCGTCACGGACGGGTCTGATATCGTTACCACGATGTGGCTGCGGTTTCTGGTTGCAACAGGTTTCGCTCTGGCGGTCGCGCTGCCGGTATACGGGTCGTCGATATTCCGGGTGTCCGGCAAAGGCCTGCTTGTTGTGCGCGGGCTGTTTCCGCTGCTGGCGAGTTTCTTTGCCATTACGGCGTTCTCCGAAATGCCCATGGCGGATGTGACGGCGCTGTTGTTTGTCGCCCCGCTGTTCGCGACGGCCCTGTCGATTCCGATTCTGGGCGAAAAAGTCGGGCCGTTTCGATGGGCGGCCGTGGTGGCGGGGTTCGGCGGTGTGCTGGTAATCGTGCAACCGTCGCCGGAAATGCAGGCGGTGACGGTTTACCCGCTTCTGACGGCGCTACTGTTCGCGCTTTTTACGCTGATGACACGGCGGCTCAGACTCAAGAATCAGCCGATGGCGATGGTGCTTTACGCGATGCTGACCGGCTGCGTGCTGTTGCTGCCGCTTATTCCGTTTTTCTGGCAAACACCGACATTTTATCAGTTCGGCCTGATTGTTCTTGCCGGTTTCTTTTACGCCATCGCGCAGTTTCTGGTAACCATTGCCTTTACGCTGTCGGAAGCATCACGGCTCAATCCGTTTGTGTATGTCCAGATGATTAGCGCGATTGTTTTCGGCTGGCTGGCATTCGGTGAAGTGCCGGTACTGACGACATGGATCGGCGCTGCGGTGATCGTTGCGTCGGGACTGGTCGTCTGGAATCGGGAACGGCGCAAAGCCGTTAACTGAAGGGCAGAGGCCATGACATCGAAAAGCGATAGCCAATACACCGACGGCATTGTCAGTTCGATGGAAGAAATATTCGGCAAGGGGTTTCTTTCGCCGGGCGGGTCAATGGAAGTCGTGCGCGCCTTCAGGAATATTCAGGTCGCCGGCATGTCGGTACTAGACTGGGGCTGCGGTCTGGGCGGCGCGACCATGGCGCTGGTTCGCGATCTGGATGCCGCAAAGGTCGTCGGCGTCGATATCGATGCCGGCAATCTTTCCCGTGCGGCCGGAAACGTTGCCGATGCCGGGTTGCAGGACCGTATCTCTCTGGAACATGTCGAACCCGGTCCGCTGCCGCTACCCGCCGGCAGCTTAGACATCGTCTTCACGCAGGCCGCGATGTGCCACATAGAAGACAAGGCCGCTGTTTTTGCCGATTTTAGTCGTGTCCTTCGACCAGGCGGCGTCGTTCTGTGTGTCGACTGGATGAAAGGCGATGCGACATCCGACGCCTACACCGACTGGGATGCGATTCTGAGGCGGGAAGGGCTGGATTTCACCTTTACGACGGCCGGGCACCATATTGACGCGATGACCAGCGCCGGTTTCGAGGACGTATCCGTCAGAAATGAAAGCAAAACGCTGCTGACACTCGCCCGCGACTGTATCGGGCATATCGAACACACGGGCCGGTCTTCGCTGCTTAAGGCGCTTGGATCCGAGGGATACGACCGGTTCCTCAACCGTTCCGTCGCAAGGGCGCTGGCCCTTGCCGACGGCGGTCTGATATTCGGTCATCTGACCGGCCGAAAACCGTCCTGAACGAGGCTGCCTGGCCGGATCAATCGATAGAGACGGTCAGCGAGAAGCCGGATTTCTTCAGTTCGAAATGACCGTCCTGTACGGCCCGTGTGAAAGCGGCTGTCTTTTTCAGCCCGCCCAGCGGATACATATGCGCGACGGTGATGCCGCAGGCCGGATCGTTGGCGTGATAAGCGGCCAGATCGCGGACCAGCTTGTCCGGCGCGTTTACGGTCATCAGCTTTGTAACGTTCATCGCCTGCTTCTTCAGGAAGCGCATGGAATTACCGATGCCGCAGGCCTGGGCGTGTTTCAGCAGCGTCTTGACCGTCGCGAGGCCGGGGATGCCGATATGGATCGGCAATTCATTGCCCTGCGCCTGGATTTTCTTGTCCCAGGCGATAATCGGCTCCGCCTCGAAGCAGAACTGAGTCGTGACATACATCTCGATGCCGCTTTCCTTGGCGTATTTGTTCTTCTGCGCCAGCGCCATTGCAATGTCGGCGTCTGATATATCGGGGCTGCCTTCCGGGTGACCGGCAATACCGGCTTTTTTGATGCCGTATTTTTCCAGCAGGCCGGTTTGCAGAATCTGGATCGTGGAATGGTAGTCGCCGACCGGCTTGTCGACGCCGCCGCCGATCAACAGCACTTCCGAAACCCCGGCTTCGCCGGTCAGGCGTTGCAGGGCGTCTTCCAGAAAAGTCTTGTTCGGAATTGACCGCGCCGCCAGATGCGGTACCGGCTCCATGCCGTCGCCGTGCAATTTCTGAACTGTCCTGATCGTGTCGTTGATATCGGAACCCGGCAAAAAGGTGACATAGACGATCTGGCCTTCGGCAAGAACATCCCGGAAGTTTTCAACCTTGTCGGCCTGACCGGGCGTTACTTCGACTGTTGCGCCCTGCATGAAGTCGATGATCTGCTGTGTTTCCGACATCGACAAATCTCCTGTCAAATAAGTGTTAGCGTCGGCGACGACGGCGGCGACCGCCTTCGTCTCCGTCAGCGGGTTCCGGCGCCTCGGATGGCGCCGGCATGTCGACAGCGGCCCGCAGATTGGTATACGGCTCTGTCTTGTGCGGGATCGCCATCGCACCCACGAAATGTTCCTGAAATCTTGGCTCGACAGCGGTTTCCACCTTGTCGATCCGCCGCACGGTCAGACGAATTTCGTCACGGGCCTTCTTGTTCAAAAGCGCAATACGCGCCCCGGTGCCGGCAGCGTTGCCGACCGAAGCGACCATGTCCAGTGGACAGTCTGGAATCAGACCCAGCACCATGGCGTATTTCGGGTCGATGTGGCTGCCGAATGCGCCGGCCAGCACCACCCGTTCCGGCCGCTTGCCCAGCTTGTCGCTCAGCAGTTGCGCACCGGCGATCAGCGCGCCCTTCGCAAGCTGAATGGCGCGGACATCGGCCTGGGTAATGCGGATTTCCGGCTCACCGCGGTGCAGGATGTACGAGAATGTCCGTCCTTCATTGACCAACCGGTCGGATCGGTCCGATTTGGTGCCGTCGACGATGCCGTCTGTGGTGATCATGCCGCACAGAAACATTTCGGCCATCGCTTCGATAATGCCCGAGCCGCAGATCCCGGTTACGCCGATCTTCTTGATGCTGGCTTCGAAGCCCTCTTCATCCGACCACAGATCGCTGCCGATTACCTTGAAGCGGGGTTCAAGCGTTTCCCGATCGATGCGGACACGTTCGATAGCTCCGGGCGCGGCGCGCTGGCCGCTTGAAATCTGCGCCCCTTCAAGGGCCGGGCCGGTCGGGCTGGAACAGGCCAGCAGCCGGTGCTTGTTGCCGAGAACGATTTCCGCGTTGGTGCCGACATCGACAACCAGCGTGATTTCATCGCGGTATTGCGGGCCTTCCGCGAGAACGACGGCGGCGGCGTCCGCCCCGACATGGCCGGCGACGCAGGGCAGAAAATAGGCGCGCGCGCCGGGATTGGTTTTGCCGAACAGGCCGATTTCACTTGTCCAGCACCGGAACGGCTGATTGGTGGCCAGCGCGAAGGGCGCCCAGCCCAGTTCAACGGGGTTAATGCCCAGCATCAGGTGATGCATGATCGGATTGCCGACCAGAACCAGATCGAGAATATCCGTCAGTTCGATACCGGCTTCGGTTGCGGCCTGTTCCAGCAGCGTGCCGAGGGCTTCCTGCACGGCCTGGGTCAGTTCCGCCTCGCCGCCCGGATTCATCATCACGTAGGAAACACGGCTCATCAGGTCTTCGCCGAAGCGTATCTGCGGGTTCATCGCACCGACCGAAGCGACGACTTCGCCGGTCTGCAGGTTGCAGAGATGAACCGACATGGTCGTCGACCCGATATCGACCGCAGCGCCGAAGGATTCCTCATGCAGGCCCGGCCAGACATAGATCAGCTTGTGATTGTTGCGCACCGCCGCGGTGACCTTCCAGTCGCCGTCGCGCAGGGCTTTCTGCAGCGTGCGCAGGACCGGAAGATCGGCTTCTTCCAGATCGATACCCCATTGTTCGTGAATGGCGCGCTCCACCCGCTCCAGATCGCCGGACGGGTGGTGCATGTCCGGTTCGTCGACCTCGATGTAGTGAAGACGGATAATCGGATCGATTTCGATATTGCGGACTTCGGCGCGCTTCCGGACCACCTGTTTGTGAACCTGGCTGTCCGACGGCACATCGATGACGACATCGCCTTTCAGCCTCGCCTGACATCCCAGCCGGCGGTGTTCCTTCATCGCCCGCTTCGAAGAATACCGTGTTTCGACGTCGTTCCAGCCGGTCAGGTTGGTATCGAGGCTTTTTATGCCGTGTTTCGCGTAGTCGCCGGTGCTTTGCACGATCTGGCAGCGTCCGCAGATGCCGCGTCCGCCGCATACCGAATCCAGATCGACGCCGAGCTCGCGCGCCGCTTCAAGCACCGAGGTGCCCTTTGCGAAAGTGCCGCGCTTGCCTGACGGAGTGAATACAATACGGGCCGTCTTGGCTTCTTTGTCTGTCAGCATGATGTCGGCGGGGCTCCGTTAAAGCTGCCGTGTTGCGGGCTGTTAGGCTTTCCGGCGGCGACGTTCGCCTCTACCGCCGCGGGCGCCGGATACTTCCCCTTCCGGGGTCGGCTCGCGGAACCGTTTGATCCAGCGCGTGCAATCCTTGTCATGGCCGGCGATCACGTCCGCGCCCAGCAGGCCAACCACTTCTTCCTGGTGCAGCGGGTTCAGGATGGCCGAAGTCATGCCGGCGCCGACCGCCATCGCGAGGAACGAGGCGTTCAGGGCATGCCGGTTTGGCAGGCCGAAGCTGATGTTGGATGCGCCGCAGGTCGTGTTGACTTCCAGTTCGGTGCGCAGACGGCGGATCAGGTCCAGCGCGCCGCGTCCGGCCGAGCCAAGCGCGCCGATCGGCATGATCAGCGGGTCGATCAGAATGTCGCTCTTGGGAATGCCGTAATCGGCGGCGCGCTCGACGATTTTCTTGGCGACTTCATAGCGCACGTTCGGGTCTTCAGAGATACCGGTTTCGTCGTTTGAAATACCGACGACGGCGCAGCCATACTTTGCGACCATCGGCAGCACGACTTCCAGGCGTTCTTCCTCGCCGGTGACCGAGTTCAGCAGCGGCTTGCCCTGATAGGCTTCCAGACCGGCTTCGAGGGCTGCGACAATGGAACTGTCGATGCACAAAGGCACATCGACGAGGCCCTGCACGAGTTTGATCGTATCGGCCAGGATTTTCGGCTCGTCGGCCAGCGGGATGCCCGCATTGACGTCCAGCATGTGCGCGCCGGCTTCAACCTGCGCCACGGCATCGGATTCGACGGTCGAAAAATCGCCGGCTTTCATTTCAGCAGCCAGTTTCTTGCGGCCGGTCGGGTTGATGCGTTCGCCAATGATGCAAAACGGCCGGTTGAAACCGATGACGATTTCTTTTTTGGCTGAACTGACAACGGTATCGGTCATGAAGAATTCCTTGGGGCTGACATAAGGATGCGCCGGACCCGCTTATCGGGCACCGGCGGCACCGGTTTTGAGTTTTGCCCATTTAGGACAAGGGGCCCGCATAGCAATTGCGGTCTTGCGCCCAAATCCGTCCGTAAAGCGTCATCCGTGGATGATGGTCTGTCGCAGTCTGCGTAATCGGCTACCGGCGGGAATTCAGTTCCGCCGTGGTGCGCAACAGACGCTGGCCGAGATCGCGGGTCATTTCGAACGAGAAGAACGGATCCTGACGGGCCAGTTCGACGAAAACATCCCGGTTCAGCTTCAGGGCTGTGAGGTCGGTTACTGCCCTGACGGTAGCGGAACGAGGGGTGTCGCACAACATGGCGAGTTCGCCCAGAACCTGACCGGCTTCCATCGTGTAGAGCTTCGTTTCCTCGCCGCTGTCGCCTTCCAGAACAACCTCCGCCGATCCGTCCAGAACGACATAGGCCGCATCGCCGTAGTCGCCCTGCTGGACCACGATTTCGCCCGGGTGATAGGTCTTGCGGTCGGATGTAAAGGCCAGCAGCCGCAACTTGCTGGAATCCAGGTTGGCGAAAAGCGGCAATTCACGCAGCAGGCGGGTTTCCGCCCCCAGATCGCCGTCTCCATCGCTTTCAGCCTCTTCTTCCGCCGCCGCTGGCTCGGCGCGAACGGTATCCCCGGTCTCGACGATTCTGCCGTTCTGGATATCGAAGACCTGATCGAAGTCGATCCCGGCCGGGGGTTCCGTGCCGACGGCGACAAAGGTCGCATCCGGCAGGTCTTCGGCAAGGCGCAGCGTCAGTTGCCGCTGTTTCTCGGCGTCCAGCGCGCTCAGCGCCTCATTGAAGATCAGCAGGTCCGGCTTTTTGAGAACCGCGCGAAGCAGGCCCATTTTCTGGCGTTGCGCTGCCGAGAGTTTCGAACCGCCGATGCCGGCCCTGAACTCGAATGCGGTTGCGATGATGTCTTTCCACAGGCCCAGTTCCTCGACGACGCCGGTCAGGGCTTCCAGCACCCGGGTGTTGGCGTCCGACCGGCCATGCACGATCTTGCCGAACAGCACATTGTCGAGAAGGTTGAGGCCCGTGTTGTAGGTTTCGGCATCGTAGAACTGGACGTCTTTCTCGTAGATTTCCGGATGCGCTTCCTGCAACCGTTGGCGAACCTTGACCAGGGTGGCCTGCAGATTGTCGTCGAGCAATCCCAGACGGTGACGCTGCACCGTCAGCTTGAAAGGCAGGGACATCACGATTTCCCTGTCCTGGCCGACAAGGTTTTCCGCCCCTGTCTGTTTTACCTGGCGCAGGATCGATTTCAGGTCCGGCAGCAGGTCTTCGTCGATGAAACTGTACTGTTCGAAAAAGGCGTGGCCGGGCGGCAGGTCCTGGAAAAGCTCGACCATCAGTTCGGCGCAGCGCACGCCGATATCGAGAAAGGTCGGCCGCAGATTGAACTCGTCCAGAACCGACAGGATCACCTTGTTGGCGCCCAGGGTTTCATGCGCGAATTTCGGTCCGACCGGTTCGCCGAACAGGATGTTGTCGGCCACCGACGCATAGGTGTTGTATTCGTCGAAATCGTACGGGCGGACGAGGTCGGAAAGGTGCAGCCGGTTCAGTTCTTCCCGCATCCGGCCGCGGGCGGTCAGAATCTTTTCGGCCAGTTCGGGATTGGCGGCCGGGTCGATGGTCTGCCGCAGACCCAGCGTGTACATATCCTCGTCGAGGTCGAACTGCTGCACCAGTTCTGTCGTGCGCTGCATAAGCTGGTTGTGATTTTCCAGTTCGGACTGACCGTAGTCGATCCAGTCCAGATCGAACTTGTACGGCGAGTTGCCGGATGCGATCGCCTCTTCGATTTCCGTCCGTCGCTCATCGTCGACATCGGTTTCTTCCGGCGGCACATGTTGCAGGCCGAGAAACACATTGTTCGCAATCGTGGTGTTAAAGAATACCGGGTCGGCTGTCATCACGCTGATCCGCCGGCCGGTTACGGCTTCGTGCAGGTCGCTCATATTGTCCTGGCCGACGGTTAGTTTGCCGTTGGTCGGTTTCAGCAGACGGCCGAGAAGCTGCGACAGGGTCTGTTTGGCGGTGCCGTTGGAGGAGAGGAAGGCAACCTTCGATTTGGCGTCGATTGTGAAATTAGCGCCGTCTATGATCCGCACCCCGTCATCGTCGGTAAACGTCATGTTGTTGGCGCTGATCGTCTGGTTCAGACGGGGGATTTCCGCCGGCGCGTTGCTCTGTTGATCGACAGGCAACAGGCCTTCCGGCTCGAACTGGCTGACGACGGCGTCGTACTTGATCTTGGCGTCCGCCAGTTGCTGATAGTAGTTCAGCAGTTCCTTCCAGGGGGCTGCGAGATCCTTGTAGGCCGCCAGGGCAGCGACCAGCGCCCCGACCGTCAACTCACCGGTGATCGCCAGATAGCCGCCGATGGAATAGAAGAAAAACGGCGTCAACTGGCCCAGGAAGTTGTTGACGAACTTCATGAAAAACTTGCGCTGATAAATCTCAAACCGGATGATGAAAATCTTACCCAGCCGGCCGCCGATATCGGACAGAACGAACCCGGAAGCGTCGTTGGCGTGCACATCCTGCACGCCGCCGGCGACTTCACTGATCCGGCCGGACAGCGCGCGCGCCTGTTTGACCCGTTCCTTGCCGAGCAGATTAATCTTTTTCTGCATTTTCGGGATGATGTAGCCCTGAACCGGTATCATCGCGAAGGCGGCAAGACCGATCCGCCAGTCCTGCGCGAACATGAACGCCATGATTGTCGCGAACATGCCTCCCTGAAAGGCGACCAGCGTATAGGCGTCGCCGAAGAACCCGCCCAGTGGTTCGACTTCCTGCACCACCATGCTGACGATTTCACCCTGCGAGGTCTTCTGGAACTGCGGCAGGGGAAACCGCAATGTGTGGCTGAGAAGATCGAAACGCAGACGCCGCAACAGACGTTCGGCCATCACGCCCTTGAATGTGTTGATCTTCATCTTGAAGCCGCCGTTGATGAAGACTAGCGTCAGAAACATGAAGCACAACACCATCAGATAGGTGATCTGACCCATCGAGACACCGTCGAACGTGTACAGCTCGGTACCGAACACATCGAGGGTGAAACCGAACTTTTCTGACGGAAATTTATCCGCATCGCCCTGAATGGCCTTGTTGATGATGATTTTCGGCAGATCGAGCGAAAAATACAGAAACGGGAAAGACGCAAAGGTGACCAGCAACGCAATAATCTGCTGGCGTTTGCTGTTCCGCCAGATGAAGGCAAACATACTGCGTTCCATCGTCGTCCCCCGAAAACAGGCTATGCCGAAATCAGCCGTGCCAGTTTAGACAAACGGGCACGGTATCAATTCGCTGTCCTGTCCTCGTTACGGTCTCCCCTGCACAGAAAACTAGCTTATCCTTACTTTGAGGTCAGGTCGAGTACGCCGTCCCAGTCGTCCGGCGGCGGGTTGTCGATCATCGCCTGCACCCGCCCGGCGGCGCTCTCGGCCCCCTTGTCGCCGGTTTTCGCCAGGGCCTGATATTCCGCCAGCGCCGCGTCGAATTTTCGTTGCGTTCTGAGCTCCAGCGCGGCTTCGAACCGGTCGCGGTTTTCGAGAACGGCCGGATAGACTTCGCCGGGCCGTCCCAGCGGTTCCCGCAATGTAACAGGCTGCGCCCGTCCGACGACGCGGACCCGGTCGAGGATCCGCCATTCGAACCGGTCCTTGCACAACTCCCATGTTTGATCGCCGACCATCAGGGTGCTGCCGAACTGCTTGCCGCCGGATTCCAGGCGGGCGGCGAGGTTCATGGCGTCGCCCATCGCGGTATAGGAAATCCGGCCTTCCGCGCCGACATTCCCCACCGTCATCATGCCGGAATTCACACCGACCCGGGTGATGACTTCCATGCCGCCGGGAATGTTGAACTGGTCCTGTGCGTCTATGAGGTCCTTCTGGATCGCCATGGTACAGGCGACGCAGTTATAGGCATGATCTGCGTCGGGCTTCGGCGCGCCGAAAATCGCGATCACCGCATCGCCCATGAACCGTTCGATGATGCCGTTATGGTCCTTGATGTGCTTGCCGATGATGCTGAAGTAAATGTTCAGGAATTCGACCAGCTCGTGCGAATCCATCTTCTCGGAAATCTTCGAAAACGAGGCGATATCCGAGAAAAAGCAGGTCAGCTCCCTGCTTTCCCCGCCCAGCTTCGGCACATCGCCGCTTTCGATCATCTCGTCGATGACATTGGGGTCGAGATACAGTTCGAAGGATTTATGAATCAGGGCGCGCTGCCGGTCGGTGGTGACATACCGGTAGCCGATTGCGCCGACGGTGCTCAGGAAGCCCGCCATGATCGGTTCGGTCAGCGGCAGGATGAAGGTGGAAGCGAAAGCGAGTGTCGCCACCCCGGCCCAGACAAAGGCCAGCACCAGCCAGACCAGCGTGCTGGCCTGCGGCCGGTATTTCATCGCCACCATCACCATGATGCCTGAAAACAGAATCAGAGACAGGATGCGTGTCGCGGTCGATGGCCGTTCCAGCACGGTCTGTTCGATCAGGTTGTTGACGGCGGTCGCATGCAGATAGACACCCGGCTGCGCGCTGCGTTCAGTCGAGGAGATGTACACGTATCCATCGGTGCACGGCCCCGGCGCGCCCGCCATGTCCCGGCGAGCGATGAACCGGTTCGACATCGTCTTGCGGTCTTCGATATCCGACACCAGACCGAGAATGACCACCTTGTCCTGGAAATTACGTTCGAAATAGGCGGTGTTTCCCGCCTTGGCGCAGGCCAGCAAATCCGCCATCGCGTAGGTCGGGATGGCGCCGGGATTGCCGTCGAACATCGCGGTCATGCTGTATTCCTGGCCGGTGGGCACGGCGTAGTCGCCCAGCATGACGCCGCCGGTATCCGTCGGCGCGGGCCTGACGCCCAGGGCGCGCGACGCCAGTTCCAGCGCCATGCTGGGGACGAATTCGATGCTGTCCGGCGTTTCGCCCTGTTCCTGAAGAAACAGGGGAATGCCGCGCAGAACGTTGTCCTTGTCGACATGGGCGCGCAGCGAATAGACGTTGCCGCGACCGACGGCGGTTCTGAAACCCCGATAGGGCAGCAGTTTCCGGTCGTTTTCCTTTATGCCGTACTCCACTTTCCCGAGGACAACCTTGTTGGCGCGCTTGCCGTTGATCGCGAGGCTTTTCAGCAAGGGCGTATCGAAGCGCCGGTCGGCGACATAGGTGCCTGCCGAATTGGGGAGGATAATGTCCCAGCCGAAGACTTTCGCGCCGCCGTCGATCACCGCGTCCTGCACGGTCGCGATCTGCGGCGTCCACATCACTTTGGGGAACCCGGACAGATCCTCCGAAAAGTAGGTGGATTCGTCGATGGCGACGACGACGGTCGGCGATTCCGCCGGCGGTCGGGTGTTCGGCAGGAAGTTCTGCCGCAGGTAATGCAGGACGTCGATATCGAACCCCGGCAGATAGAAGGCGTCGACTTCAATGCCGAAGACGCCGCCCTCATCGTCGGATTCGGACAGGCCGTCCGGGTTCAGCAAAGCGACCAGCAGAACCGAAGCCGCGACGATAACCAGTGAGGCGACAAGGTTTTGTACCGACCCGAATATCGCCAGTTTCGGCTTGGATTTTCTGGCCTTTGCCATGGTCGATTTCGGGGTCGGTCAGGCGGGAAAGCGTGCCGTTAAAGCGGCAGCAGACGCGCAACCGGCGGTACGCCGGACTTTTCCGCCAGACGCGATACCTTGAAAACCATGCCCTTTTCGCCGGCGGTCAGCGTATAGGTGCCGCCATGCGCGAGGACCAGCCCGATTTTTTCGAAATCGATGATCCGGCCAGAGGCGGGAATCGACTGTTCCGTTTCCTCTTCGTCCAGCCGGCTGAGGGTCAGCGACGGGGCGTCGGCGGACAGTTTCACGATTGGGCTGAGGCCGAAGATGATGCGGTCCGGCAGGGGCAGCTCCTTGGCGCTACCGGCCCGGAACGCCGCCGCCCCGGCTTCCACTTCCGCCCCGCCGACAGCCGCCACGATCGGCCCGCCGTCGCAATCGACCTGTTCGGTTTCCACGGCGCCGCCGGAAACCACGCTTTCATCCTCGCCGATGGTGACGCGCCCGCCGGTAATGGTTTCCTGCACGCAGGAAAGCAGGTAGCCGACCGTCAGTGTTTCATCGGGCGCAAGTTCGATCACCATGCCCGGCTCAAGATAGTCCATCAACTGGACGTCGTTCCTGTCGGTTGTGATGTCTTCCACAAGGGCTGTCGGTTCCGCGAAGGCGGGCAGGCCCGTCAGGGACAATGCGGCACCGGCAATGAGAGCGACCTTAAATCGACGCATGAAAAATATCTCCTTTGGCGTAGCCAAAACAGTTGATGTCCCCAGTATTCTTCAATGCTAGATCATGTGCGCCTTCAAGTGAAGGGCGGATTGCCGATCAGGTGCGTCCGTATGTGTCTTCCAGACGTTCGATGTCGTCCTCTCCGACGTAGGATCCGACCTGGACCTCGATCAGGTGAAGCTGCTCTTCACCCGGGTTTTCAAGGCGATGGCGGGTCATCGCCGGGATGAAAGTCGATTCGTTTTCGCGAAGAACCACGATCTTGTCGCCGCGCGTCACCTTGGCGACGCCGGTAACGACGACCCAGTGTTCCGACCGGTAGGTATGGCGCTGCAGCGACAGGGCCGCGCCCGGTTTCACCATGATGCGCTTGACCCTGAAGCCCGGCCCGGCGTCGATATCCTGATACCAGCCCCAGGGCCGGTAGACCTTCGCGTGCTCACTGGCTTCAGGCCGGCCTTCCGCCGTCAGGGCCGCAACGATGTCCTTGATGCGGGCGGTTTCGGTCGACTTCGCGACCAGCACCGCGTCACGGGTATCGACGACCGTAAGCCCGTCGACGCCAAGGGTGACCAGCAGGCGTCCGTCTTCGCTGCGCAGGTAGGAGTTTTTCGTATCGACGGGCACCACATCGCCGGTTACGGCATTGCCGTCGATATCGCGGTCGGCAAGATCCCACAGCGCGGCCCAGGCGCCGACATCGCTCCAGCCGATATCGGCGGACAGAGTAGCGGCATGGCTGGTCTTTTCCATCACGGCGTAGTCGAGGGAATCGGCAGGGCAGGCGTCGAAGGCGTCGGCATCCAGCCGCAGGAAATCCAGGTCCTGCCGGGCGTTTTCGATGGCCGTGCGGCTGTGTTTCAGGATGTCCGGCGCATGCTGCCGCAGCTCCGTCAGCATGGTCTCGGCGGTGAACAGGAACATGCCGCTGTTCCATCCGAAATCCGGATCGGCGAGGAATTTTTCCGCGGTCGCCGCATCCGGTTTCTCGGTGAAGGCGGCAACGGCGCGAACCGGCGAGTCCTTGTCTGTTACAGCGCCAGCGCGAATGTAGCCGTAGCCGGTTTCCGGCCTGTCGGGTTTGATCGAAAAAGTGACGATCCGCCCGTCCGATGCAGCGTCGACCGCCGCCGGCAACAGGGCGAGAAAACCGTCGATATCGGCGATCATGTGATCGGAAGGCAGCAACAGAATCGGCGTCGCCGGATCGGTCCGCGCCGCCAGCACGGCGGCAACGGCGGCGGCTGGTGCGGTGTTGCGTCCGAACGGTTCCAGCACAAGGTGCTGCCATTCGATACCGGCAAGGCGAAGCTGTTCGGCCAGGATGAACCGGTGCGCGTCGTTGGCGATCACGACCGGCGGCAGAAACCGGCTGCTATCCGCAAACCGTCCGGCGGTCATCTGAAGCAACGATTGTCGGCCGACCAGCGGCAGAAACTGTTTCGGGTATTGCGCCCGGCTCAGCGGCCACAGCCGGGTGCCGGATCCGCCGGAAAGGATAACAGGCTGAAGCTTTTTCTGGCTCACGCGGTGAACTGCTCTTTCAGAATCCGTTCTTCCATATCGTGTTCAGGGTCGAACAGAATGGTGGCGTTCAGCGACCGGTCTTCGGCCACGGTTACCCGGCGAACATCGCGAATTTCCGTTGCGTCGGCCACGGCGCTGACCGGGCGCTTTACCGGGTCATGCACTTCGAAGGTTACGATCGCCTGTTGCGGCAGAAGCGCACCGCGCCAGCGGCGCGGCCGGAACGGGCTGATCGGCGTCAGGGCGAGAACGCCGGCATTGATCGGCACGATGGGGCCGTATGCCGACAGGTTGTAGGCGGTGCTGCCGGCCGGGGTGGACACGATGATGCCATCACAGACCAGCGATTCCATGCGTTCGATACCATCGACCAGAATTTTCAGCTTGGCGGCCTGCCGGGTCTCGCGAAACACGGAAACCTCATTGATGGCGATGGCTTCGTCGGTCGATCCGTCCATCTTTTCCGCCTTCATCCGCAACGGGAAAAGATCGACAGCTTCGGCCTGTTCCAGCCGTTCTTCCAGATTTTCGATGTTAAACTCGTTCATCATGAAGCCGACGGTACCCCGGTTCATTCCGTAAACCGGTTTGCCGGCGGCCATGTGCGTGTGCAGGGTATGAAGCATGTAGCCATCGCCGCCGAGCGCGACAATGACATCCGCTTCTTCCGGCGATACGTGATCGTACAGCCCGGCAAGTTCGGACCGGGCGGCCTGGGCAATCGGCATGTCAGACGCGACAAAGGCGATTTTGCGGTTGTTCATCGGCGTGGCACAGCGTTTTCTGTATCGGCGATAGAAGGTTTCGGACAAGTGTCATAGCATTGCGTTTGTCGGATCACAAAAGCTAAGCGCAAAAGGAAAATGCCCGCATGACTGTTTGCACGCATAAGATATCGAGGCTTCTGGCCCTTGCCGGGATCGCCGTTCTGTTCGGCGTTTCCGTAACAGCGGCGTCGGCCGACGACCGCCATGCCGGCTATTACTATCCGGTGCCGCAGACCAGCGAAGTCTATCACGCGCGGGTTGCGCCGTTGCCGAATGCAAACCGCCGTACGCGTATTGCTTTCGTGACCGGCGTCGCCGCCCAGCAGCAGCGCAACCCGTATGCGCCGACATATCACCTCTTTGCAAAGGGCGATGAAGCGGAGAAACTGATATTGGTGGCGACCGGCAACGGGCACTACCAGACCCTGTATCAGTTGCGCGCGCTGCTGGCCACGCTGACCGCGGTCGCCCGGTCGACACCTGTCTTTCTTGATCAGGCCGCGCCGGAAGATCTGACCTTTCTGGATCTCTGCAGCATGCTGGGGGTAGAACTGCTGACCATGACCAATGGAGAAAACGTCGCGCATCAGTTCGAAATTCAATGACCGGCGCAGCGGACATACGACGCGAAACCGAACGTGTTCTGTTTGCCAACGAGGCCTTTTATCTGGCTTTCGCGGGCGGCGATTCGGAAGCGATGCTCGCGGTCTGGTCCGATCGTGACGACATCGCCTGCATTCATCCCGGCTGGGAAGTGCTGACCGGTCGGTGGCATGTCATGGAAAGCTGGCGGGCGGTTCTTTCAAACCCGCCGCCGGTCAGGGTCGTCGCGCCAACGGTTTTCGTCAGAGACGATTCCGCCTTCGTTACCTGTTACGAGGAAGTTTCCGGCAATTATCTGATCGCAACCAACATTTTCGTCCGGGAAGAGGACGGCTGGCGAATGCTTCATCACCATGCCTCGCCGACACGCGGCGTACCGCCGAGGCCGAAAATGCCGGGCAGCGCCCGGGTCAATTGAAACGCCGTTCCTAGCGCCGCTTGTCCGGCGATTCCGGCGCGTGGTCGAAATAATCCGCGAATGCGCCATGCGGGCTGAAATCGCCCCAATGGAGAGAATCGCCGGCATTCCGCGACATATGATGACAGGCCCGGAACAACGCCGCCTGATCGACGAACCACAGATGCCGGGCCTCTTCGGACAGGCGTTTGTCGATATAGGCGGCAGTGAGCTTTGCAACGGCTTCGCCGCGTCCCGGTGAGAATGAGACCGCGCCGGCGGCCGTGTATCCGCCCGGACCGCCATCCGGTCGGACCCAGCAGGCGATATCGTTCCCGGTTGCTGTTGCAAAGAGGGCGTCCAGCGGGCGTTTCAGCGTTGCATCGATGTCCAGCAGCAGAACCGGCTGTCGAAGCCGTTCGAGCAGGGCCGGCGCGGCGAGAAACCGCGCGCTGGCATAGACCGGCGGCTTGTGCACCGGCCAACGGTCCGTCACTGCCATTGAAAATCCGATCCGATGATGCAGTTCGGCCGGCAAAAGCTGTTTCAACCGGGTAAAATCATCCGTCGTTCCATCGGCAAGATGCAGATGCAGTCGACAGCCGGGATGGTGCCTGAAAAGGCTGTCCGCGAAGGCGGCGCCATACAGGTTCAGATAATGCGGGTCGGCCGCCGAGACGACGATCGGGGCGCGGTCAGGGCCGGTATCCGGAATGGCGTCGTCTATCCAGTCGAGTGTGACCGATGGCGCGGTATACTCCTCCGCGAGTCTATGCATGTCGGCTTCCGTCAGCATATGCATCGACTGGAACGCGACCGACCGCAGGGTGGCGTCCTCGTTGCCCAGATACAGGCCTGCATCCGCCTGAAAGGCCTGACCGGCCTCAATGAAGTATTTGATCGCCTGCTCCCGGTCGCCGGCCAGCGATGCGATATGGCCTCTGCCGTAGTACAGGGGTGCGCGCCAGAATGGCGGAGCATTTGTCCGGTCCAGAAAGGCATCGATCAGGTCCAGCGCTTTAGCCAGATTGTTCGATGCGCCGATCCATGTCGCGCGCCACAGCAACAGGCCGAGATCGCCGTGATTGCGGTCCCGACCAGTCAGGATTTCCTTTGCGGCCGCATCCGATCCGGCGAAGGCGAGGGCCAGAAACAGCCCGGCATCGGCGTTGACGGGCGCGCCGTCGCGCCGCAACGCTTCGAACCCTGCCGCCGCTTGACGCAGATCGCCGGAAAAGAGCGCCTGCCAGTGCTGCTGTTCACCTGTCATCCCGACGACTATGGCGGAAGCCGCCGAAAGTGGAAATGTCCGATCCGCCGAGAATCGATGGTATAGATGCCCGATAGCAAAACCGACACCGGCGCCGGCCGCGACCCCGAGTACAAGAACCCATGGCACAGAACGCTTTCGAACCCGATCAGCTCTCGCCGATTGACGCCTATGCGGCGGCGCTGCGGTGGTACCGGGGGTTTCAGGAATTCCTGATCGATAACACCGGCGATTACGGCCCGTTTGCCAAAATGCTTGGCGGATCGGATGCGCTGGCTCTGGATGTGGATGCAATGCTGCGGGTTCATGACAAGGCGATGCAGTTGCTGCACGGGTCCCTGAACATGCAGTTGCGCGCGCTGTTCATTGGCGCGGTCGACCGGTACGCGGCGCAAAAAGTCAGCCCGACCGCCTACCGGACGGCAGCGGATGATACGGTCCGGATGCTGGACGAGCGCGGGTTCGTGCAATTGTCTTCAGTCGAGCCTCATCGAATTGAGAGCTTGCTGGACTGGTTCAACGCCAACGGCCTGATTCCGCCGGAAACGATCACGAACAACCCGCAGAGCGCTGAACCGGAACCGGCCGATGTCCTGCGGCTGAACGGCAATATCGGGCAGGTGCCGCGGCAGACTCTGTTGCGTGCGCCGGGGCTGATTTCCCTGGCGACCGATCCGGACGCGTTCGCCGTGGCCAGGGGGCATCTTGGCGCGCCGCCGATCCTGATCGATGTTTCGGCGTGGCGGTCTTTCGCCGGCGAAGACGGGGCGAAAGAAGCGAAAAGCGCCCAGCATTTTCATTTCGATCAGGATGATTACCGGTTCTGCAAAATGTTCGTCTATCTGACGGATGTCGATGAAGACGGCGGGCCGCATATTTTCGTACCGACCACGCACCGGCCTGAAACCATCGCCGCGCACCGGCCGCCGGAAGGATCGCAGGATCGGGCCGCCTTCGACGACTGGTACTACAGAACGCTTCGAAAATCGGAACGCGATGTCTCCCGGTGGCTCGGTATCGAACCCGTCGCTATCACCGGTACGGCAGGGTCGCGGTTTATCGTGAACACCGAAGGCATTCACCGTGGCGCGCCGCCGGTGACGCATGACCGGTGGGTTCTGCAGTGTGTCTACGGCGTTACGCCCTATACGTTCTGGAAAGGTCCGTACAACGCGCCGCATGCGGACGGCCTCGATCCGGCGGCCGCCTACGCCGCGCAATTGCTTTTTGCAGGGTAGGGACTAGCCGCCGGTAACGCTCATATGGCGGACATTGCTTTTCGCGCCGCGCCGCCGGTCGATAATGAAATCATGACCTTTCGGCTTGCGCGATATCGCTTCGTGAATTGCATCGACCAGCGCATCGTCGGACTCCGAAAGCCGCAACGGCTCACGCAGGTCGGCGGAATCTTCCTGGCCGAGGCACATATACAGCATGCCTGTGCAGGTCAGACGGACCCGGTTGCAGCTTTCGCAGAAATTATGGGTCATCGGCGTGATGAAGCCGATGCGGCCGCCGGTTTCCTCAACCGTTACATACCGGGCCGGTCCGCCGGTCTGGTAGTTACTGTCGGTCAGCGTCCATTGTTTGGCGAGGTCGGCGCGAACCATCGACAGCGGCCAGTACTGATCAAGCCGGGCGTCGTCGCCGATTTCGCCCATCGGCATCACCTCGATGAAGGTCAGGTCGAACCCTTCGTCACCGCACCAGCGAACCAGATCGTGAATTTCGTCGTCGTTCACGCCCTTCAGCGCAACGGCGTTGATCTTGACGTGCAGGCCCGCCTTCTTCGCCGCGGCGACGCCGTCGAGAACCTGGTCCAACCGGCCCCAGCGGGTGATTGCCGCGAATTTATCCTTTTGCAGCGTATCAATGGATACGTTGACGCGTTTTACCCCGCAGCGGACGAGATCTTCGGCGAAACGGCCGAGCTGGCTGCCGTTTGTCGTCAGCGTCAGTTCTTCCAGTGCGCCGGTTTCGATGTGGCGCCCAAGCCGTTCCATCAGCCACATGATGTTCCGCCGAACCAGCGGTTCGCCGCCGGTCAGGCGCAGTTTCTTGACGCCCAGACCGACAAAGGCGGTGCACAGGCGATCGAGTTCCTCAAGGCTCAGCACATCTTTTTTCGGCAGAAAGGTCATGTTTTCCGACATGCAGTAGACGCAGCGGAAATCGCACCGGTCGGTTACCGAGATGCGCAGGTAGTTTATTTCGCGGCCGAATGGATCAATCATAATGCATAGAGTGTTGGCATGAAGAGCATAAAATCAAGAGGCGTCTTTGTATTTTAGAACCGCCTTGCTGGCAGGGGGGCAGCGTTCCATATTGCTGTTCAATGATGATTGAGGGCACGATTTTTCGATGACCGAGATGCTGTTGCAGCCAGATCCCGACGATCCGCGCCTGACACAGGGTGTCGACGGCGTCGATCAGGATGGGAAAAGCGTCAGGATCGACGTGGTCGTCGAGCGGCCGCTGACGATTTATCTCAACGGCCAGGAAATCGTCACCAACATGACGATCGGCGATTATCCCGACTACCTCGCCGTCGGGTTTCTGCTGAACCAGAACATGCTTCAGGCAGACGATAAAATTACCGCCATCGACTACGACGACGATCTGGAGGTTGTCGTGGTGCGGACCGAACGGCAGACCGATTTCGAGGAAAAACTGAAAAAGAAAACGCGAACCTCGGGCTGCGCCCAGGGAACGGTGTTCGGCGATCTGATGGAAAAGTTCGACGAGATCGACCTGCCGAAGGACGCCCGGTTGAAAACGTCGTGGCTGTATACGCTGACCAAGGCGATCAACACCGCCCCGAGCCTTTATCTGACAGCAGGCGCGATCCACGGCTGCGTTCTCTGCGAGGAAGATCGTGTCCTATTATATATGGAAGATGTCGGCCGCCATAACGCCGTCGACAAGATCGCCGGATATATGTTTCTGAACGACATCGATCCCGGCAACAAGATGTTCTACACGACCGGGCGTTTGACCTCGGAAATGGTTATCAAGACGGTGCAGATGGGGATTCCGGTTCTGGTATCGCGATCCGGCTTCACCGCCTGGGGTGTCGAACTGGCAAGGCAGGCCGGTCTGACCCTGATCGGCCGGGCCCGCGGCAAACGGTTCATCGCCCTGGCAGGGCAGGAGCGGATAGAGTTCGATATCGATCCGGCGACCCTGCCGGAGGAAGACCGCAAACACCGCCGCAAGGCGAGCGGCAACGAGGACGCCGCATGAGCGTCTCGAGAGCCGCGACCCCGAAACAGGAAGAAACAGACCCGACCGTTGCCGCGAATGCCCGCCGGGTGCTCGAGGTAATGAAACACGCTGTTTCCGACATGCGGGAGTTTCTGCAAATGTGGCATCGGGCTATTATCTGTGCCCGGCCACCCGAAAAGAAGCTGCTGGCGGTCGATTCCCATACCAAGACGCGGTTCGGTCGCTGGTTCGCGGATCACGGCGAAAAAGGTCTGGTGGCGCAGCCGGTCTTCAGGGAACTGGCCGATACGCAGAAGCAGATTCACGATCATGCGCGGATGCTGGCGCTGTCGGTTCAGGGCGGCGGACACGCGATACCGACAACCGAATACGACGCGCTGATGACCAAGGTGAACGCCTTCTATTCGATTGCCGGACGTATCAGGGACGCTTTCGAAAAAGCGGTTTCAGAACTCGACCCATTAACCGGGCTTCACAACCGTCAGGTCATGGTGTCGGAACTGGATGCGGAATACGAACGCGCGGTCCGGAACAACCAGCCTTTGTGTATCGGGCTGACCGATATCGACAGGTTCAAGGCGGTGAACGATACATACGGCCATGCGGCGGGCGATACGGTTCTGACCGCCGTCGCCGGGCGGTTCCTGTCCTTTCTCAGACCGTACGATACGATCTACAGGTATGGCGGCGAGGAGTTTCTTGTCTGCCTGCCGAACTCCAATCTGGGCACTGCCAACAGTGTGCTCGAACGGCTGCGCGCGGGTCTGGAGGAAAATCCGGTACCTCTGGACGATGGCCGCGCCCTCAAGATCACCTCTTCCTTCGGGCTGGCGCAGGTTGACGGAAATCTGCCGCTGAAACAGATCCTGGAACGGGCGGACCAGGCGCTGTACGCGGCCAAGCAACGCGGCCGCAACCGGGTCGTTACCTGGTCGGACGAACTGGCGGATTCGGCGAAATGATCGAACCGGGAAAAG
Organism: Alphaproteobacteria bacterium; assembly: GCA_040222995.1. Lineage (GTDB taxonomy): Bacteria > Pseudomonadota > Alphaproteobacteria > UBA8366 > Aestuariispiraceae > JAVKBW01. Next base: position 222,597 of record JAVKBW010000039.1, on the reverse strand, counting down.
TCGCGGGTGTGTTACTGGCCGGCGGGCAGGCGCGGCGGATGGGCGGCGGCGATAAATGTCTGCGGCAGGTCGGCGGCCGGTCGATCCTGTCGTATATAATAGAACGCCTGTCGCCGCAGGTTTCCGGCATGGTGCTGAACGCGAATGGCGATCCGGCGCGATTCGACGCATTCGGCCTGCCGGTGCGGGCGGATTCGATCGACGGCTTTGCCGGCCCCCTGGCGGGCGTGCTGACCGGTATGGACTGGGTCATCGAGACCGGAAACAAGTTTGACTGGATACTGACCGCGCCGACCGACGCCCCGTTTCTGCCGTCCGATCTGTGTGACCGTCTGCGCGCGGCAATCGATTCGGATTCGACCGACATGGCGCGCGCTGAATCCGGCGGTCGCGCCCATCCCGTCGTCGGCCTGTGGCCGGTTGCGCTGCGTGACGCGCTTTATGACGCCATGACGAAAGAGGACATCCGCAAGGTCGACCGGTGGACGGCGCGCTACGCCGTCAGCGATGTCGATTTTCCGACTGTGCCGATCGATCCGTTCTTTAACGCCAATACGCCGGACGATATCGAGCGGGCCGAAACATACCTGAACGGCATTGCCGGGTCCGGCCATCCCTAGTATTGGGTGCCCGAATTCTTGATCTTTCCGGAGGCTGGCATGGACCACAAAACTCTGCGCGGTAAACCGCTTGCCGAAAAAATCCGGGCCGATGTCGCCGTTCGGGTCGAAGCGTTGCGGCAAGCAGGGTGGACGCCGCGGCTGGTGTCGCTGGCCATCGGGCAATCGGAAGCGGCGGATCTTTACATCCGCAACCAGCAGAAAGTAGCGGAAAAACTCGGCATCGATTTCGAAAGCCGGTTCCTGCCGGAAGACGTTTCCCAGACCGAGATGCTGGGTATCATCGCGGCGCTGAACGCCGACCCGCGCACGACAGGCATTATTATTCAGCGGCCGACTCCGGAACAGGTATCGGTCAAGGAATTGCAACGCGCCATCCATCCGATGAAAGACGTCGAAGGCATGCACCCGTCGTCGATCGGCAACATCGTCTATAACGACCTGGTCATGGGGCCCTGCACCTCGGTCGCCGCCGTCGAGCTGTTGAAGCAGACATCTTTGCGCCTGCAAGGGCTGGAAGTCGTGGTGATCGGCCATTCAGAAATCGTCGGGAAGCCGATTGCCTTCCTGCTGATGAGCGAAGGCGCGACGGTCACCGTCTGTCATCACATGACGCGAAACCTGGCGGTTCATTCAAGGCAGGCCGATGCGGTGTTTGTCGCTGTCGGCAAGGCCGGGCTGGTAACAGGACAGATGATCAAACCGGGCGCGGCGGTGATCGATATCGGCATCAATCAGGTTACGCTGGAAGACGGATCGACAAAAGTGGTCGGCGATGCCGATTTCGAATCCTGCTATGACGTGGCGGGGTGGATTACGCCGGTTCCCGGCGGTGTCGGCATCGTCACTGTTTCAATTCTGATGCGGAACACGGCAACCGCTGCGGAAATACAGAAGCGACATTACGAGGCCGAGTTCGGGCGCACCGGGGACGTTGTTTAGGCCGTAGACTCATAAACGAAGAGAGTTTTTGCTGACCGGTTCGGCCTGTCAATGCCAGGAAATTCGCCGAAGGCGATGCCGGTGCATCGGCAAGGCGGATTGACGCCGCAGGGGCAGCCCGACCGGCCAGCCGTTCCGGCCCGGCGGATTTGGCGCGCCGACCGCCTGTCGATCTTGCCCGATGCCGCTGCATCGCGCTGCAATCGCCAGACCTCCGGTCCATCCAAATCCGTCACGGGCAAAATCCTCTTTCGTTTATGAGTTTACGGCCTAGACTTTCACCGCGATGAATTTGCTGCGGGTCGCTTTTCCGATCGTTGCCAGACCCTGCCGCAATGTTTCCGCCCGCGCCTGATGCGCGGCCTCCATTGCAACGCGGAAAGGATCATGGTCTGCTGCAATGTCTGCGTTGGCGGGGATTTGAATACTGGTCATCGATAATCTCCTCTATATGTTAAGTTTCTGTATCTCCGCACATATAATTACTTACTTTAAAGTTAATAATATGGTGAAATAGAACCATATAGATGAAAAATCTTCATAAATAAGCAGGTTTACCGAAGATGGATGCAGTAGGCGAAATGGTCGTATTCGCTCGCGTGGTCGACGATGGCGGGTTCTCGGCGGCGGCGCGACAGTTGAATTTATCGCCGTCGGCCGTCAGCAAACAGATCACCCGGCTGGAGGACCGGTTGGGGGTCCGTCTGCTGACCCGGACGACACGGCGGCTCAGCGTGACGGAAGAGGGCGATGCCTACTATCACCGGGTGAAGCGTATCCTTGCCGATATCGACGAAGCGGAACAGGCGGTTTCAGCCTCGAAGGCAGTGCCGCGCGGCAATCTTCGTCTGACAGTATCGAACGCCTACGGTCAGGAACGCCTGATTCCGATTCTGCCGAAGTTTCTGGCGCAGTATCCCGAAATCACGGTCGAAGTGATCATGACGGATGCCGTAGTCGATCTCGTCGAACAGGGGGTCGATCTGGCGATCCGCCAGGGCAGGCTGGCAAATTCAGCGATGGTGGCGCGTAAACTATGCGATGCGCGCCGGCTGGTGGTCGGCACGCCTTCCTATTTCGAAAAGTTCGGAATCCCCAGGGAACCCGCCGACCTGGCGAAACACAATTGCCTCGCCTTTGCCGGGAATCCCGGTCTGAACGACTGGCGGTTTGTGATGCCGGACGGGCGGGAGCAGACGATCAGGACATCCGGCAATTTCTTGGCCAATAACGGGCAGGCTGTTTACAAGATGACTCTCGCCGGCCTCGGTCTGGCCAGGCTGAGTGATTTTCTGGTAACCAACGATGTCGCTGAAGGCCGTCTGGTTCCCGTTTTGACGGATTATCTTGATGAAGAAATCACACCGATCCACGTTGTTTATCCCGACCCCCGTCATCTGTCGCCAAAAGTTCGGGTTCTTATCGATTTTCTGGTCGCGAATGCGCCGTGTCGCTAACGGTGTGTTGCCGACTCTTGCCGGGATTGTTTTTTCGATTTCCGCTCTTGCCGGCGATGCGCCGATGGCGGGGTCGGAGATTGAAACGGCTTTGACCGATCGCACAGCGATATACGAGGGCGGCGTCATCAGGCAGTATTTTTCCCCTTCCGGCGCAACGCCGTACTGGGACGGCAAGCGTCTGACCAAAGGAAGCTGGCGCGTCAGCGGCGACAAGTACTGTTCGGTATGGCCGCCCGCTACCGGGTGGTCCTGCTACGACATGGCCCGAACCGATGACGGCGGTGTCGTGTGGATCGGATCGGGCGGCGACCGGTATGAGGCGCGATTGCAGGACGGAAACCGGATGCCGGATCAATGAAAATACAGGAGGGATCATGCCGACGATTTTGATAACAGGCGCGAACCGCGGGATCGGTAAGGCTCTTTGTGATGCGTATCTCGCCGACGGCTGGTCGGTTCTGGCGGCCTGCCGGGACCCGGCGACCGCACCGCAGGGCGCAACCGCGCTGACGCTGGATATCGGCAATGAAGCCAGCATCGACACGCTGGTGTCGTCCCTGGAGGACAAACCGATCGACATTTTGTGGAACAATGCGGGCATCTATGCCGACAAGGGAAAGAGTCTCGACGAAAATACCTTTGCCGACTGGGAACGCTCTTTTCGTATCAACACGGCCGGACCGATTCGCCTCGCGTCGCTGTTGCGGCGCAATGTGGCGGATTCCGGTCGCAAAACAATGGCGTTCACAACATCGAACATGGGTTCAATTGCCAACAATACAGGCGGGTCCTATTTATACAGAACATCGAAGACGGCCCTCAACATGGCGGTCGATTGTCTGACGAAGGAACTGGCGTCGGAGGGAATCAAAACGGTCATGCTGCATCCAGGCTGGGTAAGAACGGAAATGGGGGGGGATTCGGCGGATATCGATACCAAAGCCAGCGCCGGCGGCATGAAGAATATTGTCGACAAGCTACCGGCGTCGCAGTCAGGCGCCTTTCTCAACTATGACGGCAAACCCTTGCCCTGGTGATCGCATGACAGACACTGCTACCCATCATCTCGCGCAGCTCAACATCGGGCGTACGGTCGATTCGCTCGACAGCCCGGCTCTGAAGGACTTTGTCGACAACCTGGACCGCATCAACGCGCTTGCCGATGAAAGTCCCGGTTTTGTCTGGCGGCTGCAAACGGATGAAGGCAACGCCACGGATGTCACGGTCGATGCGGCCGATCCGCTGCTGATCGTCAATCTGTCCGTCTGGGAATCGACTGAAGCGCTGTTCGATTTCGTCTATCGCAGCGATCACGTCGGAATCATGAAGCGCCGGCGCGACTTCTTTCAGAAATGGGACGGTCCTTTCATGGTGCTCTGGTGGGTACCGGCCGGCCATATCCCGACAACCGAAGAGGCGATGGAAAAGCTTGCCTGTTTACGCAAGCACGGACCGTCGCCGAAGGCTTTCACTTTCAGGACGCCTTTTACTTCGCCGGGAGAAAAGGGCGTTCGCGTCGGCGATGACATGCGGCCGGAACAGTATTGTGCATAATCCAGTAGAGGCGGAATTTTGATTTATGACTGAGAAAACATCGATCAGCCGGCTGCTGGCCGGCTTCAAGAGTTTCAGGGCGCTGCATTATGAAAAGCGCGGCGGCACAATCGAGCGGCTGGCGCAGGAAGGCCAGGCGCCGGATGTCTGTCTGATCGCCTGTTCCGATTCCCGGGTAGACCCGGCCATTCTGTTCAACTCAGACCCGGGCGAAATTTTCGTGATTCGGAATGTTGCGGCGCTTGTGCCGCCGTATGAGCCGGACGGTTTTCACCACGGGACCAGCGCGGCCATCGAATTCGCGGTCCGGGATCTGAAGGTCAGCCATCTCGTCGTGCTTGGCCATTCCGGCTGTGGCGGCATCGAAGCGCTTACGGATATGTCGTCGGAACTGATCTCGAAACGCGAATTTATCGGTACCTGGGTGAGTCTTGCGCATGAAGCGCAGCGTATAGCTGGATTTCCGGACGGTGGCGGCGCAATTGAAGTGGAGCGGGCATCGGTTCAGCTTTCCGTTTCGA
>JAVKBW010000039.1:0-212500 GCA_040222995.1 Alphaproteobacteria bacterium | reverse complement strand
GATAGTCCCGTACAGATACAGTCTATGTTGGGTCCTTGAGTAAGGCGGGGCACGTGAAACCCTGTCTGAACGTGGGGAGACCACTCTCCAAGCCTAAGTACTCCTATGCGACCGATAGTGCACAAGTACCGTGAGGGAAAGGTGAAAAGCACCCCGACAAGGGGAGTGAAATAGTTCCTGAAACCGGATGCCTACAATCAGTGGGAGCCTCTTTATGGGGTGACCGCGTACCTTTTGTATAATGGGTCAGCGACTTAATCTAACGAGCAAGCTTAAACCGATAGGTGTAGGCGTAGCGAAAGCGAGTCTTAATAGGGCGCCATAGTTCGTTGGATTAGACCCGAAGCCGAGTGATCTAGCTATGGGCAGGCTGAAGGTGGGGTAACACCCACTGGAGGGCCGAACCCGAGAATGTTGAAAAATTCCGGGATGACCTGTGGCTAGGGGTGAAAGGCCAATCAAACTCGGCGATAGCTGGTTCTCCGCGAAAACTATTTAGGTAGTGCGTCATGTGTTTACCTTCGGGGGTAGAGCACTGGATGGGCTAGGGGGGAGCGATCCTTACCAAACCTAACCAAACTCCGAATACCGAAGAGTACAGCATGGCAGACAGACGGCGGGTGCTAAGGTCCGTCGTCAAAAGGGAAACAGCCCTGACCGCCAGCTAAGGTCCCTAAGTTATGGCTAAGTGGGAAAGGATGTGAGGAGGCCAAGACAACCAGGACGTTGGCTTAGAAGCAGCCATCGTTTAAAGAAAGCGTAATAGCTCACTGGTCTAATTAAGCCGCTTTGCGCCGAAGATGTACCGGGGCTAAAGCCATACACCGAAGCTGCGGATTCCAGTTTACTGGAGTGGTAGCGGAGCGTTCCGTAAGCCTGCGAAGGTGTCTCGCGAGAGATGCTGGAGGTATCGGAAGTGAGAATGCTGACATGAGTAGCGATAAAGAGTGTGAGAAACACTCTCGCCGAAATCCCAAGGTTTCCTGCGTAAAGCTAATCTGCGCAGGGTAAGTCGGCCCCTAAGTCGAGGCGGAAACGCGTAGACGATGGGAATCCGGTTAAAATTCCGGAACCTGCTGATGGTGACGAATGACAAGGTTTGTACGGGCTTATCGGATTGCTTGTGCAATGATGTTGTTCCAGGAAATAGCCTCAGCTTCAGACCGTACCCTAAACCGACACAGGTGGGATGGTAGAGAATACCAAGGCGCTTGAGAGAACTGCGTTGAAGGAACTCGGCAAAATACCCCCGTAACTTCGGGAGAAGGGGGACCTCTTCACGGGCAACCGTGGGGGGGTGGCACAGACCAGGGGGTGGCGACTGTTTACTAAAAACACAGGGCTCTGCGAAGCGGTAACGCGACGTATAGGGTCTGACGCCTGCCCGGTGCCGGAAGGTTAAAAGGAGGTGTGCAAGCACCGAATTGAAGCCCCGGTAAACGGCGGCCGTAACTATAACGGTCCTAAGGTAGCGAAATTCCTTGTCGGGTAAGTTCCGACCTGCACGAATGGCGTAACGACTGCCCCACTGTCTCCAACGCAGACTCAGCGAAATTGAACTCTCCGTGAAGATGCGGAGTTCCCGTGGTTAGACGGAAAGACCCCGTGAACCTTTACTATAGCTTCGCAGTGGCATCAGAATTGATATGTGTAGGATAGGCGGGAGCCTTTGAACCATGTTCGCTAGAATGTGGGGAGGCGCCCTTGAAATACCGCCCTTGTTGATTTTGATGTCTAACCGCGGCCCGTGAAACCGGGTCCGGGACCCTGCGTGGTGGGTAGTTTGACTGGGGCGGTCGCCTCCCAAAGAGTAACGGAGGCGCGCGAAGGTGAGCTCAGAGCGGTCGGAAATCGCTCGTAAGAGTGCAAGGGCATAAGCTCGCTTGACTGTGACACCGACGGGTGGAACAGAGACGAAAGTCGGTCCTAGTGATCCGGTGGTCCCGCGTGGAAGGGCCATCGCTCAACGGATAAAAGGTACTCCGGGGATAACAGGCTGATACCCCCCAAGAGTCCACATCGACGGGGGTGTTTGGCACCTCGATGTCGGCTCATCTCATCCTGGGGCTGGAGCAGGTCCCAAGGGTATGGCTGTTCGCCATTTAAAGAGGTACGTGAGCTGGGTTTAGAACGTCGTGAGACAGTTCGGTCCCTATCTGCCGTGGGTGTTCGAGACTTGAGAGGAGCTGTCCCTAGTACGAGAGGACCGGGATGGACATACCTCTGGTGGAGCGGTTGTCACGCCAGTGGCACAGCCGCGTAGCTATGTATGGACGGGATAACCGCTGAAGGCATCTAAGCGGGAAGCCCCCCTCGAAACCAGGTCTCGCCCGAGAGCCGTGGTAGACCACCACGTTGATAGGCCGGGTGTGGAAGCGCAGCAATGCGTGAAGCTTACCGGTACTAATTGCTCGATCGGCTTCCAATCTCCCGTTCTTCCCCCGCATGACGGAAAACATCCGGAAAAAAATCTCCGGATCGGACTTCGCCGTCACGCCGGACCGGAAGAACAGGCGGTTTTGGAAAACATCACAAAATGGAGCCGTCCATCGAACGAGATGGGCTGCTCCGATACAGTAACAAATGTTCAAGTCCCCCTCCAACGCGCAGCCGCGCCGGCGACGGGGATCGCGAGAGACCACCGGGAACGGAACGCAAGATCCAACCCATGGCCTCACTCGCAAAAACTCCAGGGGTGATACCCCTCAGCTTCAAATCACACAGAAAACAGGTTGTCCCATACCAGGGGCAACCGCCCGGTTGTCCCAAGTTGGTTATCCCAATGAGGTGACATCCCCTTGGTTGTCATGGACGACCTGGTGGCTATGGCGGCGGGCCCAGCACCCGATCCCATCCCGAACTCGGCCGTGAAACCCGCCTGCGCCAATGGTACTTCGGCTTAAGCCGCGGGAGAGTAGGTCGCCGCCAGGTCTTCCATGACAACCAAGCACCATGACAAACAACACACTTGAACACGCGGACACACCAACGTCCGGAAAAAGCAAATCGACGAAACGCGCTGTCTTGGCGATGCTCTCGCATCGCCCGGGACACACACCAACCGACGATCCATGATCGTCAATTGGCGCGGGGTGGAGCAGCCCGGTAGCTCGTCAGGCTCATAACCTGAAGGTCACAGGTTCAAATCCTGTCCCCGCAACCAACAAGTCTGGGCCCCCTCTTTATTGGCCATCGCCGCTCAACAGCCACCTGTGCGCCGCATCCCGGTCAAAGAAAAAGCGAACCCGTCTGTCGCCAATCTGGTCAATTGCACCGGCGGCGGAGCCGACAACGTCATAATCCTGCGGCATGCTATCCAGTTTGGCCGGGGGCGGTAGAACGACCGCTTCGCGTTGCAGGCCCGCGGCAAATGTGCGGGGTGAAATTTCGTGGGCAAGCCAATCCTGGAATTCGAAGAAACTGCGGGTGAGATGACGCAGATCCGCCAGCCAGAGCTTCACGGCACGGGCCTCGATCTCGTCCGCAACGAACTCAAGCACCTGCCGGAACTCGTCATCGTCGTGAAAATCGCCCAGCCATGTATCCGAAATAAGCGCGTTTTCTTCGTCATGAAAGACGATCGCATAGGACGATCCGTCCCGTGTCCTGAAGTTCTTCAGTTCAACTATCACGACCTGATTCTCACCGCCGCGCGGCGGACCGGCGCCTTTTACATCGGGTGGACTACGACGGAAGTCTACTGAAGTTACTTGCGTGTCACAATGTCGGGCCCCGGCATTCAGGATACGGGCGCCGGCGGCACAAGAACAAAATTCCCGAAATGGGCCTTTTTCATGAATTCGCGCTGCGCGTCGGCGATGCGTTCCAGCGGAAAAGTCGCGGCGACCAGCGGCCGGATTTCACCCCGTTCGATATAGGTGACCAGATTCGGAAAGACCGGTTCGTCCCAGGCGGTGGTCCCGAACAGGGTGATGTCCTTCAGATACATGTCGCGCATGTCCAGGGATACGACAGGTCCCGCAATGGCGCCGGAAGACGTATATCGCCCGCCGCGCTTCAGGACCTTCAGCATGGCGGGGAATGACGGCCCCGCCACATTGTCGATGACAACGGAGACGGACTCCGCCCCGAGTGCTTCGACGATGTCCGCCTTCCGGTCGACGACTTTGTCCGCCCCGATGGACCGAACCCGGTCGGCCTTTGAAGCACCGCAAATGGCGGTGACCCGCGCGCCGCGGCGCTTCGCCAATTGGACCGCGGCGGAACCGACACCTCCGGACGCACCGGCGACCAGGACATGGTCGCGATCCGAAACATCGGTGCGATGGATCATGTTTTCCGCTGTGCCATAGGCGCAGGGAATGGTGGCCAACTCCACGTCCGTCCAGTCGCATGTTACCGGAAAGACCTCGGACGCGGGAACCGTTACATACTGCGCGAAGGCGCCGTCGAAGTCCGATGCCATCCAGACATTGTCCATCACGTCATAGCCGTTCGGACGCATGCAGGCACGCACGATGACACGGGCACCGACAAGATCGTCCGGCGCGCCTGGACCCGCCGCCACCACACGCCCGCAGCAATCGGTTCCCTGAATGAAGGGAAACGGCGTTGCTTCATTCCAGCCGCCGTCCGCTTTCTGTTCGGCGTGGGCTTCCTGGCTTCCCGCCTGATCTTCAGTTCCGCCGGTCACGGAGGAGGAATACCACCCAAGCCGTGTATTGATTTCGGTATTGTTGACGCCCGCCGCCAGTACCTGAAGCAGCACCTCTCCCGCGCCGGGTCTGGGGATCGGAACAGGGCGATAGGACAACATCTCGTAGCCGCCATTCCCCAGGGTCACGACCGCCATCATGGTTGGTTCGCTGCCAACGATGTCGAACCGGTCCGGCGAATTTTTCATGGCGACCATTCCTTTTCCCCAGCGTGCGGTCGGGGCGATGACGGACCAGCCGATGGCCCATAACTCGGGCATTAATGCACACGGGCTCGTGATTGCAATTGAGTTTCGGATCGAACGGCATTGGCCATATCGTCTTGCAGTGAAGCAGCCGGAATTCCTGGCGTCCAGTAGAACGGAAAGACGCCGTCGGGCGTTTCACGACACGAGCATCGAACGGGGACGGCTTCCGCAACGGCAGGCAGACCCGCCCGATCGGGCAGACTTTCGGATTACCCGCCCAAAGGGCATCCGAAGGGACAGAGACGAACCAACCAAACGGAGAACACCCATGTCGAAGAGTTCCAAATCCCTGGCTGTTGCATCTGTTGCGGGCGCTGTCGCTCTGGCGGTTTCGGCCGCTGGCGGCATTGCAACGACGGCTCACGCGCAGGCCCAGGAAAAATGCTATGGCATTTCGCTGGCGGGCGAGAATGACTGTGCCGCAGGCGCCGGCACGACCTGCGCCGGCACCTCCACGGTCGACTATCAGGGCAACGCCTGGTCCTTGGTTCCGGCAGGGGATTGCGTCAAATACGGGGTCGAAGAGGCCATGGCGGATTTCGAACTGCCGGGCGACCGCGTCGGGTCGCTGGAGCCGCTTGACCGCGACCTTCCGGAAACCTGAGAGAGAGGGGCGCCTCTCGCACCGTCCTCCCCGGTGTTTGCGAGAGGCGCCTTTCCCGGCGCACCGGTCCGCTGACCGGTCAGTCGTTTATCGAATTTCAAGAACACCCCGTGGAACCGATCATGGACCGATGCCCCCTGGATATTCCGGCCCGCGCCGGCGTCGGGCTGAAAGCGGACCATTACGCCGAAATTCTGGCGGATGATCCGGATGTCGGTTGGTTCGAGGTTCATGCCGAAAACTACATGGGCGAGGGCGGACCACCCCATCACTATCTGGCACGCATCAGGGACCGATATCCGATTTCCGTCCATGGCGTTGGATTGTCGATCGGTGCCGCGCATCCTTTGAACCGGGACCATCTCGCGCGCCTGAAGGCGGTGCAGGAGCGCTATAAACCGGGTCTAATCTCGGAACATCTCGCATGGTCATCCCATGGCGGCACGTACTTTCCGGACCTGCTGCCCTTGCCCTATACGGATGAGGCGTTGCGCCGGGTTGCCGACCATATTGATGAAGTGCAGGACGCCCTGGGCCGCCAGTTGCTTCTGGAAAACCCATCGACCTATGTATCCTTCGTGGAAAGCACGATGACGGAAACCGCCTTCTTGCGCGAAATCGTGCGCCGGACCGGATGCGGCCTGTTGCTGGACGTCAACAATGTGTGGGTTTCGGCGACCAACCAGGGTTATTCCGCGAATGCCTATATTGATGATTTTCCGATGGAAGCGGTAGGGGAAATTCACCTGGCGGGACATATGGCGGACGTGGACCGGACGGGCGTACCCCTTTTGATCGATTCCCATGATGGGCCCGTGGCCGACCCGGTTTGGGCGCTTTATCGGCGCGCCATTGGGGTTTCCGGTCCAATGCCGACCCTGATTGAATGGGATTCGGACCTGCCGGACTGGCAGACGCTTCTGTCCGAAGCGCATCGCGCGGACATGCAGATGAACCATGCACTGATGCCGGTCGCGGGGCCCGGTGCCGACCTTGTCGAAAGTGTCCCTGAACATGCCGTCGCTCGCTGAAAACCAGGGCGCATTCGCGTCCGCGCTTTTGGACCCGGCAAAGCGTCCGTCAGGTCTGTGTAATACGAGCGGCCGCGACGCGACGCATGGAGACGGCAACGGGCGTTTCAACATCTATCGAAACAATGTTGCCGTTGCGGTCATCGATGCGCTGTCGGACATGTTTCCGGCAGTCGAACGTCTGGTAGGCGCGGAGTTCTTTCGCGCGACCGCGCGCGCCTACATGCAGGAGGTGCCGCCGCTGGCGCCGGTGCTGTTCCGATATGGATCGGACTTCGGGGAATTTCTGGACCGGTTCCCGCCAGCATCGTCGGTGCCGTATCTGGGCGATGTGGCGCGACTGGAATTTGCGCGGGTTCAGGCATATCACGCGGCGGATCGCACCCCGATCGGCATTGCGGACCTGGCTGCCGTCCCGGCGGATGCGGTCGAAGGCGTCCGACTTTCTGCGCACCCATCGGTCGCGCTTATCCGGTCCCGTTTTCCCGTCGTCTCCCTCTGGGGGGGAGATACCGGCGGCGACACGTCCAGACCCGTCGATCTGACCCGGGCGGAAGACGCGCTGATCGTCCGCCCGGGCCTGACCGTCGAAATCCGCATTCTGCCGACAGGGGGCTTCGACTTTCTGGACGCGCTGTTGGCGGGGCGGACATTGGGAGAGGCGGCGGGGATCGCCGCGGCGGCCGCGCCGGATTTCGAATTGAGTGAACATCTGGCCGGGCTTTTTGCAGCCGGGGTATTCATCGGTATTCGGGGCGCGGGTCAGGCTGCGCAACAAGGGTGATAACACAACCCAAGTAATGATTGGTTGGGGAAAGGAACCGCCATGGTTCAGACTATGTTGAACTTCTATTCGAATTTCGCCGAGGCGCTCTCCCGACAGGCGGATCGCTGGCTTGCCGGATTTCTTTGCCGGTTTGTCTTCGCGGCGGTTTTATTCGTCTATTTCTTCAATTCGGCCATGACGAAATTTGACGGTGGACCGTTTTCGATCGCGGCCGGCGCCTATTTCCAGATCGTCCCGCCCATCGTCGAAGCCGCGGGCTATGATCCGTCCCAGGTGGCTTTCTTTCCCTGGGGGCTGATGGTCTATGCCGGCAGTTATGGGGAGGTGATTCTGCCGGTCCTGATCCTGATCGGGCTGTTCACCCGGATCGCCGCGGCGGGAATGATTGTCTTCGTATTCATACAAAGCTACGTGGATATCGTATACCACATGGCGGACGAGGCCACGGTCGGGGCCTGGTTCGACAACCTGTCCGGCGCGGCAATTCTGGACCAGCGGGCGCTATGGGTTTTTCTGTTCGCCTATCTGGTGTTGAAGGGGCCGGGCGCCTTGTCCCTGGACCATCTGGCAAGAAAGGCAGGCTTCCCGAACCGCGCCACCTGACATCGACCCTGGCCCGCACCGCCGCGCGAAACGTGGTAGGGTTGCGTCCATCCGGCCGCGCTATGCGGTCCCTTAGGGATGGAAAGGACGAAGCCATGGCTCTGGGCGTTGCCCACACCATTCATGCATGCCGCCATCATTTCGGTTGGAATCCGGAAAACAGCCCGGTGCAAACCGTTGCGCCCGGCGAGACCGTGGCGTTCGACGTGATCGACAGCGCGGGTGGCGAGATCACGCCCGACATGACGTCCAGGGATCTTGCGAATGTGGATCACAGCAAGTTCGCGCCACTGACCGGTCCCATATTCGTCGATGGGGCAGAGCCGGGCGATGCGGTGAAAATCACCTTCCATGACTTTGCGCCTTCCGGTTGGGGATGGAGTGGGGTGACGACGCTTTTCGGGATATTGCCGGACCATTTTCCGGACCCGCATCTGAAGATCTGGCACTATGACAAAAGCGGGTCCGTGCCGGCCATGTATAACGACATCGCGTCGGTGCCGCTGAAACCGTTCCCGGGGATCATCGGCCTTTCCCCGGCGGCACCGGGCACGCATTCGGCACTGCCGCCCTATCCGACCGGCGGGAACCTGGACACCCGCGATCTTTCGGTCGGGACGGAACTGTACCTTCCGGTTGAGGTTGCGGGCGGGCTGCTTTCCGTCGGGGACACACATGCGGCCCAGGGGCACGGAGAGCTGGCCGGAACCGCACTGGAAAGTCCAATGTCGCTGGCGATCACGATCGACCTTGAGAAGGACATGCGCCTGACCGGCCCGCAATTCGTGACAGCGGGGCCGGTGACGCGGCATCTGGATTCAGCAGGCTATTACGGTACCTGCGGCGTGAACGAGGATCTGGTCGAAGCCGCCCGGCTGGCGACATTGCAGATGATCGACCTTCTGCAGCGGGATCATGGTCTGGACGCGATGGACGCCTATCTGCTGTGCAGTGTTTGCGGGGACCTGTGTATCAGTGAAATGGTCAACCGGCCGGTGAACGTCGTGACGCTCTATTTTCCGCGATGTGTCTTTGACTAGCCGGTTTTCGGCGGAACCGCGGACGGGCTTACTTCAGTTTCGCGATCAGGTGGTAGAACTTCTCACCCTGGATGGAGACATGCCCACGCAGGACATTTGCCGCCATGTCGGCGTCGCCGGCGGCCAGCGCGTCCGTTGCGGCTTCATGTTCGCGAAGGGATTCCGCCATACGCCCCCGCAGGCGAAGCTGCATCCGGCGGAACGGCCGCAGACGTCGATGCAGGCGCCGGGTTTCCCCGTCCAGGAAACTGTTGCCGCTTTCGCGATAGATCGTGGTGTGAAACACCTCGTTCTCCGCATAATAGCGGTCGGTATCGGCCGCCTCCATCGCATCGCGACAGCGGTGGTTGGCCGTGCGCAGTTCCTCAATCGCGGAATCTGAAATGCGCTTTGCGGCCAGGCGCCCGCAGGACGCTTCCAGTTCGCCCATGACCTCGAACATCTCCATCAATTCCACTGGCGTCGGCTGCCGCACGAAGACCCCTCGCCGGGGGATCTGTTCCACCAGCCCGGAAAATGCCAGCCGCTGAAGCGATTCGCGGATCGGGGTCCGGGAAACCCCGAACCGTTCCGCCAGATCATGTTCGTCCAGACGATCGCCGTCACCGTATTCGCCCGAAAAAATCAGGCTTTCGATTTCGTTGGCAATGATGTCGGCGCGCTTCGGTTCCATGGGGTCAGGTTATCACATTTCTTTTCAGAATACCAAACGGCAAAGATTGTATACAAAACACTTGACTTGATATGCACGCTTAGGCAATTCATTGGGCAGTATCGATAAGAACGACAATATAACATGAGGGAGGTTCCCATGAAAATTCGTACCCTAGCCGCGGCAGCGGCCTTTACCGCGGCGTCCTTTGCGACGCCGGCCTTGGCAACGGAACTGCGTCTGTCGCACCAGTGGTCGACCAGCGATGTCCGGCATGAAGTGGCCCAGATGGTTGCCGATTATGTCGCCGAAGCCGATGTCGATCTGGAAATCACAATTTATCCGTCGAAGTCCCTTTTTGCGCCGCGCGAACAGTACAGCCCGTTGAGCCGCGGTCAGCTGGATATGACCGTTTTCCCCCTGAGCTATGCCGGCGGTCAGCGCCCGGCCTATAACCTGACCCTGATGCCGGGCATGGTTCGCAACCATGACCACGCGGCCCGCCTTGTCGATTCGCCGTTCATGGATGCGCTGGAAGAAATCATGGCCGAAGACGATGTCATGGTCCTGGTCCATGGCTACCTGGCCGGCGGTTTTGCGGGTGTCGATGGCTGCATCACGTCGCCGGAAGACGTCCAGGGCCTCCAGACCCGCGCTGCCGGCAAGGCGTTCGAACAGATGCTGGAAGGGGCCGGCGCGTCGATCGCGTCCATGGCGTCGTCCGAAATCTATAACGCCATGCAGACCGGTGTCCTCGACGCGGCCAACACGTCGTCTTCGTCCTTTGTGTCCTACCGGATCTACGAGCAGGTGTCCTGCTACACCCCGGCGAGCGATGTTGCGCTGTGGTTCATGTATCAGCCGCTGTTGATGAACAAGTCGACCTTCGAAGGGCTGACGGAAGCACAGCAGACCGCCCTTCTGGAAGGGGCCGCGCTGGCCGAACAGTACTACCTGGATGAAGCCAAACGTCAGGACGCGGAATCGGTTGAGGTGTTCCGTGAGAACGGGGTCGAAATCGCCGAAATGAGCGACGCCGACTTCGATGCATGGCTGGCAATCGCCCAGGAAACGTCCTTTGCGGCGTTCCTAGAAGAAGTGCCGAACGGCCAGGAACTTCTGGACATGGCGCTCGCCGTTGAGTGATCATTGACGGCAAGGGGTGGCTCGGTCTTGTGCCACCCCTTTCGTTTTCTTCTGCGGTCGCTCGGTAAGGGAGGTCTGGTGTGTCCGGTCACAGTTCTGCGAAAATCGCGCGTACCGGCGACAATGCTTTCCTGAAGGCGGTCGCCACCATTTCCACCATTTCCGGCTGGTGCGCGTCGGGCATGATTGTCGCGGCGGTCGCAATCACCTGTCAGATGATCTTTGTCCGGTTTGTTCTGAACCAGTCGACAGTCTGGCAGACGGAAGCGGTGATCTATCTGGTGATTGGGGCGACGCTGATCGGGCTGCCCTATGTCCAGCGTCTGCGCGGCCATGTGAATGTCGATCTGATTCCGCTGGCGCTGACCATGGAACGGCGAAAGCTGCTGGCAATTGGAATGCTGTCCCTGTCGATCGCGCTGGTCGCGGTCATGCTGTGGTACGGGTTCGAATTCTGGCATTTCGCGTGGGACCGGGGCTGGAAGTCCGAATCCGTCTGGGCCATCCAGCTGTGGATTCCCTATCTTTCCATTCCGGTCGGGTTTGCTCTGTTGCTGCTGCAACTGATCGCGGATCTGGTCGCCCTTATCCTGAACATCGACCCGCCGTTCAGCATCGAAGAAGAAGGGGAAGACTGATGGACCCCCTTCTGCTTGGTCTTATCGTTGCGGTGGCGACAATCGTCGTTCTGTTTTCCGGCGTGTCCGTGGCCATCGGTCTTCTGATCGTCTCCGCGGCGTTCCTGTTGATATTCGACGGCGCGCGGTCGCTGGAACTGATGCCGGAAATTCTGTACGGCAAGCTGGACAATTTCGCGCTTCTGTCGATCCCGATGTTTATCATCATGGGGGCATCCATTGCATCCACCCGCGCCGGGGCGGACCTGTATGAGGCGCTGGAACGCTGGCTGACAAGGGTGCCGGGCGGACTTGTCGTCTCCAATCTTGGCGCCTGCGCCCTATTTGCGGCCATGTCCGGGTCTTCCCCCGCGACCTGTGCGGCGATCGGAAAGATGGGCATCCCCGAAATGCGAAAGCGCGGCTATCCCGACGGGGTGGCGGCCGGGTCCATCGCGGCTGGCGGGACGTTGGGTATTCTGATCCCGCCATCAATCACCATGATCGTCTATGGCATCGCGACGGAAACATCGATCGGCCGCCTGTTCCTGGCGGGGGTATTGCCGGGCATCTTGCTGGTCGGGCTTTTCATGGCCTGGTCACTGTATTCGACCTGGCGGTCCGGTAATGCGTCCATGTTAAGCGCCGGGCGGTACAGCTGGCGTCAGCGTTTTGAAATCCTGCCCCGGGTTCTGCCGTTCATTCTGATCATCCTGGGCGTGCTCTACGCCATGTATGGCGGTGTTGCGACACCGTCCGAAACCGCCGCGGTCGGCGCGCTTTTGTGTCTGGTGATGGCGGTTGTCATTTACCGGCTTTGGGACCCGCGCGCACTGTGGGTGGTTCTTCGGGACAGCACTAAGGAAAGCGTGATGATCCTGTTCATCATCGCGGCGGCGGGCGTGTTTTCCTATATGCTGTCCAGCCTGTTCATTACCCAGTCGATTGCCGAATGGATCGGAACGCTGGATGTCAATCGCTGGGTCCTGATGCTGGCGGTCAATCTGTTCCTTCTGGTGGCAGGGTTCTTCCTGCCGCCGGTCGCGGTCATCCTGATGGCGGCGCCGATCCTGCTGCCCATCATCACGGCGGCCGGGTTCGATCCGATCTGGTTCGCGGTCGTGCTGACGATCAACATGGAAATCGGACTGATTTCCCCACCGGTCGGATTAAATCTTTATGTCATCAACGGCATTGCGCCGGACATACCATTGAAAACAATTCTTTCAGGCTCACTTCCGTTCGTGGGATGCATGGTGGTGGCGATCATCATCCTGTGCATCTTCCCCGAACTCGCGACATGGCTGCCAAGTGCTGTGATGGATGGATAGGAAATGAGCCTTCTTGCCGACCTGTTATCGACAATATGGGAACAGCGTTACCGAAGCGGCGATTCCGACCGCAGGCTGGAAAAGCTGGGTATCGAAAACCTTGCCGACGAACTGATCGGCAGTAAGGGTGAAATATCCGGCCGTGCCATCGCAACCCACCTGCTGGATCGGTATGC
The DNA here is from genome assembly GCA_040222995.1 of Alphaproteobacteria bacterium. Taxonomy (GTDB): domain Bacteria; phylum Pseudomonadota; class Alphaproteobacteria; order UBA8366; family Aestuariispiraceae; genus JAVKBW01. The sequence goes on along the minus strand of JAVKBW010000039.1, from coordinate 199,589 downwards.
GGACCTGGAAGATACCGACAAGCAGGCGTTTTTCACCCACATGGCGCAGAAGATGAGCGTTGACCCCGCCGCCGTCCGTGGGGCGCTGGATGCCTATTCCAAGGATCCGACGAAACGGAATTACAACGCGCTTCGGGATGCGACGGAACCGGACCGCCAGGAACTGATCCGACGTTTGAACCAGGTGCCGGGCGCCACGGGCCGCCTTGTCGCCATGCGCCAGGACCTTTACCGACTGTCCAAGAATAATCCGGCGCTTGCGGAAGTCGACGTCGATTTCCTGCATCTGTTCAGGTCGTGGTTCAACCGCGGTTTTCTGGTGTTGCGACCGATCAGTTGGGAAACCCCGGCCCATATCCTGGAAAAAATCATTGCCTATGAGGCGGTGCACGCGATCGACAGTTGGGACGACCTGCGCCGGCGGCTCCAGCCGTCGGACCGGCGGTGTTTCGCGTTCTTCCATCCGGCCATGCCGGACGAACCGCTGATCTTTGTCGAAGTCGCGCTGACCAAGGGCGTCCCGGGGTCGATCCAGAATGTCCTGGCCGAAGACCGGACACTTCTTGCGGCGGACAAGGCGGATACGGCCGTGTTCTATTCGATTTCCAACTGCCAGTCCGGTCTGGCGGGCATTTCCTTCGGCAATTCGTTGATCAAACAGGTGGTGGCCGACCTGTCGGTTGAACTGCCAGGGCTGAAGACGTTCGTGACCCTGTCGCCCATCCCCGGCCTGATGAAATGGTTGAAGGAAATCGGCTGCGACAAGGAAGTCGAAAACGCAGACCGGCTGAAGGCGCTGGGCGCGCATTATCTTCTGTCGGCGCGTCGGGACGACGGGTCTCCCCGGGATCCGGTCGCCAGGTTCCACCTGGGCAACGGGGCCATGATTCATGCGGTCCACGCCGGGGCCGATACGTCGGAAAAGGGCATGGCCCAGTCCGGCGGCGCCATGGTCAACTATCGCTATGTCCTGAAGGACATTTCCGCCAACCATGAACGGTTCGCCACCGCGCGTGAGATCGTTGCCTCGCAAGAGGTCCGCTCGCTGAACAACGGGGCGACCAAGCTCATTCCCAAGGACGGTTAGGCCATGGCCAACCATTTATTCGACAAGCTGCTTTCCGGGGCCGCGGGCAGTGCCGCGCCGTTTCTGCATCTGCCTGACGGAACCGTCATTTCCTATGGAGAGTTCCACGACGCGACCGGCCGCTTTGCGGCGGCCCTTTCGTCCCTGGGTCTGAAGCCCGGGGACCGGTTGGCACTGCAGCTGGAAAAATCGCCGCACGCGCTGACACTGATTTTTGCCTGCATCCGTGCGGGCGTCGTCTTCCTGCCGCTCAATACCGCCTACACGGCGGATGAGGTCGGTTATTTCGTATCGGACAGCGGTGCGTCCGTCGTACTGGGCGATGGGTCGAAGATCGACGCGTTGGCGGAAAAAATCGGTGGTGACGGAATACGCTTTCTGTCCCTCAATCCAGATGGCTCCGGCAGTTTCGCGGATACGGTTGGGCGCGCGCCTTCCGAATTCGAAACAATCGCCCGCGGGCCCGATGACCTGGCGGCGTTCCTTTATACGTCCGGGACGACGGGTCGGTCCAAGGGCGCGATGCTGACACAGGACAACCTGCTGTCCAACGCGCTGACGCTGGCGGACCTGTGGCGGTTCACAAAGGACGATGTGCTGCTGCATGCACTGCCGATCTTCCACACGCACGGACTTTTCGTCGCGACCAATGTGATGCTGTCGGTCGGCGGATCGATGATCTTTCTGCCGAAATTCGACCTGGACCAGATGATCGACATGATGCCCAAGGCAACGTCGATGATGGGCGTTCCGACCTTCTATACCCGGCTTTTGGGTGACCCGCGTTTTACGAAGGAACTGACCGCCCACATGCGGCTGTTCGTTTCAGGAAGCGCACCGCTTCTGGCAGAGGTTCACACACAGTTCGAAGCGGCGACCGGGCACCGTATCCTGGAACGATACGGGATGACGGAAACCAATATGAACACGTCCAATCCCTACGATGGGGAAAGAAAGGCCGGAACTGTCGGCTTCCCTCTGCCGGATGTCAGCCTGCGGATCGTCAATCCGGAAACGGGCGCTGCCGTGCCCGACGGCGATGTCGGGGAGATAGAGGTGAAGGGTCCCAACGTCTTTAAGGGATACTGGAACATGCCGGAGAAGACGAAGGAGGAGTTTCGTCCGGACGGGTACTTCCGCACCGGCGATCTGGGGCAGATCGGTTCGGATGGTTATGTACGGATCGTCGGCCGGTCGAAGGACCTTATCATTTCCGGCGGGTACAATATCTATCCGAAGGAAATCGAATTGCTGTTGGACGACCAACCCGGGGTGAAGGAATCGGCGGTCGTCGGCGTACCCCATGCCGACTTCGGCGAAGGGGTGGTTGCGGTCCTGGTCCCGGACGGCGGTGCAGGTCCGGATACGGCGGCAATTGAAAAGTCGATTGCCGGGTCGCTTGCCCGGTTCAAACAGCCGAAGGCCTATTTCACGCTGGACGAACTGCCGCGCAACACAATGGGGAAAGTCCAGAAGAACATGCTGCGCGATCGGTTCAAGGATACGTTCGCGTAAGACCGTGATAGCGGGCTTCTATAGCTCCCGCCCGGCCATCCATTCGCGATACCGGATCTGAGCGGTCGCACCGATGGTGGACAGGGGCGCAGGCGGCAGTTTTCTGGGCCCGTCCTGATTCAGGATCGTATCCAGCGCATCGCTTTTTTGGCCTGCCGCAAGTTCGGCCGCCATCATGCCGCCGAACGTTCCTTTCGTGGTGCCCAGCCCGTTTTGGCAACAGGCGGCATAAAGCCCGTCTTCAACCTCACCAAAGGCGGGAACGTTGTTCCAGCTAAGGCAGAGGCGCCCGCCCCAGCGGTATTCCATAGCGACCCCGTTCAACATGGGGAAACGCGCGGCAAAAGACCGGTCGTGGTTGCGGCCCACGTCGCGGATGCGCGCGTCGCTTACTTCCATCAACGGGTCAAAGGTAAAACGGTTTCTGATTACGATGCGGTCGCCGCCAACGCCCGAGATACGGCGCACGGTCGTTCCCATCGGGTCGGACGGGGTTGCGGCCCAGTTCGGACGCCCGCCAAGACGCTTTACCTCTGCCGCCGTCAGCGCACGCGTCATGGAGGCATAAGTGAAGACATGCATCAGGCGGCCGGCATAAAGGCCGAAACTTTCGGCATGCCCGTTTACCGCCAGAATAACCTTTGGCGCATAGACCGCACCGTCCGGCGTGCGGGCAACCCAGGTGCCGTTTTCACGGTTCAGGGACAGAGCCGGGGACCGTTCGTAAATCCTGACCCGGTTCGAAACCAACCCCGCGGCGAGGGAACGGATATAGAGCGCCGGCTGAAGGATCGCGGTACCCGGCGTAAAGAGCCCGCTTTCGAAAAACGTGGATCCAGTGATTTCCTGCATTTGCCGGGCATCCAGAAACTCACTTGGTTCCCCCAGACGGCGCAGATGTTCGGCATAGTCCCGGTTATGGCGCGTGCCCTTTTTTGTGGCCGCCGCATTGATCTTGCCGGACCGGCGTATCGCTTCTTCGGGCATGTGGTATTCCCGCGCCGCATCCCAGGCGAAGTCGATGGCGGCGCGGTTTTGTTGAATCTGTATCCGGTCGACTTCTGTGGTCCCGCCATAATCGTCGGATGCCAGGTCATGGGGCAGGTCGACCATCACACCGGAATTTCGGCCGGCAGGACCGTGGGCGACGCGCGATGCTTCCAACACCGCGATCTGGTCGCCCGGCCGGATCTGGTTCAATCGCCGCGCCGCGGACAGCCCCGCAAAGCCCGCGCCCACCACAAGCCAGTCCGCAGTCGTCTTCGCCCCAAGGGACGGGTATGGCTCCGCAGCGGGAAGAATTTCGTTCCAGGCCGCGGGGCCGGGATCCTTCGGAAGCCGCTTTGCCATCATGGCAGGCTCAGTTTCGACATGCGCCCGCCGTCCACGGTCCAGACCTGACCGGTGACAAAGGCCGCCGCGTCGGAAGACAGCCAGACGACCAGCGCTGCGACGTCTTCCGGCGTGCCTGTTCGGCCGACCGGATGGATTTTGGACAGGCCGGCGCGAAATGCGGTCGGGTCCGGCATATTTTCCGCAAATGCGGTATTAAGATCTGTGTCAATCCATCCAGGCGCGACCGCGTTGCAACGAACGCCGTCCGGTCCGTGGTCGATGGCGACCGCGCGGGTCAGCCCGTGCAGGCCCGCCTTGGACGCGCAATAGGCGGGGTGACGCGGATTGCTTCCCAGCCCTTCGATCGACCCGATGTTGACGATTGCGCCTTTTGACTTTCGCAGGGCCGGCATCGCCGCGCGCATCAGAAGGTAGGGCGCAGTCAGGTTGACGGCGATGGTCCGTGACCAGGCTTCAGGGTCCATCTCCTCAACCGTGCCTTCTTCCATTACGCCGGCATTGTTGACCAGGATATTGATCCCACCGCCTTCTGTGAGGATGCGGTCGACAATCACGCGTGGCGCGTTGGGGTCGGACAGGTCCGCATGGATTGTCCGTCCGACGGGCCCGTCGCCGCGTTGGGCCGTGAACACGCGCGCGCCGGCCGCTTCGAACGCCGTCGCACAGGCAAGACCGATCCCTGACCGGCCGCCGGTGACAAGGGCGATTTTCCCGTCCAGGCGGTTCATGCGACGGCCTTTCCGCCGCTGACTTCGACCAGTGCACCGCACATGTATCGCGCGTCGTCGGATGCAAGAAAGACAGCGACGTCGGCAATGTCTTCGGGTTGGGCGATGCGACCCAGCGGCACCGACCGGTCCAGTTCCGCGATACCGTTTTCGGGGTCCAGTCCGCGAATTTGGAACCCGGTCCGCAGCATCGGCGTATCGACTTCGTTCGGACAGACGGCGTTCACGCGAATGCCCTGGTGGGCATGATCCCGCCCAAGGCATTGCGTCAGCGATGCCAGCGCCGCCTTTGTAGAGATATAGATTGGATGGCCCGGACCCGGATGCACACCCCAGCAGGACGCCACATTAACGATGGCACCCCCGCCCGCCGCGTTAAGGATGGGGATGGCCGCCCGGCAGATGCGAAACGGTGCTTCGACATTGACGGCATAGGACAGTTCGAAATCTTCGTCCGTCGCATCGGTTATGACGCCACGGCGCATCAGTCCTGCGTTGTTGACGACAATATCCAGCCCGCCCAGTGCGGCCTGCGCGGTTTCCGGCAGGCTGTCCGCAAAGGGTTTGTCGGTCAACGACCCGGCAATCACCGCCTCCGCACCTTCGATCCCGTCGGTTTGAATGTCCGTGCCGCAGACCAGTGCGCCTGCCGCCTGGAAACGCCGCACCATAGCCTTTCCCATGCCGCCCGCGGCACCGGTGATCAGGACTTTCTTTCCGGTCAGATTGGGCATCGGATCAATGCTCGTTGTTCAGGGCGTCCACGGCGGGAATTTCCCGTTCGCGGCGCGCGATATAGTCCAGGAGTTCCTCATTCTTCGCTTCGTCCAGCCTGGGTTCCTCATAGGCGTCCAGCATGGCACGGGCTTCCTTCAGCGCCCGGGCGGTGATTTCGACGCTGCCTTCGGCGATCCATTGTTCGATGGAATTATTGTCGAACAATTTCGGCATGAAGAAAGCGCGCTGGAAATTCGCCTGTGTGTGCGGGTGGCCCAGATAATGGCCGCCCGGCCCGACATCGCGCACGGCGGTCAATGCTTCGTCGAAATCGTCCCAGTTTATGCCGCTCGCCATCCGGTGACCCATGGCGCACTGTTCCGCATCGACGATAAATTTGGCGACGGAACAATGCATGCCTGCTTCGTTCCAGCCGGCGGAATGCCAGATGTAGTTTGCCCCGGCCATGAGGACGGCATTCAGGGTCCAGGCGCTTTCGTATCCGGCCTGTGCGTCGAATGTCTTTGCGCCGCCCAGCGTGTTCGACGTGCGCCACGGCACGCGATAGTACCGCGCCATCTGGCCGATCATGAAATTCATCAGGCTGATTTCCGGTGTGCCGGCCATCGGTGCACCCGACTGCATCGACACGGTCGACAGGTAATGGCCGTAGATCGCTGGGCAGCCCTTGCGCACCACCTGGGTATAGGCCAGTGCCGATAGCGCCTCCGCATTCAGTTGCGCAACGGCCGGCGCGGTCGATGCCGGTGTGTTTGCACCGCCCAATACAAAAGGTGAGCAAAGAACCGGCTGGTTCCGTTTGTTGAAGGCGCGCATGGCACCCAACATCACTTCGTCCCAGACCAGCGGCGAGTTGCCGTTGCAGTTGCCGACGACGACCGGATGGGTTTCCAGATACTCGTCCCCGAAAAGGATCGCGCACATGTCCAGGACATCTTCGGCATTCTTCGGCGACGTCGTCATGCCCATGAAGATCTTGTCCGAATACTTCATGGATGAATAGGTGATGCGCAGATGCCGGTGCGATATCACGTGATCCATCGGTTCCACGATATGATGGGCGGATGAATGCAGTGCGGGGGATACGTGCGCCAGTTTGTGGAACATGGCCAGGTCGTCCAGTGTCGGGTATCGCCGCACATCGTCCAGGTCGCGCAGATAGGGTGCACCTGTCATGGGCACGAAAATCGAATGCGGCCCGCCCAAGGGCACACTGTTTGCCGGATTGCGCGCGTGAAGCGTGAAGGTTTCGGGGATCGTCGAAATCAGATCCCGCACCATATGCCGGTCCAGATAGACACGGTCGCCAACCACCTTTGCCCCTGCGCCGCGCCAGTCCGCCAGCGCCTGGTCGTCGCGGAAGACGACGCCGACATCTTCCAGGATCGCCATGGACGCATTGTCGATCCGTTCCACCTGTTCCTGGTCCATCGGTTCGACCAGGGGCAGGTTCCGCTTCAGGGCGGGCAGCATCCTGGAACTGCTGGCCCGGTCGGTCCGCAATTCCCGCCGTGCCAGCCGCCCGCCGCGCCGCGCTGCGCGGGGTTCGGTTTCCGCGACGGCGTTCATTCCACGCTCTCCCCCGGCGCTGAATCGCTGAGGTCGATCCAGATAGTCTTCACTTCCGTGTATTGATCATGGGCGTGAAGACCGTTGTCCCGTCCACCGAAGCCGGACTGCTTATAGCCGCCGAACGGGGTAGAGATATCGCCTTCCCCATAGCAGTTGACGGTGACAGTTCCGGCACGGATGGCGCGTGCAGCACGGATCGCGCGTTTTGCATTCGCGGTAAAGACGGACGCGGCCAGACCGTAGTCGGTGTCGTTCGCGACCTCGATCGCTTCTTCCATGGACGACACCGTGATCACCGACAGAACGGGACCGAAGATTTCTTCGCGTGCCAGCTTGTCGCCGGGTTTGACCCCGTCGAAGATGGTCGGCTCTACAAAGGCGCCTTTGGCCTTGCCGCCGATCAACGCTTCCGGTCCCTTCTTTCCGGTCTTCAGATAGGATGCGACCTTCTTGCAATGATCCGCATCGACCAGCGCGCCCAGATGGTTTGCCGGGTCCAACGGGTCGCCGGTTTTCCAGTCCCGTGCGCGTGCAACGATTCGTTTCATCAGGTCGTCCTTCACCGCCCGGTGGACAATCAGGCGTGAATTGGCGGAACAGTTTTCACCCATATTCCAGAACGCGGCGTTGACCACATGGCCCGCGACCAGGTCCAGGTCTTCCGCGTCGTCCAGGACGATGGCCGGGTTCTTGCCGCCGCATTCCAGAACGACACGCTTAAGATTGCTGTCGGCGGCATAACGCAGGAAGCGGCGCCCGGTTTCGGTGGATCCCGTGAAACTGACCATGTCCACGTCCGGATGCAGACCCAGCGGTTCCCCGACGGACGGCCCGTCGCCCGGCAGAACCTGTAATACGCCGCGGGGGATACCCGCTTCATGCGCCAGTTCGGCAACGCGCAGCGCCGTCAGCGACGTCTGTTCCGCCGGCTTGACGATGACGGAATTACCGGCGGCCAAAGCCGGACCGATTTTCCATGCCAGCATCAGAAGCGGGAAATTCCACGGCAGGACCGCGGCGACAACGCCGACAGGTTCCCGCACGATCATGGAAATCGCGTCATCGCCGCTGGGGCCCGTCTGGTCATAGATCTTGTCGACCGCTTCGGCGTGCCATTTGATGCAATGGATTGTCTCCGGAATATCGATCGTCTCGCAGTCGCGGATCGGCTTTCCACTGTCGACGCTTTCCATGACCGCCAGTTCGCGGCGATTTCGCGTGATCAGTTTGCACAGCCGGATCAGGATATCCTTGCGTTCTGCGGGGTGGCGTTTCGACCAGTGTCCCTGTTCGAAGGCTTCGCGCGCTTTTTTGACCGCGAAGTCGACGTCTTTCGCATCGCAGGCGGCGATTTCGACAATGGTTTTACCGGTTGCCGGGTTTACGGTGGTCAGCTTCCCACCGCTGCCCTTGCGGTATTTTCCATCGATGAAAGCCGCCCTGGGATAATCGATTTCCGCGGCGATTGCGGCGTATTCCTCACGGGTCAGAAGATCACTCATCTCAGCCTTCCTTCTCGATCGCCGCGATGGCGGTGTTCATGGTACGGACCACTTCGGTCACGGCGCGCTTGTCATCCTTGTTCAGCGGCCGCAGTGGCAGGCGCGGCGGCCCGGCGTCGATCCCGCGCAGGCTAAGGCCGAATTTGACGCATTGGACGAACTTGCCGCTTTGTTCCAGGATGCTCATCAGTGGCAGCATTGCCATCATGATGCGCCGGCCCTTGTCGAAATTCCCTTCGACGGCGCAAGCCCGATAGAGGGCGATATGCGCCTCCGGCGCGAAATTCGACCCGGCACAGACCCAGGACCGCGCACCCCAGGCGAAGAATTCAAGCGCTTGATCGTCCATGCCGCAGGACAGCGCGATATGCGGATAATCCCGTGCCAGCATATGCAGCCGGTTCACGTCGCCGGAACTTTCCTTGATCGCACAGAAATTCGGGCTGCGGCCGACACGGTCCAACGTTTCTTCGTCCATGTTGACGCTCATCCGGCCGGGATAGTTGTAAAGCATGACCGGCAGGTTCGCCGCTCGGTCGATGGCAAGCGCATGCAGGGCGATTTCGCGTCCGGTCGGATAGGCATAGGGTGGCGTCGCAACCAGGAGGGCGTCCGCGCCAATCGCCTTTGCGGCCTTCGCGAATTCGATGGAATCTTCCGTACGGATCGCGCCGGTCCCGACGATGAGCGGCAGCCGGCCCCCGATTACGTCCTTGGCGAAACCCATCAGGTCGATGCGCTCTTCCGGCGTGTGGGCGTAATATTCCCCGGTCGACCCGGCAATGATAAGGCCATGGACGCCGGAAGCGATCAGGAATTCGATCACCTCTGCAAAGCGGTCCTTGTCGATCGAAAAATCGTCCCGGCACGGCGTTGCGACAGGCGTGTATATGCCTTCAAAGCGCATTGGACTTACCCCCTTCATAGGCGCTGGGGTCGACCGGCAGCGGGTCCGGTCGGACATAAAGTTCGATCTGATTGCGGGACAGTTCCCAATGTTCCAGCGTGATCTGGACCGCGCGGGCGGGTTCGTGTGTGGCAATCGCGTCGATCAGTTCGTCATGCTGATGGTTGGCCGTGTCGATGCGTGTCTTTTCCTTGCTGGACCGCGGGCGATAGAAGGTCTGGCTCATCCGGGTATGATCGATCAGCAGCCGGTGCAGGCTGGGCGTCAGGTAGGGGTTCGCCGCCATCGCGCCGATCTGTTCATGAAATACGTGATTGAACATCACCATGTCGCCGGCTTCACCCGCATCGTGGGCGGCGCGGAACTTGGCCTGCGTGTCTTTCAGAACGGCGATGCTGGACGGGGTGGCGTTTTCCGCCGCCAGCCGTGACGTCGCCGCATAGATCATCGGCGCGGTTTGAAAGAAGTCATGCATGGTGCGGAAGTCCATGGGGGAAACCTGGGCGCTGCGGTTCTTTTCCAGGGTCACATAGCCTTCGCCGGACAGCCGCTGCAGGATTTCACGCATCGGCGTGCGGGACAGGCCGAACGCTTCCGCCAGCGTCACCTCGTCCAACACTTCGCCGGGCGACAGCGCCAGCGTCAGGATGCGGCGGCGCAGTTCCGTCAGGCATTGATCCTTCTTGTTCATCGGCGCAATCGCTCCTTGAATGCGTATTGTGTGCAAAATGTATAATCTTGTTATTTTTTTGAATCAAGCACGATCTTCCACCCGCGAAAGGGCGCGGGTTGGAAAGAAATCAGGGTTTTCCTTTTTGTGGGGGTCAGTCCGTATCCGGTTGACCCGACCCCGCGCCGCGGGCGCGGGATGCTTCGGTTTCCGGCGCATAGGTGCGATGTGCTAAAGCTTGTAGCGCTTCCACGATTTCACGTTGCACAGCAACTCTTTCGAATTGCGAGGTATCCAGCGGGCGAAACTTGTAAGCATCGTCTCGTGTTTCAAACGTTAAGCGCGTGTCTTCCGCTACGTCCTTCCATTCCCCGGCGCTGCGGTAACTTGCAGTGCCGTCTTCCGAGAAGGCAACGGTGTAGCTGCGGCAATGGAACTTCGCGATTTGCTTCGTCTGAGCCAATAAAGGCGGAAGAAACTCAAAAAACAGGACTGGATACCGAATGTTTCCAAGGGAAAGGGTCATTGACGGATCCGGCCAAGTCGAATCCAAAAGAGCAACTCCAAGACGCAGAGGGCAATGCGCATTGTCGATGGATCGCCAACCACCGGAAACCGAAACCGGTTGTGGAGGAACAAATTCTACGCTCGAAAGATAGGTCGCTAGGTAAGTCAAAAGTAATTGGTGATTGCCACCTGCCCGCCGAATGATCGCGCCGATGTCTTCGGCTTCTCCCCACGAGTATCCGACACCCTTGGCAGCTTTCTGCGCAAGGCTTACCGCTTCGCCTTTTGATAGAGCAATCATCCCGCTTGACGGTGGCGAGACGAAACCTTGCTGGGTCGGGTCCGTCACGTGGTCGACTCCAGCAGTTCGTTGGGGAAAGGCGCATCCTGATACATGCAGATGCGAACCCATCGGTCGGACCGCGGATCGAATCGCGTCGCACCGAAGAAGGACAGCTTGCAGCGAAGCATGTCGATGGGAAGCATGTCGGCTGCAATCAGATTGTCGTGGATTTCACTGAACGGGTATCGCACAGACCGTTGTGCGCGGCGCACCATGTGGCGATGTTCCGGATGGGCCAGAAGAAATTCCGAAAGGGTTTCCGAACCATCCCAATCGGAAAGGGATTGATACAGTCGCTTCGCATCCCGGCCGACGGCAAGCGGCTGTTCGTAGTCCGCGCCCGGTTCCTCGAACCGTTCCCCCAACCGGGGTTCCAGTTTTTCTTCGGATACATACCAGAAGCGCGCTTGTCCCTGGGGGGCGTCATAGTCCTGATCCAGGGCCCAATGGTAGTTGGACTGCAGAATGCCCATCAGCCGTGCCACGGTCATCGAACCGTCAATCCGGAAACCGCGATCTTCGTCGGCATCCATGCAGTCCGACAGACCGTCGACCAGCTCCGGGTGCGCATCGATAAGGAGGGATGCCAATGCCTCCTGCCCCTCAAAATGCAAATTCTCCTGTCCCCAGACCCAAAGCCGGTTCCAGGGGTGATCCTGTCCGTCCAAAGTCCGGGTGGCGATCTGATCCAGATCGCCTCTGAGGTCCGAAAGTTTCTGCTGCTGCAGCGGATGATCCGACTGCCAGATCGCGGCGTTTTCGCGGGCGGCGTGAAGCCCGTCCTGAAACCGTCGGATTGCATCGTCCGTCGCGTCCGATTGCGCACGCACCCGCGCCAGCGCCTCTTCCCGCACCAACATCCAGTTGTTCAGGAGGATCGGGTGATTGACCAGGAACGGCGCCATGCCAAGCCCCGTCGAATTTCCGATACCAAGCGACCGCCGCAGCCCCGGTTCAAGAGAAACGGCGGCATCCCCACCCTTCAGGCGCGCCATATGTTCAACAAGGTCCAGGACAAAGGTGCGGATCAGCCAGACCGTCAGCATTTCCGCCTGGAAAGGTCCGCGCAATTCCGCGCGGTCGGCGATATCCGACCGGTCTGCCGCCCCGAATTTGCCCGACCCATAGACCGCGGTTGTGCGCATCAGATAGCCGACGGATCGCACCTGTCCGGCATCCGGCTGCCGTCCCGCGGCAAGGCTGTCGACGACGTGGTTGAACAGTCGTGCCGAACGGTTTGCGCGGGAAAGGCAGAGTTCCCGTTCCGAAATGCGGCCGGCCTCCTGAAGGGGGACTTGTGCGGAAAGGCGCCTGATATCCGACTGTTGGGGGATGCCGTCGAACAGTGCAAAGGTCGCATCCCACGCCGTCGCGATCACACGGTCCGACCGCATTTCGTCCGGCAGGTCGTGCCCGAAGGCGATCAGGGAATAGGCGCGGTCGGGTCCATGGACGGTGTAGACCGCCTCTCCCACACCGCGAGCGTCGATCTGAAAAAGGCGCCGTTCAAATGACCATTTCTCCCGCTCCAGCCGCCGCAGAAGCGTCTGCATGAAGGACAGCCGACTTGGATGGAAGCTTCCCATGCGCGACAGGCGCATGACGTCATCGGGGGACCGTCGAAAGTGCGCGGTCTCGCTCACGGGGCCGGACCGAAGCTCTTTTCATAGAAGGACAGCCAGTTCAACCCCATGATGCCTGCGACCTCATCCGCGCTGAACCCGATGGCCCGCAGCCCGTCTGCCAAATTGCCGAAGTCGCGGTTGTCCCGGAACCAGGCGGGCATGGGGGGGAAGGTCGCGCCGGACCCGGCGGACCTGGTCCAGCGTCCGGCACGCATCCATTCGACGACACTGTCGGGTTGGTCCTGCACCAGGTCCGACCCGATTCCCAGACGGTCCGCGCCGATCATTTCCGCCGTGCGGGCCACCATGGCACAGAACTCCTCCAACGGGCAGTCGGTGCCCCCCGCCAGATGGTTGGGATAAAGCGAAAACCCGATCATGCCGCCGCTTTCGCCCAGTGCACGCAAGACATCGTCGGACTTGTTCCGCTTTGTATCGCGCCAGGAAGACGGATTTGCATGGGTAATCGCGATGGGCCTGTCGGACAGATCGATCGCTTCCAGCGTCGACCGCTCGGCGGAATGGCTCATGTCGATCACCAGCCCGACGCGGTTCATCTCGCGGATCACCTCGCGGCCCATGCGGGTAATGCCGGGGTCTTCCGGTTCCTGCCATCCGGTGGCCAGCAGGGACTGGTTGTTGTAGCTGAGCTGCATGAACCGCGCGCCCAGGCTATGGCAAATTTCAACCAGGCCAATGTCATCTTCGATGGGCGAGCAGTTCTGGAACCCGAACAGGATTGCCGTGCGTCCCTCCCTTTCGGCCGTGCGAACATCTTTTGCGCTGCCGGCAAACTGGATCAGGTCGGGGAATTCCGAAAACCAGCGGTTCCACTGTTCGATATTGGCGACGGTTTCCCGGAAATTCTCATGATAGGCGATGGTCGCGTGGACGGCCGTGACATTGCCGTCGCGCATCTGGCGGAAAATCGTTTCCGACCAGTTGGCGTATTGAAGATTGTCGATGATCATTACCGGCGCCCGACCCTGTTCGTTTGAAAAACCCTTGTTTGGACTATGCCGTATCGACTTCGGCGCGATAAGCCCAAAACTGCCTAAAATTGTCCGGATTTTCGCCCGTTTCTGTCGGGAAATCGGCGGGCAGATTTGATTCTTTGGGAAGTGATTTCAGAAGCTTATGGGCGCTATGCAGAAACCGCTCCAGGGTCATGCGTCTCATGCAATGGCCGAATGTCGGTTCTTTATTGAAGTTTTTCATGGAAGGAGTACATGGGGCCTGTAGCGAGGCATTGGATCTGGTGAACCAGCCTCAATTGAAGACCTCTAGCGCGGTAAGACCCTGGCACGGCACGCAAGAGGAGATGGACGATGAACAAAGACGACCTGATCCGTGAGTTCCGGAACAACGCCGCTGATTGGCCGGCGGTTGTTGGCGTCTATGCAGTCATCATCGGCGGCATGGTGCTTTCCGCATCTGCGATCATCTGACACCCATCCAGACAAAGAGTTTCTGAGCGGACCGTAATCGGTCCGACCATGGCGCGAAGCCGCCATCCGCGAACAAGAAAAACCCGCCCCACCATTACAGTGGGGCGGGTTTTTGCATTGCGCCACGCAGGCGATGGGGTGGCTTATGCCTCCTTCATCGCGTCTTCGCCGATATTGGCGGCACCGCGCTCCTCGACAACCTTTGTCAACCAGTCGGGATCCATCTCCGGAACCGATGACAAAAGAAGGTCGGTGTAGGGGTGATGGGGCGGCGTGAACATTTCGTTCTTCGGCCCCTGTTCGACCACCTGTCCCTGTTTCATCACAACCACCTCGTCGGCGATGGAACGCACCGTCGCAAGGTCGTGGGTGATAAACATATAGGCGAGGTTCAATTCCTTCTGCAGTCGATCCAGCAGCTTCAGGATCCCTTCGGCCACCAGCTGATCCAGGGCGGACGTTACCTCGTCACAGATGATGAAGGTGGGGTTCGCCGCCAGCGCCCGGGCAATCCCGATGCGCTGTTTCTGGCCGCCCGATAGCTCCGCCGGAAAACGGCTGTAATACCTGGACGGGTCCAGTTCGATCAGATCCAGCAGTTCGTCGACCCGGCTTTTGAGTTCGGCCCCTTTCAGGCCTTCATAGAACTCCGCCGGCCGGCCGATGATGTCACAAATCCGGACCTTCGGGTTCAGGGCCGTATCCGCCATCTGATAGATCATCTGCGCCTGACGCAATTGATCCTTCGACCGCTGTTTGTAGCTTGGCGGAAGGGTCTCCCCCTTGAACTCCACGTGCCCTTCATAGGGTGGCAGAAGGCCGGTGATCACCCGTGCCGTCGTCGACTTGCCCGAACCGGATTCCCCCACGACCGCGACGGTCATTCCGGCATAGACGTCAAACGACACGTCTTCCAGAACCTTGACCGGTCCGTAGGCGGCGGACACGTTCTTGACCGACACGACCGGCGGCTGACCGTCCGAAGGGCGCGGTTTCTGTTCCCGCTGGAAGCTGCGCACTGCCCAAAGCGACTTCGTATAGTCTTCCTTCGGGTTGGACAGCATCGAACGCGTGTCCGATTCCTCCACCTCGTGCCCTTTCAGCAGGACCTTGATCGTGTCCGCCATCTGGGCCACGACCGCCAGGTCGTGCGTGATGTAGATCGCCGCCGTGTTGAACTGCTCCACGATATCGCGGATTGCCAACAGAACTTCGATCTGGGTCGTCACGTCGAGTGCCGTCGTCGGTTCGTCGAAGATGATCAGGTCCGGACGACAGGCCATTGCCATGGCCGTCATCGCCCGCTGAAGCTGACCGCCCGACACCTGGTGCGGATAGCGGAACCCGATTTCATCCGGATTGGGAAGACGCAGGCGTTCGTAAAGACGCATGGCGTCTTCCTGGCTCTCCATACGTTTCATGATCCGGTAGTGGGTTGGCGTCTCCGTGTGCTGGTCGATCAGCTTGTGGGCCGGATTGAACGACGCGGCCGCGGATTGCGCCACATAGGCGATCCGCGATCCACGAAGCGCACGCCGGTCCCGTTCGGGCGTCGTCGTCAGTTCCATCCCGTCGAATTCGACCGATCCGCCGGAAATCCGGCAGCCGTCCCGGGCAAATCCCATGGCCGCCAGCCCGATTGTGGACTTGCCGGCCCCCGACTCCCCGATCAGGCCCATGACCTCACCGCGGTGCAGGGTCAGGTCGACACCGTGGACGATCTCTACCCATTTTTCGTCGGAGTACCCTTCGATGCGAAGGTCCTTGATCGTCAGAAGGACGTCTTTCCTTTTTGTCATCTTATTGCTCCTTCAGGCCGGATGAACGGAAGAGCATCCAGTCGACAACGAAGTTGACCGCCACCGTCAGCAAGGCAATCGCGGCAGCCGGAATCAGCGGCGTGATTTCACCGAACGAGATCAGCGTCGCATTCTCGCGCACCATCGACCCCCAGTCCGCGGTCGGCGGCTGAATGCCGAGACCCAGGAAGGACAGGCCGGACAGCAGCAGGAAGACGAAACAGAACTCAAGTCCGAATTCCGCGATCAGCGGTGCGGTGGAGTTCGGCAAAATCTCCTTGCGGATCAGGTACCACATCCCTTCACCGCGCAACCGGGCGGCTTCGATATAGTCCATGACGACGATGTTGCCCGCGACGGCCCGTGTAAGCCGGAACACGCGGGGCGAATAGATCACCGCGATGATGATGACCAGGACGATCAGGTTTGTCCCGAAAATGGAAAGCATCAGCAGGGCAAAGATCAGTGACGGGATCGACATGATCACGTCGGCGACCCGGCCCATGAACTGATCGAACCATCCGCCCTTTGTCGCCGCCAGAAGGCCGGCGATGGCCCCCATGACGAAGGCGGCAATCGTGGCGACCAACGCCAGGCCGACTGTGTTCCGCGCGCCATAGACCAGGCGGCTGAACAGGTCGCGACCCAACTGGTCGCCCCCCAGCAGCATGGTTTCGTCCGCCGGGGCAAAGGCGGCACCGATGACTTCCGATTCCGAGAAGGGCGCGATGATCGGGGCAAAGATCCCCGCGATCGCATAGGTCATGATGACGAACATGCCGAAGCTGGCCGTCAGTGGCGCCGTGCGCAGTGCCTTCTGGGTTTCCGACGGTGTGATCACGATCAGAAACTCCCGGAACGCATAGGCGGTCCCGGCCGAGAAGGCGATGATGCCTGCAAGTATGGTGACCGTCCAAAGCGCGCTTTCGCCGCCGACGATGCCGACGATGAACGACACCAGCGTCAGCGAGAAGATCGTCATGAACGGTCCGCGTTTGCCGGTGCTTGCGAAGTAGCACGACGCCCCAATCAGAAGCGCGTAGTATCCGATTACGAAGTAATTCATGCTCCCCCTCCCTTACTTCTTATGACGCAGACGCGGATTCGTCAGAATCGCGAGCACGTCGGCCGTCAGGTTCAAGAGGATGAACGTCGCGGCAAAGATCAAACAACAGGCCTGGACGATTGCGAAGTCGCGTTTGGTCACACTGTCGACCAAAAGCTGTCCAATGCCGGGATAGACGAACACCACCTCGACCAGGACCACGCCGGTGATCAGGTAGGCCAGGTTCAACGCGATCACGTTGATGATCGGCGCCCAGGCGTTCGGGAGGGCATGTTTAACGATGACTTTCCAGGCCGGCATCCCCTTCAGCCGCGCCATTTCGATATAGGGTGAGGCGAGCAGGTTGATGATGGCCGCCCGCGTCATACGCATCATATGCGCGACGACGACCAGAACCATCGTCAAGGCAGGCAGGAACGTTCGATGAAGCAATTCGCCGAATGTCATGTCATCGTTCAGCGAAGCCAACGATGGGAACATTCCGCTTTTCACCGATAGGTACAAAATAAGGATGTAACCCCAGAAAGAACTCGGGTGAGGATATGGATGTCAGTGTCAGGACGTTCGCCACACGGTCGAACAGCGTGTTGCGAAGCAGCGCCACGATCACCCCCAGCACGATGGATATCGGCACGGCAATCGCCGCGGCATAGCAGGCCAGGAACAGCGTGTTGGCAAACCGTGGGCCAATACGTTCGCTGACAGGGTCTTGCGTGATCAACGAGTTACCGAAGTCACCGATAACGGCCCCGGACAGCCAGTCCAGGTAGCGCAAGGGCGCCGGCATATCCAAACCCATCTGACGGCGCATTGCCGCCAGGTTTTCTTCCGTGGCCCCCTGTCCAAGCACCGCTTGTGCCGGATCCCCCGGTAGCATTTCGACCGCGCTGAAGATGATGATTGAAATCACGAAAAGTGTGACCAACCCCAATCCCAGCCGCTTTACTATTATTCCTAGGACGTCACCCATTAAATCCCCCTATTGAACGTTATGGTCCGCGCAAATCACGCCATTGCCCTTGTTTGAGGCATTGTTGTCTGTTTAGGCGCAGCGCACGGACATGGGTACACCGATATCATATTATGGTCATAGAGTCGGTGATTATTCATAAACGCGCCGAATAATAACCAAATTGCGTCCGAAACGCGTTGGGCGGGCGACGGTGAATTACCCGAACGCCCGCCCTTCCTGCGTTTGGCCGGTCAAATGACCGGCTGACTATGGGATGTTACGCGTCGTCGAACCACCAGCGGCTGCACGCCCGCGCACCGTCACACTGCCACGAGGCGGCAAGGTCAGGTCCGTGCTGGACGTTCTTGCGCCGTGCATAGACGAAGTTGGTGAACATCGGGATGATGGTGCCGCCGTCGTCACGGGCCAGTTGGCACATTTCCGCATATTGCGCCGCGCGGACATCCTGATCGAGTTCCGCCTTGGCCGCACGCAGCAGTTCATTGAACCGTTCGTTCTGCCAACGGCTTTCGTTCCAGGCCGCGTCATCCTTGTAGGCCAGGCTCAGCATGACGTCCGGTGTCGGCCGCGCGCCCCACTGAACCATGCAGAACGGCTTCGTCAGCCAGACGTCGGAATAATATCCGTCGTTCGGTTCCCGCACGACATTGATGGTGATCCCCGCTTCCTTTGCATGTTCCGCATAAAGGACGCACATGTCGACCGCACCGGAATAGACGCTGTCGGCAACGGAAATATTGACCGTCAGGTCCTCCGCACCGGCACGCTGCAGAAGGGATCGGGCCTGATCCGGATCATATGTCCGCTGCGGGATCGAATCGCCCGGGTGGTAGGGCATGTTCGGCGAAACGTGGAAATCATTCCCCGGAATGGCCGTGCCGAACGCGATCTTTTCGATAATGTCTTCCCGGTTGATCGCCAGTTTCAGGGCGTTCCGGACATCGACATTGTCGAACGGCGCCGTGTCACAATGCATCGGCATGGTGATTGCCGCACCACTGGGCACATTGTCGATTTCGATGTTCGGGTCGCGCTGCAACAGGGCAAGGGTGCGCAATTCAAGCTGCGTGATCGCGTCCACGTCCCCGGTGACCAGTGCCGTCTGACGGGCGTTCGGGTCGTTCAGGACGGTCATTTCGACCGAATCGAAATAGGCGCCTTCCCCGTGCCAGCCGTCATGGCGTTCCAGTTTGGTGCCGACACCGAACTCGTGATCCACAATCTTGTAGGGGCCGGACCCGTCACCACCCTGCCAGTTGGCGGTACCGTCCGAATTGCCCGGTACGATCGCCAGGTGATAGTCGGTCATCAACCATGGCAGGTCCGCATTGCCGGTCGCCAGCTTGAATGTCACCGAATGGTTACCGTTCTTGGTGATGTCTTCCACATCTTTCAGAAGCGCGGTTGCCGCGGACGTACTGTCTTCGCCGCGATGCAGGTTCATCGACGCGATGACGTCATCCGCCGTCACCGGCTTGCCGCTGTGGAAGGATGCGCCGGGGTTCAGTTCGAACGTCCACTCGGTCGCGTCGTCAGACGCGGACCAGCTTTCCGCAAGGTCGCCGCCAAGCGTGTTGTCGGGATTAATCTGCGTCAGGTAGCTGCGATAGGTGTGTGCCAGCTGAATGATCGAGAAGCTGAGATAGGTGCCGGGATCGTGGCTGTCCGACGTGTTACCGTCATGGGTTCCCAAACGGAATGTGCCGCCGCTTTGCGGTGCCGCCATGGCGACTTTGGATTTCCAGGCGCTTGCCGCGACCGAAGTGCCAAGCCCGGCGGCGACAGCGTAGCGCGTAAAATCACGCCGCGACAGGCGGCCGCGACGGGCCTCCTCCGCCATACGCTCGATCATTTCATTGTATTTACCCTCGGACATAACCCCTCCGCTGTTCTGTTGTGGAATTTTGTAATTATGAACGTGAAGTCTTACATAAAAAAACTTACCTGCAACCCCTTCGCGTTGGCGATTTCACCAATATTTGAAGGCGCCCCATATGATTGGGGGGTGATTTAACCTATGTACAACATGTTGCCTTTTAAGATTCATTATTATGAATTTGGCTGCATAGGAATGGTTAATGCGCTTTTTCATATTTTTCTTATATAAAAAGATTTATGAGGCGGTCTGTGATTTTCTTTCAATTACGGGATGCATGAGATCTTGGGAATTCGGTTTTCGGATTCCTGTGTTCACGAAACGGTCGCAAGTAGTATGGAAGCATTCGCTAATCGAGTAGCCGGACAGTGGTGCAGCGATATGTTGTAAGGTGCGAACCAAGGTCCACCACTGAATGGGGCAACAAAAATATTTTCGAAGGCGGGCGGTCCCCAGGCTTCGCACGCGATTTATTTCGTGTAAGAGTTCCACAAGAAAAACAGAGTTTGCCCCGGAATGTGCAGGTCCTGCGGACCCGTTGTTCGCGGCCTTCAGAAGTAAAACTGATTGCAACAGGGAGAAAGCAACAGATGCAAGATTATGAAACCAAACGGACCTTGGACCGCATCGTAGAGGCGGCGAAGGGCCGGAAACTTGATCGCCGCCAATTCATGAATCATGCGGTGACCGCTGGCCTTACCGCCGCGGCCGCATCGACGATGTGGAGCGAACGCGTTGCGGCGTCGACGCCAACAAACGGCGGCACCTTCAAATTCGGGGTCCATGACGGCAATACCAGCGACACCCACGATCCCGGAACCTATTACAGTGTCCAGCACATCCAACTTGCGCACACGTTCCGCAGCTATTTGACCGAAATCACGTCTGAAAACGGTCTTGGCCCGGATCTGGCGGACTCCTGGAGTTCATCCGAGGGTGCGACGCAGTGGGTATTTGAAATCAACAAGGATGCGACTTTCCACGACGGACGCCCGGTGACCTCCAACGATGTGATCGCGTCCATCAACCATCACCGCGGCGACGATTCCACGTCCGCGGTGAAGGCGCTATTCTCCCCCATCGAAGATGTCCAGGCGGATGGCGACCATGCGATCAAGCTAACCCTTTCCGAAGGGGTGGCGGACCTGCCGTGGTTCTTTACCGATTACCATGCGGTCATCTGCCCGGCCAACGAAGACGGCTCCATCGACTGGGAGTCCGGTATGGGGTCCGGCCCGTACAAGATTCGGGACTGGCAATTCGGGATCGGCGGCATTCTGGAACGTCATGACGGTTGGCATCGCGAAGGCGCCTATTTCGATGAAATCGAAGTCACCATTCTGAACGACCCGAACGCCCGTCAGACCGCACTGGTCACGGGCGATGTGGACGCCATTACCTCTGTCGATCTGAAAACGCTGTCGCTTCTGGCGCGCAGCCCGGATGTCGAAATCGACGATGTTCCCAGCGGATCGGCGATCACGTTGCCGATGTTCTGCGACACGGCGCCGTTCGACGACGTCAATGTTCGGTTGGCGCTGAAATACGCGATCAACCGCGAGGAAATCATTGAAAAGATCGCCTTCGGCACGGCAACAGTCGGCAATGACTTCCATGTCTCCCCCAACATGCCCTATTACCCCGAAGGTCTGGAACAGCGCCCCTATGATCCCGACAAGGCGAAATGGCATCTGGAACAGGCCGGTCATTCCAGCCTGAGCATCAATCTGTCGGCGTCCGACAGCGTCTATCCGGGCGCGGTCGACATGGTCACCCTTTTCCGGGAACACGCCAACGGTACCGGCCTGGACATCACGCCGGTTCGCGAACCGGCGGACGGCTACTGGGGCGACGTATGGCTGACCAAGCCGTTCGTGTTCGTGAAATGGGGCGCACGCGCGACCCCGGACCAGATGTTCTCCATCGCGTACAAGGACGATGCGCCGTGGAATGAGTCGCACTGGCAGAACGAACGGTTCAACGAACTTCTTATCATGGCGAAGAGCGAGACGGACGAAGCGCTGCGTGCGGAGATGTATCGCGAAATGTGCATCCTCGCTAAAGACGACGGCGGGACCATCATTCCGATGTTCACCAACTTCGTCGGCGGTCGCCGGAAGAACGTTCGCCACGGACCCAGCATCGCGTCCAGCTGGGAATCCGATGGTGCACGCGCCACACACCGCTGGTGGTTCGAAGCATAAGCCGGATCGAAAAGTCGATTTGGTTGGTTTTAAGGCCGGGGGCATTTGCCCCCGGCCTTTTTTCTTTCGTTTTTCTTTTTGCAGCCGATGGCTCGGGTGGCCCGCGCCGGGGTCTGTCAGGACAGCAGGTTCTGCCAGGCGTCGGTGCCGCGGACGATGTCCGCCATCATTTGGTGCCCGGCCGCAGTCGGGTGCACCCCGTCCCCGGCTTCCATGTCCCGGTTCCAGTCCGGCATGTCTTCCAGCGCGCTGAACAGATCAATATAGTCGATGCCCAACTTCGCGGCGGTGGCTTTGAATCTTTCGTTCAGGTCCGCCATGCGTTCGCGATAGAAGGTGAAGCGGACGCCGGGCCCCGGTTCGATTGAAGGCGGTTCGATCCGCGGCGGTGTCATGCCGACCCACAGGGTTTTTTGCCACGCCGCGGCTTCCGCCAGCATGGCGCTGACCGTGGAAAGGCTGTCTTCCGGCGCGACCCGGCGGCCGACCCCCAAGGCATCCGCACCGTCATTCAGACCGAAACTGAATACCAGACGCCCGTTCACGTGGGGCGGCAGGCGCGGCTCCGCCTCTATCCGCCATCGCTTTGCCACATCGACCGACGTTTCGGCCCGAATGCCCAGATTGTAGCAGCTGATGTCATGACCGTCGTTTGTCGACGCCTCGCACAGGTAGGACGGCCAACCACGGCAGGCACCGTCGCCGGTCCCGACCGTAATGCTGTCCCCGAAAAAACAGATCCTGACGATGCTCACTTTTGGCTTCCTCCCCCTTCTTTTGCGGCTTCCCGCACCAGTTCCATAAGCGCGGACCGGTCCGGTTCAAAATCACTTTCGATCCAGTATGTTTCAACCCTGTCCAATATTCGCCCAACGTCGGGGCCTGTCGGAACGCCGGCGTCCAGGACGTCACGCCCCTGAACCGGCAGGGACGGCGGTGTCCAGCATTCGACAGTTTCGACCAGTATGGTCCATTCATCCTGTCCCCGTGCCCGCCCGAAAAGGCCAAGGTCCCGTGCGGCTTCCGGTCCCAATCGATAGGCCAGTCGGCGGACTTGCGCCGCCGAAACTGGCGCGGTCATGTTCGGGTCCAGCGCGCTCAGGCGATCCCGTTCGACGCCGGACAGTTTCAGCCGGTCGGCAATGTCCGCTGCCTGCGTTGCCCCGGCGGTCAGCACCGCCAGTCTGAGGACAGGATCCGGCCCGAATTCGATTTCGTTCAGGCACCGCAATGCGTCGATATCGCGCGCTTCCGGCAGCCAATAGTCCAGAATCCCGTCTTCCATCATCGCCGCGACGGCGGGGCACGGGTTTGGTGCGCCCAAAATCTTACGGATTTCCATCGCGACGCGTTCAGCGCTCAGCTGCGCCAGACCTTTGCGTTCGGCACGGCAGGCATCACGATTTTCGTCGTCCGGGATGTCGAATTCCAGTTGGCCCAGAAAGCGATAGAAGCGCAGAATGCGCAAATAATCCTCGCGAATCCGGGACGTCGCATCGCCGATAAAACGAAGCCGCTGTGCCGCCAGGTCGGCAATCCCGTCGTGGAAATCCGTAACCGCGCCGGACCTGTCGGCATAAAGCGCATTGATGGTAAAATCGCGTCGCAGGGAATCTTCGCGAAAATCCGTGGTAAAGGAGACAACGGCCCTGCGCCCGTCCGTTTCGACATCGCGCCGCAGGCTTGTCACCTCCACCGGATCACCATGGACGACGGCGGTGACCGTCCCGTAGTCGATGCCGGTCGGCACCGCACGAATGCCGGCATTTTCCAGTGTGGACCGAACCGTGTCCGGCACCATGTCCGTACACAGGTCGATGTCACCGACCGGGCGGCCCAGAAAACAGTCCCGCACACACCCGCCGACGAACCGCACGGTTCCGCCCGCGCTTTCCAGCGCGTCGAAGACGGCGACGGCACCGGTCCGTGCCATCCAGCGCGTATCGGGAAGCTGCGCCGTCATGATCGTCACGCTACCAGTCGTCGTTCGACGGCTCGATCGGTTCGAAATGACCCGGGACGACCACGCCGTCGACCACCGTCGGCGGAACCCAACGACCTTCCGGGATCGGATCGTTTCCGAAGAACAGGAACCCCAGGGAAATGATGACCAGCACCCCGCCCGTCAGAATCAGCCGTCCCCAGGGCCATGTCTGCCATTTCTGCAGTTCCTCGCCATGTTCCAGCGTTTCCCGCTTCCGGTTCGCATACCAGGACCAGATTGCGAAACAGACGAACGGCAGGATAAAGGGAATCAGAATGCTGAGGATGGTTCTTACCACAAAAGACTCCTTAACGGCGTTCAAGGTCCAGCGTATCCGCCAGACTGACGATCATGCCGGCGGTTGCACCCCATATATAGAACCTGCCGTACGGCATTGCATAGAATTGACGGCTTGTCCCGGCGACATCGTGCGAATGACGCTGATGGTTCCGCCGGTCCAGAAGAAATTTCAGCGGCACCTCGAATATCTCGTCCACCTCCGTCGGCTCCGGACGCGGCGCGATCGGCGGTTCGATTATGCCGACGATGGGGATCACACGATAGCCCGTTCTGGTATTGTACGGTGCCAGCCGCCCGATCGAACGGATCGCGGTGCGGGGAATGGCAACCTCTTCTTCCGTTTCGCGAAGTGCGGTTGCTTCCGGACTGACATCGCCCGGATCGCGCCGTCCGCCCGGAAAGGCGACCTGGCCGGCATGGTCCTTCAGCTGATGGGTGCGGACCGTCATCAGGACACTGGGCCCATCCGAATGGGCGATGATCGGGATCAGGACCGCCGCTTCGATGATCGTATCCCGGATCGGCTTCATGCCGGGGTTGAGGTCGAAGTCGCTGCGCGTTTCTGTTCGGTCGGTTCCCTCGCGCAGGCGGCGCTCAAGCTCGGCAACATCCATCACTGTATCCCAGGTCCCTTTCCGCCTACACGCGACCAAGCAGGAACGGGGTGCCCGCGCTTTCGACAAAATACTCCGTGCCGTCCGCGGTTTCCACACCGCGCGCCCTGTCGACCAGGTCATAGAAGACAGGCCGCGCAATCAGCGCCTCCAACCCGTCGCGGACCATTATATAGGGGGACGGTTCGTCGGAAGCCGGATCGCTTTCCACGCGAATCGGATGGTCCGCATCCGCACGCACCCAATAGTCGAGATTGGTCCGAAAATGCAGGACCGGTCCGTCATCCCCGTCCTCGGCCTTCAGTTCAACTGCATTGAAGGGTACGTCTTCGACATCGATACGCCCGCGTTCCCCGGGTGTGACCAGCCAATAGGTTCCTTCTTCGTCCCGCTGAAGGACGGTCGAAAAAAGCTGACACAGCTTCAGGCGCCGGATCGGATCGCCCTTATAGGTCCAGGTTCCGTCGCGCAGAATCCGGATGTCGAAGTCCGTATAGCGTTCCGGCCAGTCGAAGCCGGTAAGGCCTTCGCCCGTCGCCATCAACTCCTTGAGACTTTTCCTATTCAAGTCTTGTTTCCGCATCGGTCCGGCATCATCCTTTGATTCGAAGATGTGGCAGGATCGGATCCAAAAGCAAGGGAGTAGGGCCGCGTGACCGGAAAGAGTGACGAAACCCAGTCCAATGCGCGCGAGGCGGCCGCCGAAAGCCGTGCCAGTGCGCTGGTGGAAGATATGGAGCGGGTCGGGGAAAACCTTGATGCGGTCAGACAGCAGATCAAACGGGTGTTCTTCGGCCAGGATCGCGTCGTCGATGAGGTTCTGACGACAATTCTGGCTGGGGGGCACGTCCTTCTGGTTGGGGTCCCGGGGCTTGGAAAGACGCTGCTGGTCGACACGTTGAGCCGTGTCCTTGGGCTGGATACCAGGCGCGTTCAATTCACGCCGGACCTGATGCCGGCGGACATTCTGGGGTCCGAAGTCCTGGATCAGGACGATACCGGACGGCGGTCCTTCCGCTTTCTGCCGGGACCCGTTTTCACGCAGCTTCTGATGGGCGACGAAATCAACCGCGCCAGCCCCCGGACCCAGTCTGCGCTGTTGCAGGCGATGCAGGAAAACACCGTCACCGTAGCCGGGGAATCCCATCCGCTGCCGGACCCGTTCCACGTCCTTGCAACCCAGAACCCGATCGAACAGGAAGGGACCTATCCCCTGCCCGAAGCGCAGCTGGACCGTTTCCTGTGTCAGGTCAGCATCTTCTATCCCGAACATGAGGCGGAACGCGAAATCGTCCTGAAGACGACGGGGGTGGCGCTGTCCACCGTGTCGGAGACCATGAACGCGGCGGAACTGAAGCATGCACAGACGCTGGCGCGGCAGGTTCCGGTGGGCGAAAGCGTTGTCGACGCCATCCTGACGCTGGTGCGGAACGGGCGCCCGGAAACCAGTGCCCTTGATTTCGTGCCGGACCGTATTTCCTGGGGTCCGGGGCCGCGCGCCAGTCAGGCGCTGATGTTGGCCTGTCGCGCCCGCGCCCTGCTTCAGGGGCGGCTGGCACCGTCGGCCGATGATGTCGAGGCACTGGCAAAGCCGGTTCTGCGCCATCGCATGGCCCTGACCTTTGCCGCCCGGGCCGAAGGGCATGACATCGATTCCACGATCGACGAAATGGTGACCGCCAGCCTATGAGCGAACCGTTACGGTCAAAAGCGGATGATCCGGCCGCACTTGCCATGCGGGTCCGGGATGCGCAGGCAATCGGCGATGGCCTGCCACCGCTTCTGATTGCCGCGGAACGGGTCGCCGCGACCGTCGCACAGGGTATCCACGGGCGGCGCCGGACCGGGACGGGCGAATCCTTCTGGCAATACCGACCCTATTCCGAACAGGACAATTCGCATTCCATCGACTGGCGGCGTTCCGCGCGGTCGGATTCGCTGTTCGTGCGTGAATCGGAATGGGAGGCATCGCAAAGCGTCTGGCTTTGGTGCGACGGCAGCCCGTCCATGGACTACCGGTCGAAACCGGTGCGCGATACCAAGCGCGACCGCGCACAGCTTTTGATGTTTGCCACCGCAGAGGCGCTTCTTCGCGGCGGGGAACGGATCGGCCTTCTGGGGGTGGACGGCCGGGCAAGCGGCGGGAAGGCGCGACTGCGCGCGCTGGCTGAACGTTTTTATTCGATGGCGGACACGGAAAGCGGAATGCCGCCGGCGGCCAACCTGCCGAAACATTCCCAGGCAATCCTTTTCAGCGATTTCCTGTCGCCAATCGAAGACCTGGAAGCACGCTTTTCGGAGTTCGCAGAACAGCATGTGCGCGGGATCGCGGTGCAGGTCCTGGATCCGGCGGAGGAGGAGTTGCCCTTTTCGGGACGTGTCCGCTTCCACGGGCTGGAAGATGAAGGGCATTTCCTTGCGGAGAAGGTCGAACAACTTCGCCCCGGCTATAAGAACCGCCTGCAGGCGCACCGTACGGCACTTCGGCGAATTGCGCGCGCATCCGGTTGGGACCTTCTGGTCCATCATTCCGGCACATCTGCCGAAGCCGGCATGATGGCGCTGTTCATCGCCCTGACGGAAGCACGGGGGTAGGCCTGATGCTGTCCATGGGTCCGGTCCTGTTCGCAAGCCCCTGGCTTCTGACCGCGCTGGCCGCGCTGCCGCTTCTGTGGTGGCTGTTGCGGCTTGTGCCGCCGGCCCCGCGCTTTATGCCGTTCCCGGCGATCCGGCTGCTGTTCGGATTAAGGGGGGAAGAAACCGTGCCCAGGGCCGCGCCCTGGTGGCTGGTGTTTCTGCGCCTGGGTCTGGTCACTTTGCTGATTGTCGCCGCCGCCCGGCCGATCCTGAACCCCGACTGGACGTTGGGCGCGGGTGGTCCGGTCGCGATCGTCATCGACGATGGCTGGGCCGCCGCGCCGGAATGGGATCAGCGCATCGAACGGGCGGTCGCTGTAGTGAATGCGGCGGAACGGGCGGGGCGACCGGTCTACCTGATAACCGGTGCGCCGCCTGCCAGCGGCGATGTGCTGGAACCGCTGCGGCTGCAGGGTGCGGCCGAAACGCGGGAAGCATTGGGCGCGCTGGAACCCAAACCGTGGCCGGTTGATCGGGTGGCAATGGCATCTGCCGCACAGAACCTGATCGAAGACGCCGGCAGCGCCGACATTTTCTGGTTCACGGACGGGTTGGACAGCGACGGCGCACAGACCCTATCGGAGATACTTTCGCGGGCCGGGTCCCTGACCGTCTTGGCGCCGGATCTTTCCGCCGGACCCATCGTCCTGCGTCCCCCGTCGGCGGCGTCCGCACAGATGTCCGTTGATATCCTTCGGCCGGAAGCGGGCATCCCGCTGGATCTGGCGGTGATCGCATTTGCTGAAAACGGCCGACCGCTGGCGCGCCGCGACATTACTCTGGGTGCTGGCGACCTTCGTGGAACGACGGCTTTCGACCTGCCGCTGGATATCAGGAACGAAATTGCCAGACTTGTGGTCGAAAACAGGCCGGGTGCGGCGGCGACCGCACTGATTGACCGCCGCTGGAGCCGCAGGCCCGTCGGTATCGTTGCGGATATCGGAAGCCGTGAGGTGCTGCCGCTCCTTTCGGAGATTTATTTCCTGGATCGCGCGTTGCAGCCCTGGGGATCGTTAGGGCGCGGGCGCGTCGACGAACTCCTGGATCAGGACCGCGCGGTTTTGATTCTGCCCGACGATACGGTGCTGGACAGTGAATCGCGGGACCTGTTGGACGGCTGGCTTGACGATGGCGGGGTCGCCATCCGTTTCGCCGGGCCGCGTCTGGCCGCCGCGCCGGACGACCTTCTGACGCCGGTTCGTCTGCGGGGCGGGGGGCGTCAGCTGACCGGTGCCATGCAATGGACCGAACCCGCGCGAATCGGAAGCGTCGCGGACAGCGGCCCCTTTGCGGGTATGCGCATCGCCGGGGATATCACGATTTCCCGTCAGGTCCTGGCGGAACCGTCGCTGGATCTGGATGCGAAAACCTGGATGCGCCTGGAAGACGACACGCCGCTGGTCACCGCCGAACAGCGTGGCGACGGCTGGCTGGTTCTGATCCACACGACGGCAAACACCGAATGGTCGGATCTGGCGCTGTCCGGGATGTTCGTTGAAATGCTGGAACGCCTGATGCGGCTGGGCCAGGGGGCGGCTGATCCTGGCGGCGACGACACCATCTATTACCCGCTGGATACATTGGACGGGTTCGGGCGGCTTTCCGCGCCGCAGGCTTCGGCGCGACCGCTTTCGTCGCGTGTATCGGACCTGACGGAATTGTCCGCCGAATTGCCGCCTGGTTTCTATGGTACGGAAGAAGCGCGGGTCGCCCTGAACCTGGGCGGGTTCCTGGAGGACCCGGTCGCCATGGGATCGTATCCGGCAGGGGCCGTCGTAACCGATTTCGCGAAGGCCGAAGAAGTCCCGATCACCCCCTATCTGCTGTTGGCAGCATTGCTTCTTCTGACGCTGGACACCGTCATCACCACGGTCATGCGCGGCTATGCCGGCCTGTCGCGGTCCCGCGGTGCGGGCGCTGCGGCGGCAATATTGCTGGGCGTCTTCCTTCAGCCGGCCGATCCGGCGATGGCGCAGGATGCAGCAGTTCCCCCCGGCGCATTGGCGACGACCTTCGCCTATGTCCTGACCGGCGATGAAGAGGTGGACCGCATCAGCGCCGCCGGGCTTCAGGGGTTGAGCCAGGTCCTGACCAACCGCACGGCGGTTGAACCGGGCCCGCCGGTCGGCGTTGATATCGACCGGGATGAAATCGCTTTCTATCCGCTTTTGTACTGGCCGGTGCTGGAAGATCAGGGCCGTTTGCCCGCGCCCACGGCGGACAGGATAAACCGTTATATGGCCGCCGGCGGCATGGTCCTGTTCGATACCCGCGACGGTTACCTGATCAACACCCAGACCCGAACGGCGTCTGATGCGATGAGGGAAATTGTCCGGTCGCTGGACATTCCACCACTGATCGCGGTTCCGGCGGACCATGTCCTGACCCGCAGTTTCTATCTGATGGACTTTTTCCCCGGCCGCTGGTCGGAAGGGGTCGTCTGGGTGGAAGAAGGCGGCAATACAACCAACGACGGCGTTTCCCCCGTTGTTGTGGGAAGTGCGGACTGGGCGGCAGCCTGGGCGCTGGACAATTCGGGACGGCCCCTTCTGCCGATCGGGAATGGCGGTGAGGCCCAACGTGAACTGGCCTATCGGTTCGGTGTGAACCTTGTGATGTATACGCTGACCGGGAACTACAAATCGGATCAGGTTCACGTCCCGTCGATCCTGGAAAGGCTGGGTCAATAAAATGACCGGCTATTCGATCGACTTCGCCCCGTTCATTCCTTTATGGACCATTCTGGTCATCGCGGGCGTGTGGGCGCTGGCATCGGCGTTCCTGTTCTGGCGAGGTGTGCCTGCCGCATGGGTTCGCACAGGCGTGGCGGCGGTAATCCTGGCCGGGCTTGCCAACCCGACATTGCATCAGGAACGCCGCGAACCGAATGCCGATGTCGCGCTTCTGATTGTCGATGAAACACCATCGCAGGAAATCGCCGGACGGATTGAACAGACGCGCGCCGCCGCCGAGGTCCTGCGCCAGTCCTTGTCCCGTCACGAACCGGGACTGGATGTGCGCGAAGTCATCTTGCGCCACGACAGCATTGCTGAAAGTGACCGGGGCACGACCCTGCTGGAAGCGGTTCGCACCGCACTGGCCGACGTGCCGGACCGGCGCTACGCCGGCAGCATTCTTGTCACGGACGGCCAGATTCATGACGCGGACCAGTTGGGCGGGCTTCCGGACGGACCCCTTCATGCCGTCTTGATCGGTGATCCCGGCATCCCGGACCGGCGTATTCGGATTGTCGAATATCCAAGCTTTGCCATCGTCGGCGAACCGTTCGAGATGGTGATCCGTGTCGATGATCCGACCGCCACGGCCGGCGATAGTATTCGCGCGAGCCTGAGCGTGGACGGGGAAGCGCAGCGGCTGAACCGCATTCCGTTCAACGAAGACGTGACAATTGAAATCGCCCTGCAACGGCGAGGGGCGACGGTGGTCGAACTCAGCGTACCGGACCTGCCCGAGGAACTGTCGACGCGCAACAACACGGCGCTGGCGGCGATCAACGGCGTTCGGGACCGGCTTCGGGTTCTGTTGATCAGCGGGGAACCGCACCCCGGCGAACGAACCTGGCGAAATCTGCTGAAGTCCGACCCGTCGGTGGATCTGGTCCACTTCACGATCCTGCGGCCGCCGGAAAAACAGGATGGAACCCCCATCAACGAACTGTCGCTGATCGCATTTCCGACCCGCGAGTTGTTCGAAGTGAAACTGAACGATTTCGACCTGATCGTTTTTGACAATTACCGGCGGCGCGGGGTTCTTCCATCCGTCTATCTGGCGAATGTGGTGGACTATATCTATGACGGCGGCGCCCTTCTGGACGCGGCCGGTCCGGGCTTTGCCGGGCCTTTCAGCTTGTATCGCAGCCCGCTTGGGGAGGTTCTTCCGCTGGAACCGCTGGACAGCATCAGCGAAGGTGTGTTTCGCCCGATGCTGACCGAACGCGGACGGCGGCATCCGGTCACCGCATCCCTGCCGGGCGGGCCGCGCAGTTTCGCCGGGCCCGACGACGAACCGCGCTGGGGGGCGTGGTTGCGCCAGGTCGATGTGGCAAGCCGGTCGGGGGATGTTGTGATGACCGGCCTGAACGATCAGCCGTTGCTGTCGCTGGACCGTGTCGGCGAGGGGCGCGTCGCACAGATCAGCAGCGACCATATCTGGCTTTGGGCGCGTGGTTATGAAGGCGGCGGCCCCTATGCCGAACTGATGCGGCGGCTGTCGCACTGGCTGATGCAGGAACCGGAGCTGGAAGAAGAGGACCTGAGCGCCGAAGTCCGGAACGACCGGCTGGAAATCCGCCTGCGGACGCTGGACGATGTGGGGGACAATCTGACCGCGACCGTCGAACAACCGGACGGCACCGTGGCGCAGGCGCAACTGGAACCGCTGACCGACGGCGTGTTTTCCGGGTCCCTGCCGCTGACCCAGAACGGTTTGTACGAGGTTGGCTTGGGGGACAGAACCGTGCGCGTGGCCGCGGGGTCGCTGAACGCGCGCGAGGTGTCTGACCTGACATCGACGGACCGGCTTCTGGCCGGGCCGGTGGCGGACAGCGGCGGCGGGCTGCATCGATTTGACGCAAGCGACCCCATCTCCGTGCGCCGCGTCTCTACGGATCGACCGACATCCGGTAGCGATTGGGTCGGTTTACGCAGAAACGGCGACTATACGGTGGTGGGATTGGATTCCGCCGCATTGCTGCCGGGGTGGTTTCTTCTTGCCCTGGTGGCCGCGGGGCTTGCCTTTGCGTGGCGCCGGGAAGCGCAATAGGCAAAATGCAATTGTTAAATACTTGACGGAAAGGTGACAGCATTTGAAGCTTTCGCCTTCGTTTGAACTGCATGTGACGGCACCTCATTGAATCAAATAGCCCCCGATAACGGACCGGACTCACCGGCCGCGCCGAACGATTCCGACACCGAATCCGGCAAACCATTCGGCGCGCGGGCGCGGGCTGACTTTCTGATCGAAAGCGGCGTTACCTACCTCAACCACGGGGCTTTCGGCGCGACATCGCGCCCTGTCATGGCGTCGGCGCAGACCTGGCGGGAGAGGATTGAGGGCCAGCCGTCGCGTTTCATGAAGGCCGAACTTCAACCGCTTCTGCGCCAGACGGCACAGGCGCTGGGCGGGTATGTCGGTGCGGACGGAAACGACATCGTCTTTCTGGACAATGCATCGACGGCGATCAATGCGGTGCTTCGTTCGCTGGTGCTGTTTCCGGGCGACGAGGTGCTGACGACGAACCTGACCTATGGGGCGGTCATGCGCACACTGGAATTCGTGTGCGACAGGGCCGAATCCCGGCTGGTGGTGGAATCCATCGACTATCCGATCCAAAGCGCAGAACAGATCATCGACACGCTGGAAGCGGCGATCACACCGCGAACCCGCCTGCTGGTGATCGACCACATCACGTCGAAATCCGCGGTCATTCTTCCCGTCGCCGAAATTGCCGAGGTCTTCGGGGATCGCGGCATCCCGGTCCTGGTCGACGGCGCGCATGCGCCCGGCATGCTGGAGCTTGATATCGCAAGCCTGGGTGTCAGCTGGTACACCGGGAACTGCCACAAATGGATGGGAACGGCACGGGGGGCGGCCTTCCTTTGGACGGAACCGGCCCGCCAGGCCCGTGTCCGGCCAACGACGATCAGCCATTTCGTGGCGGACGGCTACCTTCCGGCCTTCGACTGGCCGGGAACAAAGGACTTTACGCCCTACCTTACCGTGCCTGATGCGATTTCATTTCGCGCCGGATACGGGGAAGGGCGGATCGCGGACTATTGCAGTGCGCTGGCGTGGGACAGCGCCGAAAAACTTGCGGGCCACCTGGATACGGAAATCGGCACGCCGCCTGAACTGACGGGCTTCATGGCGTCCGTCGCGCTTCCCGCATCGTTCGGCCGTGCGAAACAGCCGGTTGCCGATGCCCTGCGCACCCAGATTCGCGACCGCCACAATCTGGAAGTCGATATCCAGGCCTTTGACGGGCGAATGTGGATGCGCCTTTCGACATACATCTACAACGAGTTGTCCGATATCGACCGGGTCATCGATGCGCTGAAGGATGCAAAAGCGTCCGACTTGTGATCCTTACCAGGTGAACCGTTCCTGATAGTAGGTCGGGATGGCGTCAAACTGCCGTCCCAGGGCCGCGATGTCGTCCGGACCCGGTACCGGCGGCAGATCGGTCGCGTGAATGCCGCCCGTCACGAAGACACTGTCCATACCGGCATCGACAGCCCCCTTGATGTCATGGGACAGGGAATCTCCGATCCCCAGACCCGCGCCGTCCACGCCGGTTTCCTGGCGGATCTTGCGATAGGCGTTCTGTTGCGGTTTACCGTGCCATTGGACGCGCCCGCCCATTGCCTCATATTTTTCCGCTATCGCGCCGGGACAGATCTTCAGACTCCCGTCTGGCTGGACGCTGACCCGGTCCGGATTGGCACAGGTCATGGGAAGTCCCCGTTCCAGCGCACGGGACAGGACCGGTGTATAATCGTCCAGGGTCGGTCGGTCGGTGCCGGCGCAAAGAATGAAATCCGCATCTTCGACACTGCCGGTTTCTTCAAAGCCGGTTCCTTCCGTGATCGACCGGTCATCGTCCCAGGCGAACATCAGGAATCGTTTTCCCAAACGGCCATAGAAGTCGCCTTCCTTTCTGGACAGTCCCTCAAAGACCTGCTCGCCCGACGTCAAGGCCAGATCGTAAAGGTCTCGTTCGAACCCAAGCGCTGCCAGACGCCGGTGGCTTTCGGCAACCCGTTTTCCGGAATTGGAAAGAAGGACGACCGCGGCGCCCGTCGCCTTCAGGTTCTTCAGCGCGTCATGGGCGCCCGGATGCGGCTTTGCGCCGTCATGCAGAACACCCCATTGATCGACCACGAACAGATCGTATCGGTCGGCGATTTCGGACAGTCCGGAAAGAGCGTGTGGAATCATGGCAGCGCGGCTATGCCCGGTCCCGCGCGGCCCGTCAAGCAGGCGCCGGTTCCTTGCTCAGGCGCGGTTCGCCGAACAGGTATCCCTGGCCATAGTCGATGTTGAAATCCAGGAGTTCGACCAACGTCGCCTCCGTCTCGATCCGTTCGATGATCAGGTCGATTTCCTGGCTGTCCAGGGTCTGTTTCAGCGCCCGGACGGCGGCGGCATCGGACCCGCCATGCTGAAGCGCCCGCAGCACGATGCGGGCGTCGATCTTCACATAAGCGAAATGAGATGCGATCAGCCGGTGGATATCGATGTCCAGATCCTGGACCCCATCCAGCGAGAAACGATAGCCAAGCGCGCCAAGGCGACCCAGATCGCGCTTTACGATGTCCCAGTCCTTTTCAATGTCGGCCTGTGCGAATTCAAGGACCAGGTTGGGTGCGAGTTCGGAGTGGGATTCCATATAGGCGATAAAGTCCTGGAAGAACTCGCGGTCGCGCAGGGTGGCCGGCGCGATATTGCAGAAGAACGCGGCGGAAAAATCCTTCCGCCGAAGTTTGCGTAGAAGCTGCACACAGCGGAACAGAAGCATGTTGTCCACTGCCGCCAGAAGTCCGGCCGATTTTGCGACATCGATATAGCGGTCGGGTCCCACGATGTCGCCATTGGCCGCGCGGACCCGGCTGAAACATTCGTAGAAACGGCGCTTGCGCTGCGGCAGGCTGACGATCGGTTGAAGATAAAGATCAACCCGGTCTTCACGAAGCGCCTCACGTACAGTTGCCAGCACGGCCTGATCATCGTCGCGAATGCGTGCGGCGGTTTGTGTTTCCGCGGCCGGTGCAACAACGCGAAGGCCGGCGCGACCGCCGCCTGCCGCCGCGACCGCCGCTTCCTGTCCGGGGCCGTCCGGCCGCCCCCGGAAATTCGGTTCGCTGCGATTGCCACGGGCCGGTTCCGGCCGTGCCGACCGAAGCGAGACGGAATCTTCGGACAGGGATCGCGGCGATTTTTCCCGTCCGGAATACAGCTGTTCAACCAGATTATGCAGCACGCGGACTTCGGCGCTTGCATCCTTCAGGGACTGGTCGGTGTCCGCCGCGGCCGGGCGTCGGCGTTTGCCGGACCGGTCGGCGGTCGCGGCGCCACGATCCGCGTCCCGATCTCTGCTCATCCTTTCAAGCATGCCATAGGCCGCTTCTTCCGCACGCTTGCGCGCGTCCGGCCCGTCGGCCGCTTGCAGGCCACCAACTTCGGCGGTCAGTCTTTCCAATGTATTCTTCAACTGTTCGCCGCCGCCCTGTTCGATGATTTCAAACAGGCGCCGTATCTCGTCACGCGCCAGCGACAGTTCTTCCCGGTTCTTGTCCAGCGCACGTTTCAGCAACAGCAGCCGGCGGACATCCTTCGCCCCTTCGGCGCGGCGGATCATGCTTTCCTGAAGCACGGCGCATGTCAGAAAGATCATCGCGCCGATAAGGATCGACATGGGAAGGTCGATTTCCGGGATGACATGATGGCCCAGCACGCCAACCGCTGACGCGAGCGTCACATAGCAGAAGAAGGCGAGCATATGCCAAAGGCGGCTCATGCGGGCTCCCGTCGGTGGACATGCAAACCAGGGTAAGAAAGGGCTGCATGAAATCCCGGAGAATGTCCGGGACGCGAAAGATTATTCCAATGCCTGCGACGATACCAAAATCTGTCACAAATCACACGCGATTAACACCGATTCTAGGGGATTCGATTGAAACCTGCCGCATGTTTTAAGGGGATGGCTATCCGTTTCCGGCTCCAGAGCCGACTGCCTCAGCAATCGACCCATAGCCGTCGCGATCAAGCAGGTCCGACAGACCGGCTGTGATGGTGGGGATCAGGTCGGGACCATGATAGACCATCGCGGAATAGAGTTGTACCAGGCTGGCGCCGGCGCGGATTTTCTCATAGGCGTCCCGGGCGGACGCAACCCCGCCCACACCGATCAGGGGGATTTTGCCTTCCGTTCGCCGGTATATCCGCGCCAGAAGGTCGGTCGACGGCCGGAACAGGGGCGCACCGCTCAGGCCGCCCGCTTCGCCCCGGTGTCTGCTGACCAGGGTATCCGGTCGCGCGACCGTGGTGTTCGATATGATTATCCCGCTGACCGCCGGGTGCTGCGCGATGGATGACACTTCTTCCTCGCCCCGGGTGTCCAGATCGGGAGCGACCTTCACCAGGATCGGTTTGGGTGTGGTAACCGACCGGGTGGCGTCGTCCACCGCTTCGACAATTCTGGCAAGCCAGTCCGCTGTCTGCAGGTCCCGCAACCCCGGTGTGTTGGGGGAAGAAACATTGACGGTCAGATAGTCGGCATAGGGGGCCAGCGTTTCAGCACATGTCCGATAATCCGCGACAGCGTCGTCGCTGTCCTTGTTCTTGCCGATATTGACCCCGATCGGGGGCAGTAGGCGGGACCGGTCCAATCCACTAAGACGTTGGGCGGCGCGGGCGGCACCCCCATTGTTGAACCCCATGCGGTTGATGACGGCACGGTCTTGCGACAACCGGAATAATCTGGGCTTCGGGTTTCCCGGCTGAGGGCGGGGCGTGACGGTACCGATTTCCACGAAACCGAAACCCAGGTTTCGGCAGGCGCGGACGGCTTCGGCGTCCTTATCGAATCCCGCGGCCAGACCGATGGGTGTCGGAAACCGAAGCCCGAAGACCTCGCACCCCAATCGCGGGTCGGGCGCGGTCGTGTTTCTGGGCCCGATCCCCCATGCAAGCGCGCGAATCGTCGCCCGGTGTGCGCGTTCCGGGTCTATCAGACGGATCGCCGGCAAGGCCAGTCGCGCCCAGCTCATCCGTCTGTACTCGGGGGGAAGGATGCCGGAAGGTTTTCCGGGAACACGTGGTCCCCTGACCGGTCCAAAGGCAGGTCGGCCGTTCCTGTCACGGCGGCAATCGGAAGCGACTCATATAGATGGGGAAACAATTGCCCGCCGCGCGACGCTTCCCAGACAAGAGTTTCCGGCAATTGTGTCTCGTCAACAAAAAGAAGAACCAGATCGGATTCGCCGGTACGGTGTTTCCTGGCGCTTTCCCTGATTTGCTTGTCAGTGGAAAGATGAAGAAATCCGTCGGCGCGGTCGGCCTCGGCCCCGCGATAGACGCCGGTCTCCTGCGCCTCGTTCCAGGCCGACTTTTTTGCAAGATGGTAGATCATGTCGGCGGCAACAGTACGCAGCACCGGTTTTTACGGCAAGACCGCTTCCTACAGCGGCGGTATCAGCATCAGAACTTTTTATATATCGTATTTGTTCTATTTAAATACGACAAAATCACAAAATATATTGACATTAAAAGAAACATATGTATGTTCCTTTTCAGGAACGGGCCACAAATGTGCCTGAACAGTCCCGGATGAACCACCCCTCTCAACGGATTAGGGGCATTCCGGATTGATCAGGAAAACATGTTTGTCGGTCGGACCGCGCCAGCGCTTTCGGTGCGACAATCCGTATACTCCCTTCTGACATATGGGGCCCCGATTGCCGGACTTGTCCGGAACGGTCGTCCCGCCCTTCGCGGCCGCGTCGTTTCAGGCGCGAGAACCGCGGCAAAATCCAATGGAAAATGAAACATGGGCGGTGGTGCCGGTGGTGAGAGATCGCCGGTGCTTCTGCCCGCATCTATGAAAGGATGACCCCATGTCCACAACGGTGGATCAATCCTTCAGCCGCCAGTTTGAGAACGAGGTCCATAACGCCTATCAGCGGATGGGATCCAAGCTTCGCAATACCGTGCGGACGAAGGACAATATCAAAGGCTCTTCCACGACCTTCCAGAAAGTCGGAAAGGGCACCGCATCGACCAAGGCCCGCCACGGCAAAGTCCCGGTCATGAATGTCGACCATACGCCGGTCGAAGTCTCGTTGCAGGATTACTATGCCGGCGACTGGGTTGATGCCTTGGACGAAATGAAAATCCGGCATGACGAACGATCGGTCGTTGCCAATGCCGGCGCTTATGCACTCGGCCGGAAGACCGATGATCTGATCATCGAATCAATGGAAGGTGTGGCGTCCGGCCAGAATGCCCAGGATGGGTCCGACGGCCTGACCAAGGCAAAGGTCCTGGAGGCCTTTGAGATGCTAGGCGCCGCCGACGTTCCGGACGACGGTCAGCGGTTTGCGATCATCGGCTGGAAGCAGTGGAGCGACCTGCTGGACATCGAGGAATTCGCGAACGCGGACTACGTCGGCAACGATGACCTGCCTTGGAAGGGGACCCAGGCGAAGAACTGGCTTGGTACGCTTTGGATGCCGCATTCCGGGCTTGTTCTGTCTGGCGGTGTGCGGAACGGGTACTGGTACCACAAGACGGCCGTCGGTCATGCCATCGGCAAAGATGTCACATCCGATATCTCGTGGCACGGCGACCGGGCCGCCCACTTCGTCAATCACATGATGAGCCAGGGTGCCGGCGTCATCGATGCGACCGGCATCGTGCGCCTTCCCTGCCTCGAATCCTAACCGAAGAGGAGGGTTAACCAATGGCCTATGCTTCACGCGACCTGAGCGTCATCGCCTATGCGAACGGTTTCACCTTGTGGCACTACACGACACAGGATGCCGCGACCGATGTCGATACGGCAGGATATTTCAATGACGCGGCGGATATGCTGCGCGTCGGCGACATGATCCTGGCCAACACGGATACGGACGGAACGCTCACATCCGGGATTTTGCATGTTTCCGCCAATGATGGGTCGTCCGTCGATGTGGACGACCTGACGGATGTGGGGTCCAGCGATACGGACTGACCCGGGAACGTCAGATTTCATCATTGTCCCAACTGGACCGCCCGGGCGTCGACCGGGCGGTCTTCTTTTTTCCGGAGATGTTTCATGGCCCTGAACAGCATTCAGCTTGCCAGCCGTGCATTGATCAAGATCGGCGCGTCACCCATTGCCGGGTTCGATGAGGGGACGGCGGAAAGTGTTGTTGCGGCGACACTTTATCCATCGACGCGCGATGCGCTTCTGTCGGCCCACCCCTGGAGTTTTGCGACCGCCCAGCGTGACTTGTCGCGTTTGGTCGGGGTGCCAGTCGCCGACTATGATTACGCTTATCAGTTGCCGTCAGACTTTCTTCGCGCCCTCTCCGCCGGTGAGGCCGGGTACGGCCGCGGGCTGGATTACCGCCTGGTCGAACGTCGTCTTCATACGAATGCGGGCGCTGTCACCCTGACTTATATTTTTCGCCCCAATGAATCGTCGTTTCCCCCATTCTTCGACCAGGCTTTGATCGGCCGGCTGGCAGCCGAATTCTGTCTTCCTATTACGGAAAGCGTCTCACGATCGGAGGTTCTTCACAAACTGGCCGAAAACCAGTTCCGGCAGGCTCGCCTGATTGATGCCCAGCAAGACATGCCGCCGCGCTTCGATGATTACACTCTTGTGGGAGTAAGGGGCTGATGGCTCGGGTCAAGACGATAAAGACAAATTTCACGGCAGGGGAATTGTCGCCCGAACTGATCGGGCGCGGTGATCTGAGCGCCTATGAAAACGGAGCGGCGAAACTGCGGAATGTGCGCGTCATTCCGACCGGCGGAATTCGGCGTCGGGCTGGTTTGCGGCATATTGCGAATGCGTTGGGCGGCGGACGGCTGATCGCCTTCGAGTTCAACACGGAACAGGTCTATCTGCTGGTGCTCAGCAATTTGAAAATCGCCGTTTATGCCGACGATTCCGAGGTTGTGACGATCGATGCGCCCTGGACGGAGGTACAACTAAGACAGGTCAATTGGACGCAAAGCGCGGACACGCTTCTTCTGGTTCATCCAGACGTTCCGCCCAAGCGGCTTACGCGTTCGAGCGCCAGTGTCTGGACTCTGGCGGATTGGGTGTTCCACGAAAATTCCGGTCGGATCAACCAGCCGCATTTTAAGTTTGCGTCGGACGATTTGACGCTGACGCCCAGCGGGACAAGCGGCTCAATTTCGGTGACGGCTTCGGGGGACGTTTTCGTCCAGGGCCATGTTGGTGTTCGCTTTCGCATTGCCGACCGGGAAATTGAAATCACTGCTGTCGCCGACGCAAGGAATGCTTCCGCTGACGTGTTGGAAACACTGGCCGCTACCGGCGCAGAGAAGGACTGGGAGGAAGCCTCTTTTTCGCCGGTGCGTGGTTACCCCGTCTCATGCACATTTCATCAGGACAGGCTCGTGATTGGCGGAAGCCGGGATCTCACCAACCGTTTGTGGCTGTCCAGGTCCGCGGATCTTTTCAATTTCGACCTAGGTGATGCGGAAGACGACGAAGCCATCGAGTTCGCGATCCTGTCCGATCAGGTCAACGCTGTACGCGCTGTCTTTTCGGGGCGTCATTTGCAGGTTTTTACATCTGGCGCGGAATGGATGGTCTCCGGCGATCCGCTTACACCGTCAAACATTCAGTTGAATCGCCAAACCCGAATTGGTTCTCCGGTGGATCGGACCATTCCCCCCAACGACGTGGATGGCGCAACGCTTTTCGTTTCCCGCAGCGGTTCGGAACTGCGGGAGTTTCTTTTTGCAGATGTGGAACAGGCGTACCAGTCGACCGACCTTGCCGTGCTTTCAGAAGATATGTTGCGATCGCCGGTTGATCAGGATTTTCACAAGACGGATCGAATTCTTTATGTCGTCAATTCGGACGGAACGATGGCGTCGGTTACCGTCTTCCGGCGCGAAAGCGTCAATGCCTGGACGCTTTTCGAAACGGATGGCGCTGTCCGGTCGGTGGCGGCGGTGGGTGAGGAAATCTATTGCCTGGTAGAGCGCGACGCGTCTTTCCGAATTGAAAAACTGGATTCGGATGTGCAGACCGACGCGGGCATAACGGCAAGCGTCGGATTCGAAGAGTTGCCGAAGAACGAGTGGAATGGTTTCGGTCATTTGGACGGGCGTACCGTCGATATTGTCGCGGATGGTGTTGTCCGTGACCCGGTGGAAGTAATCGCGGGAAAAATCATACTTTCGCAGCCTGCGACAAACCTGCAGGCAGGTCTTCGGTTCACACATGTCGTAGAACCTCTACCTGTCTTTCATATCCCAGGTGGCGGTGTTGCCCAGGGTGCTGCAGTTCGCCTTGTGAAAGCAACATTTCGCCTTTTCCAAACACAGGCCCTGCGCGTCGACGTTGGTCAGGGGCTCCGGCCACTGCCTTTCAAGACTCTTGGTCCGGAAGCGCTGGATTCTCCAATTACGCCGATTACGGGCGACAAGACGGTTCGGGCTCTTGGATGGACGCGTGGGGACCCAAAACCGCTTTGGCGGATTGAACAGCATGACCCGCTTTCCTCAACCATCCTGTCGGTTCTGGCAGAAATTTCAGTCAACGGGTGAATGACACGCAATGGAGAATCACGATGGCAGAGATACAGGCGATCATGGCGGTCGCTTCGACACTTCACGGCATACAGCAATCTAACCGCCAGCGAAGGAAACAGGCAGCCCACGCCGCCCAGCAGCAGCGCCACGCTACTTTGCGGCAACAGATCGAGGAACGCAGACTGGAGCGCGAACGGCGTTCGGCGGAAGCGTCTGCACGGGCGCGGCTCGGTGCCTCGGGGGCCGGGGTTGGGGATGGTTCCGGTGCCGCTGTTCTTCGGGGGCTCAACAAGAAGTTCGACGAACAACTGGCCGAAGGCCGTTCCTTGTTCAACGCATCGCCACAGGCCGGAAGTTTGCTTTCGGATGACGATCCATTCGGCTCAATCCTGGAAATCGGACAGTCGCTGGTCACGCTTGGGTCTGTGATCGAAGAGTCCGAACCGCAAGAAGAGCCGGGTCCCTGACGACGCCCAAGAACCCTGAAACCATAACAATCCGTCTTTGGAGTTAGCCATGCCCGACATTCTGATCAATGACATCCGCCCGCGCGTTCAGGTTCTGCAAGGCGCGGGTGAGAACGCCACAGATACATTTGATTTCGACTTTCCGGTTCTTGCTGCGAGTGACCTCAAGGTTGCCGTGAATGCTACAGTTTTGGACAGCACCGACTACACCGTTTCCGGTGTAGGAGAACCTACCGGAGGATCTGTTCAACTGTCCGTCATACCCGCTGATGGCGCCCGTGTGACGATGTGGCGCGATATGCCCTTTCAGCGTACCACAGATTTCACGCCGGGAGCGGACCTTCGGGCTGCGGTCCTGAACGATGAACTGGATCGGACGGCGTTGCTGTTGCAGCAAACAGAGGCGTTGGTCGGCGATTCAATACATCGCCAGCCATACGACACGGATATTGAACTGGTCTTGCCGACTGTCAAAGATCGCGCCGGCATGTTGCTGAGTTTTGACCTGGACGGGAGACCGGAAACGGTGAACGCAAAGATCAGCGGCAACATATCCAGTTTCGCACTGATCTATCTGGGAACCGGTAATTTGGAGAACCAACCCATCACCCGGATTGACGGTTCACCGTTACAGGCGGGGGACTTCTATTTCGACACAGGCCTTGAAAGCCTGATGGCCTATACCGGGTCTGGATGGACGGAGGCGATTGCGACGGCCGATATATATCTCGCCCGGGACGGATCGGCCTCAATGACCGGGCCGCTCGACATGGGAGCCCAGTCAATTACGAATGTGGAGACCATAAATGGCCGGGATCCGGATGCGGACGGAAATCTGCTGGACACGATCAGTACAAATGTGACCGCGCTGGCCAATACCGCTGACCTTGCCCTTGTAACGGCATGGGAATTGGCACGCATCGACGGGCTTGGGCCGAAAGCTTTGATTAATACGTATCTCGATGTCTTTTCCGACACAACCGGATTGGACAACGCTAACTCGTCCAACGTCACCCATAAGTCTATTCCGGGCTATATCACCAACAGAAGCGCCGCGATTGTTGCGTGTGACGCCGGGGTGGACGATACGGCATTCGACGGTAGCGGGGCTCTCAATGGCTGGACTATCAGCGAAAACAACACCGGTGACGT
The DNA here is from genome assembly GCA_040222995.1 of Alphaproteobacteria bacterium. Classification (GTDB taxonomy): domain Bacteria; phylum Pseudomonadota; class Alphaproteobacteria; order UBA8366; family Aestuariispiraceae; genus JAVKBW01. Next base: position 156,221 of record JAVKBW010000039.1, on the reverse strand, counting down.
TGATGCCTCCGCAGGATCTGTTGGTGGGAAATCGTGCATTTCCCTGGTTTCCACCAGCCCGCAAGCCAACAGCTATGCTCATATCTACAAGGATATAGGCCATTGGGGCTCGGAGAGTTTGGTCTCGATGGAATTACGGTTCTCCGACATTGCGGCGCTGGGAGCGTTTGCCGATGGTGGCACCGCAGTCTATCCGGCATTGCAGATATACACGACACACGATTCGGGGCGGCGGTCCTTGCTGTCGATCGACGGCAACGGACGCCTGGTCAAGAACCGTGGAGGGGGCGTAAACACATACCATTTCCTGAGTGATGCCGGGACCTTTGTTGACGATGTCTGGTATGTCCTGACCATCTGGCAGCGATTGGACAGCAGCAATTGCATTTCTGACATCAAGGTCTGGCTCGATGGTGAAAAGATCGTCGATCAGTCCGAACAGGATTACGAGACCGATTCGACTGGCAGCGACGGTGAAACGCGAATTGGGATCAGCGCGGAGAGTGGGGCCGGCGGATCGTATGTGTATCTGTCCTCGGTCAAATGCGGTGTGTTTCCTGTCACGAGCGGGGACGTCTTTTTCAACGAAGATTGGACATCCGGTCATTACACACAGATTGTCGGTTCTTCCTCGGCGGGTGACTATGCACAATCCTTCGAAGTGTCTACCGGAAACAGAATTATCGGCGGCGGGCTTGCACTTTACGACGGGACCGGGCTCGGAACATCAAATGAAGTCGTCTTCGCCATCTTCGGCGACAATGGTGATGCACCGGACATTGCCGCGGGGGCCCTCGCGGCCTGTACGGTAGACATCAGCAGAGACATGAACAGTGCGGCCGCCACCTGTCTTTTCACCTTTGACATTCCGTTCACGCCGACGCCTGCGACGAAATACTGGTTGGTGGCTGATCCGGAAACGACGTTCCGGGTCAAGTATGATGATGCCGGCGGATATCCGGATGGCGCAATGCGTACGGCCGGAACAAACGACCCCGGTTCGGACTGGTGCTTCTGGATAGAGCAGGATCACGCCATCGGATTGGATATGACCCTAGTCAGCAATCCCGTCACCGCATCCGCCGACCCGACCGAGCTTCGTGCAATCATTGACCTTGAGAAGGTCGGTGACGCGGAAGAAAATACCGACTTTTCCGCTTCGGTAAGCCGTGATGGCGGTGCGACCTGGACGGCGGTGACCCTGACGCCGGCTTCATTTTCCGGTTCCCCGCGATGTATCTATTCCGGTTCGGCCAATATTGAGAGCATGGGGACGGGCACAGATTGCGTCGTGAAACTTGAGGTCACCAATGAAAAGGAAGTTCGTTTGCATCGATGGGCGCTTCAAGCCGACCAGCCCTTGTCGCTGTAACCGGCAGGGCAGGGAAATTGCAATTCCGTACACGGATATTCGGCGGCCTGCGTGAAAACACCCAAACATATTCGGGGTAGTTGTCGAAACGGCCCTGAATACGACGGACATTGGCCGGATTGGGAGCAGCGCTTGTTTTAGCCCCGGCCTCCCCAACCTAACATCGTTCTTCTGACCCCGCCGGCCTGCCGGCGGGGTTTTTCCTGCCGCCGCGCAGGCCGAAAACAGGACAGACAACCACATGGCACCAAGACCGAAATCTGGCCCGGCACGTCGCCGGACGCAGGCACAGCAACTGCGCAAGGAACTCATCAGGCGGCTGCCGGAAATGCTGGATGCGGCAATTGCCGCCTATCAACGTATTGCGCTAACCGGGCAATCCGACGACCCGAAGAGTTTTGTTGCAACTCACACCGGCGCGAAGGCGGCGCTCGCCCATATCGAACAGATTATCAAGCTGGCGGAAACCGCCCTGGAGAAGGAACAAGTCGCCGACCAAGGGAAAAAGGGAGAGGTCGAAGCCTATTTGTCAGCGGCGCGCCTGGCTCTTGCTGCGGATGCTTCGTCCGCCGAAGAGGACCCATAGAAGATGGAGAAATGCACATTTCTTGAATTCGTCTGGATCTGGAACCGGCATCAAGGCGTTGAAACGCCGCTGGCGCATCGTCGAATTTGCCGATGGTTGAACGCGCGTTGGTCCGGTGGCGATACCCGTCTTCTTCTGATGGCGTTTCGGGCCGCCGGAAAGTCGACCCTTGTGGGGCTTTTCTGTGCGTGGCTGCTGGGTCGGAACCGCAACTTGCGGATACTTGTTCTGGCAGCGGAACAGGACCTGGCCACGCGTATGGTTCGAAACGTCAAGCGTGTGCTGGAACGACATCCACTGACCCATGGCCTGAAGCCGGAACGGTCGGATCAATGGGCCGCCGACAGGTTTACCATCGATCGAGATCTGGAACTGCGCGACCCGTCGATGATGGCGCGCGGTATCAGCGCCAACCTCACCGGCAGCCGAGCGGACGTCATTGTCTTCGACGATGTGGAGGTGCCGAACACGTGCGACACCGCACCGAAGCGGTCGGATCTGAGGGAACGTCTGGCCGAAGCGGACTACATTCTGGTGCCCGGCGGCACGCAGATTTATGTGGGGACACCCCACACTTACCATACCATCTATGCGGAAAGGGCGCAGCCGGAACTGGGCGAAACTCAGGCGTTTCTGGCGGGTTTTCTCCGCTTTGAAATGCCGATCCTGAAGGCGGACGGGTCGTCGTCCTGGCCGGAACGATACGATAGAGAAGCTGTGGAAAGCATCCGTCGGCGTCATGGGGATGCGAAATTCCAAAGTCAGATGATGCTGAAGCCGGTGGCGTCCGGTGATATTCGGCTGGATCCCGGTCGAATGCGTCTCTACGACGCCCGGCTCGAACTGTTGGAACGCAATGGCGAGGCGATCCTGATGCTGGATGATATACGAATGCGGTCCGCATCCGCCTGGTGGGACCCCGCATATGGGGCAAAGGGGGCCGGCGATGCTTCCGTGGTTGCCTGTGTCTTTACCGGTGATGACGGGCTTTATCGGCTTCATCGTGTCCTATATCTGGAAACGGACCCGGGTCTTGCGATGGACGAGGCCCGACAGCAGTGCCGCGCTGTCGTGCGGTTTGCCCGCCGAAACTTCCTGCCCAGCGTCACGATTGAAACGAATGGCATTGGCCGCTTTCTGCCGGGGTTGCTTCGGTCGGAAATGGCCGCCTGCGGCGTAGCCTGCGCAGTCCGCGAACATCATTCGTCAAAGTCGAAGGAAACCAGAATACTGGAAGCGTTCGATGCCAGTCTCGCGGCGTCGCAGATCCTATGTCACACATCGGTTTGGGATACGGCTTTTCCGGCAGAGATGCGGGAATGGCGACCCGATGGAACCGCTGCCCGCGATGATGGCCTCGATGCCGTCGCCGGGTGCTTGCTGATGGAGCCTGTCCGCCTTCCGCGGCACGGCCCGGTCGAAAACAGGAAAAACTGGCGCGGGCATGACCATACCGTCCTTGCACCCAGCGAGTTCTCTGTCTGACCACAAATTTTAAATCCATAGGAAAGGAAGCTTCCGATGCCAGAGGCGTCTCAAGACCTGCTTTGGTGGATTGCGGTCGGTGAAGTTCCGCTGATAACCAGCCTCTGGTGGCTGTTGTGGCGAACCCGGCGCGATCAGGATGTTGCATTGGATCAGCATCGCCAAAGGATCGAAACAGCGGTCGCGCGCGCACGGGAGGCCCTGGGCGCCTACAAACTGGAAGTGGCCAAGAGCTATGCGTCGACCGCCCAGCTCAAGGACCTTGAACACCGATTGACCGATCATCTTTTGCGCATCGAATCCAAATTGGACCGCCGGGCACAGAGTGCCGACCCGGGCCGCTGACCCCCACACGCGTCTTGCGTGCCTTCGGCCCATCTCGACGATTAGGAGAATAAGACCATGCTTCCTGCCCTCTTGGCCCAGGTTGGTATTCCCCTGTTGGCCCGCGCTATCGGAGGCGCGTTGTCCCGATCCGAAAACTCCGTCGCACAGGCCGCCGGCGATGCGCTTTCCCAACTGGATGCGGAAATTGAATCCGGTCGGTTGAGCGGCGACGATCTGATGGAAATGAATCGCCATGTAGAGGCCATGTCCGAACTTGAATCCCGAACGGACCGGACATGGTTGGAACAGGTAAACCGGACCATCCGTGCCGAAGCAAAGAGCGAAGATGCCTATGTCCGGCGCATGCGGCCGACATTCGGCTATATCATGGCGTTGACCTGGGCCGCGCAGATGGGCGCCATTGCCTATGCGGTGGTGGCCGACCCGGAAAGCGCCGGCACCGTCATTTCGGCGATCGCCTCCCTGGGCACGATATGGACGGTCGGTCTGTCGGTTCTGGGTATTTATGTCTATCGCCGGTCGGACGACAAACGGCGGGAGGCCGGTGACGACCGACCCGGTCTTGGCGAACAGTTGCTGCTTGCCCTGCGGCGCGAACCGGGCACCGCATCTGATAACCCTGCCGCAAACCAGTAGAATGCAATTTGGCCGCCTCCCTTCTGGACAGGTTTTCCCGGTCTTGGGATAAAGTAGGGATCAAGTTGCATAAGAAAGCTTTTCTCCGGGGGGTAAGCGGCCATGACGAATGCGTATGAAATCGGTCTCGACCGAAACCAGGCAAACTATTCCAGTCTTTCGCCGCTCAGTTTTCTGCGGCGCGCCGCCCATGTTCACCCCGACAGTCTTTCCGTCATTCACGGCGAAACGGCCTATACCTGGGCGCAGACGGAACGGCGTTGCCGCCAGCTTGCGTCGGCCCTTCACCAGCGCGGCATCGGTAAGGGGGATACGGTTGCAGTCATGGCGCCGAACGTTCCCGCACTGTATGAGGCGCATTTTGGTGTGCTGATGGTCGGTGCCGTCCTGAACGCGCTGAACACCAGGCTCGACGCGTCGAATATTGCCTTCATCCTGAATCACGGTGAAGCGAAGATCCTGATCACGGACAGGGAATATGCTGCGATCATGGAACCGGCGCTGGCGGAAATCGGTCGGGAAATCACAGTCATCGATATTGACGATCCACTGGCCGCCAATCCGGGCAAGGCGCTTGGCGAAATGGAATACGAAGCGTTCATCGCCGAAGGCGACCCGGAGTTCGAATTCGCCCTTCCCGACGATGAATGGCAGGCCGTGACGCTGAACTATACCAGCGGCACCACCGGCAATCCGAAAGGCGTCGTCTATCACAGTCGGGGCGCCTATCTCCTCGCGCTGGGCAATGTTGTCAGCTGGAATATCCGCAATGGTGCGCGCTATCTTTGGACACTGCCGATGTTCCACTGCAACGGCTGGTGTTTTCCGTGGACGTTGGCGGCGATTGCGGGAACCAGCGTCTGCCTGCGTCAGGTGACTGCAGCCAATATCTTTCAGGCGATCGACGAACAGAAGGTCACTCATTTCTGTGGTGCGCCCATCGTTCTTGGTATGGTGATCAATGCCAAACCGTCGGAACGCCGGCCGCTTCCCCACACGGTCGAGGTCATGACCGCCGCCGCGCCGCCACCGGCGGCGGTTCTTCGCCGAATGGAAGAAGAAGGGTTCCACATCACCCATGTCTATGGCCTGACGGAAACATACGGCCCGTCGGTCGTATGCGAATGGAAGGATCAATGGAGCGAATTGCCGCCGGATGAACGGTCCAGGATGAAAGCGCGCCAGGGGGTCGGGTATCATGTCCTGGAAGACCTGATCGTAGCCGACCCGCAAACCAACGAACCTGTGCCGCGGGATGGACAGACGATGGGTGAGGTCTATTTCCGCGGCAACATCGTCATGCGGGGTTACCTGAAGAATGAGGCCGCGACGGAAGAGGCCTTTGCCGGTGGCTGGTTCCATTCAGGTGACCTGGGGGTCTGGCACCCGGACGGGTTCATCGAACTCAAGGACCGGTCGAAGGACGTGATCATTTCAGGCGGGGAGAATATCTCTACCATCGAAGTGGAAAACACGCTGTACCAGCATCCAAAGGTTCTGGAGGCCGCGGTTGTCGCCAAGCCGGATGAAAAATGGGGCGAAACGCCGTGCGCCTTCGTCACCTTGAAGGATGGTGAGGAAGCCACCGCGGAAGAAATCATCGCCTTCGCCCGCGACAACCTCGCCCATTACAAATGCCCCCGCTATGTCGTCTTCGGGCCGCTTCCGAAAACATCGACCGGCAAGGTCCAGAAATTCGTTCTGCGCGAACGCGCGGCCGAAGCCTGAGATTATCGATTAAATGGAAACGCGACTGAATGAACGCACCGTCTATCTGAACGGTGAGTTTCTGCCGGAAAGCCGTGCACTGCTGTCTTTCCGTGATGCGGGGTTCGTCTATGGCGATGCGGTTTTTGACACGGCGCGCACGTTCAATGGCGTGCTTTTCCGTCTGCGGAACCATGTCGACCGCCTGTTTTCCAGTCTTGCCTATTGCCGGATTGCAATCGGCATGGACCGCGATGAAATTGCCGAGGTGACGGAACAGGTGGTTGCCAGAAACCGACCGCTTCTGGGCCCGAACGAGGATTACTGGGTTTCCCAACGGATTTCCAGCGGTCCGGTCCCGCTGGATGGTGAGCCGCCGATCCAGGATGGGCCGACAGTCGTCATTGAATGTACGCCGCTGCCGCTGCGCGCACGCGCGCCGATGTTCCGGGACGGAATCGACGCCGTGACGGCGCCGCTGAAACGCATTCCGCCGGACGCCCTAAGCCCGAATGCAAAGATGAATAACTACATGAATGCGGTACTGTCGCAGCGGGAAGTCAGCGCCATCCACCCCGGCGCCTGGGCACTTCAGCTGGACCGCAACGGTAACATCGCGGAAGGGATCGGTTGCAACGTCTTTTTCGTGATCGACGGGGTGATTCACACGCCCAGGGAAGAGTTCATCCTGCCGGGGGTCACGCGTGCCGTCGTGATCGATCTTGCCAGAAAGTCAGGGTTTGAAGTCGTGGAAACCGACGTCTCACTGCATCGCGCATCCATCGCGACAGAGGCGTTCTTTACGTCGACCAGCCTGTGCGTCTGCCCGTTGCGAAGCCTGAACGGCCGCAGCTATCTGGGCCTCGCCGGTCCGGTGGCCAAACAACTGATGGCACTGTTTTCAGACGAAGTCGGGATGGACTTTGCCGCGCAATATCTGGCCCATTTGCGCGACGGGTCTGCGAAAACCGGTTTCTAGAGGCGCACGCCGGTCAGTTGGACCGCGCAAGCGCCCGCATCATTTCCGCCAGCTTCTGCTGCAGCTTTTCGTCCCCGACACGCTGCCAGTCCCGGGCGACCTTGGACGCGCGTACATTCAACGGGTCATCCTTGCCGCTTGCTTTTTCCGCCTTGCCCAGACCTTCGAAAAAGCTTGCCACCGGCACGTCCAGCACATCCGCAATCTGGACCAACCTGGAAGAACCCATACGGTTCGATCCGCGTTCATACTTCTGAATCTGCTGAAAGCTGACCCCAACACGCTCCCCCAGGGCCTGCTGCGACATGCCCTTGCGGATCCTCATTTCACGTACCCGATTTCCAACAGTAACATCAACAGGATGCGGCATTCCTGACTACCCCTATCTGAACGGTCCCGCGTCCCAAACCAGACAACGGGATACGGATTTTAAGTTTGCGCAATTACTTCACGGTTTTCTCTGTATTGCAAGATAATGGTCGTGTACACTTGATGAGCGTAGTTTTTAATTTGTTATCGCATAGTAAATACAACTAAAACGTAAATTTTCTTAAAAATTAAATCAATATGCCGCTATAAGTGAATTGGCTTCCGACAGGTTCGGTTCCGGCGGACATATCCGTCGATCGGCCCGGAAGGTTCATGAACGCAAAATAATGACCATTTGCGTCGACCGCCGCAGTTCGGCGGACCGCGCGCCGGGTTGAAATTGCGGCACGTCTTTAACCGTTCCGGGGCGGACGACGGTCGGTGGCCCTATCGGGGCCGAAGCATCGGCACCTGGAGGACGCAGCCCCGATAGAGCGGGCTGCCGACGTCAGGTCTGAAGCGTCTGGATCTCGTCCTTGATTTGAAGCTTTTGCTTTTTCAGCGAAAGAAGAAGCGATTCGTCAGGCATCGGCCTGGAAGTCTCATCAGTCAGTTTTTTGTCGAGAAGGGCGTGCTTGTACCGAAGGCTCTCAATACGCTGTTCGATGCTCATGGGGTCGCTCTCCTTCGTTTTGTTCGGGCCGCATTGGCGGGTCCATCTTATTGTGCCGCGCACCCGGTCAATGCCGTGGACATTGGGCCCTGGACGCTGGCCGCGGTATCCGGGAGTCTTCGGACGAATACTCCTGGACGGAGCGGAGAGTGGCCGGGCCGATTGAAAATTTTCCGGCACGCGGTACCTTTCAGGATACAACAGTTGGATTGAATGTGAAGGGGTTTCTATGGCCGCCAGAAAAATGGTCGTTGGCATCACCGGCGCGTCGGGCGTCGTCTATGGCCTTCGGATGCTGGACGCGCTGCGTGCAAGCGGCGTCGAGACGCATTTGATCCTGACCAAGGCTGCGGAAATGACGCTGGCCTATGAAACGGACCTGAAACCCAGGGACGTACGGGACCGGGCGGATTTCAGCTATGCCATCGGTGATGTGGGTGCGCCGTGCGCCAGCGGGTCCTTTCCCTGCGACGGGATGGTCGTCGCCCCCTGTTCGATGAAAAGCCTGGCGGAAATCGCCACCGGCGTGACCGGGACCCTGTTGGCGCGCGCGGCGGACGTCATGCTGAAGGAACGCCGCCGCCTGGTGCTGATGGTGCGGGAAACGCCCCTGACCCTGGTTCATCTGCGCAATATGACGACGGTCACCGAAATGGGCGCAATAGTAGCCCCGCCGGTACCGGCGTTTTATGCCAGACCGGAAACCTTGGACGATATGGTCGACCATTCCGTGGGCCGGGTCCTGGACCTGTTCGGGGTCGACCATGATCTGGTCCGGCGCTGGAAGACGGACGAGGCGGAAAAGGATACGGGCGCCGACGGCGGCGCCGAGACGGGCGCCTTGCGCGAAATCTGACGTCAGTCTGAGGAAACGCCGAAGCCCGCGGGTGGGCGGCCGCCATAGCTTTGCGTCACCGAAACAGCCGCCCTGTAGACCAGTTCCCCCAGACGCTGCAGCGCGTCGTCGGAAATCCGGGCCTGGGGTCCGGAAATGGAAATCGCCGCGACGGGTTCCGCAAATTCGTTGAAGACGGGGCTTGCGACGCACCGCAGCCCCACGGCGTGTTCTTCATCGTCGATGGCAAAGCCCGTGCGCCGCGCCCGCGCGATGTCATCCATCATGGCAAGCCCGTTGCGGATTGTCTTCGGCGTGAACCGGTCGAAGGTCAGCGACTGCACCAGGGCGCCCGCGTCTTCCGGTGCCATGCCTGCCAGAAAGGCCTTTCCCACACCGGATGCGTGCAGCGGCGCGCGCCCGCCGGGCGGTGCCAGGGCGCGCATCATCTGGCGGCTTTCGACTTGCGACAGATAGATGGTTTCCTGACCGTCGCGGATCGCCAGATTGACGCTTTCGCCGCTTTCGTTCATGGCCCGGTGCATGAACGGCCGGGCGATTGAAACGAAGTCCCTGTTCCGCAGGAAACCCGCCCCGACGGTAAAGGCCTGAACGCCGGTGAACCAAAGCCCGCGCTCATTGTCCTGCGTTACGAACCGGTGATTTTCCAGACTTTTCAAAAGCCGGTGTGCGGTTGACGGTGCCAGTCCCGCACGAACGGCCAGGTCGCTGAGCGCGATCCCCTCGGCATGGTTCGAGACATCTTCCAGCAGCGCCAACGCCCGGCTGAGGGACCGAACCCCGCCATCCCCCGACGCGCCGCCGTCGGATGCCGGTCTGCCCCGACGTCGACTGGCTTCCGCACCTGAATTCCGATCCTGCATCTGTTCAGACATAAATTCACACCAGCATATTGACTTTAAAAAACATTCAATTTTCCGTCCTACGGAAATTCGTTTTTACCTTGTGCCCCGCAAAGGTCGATTTTTCAAGCATTCTGGGGGCGAACCTTTTATAGTTTGCTCAGTCCGCTCCAGGGGCGGTGCGGGCGCGTTTTTATTGCGGTTAGGATCGGGAATGCGACGTCATTACAGAACCAAAGTAGTAGCCACGCTTGGGCCGGGCAGTGGGGACCCGGACAGTATCCGGGAGTTGTTCGATGCGGGTGTGAACGTCTTTCGACTGAATTTCAGCCATGGCGAACATGCCGAACACAAGGCACGGCTGGACGCGATTCGCGAAATCGAACGCCAGGCGGCACGTCCCGTTGCGGTCATGATGGACCTGCAGGGCCCGAAACTGCGCATCGGCACATTCAAGGACGGCCCGATCGAACTGTCCGACGGGGACGATTTCCGGCTGGATCTGGCCGATGAACCCGGTACACGGAAACGGGTGACCCTGCCGCACCCGGAAATCTTCGCGGCGCTGGAAGTGGGGGCCGAACTGCTTCTGGACGACGGGCGCATCCGCCTTTCGGTCCGCGACTGCGGCGACGGCTATGCGAACTGCCGGGTCGAAGTCGGCGGCCCGCTTTCCGAACGCAAGGGCGTCAATGTGCCGGGTGTCCTGCTGCCGCTGTCGCCGCTGACGGAAAAGGACCGGGCGGACCTTGAATACGGGCTCAGCATCGGCGTCGACTGGGTCGCGCTCAGCTTCGTCCAGCGCCCTGAAGACGTGCTTGAGGCGCGGGAGCTGATCCGCGGCAAGGCGCAGGTCCTGTCGAAACTGGAAAAACCGTCGGCGATCACCGCGCTGGATGAAATCGTCGCCGCATCGGATGCGGTGATGGTGGCCCGCGGCGACCTGGGCGTCGAAATGCCGCCCGAAGACGTGCCGGTCATTCAGCGGCGCATCATCTCCGCCTGCCGGTTGGCGGGAAAGCCGGTGGTGGTCGCAACGCAGATGCTGGATTCCATGGTGGAACGGCCGATCCCGACCCGGGCGGAGGCATCGGACGTCGCAACCGCCGTCTATTCCGGCGCGGATGCGGTCATGCTGTCGGCGGAAACGGCGGTCGGCGACTATGCGGTGGAATCCGTCGCCATGATGAAGCGCATCATCGAACGGGTGGAACGCGACCCCAATTATCGCGAAGGGTTGGACGCGCAGCGTCAGATGCCAGAACCGACCACGGCGGATGCGGTGGCCACCGCGGCCTGCCAGATGGCGGCGACGCTGAACGTCAACGCGATCGCGACCTATACCACGTCGGGGTCGACCTCGCTTCGTATCGCGCGGGACCGGCCGATGGCGCCGATCCTGGGCCTGACGCCCCGGGATGACACGGCCCGGCGACTGGCCATCGTCTGGGGCGTGCATCCGGCCCGCGTGCCGGACGCCAGCAGCCTGGACGACATGACCATGACGGCGACGCACCAGGCGAAAATCGACGGGTTCGGTGAAGATGGCGACCGAATCGTGATCACCGCGGGCGTGCCGTTTTCAACGCCTGGGAAGACGAACCTGTTGCGCATCGCGCGCATCGGCGCGGTCCACGAATCGGGCTGACCGGACGAAAGGCTTCTAAAGCGCAAAAGACCGGCGGCGAATAGGGTTTCCTATTCCGCCGCTTCGGCTTCCTTCGGCGCGGCGGCGACCTTGGCCGCGCAGAATTTGAACTCCGGAATCTTGCCGAACGGATCCAGTTGCGGGTTCGTCAGCATGTTGGCCGGCCCTTCCGCGAAACAGAAGGGGATGAAGACCATGTCTTCGGTCACGTCGCGGTCGGCCCGTGCCTTCACCAGCACCGTGCCGCGCCGCGTATGGACCGTCACCATGTCGCCGGGCGCCACCTGGTTCGCAGCCATCCAGCGCGGGTTCAGATGGGCCACCGCTTCCGGTTCCAGCGTGTCCAGAACGGTCGCGCGCCGGGTCATTGCCCCGGTGTGCCAATGTTCCAGAAGCCGGCCCGTCGTCAGCACCATCGGATATTCCTCGTCCGGCATTTCCGCCGGCGGGACCAGGTCGGTCGGCACCAGTTTCACCCGGCCGTTCGCGGTCGGGAACTGTTCGGCAAAGATGATTTCATGGCCCGGCTGGTCGGTGCCGTCGCATGGGTAGGTGACGGCATTTTCGTTTTCCAGCCGTTCCCAGGTAATGCCGTTCAGGGACTGCATGATCTGGCCCATTTCGGCAAAGACATCCTTGGCATGGGTGTAGTTCCAGTCCAGCCCCATGCCCCGGGCGATTTCCTGGATCAGTTCCCAGTCCTGACGTGCCTCGCCCGGCGGATCCAGCGCGGGGCGGGCCAGCTGAACCTGGCGGTTCGTGTTGGTGAAGGTCCCCCATTTTTCCGCCTTGGCCGACGCCGGGAAAATGACATCCGCGTGGTAGCAGGTTTCCGTCAGGAAAATGTCCTGGACCACCAGATGTTCCAGTTTGGCCAGCGCCTGTCGGGCATGCTTGGTGTCGGGGTCGGACATGGCGGGATTTTCGCCCATGATATACATGCCGCGAATTTCGCCGGCCAGGATGGCGTCGACGATTTCGACCACCGTCAGCCCGCGGTTCGGGTCCAGTTCCGTGCCCCAGAACTCTTCGTACATGGACCGGATGTCCAGCGCCTCGACCGACTTGTAATCGGGGAAGACCATGGGAATAAGCCCGGCGTCCGACGCGCCCTGGACATTGTTCTGACCGCGCAGCGGGTGCAGGCCCGTGCCGGGACGCCCGACCTGGCCGGTGATCGCCGCCAGCGTGATCAGGCAGCGCGCATTGTCGGTGCCGTGGACATGCTGTGACACGCCCATGCCCCAGAAGATGATCGACTTTTCGGACCGGGCATAGACGCGCGCCACCTCGCGGATCGTCTCTGCGTCGATGCCGCAGATTGGGGCCATGTCCTCCGGCGAGAAGCGCTTGATGTTTTCCTTCACCGCCTCGTAATTGTCGACGCGGGCCTGGATGAACTGTTCGTCCACCAGATTCTCTTCGATGATCGTGTGGATCATGGCGTTCAGCAGGGGCACATCCCGGCCCGGCGTGAACTGCAGGTGCTTCCATGCGTGGCGGGCCAGCTGCTGGCCGCGCGGGTCCATGACGATGAGTTTCGCGCCGCGCTGGGCCGCCTGTTTCAGGAAGGTCGCGGCCACAGGGTGATTCTGGGCCGGGCGCGCGCCGATGACGATCATGCAGTCCGCATCCTTCGCCGCCGTGAAGGGGGCGGTCACGGCGCCGGAATTCACCCCTTCCATCAGGGCGGCGACGGACGATGCGTGACACAGGCGCGTGCAATGGTCGACATTGTTCGTGCCGAAGCCCGTACGCACCAGTTTCTGGAACAGATAGGCTTCCTCGTTCGATCCTTTCGCGGAACCAAACCCGGCCATGCCCTTGGGGCCCTGTTCCTCACGCACCTTGCGCAGGCCCTTGATCGCGACGTCCAGCGCCTCTTCCCAGGTCGCTTCCCGGAAGTGGGACAGCGGGTTCATTGGGTCGATTTCGATGTCCCAGGCCTTGCCCACACCCTCTTTCCGGATCAGCGGCTTGGTCAGGCGGCCCTCATGGTTGGTATAGTCCATGCCGAACCGGCCCTTGACGCACAGCCGCTGTTCGTTGGCGGGGCCGTTCTTGCCACGCACTTCGACGATCTTGTTGTCCTTCACATGGATTTCCGTCTGGCAGCCGACGCCGCAGAACGGACAGACACTGTCCACCACCTTGTCCGCCGGGCCGACATAGACCTGATTTTCGTCGACTTTGGTCGCGGGCATCAGCGCGCCGGTCGGACAGGCCTGGACGCATTCGCCGCAGGCGACGCAGGTGCTTTCCCCCATCGGGTCGTCGAAATCGAAGACGATTTTCGCACCATGCCCGCGATAGGCCATGCCGATCACGTCGTTGACCTGAACTTCCCGGCAGGCGCGGACGCACAGGTTGCAGTGGATGCAGGCATCCAGATTGACCCGCATGGCCGGATGGCTTGCGTCCGTGGCCGGGGATGCGCGTTCCGGGAACCGGGTCGCGTCGATGTCCATACGGTCGATCCAGGTCCAGAATTTGCTGTTGGTTTCATGGGCGACGTCGCGTTCCGGCTGGTCCGCCAGCAGCAGTTCGAACACCATGTCGCGGGATTTCTTCGCCCGGTCGGATGCCGAATTGACCACCATCCCTTCGGTCGGCGTGCGGATGCAGGACGCGGCCAGCGTGCGTTCGCCCTCAATCTCCACCATGCAGGCGCGGCAATTGCCGTCGGCCCGGTATCCCGGTTCCGGCTGCCAGCAAAGATGGGGAATTTCAACGCCCTGGCGCTGTGCGACCTGCCAGATGCTTTCCCCCGGATAGGCGGTCACATCGCGTCCGTTGAGCGAGAATGTCACGGTTTTCAGGGCGGTATCCGGCATGACGGTCCTTCAGCGCAAGTCAGGTACAGGCGGCGGGGCGCCGAAACGGCGCCGGTGCCTCAGGCGCGAACACTGCCCGAAGACCATGACAGTTTATAGCCAAATTGCGCCTTTGAGGAAGCCGGAAGCGTCACCGGCCCCGGCGGGCGACAAACCGCGGGCGGAAGCGGCCAATGCGAACGCCCCGACACCGTCATTCGGGGCGCGGATTGTCGGTGATGCTGTCCGGCAGGATGTTCTGTTCGTTCCAGCCGATGCCCAGGATGCTGTTATGGTCCATCCAGGAAAGTCCGTAGACGGTTTCCAGATCCCGGTGCAATGTCCCGTCCGCGGTGAAGACCAGAGCCCCGAACTTGGCAATTCCGGTCCGGTCATAGTCCCCGTAAAGCGTCGCGCGCGGCACCTCGATCGAATCCGACAGGGGCACCGGAATGGTGAATCCGCCGACGCCGATATAGAACAGCTCGTTATTCAGCGACAGCGCGCCGGAGCGCAGTTCGACAATGAAAGCAGCGTCTTCGGGGGCATCCACGATGCGCACGCCGTCGCGCCCCAGTTTCCGCCTGGTGAGTGCCAGGACATAGCCGGAATCATAGCTTTCGAAATAGTCCCGGCGCAGAAAGACCGCCTGTCCCGCAAGCGAGGTAAAGTCGAACTGTTCGACCGCATTGTCCGCCGCGGTCGAAATCAGAAGCTGTTCCGTCGCGGTGCGATCCGGTTCCGTCTCGCGGATGTCGGTACATGCCGCAAGGCCCAGCAGGATTGCCAGTGAACCGATAATTGCCGCTGTCTTCATGGTGCCAGAATCGAAAATCCCTGTTCACGGGGCGTGTCCGCACCCCGCATACGTTGCCTTACGACGCCGGAGTTTCAACGACCGGCGCCAAAAGTTCAAAGATTTTCAGTAATTGGCCCGAACCCGCACGGCGCGGGGAGGCCAGACAGGCAGTGGAGGCGGCGCGGGACGCTAGGCGGTTGCCTCCAGCGCGTATCCGGCGGACCGCACGGTGCGGATAACGTCCTGTTCCCCGCCTTCGTTCAGCGCCTTGCGCAGTCGGCGGATATGGACGTCGACGGTGCGCAGTTCCACATAGACGTCGCGGCCCCAGACGGAATCCAGCAGCTGTTCGCGGCTGAAGACCCGGCCCGGATGTTCCATGAAATGGCGCAGCAACCGGTATTCGGTCGGCCCCAGCTTGATTTCGCGCGTGCCGCGATAGACGCGGTGCGCGGCCAGATCCATCTGCAGGTCGGCGATGCTGATCGATTCGTCCGACAGGGCCGGGCGCGACCGCCGCAGAAGGGCATGGACCCTGGCCGACAGTTCCGCCGGCGAAAACGGCTTGGTTACATAGTCGTCGGCGCCGGAATCCAGGCCGCGGACCGTATCCGCCTCTTCCCCGCGGGCGGTGAGCAGGATGATCGGCATTTGTTTCGTGGCCGGGCGGCGGCGAAGCTGGCGGCAAACCTCGATTCCCGAAAGCTGCGGCAGCATCCAGTCCAGCAGGACCAGGTCCGGCGGGTTTTCTTCGACCGCGACCAGTGCCTCTTCCCCGTCGGATACGGCATCGACTTCAAACCCCTGATGTTCCAGGTTGTAGCGCAGCAGGGCTACGACCGCCGTTTCGTCTTCCACGATCAGGATTTTCGGTTTCAGGCCCGTCATTGGCCGGGTACTCCCCTCATGATACGGCGCGGAGCGCCGCGCCTCAGTCGTCGTCATCGTCATCCAATTCATCCTCTGGACGAAGCACCTCGTAGTTCGATCCGTCCGCCTTTGGCCGCCGGTCGGCCAGTGGCGTGCCTTCGACCTGGAAATGGATCGTTTCCGCGATGTTGGTCGCGTGATCGCCGATCCGTTCCAGGTTCTTGGCGATGAACAGCAGGTGCGTGCACGGCGTTATGTGCCGCGGGTCTTCCATCATGTAGGTCAGCAACTCGCGGAACAGGCTGGTATAGAGCGCATCCACTTCCTCGTCCGCTTCCCAGACGTCGATCGCCTTTGCCGTGTCGCCCTGAAGATGCGCGTCCATCACGTCCTTCAGCATGGCCTGGACCGGCTGGCCGATGCGCACGACCCCCCGCAACAGCGGTTCGGCCGGCAACTGGTTCAGCGCCATGGCGCGTTTGCCGATGTTCTTCGCATAATCGCCGATCCGTTCGATGTCGGACGATATGCGCAAGGTCGCGACGATATAGCGAAGGTCGTTCGCAACGGGCTGGCGAAGGGCCAGCATGCGCACGACCAGCGCTTCGATATCGATTTCCAGCTGGTCGATTTCGCGGTCGCCGTCCTTAACCTTCTGGGCGAGCTTGTCGTTGCGTTTTTCGATCGCCGTCAGGGCGTTCGAAAGCTGAACTTCCGCCAGTCCGCCCATCTGGGACAACAGCTTCGTCAGTTTCTTGAATTCCTGATCGTACGCGGCGACGATATGACCGTGGGATACATCCGCCATGTTTGATGCTTACGCCTTTCCTTGAACCTGGTTTCCCACCCAAGCCCCATATTAGCCGAATCGGCCCGTAATGTACCCTTGCGTGCGTTCGTCCTTCGGGTTCGTGAAGATCTGTTCCGTTTCCCCGTATTCCACCAGATTGCCCAGGTGGAAGAAGGCCGTGCGCTGCGAAACGCGGGCTGCCTGCTGCATGGAATGGGTGACGATCACGATGGTGTAGTTTTCCCGAAGTTCGTGGATCAGATCCTCGATCTTCGCGGTCGCGATCGGGTCCAGCGCGGAACAGGGTTCGTCCATCAGGATGACTTCGGGCTGAACCGCGATCGCACGTGCAATGCACAGACGCTGCTGCTGGCCGCCGGAAAGACCGGTGCCCGGCTGATCCAGACGGTCCTTCACTTCTTCCCAAAGGCCCGCCCTCTGCAGGGATTTTTCGACGATCTCGTCCAGTTCCGCCTTGTTTGCCGTCAGGCCGTGAATGCGCGGGCCATAGGCGATGTTCTCGAAAATGGATTTCGGGAACGGGTTCGGTTTCTGGAAGACCATGCCGACGCGGGCGCGCAACGGCACGACATCGACCGATTTGTCATAGATATCGTCCTGATCCAGCGTGATTTTCCCGGTCACGCGGCAGATTTCGACAACGTCGTTCATGCGGTTCAGACAGCGCAGGAAGGTCGACTTGCCACACCCTGACGGGCCGATCAGCGACGTGACCTCGCGTTCCGTAATGTCGATGTCGACATCGAAAAGCGCCTGCTTGTCCCCGTAAAAGACACAGACCTGACGGCCCTGCATCTTGATTTCGGGCGCGGCGACCGGTGCCGGTGCGGCCGGCGTCTGGTCTGGCTGATCGGACGTTTCAACAGAAGTCATCTTGCTTTCCTATTCGTCTGTCGTCTCGGTTGTCGGTTCGATAGTCGTTTTTCGTCACACTTACCAGCGGCGCTCGAAGCGTTTGCGCAGCAGGACAGCCAACAGGTTCATGCTGATCAGGAAGCCCAGCAGGACCATGATCGCCGCCGATGTGCGTTCGATGAAGGCGCGTTCGGGGCTGTCTGCCCAAAGATAGATCTGCACCGGAAGCACCGTCGACGGGTCGGTCGGGCCGCCCGGAATATCGACGATGAAGGCGACCATCCCGATCATCAGAAGCGGGGCCGATTCGCCAAGCGCCTGGGCCATGCCGATGATCGTCCCGGTCAGCATGCCCGGCATCGCCAGCGGCAGCGTGTGGTGCGTCATGGCCTGAAGCCGGCTGGCGCCCATGCCCAGCGCCGCCTCGCGGATCGACGGCGGAACCGCCTTCAGGGCCGCGCGGGACGCAATGATGATCGTCGGCAGGGTCATCAGGGTCAGCACCAGGCCGCCGACCAGCGGCGCCGACCGCGGCAGTCCGAAGAAATTCAGGAACACCGCCAGCCCCAGAAGACCGAAGACGATGGACGGCACCGCCGCCAAATTGTTGATGTTCACTTCGATGAAATCGGTGATGCGGTTTTTCGGTGCGAACTCTTCCAGATAGACCGCCGTCATGACCCCGATCGGGAAACTCAACAGGAAGGTGACCATCAGCGTGAAGAAGGATCCCACCGCGGCACCCCAGATGCCGGCCTGTTCCGGTTCGCGGCTGTCGCCGGCGGTGAACAGCGTGGTGTTGAAATTCTGTGCCACCACACCCTGCTGATCCAGCGTGCGCAGCCAGGTGATCTGCTGGTCGCTCAGGCGGCGCGCCTGGACCGGCGTTTCATAGACGACGATTTCCCATTCGTCCCTGGCCGCATCATTCGTCGATTCCAGCGGGATGAAGACATCCCCGGTGATTTCCGCACCGCTGACGGACGTGATCTTCACGAAGCCGCCATTGATCGACACGAAATAGCTGGGCATGGCATTCGACAGGCGTTCGGCGCCTGCCGGATCGTCGGCGCGCGCGATCAGGGCGGCGGCATCGTCCCGCAGTTCCTGCTGGTCCGCGCGCACGATTTCCAATTGCGAGCGGGCCTCTTCCGCCGCTTCGCCGCCGGCCTGCAACGCGCGTTCATGGGCTTCGATCACCGCATCCAGGCGGTTCGCGTCGCGTTCCAGGTCCTGTGCATCCTGGCGCAGCAGGTCCTTTACCGCCTGCAGGATGTCATTGAAGTCGTTCGACGTGGACAGGATGCGGATTTCATCCTCCGTCCCCGTCGGGGATGCGATACCGTTGACCGGCCGCGTGCTGATGTCGGTGGACCGGCCCTTGAAGAAGACGTCGGCATCGTCCGACATATGGACCCAGACCTTCTGGGTTGTCCCCACGACGTCCGGGTTGTCCTCTACCATCTCGCGCAGGGAATACTGCGCCCCCCCGGACATCAGGTCGAACATTTCCCGGCGGGCGGAACGGCCGGACACGCCCGGGAAGTAGGATGCGAAGGCATCGCGGGACAGGGTGCGGTAGTCGCCCGCCAGAAGCGATTCTTCGGACCCGTCGCCGCGCGGATCGACGATTTCCTGATCGAAGGTGATTTCGATCTGGACCTGGGTCTGCCAGAACGCGGTGATCCCGTTCGAAATGATATCGGTGAACAGGAACGCCAGGAACCCAAGCGCCAGGAAGATCGCGATCAGCCCATAGGCCTGGAACCGCTTTTCCGCCGAATAACGCCGCGACAGGGTGCGTTTGACTACCTGATAGATGCCTTCGCCGTCCGGCGTCGAAGGCCCCCCTTGCATCGTCGTATCAGTCATATTGTTCCCGATATTTCCGCACCACGTGAAGCGCGATGATGTTGAGACACAGCGTGACAAAGAACAGCACCAGACCCAGCGCAAAGGCTGCCAGTGTCTTCGGGCTGTCGAATTCCTGGTCACCGATAAGAAGCGTGACGATCTGGACCGTCACCGTGGTCACCGCCTGAAACGGGTTGGCGGTCAGGTTCGCGGCCAGGCCCGCGGCCATGACGACGATCATCGTCTCGCCGATGGCGCGGCTGACGGCCAGAAGAAGCGAACCGACGATCCCCGGCAGGGCGGCCGGCAGGATCACCTTGCGGATCGTCTCGGACTTGGTCGCTCCCAGGCCATAGGACCCTTCGCGCAGCGACCGGGGCACCTGGGAAATCACGTCATCGGACAGGGACGATACGAACGGGATGATCATGACGCCCATGACCATGCCGGCGGCCAGCGCGCTTTCGGACGCGACGTCCAGTCCCACCGATTCCCCCATACCCCGGAACATCGGCGCGATGGTCAATGCAGCGAAGAAGCCGTAGACCACGGTCGGGATACCGGCCAGGATTTCAAGCACCGGCTTGATCACCGCGCGGAATTTCGGGCTGGCATATTCGGACATGTAGATCGCGGAATAAAGGCCGATCGGCGCCGCGACGCACATGGCGATGAAGCTGATCAGTGCCGTGCCGACAAAGACGGGCACCGCGCCGAACGCGCCCGACGATCCGACCTGGTCCTCGCGGATGGCGATCTGCGGCGACCATTTCAGCCCGAACAGGAAGTCGGTCAGCGGGATCGTCGCGAAAAAGCGCGATGCTTCGAACAGCAGCGACAGCACGATGCCGATCGTGGTCAGAATCGCGATGGTCGAACTGATCATCAGGATCGCCATGACCACGCGTTCGACACTGTTGCGGGCGCGGAAGTCCGGGGCGATTTTCTTCAGACCCATCATCAGGCCGACCAGGCCCAGCGTCAGGGTCAGGATGTATTTGGCCCAGGCGCTGGTGCTGGACAGGCTGACATAATAGTCCGCGGCGGCGCGGATTTCCGGGGACGGTTCGCCGGACGTGATGTTGCCGTTGGCCAGGTTGCGGATGTCATTCAGGATCAGGCCCAGCTGGTTCGGGGGCAGATCCTGCGTTGCCTGCGGCAGGCTGCCGACGACCATGCCTTCGACGATGGTCGTCTCTGTCGCGCTCCACAGCGCCAGAAGCAGCGCGGCGGGGATCAGAAACCACAGGGCGGCGTGAAAACCGTAATAGCTGGGAAGCGAGTTCAGCCGCGCCGTGCTGCCGCCGACCGCGGCATGGGCGCGGCGCCGTCCCATGGAATATGCGGCGGCGGTCAGACCCAGAAACACCACCGTGAAAATGAAACCAATCATATGAACCTCGCCCCCCGTCTTGACGGCGCGGCAGAGGTTAGGGGCCGCACCCGGTTTCGCAGACAACAGTGTTAGACGCCCGGATGCCGGGCAGAAGTGACGAACGAATGAAGTTTTTTAGAAGATGAAAGAAAGAAGTCGGGCTTTGGAGAATGGGCGGCAAGAGAAGTCCGGCCGGCGGGGGTGTCCCTGCCGGCCGGTCTCTCTGACTTACATGCTCAGGCTGGATAGGTTCTCCGCCGCGGCACGGAACGTCTGGCGTTCCTCGTCCGGCATCGGGATCAGGCCCCGTTCCGCCAGATAGCCGTCCGGACCCCAGGCGCCTTCGCTGGTGAACTCGGCCAGGTATTCTTCGATACCCGGAATGACGCCCACGTGGGCCGACTTCACGTAGAAGTACAGCGAACGGGAAACCGAATAGTCGCCGGCAGCGATCGCTTCGAACGTCGGTTCGTTGCCGTCGATGACCGAACCCTGGATCAGGTCGGAGTTCTGGTCCAGGAAGGAGAAGCCGAAGATGCCGAAGGCTTCCGGATTGTCGGTCAGCTTCTGGACGATCAGGTTGTCGTTCTCGCCGGCTTCGATGAAGCGGCCGTCTTCACGCAGGGTGTGCGCGATTTCTTCGAACGCGTCCTTGTCCGCAGAGCGGAGTTCGGCCAGCTGTTCGATCTGACGGGCGCCGCCTTCCATGGCGAGCTCGACAAACGCGTCACGCGTACCGGACGACGGCGGCGGGCCCAGAACTTCGATTTCGTAGTTCGGCAGGGACGGGTCGATGTCCGACCAGCGCTCGTAAGGGTTTTCGATGATGTTGCCGTTGCCGTCCGGAACCTGGGCGGCCAGGGCCAGGAACAGCTGGGCCATCGTCAGTTCGACCTGTTCGGCATCAACCGAGTTGCCAAGCACGATGCCGTCGTAACCAACCTTGATTTCGACGATGTCGGTCACGCCGTTTTCGGCACAGGTTTCGACTTCAGAAGACTTGATGCGGCGCGACGCGTTGGTGATGTCCGGATGTTCGACACCGACACCGGCGCAGAACAGACGCAGACCGCCGCCGGAACCCGTCGATTCAACGACCGGCGTCGGGAAGGACGTCGTGCGGCCGAACGTTTCGGCGACAGCGGTGGAAAACGGAAAGACCGTCGAAGAACCGACGATGTTGATCTGATCGCGCGCTTCGGCGCTCCCAGCGAACGCGACGGCGCCAAGTGCAGCAGCCGCGAGCGTTGCCTTAAGTCCCTTCATAGTTTCTCGCTCCATTGATGACTTTAGAAAGTCTTTCGGATTGGATTTTCGAAGCGTTCCGCAACCTGGGTTGCGGCCCGGCAACGACCTTTTCGTTCCAAGGGCACGGTTGAAGGTTGGTCAGATGCCCCTAAACGACGGCGGACTAATAAGCCCGCGTTCTTGCGGTTTGATGATCGAACGAAGACGTTTTCGTTACAGATGGTCCGATTTATCTAGACCAATAATGTCATATTAACCGGCGCGCCGGCGCCGGACGGATTCTTCCGCATCTGTCGAACCATCTGGAATCATTCGGGAATTTTGAAGGACGGGAAGGGCGACACCAAAGACGCTCCCCTTGCCCAGCTCGCTTGTAATGGTCAGCCGCGCGCGATGGCGGTTCAAAATATGTTTCACAATTGCCAGCCCCAGACCGGTGCCGCCCAGTTGCCGCGAACGGGCGGTATCGACGCGATAGAACCGTTCGGTCAGGCGCGGGATATGTTCGGCCGGAATGCCGGGTCCAAAATCCTCGATCTCGGTGACGACGCGTCGGCCGTCGCGCACCGAACAGCGGATTTTCACGACGCCGCCCTGTTCCCCGTACTTCATGGCGTTTTCCAGCAGGTTCTGGAATACCTGGAACAGCTGGTCCGCATCGCCGCGTACCGGCGGCAGGTCCTCGGGGACCATCAATTCGATGCGCACGCCGCTGGCGACCGCCCGCGGTTCCAGCATGGCGACCAGCCGTTCCAGGATTTCCGGCAGGTTGACCGGCTCCTTCGGGCGGCTGTGTTCGTCCAGTTCGATTTTGGACAGGCTCAACAGGTCGGAAATCAGCCGGTACATCCGTTCGGACTGTTCCTGCATGATGTCCAGGAACTTTTCCCGCGCCTCGGCATCGTCCTTTGCCGGCCCGCGCAGGGTTTCGATGAACCCGGTCAGGCTGGTCAGCGGCGTGCGCAACTCGTGGCTGACATTGGCGACGAAATCGACCCGCATCTTCTCCGACCGGCGAAGGGCCGTCACATCCTGAAGGTCGACCAGCACCACCGGTGCGTCGCGGCCCTTGGGCGTGCCGGGGGGCGGTTCCACCGGTTCGATGCGCGCGATATAGTCGGTTTCCACCGGCACCGGTATGTTCAGGTCGACCGACTGCGGCCCCTCCCCCTTCAGAACACGGTCGATTGCCCCCATCAGGCCCGGGTCGCGCAGCCCGTCCCCCAGGTCGCGGCCGGTAATGTCGGAATCGATCAGCGCGCCGGCCACGGCGTTCATGCGCACGACCCGGCGATCCGAATCCAGGAAGAAGATCGGGTGCGGCAGGGAGTTCACGATCCGATCGGCGACCGCAGCCTTATAGCTCAACGCGTCCAGCTGCGTCTGTGCCTCCGCCGTCAGCCGGTTCAACCGGCGCATGACGACATCTTCGGCCTTGATGCGGCGACGCACGGCGATGCCCGCACCCAGCAGGACCGCCATTGCCAACAGTATCGCGACGGCGGAATCGATCTTCTGTTCGCTGACCAGCAGTGCCAGAAGCAGCCCCGCCGGAAGAAAGGCGAGCGCGATCGATTTCAGCCAGGACCCGGACACCGGCTATCCCTTCCTTATCTTCAGTGTGCCCGGCGCATCATCGCGACAGGTCCAGCGCATCATGGGCCGCCAGCGCCGCCAGCGAGACGATGTCGCTGACATTGGCGCCCATCTGCGCAATCTGTACCGGATGTGACAGGCCCAGCAGCATCGGGCCGATCATCGTCCCCCCGCCCAGGCTTTGCAGCATGCGGCTGGCGATATGGGCGGAATTGATGCCCGGCATGACCAGCACGTTTGCCGGGCCGCTCAACCGGCAGAACGGGTACAGCCGCTGCATCAGGTCATAGTCCAGCGCCGCATTGGGCGAAATGTCCCCGTCATATTCGAAATCCGGATTTTCCCGGTCCAGGATGGCAATCGCATCGCGCACCCGCCTGGCGCCCGGCCGGTCCGGATTCCCGAAATTCGACGCATACAGCATGCCCACGCGCGGTTCGTGCCCCAGCCGTCTGGCATAGGCGGCGGCCGATTTCGCCACTTCCGCCAGGATATCGCCTTCGGGGAGTTCGTGGACCGATGTGTCGGCAATGAAGATGGTGCGGCCGCGGGCCACCATGATGGACAGCCCCATGGCAATGGACCCGTCCTTCACGTCGACCACCTTGCGGACCCCCTCGTAGGCGATGTTGAAGGCCCGCGTGGCCCCGGTCACGACGGCGTCGACCTCGCCATTCGCCATCATGCAGGCCGCAAACACATTGCGGTCCTGGTTGACCAGCCGCTGGCAGTCGCGGTGCAGGAACCCGTGGCGCTGCTGTTTCGCGTACAGGAACTCGGTATAGGCGACATTGTTCGAACTCAGCCGCGCGTTGTGAATTTCAAACGGTGCTTCTTCCAGTCCCAGTTCGCGCGCCGTGGCGCGGATTTTCTCTTCCCGGCCGACCAGGACCGCCTTGCCGTAGCCGGCGGACTGGAACAGGGCGGCCGCGCGGATGATGCGCGGGTCTTCCCCTTCCGCGAAACAGACGCGGCGCTGGGCCTGACGGACGCGTTCGAAAATCAGGTGCAGCATGTTGGCGGTCGGGTCCAGCCGCGCCTTCAGTTCCTGACGATAGGCTTCCATGTCCATGATCGGACGCCGCGCCACACCGGACGTCATGGCCGCTTCCGCGACGGCGGCCGGAACGGCGACGATCAGACGGGGGTCGAACGGGACGGGAATGATATAGTCCGGCCCATAGTGCAGCGACTGCCCGCCATAGGCGTTCGCCACCTCGTCCGGGACATCTTCGCGCGCCAGTTCGGCGATGGCCTGGGCGGCGGCGATTTTCATGTCGTCATTGATGGTCGAAGCCCGCACGTCCAGGGCGCCCCGGAAGATATAGGGGAACCCCAAAACGTTGTTCACCTGGTTCGGGTAGTCGGACCGTCCCGTTGCAATGATCGCATCGTCGCGCACCGACTTCGCCTCGTCCGGGGTGATTTCCGGGTCGGGGTTCGCCATGGCGAAAATGATGGGCCGGTCGGCCATGGTCGTTACCATGTCGGCCGTCAGCGCCCCCTTGACCGACAGGCCGAAGAACACGTCCGCGCCGCGCACCGCATCCGCCAGGGTCCGTGCGTCCGTCTGCGCCGCATGGGCGGACTTCCACTGGTTCATGCCCTCCTCGCGGCCCTGATAGATCACGCCCTTGGAATCGCACAGAATGACATTGTCGGGCTGCATGCCCATCGCCTTCACCAATTCGGTGCAGGCGATGGCCGCCGCGCCGGCGCCGTTCACGACCAGTTTCGTGTTCCGGATGTCCCGCCCGGTCAGCTGCAGCGCGTTGATCAGGCCCGCCGCCGCAATGATCGCGGTGCCGTGCTGGTCGTCGTGAAAGACGGGGATGTCCATGATTTCGCGCAGGCGCTGTTCGATGATGAAACATTCCGGCGCCTTGATGTCTTCCAGGTTGATGCCTCCGAAGCTCGGCCCCAGAAAGCGCACGCTGTTCACGAATTCGTCGACATCTTCGGTGTCGACTTCCAGGTCGATGGAATCGACATCCGCGAACCGCTTGAACAGAACCGCCTTTCCTTCCATCACCGGCTTGGACGCCAGCGCGCCGATATTGCCCAGACCCAGGACCGCCGTGCCGTTCGAAATGACCGCCACCATGTTGCCGCGCACCGTATAGTCATAGGCGGTGTCGGGTTGTTCGGCGATGCGAAGGCACGGCGTGGCGACACCCGGCGAATAGGCAAGCGACAGGTCCCGCTGCGTCGTCAGCGGCTTTGTGGGTGCCAGTTCGATCTTTCCGGGGCGCCCCTGCGCGTGAAACTGAAGCGCGTCTTCTTCCGTGATTTTCTGTTCCGCCATATGTGTCTGCTCCCCGGTTGCCCTGAAACCCGATCAGGCCCGTATCTATCTTTTACCAAGGCAATATTGCCGATTTTGGACCATATTGGCGTAGTCGCTTTGGTTTGTCATACACGCTTTCATTGGCGACACGCGCATCATAGGGTAGACATACCGGAGGGAGCGGGCTGGACAGCGAACAATAATACCGCCGCCGGGGACGGACGAAACTTTATGGCACAGAAACCGGGCACATCGATAAGCCAGGAACACCTGCTCCTGGATTATGCGCAACGACTTGAACGGCACCGCGAGGGGCGCCGCGCGGTGCACGTGCACCTGTCGCGGCTGAAACCGCAGAACCGCCGCGAACATCACATCCGCATCGCCATGAACACGCTGGATGACTTTGTCACCACGTTCGAAGGGCAGACGTTCCTTCTGGGGAACAACGATGTGGTCTTTTCCGTAAAGGGCGCGAACCTGCAACAGCTGGACGAAGCGGTGATGCGTCTGCGCTATCTGTTCAGCGACGATCCGCTGACCCAGTCGGAAGCGGATTCCGAAGGGCACGGCCGGTTCGCGACGCTTTACAATATCGAAGGCCAGTACGCGAAATTCATGGAATTGTGCGAACGCGTGTTCGAAGAAGAACGCGCGCGCCAGAAACGCCTGCAGCAGATGGCCGAACAGGCCGGCGAATCGTTCGAGGATTCGCGCCGTCCGCTGAAACCGGAACAACTGGGCCGGCTTGAGGAATTTCTGGAACGCGCCGACCTGTCCAGTGTGTTCCGCCGACAGGCCGTCAGCGTCGTGCACAAGGACGCGCCGCCGAAGCCGATTTTCAACGAACTGTTCATTTCCATTTTCGATCTGGCGAAAACCGTCCTTCCGGATGTGGATCTGGCCGCCAACCGCTGGCTGTTTCAGCACCTGACCCAGACCCTGGACCGGCGCGTCCTGAAGATGCTGGTCCGGGCGGATGACCGGACGCTGCATTCGTCCTTTTCCATCAATGTGAATGTCGGCACGCTTCTGGCGCCGGAATTTCTGGATTTCGATTCGTCCCTTCGCATGGGAAGCCGGGGTACGCTGGTCGTCGAACTTCAGATGATCGACGTGATGTCGGATTTCTCGTCCTTCATCTTCGCGCGGGATTTCGTGCGCGAAAAAGGCTATCGCATCTGTCTGGACGGGATCGGGCCGGATCTGGTGCCCTTCATCGACCGGCAATATATGGAAGTCGACCTGGTGAAGATCGCGGCCGGCCCCATTTTCGATGCCGGCGGGTCCGAAGAACAGCGTGAACGCATTGCCAAATGCGTCGAAAAAATCGGCAAGGGGCGGGTTATCCTGGCCCGCTGCGATAACGAAACGATGATCCGAACCGGTCAGGAAATGGGCATCACGATGTTCCAGGGCCGGTATCTGGACGCCGTCCTGCAGCAGATTTCGCGGTCCAAGAATCCGCCCGCCCCGCGCGCGGCACGGCGCTGACGGCGGGGGCGGGAACGTCAATTCCGGATATGCCGCTTTCCGATGTCCTGTACAATGCCACCGCATGGGTCGCGGACGGCCAGTCTTTTGCGCTGATCCTGGCATTTGCCCTTCTGTTCGACGCGCTGGTCGGCGACCCGCGCTGGTTCTACAAAATCGTGCCGCACCCGGTGGTGCTGATCGGGCGGCCCATCGGCTGGCTGGATGCCAAGCTGAACCGCCCGAACCGCAGCGAAACCGACCGGTTGATCCGCGGCGCGATCGCGGCGCTGATCGTCGTGTCCTTCTGGGTCGCGGTGGGGTGGCTGATCGCGGACCATCTTCGGGACTGGCGCTATGGCTGGATGGTGGAGGTTCTGATCGTCGGGGTCTTTCTCGCGGCCAGAAGCCTGTATGACCATGTCCGGCGCGTCGGCAAGGGACTGCGGGACGGCGGACTGGAAGGCGGGCGGCGGGAAATCGCCCATATCGTGTCCCGCGACCCGAAAAGCCTGGACCGGCATGGTGTGGCGCGGTCGGCCATCGAGTCCCTGTCGGAAAACTTCAGCGACGGCGTGGTGGCGCCCGCGTTCTTCTATCTTTTGTTCGGTCTGCCGGGCCTGTTGGGCTACAAGGCGATCAACACGCTGGACAGCATGATCGCCTACAAGACCGAAAAGCATCGGTCCTTCGGGTTCACGGCGGCAAAGCTGGACGACGTCGCGAACTGGCTGCCGGCCCGGATCAGCGGGACGCTGGTGTGTCTTGCGGCCAGTTTCATGCCGACCGGATATCCGCTGGCCGCCGTTCGGGTCATGCTGCGGGACGCGCCGAAGCACAAGTCCCCCAATGCGGGCTGGCCCGAAGCGGCGTTCGCCGGGGCGCTGAACATCGCACTGGGCGGGCCGCGCACCTATCCGGGCGGGGAAGTCGTCGGCGTGTGGATCGGCGACGGGCGGGCGCGGCTTGAACCGCGCGACATCGACCGGGCGCGCGGGCTTTATTTCGTCGCCTGCGCGCTGATCTTCTTTGTCCTGCTGTCGGTCGGCCTGCTTCTTCTGTTGCGGGGCGGCTGACCGAAAGGCCGGGCTTGCACCCGGCAGCGCGGGGCCGCATAACCTCGATCCATGAAGCTCATTCTCGCGATTGCGGCGGGGGGCGCCATCGGCGCCGTCGCGCGCCATTTCTTCGCGGCCCAGGTCATGCATCTGACCGGCGGCGGGTTCCCGTGGGGCATTTTCGCCGCGAACGTGCTGGGGTCCTTCCTGATGGGCGTCCTGGTTCATGTCTTCATGCATCTGGCGGAACCGATGCCGGCCCTGCGGGCCTTTCTGGCGGTCGGTGTGCTGGGGGCGTTTACGACCTTTTCAACCTATTCGCTGGATGTGGTGCTGTTGATCGAACGCGCGCAATTCGGACAGGCGGCCTTCTATGCCGTCGGGTCCGCCGTTCTGGCCATCCTTGGGCTGATGGGCGGCATGGCCGTCATGCGGCTGGTGCTGCCATGAGCGGGGTTCAGACAATCGATGTCGGCGCCGGCGAAGACGGCATGCGCCTGGACCGGTTCCTGCGCACGCGCTTTCCCGACATGCCCCACGGGCGCATGCAAAAAGCCCTGCGCAAGGGTGAAATCCGCGTCGACGGCGGCCGGGTGAAGGCGGATTTCCGCGTCGCCGCCGGACAGAAGGTGCGCATTCCACCCTATGAACCGGCGGACCCGAAGGGCGGCCCCGCCCGGCAGAAGGGCCCGGATCCGAAGGATGAGGTTTTTGCCAAATCTCTGGTCATATTCCGGAACCGCGATCTTCTGGCCATCGACAAACCGTCCGGACTTGCGGTTCAGGGCGGCAGCAAGACCGAACGCCACCTGGACGGCATGCTGGATTTCCTGCGCTTCGGCGAAGAGGAACGCCCGCGCCTGGTCCACCGCCTGGACAAGGATACAAGCGGCGTCATGCTGCTGGCCCGGCGGCGGGAAACGGCGGCCGCCCTTAGCCGTGCGCTGCAGCGCCGCGACGTCAAAAAGATATACTGGGCGGTGACCGTGGGCGTGCCCGACCCGTCCGAAGGGACGATCCGGATGCCGCTGTCCAAACAGGGCAGTGCCGGGGGCGAACGCGTCGTGCCCGACCCGGACGACGGGCAAAGCGCAGTGACGGATTTTGTCGTCCTGGATCAGGCGGCCCAGCGTGCGGCGCTGGTGGCGCTATGGCCGCGCACGGGGCGCACGCATCAGATCCGCGCGCATCTGGCCTATCTGGGCACGCCGGTCCTGGGGGACGGGAAATATGGCGGCAAGGCCGCCTTTCCGCCCGGCGACGAATTGCCCAAGGGCCTGCATCTGCACGCGCGGATGATCGAACTGCCGCCCGGCGTGGACGGTGCGGGCGCGCGCATTACGGCCAGTCCGTCGGCGCATATGAAAAAAACGCTTACCCTGTTTGAATTCGAAACCGAACCGGCGATGGGTGAAGACCCGTTCGACGAACTGGCGGAATAAGGCGCGATGGCGGAACCCAAACTGATTGTTTTCGATTGCGACGGGACACTGGTCGACAGCGGCCATATCATCGTCGCGACCATGCATGCCGCCTGGGACGGGTTGGGAATTGCCCGGCCGGAACCGGACGACATTCGCCACCAGATCGGGCTGCCCCTGTTACAGGCGATCCGCAATCTGCACCCGGCCGGAAATCCCGGTGTGTGGGACGCGCTGGTCGAAGGATACAAGAACGCGTTCGTTTCCGGTCATGAAGTGACACGGGACGATGAACCCCTTTATGAAAACTGCGTTTCGGTGCTGACGGAACTGTCGGCGAACGAGACGATGATTCTGGGCGTTGCGACCGGAAAAGGGCGCCGCGGATTGGGTCATACATTGACCCGTCATGATATCGCCGGACATTTCAGTGTCTTGAAAACGGCGGATGACGGCCCAGGTAAACCAAACCCGGATATCCTGCTGGACGCGATGGGAGAGACAGGCGTTTCCCCTTTGAATACGGTCATGATCGGCGATACGATATTCGATATGGAGATGGCGGTCCGCGCCGGCGCGCACGCGATTGGCGTTTCGTGGGGCTATCATCCGCCGGAACAACTGACAAAAGCGGGCGCCCGGACCGTGGCCGGACATTTCACCGAAATCCCTGGCCTGCTGAAACAGATATGGAGCGATTGAGCGATGCGGCGTTTCCTTAAAATCCTTGGCGGCGTTCTTGTGGTCCTGCTGGTCTTCGTGGTCGGGGCCGTCGCATATGTGCTCAACATCGACCTGAACGACTGGAAACCCGAAATTCAGGAAGCGGTGCGCGAAAACACGGGCCGCCAGCTGGTGATCGACGGGCCGATCGAATTCGACCTGGGCAGCGACACCTATTTCAAGGCGACGGGCATCTCGCTTTCCAACGCCGACTGGGCCAGTCGCGAACAGATGGTCGAAATCGGCACGGTCGAACTGGGCTTCAAACTGTTTTCCCTCCTTGGCAATACGCCCGATATCACCATGATCCGGGTCGACGGCGTGCGCGCCGCGCTGGAAACCAGCGCCGACGGGACCATGGCGAACACCCGGTTCGAAACCGGCGATGACATGCGCGACGACCGCGACCATGGCGGCGGTGGCGGGGACCTGGTCCTGCCCATCATCCGCGACCTTCAGATCACCGACGTTCAAGTGGACATGATCCAGCATCTGGGCGACGGCGCGAACGAGGTCCAGACCTTTACGCTGACGGAACTTGCCCTGGGCGGCGATTCCGCCACCGCGCCGCTGTTGCTGAATCTGGATGCGGCATTCGAAGACCTGCCGCTGATCATGGCGGGCACCATGGGGTCGCTTCAGTCCATGACCGACGGCGCGCAGCCGACGCCCATCGACTTTGTCGGCAACCTTGCCGGGATCGATGTCGCCATCAATGGCGCGATCCAGGACCTGGCCGGTCAGGAAGGGATCGACGTTACGGTTTCCGCCCTAGGTCAGGAACTGGCCGAAGCCGCCGGTGCCTTCGGCATCGACGTGCCCAGCCTGGGTCAGTTCAAGGTGGATGTAACGCTGGCGGGCAGCGGCGATGCGCTTTCCATCAATCCGCTTTCGGTCGATATCGGGACAGCAGATGTCATTCACATTCTGGTAGACGGCCAGATCGAAGATGCGATCGGCCAGGAAGGCATCAATGTCACGGCCAACCTGGAAAGCGTCGAAGTCGGCAACCTGTCGCCCATCACGCAGGCCTTTGCCGGTCAGGATGTGCCCGCCGTCGGCCCGCTGAACGTATCCTTCGCGGTTCGGGGCGGACTGGGTGACGGGCTCGACCTTTCTGATCTCAGCGCGGCGGTCGGGTCGGAAGACCTTATTCTGGCGTCGGCCGGCGGCAATATCGCCGACCTGACGACGGACCCGACTTTGGACCTTGCGATCCGCGTGGATTCCCCGCAGATCGGCGACCTGTCGCCCATCGCGCAACAGTTTGCAGGCCAGTCGGTGCCGCCGCTGGGCCGTCTGGCGCTGTCGGCCAATGTCGCCGGCAGCCCGCACAGCGGTCTGTCGCTTCAGGACATGAATCTTTCGCTGGGCTCCGCCGAAGCGCTGATCCTCAATGTCGTCGGCTCCGTCGGCGATCTGATCCGGTCCGAAGGGATCGATATCGAAGTCACGGCGAATTCCCCCGAACTGGGCAACCTGTCCGACATCGCAGAGGAATATTCCGGTCAGGGCATTCCCGACATCGGGCCGATGGACATGATTGCAAAGGTTTCGGGCGGCCTGGAAAGCGGGCTGGCGCTCAGCGACCTGGCGCTTGATTTCGGCCGGCCGGAAACAATCCAGATTCAGGCCGCGGGCGGTATCGCCGACCTGATGGCACAGACGGGCGTCGACCTGACGGTCAATGCTGTGTCGCCGGAAGTCGGCAACCTGTCGCCGCTGGTCGAAGCCTTCACGCCGATGGCGGTCCCGGCACTGGGGCCGCTGGACATGGCGGCGCGGGTTTCGGGCGATGCGAACGGGACGATGAGCCTCAGCGATCTGGCGCTGTCACTGGGTAAGGCGGAAACGCTTCTGGTGGAAGCCAGCGGTTCCGTATCGGACCTGGTCGCGCTCAGCGGCGCGGATCTGGGCTTCTCCGTCGTCTCCCCCGACCTGTCGGTCCTGTCCGACCTGGCGGGAACAGACGTGCCGCCCATCGGCCCCGTCGATATCTCAGGGAATCTGACGGGCGATGCGGGCGAACCGATCACGCTGAACCCGTTCACGGCGAAAATCGGCGACAGCGACATTTCGGGCACGGCCACGCTGGACGGTACCGGCGATGTTCCGTCCATCGTCGCGACGCTGTCATCCGACTATTTCAATCTGAATGATGTGATGCCGGCATCCGAAGGCGGCGAATCCGGTGGCGGCGCGGCGTCCAGCAACCGGACCGCGGCACAGGGCGGTGCGGACGATGGCCGGGTCATTCCGGGCGACCGCATTCCGTTCGAAGCCATGCGCGCCATCAATGTGGAAATCCAGTATACGGCCGGCACCTTCATCGGCGCGATTTCCGAACTCAATAACCTGGAAGTCGGGGTCTCCCTCCAGGGCGGCGATCTGCGGGTCGACCCGCTGAATGCGAATGTCGGCGACGGTACGCTGACAGGGACAATTTCCCTGGGCGGGGGTGATGCGACCCATCCGCTGAACGTCAATCTGACGGGCCGGGCGATGGACCTGTCGCGGCTGCTGGCCGAAGCCGGCTTCCGGGACAAGATCGTGGGGCCGCTGCGCCTGGATGTGGCGCTGACGGGCCAGGGGTCGAACCCGCGCGATATTGCGGCATCGCTGAACGGCAATGTCGGCCTGACCATGTATGACAGCCGCGTCCTCAGGGCCGCGTTCGAAGATGTGATGGGGCCCACACTGGCGGGCATCATGTCGTCGGAAAACGGCTGGATCGTCATCGATTGCGCGGTCTTCGACTATGATATCTCCAACGGGCTGATGAACACGGTTGCAGGCTATACCGCGTCGGGCCCGGTGACGGTGACGTCGGAAGGGGAAATCGACCTTAGGACCGAACGGCTGTCGCTGGATGTGAAACCGTCCGGCGGGGCGGGCATCGTCAGCCTCAGCGTGCCGCTGGATGTGACCGGGACCTTCGCGTCGCCGACCGTTACGCCTGACCCGATCGCCGTGGGCGGCGGCATCCTTGCCGGTGTTCTGACGGGCGGGGTGGGCACGGCGCTTCTGGCGCTGGTCGCGGACCTTCCGGACGGGCACCCCTGCCAGGAGGAAGTCGCGGAAAGCCAGGAACAGGCGCAAAGCCCCAGCACCCCCGAAAACGCGGACAGCCCCGGTAACGTAATCCAGAACCCGGGCAGTGCCGTCGAAGGCGTGGGCGAAGCGATCGGCGAAGGTGTCGGCGACGCGCTGAACAACCTGTTCGGCAACTGATCGCCCCTGATAGCGGTTCAGGCGTTCCGGTGAAGCGGTTCTATAAACAGGCCGAAGCGGCCGCATGTGAGGGTGGGCACACCGTGCATCTGGACGGGCGGCCCATCCGCACGCCGGCAAAGGCGCCGCTGGTCGTGCCCACGCCCGCATTGGCGGGCGCGATCCGCGACGAATGGGCGGCGCAGGGCGACAAGATCGACCCGGACAGCATGGGCTTCATGACCCTGGCGGCCACCACGATCGACCGGGTGATCCCGAACCATGCGGCCGTCGCGGCGGAAGCGGCGGGCTATGCCGGGTCGGACCTGTTGTGCTATCGCGCCGAAAGCCCGCCGGAACTGGCCACCCGTCAGGCAGAGGCATGGGACCCGGTTCTGGAATGGGCGCGCGACCGGTACGACGTCACCTTTACCGTCACCGCGGGCCTGATGCCGGTCGACCAGCCGGAAGAAACGCGCGCCCGTTTCCTGACCGTGGCACAGGGTTATGACCCGTTCGCGCTGACGGCGGTGCATGTCATGACGACCGCGTGCGGGTCCTTCCTTTTGGCGCTCGCCATTGCCGAAGGCCGCCTGTCCGCCGAACAGGGGCTGGACGCGTCGCGCATCGACGAGACCTATCAGGAAGAACTGTGGGGCCTGGACGACGAGGCGCAGGCACGTAAGGAACGCCTGCGGCGGGAGGTCGGCCAGGCGGCGGAGTTTCTTCGGAAAGCGGGTTAGGAACGCGGTCCTTTCCCGCGATTTGATCCGCAAGCCGGCAGGATTTCCCCATCAACCGCAGCAATCGCTACCTTCCTGGATCGGTGGACACGGGACCGTCCCGAAGGAACAAAAGACGCAGCAATCCCCTGTCTCTGGCCTCAACAGAATTTTGCATCCCTTACATTCA
Source organism: Alphaproteobacteria bacterium (assembly GCA_040222995.1). GTDB lineage: Bacteria > Pseudomonadota > Alphaproteobacteria > UBA8366 > Aestuariispiraceae > JAVKBW01. Next base: position 121,475 of record JAVKBW010000039.1, on the reverse strand, counting down.
TAAAACCACTGGCAGGCGTTCGTCGGCATCGTTTCTGTTTCACGATGTCCGCATTCCGGGCAGGTGATTGTGGATTGAAGTGCTACGACATTTTTTTGCGTCGCCATACTGCGTACCCCGTAATGGCCAAAAAGACTGCAAGCGCCGGAAAAAGTACCAGGTCCAAATAGCCGGTGGCGGCCGCCAGGCCCGCCGCAGCCAACAGGACCACCAGTACCGGCGTGAAACAACAAAGCGCGACTATAATCGTGCCGACGACCCCGGTCAGAAGAAGTCGGTCCTTCATCGTTGATTTGCCCATATATCCAGTAGCGCGCCCGTCACCTGGGCTTCCCAAAGCGGCGCGGACCATGCGATCGCGACGGCCAGGGTCGCAATGATTGTGCCCGGCGAAAACAGGTGAGCAGACGGCCTGTGCTTCACCCTCCGGAACATCCGCAGCCAGAGCAGGCCGACGACAGCGGTCGTGACGAGCAAGATCAATTCACGGTGCGTTGCAAATGGTCCTAGAAAGGACAGCCAGGCGCCACCCAGGCCGACAATCGTCAGCCCGATCGGAATGATGCAGCATGAAGCCGACAGAAGGGCGGTCAGAGCCGCCCCGGCCAGCGCGACGGTCCGGGCGGCAAACGACCAGGGGCGGCTGTCTTCAACGTGATTTGCGGTCATAACAGGATCATGCATCCTGTAGTAACTACAGGATCAAGGGGAAATTCGATGGTTCCAGTTGGAATGGCGGCCAAGCGAAGCGGCGTCGGGATCGAGGCCATCCGGTATTATGAACGCGAGGGGATCGTTCCGGCCGCGAAAAGGGCCGCGAACGGCAGGCGGCTGTATGATGCGGCCGCCATAACCCGTCTCAGGTTCGTGCGCCGGTGCCGTGACCTCGGCTTCTCCATTGACCAGGTGAGGGTGCTGCTGTCCCTGTCGTCGGCCAGCACGAGAAACTGTGACGACGCAAGCCGCGTCGGGAAGACCCATCTCGATGACGTTCGGGCGAAAATCGCGGACCTGCAACAGCTTGAAATGGCCCTGTGCGAACTGCTGGCCAATTGTGCCGGCGGCCAGGCGCACTGCCCGATGCTGCAGCGGTTGTTCGAAGACTGACCGCGTCAGGCACAGACCCGCCGCCCGACCCCTTGCAAGAGGCCGGTAAATCGGGGCATGAACCGGCTTTTCGGAATTCGTGACCTGTGGTCATCTGGCCTGCGACAACGCGGCGTCCATCCGGCACTGGCCTATCCGGCGGGCTGTTAGTAAAAGAAAAGAAACAGGAATTCAGCGGGGGGAAGATATGCAAGATATCGTTCAGCGCCTGGAAGAAATGCGCGACGGCGCACGCGGTGGCGGCGGGGAAAAACGCGTCGACGCGCAGCACGCCAAGGGCAAGCTGACCGCGCGCGAACGCATCGCGCTGCTGCTGGACGAAGGGTCCTTCGAAGAATGGGACATGTTCGTCGAACATGACTGTACCGACTTCGGCATGCAGGACACGAAAGTCCCCGGCGACGGGGTCGTAACCGGCCACGGTCTGGTCAACGGCCGGCGCGTCTTCGTCTTTTCCCAGGATTTCACCGTCTTCGGCGGCTCCCTGTCCGCGGCGCACGCCCGCAAGATCTGCAAGATCATGGACCAGGCGATGAAGGTCGGTGTCCCCGTGATCGGCCTGAACGACAGCGGCGGTGCGCGCATCCAGGAAGGGGTCGCGTCCCTGGCCGGGTATGCCGATGTCTTTCAGCGCAACGTCATGGCGTCCGGTGTCGTGCCGCAGATTTCCATGATCATGGGCCCGTGCGCGGGCGGCGCCGTCTATTCCCCGGCCATGACGGACTTCATCTTCATGGTTCAGGATTCGTCCTACATGTTCGTGACCGGTCCCGAAGTGGTGAAAACGGTGACGAACGAAACCGTGACGGCCGAAGAACTGGGCGGCGCATCCACCCATACGTCAAAATCCGGCGTTGCCGACCTGGCCTTTGAAAACGACGTGGAAGCCCTGATGCAGCTTCGCCGTTTCCTGGGCTATCTGCCGTTGAACAACCGGGAAAAGCCGCCCCACCGTCCGACGGACGACCCGGCGGACCGTCCGGACATGTCGCTGGACACGTTGGTTCCGCCCAACCCGAACAAGCCCTACGACATCAAGGAACTGATCGAAAAGATCGCGGACGAGGGCGAGTTCTTCGAAACCCAGCCGAACAACGCGGCGAACATCGTCACCGGTTTCGCGCGCATGGAAGGCCACCCGGTCGGCATCGTCGCGAACCAGCCCATGGTGCTTGCGGGCTGCCTGGACATAGCCAGTTCCATCAAAGCGGGGCGTTTCGTGCGCTTCTGCGACGCCTTCAACATTCCCATCGTCACGCTGGTCGACGTCCCCGGCTTCCTGCCCGGCACGGCACAGGAATATGGCGGCATCATCAAGCACGGCGCGAAGCTTCTTTATGCGTACGCCGAAGCGACGGTGCCGAAAGTGACGGTCATTACCCGCAAGGCCTATGGCGGGGCCTATGACGTCATGGCGTCAAAACATCTGCGCGGCGACGTGAACTACGCCTGGCCGTCGGCGGAAATCGCCGTGATGGGCCCGAAGGGGGCGGTGGAAATCATCTTCCGCGCGGACAAGGACGACCCGGACAAGCTGGCGGAACGCGAAGCCGAATATCGCGACAAGTTCGCGAACCCGTTCGTTGCCGGGCGGCAGGGGTTCATCGACGACGTCATCATGCCCCACAATACGCGTCGGCGGGTCTGCGGCGCGCTGTCGATGCTGCGCACGAAACAGCTTGAAAACCCGTGGAAGAAGCACGGGAACATCCCGCTGTGATGTCGGCGGTCAGGGGGCGGAAGATGCGCGCGCCGCGGAACCTACCGTTTGATATAGACGGGCTTGGTCAGGTAGTCGCAGCAAACGAAAATCATGTCGACCGTGCGGCCGTCTTCGGCAAGCGGCATCAGGATATCTTCGATCTCGTAGATTTCCTTTTTCGTGCCGACATAGGGCGCGCGGGTGCTCATCGGCATCGCGGTCGTCGCCGTTCGTTCCAGGCCTTTCCAGATCGTGCTTCCCGGTCCTTGCTGTTTCGTTGCGCGGATACAGACGCCGGTCAGATTCTTGAGCCAGAAACTTTGATGTTTGGTGCCGATCAGACGGTAGCGAAAGTCAAGTTCGGGTTCCCGAATGACGTCCATCAGCATGACATACGGCAAAAAGGGAAGCATGTCCGACGGATCGATATGACGTCGCCCCGGAAGGCGATCACCGTCGGTCAGCCCGCACCAGTATTCATATGCTGCGGCGTTCATATCGGAACGGAAATTCAACGCGCGAACGTTCGTCATATGCCCCTTTCCCGGATCCTCCGGGACCAACTATACAATCCTGCAGGATGAAAATCACGATGTTCAAAAAAATCCTGATCGCCAACCGTGGGGAAATCGCCTGCCGTGTCATGCGCACGGCGCACAAGATGGGGATTGCGCCCGTCGCCGTCTTTTCCGAGGCGGATGCCGAAGCCCTGCATGTGCGCACCGCGCTGAACCTGGGCGGGGAGGCGGTGGCCGTCGGACCGGCCGCGTCCAACCAAAGCTATCTGGTGATCGACAACATCATCGCGGCCTGCAAACAGACCGGCGCCGAAGCGGTGCATCCGGGCTACGGGTTCCTGTCCGAGAACAAGGCCTTTGCCGAACGCCTGAAAAAGGAAGGCATTGCCTTCATCGGCCCGCCGCCGGGCGCGATCGAAGCCATGGGCGACAAGATCGAATCGAAGAAGATCGCGCTGGCGGCCGGCGTCAACACCGTCCCCGGCCATCTGGAGGCGGTAAGCGACCCGGAAGAGGCGGTGCGCATTTCAAACGAAATCGGCTATCCGGTGATGCTGAAGGCGTCCGCCGGGGGCGGCGGCAAGGGCATGCGGCTTGCCTGGAACGATGCGGAGGCCCGCACCGGCCTTGTGTCCGCGATGAACGAAGGTCGGAACAGCTTTGGCGACGACCGGGTCTTCATCGAAAAATTCATCGAAGAACCGCGCCATATCGAAATCCAGGTCATGGCAGACGTGCATGGCAACTGCGTCTATCTGGGTGAACGGGAATGTTCGATCCAGCGCCGCCACCAGAAGGTGATCGAAGAGGCGCCGTCCCCCTTCCTGAACGAGGAAACCCGCAAGGCCATGGGCGAACAGGCGGTCGCGCTGGCGAAACAGGTGGACTACCTGACCGCGGGCACGGTCGAATTCATCGTCGACAAGAACCGCAATTTCTATTTTCTGGAAATGAATACCCGGCTTCAGGTCGAACACCCCGTCACCGAACTGGTCACGGGCTACGATCTGGTCGAACTCATGATCCGGGTCGCGAACGGTGAAAAGCTGCCTTTCACGCAAAAGGATGTGAAGCTTTCCGGCTGGGCGATCGAAGCGCGCCTTTATGCCGAAGACGCCGAACGCGGGTTCCTGCCGTCCACCGGGCGGCTGTCGCGCTATATCGAACCGGCGGCGGACGAAGGCCGGGTGCGTGTCGACAGCGGGTGTTACGAAGGCGCGGAAATTTCCATGTTCTACGACCCGATGATTTCGAAACTGATCGTTGGCGGAGAAAACCGGGAAACGGCAATTGCGGAACTGCGCCGTGCGATCGACGGGTATCTGGTGCGGGGGTTAAGCCACAACATGCCGTTCCTGGCGCATCTGGCGAAGCATCCGCGTTTTGCCGAAGGGCGCATCACGACGAATTTCATTGCCGAAGAATATCCGGACGGCCTGACCGAAGAACATCTGAAACCGGTAGACCCCGCGCTGTTCTCGGCGCTGGCGGCGGTGGTACAGGACCGGATCGAACAGCGTGAACGCCGCATTACAGGGCAAGAGGAAAACCGCGCCCCGGATCTGCCGACGGACTATTGCGTCTTCATGGGGGACAAGGATCTGAGCGAGCTGACCATACATATGGAACGCGGTGCGGACGGTGATCGCCTGACGGTCGGCGGGCGCAAGATCTTCGTCGAAACGGGCTGGAAGCCCGGCATGCCCATCATCCGCGCGACGGTGGACGATACCGAACGAACCTTCCAGTGCGACCGCGACGGTGCGGGTTTCGTGTTGAGCCACGATGGCGCACGCATCCGCTGTCTGGTGCTGGAGGCGCGCCACGCCCCGCTGCGCCGGCTGATGCCCTACAAGCCGCCGCCGGACATGTCGAAATTCCTGCTGTCGCCGATGCCGGGCCTTCTGGTGCGCCTGTCGGTCGGTGTGGGCGACACGGTCGAGGCGGGCCAGGAACTGGCAGTCGTGGAAGCGATGAAAATGGAAAACATCCTGCGTGCCGTCAGCGGCGGAACCGTCAAGGCCGCCCATGCGGCCGAAGGCGACAGTCTGGCGGTCGACCAGCCGATCCTGGAGTTCGAATAGGCCGGGGTACCTATCCAGCAGACTGTTTCAGCGATGCCCGCAGCGCATTGCGCCGCACCTTGCCGCTATTGGTCCGGGGGATGGACGCCGTCGTCAGTAACTGGATTTCACCGGCTTCCCGCGGCAGGATTTCCCGTACCTTCGGCACGATCCCCTCAAGCGCCGCGCCGGGCGCCAGACTGACGATCAGGCACAGGCCGCCCGTGTTCGGGGAATCGACCAGCGCCGCGTCGGCAATGCCGTCGATCCGCTGAATTTCCGTCTCCATTCGGGTGGCGGGCAGTTTCAGGCCGCGGATGTTCAGAATATCGTCGGCCCGCCCGATGACCCGCAACAGGCCGTCTTCGGTCATCGACCCGATGTCGCCCGGATAGAACCAGCCGTCCCGGAACCGCAGGGCGGACCGTTCCGGGTCGCCGATATAGCCGTCATACATTCCCAGCCGCCGAACCCGGATGTGGCCTTCGGTGCCTGCGGGCAGGGGGTGGTCCTGATCGTCCGTGACCTGGACTTCGGCGTCTTCGATCACCCGATAGACCCCTTCCGTGACGCGGCGCGCGACCGTCCCCACCTCGTTCGTGGCATAGGTCGCGGCAAACGTGACGGCGGGGTGGCGGCCCTGCAGGCGTGTCAGCATCGCATCCGACAGGGCCCCGCCATAGACAAGCAGGGTCAGCGGGTCGCCGTTAATCGGGCGGCAGGACGGCCGGTCCAGGTTCTGAACTTCCATCGGCAGCAGTGCCGCATGCGTTGGTTTCGTGTCGATCAACGCGTCCACGAACGGCACCCGTGTTTCGAATATCACGGTCCCGCCACACCGCAGGCAGGCGAACGCATTGTGGTCGACCGCCTGAAAGGAAAAGGGCATGGCCGTCATGAATCGCGATGACGACGTATATCCGTATTCCCGGTGCAGGGCGTCGATCCGGGCATAGGCGGCGGACCGGCTGGCGCGCATCAGGTTCGCCTGACCGGTCGTCCCCGACGTGCGCACGATCCGGAACCCGTCCTCGGGGGCCAGGGGCTGGCCCGGTATGCCGGCATCCGGCCCCGACAGGACATCCGTCCACCAGGCATCGTCGGTCACCGTCGCAGGTATCGACGTCGATGCGTCTTCCCGCGGGGTGAGCACGCGCGATGCCTCATCGAACAGGGCATGATAGCCCGACCGGTCCAGCGGCCCGTCAAAGCTGGCGGCCGTTACGCCCAGCCCTTCCAGCGCCAGCAGAAGGGTTACATGTCGGGTCAGGCTGTCCCAGCCAACCAGAACCGTATCGCCCTTTGCCAGACCCTGGTCCGCCAGCGCCCGGGCCGCCTTTGCCGCATTGCGGGTCAGGTCGGCAAACCGCGTTTCAACCCCCTGGTCCCACAGGGCGACGGCATCGGGCCGTTCGGCGGCGATGCCGCCCAGGACGTCAGTGTTGGATCGCAGCGTCAAACCTCATCCTCTGTTCGGGACGACTTCGTAGCCCGGCTCCTCCGGCTCGTCATCCAGGATTTCCGGCGGGAATCCGGGGGCCAGGACTTCGACGCCGCAGGCATCTTCCAGCCGCCGGATGATGTTGGGGGACCATTCGCGCGGGCCATAGCGGCGCTGACCATCTTCGAAAATCTCGATCATTTTCGGGTTCAGCTCCACCGGCACGCCCGCCCGGTCGGCGAATGTCTGGAACAGGCCGATATCCTTCAGCACCAGATCCATGGTGAAACTGATGTCGCGGCTGCCGTTCAGGATGACCTGGCTTTCCGTCTCATGGACGAAGGAGTTGCCGGACGAAATCTTGATCGCCTCGAACGCGACATTCAGGTCCATGCCGGTCTGTTTGGCGACCGTCAGCGCCTCGGTACAGGAAATCAGGTTCGCCGTCGCCAGATAGTTGGTGATGACCTTCAGGATCGACGCCGACCCCAGCGGTCCGGTATGCAGGATGCGCCGACCCATCTTGGTCAGGAACGGCAGCATGCGTTCGAAGGTCGCCCGCTCGCAGCCCGCGAAAATGGCGATGTTGCCCGTTGCCGCACGGTGGCAGCCACCGGAAACGGGGCAATCGATCGGCTCCCCGCCCGCGGCCAGCACCTTCGCGCCCAGGCGTTTGACTTCCGCTTCGTCGGTCGTGCTCATTTCCGCCCAGACCTTGCCGGCGGACAGACCGGCGATGACGCCGTCTTCGGCTTCCAGCACGGCGGCACTGGCGGCGGGCGACGGCAGGCAGGTGATGACGATATCGCAGGCTTCCGCCATTTCCTTCGGCGAATTTGCGACCGATGCCCCGCCGGCGGCGAATTTCGCGACCAGTTCTTCATTCAGGTCGCGGACCATCAGGTCCGTTCCGTTGCGAAGCAGGCTTCCCGCCAGTTTGCCGCCGACATTGCCAAGCCCGATAAATCCAACCTTCATGCCCGATCACTCCGATTTCGTGAGATGTTTGGAAAAATGCGGCGTCAGATCCCCGATGCGCCGCAATCGGGACCGTTTCACAAAACGCGGCGAATGCCTATTCTTTCTTTCACCTGTTTGTGCAGTTTTCAGAGGGCATGACGGATATGACCGAAAAGACGGTCCGCGTTTCGATTAACGGACGGGTCCAGGGCGTCTGGTACCGCGCCTGGACGGAAAAGACGGCGGCGGGGCACGGGTTGTCCGGCTGGGTGCGCAACCGGCCGGACGGGTCGGTGGAAGCCCTGTTCAGCGGCCCGGCCGATGCGGTCGACCGCATGCTTTCCGACTGCCGCGACGGCCCGCCCCTGGCACAGGTGACGGGCATGGATATCGCCGATGCAGACCCGCCCGGTGTGTCGGGATTCAAGGTGTTGCCGGACGGGTGACCTCACGCAGGCTTGATTTCGGCGGATCGCTGGGCGCTGGCATGGTCGTCCCATGTGGCGCCTTTTCCTCATCGCGCTGATCGCGGCGCTGCCGGCCGCCCGACCCGCGGCGGCACAGATCCTGCCGCAGTTCTGTCAGGAACTGGTCGGCGATTTCTGTGTGTCCCATGCGCGCGAAGAATTTCCGCTGAATGATTTCGAAACCGCATCCATCGACCTGGCCGATATCCTGTCCGGCGGGCCGCGCCGGGACGGCATCCCGCCCATCGACCGCCCCCAATTCGTCGGCATTTCAGAACTGGAGGGTTTGAGCGACACCGAACCGGTTGTCGGTCTGACGGTCGGCGGCGAATGGAAGGCTTACCCCCTTCAGGTGTTGATGTGGCACGAAATCGCGAATGACGAAATCGGCGGCGTGCCGGTGGCCGTCACCTTCTGTCCCTTATGCAATGCGGTCATCGTCTTCGACCGCCGGGCCGTAGGGCGCACATTGGATTTCGGCACGACCGGGCGGCTCAGGAATTCCGATCTTCTGATGTATGACCGGCAGACGGAAACCTGGTGGCAGCAGTTCCTTGGCGAAGCGATTGTGGGTGAACTGACGGGCACGCGCCTGGACATCCTGCCGGCGCGGCTGGAAAGTTTCGCCGAGTTCCGGGACCGCGCACCCGCTGATGCACAAGTTCTGGTTCCCGCCGACCGCCGCTTCCGGGCCTATGGCGCAAACCCGTATGAATTCTATGACACGATGCCGCGTCCGTTCCTGTACCGGGGGGAGGTGCCGGACGGCATTGCGCCGCTGGCCAGGGTGGTATCCCTGTCGGACCGGGCGCGCGCCTGGTCGATGGACCTGCTGCGCGAACAGGGCCGAATCACGGCGCCCGACGGCACGGTTCTGACCTGGCGGCCGGGTCAGAATTCCGCCCTGGACGCGCCGGAAATTTCCGACGGGCGCGACGTCGGCACGGTGACGGCAACCCGCGACGGGCAGGATGTTCCTTACTTCGTTGATTTTGCTTTCGCTTTTCACGCCTTCCATCCGCAGGCGGAAATCCTCACGCCCTGACGCGGTTTATGGTTAAAAAACGGGCATTTGCGCCGCATATTGTGGATTGGCTGTCGGATTTTCGCGATTATGGCCCAAATCTTGCGATATTTTCGATTACTAAGCCGACGCCCTGGCCGTCAAAGACCCTGGCGCCGACGTAGGACCAAAAACCCAATAGCCCTGATGGGAAGGTCGATATGTCGATGGAAGAACAGAAACGGGATCAGGATCACCCTTTGCAGGGGCCTCATCCCACGGACTGATCGCCGATCGGTCCGAACACGTCCGCAAACGCGGACTGTAGCGCAAGATCCAGGTCCTGCAGGGTGACCGGCAGGCCCAGATCGACCAGCGAGGTGACGCCCAGTTTGGGGTCGGCGATGCCACAGGGCACGATGCCCTGAAAATGGCTCAGGTCCGGTTCCACATTGATGGCAACGCCGTGAAAGCTGACCCAGCGCCGGACGCGCACGCCGATCGCGGCGATCTTGTCCTCGCGCCCGTCGCCGCGCTCCACCCAGATGCCGACCCGGCCGTCGCGCCGTTCGCCCACCACGTTGAACTGGCTCAGCGCCCGGATCACCCATTCTTCCAGGTCATGGACGTAACAGCGCACATCCGCGCCGCGCTGTTTCAGGTCCAGCATGGCATAGGCCACCCGCTGGCCCGGCCCGTGATAAGTGTATTGCCCGCCCCGGCCCGTTTTGTAGACGGGGAAGTCCCCGGCGCTCAACAGGTCCCCGTCATTTGCGCTTGTGCCGGCGGTGTAAAGCGGCGGGTGTTCCAGAAGCCAGACCAGTTCCTTCGCACCTTCACCCCGGATGGCCGCAACGCGGGCATCCATGACGTCCAGCGCGTCCTGATAGGGGACCGGCCCTTCCGATACATGCCAGTCCGGGCGCGCGGTTTCGCTGCGCCGGTCGGGGAAGCAGGCGGTGGCGGTCGTTTCGTTCAGGGACAAGGGGTTGGGTCCATCTGAAATTCAAAGGCCATGGTCGCGATTCCGACGCTTGATCGCAGTCGGGCGATTGGCTATACCATCGGCCTTCCGGCGGCGAAAGGCCCGCCGGGGTGATTGCCCCATGATGTGCGGTCGTGGCGGAATTGGTAGACGCGCAGCGTTGAGGTCGCTGTCCGGTAACACGGGTGGAAGTTCGAGTCTTCTCGACCGCACCATTTTCTCTGGTCCCCGATTGGGCCTAAGAAGCGCTTTACGGCGATATTGATAAATATCTAAGCATACGCCGACATTTTTCGGATGTTTCTCTCCGTAACGCCGATTGGGTTGAGGCATTTCTAAAGACTGCTCAGTCGATGGCGAACCTGTGCGATCAGTTCTTCGGCATCGATCTGATCGGTCATCCGGCCGCGCCTGACCCAGATATGGTTTTCGAAATGTCCACCCTGTGCCGTCACACTTTCCTTAAAACGGTCGATATAGGTATCCTCGAATTTGCTGTTGAACGTGTTAAACAGGATCACATCCTTGGCCGTGAAGTCGTTCGACGATACGAACTCCATGATCGGCGGCGCGGGGCTGTAGAGCCATATAGGCGAACCAATAAAGACCCTGTCGTACTCTGAGAGATCGACAGTCGAAGGCGCGATCGCTGCGTCTTGGCCTCTAGCGTCCTTCATCGCGTTGATCCATCCCATCAGGCCCAGACGATAGGCGTCCGCTCCAAGTCGGATTACGTCCGCCTGTTGATCCTTTGCAATTTCCAGCGCCATTAGCTCGGTATTTCCGGAGCGTGAAAAATATACGACCAGCGTCCGTGATCGGTTGCCGCTGGGCGGATCATAGTTCGCCAATGCTCGATTTTGGTCGGCCTGTTTCCACTCGGTTCTGACAACATAACCAATCACGCCACTTCCGATCAAAGTGGCGGCAGCGGCAGCAACGGCTCCTAGTACAAATACGCGGCGTTTCATTTTCTGTCACCCGGTTGAGCGAGGCAGGACCAGGGGTCCTGCGCTCGCTACCAACCCTACCTCAGTTCATGTGCTTTTCGAGATAGGACAATACTTTCTCGGGGTGGCGTCCGAAATGGTTGTAGCCATCTCGGAACCGCTTGGTTGTTCCTTCAATCCAGAACAGTTCCTTGTCGTTGCTTCCCAACAGATCGAATGTCTTTTGCCCATCTTCAGGGTTGCGGGTCCATTCATCGTCGTAGACCTGAACCATCAGCACCGGCATGGTAACGCCAGGGGCAAAGTGTTGCGGCGTCATTTCGGCTGCGACCCATCCACCCATTTTCAGCAGTTCAAGATCGATCAGTTCTTGGTACTGGCTGACCCCCTGAATTTCGGAGAAGGCGTCGTAGATCGCCGACATAGAAACCACCATCGGGCTCACCATGCATCTTACATTCTCGAACAGTTCGGGATGGCGATAGATCGCCTCGTACTGCGAATTTCCACCCATACACTGGCTGTACAATCCGACCGTCATCTTGCCGAGGTCCGGGTGTGCGTCCACGTACTTCTTCACGCCGACGCAGTCGCGCCATTCCCACCGACCGATGCCACTGATCCCACCGTTGGCCGCACCGCTGTTGCCGTGGTTGCGAATGTCATAGGCGAGAACGTTGTAGCCTGCGTCGGTCAGGTGCTTCATCTGGATAACGAAATCGATCTCGACCGCATCGAAATTGCTCCAGGGCTCTCCAAGGTGGCCTGGGAAACCCGCCCGACACATCGGAAGCGCATGGTTGAAAATGATGAGCTTGTTGCTCTCTCCATCCTTTGCCGGGATGTACCAGCCCTCAAGCGGCACGCCGTCGTCGGACTGGAAATAGATGTCCCGCCAACCGGTCATGCCGTAGTCGTCGGGGGTCTTGTGAAGCACGCTTCGAAGCGGACGTACGATATTGGCGAGACCTTGCACTTTCGCATGATCTTCCGCGGAAATGGACGATAGCTGGTTGAGTGCTTTTTCCATTCGTTCCTGGGACATTCTTGACATCTGTCTCTCCTGGCTGGGTTCGTTTCAATCTGGAGCGAACGGGCCATGAATGCCGTGCCGCTCAACTATGTCGTGCTGTCTCCGCACGACCTGATAGAAAAATAGGGAACGGTTGTTTATAAATTAATCGAAGAAAAGTTATTGAACCTAGTAATGAGGTAATAAATGCAAAGAGATGAGATAGCCGACCTAACCGCGTTCGTAGCGGTAGCGGAAGAGCGCAGTTTTACGCGCGCTGCTTCCAGGCTGAACGTCACGCAGTCAGCCCTGAGCCAGATCATCCGTCGGTTGGAGGAACGCCTGGGCGTAAGGCTGCTAGCCCGCACGACCCGAAGCGTGGCTCCGACGCAAGCGGGCGAGAGGCTATTCCAGTCCTTGGTGCCACTGCTTCAGGAGATCGGACAAAGTGTCGCCGCATTGAGCGAGTTCCGTGACAAGCCCGCCGGCACGATCCGCATCACCTCGGTGGAACATGCGGCGAAAGCCGTACTGCTGCCCAAACTGTCGCCGGTGCTCAAGGCCAATCCGGATATCTCGGTAGAGATCATCGTCGACTACGGATTGTCGGATGTCGTTGCCGACCGGTATGACGCCGGCGTCAGGCTTGGAGAGCAGGTCGCGAAAGACATGATCGCTGTAAGGATTTCACCCGATATCCCGATGGCCATTGTCGCGGCACCGGACTATTTGAAGCACGCAGGGCGCCCCCGGGACACCCAGGAACTGGTCGAGCACCGCTGCATCAACTTGAAACTGCCGACCTCGGACAGAATGAATGCCTGGCGACTTTCGCAGGATGACGAAGAAATCCGCGCGCAGGTGGATGGTCCGTTTGCCTTCAATTCCATCGATCTTATCCGGGATGCGGCCCTCTATGGTGACGGATTGGCATATCTGCCGCGCGATCAGGTCGCTACCGACATCAAAGCCGGGGCTCTGAAGCAGGTGCTCTCTAAGCAAACGCCGCCGCTGCCCGGATATCATTTATATTATCCGAACCGACGACACGCGTCCCCGGCATTTAAACTGATCGTCGATGCGGTTCGCTATCGATAAGCATCGTTTTCTGCGAGGGGTTGCTCGATATCCTTCCGTACGGAGCGATGATCATAAGGATTTTGGCGATGGTAATTCGGGAATCAAATGTCTTCGACGAGCCAGATGATGGTGTCGCCGTGCAAAGCAGTTCCGGCGACATCTACCGTTATCGTCGTTTGGCGACATTTATGTACCCGTTCGGTGTCGCCGCCCACGCGGCCATGGTTCTTGTTTTTTACCTTCTCAAGCAACCGGAGCTTTGCCTGTTTAATGTTCTCAGCGTTGCTATGTGGGTCGGCGGATATTTCCTGGACAAGCATGGTCGCATTCGCACGGCCTATCTCTTGGCAATGACGGAAGTGGTGTTCTACGGAACTCTCGGCACGCTGTATCTAGGTCTGGAAACCGGCCTCATATCCGTGTTTATCTATCCGGCGGCGACACTCTATTTCGTCCCTTTCGTCTCGCCGAAATCCCGGACGAGAGCGATTGTCCTTATCGCGTTCCTGCTCGCTGGTGCCGTGGCGCTGAGCGCTGGTGTCGGCGCGCTTTCACCAATTGAACCGCGGTTTGCGGCTGCCTTTCTCGCGGCCAACATGCTGATCATGGTAATCGGTATTGCCATCATCATGAATGCCTTCTCAGAGGCGGTACAGCGGGCGGAGAACCGGTTAGCGGAAGCGAACCAGAAGCTCTCGGACTTTTCACTCTCCGTTTCCGAGTATCTCGATCCTTTACTGGTGGACGGATTGCGAAATGGCGACGACCTGAGCCCTCGGACACATTTTCTAACGGTGTTTTTCGCAGACCTCGCGGGCTCGACACGGATCAGCCGTAGCATGAGCGAGGAAGCATTCGGTGACATGCTCCAGGAATTTGTCAGGGAAATGCAGCGGATCATAAAATCACACGATGGGTTCCTCGAAGACATTTCAGGTGACGGCATATTCGGCTATTTGGGGAACTTCTCTACTTCAGGCCCGAAGGATGACGCCGTGCAAGTGGTGACGTTGGCTGTCGAGATGCAGGAGCGTCTTTCCTTTTTGAACCCTGAATTCAAGGCGCGATATGGCCTTCCGGAACCACTGAGCATGCGAATAGGCATCAGCAGCGGGCATGCACAGGTGGGAAAAACGTCGGGAGCGCGGGCGATCTATACAGCCAATGGAGATATCGTGAACCTTGGCGCAAAGCTCGAACAGAGAATGAAGGACATTCCAGAGGCCGGCGGCATTCTGCTTAGCAAGGCTACCGCCAAATTGGTTGAAGGCGATTTTATTCTCAATCGCTGTGAGGCATTAATCGAAGATCAGGCAATCGAGGTGTTCTCTTTGGCAAGCCGAACACCAGGCAAGCAACTGTGACCGCGACATTCTTCGGTTCAGATGACCGTCCAAGCGGCGGTCGCGCCGCCGGCCGCGCCCGGTCGGGCCGGGTCGGATAAATTCGCTCGCCCTTGCGCGGGCGCACCCTATATAATTGCGCGACCCTTCAATCGTGATGCTGGAACGGGATTTCCGTCAGAATGCGTGCCGGTCGGATCTGTGTGCTTTCAATCGCGCTTGCCCTTGCCGTCGTCTCTGCGCGGGACGATGCGGCCGCCCAGCGTATTGCCCCCGTCGCGACGGAGGAATTCCATGCCGACGCCGGCGTTGAGCAGGTCTGGAACGACGTCAACTACAACGCCCTTCTGATCGCGATCGCGCGGCTGGAAGAACATGGGCTGGATCCCGAACATTACGGCCTGTCGTCGCTTCGGACGCTGCGGACGGACGAGGATGCGCGCGACCGGGTTGCGACCGCCTCCTGGCTGACGGCGGCGGCCCATCTTCTGTACGGCAAGACCGACCCTGTGATGCTGGAGCCCAGCTGGGCCGTCGCCCCGCGTGAGGCGGATTTCGCAGACGCCCTGCTGACCGCGCTGGCGGACGGCACGGTCGGCCGGTCGCTGGAAGCGTTCGCGCCCCGCCAACCGCTTTATGCCGCGATGCGCGACGAATTGGTCCGGCAGCAGAATCTGGGCGAAGACCCGATTGTCCGGATCGACGAGGGCCCGACCCTGCGCCTGGGTGATACCGGGCCGCGGGTGGCGGCGCTGCGCCAGCGGCTGCAGCAACTGGGCTGGCTGCCGGAAGCGGGCGGCGGGCCGGATTTTGATGAAGGAATGGCGATTGCCGTCGAAGGGTTCCAGGCAAGCGAGGGACAGGAAGCCGACGGCATCGTCGGTCCGGCGACCTTGCGCGCGCTGAACCGCAGCCCGTCCGAACGCGCGGACCAGCTTCGCGTCAATATGGAACGGTTCCGCTGGTTGCCGACCGAACTGGGACGCCGGCATCTGCGCGCGAACATCGCCAATTTCGATGTGACCGCGTTCGAAGACGGCGAACCGGTCCGCACCTATCTTACGATCGTCGGCCGTCCCTATCGCGCGACGCCCGTCTTTTCCGATGAAATCGAATATATCGTCTTCAACCCGTGGTGGGAGACGCCGCGCAGCCTGGCGGTCGCGGACAAGCTTCCCCTGTTTCAGAGCGACCCCGGCGCGGTGGACCAGCTTGGCTTTCAGGTTCTGGACGCGAACGGCAACCGGGTCGATGCGTCGACCATCGACTGGAACAGCCTGTCGCGGTCGAACTTCCCCTATCGTATCCGCCAGGCGCCGGGCCCGATGAACGCCCTGGGTCTGGTGAAGATCATGTTCCCCAACCCGCACAACGTCTATATTCACGACACGCCGACGCGCGGCCTGTTTTCGCAGCGTCAGCGGGCCTTTTCGTCCGGTTGTCTGCGCACGCAGGACCCGATTGCGCTGGCGGAATGGCTGTTGGAGGAAACCGACGGCTGGAATGCGGACCGCATCGACATGGCGCTGGAAACGGGCCGGGAAAACCGCGCCGATCTGACCGCCCATGTGCCGGTCCACATCCTGTATCAGACCGTGATCGCCGACGGTGCGGGCGGTGTGCGGTTCCTGGACGATATTTATCAGCGCGACCCGGCCGTTTTGTCCGGGTTGGAAACACCGCCGCCGCGCGGCGATTGAGGATACCCCAAACATCATGCGTGTGACGTTTCTTGCGGCCCTTGGGGCCGCCCTTTTGGCGGTGCTGCCCCTGGGTTCCGCCGCCGCGGTCGCCCAAGGCGATGCGGACCGCGTCGGCTATATGCTGGGCCTGGACGATGTCGAAACCGACCTGGCGCTGATCTCGGCGATGGTCATGCCGGGCGCGGACCTGCGTTTTGCCGTCGATGCGGACGGCCAGGCCGACAGCGGCGCCCTGCGGCGCGACGGCGGCGACTGGGTCTGGCGCGCGCCGTCTTCCCCCGGTGTTTCGCGCATCACCTTCATCAACGGCGGACAGGCGCGCGACATTCTGGTCTTTGTGCTGACGCCGTTCGAAAACGGCCGCCAGTCGGAACTGAACGGATACCGGATCGGCGCTTATTCCCCGGACCCGCACCGGGGCCTGGACGTCTATCGCCCGCCCGAAGGGTTCATCGAAGTCACACGGGATATGCGGGACCTTTACGTTTCCCCGAATTTTCAGCTGTGGCAGTTTCTCTGCAAGCAGCAGCCGGACCATGACACCGCGTATCTTCTGATCCGCCCGTCCATGCTGGCAAAGCTGGAATCGGTGCTGGACGCGGTTCAGGGGGCTGGCCACGACGTTCCCACCCTGACGGTGATGAGCGGGTTTCGCACACCCTGGTACAACGCGTCGATCGGCAACCGGACCACGTCTTCCCGGCATCTGTTCGGCGGCGCGGCCGACGTATTCGTGGACGCGGACGGCAACGGCTGGATGGACGACTTGAACGGCGACGGCAGGATCGATATCGGCGACGCCAGGATGCTGGCGGGTTGGGCCGAGGACATTTCGGAATCGACCGGCAACCGATACTGGCCCGCGGGCGGTCTTGGGATCTACAGCGCGAATTCCGTGCGTGGGCCGTTTGTTCATATCGACGCACGCGGCTATCGTGCGCGCTGGTGAGGGGCGCAGGCCGGTTGTGCATGTCTGTTTGATCATGTCGGTATTTTGGTTCATTCACGATCGTCGACTGAGCCGCCATCGAACTTCGACCTGGTTGACAGTCGGAATGGGATTTCCCTGATCCCCCAAACGGAAAACCCGATCAATGCCCCAGTGGGAACAGCGTTCTGAAGCGGCCTGCTTCCGGAGGATTTGGCCGTTTTCATGGGGGTGCCAGCGTCCGCTACGCAACAGAACCGTTTCTGCTGGGGGCAAGGTGCGCGTTCTATACGACAGAAGACGGTGGTGAGTTGGCAAGGACAGCACCGTCCGGTCGATGGTGAGCGACAAGTTAGTCCCTGCGGGTCAGCACCTCGTCGTCGGCATCGACCTTCTCAATTTTTTGCTCGACCCGATCTTGGTCCTCAGCATCAGCTTTCAGTTCGGCATGTTCGTGTTCGGCACCGGGCTCATAGTGCAGCACCGCAAGAACCGGAAAATGATCCGACCCGATATAGCCGAGGCGTGAGAGAGAGACCAAAGTGAAGTCGGGCGAGCAGAAAACGTGATCCAGGGGCCAGCGCAGGAATGGATAGCCAGCGTGAAAAGTGCTGTACAAGCCGCGACCGATCCGGGGGTCGAGCAAGCCGCTCACTTTCTGAAACAGGCGGGTCGAGGCGGACCAAGCGACGTCGTTTAGATCGCCCATAACGACCACCGGACCAGTTGTTTCAGTGATGGCATTTGCCACGACGAGCAGCTCTGCATCGCGCTCGGCGGCGGTTTCATTTTCGGTGGGGCTTGGCGGGGCGGGGTGAATGCAATGCAATTTGACCCGATGGCCGGAGCCCAGCCTTACTTCGGTGTGAATCGAAGGAACGCCCTCCTCGACCAAGAACTGGACCTCCGGGTCGATCAGTTCCAGGCGGGAGTAAAGGTGCATTCCGTAGAGGTTGTCGAGTGGGTGTTTGACGGTATGGGGGTAGTCGGATTCCAGCCCGTCCAATTGGCTTTCCCACCACGAGTCCGTCTCCACCGCGAGGAGGATATCGGGATTGTGCACCCTGACCAGGCGCATTAGTGCGGCGGCGTTCCGGTTCGGCGTTAGTACATTCGCGATCATTACGGCCAGCGTGCGGCGCGGCTCCGGTGCGGCCGCGGACCGCAGCTGTTTTGGGTAAAGCGAGGTGTAGGGTGCGATGCGAATCAGTTGGAAGGCCGTGCACGCCGCAAGAACCGTGATCAGAATCCAGTCTTCGGCGTCCCGCCAGCCCGCGATTGCGAGGTATGCCGACAGGACGGCCGCTGTCAGCACTGTCACCTGAACGCGGGGAAATTCGAACCCGCGGATCCACCACGCATCATGGCGAAACAACGGCAGTATGGTCCATAGTGCGGCGCAAATCGCCACGAGTGCGGCAATCCAATCAAGAATCATCTTCGGTCCACAAAGCCATATGGTTGCACAAGCTTCCTGTCAGGAACGGGGGGCAACGGACCGCATGTCCTGACCCGGTCTTGCGCGTCTCTAATCAAGGCCAATGCCCACAGCAGCTGTAGAGTCATGGTCACAAGTGTAAGCGCAATCCGAAACAGCATCAGCAAAATTGCGAGGATGCCTGCCAGCACCTGAAAACGGCGCAGGCGCATCTTCGTGCAGCCATGGGATCTGCAGCGCGAATGCTGTGCGCGGGCCGTTTGTCCATATCGACGCGCGCGGCTATCGTGTGCGCTGGTGAGGGGCGCAGGCCGGTTCTGCATGTCTGTTTAATCATGTCGGTGCTTTGGCGGTTCACACCGTCCCGCGATTGCGGCAAAAATAACCGGTACATGAATTGACAGACACCTGATCGACAGGCGCCCCGTCAAACGGCGCATCCCGGATCACACCCGACCAGAAGGCATCAGATGGACAAGGCGACGCTTCAGCTTTTGGCAAAATGCAAGCTGATCCATATCGAACCGTCCCCGCGCCTGACCGAGGCACTGGAAGGCGTCCTGCATGAGGACGGCATTCTGGATATCCGCCATCTGCCATCCGCCGGCCGTATCGCGGAAAAGCCGCCGACCCTGGATACGGACGTCATCCTGATCGACTTCGACCATGATGTGGCGGACGGGCTGGATCTGGTGCACGGTCTTCGGACAGGCCAGCATGATGCCGACCCGTTTATGGTGATTGTGGGGACGCAGTCGGATACATCGCGCGAACTGGTCGGGGAAGAGGTGCGCGCCGGACTGGACATCATCCTGAAGAAACCGTTTTCCGCCGCCGACCTGATCGACCATATCGGGATGCTGGCACGGCGGCCGCGGCGGTTTGCGCTGGCGAAAAGCTATATCGGGCCGGACCGCAGGGACAATCCGCGCATCGGGACGGAATGGGAAACCTTCATCGCGCCCAACCGCCTGACACTGCGGGCGGGGGACCGACTGAAAACGGACGACGTGTCCAATTGGCTGACGGCCTGGCGGGGCATGGTCGCGGACCTGGATGCCGACCGGCCGATCATGGACCGGCTTCCGGTACCGATTTTCCTGTAGCGGGTTGAATGGGTCGGCCTACCCCGTCGCCAGCCAGGCACGGGCTTCGTCCAGGACTGCAAACCATCGAACGTCAACTCCGAACCGGTTCATCCAGTTCCGGTAATGCTCGGTCATCGCGATCAAGGTGTCATTGTCGGTCACGACCGCGATTTTGGATCGTTCGGATGTCAGTGATGCCGCGTTGTCCTGGAAGGCGACTTCAACGACATAATCGTTGTCGATCCGGACACCGGAAATATCCGAATAGTTCCAGAGTTCATATTCGGCGCGGCTCCAGCTGGGATGCCCCCAGATTATGTTGACGGCTTCGTCGATCAAATCCCGCGTCACCACGCCTTGGATCCGCACATATACGCCGCGCTCTTCGAAATCTATCTGGTAGGGCATGTCCCTGTGCGATTCCCGTCAAATGGTGACAGCTGTTCCCGAATTCCCTTGGGAACAGCCTACAGCATTGCCCGTGAATTCACCCAAGGGAAACTGCCGCGCCGGAATTTTGCTTGTGCCTGCCGGGAACCGTTTTTGACTGGTACAGCGTCAAGCGGCTTTACGGTGGTTGATATCGGTTCAAATGTAATGGTTGCGAATGCCGTTCAGCCTTTGGGCAAAGGCGATTTCTTCCGGTGCGTGGAACCCGTCCGCATCGATCAGGCACCCGGCATAGTCCAGCAAGGTTCGAATGCTGGTCTCCCCCATACCCCGCGCCAGCATCTTCGCACTGTGAACGGCAACTTCCGCATCGGGGCATATTCTGTCCAGCAGCCAGTTCAGCCGGTCTTCGTCGACATCCTGGTCGCAGGCGATCTGTCGGACGTAGGTCAGCACCACATCGCGTTCCCGGGCGCAGTAATGCCCGTCGCAACGCGCCAGATAGGACAGGACCGTCAGTCCGTGGCGACACTGTTTTACCGCGGTATCCGTTTCGTCCAGGTTCAGCAGATCGATCAGCGCTGTCGGGGAATCATACCGTTCCCCGGTGACGCAATCGATGACCTCGCGGATTCGGTCGATCCGGAAGCGACGCCGCGCCCGGCGCACATGGCAATATCCCAACAGGGTCGGGTGCCCGTTCGGCCCGGTGACCAGACCGCGCAAGGTGACCTGGCGTTCGCTGATGACGCCGGATGCGTCCTGATAAATCAGAAAGACCAGGAACGGCACGAAATCGCAAAGTTCCGCGGTATCGATCATGTCGTCCGAATCCGGCGCTTGCGCCGCTTCGAAACGCCCGGGCGGGCGCTGCGCCTCAGGCCCGTCCACACTCAAAATCAAATCGATCAGTTCATTGGCCGATGCCACCATCTCTCCCGTCCCTCTGTGATCCCGATTCTGGAAAGCGCCCGCCGCGATGCCGCGACCCGATTGCGGGGCCCGAACGCGACCGGCGCGACGACCGTTCTGCCGTCGAAACAAGCGGTGCATGTCCTGTGCCAAATCCGGAAATGGGCGGGGGCCGTGCGGGGCGGCACCAGCGTCCATCCCACGTATGGGCGTGTCATTAACCACGTTTCTCCTTAAAGTCGAAATTCCCTGCGAATTCCGTGTCTTACAGCCGGATATCCCGGAATTCCCGCTATTCCCCGGGACCAGTCTGTCCTACTATCCAAGATTGGTTGGGGTAACGGCATGGTTAGCGATTATCTTAAGCGGCCGGTTCGTGACCAGATGGGATATCTGCGCGAACTCGCGCTCACGGGCGTCTACAGCGACTGGGAGACTTTGTCGCAATATGCGGGCCTTTTGCGTGTCGTCGCGGCGGAAACCGATTTGAACGGAACGGGCCAGCCCGTTTTTACCCGCATCGCGGGCGACCTGTGGGATCTTGCCGGGTACGAATCCCACGAACTGATCGGACGGAACCCGACCGTACTGCAATGCGAGGCGACGAACCTGGACGAAGCGCGGCGCCTGATGCCGCAGGTCCGGGAAAGCGGCGCGGGTGAGGTTCGGATCATCAACCAGCGCAAGACCGGGGAACTTTACGGCTGCCGCATTGTCGCGGTCCGCGTCCCGCGCCACCGGGACCGCCCGGAACGGCTGATCGCCTTCCTGCGCGAATGCCCGATGGACGAATGCCCTTGACCGGACGCACAACCTCCGGTGCCGCGCCGGCCCCAGCGTCCCGCCCCGGGTTCGCGGGCGCAATAGTGCCCGTCGCAGCGTGCCCAAGGATGCACCGGTCCATCGCCCTCGTTTCAGGGAAATAAGCCCAACGGAGGACCCGATACAGTATCGGGCCCTCCGGCGGCACAGATCGTGTTTTCAACCTGAAGAAATTACAGTTTCAGGCGCAAAAGTCCTTGGCAGGCGACCCCGGGATGGCGGGACCGTCCCGGTTACCGGCATTGCTCGCGAATTCCAGCCGCGTTGTCCCAGGCGGATTGAGCGCCGACCGCTACAGCTCCGGCATACACACTGGCTGCACCGTGACAAATTGTATCCAACGCGCCGCAGGCCTGAACCATATTTGCGAGGAAGCGCGTGTCGCAGTCGGACTTGCTTTCGCCATGAGTCGCATAACAGCGGTCATGATCCACACAGGCATGGTCGAATATATCGTTGAAGTGATCCGTTATTGCCGAGTTCGCATAGGGTGGCGTCGAACACGCGGGGTACTCGGACGCCCAGTTCTGCGAGATACAATCGTTGTATTGATCGGAATACGGATTTCTTTCGAACGCGTATGCCGTTGAACCGAACATCAGCACGATAGCGACAACAAAAATCCTCATGGAATTCCCCCTCCACTAAAGATGAAATGTTTCCCCCACCATTCACCTAGTCTGAAAAGTATGGGTCTGTCGTCGATAGGAACGCAACAAAAAACATATCGGAATCAAGAACTAACATGCTATCGCCGCGTGGTCGTGGTGGTGGTTGGCGGCGCGCTGGAAGCCTCCGACTCACTGACCGTACTCGTTTCGGTGTCGGTTATTGCGGTTGTTGCGCTAAAGGTGTCCGTATCGGTTGTGGTGAGGGTGTCGCCAATGGTAACGGTCGTTCTTCCAGCCTCGGTCGGCCAAACATTCGACACGGCGTCCAGTGTCCGCAAATACAGGTCGAGCGCTTCATCCTTCGAAAGACTGAAGTTCCTGGAAAACTCACAGGCCCGATAAAAAAGCTCGCGCGTCATCAACACAGTGGGCGTTCGCCCGGCCATTTCCTGTTCGGATTGGCCTTCGTTTATTTCGTCTGCATCATCACCAAGAGAGATGAGCGAGAGGTTGATGCTCCCCGACTCGGACGCATCGAAAACGGCATCCGGTGCCCCCTGTGAACATATGATGTACCCGCTGTCGGGGGGCAGGGCGGTGGTGTGGGACAGAGCCGCCGTTGAGGAAAGGATCGTGCCGGATTGGACCGTTGTTGCGGTCAATGCCGGTTGATACGGGTCGCTACATCCGCTCAGTGTAAACATCGCCGCCAGCCCGAGGAATAACGCAGGAAGCCCCACTTCGGTTTTCTTCATCATGGGTCTCCAAGATTAAGCCCGGTGCAGTTTCACGCTAAAGCCAGAAGTTTTGTGCGTCAAAACTTTAGGGAAGCGCACGGTAGTCAAAATCCGTGTCATGCGAACGGTCCACCAGTTCTCGCTCTGCCCAGTTTAGTTCCGGGGATTGGGCCGTTCCACAGTTTTTCCGTCCGCGTCTCAGAAAAAAATCCCTCCCCCTCCCATAGAGGCTCGTGGCTGAAACCCGAACCCCTGAAAGAGGGAGGATCTTATGTCCAAGAGTATCACCAAATATGTTCGCCGCGCGGTCCTGATGGCCGGTGCTGCCGCCGCCCTGGCCGCGTGCGTTCCGCAACAGAGCCCGACCGGTGAAGGCATCGGTTTCCGGGCCCAGCGTTTTGAGGAAGTCGCCGCCATGCGCGAATACCGCGCCTGTGTCGACGACGCCATGCAACTGGACCAGCAGGCGTACAACACACGCTCGCCGGCACAGTACCTGTCCAGCGCGCGCCTGCTGGAAAGCTGCGAGGCCGACCTTGGCCCCGTCGCCGGTGAGGTGCCGATGGACGAACGCATGCATTCCTATGGCCTGGCCGTTCAGAACTATGTGAAGGGCGGTGACCTGGACGCGGCGCGTTCGGCACTGAACAATTTCGAAACCGCGTTTGCCGGTCATGACCTGTACTACGCCGACGGTTCGTCCTTCACCGACACGATGGGCGCGCTGCTGGGCCGGTATCAGGCCGTCGACTTCGGCCAGTTTTCCACTCTGAACGTCAGTTCCGACCTGAAGGCGGAAATGCGCCGGGTCAATCACTGGGCCTCCAACTGAGGCCCGGTTCCAGGCGAACCGGCCGAACAGCCGGCCTTTAGAAGAGGAGTAATCCAAGATGTTCACGTTCACCCGTAAAAAGAACCGCCTTCTGGCCGGCGCTGCACCGGTGGCGCTGGCGGCCGCGCTCCTCTTCCAGGGGATCACGACCACGCCGGCGCTTGCCACGACCGAAGGCGCGCAATGGACGCCCCAGGCGTCCGAACGCCTGATCCGTCTGCCGACCGTCTATCTGGAACGCACGATCGACCGGGACTTCCAGTCTTCCGGCCTGGCGGCCGCGATCCGCGACCGGACGGACAATCTGGCGCTCACTCAGCAGACGATCCTGGAAATCCAGGATGCGCTGGAACTGGCGGACGGCGATGTTCGCATCGAACTGCAGCACCAGTTGCTGGCCCATAAACAGCAGTTCGTGCAGTTGATGGGCGCGCGCCTGGAACTTCAGCGGCGCGAGGCGGAAACCCGCATGCGGCTCTACAGCCGTCTGCTGGACCGCATCGAATCCGAAAACGCGGCGATGACGCCGGAGCGCGAAGCCCTGATCGAGGCCCAGGAACTGGCCCGCAACCGCTTCGAAAGCGTCATCGGCGATGTCGATATGGAAGTCTTCGGCAGCGGTGCGGAAATGAGCCGCTATTCCGAGGAATATACGGAAAACCGGGCCGCGATCGAGGCATTGGCGGCGCGCATCGACGCACATCCGATGAACCAGCTGCCGGTTTTCGATGGCGAGGCGATGGATCGCCAGACCTATCTGCGCCGCCTTGTGGAAGACAGCCACACCACGCTGGCTCTGCTGGACCAGGAAGAAGAGATCCTGGGCTACATGGGCAAGCTGGTCGCGCTGGACGCCATGGCCCTGCATGAGGAAATCGCCGAACAGAACGCCATCGAAATGGGGATCGACCCGGACGATGCCGGCGTCGACGTCTCCGAAGCGGCGTCGATTTTCCTGAACTGATCGAACCCGGGCCGGGCCCCGCCCTGAAAACGGGGCCCGATCCGTCGATAGATACGCGCATCACCCGCGTTTGCAGAATTGAATGAGAAGGAGTGAAGCCATGTTTCGTAAGACCTTGATCGGCGCTGCTGCCCTTGTTGCCGCATCCGCCGCCAGCGTTTCCGCCCCTGTTTCCGCATTGGCAACGGATACGCTGGAAAATCTGGAACGTGAGCGTGCGCTGGCGGTCCAGACCTTCATGGACCCGGCACTGGAACCGTCCGAACGGTCCGAACGCCTGGTCACGGCCCAGCGCCGCCTGACCGACCTGGAACGGATGGTCATCCGCGACGACAGTCTGACGGGCGACCCGTCCCCGGTGGTCCGGGTTGCGTTTTCCAACTACGACCTGACCTTCCTGGTTCATGGCGCGGTGGAACGCAATGTGACCCTGATCGACCAGTGGATGGAACAGGTCGGGATCACCACCGACACGCTGATGACCGCCCGGATCGGACGGCGCTACTGATGTCGGGGATCTTCGGCATGGGCTCCGCGGCACTGCGCACGGCAAGCTTCCTGCTTGGCGGCGCGGTGATCGCGACCGCGCTGGCGACCGGGGCAACCGACCTTTCCGCGGCAGAGCTGCTGGAATGGCTGGCCGGGACCCTGGGGACGACGTTCCTTGTGCTTCTGGGTGCGCTGGTCTTCGCCGCGGTGCTGGCCTGGGTCCGGATCGTCCAGCGCAATGCGAATTCCGACTTCTGGCTGGAAGCGGGCCTGCATGCGTCTTCGTCCATCGCCACGCTGGCACTGACCTTCACCCTGTTGGGGATCAGCATCGGCATCGGCACGCTGGCGCATACGGAACTGACGCCGGAAACGGTGCAGGGCGTGATCGGCACGCTGACCGAACAGTTCAGCCTGGCCTTTCTGACGTCTGTCATCGGACTGCCGCTGTCGACGGGGCTGCGCGCACTGCTGCTGCTGACCCATCAGGCGGTGGAAGACCGGATCGAAGTCCTGGAACCCACGGTCGAACCGGCCCGCGACACAGTCGAAGACGCGGTCTTCGTCGACGAACCCGCCGCCTGACGGCCCGCCCCGCAGAACATGGGGCACGGTGTGGCGGACGGATCTTTAAAAAGGATTTTTGAGTGATGAAACATCTTCTGTTCAACGCCGTCGTCCTTGCCTCGCTGGGCTATCTTTTCGCCGCCGAAGGCCGGATCGACATTCCCTTCCTGGGCGACGACACCGAAGCGGCCGCACCCGCCATTTCCGTCCCGGTTGATTCTACCCCGGCAGAAACGGCACCTGCGGCCGATGTCGCGGAAACACCGGCGGTCGAAACGGCGGTCGAACCCGCGCCCGTCGCCGAAGCTGACCCGGAAATTGCGACCGCCGCCACGGAAGAAGTGGCTGCTGATCCCGCCGAACCCGCCGAACCCGCCGAACAGGCACGGGAAATCGCCGAACTTCCGGCGCCGGTCTCAGCCGAACCGGTGCGCGAAACCCCCGCACCGGTGGTCGAAGCCGCCGCCGAACCCCAGGCTCCGGCCGTGGAAACCCGCGTCGCGGTAACCGAGGCCCCGGTCGTTGAACCGCCGGTCACCAGCTATGACCCGAATGCGGGCGTGATTGCGCCACCGCCGGCGGAAGACATTCCCCAGGCCGCTGCCGAAACCCAACGCGTGACGCTGGAACCGCTGCCGGACCTGGGGGAGGCGGAAAGCGTCGCCGCCCTGCCGCGCGTGTCGGTCGACCCGAACGCATCCGTCCTGTCGTCCGCGGGCGCTCAGGCGTCGGCACCGCGCACGCCGGATCCACTGGACCTCGCGCTTGGTTTCCAGAACACCGACAGCGTCCAGCTGGCGTCAGGTCAGGCGATGATGTCGCCGTCCGAACGGGTCCGCGACCTGGACCGGATGATCGAGGATATGGAGCTGTTTTTCCTGGAACACACGATCGACTGATCGGGCATTCCGCCCCGGTCGGTGAAAGAGCCGCTGAAAGGCAACGACAATGGCCGTCCGAAAGAAACTTGCAGACCGCGCCGCGACCGGGCTGATGCTGATCACGGCGCTGCTGCTGGCCTGGTCGGTCGTCAGCGACCCGTCGGACGACGCACACCCGCCGCCGGAACCGCCCCGCCCGCCCCAACAGGCGGAGGAGATCGCCCCGGAACCCCCGCAGATGCCAGTTACCGTGGCCCTGCCATCCCCGCCCCCCCTGCCGGAGGAGTTCGAGAACCCGCCGGAGGAAGAGGCGGGCGAAACCGAATCGCAGGAAGAAGAGGTCGAAACCGCACAGTCGGCGGAAACGCCGCCGGCGGAACCTAACGTTGCGGCGGCGCAGCCGACCCATACGGTCACCCCGATGCAGCCGCGCGAATCCGCCAATCATGAAATCCGGGAGACGCCGGAACAGCTGCTGGAACGCCTGCGGGCCGAACAGCCGGTTCAGGCGGCACAGGACACCGCCCCCCCGGTTGACCCTATGCCGCCGGTCGACCCTATGCCGCCGGTCGAACTGGCAGAAGCCCCGCGTCAGACCCCGGAAGAATTGCTGGCCCGCCTTCGCGCCGAACAACCGGCCGAATCGCAGGACCGGGAACCGGTCGACGTGACTCCGATGCAGGCCACCCCGGTCCAGGTTGCGGCCGCCGTCCCGGAGCCGGTTCAGCAGTCCCCCGAAGCGTTGCTGGAACGGCTGCGCGCACAGGGGCCCCTGCCGGACCTGACCGAACTGGACCCGATCCCCGACCCCGCGCCCCAACCGGCGCCGGAACTGGTTCAGGTCGCCGAAGCGCCCGCTATAGAAACGCCTGCCGCAGACGCACCGGTTCAGGAACTGCAGGAATCGCCCGAAGAACTCCTGGAACGCCTGCGCCAGCGCGAACCCTTGCCGCCGATGCCGGAACTGGACCCTCTGCCGGAATCCGTTGCACAGCCGGACAATTCGGAACCGCAGCCCGACCCCTATGAACAGGGCGCGGCCGCACCCGACCCGGCACCGACCACGGATTCCGCCCCCTCCCAGCGGGAAGTTCAGGTCGCCGCCAATGCGCCGGAATCCCGGGCGACGGAACGCCAGGGTCGCGCCCTGCTGCGGCTGATGGAAACCGGGTCCGGCCCGTCCGTGCGGATCGCCTGGCCGTCGTCGGCGTCGGCGCGCGAACGGCTCTATTCTGTCCTGACCCAATGCTATGGCATGGAAACCGTGCTGATGAACCGCGAAGGCGGCCTGTATTTCGAATCCGGTGCGTCCGGTCAGCCCGTCATGGCCGACACCAGCCGCTACAGCGGCTTCGTGCGCGCCGCCGAAGGGGATATCCCGTCCCTGGAAAACGCCGTCCTTGGCCGGATCCACAGCCGCCACGGTCTGACCCACGGGTCGGCCCAGGTGGTGCGCCTGTTCCCGCGCCGTGCCGATGCGCTGCTTCTGGGCGGGCTGTCGGAACTGATCGACGGCGGCCTGGGCGGCGGGGCACAGGTTGATGCCCGCTATGAATGGTCGTCGCGCGGGCTTTCCATCGTGGATATCCGCCAGAACGGGCAACCGATCGACGGCCGGGTCACGGTTGCGCCGATCGAATCCTGCAGGGAGGTATAGAAATGCCGACGCTGTTTTCCCGCGCAACGTTGATGGTGCTGGCGGCGCTGGGTCTTGGTGCCTGTGTCAGCACCGGCCAGCAGACGACAACCTATGGCGCGGGCGGCGAAACACCGCCGGACCTGCGCCGCGAAGTGGAAGTCGACCTGACCGAAGCCTATTACCTTCACCTGCCGGATTGTGTGACCGTCCTGCCGATGGCGGATGAGGACGGTGCGCTGTTTGCCGGGGCCGACGTGTTGGAAGCCGCGATGGTGCGTTATGCCCGCGACCGGTTTTCCCGCGTCATCGGCGGTACCGAACGGCTTCAGATCGAAGACCGCATGCTGGTCAACCTGACCAACCCGGACGACCGCGCCTATTACACGCGCCGCACCCGCTGCCGGCATTTCCTGGAGTTCCGCCCGTGGCAGGACGCCAGCATCTATGCCGTCGTGTGGACGCGAAAAACGGTCGGGATCGACGCCCAGATCACCGATGCGTCGGGGGAAGATTATTTGTGGCGTGCGCGTCACGTGACCGCCCGGTCGGACGGCGGGCTGCCGCTGTCGCCCATCGGCGCGGTCATCGGCATCTTCGAAGCGACATCCATGGAATCGGACCGGGATCTGCCGGAATCCATGGCGGACGATGTGGCCCGGCGCCTGATCGCGACAATCCCGGACCTGGGGCTTGCGTCCGGCGGCGGGTATCTGACGGGCGATTATACGAATTGACCGCGCATTGGCCGGGCCGACGGAACGGGTCCGGCCGGCGCGTCCGATTGACGGGACCGCGGGCGCTACCTACGCTTCCCCGGGGCGATGGCAGGTGATTGGAAATTGTCGATGATGGAATGGCTTACAGGCGGAAAGGCGGTACGGGCGATGGGCATCGCCTGTATGTTCGCGCCCGCCCTTGCCATGGCGCAGGATGCCGCCGTTCCCGCCGACCCGGAAGACGAAATCGCAGCGGCTGTCCTGCAGACCATCCCCGACGGCACGCGCATCGCGCTCAGGCCGCTGCGGGGGCCGGACAGCAACCTGACGGAAACCGTCGCGCGCGGCCTGTATGAGGAAATCCTGGAAGGGCTTTACGGCGAATCCGGCGGGCGGCACACGGTCCTGTCCCGCGAACGGCTGGATGAGGTCTATCAGTCGTGTGAGGAATTCTATACCTGCGGCGACATGGCCGCACGCCTGGAAGCCGCGCGCGCCGATGTGGAGGTGATCTGCACCACCTCCCCGCGGGAAGGGGGGTTGGCCGTGTCGTGTGCAGCGGTCACACTTGCGACCACAACCATCGTCGGCCACGGCAGGGGCGAATTCCCGCTGGATGAAATCGGCCGGGGACAGGACTGGCCCCTGGCGGTCACCGATATCGCGAACCAGATCGACCGGGCCGTGGAAGTGCCGGGCGGCATCGGCCATGCGGTCGTCATCGACCAGCGCGCGGGCAACCAGACGGATTTCGGGACGCTTCTGTCGAACCGGCTGGTGCTGGAACTGTCCGGCCGTTTCGACCGTCGCGCACGGACCGATTACAGCGAGGCGCGCGCCCGCGCCCAGCTGGGCTATGACGATGCGGTGCTGCCGGAACGCCCCGCCTATACCGTTCATGGTGTCCTGTGGCATGTCGGACCGGAACGGCTCAGCCTGCTGGTCGAATTGCGTCATGGCGACCGGACCGTGGCACTGGGCGGGGCGGAAATCGACCCCGCCAGCGTCATGGATGGCGAACTGATGGGGTCGGAACCGGACGGCGGCTTTTTCACCGCCGTGGGGGAAGCCGTCGTCTCCTCCCGTCTGGATCGGGCGTCGGCCCTGCGCGCGGCCCGGAATCTGGCCCGTGCGCGCGTCGTCGCCCAGGCGCTGGGTCGGGGCGACCCGACAATTCATGAGGTTGTGACGGAAGCAGATGCGGCGTCCCTTCTGGCGAACACGCTGACGCACGCGATTCCCTATGACGAAAGCTTCGAAGCGGTGTCCCCCCAGGGGTCGGGCGAACGGGTCGCGGTGCGGCTGGAAGCCCGTGTGCGGCCGCTGGGCAGCGTCATCCGCCCGTCGGTCCGCGCGCGCCTGGAACAATCCGTCTACCGCACCGGGGAATTCATGCGCCTGGAACTGGACGCGGATGCCCGCACCTATGTCGGCGTCTTCTCATGGGATGCGCTGAACCGCGTCGCGCGCGTTTATCCCGCCGGAAATCAGGCGCAGTTCACCATGGGGGCCGGCGAAAGCCTGCGCCTGCCGCACGCATCTGAAAACCGGCAACTGGCCAGCGCACCGCTGCCGGGTACGGCGAGTGCCCCCAACCCGGAAGATCACGAGATGTTTCTGGTCCTGACCAGCACTACCCCCATAGATTTTTCAAACCTGGGGGGCGCGATCGGGGCATCGGCCGCGGAAACGGCGGATGCTGCCATTGACGGCACCGCTTTCTTTCAGGCGCTGTCGGATATGGACCTGTCGCGCATGGCGCTGATCCCGCTTTCCTATCAGGTAACGCAGTAGGGGCGGGTCACGCCGCGCTGGACACCGTTCCGTTCCGGTCCAGAACCGGGGACAGGTTGCGCACGAACTGGTCGGTGCAGGCCTGCCAGGAAAAGCTTTCGGCATGCTGGCGGCACAGTTTCGGGTCTATTTCCAGTGCCTTCAGCGCCGCTTCCTTCAGATCATGGTTTAGAACGCCGCAGGGCGCGTCGCCTATGACGTCGACCGGGCCCGGCACCGGCAGGGCCGCGACCGGCACGCCGCTGGCCAATGCTTCCAGCAGGACCAGCCCGAACGTATCGGTCTTGCTGGGAAACACGAAGACGTCGGCGGCGGCGTAATGGGCGGCCAGGTCCTCCCCCGTCTTGGGGCCCAGGAACTTCACGTTCGGATAGGCGGCCTTCAATTCGTCCAATTGCGGGCCGCCGCCCACCACCACCTTCGTACCGGGCAGCGGCAGGTCCAGAAACGCGCCGATATTCTTTTCCACCGCGACGCGGCCGACATTCATGAAAATCGGGCGCGGGAAGTCCAGAATGTCCTTCGGGCGCGGCCGGAACAGGTCCAGGTCCACACCCCGCGACCAGATTTCCAGGTGCCGGAAGCCGCGTCCCGCCAGATCGTCGCGCATGGTCGGGGTCGTCACCATGGTGACTTCCGCATCGCCGTGGAAACGGCGCATCCAGGCATAGGTAATTCCCGTCGGAAGCCGGCACCTGGCATGGATATATTCCGGGAACCGCGTGTGGAAGCTGGTGGAAAACGGATGCTTTCGCTTCTTGCAGTAACTGCGCGCGGCGGACCCCAACGGCCCTTCGGTCGCAATATGGACCGCGGCGGGCATCAATTCGTCCATAATGCGCGGCAGGCGCCATTTCGCGGTCACCGCCAGGCGGATTTCCGGATAGGTCGGACAGGGAATGGTGAAAAACCGGTCCGGCCCGATGACATGCACGTCGACACCCAGATTGGTCAGTTCCGCGCGGGTGCGGTCCAGGGTCCGGACCACGCCGTTGATCTGCGGGAACCAGGCGTCGCTGACGATGACAAGACGGCCGCCCGGAATGTCGGCCAGTTGCGGGGACAACGATTCCTTTGTGCGCGGTTCCGTCATGCGGATGCCTTCGCCGGCAGGCGCTTCGGGTCGATCTGGGACACCTGTTCGGCGACTTCGGTCCAGCGCACGATTTCCAGCGACCCGTCGGCCCGTTCCACCAGCGCGGTACAGCTTTCGACCCAGTCGCCGTCATTGCAGTACAGGACGCCGTCGATTTCACGCATTTCCGCATGGTGGATATGGCCGCAAACGACGCCGTCGACGCCGCGCCTGCGGGCTTCCTGAACGACGGCGTCTTCGTAATGGCTGATGAATTCCACCGCGTTCTTCACCTTGTGCTTCAGATAGGCCGACAGCGACCAATAGGGCAGTTTCAGCCAGCGCCGCACCATGTTGACATAGGTATTCGTGCTGAGCAGCACCGTGTAGGCCCAGTCCCCCAGAAGGGCGAGCCATTTGGCATAGCGCACGACGGAATCGAACTTGTCGCCGTGGATCACCAGATAGCGTCGGCCGTCGGCGCCCTTGTGGATCGCCTCTTCCTTGACCAAGACGCCGCCGAAGAAGAGTTCGGTATAGTCGCGCAGGACTTCGTCATGGTTGCCGGGGACATAGATTACCTGACATCCGCGGCGGGACTTCTTCAGGACCTCCTGGACCACCTCGTTCTGTGTTTCCGTCCAGTACCAGGACCGTTTCAGGCGCCAGCCGTCGATGATGTCGCCCACCAGATACAGGGTTTCGCATTCGGTATGCCGCAGGAAGTCCAGAAGGAACTCGGCCTGACACCCGCGCGTGCCCAGGTGCGTGTCCGAAATCCAGACCGTGCGATACCGGCTTGTTCCACGTATTCCGTGCATGGCATTCACCGCCTTTCAGAAACCCCAAGACAGGGGCGTTCCTTTTCAGCAGTGGATACGGTCGAAATATGAAAGAAATAAGTAAAAGGCCGGTTTATACTTGACCTTCACCTAAGTTTAATATTTGAGACATGGAAACGAAACCTATCGGGGTTTCTTGCGGTATTTTAGGGTGTTTGAGGTCTTAATTCCGTGTCTGATTCCAAAACGGTGTCCCCCCCGATTCGCAAGCGTGTGGCGGTAATCTACAATCCCGTCGCGGGCTTCTTTCAGCGCGGCCGCCTGCGCCGTTTCCTGAAGCATCTGCGCGGGCGCGGGCATGAGGTTCTGCTGCGCAAGACGGAATTCGCCGGACACGCGACCGAAATTGCGCGGTCGATCCCCATCGGGTCGGTCGATGTCGTCGTCGCGGCGGGCGGCGACGGGACGATCAACGAAGTGGCGAACGGCCTGATCGGGCGGCCCATTCCCATGGCGATCGCGCCCTTGGGCACGGCGAATGTCCTGACGTTCGAACTGGGCATGGGGCTTGGCATGCGCCACGCAGCGGCCCTGCCGTCGGAAGGCCATGTGGTGGAGGTTCGCCCCGCCATGGTGGACGGGCGCGGGTTCCTTCTGATGGTCAGCGCCGGGGCGGATGCGCGGGTCGTCGCCCGCGTCGGAAGCCGCCTGAAGCGGCTGACGGGCAAATTCGCCTATGTCGTCGCGGCCCTGCGGGAAATCTTCGCCGGGACGCAGACCGGAATCGACGTGACGGTCGATGGCGTTGCCTATCGCGCGGGTCTGGTGATCGTTACCCACGCCAGCCATTATGCCGGGCCTTTCGTCATCGCGCCGGACGCGCGGTTGGGGGAAATGGCGGTGCGGGTCGTTCTGGTGCCGGAAACCGGGCGGCTTGGCCTGCTGGGGTATGGTCTGGCGCTGGTCATGAACCGGATTTCACGGCAAAGCGGCGTGCGTATCCTGAAGGCGCATCAGGTGCGCATCGACGGCCCCGCTGGTCAGCCGATCCAGTCCGACGGCGATACGATCGGCATTGCCCCCGTCGATATCGCGCTGGGCGACAGCCCGTTGCAGATGCTGGTTCCCGACCCGAACCGGGTCCTGCCGGTGACCCATGCGGACGTCCCGAACGACGGGCGCGCAAAGGCGGAAAATCTAGCAGTAGCGCGCGGTTAGGGTTTCTGGTAAAAGAATGCCCGCTTACGGCATTCCAGAATGGGCTGCATAATGCCTAACCGGGAGAAAACGGTATGAGACATCCGGCAAGTAATTTGCGCGCGGGTTCCGCGAACGGGACGGACGGCGCAGTTTCCAGAAAACCGGCATCGACCCTGCGCCGGCGGGCGGTTTCCCTGTCGCTGGCCGCGGCCCTGACGGTTTCGTCCGCGGGTTGCGTGACACCCGGCGCCGGCGGGGAAATGTCCCGCGAAGACCAGATCGCCATCGCGACGGTCGGCGGCGCGGTCATCGGCGGGCTGATCGGCTATGAATTCTTCGGAACGGACGATACGCGGATCCTATTCGCGTTGGGCCTTGGCGCGGCCGGTGCTTATGGCGGCCAGCTTCTGGCACAGCAGCTGACGCGCTATGACCGGACGTCGATGCAGGAAACCGCCTACAACACCCTGTCGGCCGGAACCACGGGCGAAACCAGCACCTGGCAAAACACGAACACCGGCACCCACGGCAGCATCACGCCGCGCCGGACGTTCCTGGATTCGCAGGGCCGCATCTGCCGCGAATACGACGCCGCCATCAGCGTCGACGGGCAGGAGGTTTCGGGCAGCGAGACGGCGTGCCTGACGGATGCGGGCCACTGGGTCGTTTACTCGACAACCGGCTGATCCCGGCGCTGTCCTGACCGCACAGAAAAAAGGACCGCGCTGAAGAGCGCGGCCCAAGTTTAGGGAGGAAACGCCTTA
This sequence comes from Alphaproteobacteria bacterium, assembly GCA_040222995.1. Classification (GTDB taxonomy): domain Bacteria; phylum Pseudomonadota; class Alphaproteobacteria; order UBA8366; family Aestuariispiraceae; genus JAVKBW01. The sequence continues at coordinate 86,512 of JAVKBW010000039.1, read as the reverse complement.
GACTGGCGGCTCTTGCGTATCTGTCGACGCGGCTGGCGCATCGAGAGCCGAAGAGCGGCCGCAGCACAACAGGCTATCATGCTGCAATGCAAAATCTGGCAGCATTATCGATTGAATTCAAGGAGTTTTGCTTTGTTGCAACGCACAAATATTGGGCAAATCCATGAATTTCTGCCTAAATTTGCAGGTATTCCAACATGCAAGCGGGGTTAACCATATGTTGCGCTGCATGATGCCGCACCCGCGCCCCCGGTCCCGGCATCGTGTCCATGGCCGGTCGGCCCTGTCCGGGTTCCTGACGCTGGCGGCCGGAATCATCTTTTCGTTCCAGGCCCACGCCCAGGGGCAGCAGATGTCGCCGGCAAGCGATATGGACAGCGCGGCCGTTATCTTTGCCTATGAATGGCCGGAAAGCAGAAGCGCCCTGACGGGGGAGGTTCTGCAGGGACCGGGCCCGGTTGCCGGTGCGCCGCTGGATCTGGCGGCCTTCCTGCCGGGGGGACAGGTCTTTCCCGGCGAAAACATTCGCGGAGAGCTGACCTTCACCGCCGTTCCGCTGTCGCTGGAACGGATCGGGCCGGATGCGCCCGCGGAAATCGCCATGCCCGACTTCACGATCGGCATAACGGTCCATGGCGACCGGCTGGTTCCGGTCCCGCTGGGCGAAGGGATCGTGGTCGACCGGCGCCGCCCGGCGCATCTGATACCGGGGGTCGGGCGTGTCTGGCGCGAAGTGGCCGACCGCGGGCGCAGCCGCGCCCTGGTCCCGGTCAGCCTGATCGACAGCGCCAGCGGCGATGTCCGCAACGGCCTTCTGACCTTCCTTTACGGGGATGGACGTCCGATTTCCAACGGCTTTGTCCAGTTTTCGCAGGAAACGGCCCCCCGGCGAGAGGCGAATGCCTGGGGACGGGTGCCGCTGTCATTCGTATCCGTCAGCCTGCCGCAGGCGGAAGCCCGGATCGAAGCCTTCCGGGAAAGGCTGGCAAGCGGTCCCGCCTACCGGAACTGGGATCAGCTGGAAACCCGCTTCGATAGGGAATTCAGCGGTTTTGACGGTGCGCTGGGGGATGCCGGGTCGATTTCGGCAAGCGGTATCATCGTGGACGAGGTGGTCTATCTTCGCGGTTGTCCCACCCGGCACGGGCCTTACCCGTTCTGCCGCCAGATGCGCCATGCAATCCATGGGCTGACCTATCCGCTGCTGGCGGCGGTGGCGCTTGCCCATTTCGCGGAACATTTCGGTATCGACGTTCTGAGCCAGACCGTTGGGTCCCAGGTCCCGGAACTGGCCGGTCATCGCGGCTGGCGCGATGTGCGCATGATCAACCTGATCAACATGGCTTCCGGCCTGGGGGAGGCGGAGCCGACCCGCGTTCCGACATTCGTCGCCGCGGACGCCGATGCGACGGCCCTTGAAATCCGCCGCGCCCGGACGATCCCCGAAAAGCTGGATGTCGCCTTGCGCTTTCCCTTCTATTCCTGGGGGCCGGGACAGGTGTTTCGCCACCGGTTCGCCGATTCCTTCGGACTTGCGCTCAGCCTGGACCGGCTGGCCAAACGGTTCTATGGCCCGGACCGGTCGCTCAGGACCGCGCTGCAACAGAATATCTTCACGACGATTGGCATCCCGCGCCTGCAAATGCGCATGACCGACGGGGAAACGGTCGCCGACCGGGTGCCCGACCTCGCCGAAGGGCTGCTTGCCACCACGGGGGAGGTGGTGCGGCTTTCGATCCTGCTGCGCCGGGCGCAAAGCCTGCGCCACCGCACGCCGCTGGCGGCGCGGCTGATCCGCGACGCGCTGTCCACCGAACGCGGCGTCGGCCGACTGACCGGGCAGTCCTGGCCGGATGGCGAGGGATATTATCATTTCGGGTTCTGGCGCATTCCCTACCGGTCGTCGGAACGCTGTCTGGTCTATATCCCGACCGGGCTGGGCCGCGGCGGCAACGTGGTCAATTTCATGCCGAACGACATGACCGCCTTTCGCATCGCCGACGGCGACAGCGCCAACCCCGCGACGCGCGACAGCCGCGACATGCGGCGCATCGGCAACGAAATCCGCCCCTTCTGCGGCTAGGGGGCGGTCCGGGTACCGGCGTCGGGGCCGTTGACGATGGCTTTCAACTCGTCCAGCGCAAGCTGCAGGCGTTCGGCGTCAATCGGGTTGTCGGGATAGGCCAGATAGGTCGGACGGCGGAACTGCGGCGCGCCCTTTACCCGGAAGATTTCCCCCGATTCCAGATAGGGCCGGACCGCGCTTTCCAACAGGTATGCGGTGGCACCGCGCTGGCGCACGAATGTGAGCGCCAGGGCGGGATGGTCGATCTTCAGCTTCGGTGCCAGCCGTTCGGTAAAGGCCAGGCTGTGTTCGTTCGCGAAATCGTCGCCCCAGTCGACGAAGATATAGTCTTTTTCCCAGTCCGTGCTGGCGGACCGGTCCCTGGTGCCCGACACCATGATCAGGTCGTCTTCCATCAGCTTTTCGACGATCAGGTTCGGCCGCTGTTGCGGGACATAGATGGCCGCGACATCCAGCAGCCCGTCGCAGACAAGCCGGGTCAGCGCGTCCGAAAATTCGACCGTCGTGCGGATCGCCAGGTCCGGCGCGCGCGCCTGAATGCGTTCGATCCAGTCAAAGGCGATGCGGTCCCACAGCGTATGGTGGACCCCAATCCCGATGACATAGGACAGGGATTCCGGCAGCGCGATTTCATGGCGCGCCTGTTCCCACGCGCGCACCGCCGTCAGCGCATAACGGTGGAAATGATGGCCCGCCATGGTCAGTTCCGCGCCGGTGCGCCGGCGGTTGAACAGCGGCCGGTCCAGGCGGTCCTCCAGCACGCGGATGCGCGCGGAAATCGTCGATTGCGTGACGTTCAGGCGCGACGCCGCCAGCTGAAAGCTGCCGGTGGCCGCGACTTCAAGAAAGGCCCGCATATGATCGATGTTCATGGCCCAAACCGCTGCTTGCATTTGTTTTTTCGATTTTGACGATAAAAGAAATCCGATTCCCCGTGCAAGGAATTTGCGGCACAGTCGAAACACCCTGAACGGGCCGGACCGGTGTGGAGGAAACCATGCGTAAGAACGACCAGGTGGAAGAACGTGCCCGCGCTGCGGCGGACCTGTCGCGATACCCGATCGACCGGCCGGGAACCGCCGCCTATCGCGACCTGGTCGCCCATTGCCGGGCGGAACTGGCGGACGACGGGTGCTGTCACCTTCCGGCGTTTCTGTCCACCGGTGCGGTGTCGCGCATCGCGGCCGAAGCGGACCGGCTTCAGGACCGGGCACACCGCACGCACCAGACCCACAACCCCTATTTTTCCGAAGCGAAACCGGACCTGGGCGCGGACCATCCGGTCAACCGGTTTCAGGACCGCACGAACGGGTTCGTCTGCACCGACCTGATTGCACCGGACTGCGACCTGTGGGCGCTTTACGACTGGCCGGTGCTGACGGCGTTCCTGTCGGACGCGTTCGACATCGACCCGCTTTATCGCTATGCGGACCCGCTGGCCTGCATGCCGTTCAACACCATGCGGCACGGCGACCAGTTCCCCTGGCATTTCGATACGAACGAATTCACCGTCACCTTCATGGTCCAGCCGTCGGAAGAAGGCGGCATTTTCGAATATGCGCCGAACATCCGCACCGCCGCCGACGAATGCTATGACGCGGTCGGCGCGGTCATGGCGGGCGACCGCGGGCCGGTCCGCACCCTGGAACTGCGCCCCGGCGACATGCAGCTTTTCCTGGGCCGGTACACATTGCACCGCGTGACCCGGGTCGGCGGCACGCGCCCCCGGCATGTGGCCATTCCGTCCTGGGCGCGAATCGACGGCATGGTCGGCCAACCCCACCGCACGAAACAGATCTATGGCCGCGTCCTGCCGGTCCACCTGGAACGCGCGGGAATCCGCGCCGATGCCCTGACGGACTAGAAACTTCGCCGCGCCGGGGCTGGAATCCGGCCGGTAAAGCCGCTATCTGTCCTGAAACGATCCGCCCGCCAGCCATCGCGAACCGGAGAGAGAGGCCGCGCATGACGCTCAGCAAACCCTATACCGGCGTTCTCAGCATGATCGGCAACACGCCGATGATAAAGGTAACCAAACTGGACACCGGTCCGTGCGAACTGTTCCTGAAGCTGGAAAGCCAGAACCCCGGCGGGTCGATCAAGGACCGGATCGGCCTTGCCATGATCGAAGCCGCCGAACGCGACGGCAAGATCAAGCCTGGCGGCACGATCATCGAAGCGACGGCGGGCAATACCGGCCTGGGTCTGGCGCTGGTCGCGGCCCAGAAAGGGTACCGCATGGTGCTCATCATCCCCGATAAGATGAGCCAGGATAAGATCTTCCACCTGAAATCGCTGGGGGCAGAGGTCATCATGACCCGGTCCGACGTCGGCAAGGGGCACCCGGAATATTATCAGGACATGGCCGAACGCATTCAGTCGGAAACGCCGAACTCCATCTGGATCAACCAGTTCGCGAACCCGGCCAACCCGCAGGCCCATATCGACACGACCGCGCCCGAAATCTGGGAACAGATGGACCATGACGTGGACGCGATTGTCGCGGGCGTCGGTTCCGGCGGCACGATCAGCGGCATCGGGCGTTTTTTCCGGGACGTGCAGCCGAACCTGAAAATGATCCTGGCGGACCCGGACGGGTCCGTCGTCGGCGACACGGTCAAGACGGGCCGGATGCCGGACGAGGTCGGGTCCTGGCTGGTCGAAGGGATCGGGGAAGATTTCATTCCCCCCAATTGCGACCTGTCGGTCATCGCCGACGCGGTCTATGTCTCCGACAAGGAAGCGTTCGGCGCGGCCCGCGACCTGGTCGCGGCGGAAGGCATCCTGGGCGGGTCATCGACCGGCACGCTTCTGGCCGCGGCGCTGAAATGGTGCCGGGCACAGACGGAACCGAAGCGGGTGGTCAGCTTCGTCTGCGACACGGGCAACAAATACCTGGCAAAGGTCTATAACGACGCCTGGATGGTCGATAACGGCCTTCTGGACGTGGAAGAACACGGCGACCTGCGCGACCTTGTCACGCGGCGCGCGGACAAGGGCCAGGTCGTGACGCTGAAGACGAACGAGACGCTGGCGACCGCCTATGGCCGCATGCGCATGTTCGACGTGTCCCAGATTCCGGTCATGGACACGGACGGGCATATCGCGGGCCTGCTGGACGAAAGCGACCTGATGCTGGCCGTCCACGAAAGCGACGATGCGTTCAACGAAGCGGTCGGCGACCATATGGTGACCAAACTGGAAACCGTCGCCCCGTCCGACCCGGTCGACGCGCTTTTGCCGCTGTTCCGGGCGGAAAAGGTCGCGATCGTCAAGGACGCCGACACGTTCTATGGCCTGATCACCCGGGTCGATTTCATCAACTACATGCGCCGCCGCGGGAAGTAGGACGTCGTCTATTCGTCATGTCGGGTGGAATCTGGTTTTGGGATTTCAATGAAGATTAGTCGAAGTCTCGAGAGGTGGCTGTAAAAGTCCATCGAACTATGGAGTGCGCCCGCCAATTGGGACCTTAGTCAATCCATATGCTAGGTTTCCCACGTCGGTCATCGCTTTGTACGCTGCCGAAGTATTGTTTTTTATATCGCTTATCTTCACGCCGAAAGCCTTGGTTTTGAAGTTTTGTGGGTCTGTGGAGAGTTTTTGCCAAGAGGGTTCCTCACTATTGCCATGGAAAAATGCATTCCATGGTCCATGGATGAGTCGATTGCGGTAGGTGTTTATTCTGGCAATCTCTTTCGCTACCCTTTCGGCTTCTTCGCGAAGCTGGCAATTCTCGGTTTGAATTTTAACGAGTTGCTGAACCAATCTAGCCTTTGCAGCGACGCTTTGTATCTGCGCCGTAATGGCGTCCGACTCACGACTGCTTTCGATCCGCAGTAGTGCGCCAATGGCGGCATCAAGTTGGTGCTCTAGGTACCCGAATGCAAAGACAAAGGTGCCAATAGGCTCAGCAAAAGCTTTGTTGGCGTCAGAATGGATCGGTTCCGGTGTAGGCATTACAGACTCCAATTAAGATGAAGAAGAGCGGAACGAGACGCTACGCCGAATGTTGAAAACGCCTCCGAATCCCCACAAGAAGGAAAGCGCGGAGGAACATATGGGTGGCGACCATCGCTATAAGTCTACGGATTAACCGTTAGCACTTACTCGGCTTCGAGCGCTTGTGGCTTTTAACCGAGACGTTCTTCGGGCCGGGCTTCTTGCCCTGACGCACCTGACGAACGGTCCTCTTGCACTTAGCCATGATATTGCTCCTATCGTGGCTGGCGAGTAGAAGCTCGCCGCTCTGAGACGCCCTATGCGCCCCCCTTCAATTGGGCGCTAGGGTTCCAGAGTGCGCAAAAAGACAGCGATGGCCGCCGGTCGATAAGGACTCAACGATTCTTCTGCGAGTTCAACCGGATTGATAAAATAGCTTGAATGCCAGAATCAGGTGCATTCCTGCGCCATTGGCCGCCTACCTATTCGTCATGTTGGGCCCGGTCCGGAGTGCCGGCGGTCTCGGGAACCGGACCTGAACCCTAACCGGCCGCCAGTTCCTGGATGGAGTCCAGATCGACCCGGTGCGCGGCCAGTTCCAGGTCGTAATTGCGTTGAAGGTTGACCCAGAAACGCGCGCCGTTGCCGAACGCCTTTCCGAACCGGACCGCCATTTCGGCGGTAACCGGCTGGCGTTCGTTCAGAATGTCGTAGAGTGTCTGCCGCGAAATGCCGAGCGCCCTGGCGACCGCCGACTTGGAATGCGGCAGGGCGGGCAGAATATCCTCGCGCAGGATTTCGCCCGGATGCATCGGCGCGATGGAAGCATGTTTTTCCAGCATCAGTGATAATCCTCTATATCGACTTCGACCGCGCAATCGTCTTCCCAGGCAAAGGTGACGCGGAAGTTGCCGGTCAGTTGTACCGAATAGCGGCCCGCCATGCGTCCGGTCAGCGCGTGGAACCTGTATCCCGGCAGATTCATTTCCTCTGGTACGGATGCGGCGTTCAGGGCCATCATGATCCGGCGGCATCTTGCGACCCAGTCCGCATTCAGTCCCTTCGTCTGGCCCTTGTTCCAATAGGCACGCAGACCCTTGTGCCGGATCGATCCGATCATGTTTGTAAGGTAATGGCTGACAATATTCCTGTCAAGCAATGGCTTACATATGCCCGAAATCTTGAAAATTTCTTGCCCTTGCCGCCCGGCACCCCGATATCTGCGGGGCACAGGATCAGGAGGTGACGACATGGGCGAAAACACACGGCGCAACAGACACGGGCTGTCGACCCGCGGGATTCACGCGGGCCAGGAACCGGACCCGACGACCGGCGCGATCATGACGCCGATCTATGCGACGTCGACCTATGTCCAGGAAAGCCCCGGCCAGCATAAGGGGTACGAATATTCCCGCAGCCAGAACCCGACGCGCATGGCGCTGGAACGCTGTGTCGCGGACCTGGAAAACGGCGCGCGCGGTTATGCGTTCGCAAGCGGGCTGGCCGCCATGGGCACGGTTCTGGAACTGCTGGATTCGGGCGATCATGTGGTGGCCATGGACGACCTGTATGGCGGCAGCTACCGGCTGATGGAAAATGTGCGCAAGCGGTCGGCCGGGCTGGACATCACCTTCACGGACCTGACGGACCCGGCCAACCTGGAAGCGGCGATCAGGCCGAACACGAAAATGGTCTGGGTCGAAAGCCCGACCAACCCGACCCTGCGGCTGGTGGATCTGAGCGCGATTGCCGCCCTTGCCAAAAAGCACGGGCTGATCAGCGTCTGCGACAACACGTTCGCGTCCCCCATCGTGCAACAGCCCATCGACCACGGGATCGACATCGTCCTGCATTCGGCGACCAAATACCTGAACGGGCATTCGGACATCGTCGGCGGCATCGCGGTCCTGGCACAGGACGGGGACCTGGCGGACCGCATGGCCTATCTGCACAATGCGGTCGGCAGCATCCTGGGCCCGTTCGACAGTTTCCTGGCGCTGCGCGGCCTGAAGACGCTGGCGGTGCGCCTGCGTCAGCATTGCGCCGGGGCGCTGGCCATCGCGCAATATCTGGAAGCCCACGACAAGGTGGAAAAGGTGATCTATCCCGGCCTTCCCAGCCACCCGCAGCACGACCTGGCGAAACGCCAGATGGTGGGCGGCTATGGCGGTATCGTCACCGCCATCCTGAAGGGTGGGCTGGACGAAAGCCGCCGGTTCCTGGAACGCACGCAGCTGTTCGCGCTGGCGGAAAGCCTGGGCGGGGTGGAAAGCCTGATCGAACATCCGGCGATCATGACGCACGCGTCGATCCCGCCGGACATCCGCGCGGAGCTTGGCATATCCGACAGCCTGGTCCGGCTTTCGGTCGGGATCGAGGATACGGACGACCTGATCGCGGACCTGGAGGAGGCGCTGGCGGCGGTCTGACGGCGACCGGCCCCTGACCCGGCGGAAGCAAAGGCGATGGCGAAGAAAGGCGGCGATGACGGCGATGCGCTCTGGCAGGCGGTAAAGGCCAGCGCCCGGCCCGTCCGCCGCGATACGATCCGCCCCGGCGGTGCGACCGATACGCCGGCCAAGCCAGAGAAGCCCGAAAAACAGAAGAAGCCCCGCCCGCGCCGGACAATGGCGACGCTGATGCCGGCGGACCTGCCGGACCCGGCGCCGCTGCCGAAACCGCCGGGGGTGCCGGAACTCGCCCATGGCTGCACGCCCGGCGTCGACCGGCGCACCGCGGACCGCCTGAAAAAGGGGCGCATGGAAATCGAAGGGCGCCTGGACCTGCACGGGATGAGCCGGGAGGCAGCGCACCGCGCCGTCATCGGGTTCGTGTCCGGCGCGCGGGCGTCCGGCAAACGCTGTGTCCTGATCGTCACCGGCAAGGGCAAGGGAATCCTTCAGACCGAACTGCCGCGCTGGCTGAACATGGCCCCGGTGCGCGACCAGATTCTAAGCTTCACCCACGCCCGTCCGAACGACGGCGGGACCGGCGCGGTCTATGTGCTGCTGAAACGGGAAAGGGCCCTTCGATGACGACGCCGTTCGGTGAAAAACTGCGCGAATTGCGCCGGGAGCGCGGCGTGACGCTGGTCGAACTGGCGGATGCGATGGGCGTCAGCCAGGCCTATCTTTCGGCACTGGAAACCGGCCGCCGGACAAAGCCGACGCCCGCGCGCATCGACCAGATCTGTGCCTTTTTCGGGATCATCTGGGACGATGCGGAGGAACTGAAGGACCTGGCGAACCTGTCGCAGCCCCGGGTCACGATCGACACGACGGGCCTTGGCGCGGAAGCGACGGAAATGGCGAACCGCCTGGCCAGGCGCATCCGCCGTCTGGACCGCAAAACGATTGCGGAAATCGCCCGGTTGATCGGCTAGTTGCCGGCAGCATCATCCATCTTGCTGAACGGTATCGACATAGGCCCGGAAGGCGGCGCGGTCTTCGACCGACTGCGGCGACAGGATGAAATCGATTACCTGGTCGCGCTCTTCCATGGTTCCGCAATACAGTATCCGGTAGATGGAATCATACGGCATTCCGCTGGGCGCCCCCTGACTGGCGTATGTCGTCAGCCCCGCGCCGACGTTTGCGATGACGCAGTTTTGCTGATCACCGCCACCGAAAAGTCCGTACCAGCCGCCGGTCCTGGAATAGGGGTTCCCGACCTTCACGAATTCTTCGATCAGGGTTTCGCTGATGCCAACTCTGTTGAGCCAGTTTCGAAATTCTGCCTCATCCTGAATTCGCTGCGCGGTGCCCCTGCTGAACAGTTCGTAATATTCGCGGATGTATTGGCCTTCATAGTAGCCCCGCGTACCCTCCAGTTTGATATCCACGATCGGGTGGGTGTTGTCGCGCAGGCTGTAGGTATATGTCTCCGACCAGCGAACGATGGGTTCCGGCAGCCAACTGACGGCGCTGTGAATCGTCGAATTCTGTTCGTCGATGGTCATTGGTGTGCCGCCACTGTCCGTTCGTCCCGACTGGCACCCGGCCAGGACCAGCCCGGCCATAAACACAACGACACATGAAACAATCCGCATGAAACTTTCCCCCATCCCGTTTCCACAACGTTACACGGAAAAGTTATAGCCAATCCCTCAATTGCGCAACCAGGGGTATGTCCGCGGGCGGCATGTCATAGTCGCCCAGCCGCGCCGCGCGGACCCAGGCCAGCTGCTGGCCTTCGCGTGCGACGGGCGTTCCCTGCCACACGCGGCAGACGTAAAGCGGCATCAGAAGGTGGAAATCGTCATAGGCATGGCTGGCAAAGCCGATGGGCGCCAGACAGCTTGTGCGCGTGTCGACGCCCAGTTCCTCGTCCAGTTCCCGGATCAGCGCGCGTTCCGGCGTTTCCCCGTCATCGACCTTGCCGCCGGGAAATTCCCACAGGCCCGCCATCTTCTTGCCTTCCGGGCGCCGGGCCAACAGGACCCGGTTGTCCGCGTCCAGAAGCGCGACCGCGACGACCAGCGTGATCGGCACGTCCCGGTCTTCGGCCAGAAGCCCGCCGGACGCATCCCAGCAGCCGCTCATGCGCCAATAGCCCCGGTGGCCCCGGTGGCCCCGGTGGTGGCCCCGGCGGCGGCCCCGGTGGTGGCCTCCGCCGCGTCCCAGTCGGCCCGGGAAAGGTCATAGAAGTTCACGTCGACCATCCGGTCGCGGGCAAAGGCGTCGACGACACCGACATGGCGGAACCGCATGCCGATCCGCTGGCACAGGCGGTTCGACGGCTCATTCTCCAGAAACACGCGCGCGAAAATGTTGCTGAGGTTCCGGACCGTGAAACCATAGCGCACGCCCGCGCGCGCCATTTCGGTGCCGTATCCCTGTCCCCAGACCGGCCGGGCCAGAAGATAGCTCAATTCCGCCTGTCCATGCGTGTCCGGGTCCGGCGTCAGGCCCAATTGGCCGACATAGATGCCGTCCGATTTGCGCCGCGCCGCCATCAGCCAGAATGTGTCCGCATCCCATTTGTCGACCGCGCTTTCGATGAAGCGCAGCGCCTCCCCCGCCGGATAGGGGTGCGGGATGCTGGACGTGTAGCGCACGGATTCCCAGTCCTGACAGGTCGCATCGACCTCTGCCGCGTCGACGGGGTCGATGCGGTGAAATCGCAGGCGTTCCGATTCGAACAGGACCGGGCGGTCAGCTCCGGTAGTCGGCATTGATGTCGATATAGCCATGGGTCAGATCACAGGTCCAAACGCGGGCCGAACCGGTCCCGAGGCCCAGGTCGACTTCGATATGTATGTCGCGGCCTTTCAGATGTTCGGCCACGGGTCCTTCGTCATAGTCGCTGACGCCTTCGCCTTTTTCCGCGATGATCGTGCCGCCCATCGATACGGTCAGGCTGTTGCGGTCGGCGCGTTCGCCCGCCTTGCCCACGGCCATGACGACGCGGCCCCAGTTCGCGTCTTCCCCCGCGATTGCCGTTTTCACCAGCGGCGAATTCGCGATCGACAGGCCGATCCGCCGGGCCGACCCGTCCGACACCGCGCCGGTGACGTCGATGGTAATGAATTTCTGGGCCCCTTCGCCGTCACGCACGACCTGGTGCGCCAGGTCCGTCAGGACCGACAGAAGCGCGGCCCGGAACTCCTTCAGCGCCTTGTCCGAAGACTTCTTCGGCGGTTTGTTCCCCGCCTTTCCGGTTGCCGCCAGAATCAGCGTGTCGCTGGTCGACGTGTCGCTGTCGACGGTGATGGAATTGAAGCTTTTGTCCGTCGCCTTGCGCAGCAGTTTCTGCAGGATCGGCTGCGGAATGGCGGCATCGGTAAAGACGAAGGACAGCATGGTCGCCATGTCCGGCGCGATCATGCCGGACCCTTTGGCGATGCCGACGACCTTGACCGGTGTGTCGCCGATCATGCAGGTCGCAGCCGCGCCCTTGGCAAAGGTGTCGGTCGTCATGATCGCCTTTGCCGCGCGCGGCCAGGCATTCGGTTTCAGCGCCGCGTGCAGTTTCGGCACCGCCTTCGAAATCCGGTCCGACGGCAGTTTCACGCCGATGACGCCGGTCGACGCGACCAAGACTTCCTTGCGCCGACAGCCGACGGCGTCGGCCGCGGCCGCCGCCATGGCTTCGGTTCCTTCGCGGCCCGCGCGGCCGGTAAAGGCATTCGCATTCCCGGCATTTACCAGGATCGCCCGTGCCTTGCCCTTTTTGATCACGTCGGCGCACCAGTCGACCGCCGACGACCGGGTCAGCGACCGCGTCAGGGTCCCCGCGACCACGGTGCCCGGGTCCAGTTCGGCCATGAACAGATCGGGCCGGCCGCGGTATTTAACCCCGGCTGCGAACCCGCCGATGCGGACGCCGTCCACTTCCGGCAACGACGGAAACCGCTTTGGCGCAAGCGGGGAAACCGACGTACTCATGCTGGCATGTCCTTTCCAAATATGCGCCGCGACACCGCGGCCGGGCCCGGTTATTGCGCGGGCAGGGGGTTACCGTTCAGGTCGAACCGTTCCACCGACGCGCCGGCGACGGCGGCTTCGACAACGCCGCGGGCTTCCTGTTCGGCCAGTCGCTGGCGGATCGGATCCGCGACTTCTTCCAGCGGCGGCGGTTCGATCTGGCGGCGTTCCGACACCAGAATGACATGCCAGCCGAAGTCGCTTTGTACGGGCACGCTGGTGAACGTGTTCGCCGACAGTGCAAAGGCCGCTTCTTCGAATTCCGGCACGAACATGCCGCGCCGCGACCAGCCCAGTGCCCCGCCATTCGCACCCGACCCGGTGTCGATGGACAATTCGCGCGCCAGATCGGCAAACACCTCGCCAGCGGTCACGCGCTGGATCACGCTTTCCGCCTCTTCGCGGGATTCGACCAGAATGTGGCTGACGTTGATTTCCTCTTCTTCCGGCATCTGGCCCACCAGTTCGTCATAGGCCGCCTGAACGTCGGAATCGCTGACCTGGCCTTCCGCCTGATCGACGACATAGGCGTTGTAGATCATTTCCTGCTGGAATGCTTCCAGCTGTGCCGCCATTTCCGGCGTCTGGTCGAACCCTTCGGCGCGGGCTTGGGACACCAGGACTTCGCGGGCAATCAGTTCTTCCAGCAGAAACGGATAAAGCGCTTCCATGCCGTTTGCCTGTACCTCCGGGCGCAGCCCCTGGAACAGGCGCACGACGTCTTCCTGGGTCAGTTCCGTGCCGTTCACGATCGCGACCGTCTGCGCGTGCGCCTGCGGGACCGGCAAGGCCAGCCAGACCGCGGATGCAAGCCCCAGAATTCCGCCGCGGACAATGTGAGACATGGACGCCATGTGATTTGAACCTTTCCTGAATATCGTACGGTTGGGGCCCGGTCGGGACCCCGAAAATTTCTCGCGCGAACGAAAACATGTCTTGGCTGCTATCTCAAGCGGAACCGCCCGGATCCGGCCATGGGCGGCCGTGTCGCGCCAAGCCTTCGTTGACAGGGCCGGGATCGCCCCTTATCTCCACAACCGGTATTCTTCGCGGCGGATCGGGAATCGGGGCGATCGAAGGCATGGACCAGAACCAGATCCGCGCTTTCCATCCTCCTGAACGCGATCCGGTCCGCGGCGGTCTTTCCACGATGCTATCAAAGGTTCACGACACTCATGTTCGGCGGAATTCTTAAATCGGTATTCGGTTCGGCGAACGACCGTATCGTCCGGGACTTGCACAAACGCGCGGAACGCATCGGCGCGCTGGAACCCGGGCTGGAAGCCTTGGACGACGCGGCGCTTCAGGCAAAGACCGACGAATTCCGCGAACGGCTGGCGGGCGGCGCCAGCGAGGACGATATCCTGGAAGAAGCCTTTGCCGTTGTCCGCGAAGGGGCGAAACGCGCGCTAGGCATGCGCCATTTCGATGTCCAGCTAGTCGGCGGCATGGTCCTGCACCAGGGCAAGATTTCGGAAATGAAAACCGGCGAGGGCAAAACCCTGGTCGCGACGCTGCCGGTCTATCTGAATGCGCTGTCGGGCAAGGGGGTGCATGTCGTCACCGTCAACGATTATCTGGCCCGGCGCGATGCGGAATGGATGGGGCGGCTGTACCGGTTTCTGGGGCTGACGGTGGGCGTCATCGTCCCCGGCGTGGCCGAAGCCGAACGCCAGGCGGCATACAAGGCCGACATCACCTATGGGACGAACAACGAATTCGGGTTCGACTATCTGCGGGACAATCTGAAATTCCGCCTGGAACAGATGGTTCAGCGCGAACCCAACTACGCCATCGTCGACGAGGTCGATTCCATCCTGATCGACGAAGCGCGCACGCCGCTGATCATTTCCGGTCCGACCGACGATTCGTCCGAACTCTACATGAAGGTCGACGCGATCATCCCGCTTCTGACGGAAGACGATTTCGAAAAGGATGAAAAGCAGCGCGCGGTGACCCTGACGGATGCGGGCACAGAACGCATCGAAGTCCTGCTGCGCGAAAAGACCGACCTGTTGGGCGAAGGCGGCCTGTACGATGTCGAAAACGTCACCGTCGTCCATCACGTGAACCAGGCACTGCGCGCCCACAAGCTGTTCACCCGGGACAAGGACTATATCGTCAAGGACGGCAAGGTCGTCATCATCGACGAGTTCACCGGCCGCATGATGGAAGGCCGGCGCTATTCCGAAGGGCTGCACCAGGCGCTGGAAGCAAAGGAAAAGGTCGCGATCCAGATGGAGAACCAGACCCTGGCCTCCATCACGTTCCAGAACTATTTCCGCATGTATCCCAAACTGGCGGGCATGACCGGCACGGCCATGACCGAAGCCGGGGAATTCGCGGAAATCTATGGGCTGGAAGTGGTCGACATCCCGACCAACAAGCCGATGGTCCGCATCGACAATGATGACGAGGTCTATCGCACGTCCGCCGAACGCGACGACGCGGTGCTGCAGCAGATCATCGCCTGCAACAAGAAGAAACAGCCCGTTCTGGTCGGCACGGTGTCGATCGAAAAGTCGGAACAGCTGTCCCGGCACCTGAAAAAGAACGGCATCAAGCACGAAGTGCTGAACGCCCGCCAACACGAACGCGAAGCCTATATCATCGGCGAAGCGGGCGTGCCGGGCGCGGTGACGATCGCGACCAACATGGCCGGTCGCGGGACCGATATTCAGCTGGGCGGCAATTTCGAACTGCGCGTGGCGAAGGAACTGGACGGTGTCGAGGATGAGGGCGAACGCGAAAAGCGCGCCCAGGCAATCCAGGCGGACATCGATGCAAAGCGGAAGCTGGTCCTGGAATCGGGCGGACTGTTCGTTCTGGGTACCGAACGCCACGAAAGCCGTCGCATCGACAACCAGCTGCGGGGCCGGTCCGGCCGTCAGGGCGATCCCGGGGAATCGAAATTCTTCGTCAGCCTGGAAGACGACCTGATGCGTATTTTCGGGTCCGAACGCATGGACGGCATCCTGCAGAAGCTGGGCCTTGAGGAAGGGGAGGCGATTATCCACCCCTGGGTCAACAAGGCCCTGGAAAAGGCGCAGTCGAAGGTCGAGGCACGGAACTTCGAAATCCGCAAACAGCTGCTCAAATACGACAACGTCATGAACGACCAGCGCAAGGTCGTCTTTGAACAGCGCAAGGAACTGATGGGCGACGAGGATGTCAGCGAAACCGTTCGCGACATGCGCGAGGAAACGGTGGAAGACATTGTCGGCCGTTGCATCCCGGAAAAAGCCCTGCCGGAAGAATGGTCGCTGGATTCCCTGCATGAGGAATGCCTGCGGGTGTTCGGTCTGGACCTTCCGATCCATGACTGGGCAAAGGAAGAAGGCGTCGGCCATGTCGAGTTCCGCGACCGGATCGCGGACGCCATTGACAAGAAGATGGCGGAAAAGGCGGCGCGCTACGGTGCGAATGTGATGCGCATTGCCGAACGCAGTCTGCTTCTGCAACTGCTGGACAATGCCTGGAAGGACCACCTGTTGCAGCTGGACCATCTGCGTCAGGGGATCGGCCTTCGGGCCTTTGCACAGCGCGATCCGCTGAACGAATACAAGTCGGAAGCGTTCTCGCTGTTCGAATCCATGCTGATCGGCCTTCGGACCCAGGTGACGATGGTTCTGGCAAAGGTGGAAATGCGTACCGACGTCGAAGCCGCGATGGCCCGGCGGCGCGAACAGATGGCACAACAGGAACTGAAGCCCGCGGCGGAATCCGACATCGAACAGGCCGCCCGCCCCGTGCAGCAGCAGGCGGCGCCCGCGGCAACCGGGGGCCAGTCGGCACAGCCGATCACGGCGGAAAACGCACCGCCGGGCTTTGTGCACCATGCCGCGACCGACCGCTGGCTGCATCCGGGCAATCCGGAAACGTGGGGCAAGATTCCGCGCAATGCGCCATGCCCCTGCCAGTCCGGCAAGAAATTCAAACAGTGCCACGGTAAGACCTGAGTGATGGTCGCGGCGGACCGGATCGCCGCGCAATTGCGCGATGCCGTCGCCGCGTATCAGTCCGGGGATTCAGACAAGGCGGACCGTCTGTTCAAGAAGGTCGCTTCGTCCAGGGGCGCCGGTCCTCAGGCCGCTTTCAACTATGCCATTTTCCTGAATCGCACGGGTCGGCCGTCGGATGCGGCCTATTGGCTGGACCGCGCCTTGCGGGCGGACGCGGCCTATCCGGGTGCGGCGGCGGAACGCGCGCGGCTTCATTTTCAGACGGGGGAATGGCCGTCGGCCGAAAGGCTGCTGGCACGGCTGGACCGGGGCGGTGCTGCGGGGGCGGAAGATCGCCTTTTGTGGCTGCGCGCGCTTCTGGAATGCGGCAGGCTGGATGACGCGGACCGCCTTTCCAATGATCTGATTCGGTCGGATCCGGCCCTGAAGCCCGCCGTTCTGAAGGCACGAACCCGGCGTTCGAAGGGCCGCCTTACTCTTTTTGAGGGCGGTTAGCGCCATAATGCCTGCGGGCCAGACCAAAGGTCGCACGCTGCTCGCATGGTACTTGCTCCAATACTTGTGTATCATCCTTGGCGAGGTGGGAACTTGGCATAGAAAAGGCCGGGGCTATAACGCATGGGCGGGAACTTCGACGTTTTCCTGTTGCTGCTGAACAACATTTCCATCTTTGTTGTTCTGATTGTCGGCTATTCCTATCTGATCGATCTGCTAAGACCTTGGAAGAGTGCCAGCCGCCAGCTGGTCCTGGGACTGTTTTTCGGGCTGGTCGCGATCGGGTCCATGTATGTCAAAATTCCCGTAGCCGAAGGTGTGATTGTCGACCAGCGGAACGCCATCATCGTGCTGTGCGGGGCCTTCGGCGGTCCCTGGGCCGCGGTAATCGGCGGTGTGATGGCCGGCGTTTACAGGACCTATCTTGGCGGCGCCGGTGCGCTGGCGGGCGTGTTCGGGCTGACCCTGTCGGCGATAGTCGGTGGCGGTCTTTACTATATGCGCTGGTACAAGACGGATGCGGTCCGGCTGGCGATCGGTGCCTTTCTGGCGGTGCTGTTAACCGCGCCCGGCTTTCTTCTGGTCGGGGATTTCTGGTTCGGCCTGGATCTGATGAAGCGGATGATCGTACCCTGGGGCAGTGCGATCTTTACCGGTATTTTCGTCGGCGGGCTGCTTCTGGCGCGCGAGGACCGGCGTCAGCGGCTGGAGCGGGAAAAACAGGACAGCCAGTCGCTGTTTGAGCGCCTGTTCGAAAGTTCGACCGGGGCGTATTGGATCGCGGATTTCCGCGCCGTCCTGGACACGCTGAACACGATCCGGAAGTCCGGTGTCCGGGATCTTCGGGTCTATCTGGGTCAGAACCCGGAGGTACAGGAAAAGCTGGCGCGCCAGGTGTCCATTTCCCACATGAATCAGGCCTGCCTGTTGCTCTATGGTGCGGATTCAAAGGATGCGCTGATCCGCGCGCGCGGCCGCGTCTTCGGTCCCGACGGCAGACGCGTTTTTGTGGAACAGTTGTGCGCGATCTGGGACCGGGCCGAACGGGTGGCGGTTGAAACCGAACATAACCGGCTGGATGGGGCAGTTTTGTCCGTCATCGTTTCCATGCCAATTCCGAATGACCCGTCCGAATTCGCCGCCATTCCCGTAAACGTCGTGGACCTGACGGAACGCGTTGCCGCCGAACGTGCCCGGGACGAGGCGCTTCGCGAGGCGCGGGAGGCGGACCGGGCAAAATCCCGTTTCCTGGCCGCGATGAGTCATGAATTGCGCACGCCGCTGAATGCGATCCTGGGCTTCTCCGAGGCGATCCAGCAACGGATGTTCGGCCCGCCCGGCAAAGGCGTGTATCGGGAATATGCCGGCTATATCCATTCCAGTGGCAAAATGCTTCTGTCGCTGGTGGAAGACATCCTGGATGTCGCCGAAATCGAAGAAGGCAAGAAGTCCCTGACGCTGGAGAAGTTCGACCTGGCCGGCGCGGTGGGCGACTGTGTCGCCATGCTGAAGCATCGCGCGGACGAGTCGGGCCTGACCATCACGACCGCCATTCCGGTTCAACTGCCGCAGGCGTTCGGCGACAGGCGCGCGGTCCAGCAGGTCCTTTTGAACCTACTTTCGAATTCGGTGAAATACACGCCGTCCGGCGGGTCGATCCGGATCGAAGCATCGGCGGTCGATGGCGCGACCGAAATCCGTGTGATCGATACCGGAAAGGGCATCCCCGCAGACCGGCTGCATGATGTGCTGGAACCCTTCATCCGCGGTGAGACGGACCCCCACCGGGCGCACGAAGGCTGGGGTCTGGGCCTGTCGATCGCGCGCTCGCTGGTGACCCTGCATGAAGGGGATTTCCGGATCACCAGCGCGGTGGGCGAAGGCACGACCGTTGCCTTCACCCTGCCGGACCCGCGGAATTAGAGGTTTCGCCGGCTATTCGAAGATCCCCAGCAGCATCGCCTGCGTCGCGCGGACATACGGGTCCGGGTCGGCCCCGTCGGCAATTGCCAGCGCCGCCCGGTCGAACGCGGCCGAAAGCGTGTCCGCCAGCGCGTCGATGGGAAGGTCCGGCCGGTCCAGGATATCGGCCGCCGCCGCCAGGCCGTCGCGCAGGCTGCCGCCGCCGGTTTCCCGGTCGATCCGCGCCATTTCGTCCAGTCCCAGAACGGCCGGCCCGTCGATCAGCAGCAGGCGGCACCGACCGGGCCGCCGCATCGCGGTGAAGTAGGCTTCCGCCCCTTTCGACAGGGCGACGATCACGTTCTCCTCCTCCCCGGTGGATGCGTCGATGTCCGCGGCGACGGCTTCGGCCTCGCGTGTCACCACCGCGCGGAACAGGTCCGCCTTGTCCGTGAAATGATGGTACAGCGCGCCGCGCGTCACATCCGCCCGTTTGACGATGTCGGGCGTGCCGGTTTCCGCATAACCCTGGTCGACAAACAGCGCCCGCGCCGCGTCTATCAGGCGGGTGCGGGTTTCTTCCGACCGGTCGCGATTGGACCGCCGCCGGGGCGTGGGGTCCGAGGATGAAGGGGAGGGGTGATTTTCCTGTTGCATACATGCAGCCTGTATGTTTATGGTTCATTTACATACAAACTGTATGTATATTTATGAAGCCCGGCAAGCGAGAAAGGACATCAGTCATGCGCTGCACCCAATATTATCCCGTGATCCTGACCGACGATGTGACAGGGACGTCGCGGTTCTATCAGGACCATTTCCGGTTCCGCCCCGCGTTCGAGGCGGACTGGTACGTCCATCTGCAATCGGCGGAGGATGAAAGTGTCAATCTGGCGATCCTGAACGGCACGCACGAGACGATCCCCGCGGCGGGGCGCGGGCGCACGGCGGGCCTGATCCTGAATTTCGAAGTGGAAGACGTGGACCGCGAATATGAAATGGCGGAACGGGGCGGCCTGCCGATCCTGCTGGCATTGCGGGACGAACCGTTCGGCCAGCGTCACTTCATCACGCAGGACCCGAACGGCGTGCTGATCGACGTCATCAAACCGATCCCGCCTTCGGCCGAATTCCTGGCGCAATATGCCGAAGACGCGGTGCCGGCCTGACCCCTATCCGTCGGGCCGGGCCCGGAAATTCTTGCGGTATCCGCCGCGTTCGTCGCCGATCAGGTCCAGCGTTTCTTCGACCTTTGCCGCGTGGTCGCCCGTCAGTGTTTCAAACGCGGCGGTGCTGCCGCGCGGCACGGGCCAGATCTGGGCGACGGGCGTTCCCGCCGTCAGGGTCCCGGTCCAGTCCGGGTCGGTCCACAGCGCCGGGAAATGCACGAACCCGTGGCTGAACGCGTCGCAATCGACCAGGCCCGACAGCGTCCGGAAGGGCAGGTCATCGCGGTTCGCCGGGTGCGTCACCAGAACCGACCAGCCGTCCGGCACCTCAATCGTCCAGGCGTTGTTGAACTTGATGGCGGACAGGCCCGGTTCGGCGAACGGCGCGCCCTGGATCTGTGCCGACACATGGGTGGAGATGGGGGACCGCGTCAGCCGGTCCAGCGTCGCCGGCGGCAGGTCCCAGTCCCATTCGAATGTCAGCCCGGCACCCACCGTCACATCGCACAGAAGCGGCATGACCCAGCCCCCGCCCATGGCATCGATGAAGGGCGGGCATTGCTTTACCGTGCGCACGTTTAGGTCCAGCGCGCCGGAAAAGGCGGTCGCCGGCATCGCCTTCAGCCAGTCCGGCAGGGCGTCGCGTCCGGCCACGGGTTTCGGCAGGATGTCTTCCCATTCGGGCGGGCATCGAAAAGTGATGTTGATTGTATCCTGCGGCGGCAACAGTCCGTTTCCCCTGAATGCGCTGGCTTCGGCCCGACCGGACCTTATATTCATGGATTATGACGGGGCAATGACCCCGGGGAATTAATCAAAGGCGACACGGCAATGCACATCACCCGCACCATTCTGGGCATGGAAACTTCCGACGGGGACGGCGTGCGCCTGACGCGCATGATCGGCACGCCCCAATGCGACATGATCGACCCGTTCCTGATGCTGGACCGGTTCGACAATGACGACCCGGACGCCTATATCGGCGGCTTCCCGGACCATCCGCACCGCGGGTTCGAAACCGTGACGCTGATGCTGGACGGGCGCCTGCGTCACCGCGATTCGACCGGCGGCGAAGGGATCATCGGCCCCGGCGATGTGCAGTGGATGACCGCCGGGCGCGGGATCATCCATTCGGAAATGCCGGAACAGATCGAAGGCCGCATGCGCGGGTTTCAGCTGTGGGTGAACCTGCCGTCCCACGACAAGATGGCACCCGCCGGTTATCAGGACATCACGGCGGACACGATCCCCGAACTGGCAAAGGACGGGTTCACCGTCCGCCCCATCGCGGGCGACTATGACGGCACCAGCGGCCCGGCGCGGACCCGCACGCCGATCCGCCTGATCCGCATCGACGCGGATGCGGGTGCCACCGTCCCGCTGACGGCGCCTGCGGACCACAATGCCTTCATCGCCGTCTATGAAGGGGCCGTCATCGGCACGGACAACCTGGGGCGCGATGTGACGGTGACCGCCCCGTCGCTGGCGGAACTCAACGGCGGCGGGGACCTGACGCTGACGGTCGGGCAGGACGGCGCGGCCTTCATCTATGGCGAAGGCAAGCCCATCGCCGAACCCGTCGCCCGGTACGGCCCGTTCGTCATGAACACGCGGGATGAATTGATGCAGGCGGTCGACGATTTCCGCAGTGGCCGGCTGACCGGCTGAGGTTTCGCCACCAACACATCAAAATAATGAGAATGTGTGTCCGTTAGTCGTGAACTACCGGCAACGGGGACAAACTTGTTTGCCTGAATGAAACTGAAAAAGAGACCAACGAAAGATTGAAAATTCATATACTGTAACCGCTATGATATGGTTCTCCAGTATTACAATCCTTCAACAGGTCGATTCATGGCAAACATCCAATTCGCTGATTTGATAAGAGCATCGGGGCTTTCCCCTCAAGATTACATTTCTTGGTGTGAAAAGAATTCAGGAAACAATCTGGTTCTAATGCCAGAACATTGCAATGAAGGTGCAATAAAAATTCTGAGATCGCTCCCTTTTATCCCATCAACAAAATTGGTCGGAAGATTTGTTCATGGTACAGACTTCTCAAAAATAAAAGTAAATGGAGACTTGGTTTTAGAAAAAGATTGTATACTAATAGGAAATATTGATTTTTCGGAAACGGAAACAATCAGAAATTTTGTGTTTAGTCCTAATAACCAAGATCAGAAAAAGATTAACGTTTCTATCGGAAAAATTGGTGGAGATTTATTTCTGACTTTGGAAAATGGTGTTCAGAAGGCATTATTCGAGATTTGGAAAGTTGATGGGTCGGCAATTATTAAAATACCAAAACAGTCTGCGGATACTATTATAACGGTTGATTGTGCCGGAGATTTGGACGTTAGCGGAAATGACACACGGGGCCTTGGAATCTGCGACACAAAAGTAGGTCAGGATTCGCACCTTCGTTTTAGTGGTACAGGGAAGAGCAAAATATCAATAGTTAACTGCGAATTTCTTGGGGTAACGAAATTTGAAAACAATGGCCTAGAACTACAGTTAGAATGTGCTTCCTCGAAATTCAAAGATGATGTGGCCTTCTCTCGAACGAAATTTGCGAGAACCACAAAATTTGTGGATTGCAATTTTCTTGGTGAGGCGGGAAATGCGATAGATGTGTCCTTTCGGCATTGCGTGTTTAGCGAAGGGGCAGAATTTTATGGTTCAAAGTTTTCCCGTCCGCCAGATTTTCGAGGCGCGGCTTTTAATCCGAGTTACACGGTAGAAGGGCTAAATATTGCGCTCCGGCCATTTCACACTGGAGCGATGTTTCCACTTTTTTACGTCTACCCGAGAGACACTATCGAAAGGGTGCGGAAACTGAAAGAGATCGCAAAATCCGCGAATGATCATGAACAGGAGATAAACTTTTTCGCCATGGAGCTTCGCGCTAAGCGAGGTAACGAAACCGATTTGTTTGGTGCCGTGGCAAATTTCCTCTACGAGGTTTCGTCCGGGTATGGCTATTGCGCATCTAGGCCATTTTATTGGCTTCTATTCCTCTTTGTTCTATTCGCCTTTGTCTTCAATAGAATAGCTGACAGGCCTGATGTTTGGGGATCAATGCGGCTTTCGCTATCTAATATATTTACCTTTCTTCCTTATACCCGCGAAATTCGTTCAGTTGCACTAAATGAAATGTTTTCTTCTTCGGAGTATCCCGAGATTATCCACTGGCTATCTGTATTAGAGAGTCTTCTTGGCGTTGTCCTAATTTTCCTTTTTGGCCTGACTTTGCGAAACCGATTCCGGATGTGAGTCTCTAAATCTGTACTGCCTGAAGGACAGAATTACCATTTCGCCCGCATTAACTAGCTAGTCATAGCGGGTCTGGTTCATGACCGTCCATTCGTGGGCGCTGAGCGCGCGGCCCTTCTCTGCGATGTTGCAGACAAGGAACCTTGCCATCGTGCCGCCGCATTCGGTGTAGACCGGAAGGATCAGGCGCTGCCAGGTGTTCGCGTCCAGCCAGCTGATCGCCTGATGCTTTGTGAACATCGCCCTGTTTTCCAGGAAAACCGCACGATAGCAGCCGCGATAGAAAAGCGCCTGGTTGGACCGGACCGACCGGTTCATCTCGGATACGAGCTTGCCGCTCCAGTCCTTGCCGACCTTCGATACGATGCCGGTGCCGTAGACCCGGTACCTGGCGTCGAACCCGTCATCGACGATGTCCAGAAGCATCACATTCGACAGGATCGACGGAATCTCCGTCGGGTTCACCATCTTCACGGTGAAAAGACCGTCCGGACGGGTCGCCTTCTGTGCGGTCCAGTAATCCAGTATCGTCTGGTGCGCCGGGATTTCCGACACGAACCCGTCATCCAGAAAACTGATGTCATCGACGCCGTGGCTGAAGGCGTTCTGCCAACGGTTTGACCGGACAAGGCCGGCCACCTGGTCGATCTCATCTTTCGTCGGTTCAACCCAGTCTTCCATCCGTCACCGTTCCCGTGAAAAGGCGATCGGCCGCCCTTCCGATGCACGGCCGACAGGGCGCACCCTGTACCATCCATCATAGGCACCGGCCCCTAAGATTTGGTTAAGTGGGATTTGCCCGGATTGGCTGTGCGGAATATGCCGGGGCTCGGCGCGCACCGGTCCCGGGCGGGTGTCCTAATACCCTTCGGTGCGCAGGATGGAATTTTCCTCCTCCGCCGGGGGTTCGTCCCCGTCACGCTTCTTGCACGCGGCCAGCAGGGCGGCCAACGGGATCAGCGCGGCAAATCGAATTGCGTCTCTGCGGGTCATGGGCTTGGCCTTTCCGTCCGGTTCGCAAACCAGTCTATCACACCATCGCGCCATAGACCCAGCCCGCGGCCATGGATCCGGCGACCGCCAGCAGTAAATAGAGCGTGAACGGTTTCAGTCGCAGAACCGGCAGGATCGCCATTGCGCCCCAGATACTGACGACCCCGCCTGAGACAAGGAAGGCCATCGCCGCGCCGGGGGACATGCCGTGGTCCATCAACCCGCGGGTCAGCGGCAGGGCCGCATAGCCGTCCAGATAGGCGGGTGCGCCGACCAGCACCGTCAGCGGGACCGCCCACCAGACATCTTCGCCCACCAGACCCGCAAGCGCGCCGGGGTCCAGGACCGCATGCAGCAGATGTTCCGCCGCGAAGGCCGGGATCAGACAGATCAGGATCAGGCGCGTCGTCGCCCAAGTCTGGCCGGCAAACAGGCGCCGGCGTTCGGCGTCCCGCCAGGGCGCGGCGACAAACGCCGCCGGACCGCACGCACCGTTCCGGTCGCATTCGCCGCCTGGTCCGTTGCCCCCTGGTCCGTTGCCGCCTGGTCCGCTGCTGCCGTCCAGCCCGCGCACGATTCCGTTGTCCCGCAGGGGGCTTGCGATCCAGGGCCGTCCGGTGAACAGGCCGGTTGCGACCCCGCCCAGAAGGCCGATGCCGAACGCGGCCGCCGTCTTTCCGACGGCAAAGGACCAGCCAAGCGTCGCTGCCGTCGTCGCCAGCATGGCCGGGTCGGTGACGGGCGACGACAGCCAGAAGGCCATGACCGGGGCCAACGGCACACCCGCCGCCAGCAGTCCCACCATCAGCGGCAGGACGGTAACGCCGCAGACCGGGGTCACCGCGCCGACCGCCGACGCGATCAACACCGCCTTTACCGCATGGCCGCCGAACGCGGCGGAAATGCGCCCGCCGGCCCCGCTGGCCATGACCCAGGCGGCAATCAGGATGCCGGGGATGACCAGCGGCGCGACCGACACCAGCGCGTCAAAGACGAAGACCGCGGTGTCCCATGCCGCGCGGGGATAGAAGGCGGCGGCCAGGGCCGTGCTCGCGCCCGCCACGCGCAGGGTATTTTGCCATGTGAAGATGGGCGCAAGCGCGCGCAGGCTTCGGATCATCGGGTGGTTCCGCCGTCGGTCGTTTCTTCCTGTGCTTGAGTCTGGGGGCGAAAAAGGTATTTATAAAGCTTGTAATATTAATATGAGGTATTGGTATGGTTGATGGGTTGTCGACCCGGAATCTGGACAGCGACCTGTTGCGCACCTTTCTGGCGGTGGCCGACAGCGGCAGCATCACCGGCGGCGCCCGGCGGATTTTCCGCACCCAGTCGGCGGCAAGCCTGCAGATCAAGCAGCTGGAAGACCTGATCGGCCAGCCGGTGTTCGACCGTCACGGGCGGGGCGTGCGCCTGTCGTCCGCGGGCGAACGGCTGGAAACGGTCGCGCGTCAGGTGGTGGGCGACCTGGACCGGGCGTTGAGCGAGCTTTCGGGGGCGGGTCTGGCGGGGCGCCTGAAGGTCGGGATACCGGATGAAATCCGCCATGGCGTCCTGTCCCGCGTGGTCGGTGAATTCGCGGCCGCGCATCCGCTGACCGAAATCGCCGTCAGTTGTGCCATGAGCAGCGGCTTTTCCGCGGCACTGGATTCAGGCGCGCTGGACATCGCCGTCTATGACGCCGAACGCGTCCCCGACGATGGGGATGTGCTGATGCGCGAACCGGTGCATTGGGCGGCGTCCCGGCGCAACACGGGCTGGCGGCGCGACCCGTTGCCGGTCGCGCTGTTCGACCGGGACTGCTGGTGGCGGGACGCGGCGCTGACCTATCTGGCGCGGATGCGCAGGCCCTATCGCGTGGTCTATTCCAGCGAAAGCGCCGAAGGCGTCGTCGCCGCCCTGGATGCCGGAATCGCCGTCGGCATGCTGGCCGAAGGGACGGTCCATGACGGGCTGACGATCCTGGGCGCGGAAGACGGCTTTCCCGACCCGCTGCCGGGTACGACACTGGTCCTGCGCATTTCGGCGGGGATGAAGGACAACCCCGCCGCAAACGCCATGGCGGCGGCGCTGAAGGCGGCATTCCGGGGATGAACGATGGCACGCTGCTGCAACGGCTGAAGGCCGGTGCGCGAAAGACGGTGGGGGAGGCCCCGGCCATCGGGCAGGAACTGGCCGGCGGGGGCATCGACCCGGCGGACCTGTTCGACCTGTTGGTTCGTCATGCGGGCGATGCGGTCGTGGTGTCCCACGGGACCCATGCGTTGAAGGATTCGGCACTTAAGAAACCGACCCTCGCGCCCGCAATTCTGGACTTCTTCATCGCTGAGATCGGCCGCTTCGATGGGTGGGAGGCACGGGAGAACTTCCTGCGCGTTGCGGCCCGGTTCGGGCGCGACCACCCGAAAGCCGCCGAAATCCATGCGCTGGCCGTCGACATGACCGGTGACCGCAGCGCCATCGTGGCGGCCTATGCGCTGGAGGTTGCGGTCACGCTTTCAGGCGCGGGCGCGGCGGCCGATGCCCTGATCCGCGACGGGCTGGAACATCCGCGCGCAGCCGTCCGTGCCCGCGCCCGAAAGCTGGCGGCGGGTACCGCCGGCTAGTCCTGCAACTGCGGCAGGTCCCGGTACAGGTCCAGTGCTTCGGGGTTGGCCAATGCCTCCGCATTCTTGACCGGGCGGCCATGCACGACATCGCGCACCGCCAGTTCGGTGATCTTGCCGGACCGGGTGCGCGGAATGTCGGTGACCGCGATCACTTTTGCCGGAACATGTCGCGGCGTGCAGTTGGTGCGGATGCGTTTCTTGATGTCGGCGATCAGGTCGTCGCCCAGCGCCTCGCCGTCGCGCATGCGCACGAACAGGACGACGCGGGTGTCATTGTCCCATGTCTGGCCGATGACGATTGATTCCAGAACCTGTGGAAAAGTCTCCACCTGACGGTAGATTTCGGCCGTGCCGATCCGGACCCCGCCGGGGTTCAGTGTCGCGTCCGACCGGCCATAGACGGTAAAGCCGTGATGTTCCGACTGGGCGATGAAATCGCCGTGGGTCCAGACATTGGGGTATTTTTCGAAATAGGCGGCGCGGTACCGTTCGCCCGTATCGTCGCCCCAGAACCCCAGCGGCATGGACGGGAAGGGACGGGTGCAGACCAACTCCCCCTGTTCGCCGGTGACGGGGTTGCCGTTGTCGTCGAAGACGCGCACCGCCATGCCCAGGCCCGGCGACTGGATTTCCCCGCGCCAGACGGGCTTCACCGGGTTGCCCAGCATGAAACAGCCCAGAATGTCCGTCCCGCCGGAAATGGAACTCAGCTGGATGTCCTGTTTCACGTCGCGATAGACATAGTCGAAGCTTTCCGGCACCAGGGGCGACCCGGTCGAACACATCAGCCGCACGGTGGACAGGTCATGGGTCTCACGCGGTTTCAGCCCGGCCTTGGCGCAGGCGTCGATCCATTTCGCGGACGTGCCGAAGATCGTCCATTTCTCATCGCGTGCATAGTCGAACAGGACATTGCCCGACGGCGCGAAGGGCGACCCGTCATAAAGCATCAGCGTCGACCCGCAGGCCAGACCCGCGACCAGCCAGTTCCACATCATCCAGCCGCAGGTGGTGAAATAGAAGGTGCGGTCCTCCGGACCGGCATCGCAGTGAAGCAGATGTTCCTTCCACTGCGTCAGCAGCGTGCCGCCCGCCCCATGGGTGATGCATTTCGGTTTCCCGGTCGTGCCCGACGAATACATGATGTAGAGGGGGATGTTGAAGTCGAACTGGGGGAAGTCGATTTCCTGTGCGTCGAAATCCGCGATGAAATCGGACAGCGTTTCCGCGCCTAAGACGTCCGAACAGTCCGGGTTGTCCGACACCAGCGGCAGGACGACGATTTTCTGCACACTGGGCAGGTCGGTGATGAATTCATGCACGCGCGGCAGGCTGTCGACCGTCTTGCCGTTGTAGAAATAACCGTCGGCGGTGAACAGGACCTTCGGTTCCGACTGGCCGAACCGGTCCAGCACGCCCTGAACGCCGAAGTCCGGCGAACAACTGGTCCAGATCGCGCCCAGCGACGCCGCGGACAGCATGGCGGCAATCGTCTCCGGCATGTTGGGGACGAAACCCGCGACCCGGTCGCCGGGGCCGACGCCGGCGGCCGCCAGCGCCTGACGCAGGCGGGAGACCAGGTCGTAAAGCTGGTTCCAGGTCATGCGGCGCTGGACCTTGTCTTCCGCCCGGAAGACCAGCGCGTCCGTATCGTCCCGCCGGGACAGAAGGTTTTCCGCGAAATTGAATTTGGCGTCGGGGAAGAATTTCGCCCCCGGCATCCGGTCGCCGTCCGCCAGCACGCGCGCGCCCCTGGTTTCCGCCTTGATTCCGGCGAAATCCCAGAACGCGTCCCAGAATGCCTCCGTCTCGGTCACAGACCAGTCCCACAGCGCATCATAATCCGGCAGGTTCGCGCCCGACCGGTCCGCACAGAATTTGCGGAACCGGGTCATGTTGCTGGCTTCCACGGCCTTCGGGTCGGGGGTCCAAAGCGGTTCGGTCATGGTCGCGGTCACTCCCTTGGCGGTTCTTGTCTTGTGCGGCGCCGGAACGGCTGTCGGGCCCGGCCACCCCCTTGGCAATCCGGATTGCGTAAGGCTTGTTAGGGGACTGGATTAGCACGTGTATCAGCCCCAGGCCAAGATGTGAGACAGGCCCCGTCATGAGCCCCCCGATCGTCGAACTCGATCATCCGCCCGCAAAGCCGCTTTCGCCGGATGCGCCGTCGCGCCCGCCGGTCAATCGGCCGATGCTGGGCGCGGTTCTGATGACGGTGGCGGCGCTGTTGCTGGCGGCGTTGAGCGGGCTTGCCAAATATGCCGCCGAAAACGGGATGGACCCGCTTCAGATCGCGTTCCTGCGCAGCCTGTTCGCGACCATTGCCATGATGCCGATGCTGGCGCCGTCGATCCTGAAGCACGGGATCGGCTGGATGAAGCCGGAACGGCCGTGGCTGATGGCGTTCCGGGGCCTGTCGTCGGCCGTCGGCGTGTGCATATTCATGATCGCGGTGGCGAAACTGCCGTTGGCGGAAATGACGGCGATCACCTTCACCGCGCCCCTGTTCGCGACCGTGGGCAGTGCGCTGATCCTGCGCGAAACCGTGCGGCTGCGGCGCTGGTCGGCGGTCCTGATCGGGTTCGTCGGGGTGCTTGTCATCGTCCGGCCGGGGCATGTTCCCCTGTCCGAAGGGATGATCTGGGCCGTGGCGGCCACGCTGTTCATGGCGATGGCGGTGCTGGTCATAAAGCTTCTGACCCGGACCGATTCGTCGGAACGCATCGTCTTCTGGACGAATATCGGCCTGACGATCGGGACGCTGGTGCCCGCCATCGTCGTCTGGGTGCCGATGCGCCTTGAATTCTGGCTGATCGGGATCGGCCTCGGCCTGTTGGGGGCGGTCGGCCATGTCTTCCTGACGCGGGCCTTTTCCGCCGCCGATGCGTCACTGGTGATGCCGTTCGACTATGCGCGTCTGCCGTTCGCGGCGCTGATCGGCTATTTCGCGTTCGGGCATCTGTCGGACGCCTATACCTGGATCGGCGCGGCGGTCATTGCCGGTTCCGCGATCTATGTCGCAAGGCGCGAACAGCAACTGGCGAAACAGGCCGAAAGCTAGCCGCCGATCAGCATCGTCCCGGCGGTGAGCGACAGGATGAAGGACGCCAATACCCCGGTCGTCAGACGCTTGCGCAATGTCCCGTACCAGGCCGGGAAGTGCCCGGCACGCACGGCGCGAAGGTCGACGATATAGGCGACGGTAAAGGTCAGCGCGAAACCGAAACTGATCAGCCGCGGGTCCGGCAGCACGATGGGTACGATCAGAAGCACCCAGCCGAACAGGGCCGGCGTTACGGACCAGACCAACCGGCCGGTCGGTTGTGCCGACGACGGGTCGCCCGCCAGCGCCCGGCCCCAATGCACCGCCCCCAGAAAGGACAGGATGATCGCGGCATAGGCGAATTGCACCGCGAACAGAAGTTCCTGAAATTCCGCCAGCGCCGGCTGCCACAGCCCGATGGCCGGAAGGAAAAAGGGAACAAGGCCGCCATAGCCGAGCCACGTCGCGGCGGGCGGTGCCTGATGGTCGTGATGCGGGTGTGTGCCGTCCGTCATGACCCGCTATCTAGCGGATTGGCCGGAAAAGGCAAATCCCCGGCCCGTGGGTTTTGCGCCGGGCCGGTCATCATTCTGTCAACCGAAGTTAAAGATTCTGCAACGCATCGGTCACGGATCGTTCAAGTCGCGGGAGTAATGGAAACCCCTCGCGCAGCGAAAGCCTTCGTTCGCGTCATAATTCCATATCAATGGACATCAAAGGGGGTCCCCATGTCATTTACCCGTCGCGCCGTTTTGCAGGGAACCGCAGCCGTCATCGCTGCACCGGCCATTCTGAAAGCCCATGATGCGCTGGCGTCGTCCGGTCAGGTCGATGTCTTCGCCTGGGGCGACTACGTCCAGGACAACATGATCGAAAAGTTCGAAGCCGACACCGGCATCACGGTCAACCTGTCCACCTTCGGGTCCAACGACGAAGCCGAAAACAAGCTGCTGGCCGCCGGCGGTACGGGTTTCGACGTGATTTTCCCGTCGGTCACGAACGGCCCGAACTACTATCCGAACGACCTGCTTGCGCCGCTGGACGAAAACCGCGTCAACATGGACAACATCATCCCGTCCATGGTGCGCGATTCCATCAATCTGGGCGCCACCTATCGCGGCAAGCGTTACCTGCTGCCGTTCGATTGGGGGACCGAGGCGATCACCTATGACAGCAGCGTCTGGCCGATGGACCGCGACGAGGTTTCCTTCGGGTCCCTGTGGACGCCGGAAGCCGCCGGTGCCGCCGCCTTCCGTCAGAAGTCGGTCATCATGGGCGTCGCCATCTATCTGGATGCCACGGGCGAAGTGCCGTCCAACCGGGCGCTGGACATCTATCGTTCCGAAGACGACGCGCGCCGCATCTGGGACGCGTGCACGAATTTCATCCTGGAGCGCAAGGATAACATCGCCGCCTTCTGGAACAACGCAACCGAAGCCACCGCGGCCTTCACCGACGCGGGCGCCACGATCGGCCAGACCTGGGACACCACGGGTCTGCTGCTGAACCGCGAAAATGCCAACTACAAGTATCGCATGCCGGTCGAAGGCGGCATCACCTGGATGGATTCCATGGGCGTCACGTCCGGCGCGGCCAATGTCGACCAGGCCTATGCCTTCATCAACGCGATGCTGGATCCGGAAATGGCGGGCATGTTCGCCGCCAACACCGGCTACAATTCCGCGGTCGTCGGCGCGGCCGAATATGCCGGTGACGACTACAAGGCGCAGTTCAACGAAGTCTATACCGAAGAGGCTCTGGCGAACCTCTGGTGGTGGCAGGCGGATACGCCGTACTTCGCGCCGCTGCGTCAGGAATATGTGGAACGGATCACCAACGCCTAATTCCTGGAAGTCCGGATCGGGCGGTGTCGAACAAGGCGCCGCCCGAACCGCTTTTGGGGCCACGCTCCAGGGGTTGGAACGACCGGTCCCGGCAAATCGCAAAGTTTCCGGCCGTAACGACAGGAGGGGATGTCATGCGCGGGAAGGATGTGCGCCTTGAAGATACGGTGATGCGCTTCGGCGATTTCACCGCCGTTCACAAGACCAGTCTGAAGATCAACGCGGGCGAGTTCTTTTCCGTTCTGGGACCGTCGGGCTGCGGGAAGACGACGATCCTGCGCATGGTGTCCGGTTTCATCGAACCGACGCAAGGCAATGTCTTCATCGGCGACGACAATATGCGCGGCCTGGGCCCGGCGAAGCGCCCGACGGCGCTGATTTTCCAGAATCTGGCACTTTTCCCGTTGATGAGTAATTGGGAAAATGTCGCCTTCGGCCTGGAAGCGCGCGGCATCGACCTGAAGACCCGCCGGGAGAAGGCGTTCGAGCTTCTGGCGCTGGTCGGCCTTCAGGGGCATGAGGAAAAATCCCCCAACGAACTGTCCGGCGGCCAGAAACAGCGTGTCGCCATTGCCCGCGCACTGGCGGTGGAACCGGCGGTCCTGTTGCTGGACGAACCGCTGTCGGCGCTGGACCTGAAACTGCGCCAGTATATGCGCGCGGAACTGAAGGCCATCCAGCGCAAGACGGGCGTCACCTTCATCTTCATCACACACGATCAGGGGGAGGCACTGACCATGTCCGACCGTATCGCCGTGATGAAGGCGGGTGTTGTCGAACAGGTCGACACCGTCGACCGCATCTATGCCAACCCCAGGACGCCGTTCGTCGCCACCTTCGTCGGTGAAAACAACGTGCTGGAAGGCAAGGTCGCGAAGGCAGACAGCGATTTCGCGGTCATCGAAACGCCCTATGGCCCCCTGCGCGGGATCAATCAGGACAAGTTGTCGTCCGGCGAACGCGCGATGCTGTTCGTGCGGCCCGAACGAAGCCAGGTCGTAAACGGGGTCGCATTGGATAACGCGTTCGACGCGAATTTCGAACGCCGCGATCTGGAAGGCGCCTATGTGAACCTGTTTTTCAAGGCCAACCACGGCGACTTCATCGTCCATCAGGCAAACCTGGGCCAGCATGGCGACCTGACCGGCGCGGCCCGGGTCGGGTTCAACGCGTCCGATGCGGTCGTCATGCGCGCGGGCGAGGTCAACGATGAATGAACTTCTGCGCAGCTATGGAAAGGGGCTGACCACCCTTTTTGTCGCCCTGACGGCATTCTGGATGCTGGTCCTGATTATTCTGCCGCAGGCCTTCATGGTCGAAAATTCCCTGTGGCTGATCGACCGGGACGACCAGCTGGGCATGCGCATCGACCGGGCCTATTCGGACCTGGGGCTGCTGGAATATGATTTGAACAATGCAGGCGATGACGAAAAGCCCGCGATCCAGGAACAGATCGACACGCTGACCACGACGATCGCCGAACTGGAAGCCCAGGAAACGGACCCGCCCCGGGTCTATGGGTTCGCGAATTACACGAAAATGTCATCGCTGCATTTCACGATCTTTGTAAAAAGCATCCTGTATTCGCTGTGCGTGACGGTTTTGGCGTTGATCGTGTGCTATCCCATCGCCTTTACGATCGCGAAACTGGCCACACCGCAGCGCGCGGCACTGCTTCTTCTGGGGTTGATCGTCCCCTATGCGATCAACGAACTTCTGCGCGTTTATGCCTGGCTGATGATCCTGGACTATCAGGGCGTCATCAATTCGGTTCTGGCCTGGCTGGGCATGGTCAGTTTCGAAGACCGCACCTGGGTTCCGTTCCTGGAATATTCGGGGTCCGTCTTCGTGGCGCTGATATACGCCTATGTTCTGTTCATGGTCTTCCCGATCTACAACACCGTCGACACGCTGGACAAGAACCAGCTGGAAGCGGCGCAGGATCTGGGCGCGGGGACGATCCGCACCCATTGGAAGGTTGTCATTCCCCACGCCAAGCCGGGAATCGCGGTCGGGTGCATCATGACCTTCATGCTGTCGGTCGGGTCCTATTCCGTGCCGCAGATCATGACGCGGGGACGGTCCGGCGACTGGTTCTCGCAACTGATCTACCGGCAGTTCTTCGAAAGCCAGAACTGGAATGTGGGGGCGGCCTATTCCTTCAGCCTGGTGCTGGTCTGTCTGGTGTTCATCCTGATCATGATGCGGGTCTTCCGGGTCGGCATCCGCGACATCGCGAAATAGGGGGCGCGGAACCATGACGGCAATTGCTTCCAACGGTACCTCCAACGGCACGGCCCCGGCGGCCGCGGCCCGGCGCAGCGGCGGCATCGCCTGGTCCGACGTGATCCTGAAGGTCTATATCGGCGTTTTCTTCATCTATCTGTTCGCGCCGCTTCTGGTCATGTCGCTGGCGGCGTTCAATGCCTATGACTATCCGTCGATCACGCAATGGCGGGGCTGGACACTGCAATGGTTCGGCGAACTGGCCGAAGACCAGCGCATCCTGCAAGGGATCGTGAATTCGCTGATTGTCGCGGTGGGCGTGATTGTCATTTCCCTGCCGCTGGGCCTGTCGGGGGCGTTCATCCTGACCCGGCTGCAAAGCCGCTATAACAACATTCTGTACGCAATCCTGGTGTCGCCGCTTCTGATGCCGGGGATCATCCTTGGGATTTCGACCCTGATCTTCTGGGGACGGTTCAGCGTGCCGGGCGGTCTGCTTCTGACGGTGCTGGCACAGGCAAGCTTCATTGCGTCCTATTCCATGCTGTTGTTCATGGCGCGCCTTCAGCGTCAGGACCGCGTGCTGGAAGAAGCGGCGCTGGACCTGGGCGCATCCAGCTTTTTCATGTTCCGGCGGATCACGCTGCCGTTCCTGGCGCCGACCATCGTTACCGCGGCGGTCATCGCCTTCCTTCAGTCGATCGAAAACTACAACACCACGGTATTCGCCATTGGCGGGGACTGGACGCTGGTGACGGAAATCGGCTCGCGCTTCCGTTTCGGCCTGTCGCCGGTCATCAACGTGATCGGCGTTCTGTTCGTGCTGGTGACGGTGCTGGCGGCAACGGTCTATACGATCCAGAAGGAACGCGAACGCAAGCGCAAGGCGGCGATGAAATAGGCGTCAGTCCCGCGCGTCCAGAAACGCCTTCATGTGAAACGCCGCCTGACCGGGCGCGTACAGGTGCGGCCCCGCGACCGGACAGGCGCGCCGCGCCCGGCACCCGTCCGACAGGCAATCCGCGCCGTCCGGCCTGCGCAGGTGCGCGGCACAGGCCGGGACATCATACCCGTCTTCGGTAAAGGCACCGGCCGGACAGGTGGTCAGGCACGGCTTGTCCGCACAGGTCAGGCAGGGATTCGGCAGTCCCTCGCGCGCCGGGACGGGGATCGCCTGATGCAGGCAGATCGCCGCCCGATAGGCGTGCCACAGCCCGTGTAGAGGATGAATCAACAGGCCGATGGGGGACGGAAAGACAGCGTCCACCTTCTGTGCCCAGCGCTGAAAGGGAAAGTACGGCGGCCCGTCGGACGGGTAGACGCCCCAACCCCGGACCTGACCGGCAATCCTGTCGACCGTGCGTTTGGTCCAGGCATCAAGCGGGTTCGGTTCGTCCCTGCGGTCGGCTTCGAACCGCGCCCAGAATTCAGGGCCCGCATTGCCGACCAGTATAACCGTGCGGGCCGAAGCGGGCGCCATGTCATCCACCGTCGGGTGAAAGGCGCCGCGCGCCAACAGCCCGAATTCGCCCAGCGCCG
This sequence comes from Alphaproteobacteria bacterium, assembly GCA_040222995.1. Taxonomy (GTDB): domain Bacteria; phylum Pseudomonadota; class Alphaproteobacteria; order UBA8366; family Aestuariispiraceae; genus JAVKBW01. The sequence continues at coordinate 51,007 of JAVKBW010000039.1, read as the reverse complement.
CCGCGATTTCCTGATAGTTCATGGTGTGCCGCCGCCGCGCCGGGTCGGCCGCCAGTCCGGTGGCGCCATTTCGAAACTTTCGAACTGGAAAGCCGGTGCGACGGTGCATCCGACCAGGGTCCAGTGCCCCAGGCTTTCTGCTGTCTGCCAATGGTTTGCCGGGACGACGACCTGCGGGCGCTGGCCGGTGGCGATGTCGGGGCCCAGCCGATGCGCGACCGCATCATGGCCATTGGGTGAAATCGTCAGCGCCAGCGGGCCGCCCGCATACCAGTGCCAGATTTCATCCGCGTCCGTGACCCGGTGCCAGGCCGAACAATCGCCCGCTTCCAACAGGTAATAGATCGCGGTCGACGCGCCGCGCCCACCGCCGTCCGGTATATGGCGGTAGGTTTCGACGAACCAGCCGCCTTCCGGATGCGGCTGAAGGCCCAGCCTGTCGATCAGGTCGCGCGCGCTCAGGTCCGGCATGTCACCCCTGCGGCGCGGTCGCCTGCATCGACGGGCGTTTGACGAATTCCGTGTACCAGTCCGCCAGTTTGGGGGCGTGCTGACGCCAGGCGGAATCCGGGAACCGCAGGTCCAGATAGCCAAGCCCCGTGGCAATCGAAATCTGACCCAGGTCGATATCGCCGTGAAGGGAGGCGATTTCCTTGTCCACCGTCTTGCAGCTTGCCTTGATCGCATCCCACTGGCGTTCGATGTACCAGTCTTTCGGCAGGGGGGTATCCAGCTTTGCGTCGCGCATGACCTGCGTGCGCAGGATCAGTGCCGCATCCGTCAGCCCCTGGCCGATCGCATGGGTGCGCAGGACCCTGGTGCGTGCCTCACCGTCCGCAGGAATCAGTTTCGGGCCGGTCCCGATCCGGTCCAGATAGTCGCAGATGACGAAACTGTCGAACAGGCCGGTATCGTCGTCCAGGATCAGACAGGGAATCTTGTTCAGCGGGTTCTTGTCCCGGATTTCGCGTTCGTAGATCATGATCCGGTCGATTTCGACCTGATCGGCCAGCCCTTTTTCATGGGCGACCACGGCGCATTTCCGGGCATAGGGGGAAGCATCGTTAAAAAGCAGGCGCATCGCCATCAATCCTTTGCTCATGACGTCACGGACCAAAAAACGCTAGCCCAGAAATCGCGTCTTAGAAATTATCTTTGCGCGTCCGGACCTCGGAAAAAACGGCGTCCGGATCGGCGCCCGGAAGCCCCAGCGACGCAGCCAGATCCGGCACATCCGCACGCAGGAACGGGTTCGTGCGCTTTTCCGTCCCCAGAAGCGACGGCACGGTCGGTTCGTTCCGGGCGCGGGCTTCGTCGATTTCGCGCGCCCGGGCGACCAGATCCGGGTTGCCGCCTTCGACGCTCAGTGCGAAACGGGCGTTGGCCTGCGTATATTCATGGGCGCAGAAAACCCGCGTGCTGTCGGGCAGGTCGCGCAGTTTCCTGAGGCTGGCCCACATCTGGGGATGGGTTCCTTCGAACACCCGCCCGCAGCCCAATGCGAACAGTGTGTCGCCGCAGAACAGCGCATCATCGTCGGCGAACCAATAGGCGATGTGCCCGCGGGTGTGGCCCGGCACATCGAAGACCGTGGCGGCCGCGTCGCCGAATTGATAGCTGTCACCGTCGCCCACTTCGGTCTGGATACCGGGAATGCGTGCCCGGTCGGCGCGCGGACCGACAATTTCGCACTCGGTCGCCGCCTGGATTTCCCGGTTGCCGCCGACATGGTCGCCGTGATGGTGGGTGTTCAGGATATGGGTGATCTTCCAACCCAGCCGGTCCGCTTCCTGAAGGATCGGTTTTGCGACCGCAGGGTCGACCACGGCGGTCGCGCCGGAGACGGTTTCGCGCACCAGATAGACATAATTGTCGTTGAGCACGGGAATTTGCCGGATGTCGAGCACGGGCCCCACCTTACTTGTCAGCGGAAAAACTTGCTGACCCTAGAACTAGGGTCATTGGTCCCGTTCGGCAAGGCATGCGTTGTCGCCGCGCGCATGCTAGAATTGCCGCCATGTGGAGCGATGTCGTCGATTTCAACCGGTTCTACCGTGGCCGCCTGGGGCAGACGGCGCGGGACTATGTGCGTACGGAAATCCGTCGGCACTGGCCGAACGCCCATGGCCTGACCGTGGTGGGAATCGGTTATGCGACGCCGTACCTGGACCAGTTCACCGACGAGGCGGCCCGCGTCGTCGCGCTGATGCCGGCCCATCAGGGGGTGACCCACTGGCCGCGCGGCGCACCCAGCCGGGTCGCCCTGACGGATGAGGTGTCGCTGCCGCTGGAGGACATGTCGGTGGATCGGCTGCTTCTGGTCCATGCGGTCGAAAATGCCGAACATCTGCGCGCGATGATGCGCGAATGCTGGCGGGTGTTGAGCGGGCACGGGCTTCTGCTGGCGGTCGTGCCGGCGCGCCGCGGGATCTGGTCGCGCACGGAACGCACGCCGTTCGGTCACGGCAAACCGTTCAGCAAGGCGCAGATGGAAAAACTGCTGAAGGATGCGCTGTTCGAACCGGTATCGATCACGCGCGGCCTTTACATGCCGCCCAGCGAATCGGAACTGATCCTGCGCATGGCGCCGACACTGGAACGGCTGGGCCGCCGCTGGGTTCCGCGCCTGGGTGGCGCCCTGTTCGTGGAAGCACAGAAACAGGTCTATGCCGGAACCCCGGCCCGCAGGCTGGCGTTCCGCCCGCGGCTGGTGCCGGTCCCGTCGATGGGCCCGGCGGTCGCCGGACGCCACAACGCACACCGCAACAGCTGACCGCAAACTGCCGCCTTGCGACGGACGCTTCTTTTCATCTAGGCTTTCCAGCGGCGGGGCCAGTTGCCGAAAGGGGAATTTAATGAGCCTTTCTGAAATATTGGAAAATCACTCGGACCCACTCTCCGTAGAGCCGGATACCTCCATCGCTGCTGCGGCCAAGATCATGGCGGACAGGAGGATTGGCTTTCTGCTGATCTTGAATTCGGATGGCAGTTTGCACGGCGTTATTTCTGAACGCGATATCGTGCGTGATGTCGCCGCAGGCAACGATGGGTTCGATTCGCGGTCCGTTTCCGGAATTGCAACGCGGTCGGTCCAGACCTGTTCGCGGAATGACGATCCCCATCAGGTGTTCGATCGCATGACCAAAGGAAAATTTCGCCACATGCCCGTTGCCGAAGACGGCCGAATACAAGGCGTCGTGAGCATGTCCGACTTGTTGCGGCATTTCGAAAAGGCAAGTTCCCCCGACGCGCGAGCGAAGGCATTTCAGGCATTCTTTTCCGGGGATGCGGTGCCGGGCGGATAACCAGCCAATAAGGGTCGGGTTCAAACCGCCGACGGTTTCGTTGCCTGCCAGTTGTCGACGACGCCGCGCGCTTCCCCCTTTGCCTTCGCCAGGATGTCCGGTGCCTCCGGCGTCGGCGCCGTCAGTTCGATGACATAGCCGTTCGGGTCGCGGAAATAGATCGATTCAATGAAATGATGGTTGGCGACGCCGCGTGTTTCGATGCCCGCGGCCTTTCCCTTTTCGAACATTGCCATCATGTCGTCGCGGGTGACCTGAAGCGCGATATGCAGGTCATAATCATGCTGCTTCTTGAATTCGAACGGATTGTCCGGCGCTTCGAAAAAAGCAAGGCAGGACCCGTCGTCCATCTGGAAGAACAGGTGCAAGACGCGGGTGTCCCGGCCGGTTTTCGTTTCGTGAATTTCGAACGCATGGACCAGTTTCAGGCCCAGGAAATCCTCGTAGAAGGCTCGGGTTTCCTCGGCATCGCGGCAACGGTACGCGTTGTGGTGAAGTCCTTGGATCACGGTCATTCCCCTGATTTCCGGTTCATGTCAGTCCGCCGCAACCATCGGCGTGCGTTGGACCCTGTCGGTGTTTGTCCCTTCGATCCGCAAAAGGCGCGTCGCCCCGTAGCGGATGGGCGCGTGAATGGCGCCGGTGGCATAGGTATGCGCATCGCCAGGGCGCAGGGTATAGGTCCTGGTCTTTTCGACGCGTGCCGGACTTTCGTCCGACGCGGGTTCGACCACGCGCCAGTCGGTCATTTCCGTTTCCCCCTCCGCCTGGCCATAGATGGCCCAGGTCGGCCCATGGTCGTGCGGGTCGCCCGGTTTGGCGGTGCCATAGACGTGGGCGCAGACGCAAAAGCCAAGGGTCGGGTCTTCATAGATCACATTGCGTTCCGGCTGGGTCGGCCGGTTCAGGATATGCGTGTTCAGGAACTCCGAATCCTTCAGCGCCCGTTCGACGCATTGCCGCACCTGTTCCAGGGCGGCATCGGATTCGCCGTCCCGCAATGCATTGCGGCAGTCATCGGCCAGTGCCTCCAGGCTGTATGTCATCCCGGTTCCTCCCACGGATTGATTGACTGTTATGGCATAAGATTAGTGCACGGTGCCGGATTGGACCAGCCCGCGGCGGCCGGGCGCGCCATCCGGATTCGTGAGGCAATTCGTCCCAAATCATCCGGTGGACGCCGCAGTTCGTAGAACAATATCCTAGGGCGGGTGACATTCGAATTCATGGAGCGGTATGAAATGAAGAACCACCAATTTATGGGTATGGCGTTGGGCGTTGCGGTCATGTTTTCCGCGGGCGGTGCCCTTGCGGACGGCGATCCCGAAAACGGTCAGGCGGTTGCGGAACGGCGGTGCGGGTCCTGTCACACATTCGAACAGGGGGACCGGAACAAGGTCGGGCCGAACCTTTTCGGTGTGATCGGGCGTGCCGCCGGCACTGTCGAAGGGTTCAACTATTCCGATCTGAGCGCCGCGGCGACCGATGCCGGACTGGTCTGGACGGAGGAGCTGGTCGTGGAATACCTGCCGAATGCGCAGGACTTTCTGGAAGACTATGTCGCCCGGAACGGCGGTACCCCGACCGGCCGTACCCGCATGACCTTCCGGCTGCGCGATGAACAGGACCGGCGCGATGTCGCCGCCTATCTGGCGACGCTTCGGGCGGAATAGCGCGACCGTCCCTCGCGCGTCGCGGGGGGCGTCCATCCGGCATCGTCAGCCGCCTTTTCCGGATGACAAAATCCGATACTATGCCGTCCGGACCACCCCGGTCCCGGATAGGGGCACAGGGGCAGTCGGTCACAATGGCGGCATATTTTACGGAGGGCGGCGATGGTGAAGGACTTCGATCAAGAGGCACTGTATTATCATCGGCTGCCGCCTGCCGGGAAGCTGAGCGTCGTCGCGACCAAGCCGTTGGCGAACCAGCGCGACCTGAGCCTGGCCTATTCGCCGGGCGTCGCCGCGGCCTGCCGTGAAATCGAACGCGATGCGAACGAGGCTGCAAACCTGACGGCGCGCGGCAATCTGGTCGGTGTGATATCCAACGGCACCGCGGTTCTGGGGCTGGGTGCCATCGGCCCGCTGGCGTCGAAGCCGGTGATGGAAGGCAAGGCGGTCCTGTTCAAGAAATTCGCCGGGATCGACGTATTCGACATCGAAGTCGACGCGACCGACGTAGACCGGTTCTGTACCGTCGTCGCGGCGCTGGAACCTACCTTCGGCGGCATCAATCTGGAAGACATCAAGGCGCCGGAATGTTTCGAAATCGAACGCCGCCTGCGTGAGGAAATGAACATTCCCGTCTTCCATGACGATCAGCACGGGACGGCGATCATTGTGTCCGCCGCCGTCTTCAACGCCCTGGAACTGGTGGGCAAGAAATTCGAAGACATCAAGATTGTGGCATCCGGCGCGGGCGCGGCGGCGCTGGCCTGTCTTGCCATGCTGGAAGCCATGGGCGCAAAGCGGGAAAACATCTGGGTCACCGACATTGACGGCCTGGTCTATGAAGGCCGCCCGCAGATGGACCAGTACAAGGGCATCTATGCGAAATCGACGGACAAGCGCACGCTGGGCGATGTCATCGACGGTGCGGACGTCTTTCTGGGGCTGTCGGCGCCGGGGGTTCTGAAGCCGGACATGGTCGCCCGTATGGCCGATGCGCCGCTGATCCTGGCGCTGGCAAACCCGACGCCGGAAATCCTGCCGGAGGAAGCGGTGGAAGCGCGGCCCGACGCCATCGTGGCGACGGGTCGGTCGGATTACCCGAACCAGGTGAACAACGTCCTGTGTTTCCCGTTCATTTTCCGCGGCGCGCTGGATGTCGGCGCATCGACCATCAATGAGGAAATGAAGGTCGCGGCGGTGAAGGCCATTGCGGCGCTGGCCCGGCGGGAGGTGTCCGAGATCGTTGCAAAGGCCTATGGCGGGGCCGGCGGGTTCGGGCGGGACCATCTGATCCCCAAACCGTTCGACCCGCGGCTGATCCTGGAAATTGCCCCTGCGGTTGCCAAGGCAGCGATGAAAAGCGGCGTCGCCGCGCGCCCGATAGAGGATTTCGAAGCCTATCGCGCGCGGCTGGAAAGCTTCGTCTATCGGTCGGGAACGGTCATGAAACCGGTGTTCGACCGGGCCATCGCCAACCCGAAACGCGTCGTCTATTCCGAGGGGGAAGAGGAACGCGTCCTGCGGGCGGTTCAGGTCGTCGCCGACGACGGCATTGCACAGCCGATCCTGATCGGCCGGCGCAAGGTTGTCGAAAACCGGATCGAAAAGCTGGGTCTGCGGCTTAAGATCGACCAGGATTTCGAACTGTGCGACCCCGAGGACGACCCGCGGTACAAGGAATACTGGACCGAATATCTGAACATTTCCGGCCGTCAGGGCGTGTCGCCCGAACTGGCGCGCGAAGTGGTGCGGACCCGAACCACCGTCATCGGCAGCCTAATGGTGCGGCTGGGTCAGGCGGATGCCCTGATTTGCGGGACCATCGGGCGGTTTCGGGACCATCTGAAGCATGTCCGCCGGGTCATCGGCGTGCGCGACGGCGCGCTGGACCTTTCGACCATGAATATGCTGGTGCTGAACAAGGGGATTTATTTCCTGGCCGACACCCATGTCAGCTACGACCCGTCGGAAGAGGAGCTGGCGGCCATGGCGGAAATGGCGGCGGACGAGGTGCGCCGGTTCGGCATCGAACCGAAGCTGGCATTCCTGTCGCATTCGAATTTCGGCAGCTCGGATTCCCCGACATCGATCAAGATGCGCCGCGCGGTGCAGATCCTGCAGCAGCGGACCGACCTGGAAGTCGAAGGCGAAATGCATGCGGATACGGCGATGGACGAAGTGCTTCGGTCGACCCTGCTGCCGGACAACAAACTGACAGGCGCGGCGAATCTGCTGATCATGCCGACACTGGACGCGGCGAATATCGCCTATAATGCGGTCAAGATGCTGGCGGACGGGCTGTCGGTCGGCCCGATTATGATCGGGACACGAAGGCCGGTCCATATCTTGACGACATCGGTGACGGCCCGCGGGATCGTCAATATGACGGCGGTTGCGGTCGTCGATGCACAGACGGAAGCCGCCGCGAAAAGCTAAAAACCCTTTCCGGATCGGATCAGGACATGTCAGAGACGCTAGACGCCAAGGAAGCGGAAGACACCGGCGATGCGTTCGACGAACTCTACGGGCTGAACGAGGAAACCGTAGAGGCGGTCGAGGCCGCCCTGGACGAAGGGGCGGGGTCCGATGTCGTGCGCAATCTGGTGCTGCCGCTTCACGCGGCGGACCTGGCGGACCTTCTGGAACGACTGACAAATGAAGAACGCCTGTCGCTGGTTCATGCGCTGGGCAATGATCTGGATTCCGACGTCTTTTCCTATATCGACGATTCCGTCCGGGAATCGATCGTCGACGAACTGCCGAACGAAGTCCTGGCCGGGATCGTCCGCGATCTGGAATCGGACGATGTCATCGACTTTCTGGAAGACCTGGACGAGGCGGATCAGCGGGAAATCCTGGACACCGTTCCAGCCGAAGACCGCGCGCTTTACGAACAGAGCCTGAGCTTCCCGGAATATTCCGCCGGCCGCCTGATGCGGCGGGAAACGGTGACAATTCCCGAATTCTGGACCGTCGGCCAGACGATCGATTTCATGCGCGGGGAGGAAACGGACCTTCCCGATGATTTCTATAACCTGATCGTCGTGTCGCCGACGCACAAGCCGGTCGGGCTGGTGCAGCTGTCCAAACTGTTGCGTACGCGTCGCGTCGTGCCGGTGTCCGCGATTATGGAAGCGGAACCGAAACTGATGCCCGCCGATATGGATCAGGAAGACCTGGCGTTCCTGTTTCGCCAGTACGGTCTGGTCGAAGCGCCGGTGATCGACGACGGCGGCCGCCTGGTCGGGGTTGTGACCATCGACGATATTGTCGACGTCATGGACGAAGAACACGAAGACGACATCCTGAAGCTGGGCGGCGTCAGCGAGGATGACTTCTATTCTGACTTCATGGAAACCACCAGGCTGCGGTTTTCCTGGCTTCTGGTCAATCTGGGCACGGCAATCGTCGCGTCGCTGGTCATTGCCCTGTTCGAAGACGCGCTGGCCCAGGTGGTGGCCCTTGCGGTCCTGATGCCGATTGTCGCGTCCATGGGCGGAAACGCCGGAACGCAGACCCTGACCGTGGCTGTACGTGCTCTTGCCACCAATGAGCTGACAGCCCGAAATGCCGTACGCATACTTGTCAAGGAAGTCCTGGTCGGCAGTGCCAACGGGTTCCTGTTCGCCATCATAATGGGGCTGATCGCGTGGCTGTGGTTCAGCGACCCGATCCTGGGCGCGGTCATCGCGTCCGCCATGGTGCTGAACCTGATGGTGGCCGGACTTTCCGGTGTCCTGATACCGCTTCTGATCGACCGGATCGGTCAGGATCCGGCCATCGCATCGACCGTCTTTCTGACCACGATCACCGATGTGGTCGGGTTCTTCGTCTTTCTGGGGCTTGCGTCCTGGGTCCTGCTTTAGCGCCGCAACAGCGCGTCCACCAGCCGTTTCGCCCCGACCGACGCCGGCAGGGTCCCGGTTGTGACCGCGTCTTCCACGTCCTGAACGATGCCGTTTACGGCGTCATCCGCGCGAAGGGCGTCGATCAGCGCGGCGCTTGCCTCCTCCCACAGCCAGGATTTCGCCTGTTCGGCGCGGCGCTGCGTCAGGGCGCCTGCGTCCTTTGCCTCGTCCATGAAGGATTGCGCGCGGGACCAGATTTCCGCGACCCCGTCCCGGGTTGCGGCGGAACAGGCCATGACGCCGACTTCCGACCGGTGCTTGGGCTTTCCAAGCAGGCGCAACGCGCCGTGATAGTCCGCCGCCGTGCGGCGCGCCTGGTCCTTCAGGTCGCCGTCCGCCTTGTTCACCAGGATCAGGTCCGCCAGTTCGACGATCCCCTTTTTCATACCCTGCAGTTCGTCCCCGCCCGCCGGCAACAGCATCAGGACAAAAATGTCGGTCATGGCGGCGACCGCCGTTTCGGACTGGCCGACGCCCACCGTTTCTACCAGGATAATGTCGAACCCCGCCGCTTCGCACAGAAGCATGCTTTCGCGGGTTCGCCGCGCCACACCGCCCAGCGTTTCCCCGGCGGGCGACGGGCGGATGAAGGCCGCCGGGTTGCGCGACAGGGTTTCCATGCGCGTCTTGTCCCCCAGGATCGACCCGCCGCTGCGTTTCGAACTCGGGTCCACCGCCAGGACGGCAATCCGGTGTCCGGCTTCGGTCACGTGGTCGCCCAGGGCTTCGATCAGCGTGGATTTACCGACACCCGGAACGCCGGACAGGCCGACCCGGTAGGCACCGCCCGTGTCCGGCATGATTTCGGTCAACAGGGCTTCCGCCCAGGCGCGGTGGTCGGCCCGGCGGGATTCGACGAATGTCAGTGCACGGGCCAGCGCGCGTCGGTCGCCGGACCGGATTCGGTCCGCCACGTCTTTCGGATCGGTCTGGATGTCCGCGGTTCGCGGCATGTTGGAATTCACCGCTGTTTCTTCTTGTTTGCGCCGACGCCCAGCGCTTCCTCGGCCATGTTGCGCAGCTGCTGGCGCTGTCCCGGGTCCAGTTCGTTGAACGCGGACTGCTTCAGCTTGTGGACGGTCATCGCGGCCTGGATCAGCTGTTTCTTGCGTGCGACGGCGTCGGCCGGGTTTTCCGCCGGATCCGCCTTTCCCCGCGCGGCCTGGGCACGCACGCTGTTGTTCATCGTACGGTCCCGGTCGGCCAGTTCGCGTTTCGCGGTTTCGATCGCGGCGATGATCGTCATGTGGTCCATGCGTTCGTCCCCCGGGGGGACGGTCTGGGGCGGTTCCGAGCTTTCATTCGGGGCCATGACCGGGGGCATGGCCGTCTTTTTCCGGATGCGGGCCTTTTCTTCCTGCTTCTTCTTTCCGCCGCCGAACAGGTTCCAAACCATGGCAATTCGTCCTTAAACCCTTTTGCGAATACCCTTTTGAATATGGGGTCAGTCGCAATCGATGCAATTTGCAGGCCCAATCCACTTTGCCATCAGAACTTCGTCTGCGAAACGGATCTGACCGGTATGCGGGTCGGCACCATAGCGCACCGACCGGTGCCTTCGCCCTTCCTCAAGATATCCGAGTCGCCGGTAGAAGTCGCGGGCGCGGTGGTTGTGCGCCAGGACCGTGAATTCAAGGCGTTCCAGTGCGAATGCGGCGGCATGGTCTTCCAGAGCCGTCATCAGCGTGCGCCCCAGCCCCCGGCCCCAGTGGGCGCGAAGAACGCCGATCCCGATCATGCCGACATGGGCAATGCGTTCCAACCCGCCTGTGCGCAGGATTGCTTCCGCAACCGGGGTGCCGTCCTGCCACGCGTTCAGCATCAGCCAGCCCGGATTTTCGGCAAAGCTGTTGATGATTCCCTGCATTTCCTGACGGTCGGCGGCCCGTTCGCCCGGTCGTCGCAGGAAGAAATCCGTTTCGCTCAACAGGGTCCTGCCCAGCAGCAGAAGCGCGTCCGCATCGTCGGCGGATGCCGGTCGAATGGTCGGTGCGGGCACGGTTTCGGGCAAGCGGGCACCTCGTTCCAGGGGGCGGCGGGCGGCACGGTCGCGACCGCCGCGGCTGGTACATGGACAGGAACTGTTCTTTTTTTCCAAGATATTCTGCATTAAGGGAGAATTATGGTAAACACGAAGCGACGATGCCGAATCCATGTCGGGTTTCGGGTCGTCCCGTCTGACCGGGGCTTCTTTTCCGGCGGGCGGTCTGACTGTAATTGCGGGTGCGGTTCCGCGGTGGGGACGTGAAGGATACACGTTAAAAAGATGGCTAAGAATAAGGCCCCGGTCCTTCCAAAGACATTTCAGCAGCGCGGCATCTATCTGCCGTTCACCACGCCTGTGCTGATGTATGCCAGGCTGCGGCGGCTGCATGGCAGTTCCATGGAAATCCTGATCCCCGGTCTGGGCGGCGGGTCGGAAACCTATGTCATTCCCTACAAGGTGCTGCCGCAGGTCATCAACACGTCGGTGCATGACCGCGCCCTGCACGAACAGATGATTCTCTTGCGTGAGGTGTCGCCGGCGGCCGTTCGCCAGATGGCATCCAAGGTTGCTGTCACGGGGTTGGGGGGGCCGTTCCTGGCCCGCCGCGCGAAAGAAAACATGCGCGCGGAAAAGGAACTTCCGAACATCATCCTTTTAAGCCTGATCCAGACCGCGATCCGTCAACTGGCGCCGAACCATCCTGGCGTGGACAAGCTGGATGCCACAACGATTGCCACCGCAGACGGCATGAACCTGGCGCGCGACGCCCTGGGCGGATACGCCAGTTCGATCGGCGAACGGGGTGACAAGATCTATGGCCGACTGGAAAAATGGGCGTCGATTCTGGCGCCGGTCGGCTCTCCGGATGAAACCGTGGCCGGCCCGGGGCTGAAGATTCTGCACGGGACGGAAGCGATGGCCGAACAGCTTTCGAAATGGCTGATCCAGGAACCGCCGGAAACCGCCGAAATGGCTCAGCGCACAGTCACCGCGGCACGGGAAGCGGTGAAACGCGCACGCGAAACCCTGGCCAACATGAATGCCTTGGCGGAAAGCATGGCAGAGCCGCTTCGTGATTTCGACAATACCATTGCCAAGCTGAAGGCGGGGGTGGACCTGTTCCAGTTGGTGATCGACGGCTGGGAACGGATCGTCGAGCTTTGGGACGAGGCGATGAGGGGCGACCGGTTCGTGCAGCGCGATACGCTGGAGATGTTTTCCCAGTTCCTGCCCATCCTTCCGATCGAAGGGGCGGGCGGCAATACCAAGCTGTGGGAAGAACTGCGCGAAACCCAGTCCCGCTGGACCAAGACGGCGCAGCACCGGATTGATTCCGACCTGGACCAGAGTACGAAGGACAAGCTGTCGCAATTCCGTAAGGAGCCGGTATGAGCGATCCGGGCGAACAGCTTAAAATGTTCCTGACCCAGCTTCCCGACCGGGAGCTGAAGCTGCTGGCGGCCAAGATCGAACTGGACCGCGGGGAAAACCGGTTCGGTATTCCCCACGACGCGATCATGGCGCTTCTGCGACCGCGTCTGGCGGAAATTCGCGCACCGCGCATCTATACGCCGCAGCGGCTTCTGTGCCTTCCGTTCGAAGACATGCTGATCTTTCAGGATCCGGATCCCAAGGAAATCGGCAAGATTGCGCGGGCGTCCATCGGCCCGATGTGGTCGCTGTTGATGGAATTGCTGGGTGACAGATGGGAACCGGTCGCCGAAACCTTCATTACAGCCCAGAAGAAAAGTGATGAGGACGGCAAGAAGTCCGCCGCATCCCAGCTTTGGACGATGGCCGCGACGGCGCTGAAGGAATGGGATGCCGGTCTGGGCAAGGACGCGGGCGAAATTCGCGCCGCCGCCAAGAAGATCGGCGGGACGAAGCGGCTGGAAGACATCCGCGAGATGGCGTCCGTCCTGATGATCGCCGATTTGGTGGAGGCGATGAAGGCCGGACTGCCGCGCAAGCCGATCATTCAGCTGACGCCCGAACATGTCACCGTGGTCAAGCGGCTGTATGACAAGATTGACGAACATGCGCCCGACCATGAAGTCTACCTGCTTCTGGCCCTGATCGGGCGGCTTTTGCAACCGTTCCCGATCCTGCGTGTCTTCCGCGCGCTGTCGCGAAAGATGGATGATACGCTGACCAGCAATTCGGACCTGGCGATTGCGGGTGACATCGTGATCGGCGCGCTGGAAAAGGATGCGTCCGCGGTGGCGGAGGCGGCGGATGCCCCCAACGCGACCGAAACCGATGTCGTCGCCAAGGCGAAGCGCTTTGCGAATGCGTTCAAGGGCATCACGGCGGACATCGGAATCCGGCGCGACGGCGAATGGGGAAAGCGCATGTATGGCTGTCGCGGACAGGTCAGCGATGCGGTGGAAAACCTGGTTCTGGCAACGGCGCAGGACGTCATTCTGGACGTGCTGCCGGGCAAGGGGAACGGGGAGCCGGACTTCAACAGTTTCCCCGACGAACAGAAGTTCGAAACCGCCGAACGCCGCGCCCGCGCATTGGGGGAAGCGTCGCGCATCGCCGAACAGATCGGACTTCAGTCCGCCTGTCAGAGCAAGGTCAATCAGATGCGCAAGGAGCTTGAGAAATACGGCGCGAAGATCATCGAACGCCTGCCGAAGGTCGACCCCGGCAACCAGGCGGAGGCAAGCGCCCATCTGGCGACGACCGTGCGGCTGGTGGAACTGATCACCAACGCCGACACCGCCGACCTGTTGCGCCGCCGGGGTAATGCGGCGCTGACCAAGACCATGGTCAATTAGGGCGCGCGGCCCGCCAGCACCTGTTCCGTTTCCGTCAGGGCCTGTGGCGTCCCGACATGGAACCAGTCGCCGTCATGGACGATGCCGAACAGCCGTCCCCTTGCCGCCGCGGCGTCGAATATCCGGTTCAGCGAAAACGGTTCGACCGTCATGCCGTCGAACAGGCCGGGCCGCAACACCGACAGGCCGGCAAACAGATAGGGGGCCGGCATATCCCCGTCGCGGCGGGAAAGCCGCCCGTCTTCGTCCATATGGAAATCGCCGATACCGTCGTAGTCGCCCCCGGCCCGTTCGACCGGGTGAAGCAGAAGCAGGACATCCATATCGGACGCGGCATAGCGCCGTGCCAGTCGCCGGACGGCGGGTTGCGCGCCGTCGGTCCAGAAAGTGTCGGCATTCGCGACGGCAAAAGGCGCATCACCGAAAAACTGTAATGCGTTCAGAACGCCGCCGCCGGTATCCAGTATTTCCGCTTCGGGCGACAGGGTGACGGCGGGGTCGTCCCGGAAATGCGCTTCGATCTGGTCGCCCAGATAGTGGGAATTGACAACGAACCGTGTGATACCGCCGGCGCGCATCCGGTCCATGGTCCAGTCGATCAGGGGTTTTCCGGAAAGCCGGACCAGCGGTTTCGGGACCGTGTCGGTCAGGGGACGCATGCGTTTGCCGAACCCGGCTGCCAGGATCATGGCGGTGTCGATCGCGGTCATGGCGCTGCCTTCAGGGTTTTTCGTCCGCGCGTTCGCCGGGCGCCGGGGGTGGCGCGCGCCGCATGTCGCGCGGGAAATAGCTGTCGTACCAGGTCCGCAGGTCGAACAGCATCGGGTGGTTCAAGCCGCCTTCCAGCCAACGCCAGGTCCGGTCGATATGTTTCAGGTACTGGGATTTTCCATCGCGCCGGTCCAGCCGGGTGAAAATGCCGATGATTTTCGTCGCGCGCTGCACCCCCAGAACCGCATAGGAAAGCAGAAGCGCGTCCGGCGGCAGGGTCGGGAAGGCGTCCAGATACCGGCCGATCAGCTTTCCCGCCAGCGGGCGCGGCACGTCGCGGCGCGCATCTTCCAGAAGCGAGACCAGGTCATAGGTCACCGGACCGATCAGCGCGTCCTGAAAATCCAGAAGCCCGCATTGCGCGGTGCCCTGGCGGTCCGGCAGGTGGATCAGATTGTCGACATGATAGTCGCGCAACACAAGCGAATGCGGCACGGAATAGGCGTGGCTCAATGCGTTCATCCACAACCCGTCGAACTCCGCGCGCACCGGTGCCGGACAGGGCGTGCCGTGAATGGCGGGCCAGTACCATTCGGTCAGAAGGCGTGCCTCGCGCTCCAGCAGGACGGACTTGTCGTAGTTCGGAACGTCCGCCCCGCCCTGATAGCGCCGGTGCAGGTCGATCAGCGTATCGGTGGCGAGCGTATAAAGCGCCTCTTCCTTCGTGTCGTCGCGGGCCAGGACGCGGGTATAGGTATCGTCCCCCAGATCTTCCAGCAGCAGGAAGCCGTTTTCTTCGTCCGCGGCCAGGATGTCGGGTGCGCTGAACCCAAGGGATGTCAGGACACCGGCGACATGGCAAAAGGGGCGGACATCCTCCTTCATTGGGGGGGCGTCCATCAGGACCGCGCGCCTGTCCGCACAGGCGATGCGTTCATAACGGCGGAAGGACGCATCGTCGGCCAGCGTTGCGCGTTCGGCACCCGACCAGCCGCTGGCGTCCAGGAATGCGTCGATCTGTGCGCTACGCGCCGTATCAGTCACCCGTCAACTCTCCGACCCGGTCGTGCCAGTCATCCGGCGCAGCTATGCCGATTCGCCGTCCTTCGCCCACAATCTCTATCGTCAGGCACAAGGCCCTGTGCGGCAAAGCACGGCCCAACCGTCCCGGCCATTCGATCAGGCTGGCGGCATCGGAAAACGCCTCCATCAGGCCCAGTTCCTCGGCATCCGCGGCGTCGTCCAGCCGGTACAGGTCGACATGCCAGATTTCCAGATCCGGCATCTCATAGGTCTGGACCAGGGTGAAGGTGGGGCTGGGCACATCGGCGTCCGGGTCGCCCAGGCGTTCGCGGATCGCAGCCCGCGCCAGGCTGCTTTTCCCCGCGCCCAGCGGACCATCCAGCGCGACGATATCGCCGGGACGCAAAAGCCGTCCAAGGCACGCCCCGAACCGGTCGGTCGCGGCCGGGTCCTTCAGGTCAACGCTGTGCATCGCATCGGTCACGGGGTGCGGTCCAATCTTTCCTGTCTGACGCGCGCCCGGTATCGTGAACGAGCCCCCTTGACGCGCTGTGTGAGCCAAGCTCTTCATAGCACCCCCGATTGGCTTGCCAAGCCCGCCCGAAACTTCGACGAAAAGGTATTCCCGCATGACGGACCAGCGTTCCCCTGAACCGATCGAAACCGACGCGCTGATCGTCGGCGCAGGGCCGGTCGGTCTGTTCGCCGTGTTCGAACTGGGGATGCTGAAGATCCGGGCCCATCTGGTCGACAGCCTGGAACAGATCGGCGGCCAATGCACCGCGCTTTATCCGGAAAAGCCGATTTTCGACATCCCCGCCTGGCCGCGCATCGACGGCGCCGAACTGATTGAACGGCTGGAAGAACAGGCCGCGCCCTTTGACCCGGTCTATCACCTGAACCAGCAGGTCACCATGCTGGAACGTACCGGCGACGGGCGGTTCCTGTTGGAAACGTCGCAGGGAAAGCGCTTCCTTGCGAAGGCCGTGGTGATCGCGGCCGGGGGCGGGGCGTTCGGTCCGAACCGGCCGCCGCTGGATGGCCTTGAAGAATACGAAGGGACGTCGGTTTTCTACATGGTTCGGCGGCGCGACGATTTCCGCGGCAAGCGGGTCGTCATTGCGGGCGGCGGCGATTCCGCCGTCGACTGGGCCATGTCCCTGCCGGAAGTCGCGGAAAAGGTCTATGTCGTCCACCGGCGGGACAAGTTCCGCGCCGCGCCGGAATCCGTCACGCGCATGAATGCCTGGGCCGCGTCGGGAAAGCTGGAACTGGTGACGCCGTATCAGTTGAGCGGGCTGGACGGGGCCGACGGCCGGTTGAATGCGGTCCTGGTAAAGGACTTCGACGGCAATGAACGCCGGCTGGAAGCGGATGTGCTGTTGCCGTTCTTCGGCCTGGCGGCAAAGCTGGGGCCGATCGCAGACTGGGGCTTCCCGGTGGAAAAGGCGGTCATTCCCGTCGACCGCGCGACCTGCCAGACGCCGATGCCGGGCATTTTCGCCATCGGTGACGTCGCACAGTATGACGGAAAGCTGAAGCTGATCCTTCAGGGTTTTGCGGATGCGGCGGCCGCCGCGCACGCGGTGCGCGACATCGTCTATCCGGACGAACCGCTTCATTTCGAATATTCGACGACCAAGGGCATCCCGACGGGCGGGTGACGGCGACGGGCGGGTGACGGCGACGGGCAGGTGACGGCAATGGGGGCGGATAAATCCTGCGACGGGTGCGCGATGTGCTGTTTCCTTCTGGGGATCGAAGCCCTGGGGAAACCGCGCGGGCACTGGTGCGTCAACTGTTCGACCAGGCGCAGCTGCGACATCTACGAAGACCGGCCCCGGGAATGCGCGGACTTTTATTGCCAGTACATCCTGGACCCCGCGCTGGATGACCGCTGGAAGCCCAGCCGGTCAAAGATGATGCTGGTGTTCAATCAGGCGGGGGACCGGCTGACCGTCTATGTCGACCCGAACCGGCCCGACGCCTGGCGCAAGGAACCGTTCCGGTCCCGCCTGCGGGACTGGGCGCAGTCCGCCGCCGCGCGCCGCGAACAGGTCATCGTGTCGGTCGGAAAGTCCAAATATGTCGTGTTCCCGGACCGGGACGTGCATTTGGGGGAAGTGCGGGACGATCAGGAAATCGTGACGACCGAACAGCGCACGGCCGCCGGAATCGTCCTGGATGCCTACGTTCGGGACCTTTAGCCGGCGGGTTCGCCGGTCTGCGATCCCCAGACGTCGGTGCGCCGCACCCAGCCGTCATAGCCGTTGACGCTGACTTCGCACCAGTCGGGTTCGCACCGTTCGACGCGCGCGACCATGCCCTGTGCCAACCGGGCGACGGCGGGCGCCGCGTCGGCCGCCAACTGACGCAGCGTGGTTTCTGCTACGGTGACGATCACCGACTGGCGGCTGCTCAACAGGGCGAAATGGACCCAGCCCTCGTCGCCTTCCCAATCGCGGATTTTCCGCCAGTTTTCGAATTCCGCGATGACTTCGACCGGCGCGCCCAGTCTGCGATAGACCCAGCGGATCGGGTAATCGACGCCGGGGCCGGTGCGCACGTTCGCTTCCGCCGATTTCACGGACACCATGCGCGGCACCGCAAGACCGCTGGCGTCGTCCGACTGTGCGGACGCCGGTGCGCACCACAACAGCGCGGCGGCCAGTAGGGCGGAAAGGACGGTACGCATTGGCAAGCACTCTTTATGCATGCGGGATGCCGCAGTATCGGTTTTCTATAGCTTGATTCTTCTATAATAAAAGCGTTGCGGTCCCGTGCGGGGCTGCGTCAAACCGACCGGATACGGGAAAAAACGGCGCCAGAAGGATCAGGGCGCCGATCAGGGCGAGGAAACCCATGACCCACAGGAAGCCAAAGGTCATCGTGACCCGGAAACTGCCGGACATCATCGAAACCCGGATGATGGAACTGTTCGACTGCGAACTGAATCTGGGGGATGAGGCCTTTACCCGCGACCAGATGCTGGATGCCGTCGGACGCGCGGAAGTCCTTGTGCCGACGGTGACCGACCGGATCGACCGTGAAGTGATCGATGCGGCGAACGGGTCGCTGAAAATGATCGCCAGTTTCGGGACCGGGGTCGACCATATCGATTTTCCGGCCGCCCGGAAGGCCGGCATCATCGTCAGCAACACGCCGGACGTCCTGACCGAAGACACGGCCGACATGACCATGGCGCTGATCCTGGCGGTGCCGCGCCGTCTGGTGGAAGGCGAACAGCTGGTCCGCGACGGCGAATGGACGGGGTGGAGCCCGACCGGCATGCTGGGCCATCGCATCTGGGGCAAGCGGCTGGGCATCATCGGCATGGGCCGTATCGGGACCGCCGTCGCCCGCCGGGCGCGGGGCTTCGGCCTGTCGGTGCATTACCACAACCGCAACCGGGTGCCGGAAGATCTGGAAGATTCGCTGGAAGCGACCTACTGGTCGTCACTGGACCAGATGATCGCCCATATGGACATATTGTCGATCAACTGTCCGCACACGCCGGCGACCTATCACCTGTTGAACGCGCGCCGACTGGGCCTGATGAAAAGCCACGCCTATGTGGTGAATACGTCCCGCGGGGAGGTGATTGACGAGGCCGCTTTGGTCAAGGCGCTGTCCCAGGGGCAGATTTCGGGTGCGGGACTGGACGTCTATGAAAACGAACCGGCGGTCAATCCGAAGCTGATGAAGCTGAAGAACGTGGTCCTGTTGCCGCATATGGGGTCCGCGACGATCGAAGGCCGCATCGCGATGGGCGAACGCGTCATCATCAACATCAAGACCTGGGTGGACGGTCACAATCCGCCGGACCGAGTCGTCGATACGATGTTCTGACGCGCGTTATTCCGCTTCGTTCAGCCGAAATCCGAAGGGACAGCCGATCAGCAGCAGGCCGCTGCCGGTCATCCCGCGCCGATTTTCCGGGTCCGGAAAGGATACTTCGTCCCGCACAGGATCGGGCGGATCGGCCGCCAGGATCCGGTCGACCATCGTTTCATGGCGTCCGTCGCGCAGGATCGGGTACCAGATCAGGGTGACCGCCTGCGGCCATTTCCGGTACAGCGCCGCGACCGTTGCGGCGACACGGGCATAATCATCCTTCACCTCATAGGACGGGTCGATCAGGACCAGCCCGCGCCGCGGCGTCGGCGGCGACAGCGCCAGCAGCCCTTCCAGCCCGTCGCGGCGGTGGCAATGCACGTTGTCCGCCCGCAGGTTCCGTTTCAGCGCCGGGAATTCCGCCGGATGCAGTTCCATCAGATGCAGGACATCCTGGTCGCGCAGGATATGCCGTGCGATCCAGGGGGATCCCGGATAGAAATTCGGGCCGTACCGTGCCCGGACGGCCGCCACCGCCGCCGCATAGGGGGCGGGCAGGGATGTGCCGTCCGCTTCATCCGCCTGCGCCAGGATGCCTTCTGCCGCTTCCGCGGTCTTTTCCGCTTCCGGCCCCGAAAGGTCGTACAGACCGCGCCCCGCATGGCTTTCCAGATAGCTGATGGCTCGCGGCTTTGCGGTCATGTGCACAAGAAGGCGTGCCAGCGCGGCGTGCTTGTGCAGGTCGGCCAGGTTCCCGGCGTGAAAGCTGTGCAGATAGGACAGAATTTTAAAGATACTCCCGTCGGTCGGACCTATCCCTTGTCGCATCCCATCCGGGCTTGCAAGTCCGGCGCTTTGCGGCGAAGAGACATCGATGACTTGCGATACTCCCCACCCGTCCGTTCGCGAAGAAGGCTGGTCCTGGTTTTTTGCGCGCTTCCGCCGGCATTCGGCGGAACTGGCGCGGCTGGCCACGCCGGTCGTCGTCAGCCGGGCGGGCATCCTGACCCTGGCGCTGGTCGATACGGTCATGTTGGGCCCGCTCGGCGCGGAAGAGGTTGCGCGCTATGGCCTGGGCACGTCCGCCTTCGTCGTTCTGCTGGTCCTTTGCATCGGACTTCTGTTCGGGACCGTCGTGGAAACCAGCCACCTGCGGGGGGAGGGACGGTTGACCGAAACCGGCCAGGTCTGGCGCAGGGTGCTGCCCTATGCGGCGATCCTGGGTGCGGTCGGCCTGTGCGCCACGCAGGTGTCGGAAACCTATTTCCTGGCGGTGGGTCAGCCGGACCGTCTGGCCGCCATCAGCGCGGATGTAACGCGCATTCAGGGACTGGGGCTCATCCCCATGACGCTGTATGTCGCAAGCAACTTCTATCTGGAAGCGATGGGAAAGCCGCTGCCGGGGATGATTGCCGTCTGGGCCGCGAACATCGCCAACATCTTCCTAAACCTGTGGCTGATCGACGGCGGCATGGGCGTGTCCGGCGCCGACGGGGCGGCGCTGGCGACGACGATCTGCCGGACCGGCATGATGGTCTTTGTCGTCGGTGCGGTCTGGTATCTGGGCGGGCGCAACGACTGGGGCATCCGGCAGCGGCCGGCACCGGGCTGGTTGCGCGGCGGTGCGCCGATCCGCCGTCACGGCTATGCGTCGGGTGCGGCCTATGCGTCCGAAAGCGGGGCTTATCACGTTATGCATATTTTTGCCGGCTGGATGTCGACGGAACAGCTGGCGTCCTTCACGGTCAATATGAACCTTCTGGCCATGACCTTCATGGTCTCCCTTGGTATCGCGAACGCGACGGCCGTCCGTGTCGGCGTCGCCCACGGGCGGCGCGACTGGCCGGACCGGACGCTGGCCGGGTGGACCGGCGGATTCTGGGTCGTCGCCGGCCTGTCGCCGCTGGCGGCGCTTCTGATCCTGGCGCCGGGTCAGACCATGTCGACGCTTTATCGCATCGACGACCCGGTTCTTCTGTCGGTGATGATGCCTGCGACCGTGGTCGTCGGTTTCGCCATCATGCTGGACGGCGCGCAATTCACGCTGGCGAACGCCCTGCGGGCGTCGAACGACGCCTGGGTCCCGACCTTCCTGAATTTCCTGGGGTTCATCGTGGTGATGATACCCGCGGCCTATGTCGTGGGTGTGGCGATGGACGGCGGCGCGGTCGGCCTTTATCAGGCGGTGCTGCTGGCCAGCGGCGTCGCGGCGGTCATCCTGTGCGCACGCTGGATCTGGATCTGCGCCCGGGCGGGAACGCGGACAGGGGATCTGCGCTAGGGTTGGATTACCCTTTCGGGCGCAGTTCCACCGCCGTGCCGAACGTCAGCAGTTCCGCCGCCTTGTGCATGATCATCGATGTCGTGAAGCGCACGCAGATGATGCCGTTGGCACCGACGCCTTCGGCTTCTTCGATCATGCGGGCCAGCGCCTGTTCGCGCGCGCCCGCGATCATGGAGGTATATTCGGGGATTTCGCCCCCCACCAGATTGCGGAAGGCGGCGATGAAGTCCGTGCCGATATGTTTTGTGCGCACCACATTGCCGCGCACCAGCCCGATGGTGCGCGCGATTTCGTAACCTTCCACCGTTTCCGTCGTCGTGATGATCATGGCGTCCCCTTCCCGATCCGTCGGACTGTTACCGGTCGATCCGGTCGTAATGGTCGTCTTCCTTGTTGCCCAGGCGCTGGCTGATGACGCGGCCCAGGATATAGGCGACGACGCAGACCGGGATCAGGATGATGATGGCCAGCCACCCGCCGACGACGATGATGCCGCCCAGCCAGATTCCGGCATAGGCAAGGGCGGCGACGATCACAAAGATCAGGGCGATTTTGTCGACGGCCATCGGCGCCGGTATCCTTTCCTTACCCCCTCAACGCGTCCATGGCGTTCACCAGGGCGGCGATGATGCCCGGTTCCATCGCGGAATGTCCAGCATCGTCGACGATCTGCAGTTTCCGGCCGGGCCATGCCTTCGTCAGGTCATAGGCGGATCGCGGCGGGCAGACGACGTCATAGCGTCCCTGGACGATGGTGCCGGGAATGTCCCGGATGCGGTCGCATTCGTCCAGAAGCTGGTTTTCACGCAGGAACAGGCTGTTGCGGAAATAATGCGCCTCCAGCCGGGCAAGCGGCAGGGCCGCGTCCTTGAACCCGACGGACCGGACACTGCTGGTATTGGGTTTCAGGGTCGAACAGACGGCTTCGAAGCGGCTCCACGCTTCTGCCGCGGGGCCGTGCACCGCCTCGTCCGGGTTTTCCAGACGCGCCCAATAGGATTCCAGCGGGTCGGCGCGTTCCTCCTCCGTCAGGTGGTGCAAGAACCGGGCATATTCTTCCGGAAAGAAATGGCCCATACCGTACAGGAACCAGTCCACTTCCGACCGTCGGCCCAGAAAGATGCCCCGCAGGACCAGGGCCCGCACGCGGTCCGGATGCGCCTGTGCATAGGCAAGCGCCAGGCTGGACCCCCAGGACCCGCCGAAGACGATCCAGTCGTCGATTTCCAGTTTCCGGCGCAGGGCTTCGATATCCGAAATCAGCCGCCATGTGTCGTTGTTGCGCACTTCCGCCAGCGGGCGGGACCGGCCCGCGCCGCGCTGGTCGTGCAGGACGATGCGGAAACTGTCCGGGTCGAAAAACCGCCGGTGACCGGGCGTTGTGCCCGCGCCGGGGCCGCCATGCAGGAAACAGACGGGAATCCCGTCCGGGTTGCCGCACTCTTCCCAATAGATACTATGAGGTGCTTCGACCTCCATATATCCGCTTTCGCGCGGTTCTATCGCTGGGTAAAGCCTGTCGCGTGCCATGGGGTGTTACGAATCTGCCGCTGATCTGGACGAAGGAAGGCGGTTGCTGCGATGCAGTATTACCGGGATGGTCTGGTTAGGCAAAGCCGATTGTCGCGCCGCACTTTTGTCGCGGGCGGTCTTGCCGGTGCGTTTGCCATGAACTTTCGTGCCGGCCATGCCGCGTCGCCCGAAGGCCCGTCCAGTTTCCTGGCGCGCATTGCCGCCGTTCCCGACGGAAGGACGCTCAGGACCGGTGACGGCGCGGACATCATCCTGCCGCATATCCTGCCGCCGGGTCCGGACCGCCATGAACCGATGGAGGATCTGACGCCGGTGCGCCTTGCGGCGCGGGCATTGGCGGACCTTGCACTGGGCCGGGAAGTGCGGGTCGACTTGGCTGTCCCGGGGCAGGACCGGCATGGCCGCTGGCGCGGGTCTGTCGCGATCGACGGACGGGATGTGGCGACGGAAACGGTCCTGCTGGGAATGACGCGCGTCTTTCCGGAACCGGGCGCGACGCCGGCGGAAGTGGCGCCGCTTCTGGCTGCGGAACGCGCGGCACGGGACGGGCGCGCCGGTTTCTGGGGCGCCGGTTTCTGGCGATCCGGTTTCGGGGGGGACGGCTATTTCGCGGTCCATGATGCTGCGGCCTATGGCGGCGGGACGGACCGGTTCGAAATCGTTGCCGGTGCCGCCCGGCGGCAGTCCCGTATCGGCGACCGCCTGCATCTGGAATTCGGGGACGACTGGCGCGACGACTTCACCGCGGGGCTGTCGCGCCGCGCCCAACGGGCGGTAGAGGTTGAAGATTTCGAAGGCCGTGCCCTGACGTTGCGCGGCTGGGTCCGACACTGGAACGGCCCCTTCATGGAAATCGAAGAGGCCGTTCAGATAGAGGGATTGTGACGGAAGGAAGGGTCAGGCTTCCACCATCAGGTCCGTCGGGTCGCCGACGCGTTTTGCGATGGAAACCTTCAGTTTCTGAAGCGCGCGGTGTTCCAGCTGGCGCACCCGTTCCTTGCTGACGCCCAGGACCTTGCCCAGTTCTTCCAGCGTCGCGCCGTCGTCGACCATGCGGCGGCGGCGGATAATCGTCTGTTCGCGTTCGCTCAATTCGCCGATCGCCTCGCGCAGCCAGCGGGACCGGCTTTCTGCATCCTTCAGGCCGATCACGACCTCTTCCGGGCTGGGGCCATCATCCTTCAGGAAGCCGATCCATTCTTCTTCCCCGTCCTCGCCGACGCGGGCGTTCAATGACTGGTCGGATGCCGAAAGACGGCTTTCCATGGATTCGACGTCGGATGTGTTCACCCGCAATTCTTCGGCGATCTGGTCGCGCTGTTCCGGGCTCAATTGAGTTGCAGACGCATCGGCGATCTTCGCCCGCAGCCGGCGCAGGTTGAAGAACAGGGATTTCTGCGCCGCGGTCGTACCGGTGCGCACGATCGACCAGTTCCGCAGGACGTAATCCTGCATGGCGGACCGGATCCACCAGCTGGCATAGGTCGAAAAGCGCACGTCGCGTTCCGGTTCGAACCGGGCCGCGGCCTGCATCAGGCCGATATTGCCTTCCTGCACCAGGTCGCCCATCGGCAGACCGTAATTTCGGAATTTCCCGGCCATGCTGATGACCAGGCGCGTATAGCTGGAAACGAGTTCGTGCAGCGCGTCTTCGTCTTCGTTTTCCCGCCACAACCGGGCCAGGTGCATTTCGCGTTCGCGCGTCAGAAGCGGCTGTTTCATGGATGCGCGGATGAAGCGAACGTTTGCGCGTTGCGTTGCCGGATTGTCCAGATATGCCATGAGATGCCCCTTCCTATTCAAATCTTGCGTGTCACGAATGCCGATTTTTCGATCGTTACTTTTGATACGGCAGCGCAGACCACATGGATCAGGATTAAACCCTGATTGTGTGATTTTTAAGACCTAGGGGGGTGGATAAGACCTATTCCGGAATGGATTAAATACAAGAAACAGCACAGATAATTGAACTATATGGATATTTCTCTCAACAGTTCACCGGATTGTGATAACAGGACGCCGTTCAGCGTACCGCCGAATCCGGCGCCGCCGTCGATGGACAGGGTATATTCCCCTTCCAGGAACCCGGCATGGTCGGGGTCATACCCGCGCACAATCTTCTGAAACCCACGATAGGGCGTGTCGATTTCAGCAAAGCTGTTGGCCGCCCACCAGAAGGCATCGGCCTGACGTGCCAGCGGTTTCGATGTGTCCAGCCCGGTATGGACGAACAGGACCGACCCGTCGTCGGTATAGGCTGCGCGTTTCAGCGACGAGAACAGCGCGTCATAGCCGGGCAGCGAATGCGTCATTTCCCGAATGCGGTTGGTCCAGTAAGTCAGCGCCAGTGTGCCTTCTGACGCGCGTTTGCGGCCGTCCGCCACATCGAACCCCAGTCCCGACAGGATGGTCCCGATGCCGCGTTCCACCATCCAGTCCAGCACCGCGGGCGGGTCCGGTGCGAATTGAAGCTGCATCAGTTTCCACAGCATTTCTTCCTGTGCGCCGCGCAGGAACACAAGATCGTCCGGATGCTGATAGGGCGGATGGGCCAGAAACCAGGACCGGAATCGCAAAAGCTCTTCCAGCGTTTCCAACGGTTCCGGCCCGTGGCCGAAATAGTTGCCCAGATAGACCACGCGGTCGCCGAACTCCAGGTCCAGGGCGATTTCGTCATGCAGGGCGGCCAGCTTCTGTGCCTCGCCATGGATTCCGGCGACGGCCCAGATGCGTTCCGTGGCACGCAGTATGGAAAAACGTTCGGATGGGCTCATGAGGTCATGAAGTCTGGTGGCGTCCGATAAAGCGCATGACCCTGACAGCGGGTCCGCCCGCTGTCAGGCTAGGCAAGAGAAAACAGGGATTCTCGGCTCTTGGCCAGTGCGAACGTGGCGCCCGACAGAACAAGCCCGCCCCCGGGTTGCGGGGACGGGCCTGAAACTTACCCTATTCGACGCCGGAACGACGGTGTCAGGCGGCCGCCTTTTCCATCATTTCTTCCAGCTTCAGCGCCGCTTCCTCTTCGCCCAGATCCTCGACCGCGGCGAATTCCCGCGCCAGACGGTCCAGCGCCGCCTGGTAAAGCTGGCGTTCGCTGTAGGACTGGTCCGGCTGGTTGGCGTTGCGGAACAGGTCGCGCACGACTTCCGCGATTGCGACCGGGTCGCCGGAGTTGATCTTTTGTTCGTATTCCTGCGCCCGGCGCGACCACATGGTCCGGCGCACGCGGCTTTTGCCCTTAAGCGTCTTCAGCGCGCTTTTCATCATTTCCGGCGAAGAAAGCTTGCGCAGGCCGGATTTGTCCGCCTTCGCAACGGGCACGCGCAGTGTCATGCGGTCCTTGTCGAACTCGATGATGATGAGTTCAATTTTCTGTCCGGCGATTTCCTGATCTTCGACGCCAAGAACCTTGCCGACGCCATGGGTCGGGTATACGACGAAGTCGCCTTTGCTGTATGCACTTTTCTGAGCCATTACCACCATTCCTAAATGTTTCAAAAACTTGCCAGGTATCGTAACACGCGGCATCGGGGAAACCTTTATGCCCGCTGCCGGAACAGACACCGAAAAGCACCCTCACGCCGCTTCTCTCGAAATCGGCCCGAAGACTTTCGGTGCTCCTGGAAAGTGACGCATCCCTTGTGGGATATCGCGTTGCAGCGACGCCGGCCCGCTTGCGGGGCGCGCGTCTGCCTGACGCACCAACGCGAAAACTCTCCATATAGAGTTAATATATATCACAAAATTCTGGTTATTCCGAGTCCTGAATTACGGCCATATTGCCGCATTGTGCATTGCACGATAGGACCGGCGCGGGTCAGCTTCCCTTCCCGGGTTCGGGGGAGAAGTGATTCTTGAATTTGTCCGGCACGCCCTGCCATTCCTCGGCATCGGCGGGTGCCTGACCCATGACGGTGATATTCGGCCAGACTTCGGAGTAATCCTTGTTGAGTTCCAGCCACTTCTCCGCTTCCGGCTCAGTGTCCGGCAGGATCGCCTCGGCCGGGCATTCCGGTTCGCACACACCGCAGTCGATGCATTCGTCCGGATGGATCACCAGCATGTTCAGACCCTCGTAGAAACAGTCGACGGGGCACACTTCGACACAGTCCATGTGCTTGCATTTGATGCAGTCTTCCGTCACGACATAGGTCATTGTTGTTCTCCGAAGAGGCTTCCGATCGAGTTTTGTTGCGGCGAATAATCCACTATTCCGGTGTAGATATTCGAGACGTCCCTAGGTGTGCAACCTCTTTTGTGTAAATGGGAAGAAATCGCCATGAAGCCAACGGGAAATTCCCGCGACGAAGGCGCGCAGCGCCACGCACCCGCGACCCTGCGGAACCGCGATCCGATCCTGGAAGTGCTGAAGTCGCGGCTTCCGGACGGGGCGCGGGTCCTGGAAATCGCGTCGGGCACGGGGGAACATGCCGCCTTTATGGCGCCGCGCCTTTCGGGCGCAGTGCAATGGTTCCCGTCTGACGTGGACCGCACGGCGCTGGCCGGAATCGATGCGCATGCCCGCGCGGTGGATTGCGGCAGCATTCATCCCGCCCGGCATCTGGATGTCACGAAGGCAGGTTGGGAAGCGGACGCGCCTGATGCGCCCGACTGCATTTTCTGTGCGAACATGATCCATATCGCGCCGTGGGAAGCGGCGCTTGGGTTGCTGAAAGGGGCGCGCGCGCTTCTGGCGCCGTCGGGCGGGGAACTCCTGTTGTATGGTCCGTTCCGGCGGGACGGCAGGCATGTCAGCGACAGCAACGTCGCCTTCGACGAAAGCCTTCGTCAGCGTAACCCGTCCTGGGGTGTGCGCGACCTGGAACAGGACGTGGTCCCGGCGGCGGAACGCGCGGGCCTTGCCCTGCGGGCATGCATTGACATGCCGGCGAACAATATGATCGTCTGCTTTTCACCCGCGCAGCCTGCCTAACCCCGAAAGGTCCCGACCGGCCATGCGCGCATCCCTTTTCACATCCGCCTTCGTGGCGGTCATAGTCGGCTTCGGCGGCAGCGTCGCAATCGTGCTTGCCGGCGCGGACGGTGTCGGCGCGACGGCGGCACAAAAGGCATCCTGGGTGACGGCGCTGTGCCTTGCCATGTTCGCGACGTCGGCCGGCCTGTCCTGGGCGCACCGGAAGCCGATCGTCACTGCATGGTCGACGCCGGGGGCGGCCCTGATCGGTGCGACGGCGGTGGCGGGCACACCGACCATCGGCATCGAAGCGGCCGTCGGTGCGTTCCTTCTGGCGGGGGCGCTTGTCATGTTGAGCGCGGCGATCAAGCCGCTGGCCGATGCCATCGCCAAAATCCCGACCGCTATCGCCGCCGCCATGCTGGCGGGCGTGTTGCTGGGTTTTTCCGTCGCGGTCTTCGATTCCGCCCGCCAGGACCCTCTGCTGGTCCTGCCGCTGGTCGGGCTGTTCCTGATCGTCCGGGCCGTCAGCGCGACATGGGCGGTGATCGTGGTCCTGGTCGCGGGTGTCGCCTGGTCGCTGATCCTTGGGCGGGTTGCCGATACGGCCTGGGGATTTTCCGCACCGACACTGGAATGGATCACGCCGGAATTCGACCCGACCGTTCTGGTGGGGCTGGGCCTGCCGTTGTTTCTGGTGTCGATGGCGTCCCAGAACCTGCCAGGGTTCGCCGTTCTTCGGGCCGCCGGGTACGAACCGCCGACCCGGTCCAGCCTGGCGGCGACGGGGCTGGCGTCGGTCCTGACGGCGCCGTTCGGCGGTCATACGACAACCATGGCGGCGATCACCGCGTCCCTGTGCACCGGGCCGGACACACATCCCGACGCCGACAGGCGCTGGCCCGCGGGTATTGTCTACGGGTTCATGTATCTGGGACTGGCCGTGGTCGGCGTGACGCTGGTGGCCGGTTTCGCGATCCTGCCGTCGGCGCTGATCGTCACCATCGCGGGGCTGGCGCTTCTGGGGGCGCTTACCGGGGCGCTGGGGTCGGCGCTGGGGGATGCCCCGATGCGGGCCCACGCGGTGCTGACCATCGTCGTCACCGCCTCCAGCCTGTCGCTCTTCGGCATCGGCTCCGCCTTCTGGGGGTTGGCGGCGGGTCTGGGGTCGCTGGGGATCGAACGGCTTCTGTCGCGGCGCACATCCGGGAACTGACCCGAAACCGGCACGGCTTTTGCTTCGTTACCGAAACGAAATGGCCGCGCGGGTAGAGAGCGGTTTTTGGAGAGAGAACGCGATACCATGTTGAGCACCAACAATTCGGACATCATGCGGGTCGCCACCGCCTTTGAATCCCAGAAGGAACTGCGGACGGTGGACCCGGAGGTCGCCGACCAGACGAAGCTTCTGGGCCGGGACCGGTTCTATGACGCGCTTGCGGGCCGCTATGGTCTGGCCGGCAATATCTTCCGGGAGGCGGACCGGATGGCACAGGCGGCCGGCGCGGACGGGGATACGGCGCTTTCCGGCCTGGATCTCACCCAGCGCTATGACCTGAGCGCCATGACGGTCGACGACATTCTGGCGCTGGCCGAACAGTTGCGCGGCGCGCGGCAGCTGACCGGGGAACAGGCGGACCTGATGGGCTACCGCCTGGACAATCTCAGCTTTTCTTCCGACGGGGCCTTTTCATCGTCCCCGGTCGCGGAATTCGCCCGCTTCATGGAAGGATATGGCGGGTCCGGGAACAACCGCACGGTGAACCTGATCCGTCAGCAGGAAGAACAGCTTCAGTATCTGGTCGAAAACGATGCGGACCCGAAGGCCATCGCCGGGTCGCGGGCGGTCCTTTCGCAACTTCGCCAGATGCAAGTGGAAGAAGCCCTGTTCGCACAGATGGATGCGGCCCGTGAGCGCAAGGATGACCGGTCGTCCGGCGGTTTCGGGCCGTTCGGCGCATCAACGGACCTGTTCAGCCTGCCGCCGTCCGCCGTGTCCCTGTTTGCACAGGCGGCCTGATCCGTTTCGCACTTGCCTGAACCGGCGCGTCCCCTGAAACTTCGCCCCGACGGAAACGATACAGGGGACGGGCCTTGGCCGCATCGGAAGGGAAGGGACGCCGCTGGCATGCGGATGCGCTGGCGGCGCTGAAACGTCATGGTGTGCGCCAGGTGGGCTATGTGCCGGACGCGGGCCTGTCGGGTCTGATCGCGTTCTGCGAGGATGATCCGGACATCGACGCGACCGTCCTGACGACGGAAGAAGAAGGTGTCGCCCTTCTGGCCGGCGCGTGGCTTGGCGGGGACCGCGGCTGCCTGATGATGCAGTCCAGCGGCGTCGGCAACATTCCAAACATGCTGGCCATGCGCGAAAGCGGCGGATTTCCGCTGGTCATGATCGTCACCATGCGCGGCGAACATGCGGAGTTCAATCCATGGCAGGAACCGATGGGCCGCATGACCCAACCGTTGCTGGAAGCGGCGGGCCTGACGGTTACCCGCGCGGCGGCGGAGGATGCGGTGGGCGGCCTTCTGGACGACGCGTTCACCCATGCCTACGGAAGCAGCGCCGGTGCGGCGGCCGTCCTGATTTCACAAGAACTTATCGGGGCAAAGACATGGTAGGCGCCGCAATGGACCGGCGGGCGGCCGTGGCGGCCGCATTTCGCCATCGCGGGGCGGACGGGCTGGTCGTCACGGGCCTGGGGTCGCCCACCTGGGATGCGGCGGCGACCGAAGACAGTGCGCTGAATTTCTATCTGTGGGGCGGCATGGGCGGCGCGGCCTGCGTCGGACTGGGCCTTGCGCTGGCACGGCCGGACCGGCCCGTGTGCGTCCTGACAGGCGACGGTGAAATGCTGATGGGGATCGGCAGCCTGTCGACCGTGGCGCGGAAGGCGCCGAAGAACCTGTCGATCCTGGTGCTGGACAACGGGCATTACGGTGAAACCGGCATGCAGCCCAGCGCCAGCGATACGACCGACCTGGCCCGCGTCGCCGCGGCCTGCGGCATTGCCGACAGCCGGTCAATTGCGACCATGACCGACCTGGAAGCGGATGCGGGGACCTATTTCGCGCGCAACGGGCCGGTGTTTCGGCGCATCCTGATCGCGACAGGCGATGCGCCGCGCGTGCTTCCCGAAAAGGACGGGGTCAAGCTGAAGGCCCGGTTCAAGGATGCGATAGGGGTCCGGATTACCCACGCCTGACGGCGACAAGGCCCCCGGCCAATATGATAACCAGAATGCCGACCCACGTCTGATATTCCGGCCAGTCCCCGAATGCGACCAGGCCGACGATCACCGCGGCCACGATCTCCAGATAGACAAGCGGTGCCAGTATGCCCGCCGGTGCAAATCGAAATGCGGCGATCGAAAGACCATGGGAGGCGCATTGGAAAATTCCGATCATCGCGAACAATGAAAGGAAGTCCTCCGTTCCCGCCAGCCCCACTCCGATCGCAAAGGGCGTCAGGACGATCGCTCCGAGTAAGGACTGATAGGACAGTGCCGCCAGAGGCGGTGCCTGTTTGGCCGCCAGTCGTGTCGCGAGCATATACAGTGCGAACAGAATTCCGGCGGCCACCGACCACAGAATATTCGGGTCGAAATCGCCTTCCGGCCGCAATACGAGCAGGACGCCGATGAAGCCACAGGTTACCGCGCCTGCGACCGTCCATGTCAGACGCTCTTTCAACACGAAAGGGGCAAGTGCCGCCGAAACGAAGGGCGCAACGAAATAGGCGGCAATCGCGTTTGCCAACGGGACGGTGCGGATTGAAAAGAAAAAGATCGTCATCGAGGCGACGAGCAGCAGCGTCCGTGCGGTCTGAGACGGCAGTCCGGGGGGGCGAACTGCCGCCCGGCCATGAAACCAAAATGCGATCGGAACGGATACCAGTGCTGCCGCAAGATAGGTGCCCCATGCAATCGTGAAGACCGGAAGGTCGGCCGTCATATGCTTCGCAAACCCATCCCGGATCGGGATGATAAACATCGCGGCCGCCATCAGAAGCAGACCGAAAAGAATGCGGTCATTCGGCGGGGCCACGGTATTCGGTGCTTTGTCCTGCATGACGTTCCATCGGCGTTCGGTTCAATCAACGCCGCCAATTTGAGTAAATCGGCCGGATTGGCAAGCAGGCCGCAAAAGCTGATGCGGATTCGGTGCCGAACCGAGTCCTAGGCGATCGTGGAAAAATCGGGACGATGTACATCAAATCGAAATTGACGTTTACGTAAACGTAAAGTAAAGATTCCGGACAAGAGGCCGGATCGAAAACCGGCCCGGAAAAGACTGGGAGTGGGAGCGCAAGTCCAGCATGACCGACCCGCGCGAAATGACGATTGCGGAACTCGCCGCCGCCATGGACGTGACGGCGCGCACCATCCGCTTTTACGAGGCGGAGGGGATGATTTCCCCGGAACGCCGCGGCACGCAGCGCATCTTTCACCCGCGCGATCAGGTGCGCCTGAAACTGATCCTGCGTGGAAAGCGCCTTGGGTTCACGTTGGCGGAAGTCCGCGACATCATCGACCTTTATGACAAGGAACCGGGTGAGGCGGGTCAGCTGGAATTCTTCCTGGACAAGATCGCGGAACGGCGTGCGGACTTGGAACAGAAACGCCGCGATATCGACCTGACACTCAGCGAACTGGGACAGGTTGAGCAGAAATGCCGCGAACGGCTTCATGAATTGGGGGCCGACCTGCGGGGCCGGGCAAAACGCACTCTGGGGGAGGCTGCGGAATGAGCGAGACCGAAAACGACCCGATCTGGGGGCGCGGCACCGTCTATCCGGACGATTGCGACCATATGGGGCACATGAATGTCGCGGCCTATGTCCGCAAGTTCGACGAAGCAACCTGGGCCCTATGGTCCGGCGTCGGCATGACGGCGAAACGCATGCTGGGCGACGGGGTCGGGCTGGCGGCCCTGGAATCGAAGTTTACCTATCACAAGGAACTGTTCCCGGGGGACAGTTTCGTCGTCCGGTCGCGCATCCTGGCGCGGTCGGCCAAGACGGCGCGATTTCACCACCGCCTTTACCGGCTGGAAGAAGCGGATGGCGGATTGATCGAAACACTGGCGTCGACCTGCACCTACACGGTCGCCTGTCTGGACCGCGACGCGCACAGGGCGCGGCCCTGGCCCGAAGACGTTGCGGCACGCGCGGATGCGGTCCTGACCCCGCTTGCGGAGGATGCGGCATGACGGCACCAATACCCCAGAACCCGGATTTCGAAGCCCGCGTGCGCGACAGCTTCGCCCGCCAGCCCTTTATGGGCCTTCTTGGGGCGGAAATGACGGCGGTCGGCCCCGGCATGGTGGAAATCCGCCTGCCCTATCGCGAAGACCTGTGTCAGCAGCACGGCTATTTCCACGGCGGGGCGATCGGGACGCTGGCGGACAATGCGGGCGGATACGCCGCGTTCACGTTGATGGCGGCCAAGGATTCCGTGCTGACGGTCGAATACAAGATGAACATCGTGGCCCCCGGCCGGGGCGACGCGCTGGTCGCGGTCGGCACGGTTCTGAAACCCGGCCGCCGGCTGACGGTGACAGAGGTCAAGGTCTATGGCGAAAAGGACGGCGTGCGCAAACTGTGCGCAACGGCGATTTCCACCCTGATGACCATGGAAGACATGTCCGACGACAAGGCGGCATAGAACAACATTCGAGGAAACGGCGACATGAGCATCCCCAACACATACCCGACCCTGGATTTCGACCTTGGCGAAACGGCGGAAATGCTGCGCGACAGCGTTGCGACCTTCTCTGCCGACGAAATCGCCCCACGAGCGGCGGAAATCGACCGGACCGACCAGTTCCCCATGGACCTGTGGAAGAAGATGGGCGACCTGGGGGTGCTGGGCATCACGGTGGAAGAAGAATATGGCGGCGCCGGGATGGGTTACCTGGAACATGCCGTCGCGATGGAGGAAATAAGCCGCGCGTCCGCGTCGGTGGGGCTCAGCTACGGCGCGCATTCGAACCTGTGCGTGAACCAGATCCGCCGCAACGGCACCGCGGACCAGAAACAGCGCTATCTGCCGAAACTGATATCCGGCGACCATGTCGGTGCGCTGGCCATGTCCGAACCGGGTGCGGGGTCCGATGTGGTGTCGATGAAACTGCGCGCGGAAAAGAAGGGTGACCGCTATATCCTGAACGGGTCCAAGATGTGGATCACCAACGGCCCGGACGCCGATGTCATGGTGATCTATGCCAAGACCGACCCGGACGCGGGACCAAAGGGCATCACCGCCTTTCTGGTGGAAAAAGGGTTCAAGGGTTTTTCCGTCGCTCAGAAACTGGACAAGATGGGCATGCGCGGGTCCCACACCGGCGAGCTGGTGTTTGAAGATTGCGAAGTTCCGGAAGAAAACGTCCTTGGCGAGTTGAACAAGGGCGTACGGGTCCTGATGAGCGGGCTGGATTACGAACGCGCCGTGCTGGCCGCAGGACCCCTTGGGATCATGGATTCCTGCATGGATGTCGTCATGCCGTACGTGCATGAAAGAAAGCAGTTTGGCCAGGCAATCGGCGAATTCCAGCTGATGCAGGGCAAGCTGGCCGACATGTATACCACGATGAACGCGTGCAAGGCGTACGTGTATGCCGTCAACAAGGCCTGCGACCGGGGTCAGACGACGCGCAAGGACGCGGCGGGCGCCATACTGTACGCGGGGGAAAAGGCAACCTGGATGGCGCTGGAAGCGATCCAGGTCCTGGGCGGCATGGGCTATATCAACGAAAGCCCGACCGGCCGCCTGCTGCGCGATGCGAAACTGTATGAAATCGGGGCCGGTACGTCGGAAATCCGCCGCATGCTGATCGGCCGCGAACTGTTCAACGAAACGGCGTGATCTGGAAGGATAAAAGGAAATGACTGCATCGGACCCAATCGTCATCGTCTCTGCCGCCCGGACGCCCATGGGCGGCTTTCAGGGCGACCTGAAGGACGCGACCGCCGCCCAACTGGGCGCGACGGCGATCAGGGGCGCGCTGGAGCGCGCCGGGCTTAAGGGCGACGACATTGAAGAGGTTATCTTCGGCAATGTCCTGCCGGCCGGTCAGGGGCAGGCCCCGGCGCGGCAGGCGTCGCTGGGCGCCGGTATTCCGGACGGGACAGGTTGCACGACCATCAACAAGATGTGCGGGTCCGGCATGAAGGCGACGATGCTGGCCCATGACCTGATTACGGCGGGCGCGGCGGACATCATGGTCTCCGGCGGGATGGAGAGCATGACGAATGCCCCCTATCTGCTGCCGAAGGCGCGGGGCGGCATGCGCCTGGGCCACGGTCAGGTGGTCGACCACATGTTTCTGGACGGTCTGGAAGACGCCTATGACCGGGGGCGGCTGATGGGAACTTTTGCCGAGGATACCGCGACCCATTACCAGTTCACCCGGGAGGCACAGGACAATTATGCCATCGAAAGCCTGTCCCGCGCCAGGAAGGCACAGACGGACGGCACGTTCGCCGACGAAATCGTGCCGGCAACGGTCAAGACCCGGAAGGGGGAGGTCGCGGTGACGGAAGATGAACAGCCCCGCACCGCAAACCCGGACAAGATTCCGACCCTGAAACCGGCCTTTGCCAAGGACGGCACGGTGACGCCCGCGAACTCGTCGTCCATTTCCGACGGCGCGGCGGCGCTGGTCCTGATGAAACGGTCGGAAGCCGAACGGCGCGGCCTGACCCCGATTGCCGAAATCGTCGCCCATGCGACCCATGCGCAGGCGCCGGCCTGGTTCACGACGGCCCCGGTCGACGCGATCCGGAAATGCCTGGAAAAGGCGGGTTGGGATGCGGGTTCCGTCGACCTGTTCGAAGTGAACGAGGCTTTCGCCGTCGTCGCGATGGCGGCGATGCGGGACCTGGACCTGCCGCATGACAAGGTGAACGTGCATGGCGGCGCCTGTGCGTTGGGCCATCCGATCGGCGCGTCGGGTGCGCGCATTCTGGTAACGCTGCTTAACGCCCTGAAAAAATATGATATGCAGACCGGCGTCGCGTCGCTGTGCATCGGTGGCGGGGAGGCCACGGCCATGGCCGTGAAGCGAATTCATTAAACGCCTTGGGGACGGAGGAACATGCCGACATTACTTCTGACGGGTGCCAATCGCGGTATCGGAAAACGGCTGGCGGAACTGTATGCCGAAGACGGCTGGGACGTCATTGCCGCCGTTCGCAGCCCGGACGCCTATGACGGTCCGGGGGACGCACTGCCGTTGGATGTTACGGATGCGGAAAGCATCGATGCGGTGGCGAACACGCTGTCGGGTCGGCCGATCGATGTCCTTTGGAACAATGCCGGCGTCTATCTGGACAAGAATGTCCCGCTTTCGCAGTTGAACGCCGATGCGTGGGAAGAGACGTTTCGCGTGAACACGATCGCGCCGATCATGCTGGCGCGCGCGCTGATGAACAATGTCCTGGCATCCGACGAACGCAAAATGGCCTTCACGTCCAGCAAGATGGGGTCGGTCGCCCTTGTCGGCAGCGGGGCCTATGCCTACCGGTCGTCGAAGACGGCGCTGAACATGGCGGTGGCTCTTCTTAATCAGGAAGTCGGCGGTCGCGGCGGCAAGACGGTCCTGTTGCATCCGGGCTGGGTCCGGACCGACATGGGCGGCCCGTCGGCGGATATCGACACAGATACGTCCGCGGGCGGCATGAAGTCGGTCGTGGACGGGCTGAGCGATGCGCAGTCCGGATCTTTCATGAATTATGATGGCAAGGAGTTTCCCTGGTGAATCCGATCAACCGTATCCTGGCGGGATACCGCAGTTACCGCGCGCTGTATCACGAAAAACGGGCTGAATTGACCCGCCGTCTGGCCGAGGAAGGACAGAAGCCGGAAGTCCTGGTCATCGCCTGTTCCGACAGCCGCGTCGACCCGGCGATCCTGTTCAATGCGGACCCGGGTGAAATTTTCGTTGTGCGCAACGTGGCGGCCCTGGTTCCGC
Source organism: Alphaproteobacteria bacterium (assembly GCA_040222995.1). Taxonomy (GTDB): domain Bacteria; phylum Pseudomonadota; class Alphaproteobacteria; order UBA8366; family Aestuariispiraceae; genus JAVKBW01. The sequence continues at coordinate 14,075 of JAVKBW010000039.1, read as the reverse complement.
CCTATCAGCCGGACGATGCGCATCACGGGACGTCGTCGGCCATCGAATATGCGGTGCGCGATCTGGGCGTGACGGACATTGTCGTCCTGGGCCATCATATGTGCGGCGGCATCATGGCGATGCGCGAGGTGCAGAGCGGCGCGGTCGAACTGGACCGCGAATTCATCGGTCCCTGGATGGCGCTGGCGGCTGAAGCGTGCGCGGTTCACGACGCCGACGATCCGGAATCGGGCGCGGCTGTGGAAATGGCGACGATCAAGCTTTCCATCAAAAATCTGAAAAGCTTCCCCTGGATCATGAAACGCGTGGAAGATGGAAATCTGACCCTGCACGGATGGTGGTTCGATATCTCGACCGGAAATCTTCTGGCCCATGATCCCCGCACCGGCCAGTTCAAGGCCATAGAACGCGTTCCGGAATAGGTGCAATTCGGGTGCGCCGGCGCCGAAAACAGAAAACACGAGGAAACAAGCGATGATCCCGACTGAAGAACAGACCATGATCCGCGACATGGCCCGCCAGTTCGCGCAGGAACGGCTGTTGCCGAACTCCCCCGAATGGGATCGCGAGGCACGCTATCCGAAAGAAGCGATCGAAGAAATGGCGGCGCTTGGTCTGATGGGCATGATGGTGCCGCCGGACTATGACGGCGCGGGGACCGATGCCGTATCCTATGCGCTGGCGCTGGAGGAAATCGCCGCCGGGGACGGGTCCGTTTCGGCGATCATGAGCGTGCATAATTCCGTCGGCTGCATGCCGATCTATCGCTACGGCACCGAAGAACAGAAACAGGAATACCTGAAACCCATGGCACGGGGGGAAGTTATCGGCTGTTTCTGCCTGACGGAACCGCAGGCCGGGTCCGACGCGTCCAACATCAAGACCCGGGCGCGCAAGGACGGGAACAAATGGGTTCTGGACGGGGCGAAGCAGTTCATCACCAACGGGTCGACCGCGGGTGTGGCCATCGTCTTTGCGGTGACGGACCCGGATGCGGGCAAGCGCGGAATTTCAGCCTTTCTGGTGCCGACCGACAGCGAAGGTTACATCGTCGAACGTATCGAAAAGAAGATGGGGCTGAACGCGTCCGACACCTGTGCGCTGCGGTTCGAAGGGGTCGAACTGGCACCGGAAATGATGCTGGGCGAAGAAGGCCAGGGCTACAAGATCGCGCTGTCCAACCTGGAAGGCGGCCGCATCGGCATCGCCGCCCAGGCGTTGGGCATCGCGCGCGCGGCGCTGGACCATGCCGTTGCCTATGCAAAGGAACGCACATCGATGGGCGAACCGATCCTGAATCACCAGGCGGTGGGTTTCCGTCTGGCGGATGCGGCCGCCAAGCTGGAGGCGACGCGCCAGCTGATCCTGCATGCCGCGGCGCTGAAGGATGCGGGCATTCCGTGTCTGACCGAAGCATCGATGGCAAAGCTGTTCGCCACGGAAACGGCGGAAGTGGTCGTGTCCGACGCGCTGCAGACCTTTGGCGGCAACGGATATATGAAGGACTATCCGATCGAACAGCTGGCCCGTGATGTGCGGGTCACCAAAATCTATGAAGGGACCAGCGACATTCAGCGTATGCTGATTGCGCGTTCGCTGGCGGCGTAAGGGTAACCACGAAAATGGGGCTGCTGGACGGGAATGTCATCCTGATCGTGCACGCGACCGAATTCGTCGGTGGCGCGGTCACCGATGCCTGTCTGCGGGAAGGCGCGACCGTCATCGCCCAGGATGAGAAGTTTCACGATTTCGCCGAACGTGAGGCGTTTGAAGGGGCGCATGCCGGTGCCATTGGCGTCGGGACCGAAGATCCGGACGACCTGATCCGGGAAGTCCTGTCCGGTCAGGGGCGTCTGGACGGGCTGGTCGCGAACGACGGTTTCCCGGCAATCCGGGCAAAGGTCGAAGACGCCGACCCGCAGGACATGCGCAACGGCCTGGAAGCGATGGTCGTGGAACCGTTCCGGCTGATCGGCGCCGCCGTGCGGCATATGAAACAGACGGGTTACGGGCGCATTGTCGTTGCCAGTTCCGCCGTTCCGTTTCGCGGCCTTTCCAACTACGGCATGTATGTGACCGCCCGCGGCGCCCAGAATGCGATGGTCCTGTCCCTGGGGCGGGAATTGGCGAAAACCGGAATCACGGTGAACGCGGTCGGCCCCAATTTCGCGAAAAACCCGACCTATTTCCCCGACGAGCTTCTGGCGAACGAGGATATGCGCGCCAAGATCGAATCGCAGATCCCGATGGGCCGTTTCGGTGAACCGGAAGAGGTTTCCAGCGTCTTTACCTATCTGCTTTCACGGAACGCCGGCTTTGTGACCGGGCATTGCGTGCCGGTCGCCGGCGGCTGGGCGTAAAGAGGACGGCCATGACCGACAGTATCGATTTCTATTTCGAATATTCATCCCCTTACGGCTATATCGCGTCGGAAAAGGTGGAAGCGCTTGCGCAAAGGCACGGCGTATCCATCAACTGGCACCCGTTCCTTCTGGGCGCGGTCTTCAAACAGGAAGGGACACAGTCCCTGGTGTCCTATCCGATGAAGGGCCCGTATTCGAAGCACGACATCGAACGCAGCGCCCGGTTCCATTCGGTGCCGTTCCGATGGCCGCCGACCTTTCCGATTTTCACCGTCAATGCGGCGCGCGCGACCCTGTGGGCGCAGACCGCCCATCCGGAAAAGGCGGTGCCGCTCATCCATGCGCTCTACCGGATCTGTTTTGCGGACGGCAGGGACCTGGGGGAACTGGACATTGTTCTGGAGGCAGCGGCTTCGGTCGGACTGGACCCGGACGGCGCTGCGGCGGCGGTGAAAAGCCAGGACATGCGCCAAGCCCTGAAGGACAAGACACAGGCGGCGATTGACCGCGGCGTCTTCGGGTCGCCCTTTATCCTTGTCGGTGACGAACCGTTCTGGGGCGCGGACCGCCTTTCGATGGTGGATGCCTGGCTGGAAAAAGGCGGCTGGTGATGACCGGACGCGGCGTCAGTTTCGTCGTACCCGTCTTCAACAAGGCGGATTGGCTGCCCGATGTCCTGAATCGCATCCGGGCACAGCGGGGCGAATTCGACCGCCAGTATGTCTTTGTCGATGACGGGTCGACGGACCGGTCGCTGGAAATCCTGAAGGAAGTGACGGCGGGCTGGCCCGATTGTGTGATCGAAAGCCAGCCGAACGCCGGGTCGGCGGCGGCGACGAACCGCGGAATCGCGCTGGCGGCGCTGCCGTTCGTGAAATTCGTCGATGCGGACGACCTGCTGCATGCGGATACAACGCGCGTCCTGTTGGATGCGTTGATCGACGACGACCGGGCGTGCCTTGCCTTCGGTCAGAAGGCTGTGTTCCGGAACGCCGCGGACTTGGACCTGGACGGGGATTTACCGGCCCCCACCGTAACGCGCCATGAACGCCCGCTGAAGGCCGCGACCTTCCGGTCGCTGTTCAACCCGACGCAGTTCCTGGCCCGGACAGAGGCGTTGCGTGCCGTCGGCGGTTGCGACGAACGGGTCGTCCATTCACAGGAATATGCCCTGACCATGCGTCTGGCGCGGCAGTGGGATTTCCTGGAACTGGACCGGACGGTGGCGTTCCTGCCGGAACAGGTTGGGTCGCGCCTTTCAAACAACGAAGCGCGCCAGCTGCAGCGTGTCACACGGGCGGTGGAACTGTTCCTGTCCGACCATCCGGACCTGCCCTGGTCCTTCAAACAGGCGGCCGCCCGGCGCATGGCCTATCGCGCCTGGAAATACCATCGCCGCGTGGACGGCGTCTTCTGGCCGACCAGTCCCGTCTTCTGGCGGCAGGCGCTGGCCTGGCTTCCCATTCTGGGCGGGCATGACAAGTTCGTTGCCAAATGCGCCAGAATTTTCGATACCGCCGACCCGCGCGCTGTGACCGCCGGGATGGGACAGGGCACATCATGAAAGGTCAATTCGCGGAATGAGCGGCGACTACAATCCCGGCTACGATCACGCATTCTATGACGATCTGGAAAACACCGCGCTTCCGTCGGCGCGGCGGGTCGTCCCCATGCTGCGCGACTGGTTCCCGATCCGAAGCGCGGTGGATGCCGGTTGCGGGGATGCGTCCTGGCTGTCGGTGATTGCGGAAACCGGCGCGGACCGTGTCCTGGGCCTGGACGGGCCGTGGGTGGACGCGGCGCAGCTGAAGATCGATGCCGACTGTTTCCGCCGCTGCCGCATTGACGAGGCGCTGGACACCGGCGGCGCGGACCCGTTCGACCTTGCGATCAGTCTGGAAGTGGCGGAACACCTGCCGCCGGATCGCGCGCCCGGATTTGTCGCCGAACTGTGCGCGTTGGCACCGGTCGTGCTGTTTTCCGCCGCGATCCCGGATCAGGGCGGTCATCATCACGTGAACGAACAATGGCCCGCCTATTGGGCGGACCTGTTCGCGGCGCAAGGGTATCGCGCGGTCGATGCCCTGCGCATCAAGGTCTGGAACGACGCGGACGTCTGCTGGTGGTACAAACAGAACATCCTGCTGTTCGCGTCGGAACAGGCGCTTCGGGACAATCCCGGTCTGGCGGCCGCGGCGGAAGCGTCGCCCAATCCGCCGCCGTCGCTGGTGCATCCGGACGTATTCGCGCAGGCCGTGCGTCAGGCCAACCCGTCCTTCGGACGTTGGCTGAAACAGGGCGGCAAGGCATGGAACCGGTCCGCCGCGAAGCGCGCGCGAAAGCGGGGGCGCTGACGCCATGTGCGGAATCGCCGGGTTCATTGATGGATCGAAGGCGCGCGACGATGCCGGCCTGACGCGGATCGTCACGGCCATGGCCGATTCCATGATGCATCGCGGGCCGGACGATGACGGTGCCTGGACCGACGCCGCCGCAGGCGCTGCCCTGGGTTTCCGGCGCCTGGCAATTCAGGATCTAAGCGCCGACGGCGCACAGCCGATGGCGTCCCACGATGGCCGCTACACCATCGTCTATAACGGCGAAGTCTATAATTTCCTGGAACTGCGCCGGGCGCTGGATCAGGAAGCGGATATCCCCTGGCGCGGCCGGTCCGATACGGAAGTCATGCTGGCGGCTTTTCAGACCTGGGGCCTGGAAAAGGCACTGGATGCGTTCGACGGCATGTTCGCCTTTGCCCTTTGGGATTCGAAGGAACGGACGCTGACCCTTGCCCGCGACCGGATGGGGGAAAAGCCGCTGTATTTCGGCTGGGCGGGAAAGTGTTTCGTCTTTGCCTCGGAACTGAAGGCGATCGCCACTCATCCCGATTTTGAAAAGCGGCTGGACGCGCGCGCCGTCGCGGGGCTGGTTCGCTATGCCTATATTCCGGGACCGGCCAGCATCTATCAGGGCATTGAAAAACTGCCGCCCGGCGGCATGGTGCGGCTGAACGCCGAAACAGGGGAACTGCAACGGGGCAGTTACTGGAATGCGGTCGAAGAGGCGGAAAAGGCAGCCCCTTTCGAAGGCGAGGATGAAAGCGCCAGCCGGGAACTGGAACGCCTGATCATGCGGTCCGTCACGCGGCGGATGCTGGCTGACGTGCCGTTGGGCGCGTTCCTGTCCGGCGGGATCGACAGCGCGACCATCGTCGCGATCATGCAGAAGACGACTTCGCGGCCGGTCCGGACCTTTACCATCGGATTTACCGAACCGCGCTATGACGAGGCGCCGCATGCCAAGGCGGTGGCCGACCATCTGGGCACCGACCATACGGAACTTTATGTAAAGTCGCAGGATACTTTGGGCATGTTGAGCCGCATGCCCCAAGTCTATGACGAACCGTTCGCCGACCCGAGCCAGCTTCCGACCCTGTTGTTGAGCCATCTGACGCGCGAACATGTCACGACCGCGCTGACCGGCGACGGGGGGGACGAATTGTTCGGCGGCTATCCCCGCTATCGCAAGGCCATGGCGCAATGGCGGAACGACCCGCCGATGTCGAAATCCTTCCTGAATTTCGTGCCGTTCGGTCCGCTGAACCTCGTATCCTCGGGCCTGGGGAAGCCCGGCCGGTTCGGGGACAAGCTTTGGCGGCGCATGTCGGACCGCACGAAACCGTCCATCGAACTTCTGTACGAAGGGTACATGTCGCGCTGGCGCATCGTCGATCAGCCGATTGCCGCGCCGGGTTACGGCTATTTCGTCGAAGGAACGCGCCGCCCGGACGTGGATGACGATCTGTTGCGGCTTTCCGTGGCGGACAGCATGACCTATCTGCCGGACGATCTGCTGGTGAAGGTGGACCGCGCCAGCATGGCCGCATCGCTTGAGACGCGTGCGCCGTTGCTGAACCATGATATCGTCCGCTTTGCCTGGGGCCTGCCGGCACATATGAAACTGCGGGACGGCGAAGGGAAATGGGTGTTGAAATCGGTCCTGGCGCGCCACGTGCCGCGGTCGATCACGGAACGCCCGAAACAGGGGTTCGAACCGCCGCTGCGCGACTGGTTGCGCGGCCCCTTGCGCGACTGGGCGCAGGCGCTTTTGTCGTCGGACCGGCTGGCGGACGGCGGGTTCCTGGACCCGGAACCGATCCGCGCGGTCTGGGAAGAACATCTGAAAGGTCAGCGCAACTGGCATCTGGAATTGTGGAACATCCTGATGCTGCAAAGCTGGCGCGAAGCCTGGAAAGTATAATGGTGAGCTGACATGACCCAATTGACGAGCACCCATAACCCCAAATCGCCCGAGGCACAGGCCAATGCCGCCGCGATGCAGGCCCTGGTCGACGACCTGAAACAGACCGTCGATACGGTGAAACTGGGCGGCGGGGAAAAGGCCCGCGAACGCCACCTGTCCCGCGGGAAGCTGTTGCCGCGCGAACGGGTCCGCACCCTGCTGGACCCCGGTTCCCCCTTCCTGGAGCTGTCGCAGCTGGCGGGCCACAATGTCTATGACGACGATGTGCCGTCGGCTGGTGTCATCACCGGGATCGGCCGCGTGTCGGGCCAGGAATGCATGATCGTCGCGAACGATGCGACGGTGAAGGGCGGCACCTATTACCCGATGACGGTAAAGAAGCACCTGCGGGCACAGGAAATCGCCCGCCAGAACCGGCTGCCCTGCATCTATCTGGTGGATTCCGGCGGGGCGAACCTGCCGAACCAGGACGATGTCTTCCCCGACCGGGAACATTTCGGCCGCATCTTCTATAACCAGGCCAACATGTCCGCCGAAGGCATCCCGCAGATTGCCGTCGTAATGGGGTCCTGTACCGCGGGCGGCGCCTACATGCCGGCCATGTCCGACGAAAGCATCATCGTCCGGAACCAGGGCACGATCTTCCTGGGCGGCCCGCCGCTGGTGAAGGCCGCGATCGGGGAGGTTGTGACGGCAGAGGAACTGGGCGGTGCCGATGTTCATTCGCGGACGTCGGGCGTGACCGACCATATGGCGGAAAACGACCCGCACGCCCTGTCGATCGCACGCAAGATCGTCGCGTCCCTGAACCGGAAGAAGCAGGTGTCGGTCGTCACCCGCGACCCGCGCGACCCGGTTCTGGACCCGGCAGATCTTTACGGCGTCGTTCCGCCGGACCTGCGCACGCCCTATGATGTGCGCGAAGTGATCGGTCGCATCGTCGACGGGTCGGAATTCGACGAGTTCAAGAAACTGTACGGGTCGAGCCTGGTCTGCGGCTTTGCCCATATCTGGGGCTATCCGGTCGGGATTGTCGCCAACAACGGCATTCTGTTTTCGGAATCGTCCCTGAAGGGTGCGCATTTCATCGAACTGTGTTCGCAGCGCGGCATCCCGCTGATCTTTTTGCAGAACATCACCGGCTTCATGGTCGGCAAGAAGTATGAAAGCGGCGGGATCGCCAAGGACGGCGCAAAGCTGGTGACCGCTGTTGCGACCACGTCGGTGCCGAAATTCACCGTCATCCTGGGCGGCAGTTTCGGGGCCGGGAACTACGGCATGTGCGGGCGGGCCTATTCACCGCGTTTCCTGTGGATGTGGCCGAACGCGCGGGTGTCCGTTATGGGCGGCGAACAGGCGGCAAATGTTCTAGCGACGGTGCGCGAAGACGGCATGGCCCGCCAGGGCAAAAGCTGGACGCCGGAAGAACGCCAGGCCTTCATGGATCCGATTCTGGCGCAATACGAACATCAGGGGCATCCCTATTACGCGTCGGCGCGCCTTTGGGACGACGGCATCATCGACCCGAAGGACACGCGCATGGTTCTGGGGTTGGGGCTGTCCGCGACGCTGAATGCGCCGATTGAGCCGACCAAGTTCGGCGTCTTCCGCATGTAAGGGGAACGGGGCGATGACGGAAACGACACGCTATTCGGAAAAGCTGACACTGGATGTCGATGGGGCGGTGGCGTCGGTTCGGCTGACCAACCCGGACCGGCACAATGCATTTGACGACGGGTTGATCGCGGACATCACAAAGGCGTTTGAGGCGGTGTCGGATATGGACATCGTGCGCGCGGTCATCCTGCGTGCCGACGGCAAAAGCTTTTCCGCCGGGGCGGACCTGAACTGGATGAAGCGTGTCGCGGGCTACACGTTCGAAGAAAATGTCGCCGACGCCGGCCTGCTGGCGCGGATGCTCCAGGTCATCGACACCTGTCCGAAACCGGTGGTCGGCCGCATTCAGGGCGCGGCGTTCGGGGGCGGGGTCGGTCTGGTTTCCTGCTGTGACATCGCCATCGGCACGCCCCGGGCGGGCTTTTCCCTGTCCGAAGTGAAACTGGGCCTGATCCCGTCCGCCATCAGCCCCTATGTCGTGAAAGCCATCGGCGCGCGCGCCGCGCGGCGTTACTTCCTGACGGCGGAAAAGTTCGACGCGGCGGAAGCATACCGGCTTGGCCTGCTGCATGATGTGGTCGCCGAAGACGCGCTGGATCAGGCGGTCGATGCGATTGTCGACGCAATCCTTGCCGCCGGACCGAATGCCGTGCGTGAGGCGAAGGACCTGATCTTTGCGGTCGACCGTCCGATCACGCAGGACATCATCGACGATACCGCGCACCGCATATCGCGTGTCCGCGCCACGGACGAAGGACAGGAAGGCATCGCCTCCTTCCTTGAAAAAAGGAAAGCGTCATGGACGCACTAGACTTGGACCGCGACCGCCGGGACTTTCTGGCCCATCCCGCGCACAGTTTGGGGCTTCCCGCGCTGTTCTACGGGTCCCTGCGGGCGCCGGAAATTTTTGAAGTGGTCATCGGGCGGGCTCTTGGCGATGCCGACCACGAACATGTGCAACTGGAAGGCTACGAATTGTCCCATGTCCTGGCGGGCGGGGAATTCCCGGGCATTTTCCCGTCGGCGGATGCGGGGCTTCTGGACTGCATCATGGTGCGCGGCCTGACCTGGGCGGAAACGCTCCGCGTCGCGTGGTACGAATGGCCGGAATACAAGCTGGGTCAGTTCACTTTGACCGATGGCCGCGTCGCACAGGCCTTCGTGCCGGACATCGACGCATTGCGCCGCGAACATGGCGCGATCGACTTTCGGCCCTGGGACTATGACGCCTGGCGCCGGGATAATCTGACCGCCGCGCTGCCGGGCGCCCATGACTGGATGTCGCAGATGCCGGACCTTGCGCCCCTGGTGGGCCCGAAGGCCGCGACCGGATAAGGATGGATACCCAATGTTCGACAAGATACTGATCGCCAATCGCGGGGAAATCGCATGCCGCGTCATCGAAACGGCCAGACGCATGGGCATCCGGACGGTTGCCGTCTATTCCGATGCGGATGCGGCGGCGCGCCATGTCGCCATGGCGGACGAAGCGGTGCATCTGGGCCCGCCCCCCGCCCGGGAAAGTTATCTTCTGGGGGACAGGATACTGGCGGCCGCGGCCGATACCGGGGCTGAGGCCATTCACCCAGGCTATGGGTTCCTGTCGGAAAATGCCGGTTTTGCCGATGCCTGCGAAAAGGCGGGAATCGTCTTCATAGGCCCGCCCGCATCCGCGATCCGCGCCATGGGTTCCAAGGCAGAGGCAAAGGCACTGATGGGCAAGGCGGGCGTGCCGCTGACCCCCGGATATCATGGGGAGGACCAGGATGAGGCGACGCTGAAGGCGGCGGCGGACGATATCGGCTATCCGGTTCTGATCAAGGCATCGGCCGGCGGCGGCGGCAAGGGCATGCGGCTGGTCGAAAAGGCAGCGGACTTTGCCGATGCGCTGGCATCCTGCCGGCGGGAGGCCGCGTCCAGTTTCGGCGACGACCGCGTGCTGGTCGAACGGTTTGTCACCCGTCCGCGCCATATTGAAATGCAGGTATTCGCGGATTCCCACGGGAACGCGGTCCATCTGTTCGAACGGGACTGTTCCATTCAGCGCCGGCACCAGAAAGTGCTGGAGGAAGCGCCCGCCCCCGGCATGCCGGAAGACCTTCGCGCCCGAATGGGCGAAGCCGCGGTCAATGCCGCAAAGGCGGTGGGGTATCGCGGTGCCGGGACCGTGGAATTCATCGCCGAATCCCGACCGGACGGCACGCCGGGCGATTTTTTCTTCATGGAAATGAATACGCGCCTTCAGGTCGAACACCCGGTGACCGAAGCGGTGACCGGTTACGACCTGGTCGAATGGCAGTTGCGGGTGGCGTCCGGCGAACCCCTGCCGGCCGGTCAGGACGATATCGCCGCCACCGGCCATGCGATAGAGGCACGGCTTTACGCCGAAAATCCGGAAGCCGGGTTCTTGCCGTCGACGGGTCGGCTTGAATGTTTCCGCACCCCGGCGGCGGGCGCGCGCATCGACACCGGTGTGCGCGACGGGGATGAAATATCGCCCTTCTATGACCCGATGATCGCAAAGGTGATTGCCCATGGCGCGGACCGGGAAGAGGCGCGCCGCCGCCTGATCGCCGCGCTGGCGGAAACCCATGTGGCCGGGATTTCGTCCAACCGGGACTTTCTGATCCGTGTGCTGAAAGCGGGCGATTTCGCGGCGGCAAAGCTGGATACCGGGTTCATCGAAAAACACGAACGCGATCTTCTGCCGGAACGCGCGCCGGCGTCTGACGTTATGATCGCGGCGGCCGCTCTTATTCACCTGACCCGGATCGAACGGGACGCGGGGGCCCGGCGCGCCGACAGCGGCGACCCGACATCGCCCTGGGCGCAGGCCCGGGGCTGGCGCATGCTGGACCGCGGCAGGATTACCTTCGACATCGGCGATGACGGGGCGGTGCGTTCGATCGCCGCGCATGCGCTGGACGATGGCTGGGAAATCTCCATCGACGATGGCGAACCGCTGGTTGCCGAAGGAACCAGCCTGACCGAAGACGCCGTTTCGGCGCGGGTCTCGGGCCGGGCCGTCCGCGCTGGCTGGGCCGCATACGATTCCGCCGGGACGGAACAGATTGTCCTGTTCGATGCGAATTCGACGATCCGGCTGTCGCTGATCGACCCGCTGGCCGGGGCGGCGGGCGGCGACGGGCCGGACCATTCGCTGACGGCACCGATGCCGGGGAAGGTCATGTCGGTTTCCGTGGCGCCGGGCGATGCGGTTGTCAGCGGCCAGGCCCTTCTGGTTCTGGAAGCGATGAAGATGGAACACACCATTCGCGCGCCGGAAGACGGGGTCGTCGCGACCCTTCCCTTCGCGGTCGGCGATCAGGTCAGCGAGGGGGCGGTGCTGATCACGTTCGAGGAGGCGGGTGCCGAATGACGGATCGCGTTCACCTGGTCGAAGTCGGCCCGCGCGACGGACTGCAGAATGAAAAAGCGACGATTTCGGTGGCCGACAAGGTTCGCCTGATCGACATGCTGGGCGCGGCGGGCCTCACGGCGATCGAGGCCGCGGCCTTCGTGTCTCCCAAATGGGTGCCGCAAATGGCCGACAGCGGCGCGGTCATGGACGCGATCGACCGGCGGGACGGCGTTACCTATCCGGTTTTGACGCCCAACATGAAGGGGCTGGAGGCGGCGCTGGAACATGGCGCGACGGAAGTCGCGATATTCGGTGCCGCGTCGGAGAGCTTTTCCAGGCGCAACATCAACTGTTCGATCGCCGAAAGCCTGGACCGGTTCCGGCCCGTCGCCGAACGCGCGCTGGCCGAAGGGGTGCGGGTTCGCGGCTATGTCTCCTGCGTTTTGGGCTGTCCCTATGAAGGGGCGGTCGAACCCGGTGCCGTCGCCGACATTTCGGAAAAGCTTCTGGCCATGGGATGCTATGAAATCTCCCTTGGCGATACGATCGGCGTGGGCACGCCGGCGGCGACCCGGGCCATGCTTGCGGCCGTCGAAGCCGCGGTGCCGGTTGCGAAGCTGGCCGGTCATTTCCACGACACCTATGGCCAGGCGCTGGCGAATATGTGGGCGGCGCTGGACCGCGGTGTGCGGGTGTTCGACGCGTCCGTCTCCGGCCTGGGCGGATGTCCCTATGCGAAAGGGGCCAGCGGCAATGTCGCAACCGAAGATGTCGTCTACAGCCTGGAAGGAAGCGGCTTGAAAACGGGGGTCGACCTGGACCGTCTGGTGGATGCGGCGGCATTCGCGTCCGGCCTGCTGGACCGGCCGGTGACATCCCGGGTCGGCCGCGCAATGCTGGCGAAACGCGCGACCTGAATCCGGGGCAGGCGCGGTGCCTTGCACCGGTTGGCCGCTTTCCGTTAGATTGCCTTTTGTCTGCGGAAGGTAAGGGGGCATCCGACCGTGGGCGCAAGATCGGTGTGTCGGCGGCCAGTTTCCGTTCCGACAGGGACCTGCGGATGAGTTACGACCTTTCCAGTGTGCGCTTTTGCGTTGTCGAGGACAGCCGCCACATGCGCAGTCTTGTCTGTCGGGTCCTGGCGTCGTTCGGCGTCCAGGACGTCGTCGAGGTGTCGGACGGCAACGCGGCCCTGATGGAACTCCAGACATGGATGCCGGATATCGTGATCACCGATTTCGCGATGGCGCCGATCGACGGCATCGAACTGACCCGCCATATCCGCAATCCCGATGAATGCTCCAACCCCTATCTGCCGATCATCATGATGACGGGCTATACGGAAATGCACCGGGTGATCGAAGCCCGCGATGCGGGGGTTACGGAAATCATCGCCAAACCGGTATCCGCCATGGCGCTCTACGGCCGCCTGGTGTCGGTGATCGACCGCCCCCGGCCGTTCGTCCGCGCGGCGGGTTTCTTCGGTCCCGACCGCCGTCGCCGGCAGATTGATTTCAAGGGGCCGGAACGCCGCAACAGCGGGAACGAGATCGAAATCTGACAGGACCGCGGCGGACCGGGACATGGGACCGGGAAATCCGCCCTCGACGGCATCGGGACTCGGACTAATATCGGGTTCATGACGCTACATATCCGAAAACTGTGTGTCGGGGCGGAAAGCCTGGACGACCTTGCGCGCTGGCAGGAGGGCCGGCTCAAGGTGAATGACGGTCTGCTGTGGCACCGGACCCGGACCTGGCCACGCCGGTCGCAGGATATCCTGGGTTCCGGCGGGTCGCTGTACTGGATCATCAAGGGACAGATGGCCTGCCGGCAGAAGATCGTCGGGTTCGAACCGGAAGCGCACGAGGATCCGGACGAAAAACCCTATTGCCGGATCATGCTGGGGCCGGACCTGGTGGCGACCGACCCCTGGCCGCACCGGCCGTTTCAGGGCTGGCGCTATCTGAAGGCGGAAGAAGCGCCGCCGGATCTGGAATCGGCCCGGGATGCGGACGGTCTGCCACCGGCGCTGGCGGCGGAACTGCGGGCCATCGGGGCCTGGTGACCGGCCGTTTTCCGGGGCAACCGGACCCCAGAAAATTACCTGACATTTTTTCGTAATTTTTCTCTTGCCAAGGATCGTGGTGGGGCCTATACCCCGCCCCGTCGCGAACGGACGGACCATCTGCCCGGCATCGCGGACGGTAAGTGTCGATCCGGTTTCTGAAATCGGTTGAAGCACGAAAGCCCAAGGATTACACTGAAGACTTGCGCCGACTGCGAATCGGGTCGGTGTGGGACGCTTCGGTCTTTTTCTAAGGCGCCCGTTTGTTGTTTGACATTGTGGATATTGAGGAAGGGATACGCGGCTGGCGGTGGTTTATTCTGCTGTTTGGTTTTGTGTATCCTGGAACACGTAAATTAATGTTCAGTCAGCGCTGGGTGCTGGCGGGGGTTTATCTCCTGTT
>JAVKBW010000024.1:0-19211 GCA_040222995.1 Alphaproteobacteria bacterium | reverse complement strand
GGTGATGCCGGGCGACAACATCGCCATGGAAGTCGAACTGATCGCCCCGATCGCGATGGACGAAGGCCTGCGCTTCGCCATCCGTGAAGGCGGCCGCACCGTCGGCGCCGGCGTCGTCGCCGGTATCATCGAGTAACAAGGACGCAAGTTAAGCTTGGCATTCAGGTCTGCCCGCCTTATGTCCCGTTAGGCAGACCTGAACTGGAGGGGTATAGCTCAGTTGGTAGAGCGACGGTCTCCAAAACCGTAGGCCCTGGGTTCGAATCCTAGTGCCCCTGCCAGAACCGGGAAACCGGCGGACAGTATGCGGTTCCGGAATTGTCCGGAGCCGGAGCAAGGAAGAAGCAATGGCGAAAACATCCCCGGCGCAGTTTGTACGGCAAGTGCGTCAGGAAGCCTCGAAGGTGACATGGCCGACCCGCAAGGAAACCGGCATCGCGACAACCATGGTTTTCGTTATGGTGATCATCATGTCGGTCTTCTTCCTGCTGGTCGATGAAGTTATCGCGCTGTTAATCCAGGCTATCCTCAGCATCTGACCGCTGGCGGAAACTGGACGATTGGAGAGTGAACGTGGCGAAACGTTGGTACGTGGTGCATGTCTATTCGGGCTTTGAAAAGCGCGTAGCCGAATCCATTCTGGAACAGGCGGCGGTGCAGGGGCTTGAAGATCAGATCGAACAGGTACTGGTGCCGACAGAGGAAGTCGTCGAAATGCGCCGTGGCCGGAAGGTCAACTCGGAGCGCAAGTTCTTCCCGGGCTACATTCTGGCTCAGATGGAAATGACCGATCAGGCCTGGCACCTTGTCAGCAACACGCCGAAAGTCACCGGGTTCCTCGGAACCGGCAACAAGCCGTCGCCGATCAGCGACCGCGAGGCGGAGCGTATTCTGCACCAGGTCAGCGAAGGCGTGGACCGGCCGAAGCCGTCCGTTACGTTCGAAATCGGCGAGCAGGTCCGGGTTTCCGACGGTCCCTTCACCTCCTTCAACGGCAGTGTTGAGGATGTGGACGAGGAACGGGCCCGGCTCAAGGTTACGGTTTCCATCTTCGGCCGCGCGACGCCGGTGGAGCTCGAATATTCGCAGGTCGAGAAAACCTGATCCGGCGAAATCCGTCCGGTTATATGCTGCAAATGCGAAAAACCGGAAAAAAAAGCTTTTCGTGGGGCGGTTGACACTGTAGAACCACGCCCGCTAGGAGACTGGCAATCAGCGTTGCGGGAGGTGACCCCGAAGACCTAGGGGGCCGAACCGCGGCACACCAAACCGACAGGACGGCGATTTTTTCAAGATCGCGGTGCATGTCGGTTTTAACCGTTTGAGGTGGTGAAATGGCAAAAAAGATCAAGGGCTACATCAAGCTCGAGATACCTGCAGGGCAAGCGAATCCCTCGCCGCCGGTTGGTCCGGCACTGGGGCAGCGTGGCCTGAATATTATGGAATTCTGCAAGGCATTCAACGCGGCGACCCAGAATCTGGAGCCCGGCGCACCGACGCCTGTTGTGATTACGGCGTTTGAAGACCGCACTTTCACCTTCATCACGAAGACGCCGCCGGCGAGCTTCCTGCTGAAGAAGGCGGCCAAGATCAAATCCGGTTCGGGCGTTCCGAACAAGGAAAAGGTCGGCAAGGTGACGAAGGCGCAGTTGCGCGAAATCGCCGAGATCAAGCTCAAAGATATGAACGCGGTTGATGTTGAAGCCGCAATGATGTCGATCGCCGGGTCCGCCCGCTCGATGGGCATCGAAGTGGCGGAGTAGAGAGCATGGCGAAGAAAAGCAAACGGCTCCGCGCCACATATGAAGGCATCGAACGCAACGTCGCGATGGCTGTCGACGATGCGGTGAAAGTGATCAAGTCGCATGCGGCCGCGTCGAAATTCGACGAGACGATTGAAATTGCGATGAACCTGGGCATCGACCCGCGCCACGCTGACCAGCAGGTCCGCGGCGCCGTACAGTTGCCCAACGGAACCGGCAAGTCGGTTCGCGTTGCGGTTTTCGCGCGCGACGCGAAGGCGGATGAAGCCCGGGAAGCCGGCGCGGAATTCGTCGGCGCCGAAGATCTGATGGAACAGATCCAGGGCGGCATGATGGATTTCGAACGCGTCATCGCGACGCCGGACATGATGGCGGTTGTCGGTCGACTGGGTAAGGTTCTCGGTCCGAAAGGCATGATGCCGAACCCGAAGCTGGGCACGGTCACGCCGAATGTTACCGATGCCATCAAGGCCGCCAAGGGCGGTGAAGTTCAGTTCCGCGCCGAAAAGGCCGGCATCATCCATGCCGGCGTCGGCAAGGCCAGCTTCACCGAACAGCAACTGGCTGAAAACATTCGTGCTTTTGCAACGGCGATCATCAACGCCAGACCATCCGGCGCAAAGGGTACGTATTTGAAGAAAGTTTCCGTGTCGTCGACGATGGGGCCGGGCCTGAAGCTCGAGCCGCAATCGCTGACCGCGTGAATTGAGAATACCCGTTTCGCCGGGTAACCGGGGGGGCGGGGGCTGTGCCGATACGGCCATGGTGGGTGTATCGGCGCAACCTGTCCGAGACTGGAGGCGGTTTCTGTAACCGGAAGGAAGCAGAGCCTTAAACCGCAAGAGCCTCCATGAGATGGGGATACGGGTTGTCGAACCGGCACGCTCTATGCGCCGTCGGCCTCGCAAACCGGAACTCCCGGACGGGACGAGTGGAGGAGACGGCCGAACCGGCGTCGCCTCTGTTGAACCGGCTTGGAGCTTCGATTGGGACCGGTGGTCCGACGGGGTGACAGCCATATTGAGAACGGAGACCAGTAATGGACCGTGCAAAAAAGGAAGCGCTTGTCGCGGATCTGCACGAGACCCTGTCCTCGGCTTCTCTGGTTGTGCTGACGCATGCCCAGGGACTGACGGTGGCGGAAGTCTCCGACCTTCGGGCGAAAATGCGGGAAGCGGGGGCCTCGTTCAAGGTCACCAAGAATACGCTCGCAAAAATCGCGTTGAAGGATACTCAGTTCGAATACCTATCCGACCGTTTCATTGGACCGACGGCGGTGGCGACTTCTTCCGATCCTATTGCTGCAGCGAAAGTTGCTGTCGACTACGCAAAGGATAAGAAGGAAAAGTTCGTCATCATTGCTGGCGGGCTCGACGCAAGGGAAATCGACGAGGCTGCGGTGAGAAATCTCGCGACCCTGCCATCTCTCGACGAGCTACGCGGCAAGCTGGTTGGTCTGTTGCAGGCTCCCGCGACCAAGGTCGCCGGCGTTCTGCAGGCGCCGGCCGGCCAGTTGGCCCGGGTTTTCGGTGCTTACGGTGCGACAGCGGATGGTGAAGGCTGAGGTGCAAACCCGCTTTAAGCGGACAATCTGTATTGCCAATGGAGTGATTTACGATGGCTGATCTTGATAAACTGGCAGAAGAGCTTTCTTCGCTTACTGTTATGGAAGCTGCTGAGCTCTCGAAGATGCTGGAAGAAAAATGGGGCGTTTCCGCCGCTGCGCCGGTCGCAGTTGCGGGTGCGGCTCCGGCAGGCGGCGGCGATGCCGGCGAAGCTGCTGAAGAACAGACCGAATTTGACGTTATCCTTGCCGCCGCCGGCGACAAGAAAATCAACGTCATCAAGGAAGTTCGGGCGATTACAGGCTTGGGCCTGAAAGAAGCCAAGGACCTCGTCGAAGGTGCGCCGAAACCTGTGAAGGAAGGCGTTAGCAAAGACGAAGCCGCTGAGCTGAAGAAGAAACTGGAAGAAGCCGGCGCAACCGTCGAGCTGAAGTAGTTTCTGTGCCGGCATCCGGCCCCGTGCGCTCGGGCCGAATTGCCGGTAAGGCAGGGTTATAGCGTGTAGGGGTGCGCCGGTTGCGGCGTCACCCCTGCACGCGCCTGTCGTAGGGATTTCCATCGGATTTCGGTGGATGAGAGTGCAGACGCCTTGCGGTTTCGCATCTTCGCGGACCGCTGATTAGGCGCCGGAACCGGTGCAACCGCGCCCTTCGGCCGCCGTTATAGGATTGAGACGAGGTAGATTATGGCCAAATCGTTCACCGGTAAGAAGAAGATTCGCAAAAGTTTCGGTCGGCTGCAGGAAGTCGCACCAATGCCGAACCTGATCGAGGTTCAGAAAACTTCGTACGATGCGTTCCTTCAGGTGGGCAAGAATTGGCAGGAGCGGGAAAGCGCCGGCTTACAGGAAGTGTTCGCAAGCGTGTTTCCGATCCACGATTTTTCCGGCCGCAGCCGCCTCGAATTCGTCAAATACGATCTTGAAAAGCCGAAATACGATGTCGACGAGTGCCGTCAGCGCGGCATCACGTTTTCCGCGCCGCTGAAAGTGACCTTGCGTCTGGTCGTCTGGGACATCGACGAGGAAACCGGCGCAAAGTCGATCCGCGATATCAAGGAACAGGACGTCTATATGGGCGACCTGCCGCTGATGACCGAACACGGTACGTTCATCGTCAACGGCACCGAACGCGTGATCGTGTCGCAGATGCACCGCTCGCCGGGCGTTTTCTTCGATCACGACCGCGGCAAGACGCATTCTTCCGGCAAGTTCCTGTTCGCTGCGCGGGTTATTCCCTATCGCGGCTCCTGGCTCGATTTCGAATTTGACGCCAAGGATATGGTCTTTGTTCGCATTGACCGCCGCCGCAAGTTGCCGGCGACAACCCTTTTGATGGCGCTTGATGACACGCAGACCGAAAAGGCGCGGGAAACCGCCGCCATTGAAGGTCGTGAGGTCGATCCGGGCGACTGCCAGGGCATGTCGAAAGACGAAATTCTCGACTTCTTCTATGACCATGTCGACTACACCAAGGTCGGCAACAACTGGAAGACGCCGTTCGATCCGGAAATGTGGCGGGGTGTGAAGCTGACATCCGCACTGATCGATGCGAAAACCGGCGAAGCGGTCGCCGAAGCCGATACCAAGATCACGCCGCGTCTTTCAAAGAAATTGAAGGAAGACGGCCTGAAGGAAATTCTGGTCCAGGCCGAAGACATGGTCGGACGCTTCATTGGCCAGGATGTGGTGATCGAAAAAACCGGTCTCGTTGTTGCCGAAGCGGGTGAGGAAATCACCGAAGAGCTTCTGTCGACCTTCGCGGAAGCCGGCATTGAATCGTTCTCGGCGCTGAACACCAATGACGTCAATATCGGTTCCTACATCCGCAACACGATGGTGGCCGACAAGAACCAGAACCGCGAAGACGCGCTGATCGATATCTACCGGGTGATGCGCCCGGGTGAGCCGCCGACGCTGGAAACCGCGGAAGCCCTGTTCAACAGCCTGTTCTTCGACGGCGAACGCTATGACCTGTCTGCTGTCGGCCGGGTGAAGATGAATTCCCGCATGGGCTATGAACCCGGGTCGGTCGCCGATACGGTGCGCACCCTTCGCAAGCAGGACATTCTGAACATCGTCAAGGTTCTGGTCGAACTGAAGGACGGCAAGGGCGAAATCGACGATATCGACCACCTCGGCAACCGCCGTGTCCGGTCGGTCGGCGAGCTGATGGAAAACCAGTACCGTCTGGGCCTGCTGCGCATGGAACGGGCGATCCGCGAACGGATGAGCTCTGTCGATATCGATTCCGTGATGCCGCACGATCTGATCAATGCGAAGCCGGCCGCGGCCGCGGTTCGCGAATTCTTCGGGTCGTCGCAGCTCAGCCAGTTCATGGACCAGACCAATCCGCTGTCGGAAATCACCCACAAGCGCCGCCTTTCGGCGCTTGGTCCGGGCGGTCTGACCCGCGAACGGGCCGGCTTCGAAGTGCGCGACGTGCACGCAACCCACTACGGCCGTATCTGCCCGATTGAAACGCCGGAAGGCCCGAACATCGGTCTTATCAATTCGCTGGCGACCTATGCGGTCGTCAACAAGTACGGCTTCATCGAAAGCCCGTACCGCAAGGTTGTCGACGGCAAGGTGACGGATGACGTTATCTATCTCTCCGCCATGGATGAAGGCCGGTATACGATTGCGGAGGCCAATGCGGAGCTCGACAAGAACAACAAGATCGTCAACGAGCTGGTCGCCTCGCGTAAAGGCGGTGACTACATCGTTGCGCGGCCGGTCGATATCGACCTGATCGACGTCTCGCCGAAGCAGCTTGTCTCTGTCGCCGCGGCATTGATTCCGTTCCTGGAAAACGATGACGCCAACCGCGCCCTGATGGGGTCGAACATGCAGCGTCAGGCCGTGCCTCTGCTGCAGGCGGAAGCCCCGCTTGTCGGTACCGGCATGGAAAGCCGCGTCGCGCGCGACAGTGGCGTCGCCATCGTCGCCAAGCGGACAGGCGTGGTTGACCAGGTTGACGCAACGCGTATCGTTCTTCGGGTGACCGAACAGACCGAAGCGAGCGCCAGCGGCGTCGATATCTACAACCTGCTGAAATTCCAGCGGTCGAACCAGAACACCTGTATCACGCAGCGTCCGCTGGTGAAGGTCGGCGATCTGATCCAGGCCGGCGACATCATTGCCGACGGCCCGTCGACCGATATGGGCGAACTGGCCCTCGGCCGGAATGCGCTGGTCGCGTTCATGCCGTGGAACGGGTACAACTTCGAGGATTCGATCCTGATTTCCGAACGCATCGTCCGCGACGACGTGTTCACCTCGATCCATATCGAGGAATTCGAGGTGATGGCCCGCGACACGAAGCTGGGTCAGGAAGAAATCACCCGGGATATCCCGAATGTCGGTGAAGACGCCCTGAAGAACCTCGACGAAGCGGGCATCGTCTATATCGGCGCCGAAGTGGAAGCCGGCGATATTCTGGTCGGTAAGGTGACGCCGAAGGGTGAATCGCCGATGACGCCGGAAGAAAAACTTCTGCGCGCTATCTTCGGTGAAAAGGCGTCGGATGTGCGCGACACATCGCTTCGGATGCCGCCGGGCGCCAAGGGAACGATTGTCGAAGTTCGGGTCTTCTCGCGCCGCGGCGTCGACAAGGACGAACGGGCTCTGGCCATCGAAATGGCTGAAATCGAACGCCTTGCGAAAGACCGGGACGACGAAAAGGCCATTCTGGACCGTTCATTCCGTCAGCGTTTCACGGAAATGGTGCTGGACCGCAAGGTCGTTACCGGGCCGAAAGGCGTCAAGATCGCCAAGGCGACACAGGATGCGATTGCCGACCTGACAACCGGTCAGCTTCGTCAGATCGTTGTCGATGACGATGGCGTCAATGACGGGCTGGAAGCATTGCGCCGCCAGCACGACGACTCGATCGGCCTGCTGAACGCCCGGTTCGACGACAAGATCGAAAAGGTCCAGTCGGGTGACGAACTGCCGCCTGGCGTGATGAAGATGATCAAGGTGTTCGTCGCGGTGAAGCGCAAGCTGCAGCCGGGCGACAAGATGGCCGGCCGTCACGGCAACAAGGGCGTCATCTCCAAGATCGTTCCGGTCGAGGACATGCCGTATCTGGAAGACGGCACCGCCGTCGATGTCGTGCTCAACCCGCTCGGCGTGCCGAGCCGCATGAATGTCGGGCAGATTCTGGAAACCCATCTGGGATGGGCGTCCGCCGGTCTGGGCCGTCAGGTGCGCGAGGCGCTGGAAGTCTATGAAGGCTCCGGCAAGGCCGCCGATGTCCGCAAGACCCTGATCGACGTTTACGACGATCCGGAAATCGCCAAGGAGATCAAGGATCTGGACGATGG
This sequence comes from Alphaproteobacteria bacterium, assembly GCA_040222995.1. GTDB lineage: Bacteria > Pseudomonadota > Alphaproteobacteria > UBA8366 > Aestuariispiraceae > JAVKBW01. The sequence continues at coordinate 11,557 of JAVKBW010000024.1, read as the reverse complement.
CGAGATGATTGAACTCGCGAACAACGTCAAGGGCGGCATCCCGATGGGGACGCCGGTTTTCGATGGCGCACGCGAAGATGACATCAACCTGATGCTGGCGCGTGCCGGCATGCCGAAAAGCGGTCAGGTTCAGTTGCATGACGGACGGACCGGCGAGGCCTTCGCCCGCCTGGTGACGGTCGGTTATATCTACATGCTGAAACTGCATCACCTTGTCGATGACAAGATCCACGCCCGGTCGATCGGACCGTACAGCCTTGTCACTCAGCAGCCGCTGGGCGGTAAGGCGCAGTTCGGCGGCCAGCGCTTCGGTGAAATGGAAGTGTGGGCGCTTGAAGCATACGGTGCGGCCTACACGCTGCAGGAAATGCTGACCGTGAAGTCGGATGACGTGTCCGGCCGAACGAAAGTCTACGAAGCGATCGTCCGTGGCGACGACAACTTCGAGGCCGGCATTCCGGAAAGCTTCAACGTTCTGGTCAAGGAACTGCGTTCGCTGTGCCTGAACGTCGAACTGATGCAGGAAGAAATCTAGAGCCGCGCGTCTTTAACAGGAAACGTGGCCCATTGCCGGGCAGGATGTCGCCCGGTCCCAGAAGTCGGATATCGCACTGCGATACGAAGGAGAGACTGATATGAGCGAATTGATGCAGATTTTCGGCCAACCGCAGGGGCCGCAGAGCTTTGATTCGATCCGGATTTCGATTGCAAGTCCGGACCGCATCCGCTCGTGGTCGTTTGGCGAGATTAAAAAGCCGGAAACCATCAATTACCGGACCTTCAAACCTGAAAGGGACGGTTTGTTCTGCGCCCGGATCTTTGGTCCGATCAAGGATTACGAATGCCTTTGCGGCAAGTACAAGCGGATGAAGTACAAGGGCATCATCTGCGAAAAATGCGGTGTTGAAGTCACGCTGTCGAAAGTACGCCGCGAACGCATGGGCCATATCGAACTGGCCTCGCCGGTCGCGCATATCTGGTTCCTGAAATCGCTGCCGAGCCGTATCGGCCTGCTGATGGACATGACCCTGAAGGATCTGGAACGGGTTCTCTATTTCGAAAACTATGTCGTGACGGAGCCGGGCCTGACGCCGCTGAAGATGAAGCAGCTTCTGACCGAGGACGAATACCTCGACGCCCAGGACGAATACGGTGAAGAAAACTTCACCGCGAAAATCGGCGCCGAAGCGCTGAAGGACATGCTGGGCCGGATCGAGATCGAGGACGCGCTGGAAACCACGCGTACCGATCTTGAAGAAACCGGTTCGGAAGCCAAGCGCAAAAAGCTGGTCAAGCGGCTGAAACTGCTGGAAGCCTTCCAGATGTCCGGCACCCGTCCGGAGTGGATGATCATGGATGTCGTTCCGGTGATCCCGCCCGAGCTGCGCCCGCTGGTGCCGCTGGACGGCGGCCGGTTCGCGACGTCCGACCTGAACGATCTGTATCGCCGGGTCATCAACCGTAACAACCGTCTGAAGCGGCTGATCGAACTGCGCGCGCCGGACATCATCGTGCGAAACGAAAAGCGCATGCTGCAGGAATCCGTTGACGCCCTGTTCGACAACGGCCGCCGCGGCCGCGTCATCACGGGCGCCAACAAGCGCCCGCTGAAGTCGCTCAGCGACATGCTGAAGGGCAAGCAGGGCCGGTTCCGCCAGAACCTGCTCGGCAAGCGCGTCGACTATTCAGGCCGCTCGGTCATCGTGGTCGGACCGGAACTGATGCTGCATCAGTGCGGGCTGCCGAAGAAGATGGCGCTGGAACTGTTCAAACCGTTCATCTATTCGAAGCTTGAACTGTACGGTCTTGCGACCACCATCAAGGCCGCGAAGCGGATGGTCGAGAAAGAACGTCCGGAAGTCTGGGATATCCTGGAAGAAGTCATTCGCGAGCATCCGGTGCTGCTGAACCGTGCGCCGACGCTGCACCGTCTGGGTATCCAGGCTTTCGAACCGAAACTCATCGAAGGCAAGGCGATCCAGCTTCATCCGCTGGTTTGCACCGCGTTCAACGCCGATTTCGACGGCGACCAGATGGCCGTTCACGTGCCGCTGTCGCTGGAAGCGCAGCTTGAAGCCCGCGTGCTGATGATGTCGACCAACAACATCCTGTCGCCGGCCAACGGCAAGCCGATCATCGTGCCGTCGCAGGACATCATTCTCGGTCTGTACTACATCACCTATGAAAGGCTTGATCTGTTCGGCGAAGAAGTGTCGATCGACGGCAAGGAAGCGTTGGAAGCGGCGATGGAGCGGAAGGAAATTCTGCTTCGCGACACGTCCGACCCGCACAACCCGGTCGTCACGACGGATCCGAAGGAAGCGTTCGACCTTTTGAAAAAGGGCAAGATCGCGGCGCATCGTTTGCCGCTGTTCGCCAATAACGCGGAAATCGAACACGCGCTGGACGAAGGTGCGGTTAAGCTTCACCAGCGGGTGAAGGCGCTGTACGAAACCGTCGACAAGGACGGCAACACGGTCATCGAAAAGGTCGTCACCACGGCCGGCCGGATGATGCTCAGCGAAATCCTGCCGCGTCATACACATGTTCCGTTCAGCCTGATCAACAAGGTTCTGACGAAGAAGGAAGTGTCGAACCTGATCGATATCGTCTATCGGCATTCCGGTCAGAAAGACACGGTCATTTTCTGCGACAAGCTGATGGCGATGGGCTTCAAATGGGCGGCGAAGGCCGGCATTTCGTTCGGCAAGGACGATCTGATCATTCCGGAAGCCAAGGTAAAACTGATCGCCGATGCCCAGAAGATGGTCAAAGAATACGAACAGCAGTACCTCGACGGCCTGATCACCCAGGGTGAGAAGTACAACAAGGTTGTCGACGTCTGGTCGTCCTGCACCGACAAGGTTGCCGATGAGATGATGAAAGTCATGTCATCGGGCAAGGGTATCGGTCTGAACTCGGTCTTCATGATGGCGCATTCAGGCGCCCGCGGTTCGGCTGCGCAGATCAAGCAGCTTGCCGGCATGCGCGGTCTGATGGCGAAGCCGTCGGGCGAGATCATCGAAACGCCGATCATTTCCAACTTCAAGGAAGGCCTGACGGTGCTGGAATACTTCAACTCCACCCACGGCGCCCGTAAGGGCCTCGCGGATACGGCGTTGAAAACGGCTAACTCCGGTTATCTGACTCGCCGTCTGGTCGACGTTGCGCAGGATGCGATCATCGTCGAAGAGGATTGCGGCACCAACGAAGGCCTGACCATGAGGGCCGTCATCGAAGGCGGCGATCTGATCGAAGGCCTCGGCGACCGTATCCTCGGCCGATGCGCGGCTGAGGACATCGTTCATCCGCTGACCGGTGAAGTCATTGTTCCGGCCCGTGGCCTGATCGACGAATATCTGGCCGATGCGATTGAAACGGCCGGCATCGATGCGGTGCTGATCCGGTCGGTCCTGACCTGCGAAAGCAAGGGCGGTGTCTGCGGCAACTGCTACGGACGCGACCTGGCGCGCGGCACGACGGTCAACATGGGCGAAGCGGTCGGCGTGATCGCGGCCCAGTCGATCGGCGAGCCGGGTACCCAGCTTACCATGCGGACGTTCCACATCGGTGGCGCGGCGCAGCGTGGTGCGGAACAGAATTCGGTTGAAAGCTCCATCGACGGTACGGTCCGGGTCGATAACCGCAACGTGGTTCTCGATAGTGACGGCAAGCCAGTCGTCATGGGCCGGAATACGGAAATTGCCCTGATCGACGAAACCGGTCGCGATCGCGCCCGTCACCGGGTGCCGTATGGCGCCCGTCTGAAGGTCGATGAAGGCGATGAGGTCGTTAAGGGACAGACGCTGGCCGAGTGGGACCCGTACACCATTCCGATCATCACGGAAAAGGAAGGCGTGGCGCACTATGTCGATCTCGTCGAAGGTGTTTCGGTTCGCGACGTCGTCGACGAAGCGACCGGTATCGCCTCGAAAGTGGTGATCGACTGGAAGCAGCAGGCGCGCGGCGCCGACCTTAAGCCGCGCATCACGCTGCGCGACAAGGACGGTGAGGTCGTCAACCTGCCGAACGGCATGGAAGCCCGATACTTCATGTCGGTGGACGCTATCCTGTCGGTTTCCAACGGTCAGGAAGTCAAAGCCGGTGACGTGCTGGCGCGTATTCCGCGTGAATCCTCGAAAACCCGTGACATCACCGGTGGTCTGCCGCGTGTTGCGGAACTGTTCGAAGCCCGCAAGCCGAAGGAATTCGCGGTTATTTCGGATCAGGACGGATACGTGGAATTCGGCAAGGACTACAAGACGAAGCGCCGTATTGTCGTTCGTCCGGCGGACGAGGACGGCGAACCGTCGGAATTCCTGGTGCCGAAGGGCAAGCACATCGCCGTTCAGGAAGGCGAATTCATCCGCAAGGGTGAAATGCTGATGGATGGCAACCCGGTGCCGCACGATATTCTCGAAGTGATGGGTGTGGAAGCCCTGTCGAACTATCTGTGCAAGGAAATCCAGGACGTCTACCGCTTGCAGGGCGTGAAGATCAACGACAAGCATATCGAGGTGATCGTCCGTCAGATGCTGCAGAAGGTCGAAGTCGTCGATCCGGGCGACACGTACCTGCTGACCGGCGAACAGATGGACCGCGACGAAGCGGCGGAAGCCAACGAACGGGCGATTGCCGAGAAGAAGGAACCGGCGAAGCTGAAACCCGTTCTGCAGGGCATCACCAAGGCAAGCCTGCAGACAAGCTCGTTCATCTCTGCTGCCTCGTTCCAGGAAACCACCCGTGTCCTCACCGAAGCGGCGGTCAACGGCAAGTCGGACAATCTGATCGGCTTGAAGGAGAACGTCATCGTCGGGCGTCTGATCCCGGCCGGTACCGGCGCGGTCATGAAGCGTCTGCGGCATGAAGCGGTGGCGAAGGACAAGGTCATCCAGGCCGAACGGGAAGCCGCGGCGCTGGCGGCGGCCAAGGAAGCCGAGGCTGCGGCGGAAGCGGAATCGGCGGATTCCGACGAAGCGGTCGCCGAATAACCGGTTCGAGAATTCGAGTAACGAAGAGGCCTCGCTAAGTGCGGGGCCTTTTTGTTTGGTCCGGGCTATCCGGCCAGGGTCAGCGTCATGAAGGTGCTGTGCGGGTCTTCCACATAGCCTTCGAAGGGGCCCGTTTCGATAAAACCGTGCCGGGCATAGAGCGACCGGGCCGGTTGGAATTCAGGATAAGAGCCGGTTTCAAGGCTAAGCCGCTCATAACCGCGCGATCCGGCAACCGACACGATATGGTTGACCAGCATCCGGGCGACGCCGGCGCGGCGACAAGCATGGATTTGATTTCACCATGTTCCGGTGTCAGCGCCTTCAGGGCGACGCAGCCGACGGGGTCGGCGCCGGAACCGGCTGTCCAGAAGGTAATATCCGGTCTGGTCAGGCCGTCGAGGTCGAGCGCGTGGCCGGTTCCCGGCGGCGATAGGCGCTGCATCAGGGCCAGAGCGGTTCACGTTTAATCGGAAGCATCGTCGTTGGCGATGCGCCGGGATGGATGGCAGGCGCACGTCGTAGCGCGATGCCTTGTGCATCGGGCAAGGCGTGCAACGAACCAGGCGCCCGGCGCAGGCCAACCCGTACGGGACGGGCCGTTTTACGGCATCGCGTCTTCACTCGTTCTCGAATATGCTCCTGCATGTCCTTCGTCCTCGTTCATAGCGACACCGCAAACCGGTTCCGTCGACGCGATTCCGATTAAGCGTGACCCGCTCTAGGTGAGCTTCCAGCAGGGCCCTGACCTGCGAGCGCTTCGGATCGTTCTCCCGGATGGTTATCGTCATCGCGTTAAAGACCTGTGTAACATTCCTGCGGTACTATCCCGGTGAGACGGCGAATAGTAATCATGATTCAGAAAGTTCACATGAAAAACATCGGTTACCTGTTGACGGCGTTGCTGTTTCTGCCCGCTCTGGCGCAGGCGGAAGGCAAATTCAGCTTCATCGCATTCGGCGACATGCCCTATGGCGCGCCGGCAATCGTCGGGCCGCCCTTCGAGCGACTGATCAAGGCTATCAACGCGGCCGACCCGGCCTTTTCCATTCATGTCGGCGATATCAAGTCCGGCTCATTGCCGTGCAGCGATGAGGAATTCGAAAGACAGCGCGCCTATTTCGATACATTTGAAGGCGCGTTGATCTTCACCCCCGGCGACAATGAATGGACAGACTGTCACCGCGAAAAGGCGGGCGGATATGATCCGCTGGAACGCCTGACCCGGTTGCGGGAGATATTCTACGATACCGGCGAATACAGTCTGGGTGCGTCGCCTATCGTTTTGCAGCGGCAGTCAGACCTCGGGACGGGCGAGGAGCGAACCTATGTCGAGAACCAGCGGTGGATGCACAATGGCGTCCTGTTCATGACGGCTCATATTGTCGGATCGAACAATGGATTCCAGACCGTACGCCCGTCGGTCGCGCAGGAATACGCTGTCCGGTCGCGCGCGAACCGCGCCTGGATCGAATCCGGGTTCCAAAAAGCCATGGAAACAGGGGCGAAGGCGATTGTTCTGGCGATTCACGCGGATGTCTTCGCCGGTCTTGAAACGCGCAATATCTGGCCGGAGCAATCCGGCTTCGGCGAAACCATGATGTTGTTCCGAAGACTGGCCGAATCCTTCGGCCGGCCGGTCCTGCTGATTCACGGGGACAGCCATGTCTTTATCGTCGATCAGCCGTTTACATCGGCCAATCCGGAAAACCGGGGCAGGCGGCTCGATAACGTCACAAGGCTGGAAGTCTTCGGCGCACCGGATGTCCATGCGGTTCGAATTCTGATCGATCCGGACCGGCCGGAAATTTTCGGATTCGCGCCGCTTTTCGGCCCGGGCAACCGGTCGTTCTCGGACGATTGACCCGCGCCCCGGCCCATCCGCAACAATCGGCATGAATTTCGGGTGAAAAGTAAATAAAAGTACAAAATTATCCGGGTCGACAGCGCCGAAATTTGTTTGTCAGGGTCTGTTAAAAACTTGTGACTTCGCGCTTGACGCGGGGGATGCCCGCTCATAGTATCCGCGCGCCTTAACAGGGGAATGTGCTGTAGGTCCAATTCGGGGCGGCGACAAACCAAACCGAACGTTGCGACAGGCTGATCGATGCCGGTAACGAAACGTACCTAAACGATGTTCCAGGTAAAACTTGTTGATTGGCCGGTTCCTGAAAGGGGCCGCGTAGAAGAGATTTGAACATCGTTGGGTGACCTCAAGGTTCACCTCAACGGGGTTTTTGTGGTTTCGCGCCGGTCGATCTAGCGGTGGGCTGCGAAATTGGGTTTACGAACATCCGGTGGATGTCAACAGAAGCGACGATGGTGATATGCCAACAGTGAACCAATTGATCCGCAAGCCGCGGGTAAGCAAACCGAAGCGGGAAAAAGTTCCGGCTTTGCAGGCCTGTCCGCAAAAACGGGGCGTCTGCACCCGCGTTTACACGACCACGCCGAAGAAGCCGAACTCGGCCCTTCGCAAGGTTGCGCGTATCCGGCTGACGAACGGTTATGAAGTGACCAGCTACATTCCCGGTGTCGGCCATAACCTGCAGGAACACTCTGTGGTGATGATCCGCGGCGGCCGCGTAAAGGACTTGCCGGGCGTTCGCTATCATATCATCCGCGGTACGCTCGATACCCAGGGCGTTGCGAACCGTCGTCAGCGGCGTTCGAAATACGGCGCCAAGCGGCCGAAGTAAGGAAGGGTCGAAAGAATGTCTCGTCGTCACGCAGCAGAGAAGCGCGAAATTCTACCGGATGCGAAATACGGTGATGTCGTGCTGTCGAAGTTCATCAACATCGTTATGGTTGATGGCAAGAAATCGACCGCCGAACACATTGTATACGGTGCGTTTGACACGATCGCCGGCCGTACGGGCCAGGATCCTGTCCGGACCTTCCATGAGGCTCTCGAAAACGTAAAACCGCATCTTGAAGTCCGGTCGCGCCGTGTCGGTGGCGCAACCTATCAGGTGCCGGTTGAAGTCCGTTCCGAACGGGCGCAGGCGCTGGCTTTCCGCTGGGTTATCGAAATGTCACGCAAGCGGTCCGAAAACACGATGCGCGAGCGTCTGTCGGGCGAAATCCTCGATGCGGCGAACAATCGCGGCGCATCCGTTAAAAAGCGCGAAGACACGCACCGGATGGCGGAAGCCAACCGTGCCTTCTCGCATTACCGCTGGTAAAGGGGTAGAGCAATGGCGCGCGAACATGCAGTCGATCATTACCGCAATATCGGTATTATGGCCCATATTGACGCTGGTAAGACGACAACCACCGAACGAATTCTGTTTTACACCGGTAAGTCCTACAAAATCGGTGAAGTTCATGACGGCGCAGCCACCATGGACTGGATGGAGCAGGAGCAGGAGCGGGGTATTACCATCACCTCCGCTGCGACCACCTGTTTCTGGCGCGGTATGGATGCCCAGTTCGACGAGCACCGCATCAACATCATCGACACCCCCGGACACGTGGACTTCACCATCGAGGTGGAGCGCTCCCTGCGGGTTCTGGACGGTGCCGTCGTTGTGCTCTGTGGTTCCTCCGGTGTACAGCCCCAGACCGAGACTGTCTGGCGCCAGGCGAACAAGTACGAAGTGCCGCGCATGGTGTTCGTCAACAAGATGGACCGTGCCGGCGCTGATTTCCGCAAGGTCATAGGCCAGCTCAAGAGCCGCCTGGGTGCCAACCCCGTGGCGCTGCAAATGACCATTGGTGCAGAGGACGAGTTCCGGGGCGTGGTCGATCTGGTGGTTAACCGGGCGATCATCTGGAACGAGGAAGACCAGGGCATGACGTTCACCCTGGAAGAAATCCCCGCCGACATGGCGGATATCTGCGCGGAGATGCGAGAGCAGCTCGTTGAGGCAGCCGCCGAAGCCACCGATGAGCTGATGAACAAGTATCTCGAGGGCGAGGAACTGACCATCGAGGAAATCAAGCAGGGCATTCGCGCTCGCACCCTGGCCAACGAAATCGTGCCGGTTCTGGGCGGCTCCGCGTTCAAGAACAAGGGCGTCCAGGCGATGCTCGACGCAGTTATCGAATACATGCCTTCCCCGACCGAGGTCAAGGCGATCGAAGGTACCCTGCTGGATCGGGACGAAACCGTTGCGACCCGCAAGGCGGATGACAACGAGCCCTTCGCTGCGCTTGCATTCAAGATTGCTACCGACCCCTTCGTCGGTACCCTGACCTTTTTCCGGGTCTACTCCGGCAAGCTGGAAAGCGGTACCGGTGTTTACAACTCGGTGAAGCAGAAGAAGGAGCGTATCGGCCGGATGGTGCAGATGCACGCCAACAGCCGAGAGGAAATCAAGGAAGTGCTGGCGGGTGACATCGCCGCGGCGGTGGGTCTCAAGGACACCACTACCGGCGACACGCTCTGCGATTCCGACAAGCCTATCGTGCTGGAGCGCATGGAATTCCCCGAGCCGGTGATTTCCGTGGCGGTTGAGCCGAAGTCCAAGGTTGACCAGGAAAAGATGGGCGTTGCCCTGGGCAAGCTGGCGCAGGAAGACCCGTCATTCCGCGTCAAGTCCGACCCGGAGACCGGGCAGACGATTATTTCAGGGATGGGCGAACTGCACCTGGACATCATCGTCGACCGTATGCGTCGCGAGTTCAGCGTCGAAGCGAACATCGGCAAGCCGCAGGTGGCCTACCGTGAAGCGATCCGCAACAAGTGCGAGATCGAAGGCAAGTTCGTGCGCCAGTCCGGTGGTCGCGGGCAGTACGGCCACGTCTGGGTGCGGTTCGAGCCGGGTGAGGACGAGAACGCCGAAGGCCTCGAGTTCCAGAACGAAGTTGTCGGCGGTACCGTACCCCGGGAATACGTTCCCGCCGTACAGAAGGGTATTGAAGAGCAGATGCAGAACGGCGTGCTTGCGGGTTACCCCCTGCTGGGCCTGAAGGCCACGCTCTTCGACGGCTCCTTCCACGATGTCGACTCCAACGAGATGGCGTTCAAGATCGCCGCCAGCATGGCTACCAAGAAACTGGCCCAGAGCGGCGGCGCTGTCCTGCTCGAGCCGATCATGAAAGTTGAGGTCATTACACCTGAGGAAAACATGGGTGATGTGGTCGGTGACCTGAACCGTCGTCGCGGCCTGATTTCCGGGATGGATGAGAGCGTTTCCGGCAAGGTGATCAATGCGGAAGTGCCGCTGGCTGAGATGTTTGGTTACGCCACGGATCTGCGCTCTGCGACCCAGGGTCGGGCCACCTACACGATGGAGTTCGTCAAGTATTCGGAAGCGCCGAACAACATCGCCCAGGAAATCATTTCCAAGAACTCAACCAAGTAATTCAGCTATCTCACAGAGGTGACTAACAGTGGCAAAGGAAAAGTTCCAACGTAACAAGCCCCACGTGAACGTGGGCACGATTGGTCACGTAGACCATGGCAAGACGACGCTGACGGCGGCGCTGACCAAGGTGTGTGCAGAGACCTGGGGCAGCGGTTCCGCGGTTGCTTTCGACGGTATCGACAACGCCCCGGAAGAGCGGGAGCGCGGCATCACCATCGCGACCTCACACGTTGAGTACGACTCACCGAACCGCCACTACGCGCACGTTGACTGCCCCGGACACGCGGACTACGTGAAGAACATGATCACCGGTGCGGCGCAGATGGACGGCGCGATCCTGGTGTGTGGTGCGACCGACGGCCCGATGCCGCAGACCCGGGAGCACATCCTGCTGTCCCGTCAGGTGGGCGTACCTTTCATTGTGGTATTCCTGAACAAGGCTGACCTGCTGGCGGAAGACTGCGGCGGTGCGGACTCCGAGGAATACGGTGAGATGAAGGAGCTGGTGGAAATGGAGCTGCGCGAGCTGCTCGACACCTACGACTTCCCCGGCGACGACACGCCGATCATCTGTGGTTCCGCGCTGATGGCGCTGAACGGCGAAGACGAGAACGAGCTGGGCGTGACGGCGGTCAAGACCCTGGTCGAGACCCTGGACAGCTACATTCCGGAGCCGGAGCGTGCGATTGACCAGGCATTCCTGATGCCGGTTGAAGACGTGTTCTCGATCTCCGGCCGCGGCACGGTTGTGACCGGTCGCGTGGAGCGCGGGATCATCAAGGTCGGTGAGGAGATCGAGATAGTCGGTATCCGCGACACCACCAAGACGACCTGCACCGGCGTTGAGATGTTCCGCAAGCTGCTGGACGAAGGCCGTGCGGGCGAGAACGTTGGCGTACTGCTGCGCGGTACCAAGCGCGAGGAAGTGGAGCGCGGCCAGGTGCTGGCCAAGCCGGGCAGCGTGAAGCCGCACACCAAGTTCGAGGCAGAGGTGTATGTACTGTCGAAGGACGAGGGTGGTCGTCACACGCCGTTCTTCAAGGGCTACCGCCCGCAGTTCTACTTCCGTACCACGGACGTGACCGGCGCCTGCGAGCTTCCCGAAGGCGTTGAGATGGTAATGCCGGGCGACAACATCCAGATGGTTGTGACGTTGATTGCGCCGATCGCGATGGAAGACGGTCTGCGTTTTGCGATCCGCGAAGGTGGCCGCACCGTGGGTGCCGGCGTCGTCGCCAAGATCATCGAGTAAGA
>JAVKBW010000021.1:0-613 GCA_040222995.1 Alphaproteobacteria bacterium | reverse complement strand
ATCGTATCTACGAAGCGGCTCTTGTATTTTTGCCGCGCTGCACTAGGGCGCGGCTGGTAGTCTGCTTCGTCGGAAAATCACTGCCAGTCTTGAATTGAGCCTATACTACAAAATCATACTACATTAGCAGTGTGGGGATTCGCTCTCTGCCGTGAACGGTAGCAAGGCTTACCGTCCAGTCTTGTTCTCGAAACCGAAACAAGTCTTTGTCACAGTCGATGCTGCTTGGGGCAAATCTTTTAACAGGTTTGCCTTTTAGCTTGGCTACCTTGCGGTTGGCAGCTACACGCGCACAAGCCCTAACTGCCATGTTGGCCACCAGATTGAATTTTTTCTTGATGGTTTGGTAGACCAAGGACTGGATAGCAATTTTGTTGGTCAGCTTAGGGTTTGTGTTTTCGTTCACGTAGTTACAAGCGTCCGCAAACGCCTGAAGAGTTGCCTCTAAGAAGGCAACTTGTTCAGGAGAGGGTTGGAGCTTTACAACTATTGTGAGAACTTGTTTCATGGCTAAACTATACCACCTCATGGGATAGAAAGAGAGAGATTGAAAATACTTCGGGGATTGACCCCTCGCATTTTCCGCTATCCCCCTACCCCTTACTTCGTTGAA
>JAVKBW010000018.1:0-62931 GCA_040222995.1 Alphaproteobacteria bacterium | reverse complement strand
TACTGAGTTCGGCACAGCTTTCCTTGCTGATAGAGGGCATCGACTGGCGGGTTCCCGAGCGGGTGTGGCGACCTGAACGGGCCGGATAAGCAGCCCTGAAACCGCTGGGATTCCTTGCCTTTTGTGCCGATTCACGGCTCTCTTGGGAGATGCAGATAGACCTCAACAACCTGCCTCGGGATCCAGCTATTCTGCACCGCCTGGTGCGCGATATGGTGGACCTTGTTGAGCACCGTGATAGTGAGATCAGCCGTCTTCAGACCATGATCAAGCAGTTGCAGTGGGCCCGGTATGGTCGTCGTTCGGAGCGACTTGATCCAGACCAGCTTGCTCTCGGTATCGAGGGCCCTGATGCGGATATCGCGGGGATTGCAGAAAGCCGGCCATCGGCTCCTGAAACACCAGAACCGCCCGGGCCTTCGCGACGCAAACCGTTGCCCGCACATCTGGCTCGTGAGGAACGTTTGCTCGATGTGGACACCGATAAATGTACCTGTTGTGGAGGCCCTCTTCATGCGATCGGCGAGAGCGTCAGCGAGATGCTCGACTGGGTGCCGGCAAGACTGCAGGTGATCCGCATCCGTCGCCCCAAATACGCCTGCCGCCATTGTGAGACTATTGCCCAGGCTTCCGCGCCTGACCGGATCGTGGCTGGTGGGCTGGCCACACCGGCCTTGCTCTCCCAAGTCCTGATCAGCAAATACTGCGACCACCTTCCCCTGTACCGGCAGTCCCAAATCTTCGCCCGCCAGGACATTCATCTCGAACGCTCCACTTTGGCCGGCTGGATTGGCGGTGCCTGCTGGTGGCTCGAAGCTCTGCATGAACGGCTTGGGCAACAGGTTCTTGCCTCCGATCATCTGTTTGCCGATGACACGCCTCTACCGGTGCTCGATCCCGGAAGGCGGCGGACCAAGACCGGCCGGCTCTGGGTGTATGCCCGAGACCAGCGGGGGTGGGCCGGTCCTGATCCGCCCGCAGCCTATTATATCTACGAACCGGATTGCCGGGCCGAGCGGCCCAGGGAGCATCTCCATAACTACAAGGGCATTCTTCACGTCGACGGTTATGCCGGGTTTGAGCAGTTGGCCGGTAATGGCGATGTGGTCCTGGCGGCCTGCTGGGCACATGCACGACGGAAGTTCTATGAAATAGCCAAGGCAGACGGTTCGCCTATTGCCGAAGAAGCGTTGCAGCGGATCGCAGAGATCTATGCGGTGGAGGCGGAGGTTCGGGGTCATTCTCCAGGTGATCGACTAAACGTCCGCCGGGCCAGGTCACATTCGTTGGTTGAGGCCCTGCATATATGGCTGGAAGCTCAGCTGCCGCGGTTGCCCAGGAGCGGCAAGCTCGCTGAAGCTATCCGTTATGCTTTGTCCCGTTGGCCCGCGCTCACGAGATTCCTTGATGATGGTCGCATCGAGCTCGACACCAACCCGGTCGAACGCGCCATCCGGCCCGTCGCGCTTGGTCGAAAGAACCACCTGTTCGCCGGTAGTGATCGCGGCGCCAGACGTTGGGCTATTGTCAGTTCGCTTATCGAAACAGCGAAGCTGAATGGCGTTGAGCCCTACGGTTATCTCGCCGATGTGCTCCAGCACATGGCCGATGGCCACCCAAACAGCCAAATCGACGACCTTCTGCCCTGGAACTGGGTACCGGCCAATCCCGTCATAAACTAGCCGATGTGCAACAACCGGACGCTTACGGAAAATTGTTAAACGTCCGATAACCGCAGACTTTCTGCAGCAATAAGATTTCTGCTCCTGTCAGGTTTTCGATTAACAGAACAGAGGGGTCACGGATGGTTGAAAGTCCTGCAACACTGTCACAGGTAAATGTTACGCCGTAGCGGGCTAAGTCACACCCCAACTCATGTAACTTTTCGCGGTTCAGACTTGTTTGACTAACTGTTCGACACATCATCAGGACTAAGTCATCGATGGCAGATCGGCGATACCAATTGTAGCACTATTCAGGGAATTTCCAGGGCACCGCAGATCAAATATGCCCGTAGAAATCCCGGTGGTTAACTGCCGCCCAGGCAAAATCCAAAAGAGTTGACCACGAAAATACCGGTAAACCGGTTGCAACCTGTATTGCGCGACCAAATGGCTGATAACCTGTGCATTCCAACATGAACGCGCCAAGTTTCGGTTCGCGCCGTATCATTTCCAGTGCCGCTTCGACCATCTGTTCTTCGAGCAAATCGAAATTACATCCCGCTGGGTCTGGTCTCAGCCCGTACGTATTCCAGAGCTTATTGGTTTCCGGATTATCCGTCGACTTTACGCAATCGTAAAAATTAAACAGTCGATAATTTGATCCCAAACGTGTATCTACTGCAGTCAGCAAATCGTCAGTCAATGAATCCAGGCTGCTGGTATACACACCAACAACCTTGTCCGTGCCGATTATGCTTTGAATCCAGTTGATCTGTAGCATGCTGGACATGAAAACCGGCACATCCAGAGCTGCCGCAACATGTTTCTGGAAGTAGGCGAAGAACCCGCATTCTGCCGCTATTGCCCGGCAGCCATAGGTATTCTGCAATGTTTTGGCCGCATCTATGATCGGTTGGATAAAGGCATTCAGATCCCGATCCGGCTTTTCCACCAGCCCGTATATATCAAGGTTCGGGACAACTTGATACTGGATTGGAAACCCCCAGGCGCTGGCATTCCGCAAGTCGCCCGGAAACCCGGGATAGACGTCGTCCAGCAATAGAATGCCGATCCCGCCACCATAGGCTTTCTGGCCCGGCCGTGAGCGGCTGTCTGTAACCAGACGGTCTCTGTTTGTTGACTGCATTTCGATTCCCCCTAACTGATAGCTGCGCCGCCTTCGGCGACCCTACGATCAGCAAAACGATTCATTGCTTCCTGTGCTGCTTCATTCATCGCCGGCTCGCTGTATTCATTCAACGCCCGCTTGAACAGATGATGCGCCCGAGTTGTCGCGTCCTGTGAACCGGCTTCGACCCAGGCGCCATAATTCAGCGTATTCGTAATCAGTGGGTGGTAGAACGCCGTTTCAAAACTAGAAATCGTTCGCTCTGTTCCAAAGAAATGACCACCGGGCCCAACCGATTTTATTTCCTCGATCGAAAGCACATCGTCATTTACAGGCACAGGTTCCAGCCAGACTTTCATCATCTGAAGGATTTCAACATCAAGAATAAACTTCTCGAATGATGAGCAAAGGCCACCTTCCAGCCATCCAGCGGCATGCATCACGAGATTGGTACCGGATGTCACTGCCGCCCACAGGCTTCCCTGTGCCTCATAAAGGCATTGCGCATCAACTGCATTCGAATTGTTGAAATTGGCAGCCCGGAACGGCAAGCCGTTGTACCGAGCAAGCTGCGCGCCAATCTGCACGGCCTTGTTGGATTCCGGAGTTGCGAAGGCTGGCGCCCCGGTCTTCATATCGACATTGACCGTCTTTGCCGCTGTGACAACCGGCGCCCCCGGCCTGACAAGTTGCGCCAACACAATCCCTGCCAAGGCCTCGGCATTCGACATGGCAACGGCACCGGCAATCGGGACCGGCATTGTAGCGCCAGCCAGCGAAAAAGGTGAGATGATCGGCACCTGATTGTGACGTGCCAGTTCAATCACGCCGGACGCCATCGGCCCGTCATATTGAAGCGGTGAATTCGTGTTGATGATGGAGTACAAGCGGGGTGTTTCTTTCAATTCCTCGCGGCTTTCCATGCCGAGACTGAGCGCCACCATCTCCATTCCGTCCCATAGGCGTTGGCGGTTCTGCGAGAACAGATACGGCACCTTGTCGGATAGCTGCAGCATCGTTCGGGTGCTCTCCAGGTGACGAATGTCAACAGGGATATCGTTGGGTTCGACGGGCGACCCGGCAATCATGTGAATGATATTGAAATGCTGTCCAAGCCGGACAAAGTTTGCAAAATCTGCAAGGGTCCCCTTTCTGCGACCCTTCTCCAAATCCGAGCAATTGGGCGGGCCAAGCACCGTTGTGAATGTCAGGGCGTCTCCACCGATCTCAACTTTCTTCGCAGGGTCCCGCGGAGTCAGATGAAAGGATCCAGGCGCTGTGGAAAGCGCTTCCACCACAATGTCGCGACCAATCCGTACTGTGCCGGCATCATCGACAAGCGCACCGGCTTTCTTGAAAATCGATACTGCTTCGTCGTCGTTGAACACAATGCCGATTTCTTCAAGAATTTTCAGGGATGCCTGATGGATCGACGCCACTTCGTCGGTTGAGATTATTTCGACAAACGGCGCACGCAGCCGGGGTTGGCCCCACGGCATCTGTTCGATCGGCTGCGACCGTCTGTCTGGCGTCCGTCTTGCTCGATGGCGTGTTTTGGTCAAGGCAATATCCTTACAGGTACGTGGGGAGGCGCAGAATCGAACGGGCTTCAGCGGTGTTTGCAGGATGCCGACCATAATCGGCACAAAGACCGGCGACGCGGGCAACCAGTTCGGCGTTGCTTTCCGCGAGCCGGGTCTTGTCGAACCGGATATTGTCTTCCAGTCCGGTCCGGCAATGTCCGCCAAGTTCAAGTGCCCAGTGATTGACTTCAAGCTGATGGCGGCCCAGACCGGCGGCGGTCCATGTGGCGGCAGGCATGATCTTCTTCAGTTCGGACAGTTCGAATTCAAGAATTTCACGCCGCGCCGGCTGCGCTCCTTTTATGCCCATTACGAACTGCACATGCGCAGGTTCTTGCAGCAGGCCTTCCTCTACCAGGTCTGCCGCGTTGTACAGCATCGCCAGGTCGAAAAGTTCACATTCGGGCTTGATGCCGGTTTCCAGCATCTGGCGGGCAAGGTCGCGAATGAAGCCCGGTGGATTTTCATTGACGAATGTTGGGAAATTGACGGAGCCGGTCGCCAGAGACGCCATGTCAGGAGCATGATGCAGCATGCCGGCTCGCTGGCATAGCTCACGGCCCCGGGCGCCGGTTGAAAACTGAATAATCATACCGGGACAGTGTTTGCGAACGCCTTCCTGCACGGCAGCGAACTTGTCCGGGTCAGAAGAAGGCCGTTCATTCTCGTCGCGGACATGAATATGAACCAGCGAGGCACCAGCCTCGAATGCGGCATGGGTCGATTCAATCTGTTCCGACACTGTGACAGGGATGGCGGGCGTATCCGCCTTTTTCGGCACTGAACCAGTAATGGCGACAGTGATGATGCAAGGTGTGGTCATGGCAGTTTCAACTCCGGAAGATCGTCGGGCACGGGAACGGTGTAGCTGAGATTGGCCCGCCCACCATCGGGATAGATCGTCTGACCAGTGATGTAGGACGCATCGTCGCTGGCCAGGAAAGATGCAACCGACGCGACTTCAGACGCGTGGCCCAGACGACCCATCGGCGTCCGCGACAGAATTCTGCGGTACGCGTCTTCCTTATCTTTCAGGCCGATGGTCAAAGGCGTCAGAATTGTTCCGGGCCCGACGGCATTGACCCTCACGCCTTTAGTCGCCAGCGCGATGGCGAATATGCGCGTCAACTGGTTCACACCGGCCTTGGAAATGCCATAGGGAACACGGTCCGGAATGGCCAGTACCGCCTGCGACGACGACATGTTGACGATGGCTCCACCGCCTTCCTGCTCGACCATGATCTTGGCTGCTTCCTGGGTTCCCCAGAAGGTGCCTTTCAGGTTGACGTTGAGCACGCTGTCCAACTCATCCTCAGTCAGTTCAAGCGCGGACGTGCTACACGATATCGCAGCATTGTTCACCATGATGTCCAGCCGCCCGAATTGATCCTTGACCTTCTTCAGCAGTTCGACGATCGCTTCGCGGCAGCCAACATCGCAGATCATCGCGAACGCACGCTCGCCAGACGGGTCCAGTGCCTTAACGGTCTGCGACAGCTCATCCTGTTTGATGTCTGACAGCACGACCGTTGCACCGTCTGCATACAGCCGTTCCGCACATGCCTTGCCGATACCCTGCGCCGCACCGGTAACGACCGCAATTTTTGCCGAATGATCCGTCATGCGCTTTCCTCTTTGCCAAATCCACCGCCGCCACCGGTCTCAATATCGACAAGATCCCCATTGTTGAGGATATGTTGCCCGGAAGCCGGCATTGCTCGTCCGTTGATGCTGAATTTTGCTGCCCGTCCAGGCTCGCCTCCCAGCAGCCCCGGTGCGGGGCACCGCACCCGGTTCACCATGAAAGAGGCAATAGCTGGGCTTTCACCGCGAAACCGGAAGGAAAAGCCGATGCCGTCGCCGCCACGATACTGACCGGCACCGCCTGAGCCGCGCAGGATGCATCGTCGCAGTACCTCTACCGGCGCCTGGCCTTCCATTACCTCAATGGGCGTGTTGGACAAATTCGATGGAAAGCTTATGGCGCTGACACCGTGCTGTCCGCTTCCACCGCCCTGGCCGGCCCCGATAAAGGCATTGATCGCATAACGTACATCGCCCTTCAGACTGGCGATCTGCACATTGTTCGATGGCGATCCCGGCGCGGCCTGGGTTTTCTCTGCCAGCGCTTCCGCCATAGCGCCGAAGATAGCCGGCGGCAAAAGATGGCCGATCATGCCACGCGCACCGCATGGGGCCGGACGAACAGGGTTGAGTATAGATCCTTCTGGCGCGGTGATACGGATCGGCAGAAACGCTCCCTCGTTGTTCGGAATCCAGGGTGCGAACAAGGCTTTCAACGCATAGGCGGAATAAGCGTAGGTGTAGTTCAAAACCGTATTGATGGCGAGACTGACCTGTGGCGAAGAACCGGTATAGTCGACAGAAACTTCGTCCCCACTGATGGTGACTGTGGCGCGAATGCGCACCGCTCCACCAGGCATTTCTTTCGGACCGTCATTTTCGATTTCGTAGGTCCAGGTGCCGTCCGGCGAATCACCAATGGCCTGCCGCATCGCGGTTTCGGTGCGACCAATAATGTCATCTGCAAACCTATCAAGATCGATACCGGTTTCATCCAACAGACCGTTCAGGCGCTTCCCAAGCGATTGAACGCACGACACCATCGCCCAGACATCCCCTAGGGTTTCATCCGGTTGCCGTACATTCTGACGCAACAGCCGTATTAAGGTCGCATCCTCGATTCCCGCAGTCATCAGCCGCATCGGCGGCATCTGAAATCCTTCTTCAAATAATTCCCGGTTTGCAGGATTGCGTAGGCGTCCGCCGATATCCGGAAGATGGCTGACGACCCCTGCGAAACCGATAACCCGGCCATCTCTGAAAATAGGCGCGGCAATGGTTGCGTCATTCAGATGCCCAGACCCGTACCAAGGGTCATTAGTGATGAAGACATCGCCTTCTTGCATTGTCGTGATGCCGTATTCAGCAATGAACTGACGGATTGAGGCCGGAACAGTGGCAATGAAAGACGGAATCGACTGGGATGATTGCGCGAGGTTTCGCCCTGTCGCATCTGTCAGAACGACCGCGTAGTCATTCGCCTCGCGAACCAATGTGGAAAACGATGCCCGCACGAAAGTAACAGCTGCCTCGTCGACCACACTGACCAGACGCGTCCAGAGGATTTCCGTGGCGATCGGATCAAGCGTCGTCATGCCGCCACCTCATCCAGCATCACTTCGATTGTTCCGTCATCCAGAATGGAAACATCTGCATCATGAGCAACAACAAGGGTCGACTCTATTTCGGTTATAACGCATGGGGCACGCAATTCAGCACCCGGCTTCATCGACCTGCGGCTATAGACCGTCACGTCCTCATAGGATTTACGGCTTGGCAAATAAATCGACCGCTTGCTGTCGGCTATGCATTCCGACTCGGCATCTTCATCCACCCGGTAGTGACGGACGCCATCCCCGGCGATCCCCCAGACGCGCCATGTCACGACTTCGGGAACGCCGCCCGGAACGGTTCGACCAAAGTCCCTTTCGTAGGCGCAAAGGAATCCATCGGTCAGCGATGCAGTAGAGATAGTGTGCGTGTCGCCGATCTTGACTTCCAGGCTGGCACCCTGGCCGAGATAACGCATTTCTGCCGCACATTCCCAACGGATACGGTCTGCCTCTATGCCTGTTTCAGCGAGTTCCTCGGTAATCTCTGTACGCGCCAGATGAATGCGTTCTGACAGAGTGCTCAAATCCAGAGTGTCTACCCTTTCTAGCCGCGACCATGTGCGGTCGCCGCGCGCCGGGGCAGCAAGGAAGCCGAGACAAGATCCAACCCCCGAAGCAATAGGACAAAGGATTCTTCGAATTCTCAGCCGACGGGCGACATCCACCGCATGGACCGGGCCTGCGCCACCAGTCGCCACCAGCGTGAACCGACGGGCATCCAGACCTTTTTCTGCAATATGAGTGCGGGCCGCAGACGCCATGTTTTCGTTGACAATGTCATGGATACCCCAGGCTGTCGATTCGACATCAAGCCCGACCAGCGCGCCGGCTTCTTTCAAAGCAATCCTTGCTTTTTCAGTATCCAGATGCATCGCACCGCCGAGAAATCCGTCCGGGTCGAGATAACCCAGAACAAGATCTGAATCCGTTACCGTCGGATATTTTCCGCCGAGCCCATAGCAGGCCGGGCCGGGTTCGGATCCGGCGCTATCCGGGCCGACCTGCAACAGACCCAGTGCATTGCGCCGGGCGATGGAACCGCCACCGGCGCCAATCTCGATCAGGTCGATTGATGCGGCAACGGCAGGAAGGCCACTTCCTTTCTTGAACCGTTTTTCACGCGCAAACTCGAAGACATGCGTAATATCCGGCACGCCATCAACCGCAACACAAGACTTCGCCGTCGTGCCACCCATGTCAAAGGCAAGCACATGACGGGTTTGATGTGCCGATGCACAATTTATTGCACTCAACACGCCGCCGGCAGGACCCGATTCAAGCAGGCGAATTGGAAACTGTGCCGCCTGCTGCGCCGTGGTAAATCCGCCATTTGAGACCATGACATCCAGCCGAGCCAAAATACCCTGCGCTTCAAAACGAGATTTCAGCACCTGCATGTAATGCTCGACAACTGGCTGTACATAGGCGTTGGCGACGGTCGTTGACATCCGTTCGTATTCGCCGAGTTCAGCGGCGACTTCAGACGAAATGGAAACAGGCAACAAAGGTGCGATCTTCTTGATGGCATCGGCCAGCGCCCTTTCGTGCCGGTCCGAAACCGGCGCATGCAGAAGACAAATGGCGACAGCGGCAGCTCCACTTTCCCTGATGCGTACGGCTACGCGTTTAAACTGATCGGCATCAATCGGCTGCCATTCGCTGCCATCCGGTGCCAGTCGTGCGCTGACCGTAAAACGGTCTTCGGATCTTGCCAGCGGTGCTGGAAATCCTATCGCCAGATCGTAGGTGTCGAACCGAAGCTCGCGCCTAATATCCAGCACGTCTTCCAACCCATCATTGGTGACAAGCGCTGTTCGCACACCCTTGCGTTCCAGCAGGGTATTGGTGATTAGGGTCGTACCATGCACAAGCTGGGTCACGTCTTCGGCAGCACCGTGCTTGCGCAGCAGCGCCTCGGATACGGTCGCAATGGCGTTCCCTGGATCAGCATAGGTTGTCAGGGATTTGGCGAGCCATATCTTGCCGCTGGTATCGTCCAGCAGCACGCCGTCTGTGAAAGTCCCCCCCACATCAACAGCAAGACGCAGCCCCATTGATCAGGCCTCCGCCGGCTGGCGAAGAGGGTGTGCTTCGGCATTGTCGACGATATCTATTGCCCGCTGAAACGCGTCAACAAGCTGTTCTGTCATGAATATACCGTTCTTTCGGCTTTGTTCCCGGCGCAAGGCAGCCCGCGTTCCCGGCATCCGCACCGGCTGCTGAGGATCGGCCGGGGGCGTTGCTTCTATCGCAGAAGCGATTTCTTCCACCTTTTCTGCAATAAGGTTTACGCCACCAAAGGCTTCGGTATCGAAAGCAATAAATAGGTGACTGACCCCCGATTTTTCGCCGCTTGCGTTCTGCGGAGCTTTAACCTGCGGCCCAATCATTCCGCCTGACAGAGCGACGCACAGCATGTCGACCAGTAAGCCAAGTGAAGCTCCTTTCGCTCCACCGATCGCTTGCATGCTTCCTTCCAGCGCCGCCTCGGCATTGGTTGTCGGATTTCCATTCTTGTCCAATGCCCAGTCTTCAGGAATGCTTTCGCCTTCACGCGCGGCCTTGCGAATACGCGCGCGGGAACCGTTTGTTGTCGCCATATCGATAATGACGGCCGCGCCATTCTTCCTCGGAAAGCCAGCAGCAAGCGGATTGGTTCCGAACGCAGCAGCGGTACCGCCCCGCGGAGCAACGGTCGGCGAGGCATTGGACAGCACGAGGCCGATCATGCCGCGTGATACCATACGGTCGACATAGGCCGCTGCCACGCCGAAGTGGCCGGAATTGCGAACAGCGACGGATCCTACACCCGTGCTGGCCGCGCATTGTATCGCCCGGTCCGCGGCGGTCAGGGCGACAAGGACGCCGGGTCCGTTGTCACCGTCAAGGATCGCAGCACCCGGTCTGACTGACAGAATCTTGAAATTGGGTCGCGCCGTAACGGTTCCATCGATCATGCCCGTCACATAGGCCGGCAGGTGCATCAGGCCGTGACTGTCTACACCGCTTGCCTGAGCAAATACGAGAACCCCGGCCATTCGGCCGGCATTGACATGCGACATGCCTGCCTGCCGCAGAATATCGGTTGCGACAGCCTCTAGTTTGCTGATGGAAAGGGTTGAACCCAGAGTTGGAACAGAGACAGGCATCGCTGTTACCGCTCTGCTTTCATTTTATCATAAACCGGTGTCAGCCAGTTGCGGTCGACCATGCTGCGCCCTTCCACGGCTGAAAAATAGGAAGCCTGAAGCGCTTGTGTGACGGGCCCGACCTCACCATTGCCGACCGTCATTCCGTCTACTGATGTTATGGGTAGAATTTCGGCTGCCGAGCCGGCAAAAAAAGCTTCGTCAGCGGCATATAGTTCGGTCCGGTCGACAGCCCGCTCCTCCACGTTCAAGCCCTGATCTGCCGCAAGATCTAGAATGGTATCTCGGGTGATGCTTTCCAGAATGCCGCTCGACACATCCGGCGTGATCAAGCGCCCGCGTCGAAAGAGAAACAGGCAGGCGCCCGGTCCTTCGCCGACCTTGCCGGCATCATTCAGCATAATGGCGTCGTCGTAACCATCGGCCTGCGCCTGAAAACGCGCCAGTCTGGCATTCGCGTAATTCGCGCCACACTTTATGCGCGGTGGCATCGCATTATCAGACATCCGCCGCCAGGTTGAAATATGAACACGAATGCCGGAATCCGTTTTGGCATTTCGGGCGCGTGGACCGGCATAGACCATCCAGCTTACCGGTTTGGTGACATGATGCTCACCAATACCGTCCAGGTAGGCGGTGGTTCTGATGTGGCAATGCGCTCGATGGTCGTCGGCCTGCAACAGATCGCCGACAGCCTTTGTGACATCGTCAACATCAAAATCCGGTTCGAAGCGCAACAGCTTCATCGACTGTTCGAAACGTTCCATATGTTCCTGCAACCGGAAAACATAGAGCTGCTGCTGATCCTCATTCCAGTAGCCGCGCAATCCTTCAAATATGTTAAGCCCGTAGCGCATTGCCGGTGACATCAGATGAACCGTTGCATCCTCGAACGGAATGAGGTTGCCATTAACAATCATCTGTTTCGTTTTCGGCGCGGATTTCGGCAAGGCCTCGCTCAAGACTCGTCCCCTTCTTTCAGCAACCTGAACCGCGCCAGCGCGACACCCTCTTCCGTCTCGATCGCCAGATTTACTCTGCTGCCGACATGCAGGTCGGCTCCGGCACGAGAATTGACAATATTGGTCAATAGCCTTGGGCCCTCATCCAGCTCAACAATCGTGACGTCATACGGCACCTTGTCTTGCAGATGATCGGCATAGGCATGGTGGTAGACCACCCACGATACCACTTGGCCGGCACCCGATGCCGTCAGCCATGCCGGGTCCGGCGCCAGACAGGCTGGACAGGCACTTCTGGCCGGGAGCCATCTTTCTCCGCATGAACCGCAATGCTGAAACTTCAGCACTCCCCCAGCGAGCCCCTCCCAATAGGGACGTGATACTTCGGTTATTTCAGGTGCAGGAAAGGTCATGCCGCAGCCCCCAGTATCATGGTTGAATGGGTGTGCATCGATCCGCCCTGATTGGAGACGATGCAGGTGTCGGCGTTTCTGACCTGCAGACGCGCATCGCCACGCATCTGACGCACACCTTCAACTACGAGATGCAGACCCGGGGTTCCGCTTTCCGATAGCAATCCGCCGGAAGTGTTCAGCGGCAGCTTTCCGTCGGGAGAAATACCTTCGGCAATTGCAAACGCGCCGGCCTGACCGCGCGGGGCCAGCCCGTAATCTTCCATCGTCTGCAAGACGGTGACCGTGAAGCAGTCATATAACTGTGCGATGTCGATATCGTCCGGTCTCAAGCCAGCCATCCGGAATGCGATCTGCGCAGAAGTTTCCGCCATCGTCCGTGTGAGGTTAGGGCGCAGGTGAACATCCCAACTTTCCTGACCCTGCCCAAACCCAAGAACCGGTACTGCCTTGTCGATACCGAGTTCCCTTGCCCTCTTGGCGCTGGTCACGATTACAGCAGCCCCGCCATCTGAAACCACGCAGCAATCGCCGCGCCGCATCGGCTCGACCAGATACTTTCCGGCCAGATACTCATCCATCGTCAACGGCACTCTCAGATGCGCACTCGGATTATCCAAGGCGTTCTGCCGGCATTGAACAGCAATGGCACCGAAATGTTCATCAGGCGGGTTGAATTTCTGTCTATAGGCCTGATGGATCATGGCATAACCGGCGGCCGTCGAATACCAACCATAGGCGGCATCGTCGCCGCGAGGCCGATGATAAACAGCGCGTGACCCGGTTCGTGGCGTATCGCCGTAGCAGACGATAGCCATTTCCATCAGCCCGGCATCAATTGCCATCGCGGCATAGGAAATCAATGCGATATTCGCAGCACCACCCTGATCCAGCGACCCGCCAACTTTCGGCCTGATGCCAAGAGCTTCGGCTATTTTCTGACCATAGAGTATGGAGGGTTCGGAGTTGGCCATCTTGACCAGAACGCCGTCAATCATCGCTTTTTCGATTCCCGCGTCGGCAACCGCATTGCGAACGGCTTCGACGATCAGATCGATCCGGTCGCGACCCGGATGCTTGCCATAGGTCGTGTGCCCGACACCGGCAATAACGGCTTTGCCTCGCATCAGACCACCCCTTCTTCTATCAGGCAGGAAAGAGTTTCTGCTTCAACGCCGATTGAGCCGTAGATGGCGGCGTTATCGGACCCATAATCGGGGCTAGGCGTGTAGTCAGCTTGCGGTGTATCGCCAAACCGAAGCGCCGACCGTGGCACGATCAAGGGACCGTAGAACGGATGGTCGATTTCCAACAGGGCACCGCGGTCACGCATTGCCTGATCGGCAATGACTTCCGGCAGATCGCGGACCGGCGCACTTGGCACACGGTGCCGGACCAGCAGTTCGAACAGGGTGGTCTTTTTCTGTTGAGACGTCCATTTCGACATAAGATTATCGACGTAGTCCATGTTCTCGACACGGTTCCGCATTGTCGCAGTTGTCGGATCATCCTTCAGTTCGGGCCGACCCATCGCATCGCACAGACCGCGCCAGTGCTTGTCATCGTTACAAATGATGGCAATGTAACCGTCAGCGGTCGGATAGACATTATAGGGGCAGAGGCTGAGACCACCATGCCGATTGCCGGTTCGAAGGGGAATGTCATCGCGCTGCCCGTAGGTCATACCGATATTCGATGCCATTGACGGGTAGACGGCTTCCAGCATCGAGATATCGATCCGTGCACCTTCGCCTTTGCGTTCTCGCCGAAACAGCGCTGTCATGATTGCGCCGTACAAGTGAACACCACCAAAAAAGTCACACAGGGCTGCACCCGACTTTGTCGGCGGACCATCCGCATAACCGGTTACGCTCATCACGCCAGACATCGCCTGAACGGTCAGATCCATTGCTGGAAAATCACGGTAAGCGCCATCCTGACCATAGCCCGACCCCGACGCCAGAATGATCTTCGGATTGCGCTGCTTCAGGGCTTCAAACCCGATTCCCAGGCGGTCCATGACGCCTGGTGCATAGTTCTCGGCAACAATATCCGCTGTCTCCACCAGTTTCAGGAAAAGCGAAAGGCCCTTTGCTGTTTTCAGATTGAGCGAGATCGATTTTTTGCAGGCGTTCAGCATGGCAAAGGGAACCCCTGCACCCGACCGCGTATCTCGCCGGCGCAGGAATTCACCGCCCGGCGGTTCCACCTTGATGACTTCGGCGCCAGCCATTGCCATCAGAAAAGTGGCGTAAGGTCCGTTGTAGATCTGCGTCAGATCCAGAACCTTGATGCCTTCCAGAGGGAGCGTACCCGGCATGATCAGCGACCCTTGAAGTCCGGTTTGCGTTTCTCGGCAAAGGCTTCCTTAGCGGCTTTGGTGTCTTCCGAATTATGCAGGATGCGGTTCACAAATTGTTCCATACGCAAGCCTGACGCGAGATCCATGTCCTGTGACCGAACTGCCAGCTCCTTGGCCGCCTGCACGGCAAGCGGGGCGTTCTCTTTGATCCGCTCAGCAAAGTCGCGTGCGGTTTTCATAAGTTTTTCTGCCGGCACGACACGGTTCACCAGACCCCAGCGTGCGGCTGTTTCGGCATCAATGCTTTCTCCTAACAGCAGCATCTCCATAGCAATGGCATAGGGTAACTGCTTCATTACCCGCTGTGTGCCACCGTTTGCTGCAATGATTCCCCGCTTCACTTCGGCAAGACTGAAGATTGCATTGTCGGACGCGACCCGCAGATCAGTGCCAAGCAAAAGCGTCATACCACCGCCGACACAGAAGCCGTTTACCGCTGCGATAACAGGCTTCCAGACTTCAAGGCCGCGATTAAGTAATGGATCTTTCTGGGTAAGCCATACTTCGGACAAAGGCTGGTCGCGCCCGACGAATGACTTGATATCGGCACCGGCACAGAACGCCTTGTCGCCAGCACCGGTTACAATGGCGACCCTGATCTCATCGTCGTCGCGCACCCGCTGCCAGGCATCCGACAGTAATCCGTAATGCTCAGCATCAAGCGCATTTCGGCGTTCGGGCCGGTTGATGGTAATCGTGGCAATGTTGTCTGTGACATCGACATCGATAGGCATGATATCAGCCTTTCAACAATTCGCGGGCCAGCACCATCCGCTGCACTTCCGACGGCCCTTCGCCAACACGCTTGATCCGCAGTTCGCGATACCAGCGTTCCAGCGGCATTTCCTTGGCAACACCCATCGCTCCGAGAATCTGCACACAACGGTCGATCACCCGACCGGCTGTTTCAGTTGCATAGACTTTTGCAATAGACGCATCTGTCTTGATGTCCTTGCCGAGATCGCCGTTCCATGCCGCCTGCCACGTCAAGAGACGCGCCGCCCGCAATTCGATTTCGCTGTCTGCTATCATCCACTGTATTGCCTGCTTGTCGGCCAGCAGCGATTTGTGAACATGCCGTTCCCTCGCCCATTCAATGGCGATGCGCAACGCTTCCTGACCAACACCAATCACCGCTGCCGAATAGGGAACACGGGCATGAACCAGCCATTTCTGGCAGATCGCAAAGCCCTGTCCTTCGTCGCCAAGTCTGTTTACCGCAGGGATACGTACATTCTCGAAAGTCAGTTCGAACGGGGAATAGGACCGGATGACACCGATTTCCTTTGCCGTGATCCCGGGCGTGTCTCGATCAACGATAAAAGCCGTGATGCCATCGCCTTTGCCGGCCTCGCCCGTGCGGGCAAAGACAATTCCCCAATCTGCTTCACCAGCGGCGGTGATCCACATTTTAGTGCCGTTGATGACATAGGAATCGCCGTCGCGCACCGCACGTGTCTGAATTTTTCTTGCCGGGTCGGATCCACCTGATGCCTCAGAAATTGCGACAAAACATTTTTTGCCCTTGTTGATGCCCTGAACGCCGTATTTCTCGCGCTGCTGCTCATTCCCCAACCAGATAACGCTGGGCGGGTCGATGCCAAAGGCCCCGCAGGCCGGCACATATGCGCCCATCCTGCATTTCGCCGCTTCTTCCGCTACGATCACTTGCGCCAGAAGGCTTAACCCGCCACCGCCATATTCTTCAGGCGAGGCGAGACACCATAGTCCCAGATTCTTCGCCTTGTCCTGCAACAACGCCAGATCTTCCGGCGGCAATTTGAATGCATCATGCGGCTGCTTTTCTTCTAACGGTCGAACGTCCTGGCGCATGAAGCGGGCAACCGTTTCGCGCAGCAACTGAAGCTCTTCCGGCAATTCCCATGCACCGACCGGTATGTTGTCTGATCCCATGGCTACCGCTGTTCCATCTGGCATCTACATTCCTTGAATGTATCGTATAACGATACTGTATTTTATTATTTGATACTATCTGCGAATGCGATCTGTTTATCAAGTCTAAACCGCTTGGCGCCAGCCCTCTGGATCCGCGCTGCGTCCCTCCACAAGATCGAGATACTTTTTTTGCAGATTACGCACGAATGGACCGCCTTCACCGTTTCCAACCGACAATCCGTCGATTGAAACGACCGGGCAGACTTCCTGGTGGGTTCCGGTGATGAAGGCTTCTTCGGCAAGGTACAGTTCAGTCCGGTCAACCTGACGTTCTGCGACCTCGACTCCGCTGTTTCGCAGAAGCATAATAGCTGTTTCCCGGGTAATACTTTCCAGAATGTCAGATGCGGTGTCTGGTGTGAAAACCTTGCCACGCCGATACAGAAATATGCAGGAGCCGGCTGTTTCAGCGACCTTGCCGTTTTCTGTCAGAAACAACGGATAGTCAAAACCCTGCTCCTGTGCGTCGAGGATGCCGAGCCGGCCGTTGTGATAGTTTGCGATGCATTTTACCCGGGGCGGCATCGCGCGATCGCTGACGCGTATCCACGAACTGATGCCAAGGCGAAACCCTTCGGTAAATTCCCGACCCCGGCCCATGGCGGCTGTTGTCACGATGAAACTGACTGGTGACCGGGACCCCTGATCGCCTTTGCCGTCGATAAAGGCGAGAATTCGGAAATACATGGTTTCGCGATAGCCGTTTTCCCGGATCAGGGTCAGTACCCAGTCCGTCAACATTTCTCTGGTTACGTCGGTCTCGAACCGGAGGATGCGCATGCCGTCAAACAGCCGGTCGATATGGTCTTTCAGCCGAAACGCATAAAGGCGCCCATCGGCTTCGTTCCAGTAGGCACGGCATCCTTCAAACACGGCTGAGGCATATTTCACCGCCGGCGCCAAGGCGTGAATCTTCGCATCCTCTTCATCGATGATCCGGCCGTTGTAACTCGCTTTCCGAGTAGTGGACGTCATTTCACTGACTTTCTACTGTCTAAGTTTCGAACCAATCGGATCATAGGGAGCGCAATCCAGAAGCGTCGCGGGGCGGCCACGTCCAAGCAGCGGAATCTCGTAGCCGGTGCCAGGCTCTGCCTCTCCGAATTCAATATAGGCAAGCGCAATGCTTTGGCCGACGCAGAATCCAAAAGCACCGGAGGATGTTTCACCTATGATCCTGCCGTTCTTCCAGACCGGTTCCGAGCCGATGCAGTCGGCATCGTCGGAATCAATGGTAAACAAGCACAGCTTCCAATCCGGCTGGCGGTTTTTCAGTTCTAAAAGTGCATCCCGACCGACAAACTTTTCTTTCTCCAGTTTGACAAAACGGTCGAGGCCCGCATCGAAGGGGGTATAGTCGGACGTAAATTCCGTAAAGACGGATCCGTATCCTTTTTCCAGCCGCAGACTGTCCTGAGCAATCGAACCGGCGAATCCAATGCCGTGTTTCGCTGCAGTTTCCCGAACGCGGCGATAAACTTCGCCAAACCCCTTGTCCGGGCAATAAATTTCGTAACCCAACTCACCTGTAAATGAGACGCGCAAGATGAATGCTTTCGAATCAGCGAACGTGGACTCCACGCCGGTCAGAAACGGCATGCCTTCCTGTGATACGTCCGCCGGCGTCAGGGCCTGAACAAAGGCGCGTGACTTTGGCCCTGAAACGGAAAAGCCGGCCCAGCTATCGGTCAGGTTTTCGAACGCAACGCCTTTGTCCGGTACAATATCAGACATCAGTCGCTGATGGAATTTCACCGCCGACCCCGAACCGATCAGAAGGAACCGGTCAGCTGCCAGTTTGGTTATCGTGAAATCTGCAATCAGGTAGCCCTGCGCATTCACCATCGGGCATAGCGTTGACCGACCGATTTTCTGCGGCAGACGATTTGTTACAAGTCCGTCCAGCCATGCCTCTGCATAAGGGCCCGAGACGAGGTATTTCGCATACGGTGACGTATCGATGATACCAGCCGAATCGCGCAATTGTTTGCATTCACGACCGACCGGCCCGAACCAGTTTGCCCGGCGATAGGCATAACCAGGATCCTTTTCGGATTCATTGGCTGCGAAATATTGGGGGTTTTCCCAGCCGAACGACACGCCGAAGATCGCGCCCATTTCCTTCTGCTGATCATAATTTTCGCGGACCCTCTGCGGCCGCCCTGAAAGCAGTTGTTCCTTCGGGAAATGCATCCGGAATCGCGTGCCGTAGTTTTCCTTTGATCGGTCGAGGATGAAATCCTTGGTAAAATAATCGCCGAACCGGGCAATATCCAGGGAGGCAAGATGCCATTCGGGTTCGCCGTTCACGATCCATTCAGCGACGGACTTTCCGAGACCACCGCCGGAGCCGATGCCGGTCATGATGCCGCAGGCAGCATGATAATTTTTTAGGCCTGGTACCGGTCCCAATAACCCGGATGTATCCGGTGACCATACCATCGGGCCATTGATCACCCGCTTGATGCCTGTGCGCCCAAGCGCCGGAGTCCGCTCAATTGCGCGCTCCATATTTTCCGTTATGCGATCAAGATCATCGGGTAACAATTCATGACCAAAATCCCATGGTGTACCTTCGACAGCCCAGTGCTTTCCGTTGCGTTCATAAGCTCCGACCAGAAGACCCTGACCCTCTTGCCGCATATAGTATTCGGCATCACGGTCGGAGACGGAGGGTAGTTCTTTCGAAAGTGCGGCGATTTCCGGGATCGTCTCGGTCACAAAGTACATATGTTCCATCGGAACTAGCGGCAGATCCAGACCGGCCATGTGGCCGACTTCCCGAGCCCACAAACCAGCGGCATTGACAACATGCTCGGCAATCACTGTGCCCTTGTCAGTCACAACCTCCCACGTTCCGTCGCTTCGCGGATTTGTTTCCTGCACTTTGGTGAAGCGCTGAATCTCTGCTCCTAATTGCCGCGCGCCTTTTGCAAAGGCGTGAGTCATGCCTGATGGATCGAGGTGTCCTTCATCCGGCTGGTACCAGGCCGCTTTTACCTTGTCGACATTCAGGAGCGGATGGTGATCACGAACTTCATTTACCGGCACATGGTCAAAAACAAAGCCAAGATGCATCGCCTTCGCTTCCATGATCCGAAGTTGATCGAGCCGATCATCGGTTTCGGCGAGATATAAAGCACCCGTCGTGTGGATACCGCAGGATTGCCCGGTTTCAGCCTCGAGCCCCCTGTAGCATTCGATCGTATAGTAGTTCAGCCGGGCCATATTCGTATCGTCGTGCAGAACGCCGAATCCCGCCGCCGCATGCCAGGTCGATCCAGAAGTCAGTTCTGACCGCTCGAGAAGGATGGTGTCTGTCCAGCCCAGATGCGCCAGATGGTACAGGGTTGAACACCCGATAACCCCGCCACCTATAACGGCAACTTGAGCATGACTTTTCATAGAAGGCTCCCCATTCCGGTCGTTCGATGTCACAGGAACTGACGGTTCTGACAGCACACGAACATGCTATATTTGTCAATATACGATGCACTGTATCTTTAAATGAATTTTTTAGATGATTTTCTGAAGCCTCGTGGAAATGGCATCAGCGAAACTGGTTGGCACAATCATGCGGTATTCCTGCGCTGAAACGCGATGCACCAGAACCACTGCGTCCTGCAGATAGGTTTGAACGAAGTGCTCCACCGGCAACGCCGAATTGCTGCATTCGACCGGCAGGCATCGTGAAAGCATTATCGGAATATCCGGCCCTGACAGGCAGATGACCTGTCTTGCGTGGGACAGATCTGAAACCGCGGCCTCGTTGTCCGGTAAGGCAGCGCGAACCCGTTGATAGAGGGCTTCGTCGTGGGAAGACTGCATCAGCAGACGATCCCTGCTGATGCGAAACAGGTACCCGGCGTCATAGGCAGACGCGACATAACCCGAAGACGGAAGCTCACCATTCAGCGAAGCACAGAAGGCTGCACCATATCGGTCTATGCCGTTCTGCCAGAAAGCTACAGAAACAAGACCTGCGCTAAATAAGGGATCGCCGACCCGGATTTCGGTTTTTATGGCTTCAGCCACGCATTCTGCTCCCTTCCGGATCAAGGAAATGCGGATCGCGCACCCTGGCTTTGGTAACGATTCCCCGCGCCGGGTTCAGCACCGTAACAATCGCTCCATGCCGCGTGCGCCCGTCTTTCAGCAACGCCAGGGCGATATGGCGTTTCAGTTCGGGCGACCAGGTCGCAGATGTCACCCTGCCATCGCCGATGCCTTCGAATGAACCGACGGCGAGCACAGATCCTGTGCCGAGAGGCAGATCGGATTCCGAAACCAGACCGACAAGGTGCCGACGGCCCGGCTCTGACAATCCCGGTCGGTGCATGAGCACGGACCCGATAAACGGCTTTTTGGTACTGGCCATTTTTTCGAGGCCAAGATCACCGAGCGTCGTCCGACCATCAAGTTCGTTACCTGCAACATGCCCCTTTTCGATGCGCAATGCTCCCAGCGCTTCCAAGCCGAACAGTTTCGCACCCGCCTTTCGCAGGCAGCGCCAGACTATCGGTCCGTCACCAGCCTTCGTGTATATTTCGTATGACATTTCGCCCGAAAAGCTGACCCGAAGGATGCGCACGGACTTGCCGTTGATCAAAGCCGCACGCACGCCGAGAAAGGGTAAAGCCTCATTGGCCGCGACATCATTGCCAATAACTTTCTGCAGTACGTCGCGTGCCTTTGGACCCGCGAGAACCATTGCGGCCCACTGATCGGTCACCGGCGTGACTTGAACCTTCAGATTGTTCCAATCGGTTTGCAGCAGATTTTCAAGAAACGACAGTACCCGCCCGGCATTTGCTGTAGTCGTTGTCATGAAGTAGTGATTTTCACCGATCCGCGATGTTGTGCCGTCGTCGAGTATGTATCCATCCTCGCGCAGCATCACCCCCCAGCGGGCTTTGCCGACAGGAAGTGTCTTGAAACCGTTTGTATAGATTCGGTTCAGTAATTCGGCGGCATCCGGGCCTTCAACGTCAATTTTCCCAAGTGTCGAAACATCACATAGGGCTGCATCGCTTCGCACGATCTCCATTTCCCGGCGATAGGCGGCATCTATATCCTCGCCGTTTTCCTTGTAGTACCAGGCTCGCTCCCACAAACCGGATACCGTCATGACGGCACCGTCTTCCCGATGAACCGGCGCAAGCGGCGAATACCGCCAGAGATGAAAATCTGGCCCGGCGTCTTCTCCGGCAAGCGCCCCGAGCGGCACCGGTGTGAAGGGTGGTCGAAAGGTTGTCAGACCGACCTCAGGGATCGTACGGCGGGTAAAGTCCGCCATGAGGGACAGGCCGGGCAGGTTCGACATCTTCCCCTGATCGGTACCCATCCCCAGAGTCGTATAGCGTTTCAGGTGTTCGACATTCTCAAATCCTTCTGCCTGCGCCTGGCTGATATCCTTTGAAGAAACATCATTCTGTAAATCGACGAAGGCCTTTCGGTGTATGATCGGCGCGACCGGCTTGATCGGCGTTTGCCAACCAGACTCACAAATAGGACTGGAATCCGGAACCGGTCGGTAGTCTCCCGCAGCAGCCCCAACGACAGCCATACCATGGCGAGTGCAGTCACCCGGCAAAAACGCCTGATGGTGTTCACTCCAGACCGGTTTCGTGCCGGTATGACTGGTCAAATGCAGAGTGGGCGACCACCCGCCCGAAAGGCACAGACAATCGCACTGAAATGTTTCCCGGAAACCCGGCCCCTGCGCCTCGACACCGCTAATCTTCCTGCCGCCAGTCGCCTTTGTGATCAATGCGCCCCGCCGTACATCGACACCGGCAATCAACATGCGTTCTTCGTCGGCAGGATCGATGACTGATCGCGTGTCGAGGACTGTCACGTTAGCACCTGCCTGCGCCAGGTTGATCGCAGCATCGAAGCCTGAGTCATTTGTTGTATAAATTACACAGGTCTCACCGCACAGAACGCCAAAACGATTGAGATAGGCTTGTGCAGCCGATGCCAGCATCACGCCGGGAAGGTCATTCCCTGGAAAAACGATATGATGTTCAGATGCACCGGTAGCGACTATCGTCCGGTCGGTTCGAACAACATGCAGCACCGCGCCATCGTCTTTCTCCTCTACAAGGCCAAAGACACCATGGTCATAAGCACCGAACACAGTGCAGCGGGTAAGCACCCGCACGTTCGCCAGCTTGGTTAGATCCGCTAGTCTGGAAGCGAGAGACTGCCGTTCTTTGCTGTTTTCCTGCGCGGCCAGAGCCAGGCCACCGAGTACGAAGCCCTGCTCGGCGAGGATGACATGTTCGCCTTGTTCTGCGGCTGTGATCGCCGCCTTCAGTCCGGCAAGCCCTGCACCGATAACTAGCACTCCGCAGAAGTCATGCACAGTTTCAAATCTGCCCGGGTCGGGGCCAATCGGCGGCTTGCCCAAACCGGCCGCCCGCCGAATAATTTTTTCATAGGCCATCCAGGCACCGCGCACCGGCCCCATGAACGTCTTGTAATAGAATCCTGCGCCCAACAGCGGCCCGGCCAACTGGTTGAGAGACTGAACATCCATAGCAAGGGACGGCCAGCGGTTCTGGCTTTCGACAATCATGCCATCTTGCAGCATGACCGTTGTCGCCTGCAGGTTTGGCTTCCGCGATACTCCCTTGCCAATGGAAACGAGAGCATTGGGCTCTGCCGGCCCGGCGGTATAGATACCCCTGGGTCTGTGATATTTAAATGATCGACCGACCAGAGAAACCCCGTTCGCCAGCAATGCCGAGGCAACGGTATCGCCTTGATATCCGGAATAGTCGCAACCATCGAACGAGAACCGCAAGGATGCCGTTCGATCAATCAATCCTGATTGTGCCAGTCTCTTCATACTTGCGTCTCACCGGCAAACGATACGGAAGAGATTTCGTGCGTGACCGTGTCACGCTCGACGACTAGCCAGTGCCGGCAACCTTTTTCGTGCTGCCAGTATTCGCGATGGGCGCCTTTCGGATTTCTCCGTTCGAAAACGAAAGCCAACCATGCCTTCCGATCCGTCTCGCTCAGGTTCGGCCGTTTAAGGGACGCATCGCCGCCGAAGATGAACTCTTCAACGTCTCTTGTTCCACACCACAGGCAGGTTATACGCATCGTTCACCTCTCAATGCAGATGAGGAAACGGTCCCGTTCCCTCTTCATCAAGCTCGTGACCGGTACGAAATCGGTCTGGTGTAAATTTTGCTGCCAGCGGGTGGGGTTCGTCATTGGCAAGCAGTGTGGCAGCACAAAATCCGGAAGCAGGGATGGCTTTGAACCCGCCGTAACACCAACCCCCGTTCAGATACAGACCGTCCACAGGCGCCCTGCAGATAAAAGGAGAGCCATCCATAGTCTGATCGACAATGCCACCCCATTGCCGCAACAATCGAACCTTAGACAATGCTGGAATTAGAGAGACTGCCGCTGCCGCAGCATGCCGGCCAACGCCTAGGCCACCCCGCTGGGCATATGAATTGTATCCATCCATGTCGGAACCGAAGACAAGACCGCCCTTGTCTGATTGACTGATGTAAAAGTGACCGCCCGACCATGAAATCACATGGTCGAGCATCGGCTTCAGTCCTTCAGTAACGAAGGCCTGAAGCACATGGCTTTCAAGCGGCAGAACAAAGCCGGCTTTGCCGGCTAGCACGGATGTATGGCCGGCAACAGCCAGCATGACCCTGTCGGCAAGAAGCGTGCCCTGTGTTGTCGTGATACCGTCGACCCGATTGCCGGATTTGACGAAACCGGTCACTTCGCACTGTTCGACAATATCGACGCCCAATTCGCTGGCCGCTCGCGCATATCCCCAGACCACGGCATCGTGCCGTGCGGTTCCCGACTCGCGTTGAATCATGCCGCCGACAATCGGAAACCGGGCATCAGTCGAATAGTTGAGGTAAGGCAGCAATTGCCGCATCTGCGTGTCGTCCAGCAGTTCTACATCCATGCCGTTCAAGGTCATGACATTTACCCGACGGACATAGGCGTCCATCGCATCCAGCGTATGAGCGACACCGACCATGCCCCGCGGCGAAAACATCACGTTGTAGTTCAGGTCCGTGCTCAGGTCCTGCCAAAGTCTCAATGAATGCTCAAAGAACTGAAAGTTTCCGTCTTCCATGTAATTGGCGCGCACGATCGTGGTGTTTCGACCGGTATTGCCACCGCCAATCCAGCCCCTTTCGACCACGGCAATGTTCTGAACCCCATGATTTTTCGCAAGATAGTAGGCTGTGGCGATTCCATGCCCGCCACCCCCGACGATCACGACATCATAGCGGGACTTGGGCCGTGCCGCCCGCCAGTGCCGGGCCCACGCCTGACCGGTCAGGGCATGGGCAAGCACCGAAAGTGCAGAAAACTTGGCCAAAATAACGTTCCTCGCCCACCAGTTTTTCGTGACGCCATTCCAGAAGTGTTGTATCTTTAATTAATACAATGCGTCAATAAATGATAAATATGAGAAATCTATGGCATCATCCCGATCCAACACCACCATGAGAATTGAAGATAATGTGGCAATCCCGCTACCGGACGGAACGCGTTTGTCTGCCCGTATCTGGTTCCCGGAAACGGATATATCCTGCCCTGCAATTCTGGAACACCACCCTTATCCAAAAAGCTATGCGACTGCGCGACGGGATGAAATTGCGCACGGATATTTTGCCCGGCAAGGCTATGTTTCCATTCGGGTCGACATGCGCGGTTCCGGCGAAAGCGAAGGCTTTGTATCGGACGAATACACTGATCAGGAACGCAAGGACGCAAAAAATATTATCGACTGGATTTCACGACAGACTTGGTGTTCCGGTGCAGTCGGCATGTACGGCCTTTCCTGGGGCGGGTTCAACAGCCTGCAACTGGCGGCGAATTCATCATCAGCACTGAAAGCCGTTGCCGTTGCCGGCGCTACTGATGACCGCTTCATAGACGATGCACATTTTCTTGGCGGCGTAACTTCGAGCGATCATATCGGGTGGTCGACCGCGCTCTATTCCTTCATGACGCGACCGCCGGATCCCGATCTCGCAGGGCGTGGCTGGAAGAAACTGTGGAAGGAACGACTTGACGCCCTGGAATGGATGTTGCCGACATGGTTGTCGCATCCCGCCAGAGACAGTTTCTGGACCAGGGGGTTTCCTGCCGCAGAGGAAAAAGGCATCCGCATCCCTGCCCTGGTCGCCGGCGGCACGGCGGATGTCTTCGCGACAAGTGTCTTGAGAATGGTCAAGCGTCAACCTGATCTGGTCAAAGGAATCATTGGTCCATGGGCGCACAAGTTTCCGAATATGGGAATTCCCGGTCCGGCAATCGACTGGCTGGCGCAATGCACGCGTTGGTACGATCGCTGGTTAAAGGGGATTGAAAACGGCGCCGATAAGGACCCTGTCCTTCGCGCCTTCGTTACGGATAGCTACGCGCCTTCCGAACATTCACTGGCTTCGCGAAAAGGGCGGTGGATTGAAGTGAGTAAGACCGCCTTAAAATCACATCGAATGCAGACCCTGGTTCTTGGGAAGGGCCGTGTTCTGGGTGGTCAGGAAACAAACGCCAAGATAGAGATTTCAACACCCCAGGACATGGGCATGGATGGCGGGGAGATCATGCCCATGGGCTGGGGTGCCGATCTACCGGGCGATCAGCGGCACGATGACGCCCGGTCCGTCTGTTTTGATTCTGAACCGATGGCACGGGACAAAGAGGTGCTTGGCCAGCCGAACCTGACGCTGCGCCTGTCCAGTGATAAGCCGCATGCATTCTGCGTTGCGCGTTTGTGTGATGTCGCACCGGACGGTCGCTCGACACGGATCGCCATCGGGGCTGTAAATCTGAACCTGAGCGATGACCTCGGCAAGATCGTCAAACTAAAGCCCGGAAGCGTCAGAACAGTTACCTTGCTGATTAACGCGGTATCGCATCGTTTCAAAAAAGGCCATCGCGTTCGCATAGCCCTGTCCAATACCTACTGGCCGATGCTGTTCCCTTCACCTGAACAGGGAATGCTGACACTTCATACCAAGGGTGCGGCACTGACTTTGCCACTAGCTTCTGCTAGCGCGAAAGCTTGGCCGCATTTCGACGCTGCTGATGAAGCGATATCGTTGCCCCGAACCGTGCTGAAACCCACCGGTTTTGAAAGGAAAATCATCCGGGACGTTGGCCTCGGTGAAACAGAATTGTTTATTTCCGATGATTCGGGGCTGGAGCGCGCCGATGCGACGGGACTTGAACATTGGGGACGCACCGATCGACGCTACATTATCGAAGATGATAAACCGGATACGGCAACATTTCTGATTGACCGAAAGCTGGGCATACAGCGCGGCACCTTTTCGGCACATACTAGTGTCGTCGCAGCCATCAAGGCAACGAAAACCCATTACGAATGGGAACTCGACATGACGGCCCTGTCTGGAAAATCGGTGGTGGCGAAGAAGAGTTTCAAAGGGCGCAGCAAACGCCATTGCTAGTGACATCCGTCAGAAGCGAGCTTCCGCCTGTCTCTGGAATTTAATGCCACCCAGCGCAAGCGTGGCTTCTTCAGCCATCTGAACAACGCGTGCACCGATTGCCGGAAACTCTTCTCGCGGCATATGTTTTTCATCTGCTGTCAGGATTATTGACCCATAAGGATTTACCTCGCGCCACCAGATCGGTGCCGCAATGGAATTGACGCCGGGTTTAGTGCCGCCTTCCGAGGTTGCATATCTGTTCTTGCGGATTTCTTCATTCGCTTTTTGCAGCTCTTTCAACGATACGGCGTCGAATTGCACATAACCGGTCCAGTCGGTGTGATCCTGCGATAGGGTTTCAATATCTTCCGGTGGATGATAGGCGATGATGCACTTGCCGCCGGCAGTTCTGGTGATCGGGATACGTGTTCCCGGTTCTGACGTGTGCATCCTTCCATGCGCGCCTTCAACCTTGTCGAGGTAGACCAGAAAGGGAAACGACGAATAGGCCAGAAACGATGTAAACCCGGTTGAAATAGACCCGAAACCCAGTATCGGGTGAAGCAGTCGCCGAGCCTGATGGCGTTCTACGACATGCGAGCCCAGTTCCCAGATCGAAAGCGTCAGTTGATACTTTGATGTTCCAGGTGGCTGTTCAACATAGTCTGCATTTTGAAGCGCCCGAAGGATCCGTTGAACGGCGCTTTTGTTCATATCTATTTCCCGGGCGATTTCAGATATCCCTTTCGGCTCGCTGGAATGGGACAAGAACTCGATTACCTGGAATCCCTTTAGGATCGTCGTACTCATTTAGGCTAACCCTTACCTCTTGTGCTCTTTCATCATCTGTATCGGTATTCGACCCGCTTTTCACGCAGTAGTCGATGACTCTCGAAAAAATAGATTGCAATATGTGTCTATATTAGATGTAACGTATCGTTATTCGAATTTTGGAGAATGATAGTGTATGATGTGGCGATCATCGGTGGTGCCCTGATGGGAAGCAGTGCGGCCTACCACCTCTTGATGCGCGACCGTTCCCTGAAAATCGCTGTCATCGAGAAAGATTCAAGATACGAATTTGCTGCCTCCGCCCGGTCCAACTCGATGGTGCGGGTCGTTTTCTCGCAACCGGAAAACCTGCTTATGTCGCGTTACGGGCAGGAATTCTATGGAAGCTTCCCCGACCTGATGAAAATCGGTGATGAAAGACCACCTCTCGACTATGTAAAAGGCGGGCTGCTGATCATCGGAAATACTGAAGATCAGGCAAGCGACATTATCATCAACACCGACTTCCAGCGCTCGATGGGATGCGACGTCGACCTATTGACGCCGTCCGATATCAGGAGCCGCTGGCCCGCAATCAATACAGATGACATCGTCAACGCGGTATTGTCGCCAGATGCAGGATGGATCGATCCGCATGGCGCACTGACGGGGTTACGTAAGAAGGCCCGCGACCTGGGCGCTATCTATGTTGACGGCGACGTGGTGGGCTTCGAGAAAAGCGGCGAAAATGTATGTGCCGCCAATCTAGCGTCCGGCGAGAAGGTAAGCGCCAAATGGTTCATCAATACTACAGGCGCCTGGGCTAACCAGGTATGTTCGCTTTTAGGGTTCGAAATTCCGGTGCTGCCCCTGCCGCGAATGGTTTTCTATTTTGAAACACAGGAACCAATGAAGCCTCTACCCTATATACGGGACGGGTTGGGCGTAGGGTTCCGGCGTGAGGGTAAAGGTTTTATCTCCGGCATTACTAACTTTGACGTGGTCGGCGAATTCTGTTTCGACGTCAATCATTACTGGTTTGAAGAACATGTCTGGCCCGGCCTGGCCAACCGTGTGCCTGAATTCGAGCGGATCAAGGTCATGAATGCCTGGGCCGGCCACTACGCACAGAGCATGCTGGACGGCAACATGATTATCGGCGCATGGCCCGGCCAACCGGACAACTTTCTTATCGCAACCGGTTTTTCCGGGCACGGGCTGCAACATGCGCCCGCTGTCGGCCGTGCCCTTTCGGAACTGATTCTTGATGGCGGGTTTCAATCGATCGATCTGACGCCGCTAACGGCACAAAGGGTTATCGATAACGCGCCGTATCCGGAGCGAGGCTGGAAGGCGTAGAAAGCGAGTCATACTGCCCAGTCGCCGCCACCTTCCCGAACTTCGATCAATGTAGGCATATCGGCCTGAATAGCTTCCCTGAGCTGCTCTCCAAGTTGATCCAGGGTTCCGGCAGATTCCGCATTCCAGTGGAAAGACCGTGCCATGGCCAGATAATCCGGGTTCAGTCCTTTCACTTCCACCGGCGCAATCTGCGAGCCGATCATTGCGTCGCGAATTTCACCCAATGCTTCGTTGTTCCAGAGTATCTGTACAACCGGGATCTTGCGATCTGCCGCCGTTGCCATTTCCTGGCAGGTGAACAGGAATCCGCAATCCCCCGCCAGTGATACTACTGGTCTGTCCGGTGCTGCCACCTTCGCACCAATTGCCGTTGGCAGGGCATATCCCAGTGTTGCGAAGGATGCGGGGTGCAACCAGGTGCGCGGCTGTTCCGTTCTGTAGAAATGATTGCCAGTATACGCCAATTGGGTCATGTCACCGACAACAACACCATCATCTGGCAAAACATCGCGGAGGCAATCCAGAACCTTGCGGTGCTCTCTGGATTTTGGTGACCCGAAAACATCTAGCTTTGCCTTCACCTTATCCAGTTGCTGCTTCCATGAAGTGCTAGCCGCCACGACAGACCGTTCCATCAGGCACGCGACCAAAGCCTGTGCCGCCAGAGTGGCATCGCTGACAATGGCGATATCGGCGGGGTAACGGTCTGACATTTTCTTAGGATCAATGTCGATCCTGATCAGTTTTCCACCAAATGCCAGCATCTGGTTGGATGCATCGACCGTCGAGAGCTCTGTTCCAATGGCAAGACAAACATCGGCCTGCTCAACAAGATTTCGGGCGTCCGGCATTGACAAGGCAGCCCCCAGAACATTCGCGTGTGATTCCGCAACAACGCCCTTTCCACAGAAAGAAGAAACAACCGTTGCATCCAGCAAGTTGACGAGCTCGGTTACTGCGCTGCTTGCATCATTGGCTCCGGCACCCGTGAGGATCAATGGCCGTTGCGCCTTGCCCAGAAGGTCGGCCGCCTCGGCGATCAGGCTTTTGCGCGGCCCCGGGCGGGCGCCGGTCCGGCGCGGCGTCCAATCGCCCGTTGCTTTCTCAGAGAGAATATCGCGAGGGATTTCGATATAGACTGGTCGCGGCCGGCCGCTCTCCATTGCGGCAAACGCCTGCGCGACAATATCCGGAATATCTTCCGGCGATAGGGCCTGTCCTGCGTAACCGCAGAACTGCTCGGCAATCAAACGCTGGTTCCGCAACTCGTGAAAGGGCCCCCAGCCCTTGCCGATTTCACGCCTTGTATTTGTGGTGGCGACAACCACCATCGGCTGGCTGTCGGAATAGGCCTGCGCAATGGGGGTCGCAGCATTTGTGAGGCCTGGGCCTGATATCAGAAAGCAGGCGGCAGCTCTGCCGGTAACGCGGGCATACCCGTCGGCCATGAAGCCTGCACCCTGTTCGTGTCGTGTCAGAACATGATTGAGCGTCCGATCGCCGAGCCCGCGATAGAATTCGATCGTATGAACACCGGGAATTCCGAAAGCCGTATCGATACCGTAACTCTCTAGCAGTTCGACAAGAGCTTGCCCGCAATTCAATTGCCCCATTTTTCTCGTCCTTTTTTTTAGCCGCACCATCATAGCGTATCGGGAAGTGACTCCCGTAAAAAAAGAAGGGCCAATTCACTTGAACTGGCCCTTCCTAAGTCTTTGCCTCACTCTAAGGCATCAACAGGGAGGTTGCTTGCAGCGTCGGACTTTTAGCCGGCAAACCACCAGCGTTCCGCCGCCCGCGAGCCGTCAAGAGGTGACGAGCCACTAAGCGATCCGGAATGAGCAACCTTGTTTGATCTCGCCGATACACGGTTGCGGAAAAACGGAATGATTGCGCTTCCTTCATCCCGCACGATCATCTGCATTTCGGCATACATTTCCGCACGCTTTTTCTGGTCGAGTTCACCTTTGGCCTCGGCCAGAATTGCATCGAACTTCTCGTTCGACCAGAAACTCTCGTTCCAGTCACCACCGCCCTTGTATGCAATGGTGAACATTACGTCTGGCGTCGGCCGCGCGCTCCAGGTTGAAACAGAGAACGGCTTTTTCATCCAGACATTCGACCAGTAGCCGTCGTTGGGTTCTCGGACAAGATTAACGTCAATACCAGCCGCCGCAGCACTTTCCTTGTAAATCACTGCAAGATCGACTGCCCCGCCAAACGCCGCATCGGCAGCAGACAAAGAGACCGGGAGAGACAAAAGGCCAGCCTTCTTGAGGTGATACTTAGCCTTATCCGGATCGTACTGACGTTGTTCCAGTTCGGCATAGTATGGCATCGATGGACCAATCGGCTGGTCATTGCCGATTGTACCGTGCCCTTTTAACGCCAGCTTCAATGCCTTCTCTCTATCGATAGCAAATTTCATCGCCATACGAACATCATTGTTATCGAATGGAGCCGTGTTGGCGTGCATTGGCATTGTAGCATGCGCGCCACTCGCGACCTCATCGATAACGACCGAATCAATCTTCTTCAGAAAGTTGACAGTGCTGAGGTCAACATCGCTGATGACATCGACTTCGCCGGTCACCAAAGCGTTGTTTCGAGCATTGGCATCGTTCAACGCAATGAACTGTACCGCATCAAAATGCGCACGACCTTCCTTGAAATAGTTCGGGTTTTTAGTTAGTTCCGCTCTGACACCAGGCTCGAACTCTTGAAGAACATACGGTCCCGTTCCTACACCGCTTAGATCGAGATTGCCGTTGCCGTCGGACGGACAGACTTGGAACTGAAATGCAGACAAAGCATAGGGCAGATCAGCATTTCCAACGTTGCTTGTAATGACAACCGCATTGCCGTCGGCCTTTACGGATTCAACGCTCGAGACCAGCGCCTTGCCACCTGATTTAGACTCTTCGCCGCGGTGGTAATTAATCGAATCGACAACATCTTGGGCGGTTACGGCCTTGCCGTTGTGAAACTCCGCTCCCTTTTGCAATTCGAATGTCCATACCTTGGCGTCTGGCGACGCTTCCCAACCGGAGGCCAGTTCGCCGATGACGGATCCGTCTGGCAGGACTTCGGTCAGGCAGCTGCGCATCGCATAACCTAGCTCAACGGTAAACTCACTATTTGAGAGCGCCGGATCCAATGTGTCGCTTGTATTGGAATCATGAAGGCCGAATCTGGCTGTCCCACCGCTTTTCGGTGCGGCAGCCTGAGCCTTATTCCAGATCGATTGGGCGACGGTTAGCGATACCCCAGCCGCAGCGGCTTTTTCAATAAAGGCGCGACGTGAGAGTTTCCGTGAGCAAAGCGTATGCTTCAACTCCTCCACGATCGGCCGGTTACTTTTCCCAGACATTTTTTAACTCCCTCATCGGTTTCTGAACCAAATAGCAATAATCAATCACCATCTGATGCGGATAGTATGACATCGATCAATTGTATCGTAAATCAATTTTATGTATCGTTATTAGATACATTTTTCTCACGCGAGAGCTTGTCCCTTCTCAAAAGTCAGATTCCACAATTGTGTCTACCAGAAACTCCATCCACTGGTCTTTGCTTGACTGGTTGGGTTATCTGTTGACGATCAAGACACGATGATCGATGTCTTGCGAACCATAGTTTGGTGTGTTTTTCGGCGGATGGTTCACGGCCCCGCGACCGAAGCAGATGTCGCTGCACTTCGCCATCAGGTTTTCACGTTGCGTCGGCAGGTGC
This sequence comes from Alphaproteobacteria bacterium, assembly GCA_040222995.1. Classification (GTDB taxonomy): domain Bacteria; phylum Pseudomonadota; class Alphaproteobacteria; order UBA8366; family Aestuariispiraceae; genus JAVKBW01. The sequence continues at coordinate 30,191 of JAVKBW010000018.1, read as the reverse complement.
CTGGGCGCCCCAAACTCACACCTTGGGACCGTTTGTTCTTCGCCGAGATTTATAGAGCAGATCCCAGGTCGCTTCTTAACATGTTAATCGTGCAACCAGATACTGTTGTGCGATGGCATCGTTCCGGCTTTCGACTGTTCTGGCGGATGAAGTGTCGTTCATCAGTTGGTCGGCCGAAAGTTCCCTCGGACGTTCGCATATTGATCCGTGAGATGAGCGCTGATAACCCGCTTTGGGGAGCGCCTCGCATTCATGGTGAGCTTCTTAAACTCGGGATCGATATCTCACAGTCCACCGTGGCCAAGTATATGGGGAGGAGGGCAGGGTCGCCTTCGCAGTCCTGGCGAACGTTCCTGCGGAATCATGCTGATGGTGTTGCAGCCATTGATTTATTCGTCGTTCCGACCTTGGGCTTCAAACTGCTGTTTGGGTTGGTCATTTTGGGTCATGGGCGACGGCGCATCCTACATACTAGCGCAACGTATCATCCGACGGCGGAATGGATTGCACGACAAGTGATAGAAGCCTTTCCTTGGGACGAGGCGCCTGACTATCTGCTCCGTGATCGTGATGCTTCCTACGGCAGTAGATACAAGAAGCGACTTCAGACGATAGGTATCCGTGACGGCCCCGTAGCACCAAGTTCACCTTGGCAGAACGCCTATGCAGAACGTGTTATTGGCTCTATCCGACGTGACCTGCTCGACCATGTTGTCGTGCTGAACGAACGGCATTTGCGGAAACTGCTACGGCAGTACACCGATTACTACAACGGCGATCGCACACACCTCGGATTGGCCAAAGATACGCCGAATAGACGTGCCGTCGAGGCGATAGGCAGCATAGTTTCCTTCCCGAGGCTTGGCGGACTACATCACCGATACGCCCGGATTTAGTTTCTAGTAGGGACAGTTATATGCACCGCGTCAAAAGGCCGGACACATGACCGCACCCCGCAACGATCAAAATTACCTCAAATCAGCCCTTGCGCATAAGGAGCCGTCCACACATGACACCACCGCTCGTACGAGTCCACCCAGATATCATAGGATTCGTTGAGCTTCTTCAGGTCACCCTCGGCGGCGTAAACCGCTTTCAGTATCACCTCAAATTCTCGGGTCATCAGGCCTCGTTTCGTCTAGTCCCTCGGTCTCAGTTTTATGGGGAACCGCTCGCGGATGGCAAGGTCGACATCATCGGAGATATGACGCGGCAAAGGCTGGTTCAGCAGTTCTTTCGTCCGTGCTCTTGCCAGCACCAGCAAGTCATCAGCGCCGTTGTCACGCCAGTCCTGCGGGGTTCGGCGGTCACTCATCAATGGGTAATAGTAGTCGCTCTGCATCAATTCCATGGTCTGGGCATGGGCGAGGAAGTGCCCCGGACCAGCGATGCAGACATTTTTTACCACCTCAAAGGACAACGTTTCATCTGTCACCTCGATCCCGCGGGTTGCCCGCATCACCGCCCCGATCAGGTCGTTGTCGAGAACAAAGCTCTCGAGCGAACACGCGAGCAGCGAGCCATACATACCGGCGGCTTCATAAATCAGGTTGGCACCGGCGAGGGCACTCAGAAGCTCAGTGTAACCCTTTTCGTATCCGGCCTGGAAGTCAGGCATCTTCGAGTCGGTCATGCCCGCCGAGACCGCGCACGGGACACCCATGTGCTGTGCCATCTGCGCGCAGGCTGCCATCAGAAGTCCCTGTTCCGCACTACCGCCGGACATGGCACCGGTTCGTAGATCGGACACGAACGGAAGCGCGCCGAACAGCGCCGGATGCCCCGGGTTGAGCAGGTTGACGTAGATCAGACCGGCCATCACTTCGGCGGTCTGAAGCGCAACCGCGCCCGCCAGCGCCGCCGGGCTGGTTGCACCGGCCTGGCCGGCAGAAACGAGCTTCAGGGGGACGCCCTGGTCGCAGCAAGTCTCAATCACACTCAGCGCTTCTTCCGCAAACTTCAGCGGCGGCACGACGAAACATGTCGAAACACACAGGAACGGACGCGCACGGAACGCGTCTTCGCTACCGGCAACCATGTGCATCATCTCAATCGCCGACTTCAGGTTCTCATCGCTGCCGAAGCTTGTACCGACAGGTTTAGAGGTCCCGCTCATGCAGGCATAGGCAGTGTTCAGGTCCATCTCGTACGGGTCGAGGATGTCGCGCGCGACAACGGTCCGCTGGAACATGTGGATGTTCGGCAGCTGGTTGGCGAGGCGCGCCATGTTGTAGAGATCATCGAGTTGCGAGTCCCTGACCGCCCGGGTTTCGCTGTCGACGATATGAACCGCCGCGCCGGAGGTGCCGAGATGGATCCGGGACCCCGACGGGTCGAGGTCATGCTTCGGGTCCTGTGCATGCAACTTGAACCCGCGGCCCGCGGTCGCGAGCACCGATTCCGACATCTCGCGCGGGAACAGCAAACGACCATCGCTTGTCAGCTTGCCGCCCGCAGCGATCACCGTCTCACGACACCGTTCGGTCGCGTCGCGTATGCCGACTTCTTCGAGGATCCGAAGCGCCGTATCGTAGACAGCAACCACATCCGCCTCACCCAACGGCTTGTATCGACCGCCCGTGATACCGGGCCAGATCGAGGTGGTTGGCCCCTTGCCGGCACCATCCTTACGCGCGTTGCGTCTTGCGTTTCTGCCACCGCGCCGTGATGGCACATCTTCTTTCTCGGCAGTCATAATAGTGTCCGTCATTTGGGAGCACTCCAGGGTTTCAAAAGATCATGAATGTTTGGGCAGTCAGGCCAGGCAATCAGCGCCGCAATGTCGTCACTGTTTGCCATGGTTAGCGACGTAAACTTCGCAACGATGTCATCGAGTGACATCGGGTTTTGGGGGGCACCGAGCGGATAGTCGACGCTCGCCTCATGCGTCGTGCCGTCATCGAGGTGCACGTGCATCCGATCCGGCTGGCGCGGGTCATAGTTGAGGCCTGGGTCTAGCGGTTTGAATGGCGCGACGCGGGTCAGGCCGACGAGATGCGCGATCGTCGGATCACGCCATGCTTCATCGATGAAGTCCTTTGCAGTCACCCCGCCCCGGGTCAGGGCCAACGCGGCACAGAACGGCAGGCTGAACCGGGCCTCTCGGGCGTTTGCAGGATCCATGAACGGCAACACATCGGCATGGAAATCCGGCAGTTCGATCTCAATGCTGGCAATTCGGCCGATGGCGATATCCACGTCGCGCAACTTGAGTGCCGCGTCGACGATACGGTGGGTATAGCCACAACTCGGGTACGGCTTGAACACCAACCCATATGTCGAGAGAGACAATGGCTGGCCCATCCGATCAAAGGCCGCACGGAGGCGCGCGTCATCGCCATGCGCGGTCAACTTGTTGTAACCGCTTGGGCCCTGCAGAGCCGTCAGTTTGCCCGTCAGTCCGGCGCGCGCGAGCATCGCCGCTGTCAGACCGGCTTCGGCGGCGAAGCCTCCCTGAAGCGGTTTCGCGTCGGACCCGAACTGGGCAGTGAGGCCGGATGCCCGGCTCACGGCGATCGCGACCGCGTGTGCCGCCGTGGTTGCATCCAATCCCCACATCCGGGCGACGGCTGCCGCAGCGCCCATCGGCCCAAAAGTCGCCGTTGAATGCCACCCGGCATCGTAGTGGGTGAAGTTCAAGCCTTCGCCGAGACGGGCGATGACCTCGAACCCGACGATGTAAGCTTCAGCGAACTCACGACCGCTGACCGGTCGATCCGTCGTCGCCGCCAGAAGTGCGGGAATGATCGAAATACTCGGATGCGTGTTACCGGGAATTTCCCAATCGTCAAAATCGATTGCATGCCCGGCCACCGCGTTTACGAATGCAGCGGTTGTCGGCGCGAACGTATCGTGCGTACCAAACGCCGGAGCGTCGCCCGACATCACTAACAGGGCCTCGCGCGCTTTGGTCGCGACCTCTTCGCGGCTTCCCACAACGATACAACCAAGAAGATCGATCAATGCACTTTGTGCCGATGCCATGGTCGCGTCATCGATCTCAAGGCGTGCGTCAGCGATAAACCCGCCAATACGTTCGATCACAGGGTCAGTTCTCAAAGTCGCATCCATGGTCAGGCTCGCCCAATGGTGTCGAGGAATTGTGCAAGGTCATCATCGTCCATCGCAATGCTCTCAGCGTCGCTGGGATATGCACCCGCATCGACGTCCGCCTTGAATGCCTGCAGCGCCGTGATCCGGGCGTCCTGCAAGGCAACGTAACGTTTCTGGAAATCATCATAGGCACGGGCGTGGCGCGGCGGTTCCGGTGTCTCGCCCAGAACATCTTCCGTGAACTGATAGATGATGTCCGCATCCGGGCCTGCGCCGATTGAACTGGTGACGAGGGTCGTTCGCCGGGTGATCTCCCGGGTCAGCACCGACGGCATAGCCTCAAACTCGACCGCAAACGCGCCTGCCTGTTCGAGATTTTTCACCGCCTGCCAGATCTGCATCGCTTCTTTATGGCTCTTGCCGACCGCACGGAGACCGCCGCGCCAATGGCTTTTTCGCGGCACGAGGCCGCTGTGGCCCATGACGGGAATGTCCGCTTTGGCAAGATGCTCGACCCAGGCAAGCGGGCCGCAGTAGTAAATACTGTCGGCGCCATGCTCCAAGGCATCCATCGCCGCGCGCATGACTTCGTCAGCGCTGGCGTACCGGGTGAGCGGCAACGCGACCGACAGATACATGGTCGGTGCAGCGCGCCGGATTTCATCAAGCGCAGGGCCATCCCCGACACTCAGCATATCGATCCCGGCAGCATCGCAAGCGATGGCTTCCTGCCCCCCGACGGCCGTTGCCTGAATGAAGCGGCGCGTCCCCTTACCGGCAATCAGCTGACCAACGGTCAACCGCCGTTCCGCCATCTCGCCGCTCATGGTGATCACGCGTGTCATGCGACCTGGTCACTTGATCCTGGCCTGGCATGCATCTTTCGGCGACGTTCCTTAATTCGCACCGAGGCCTCGGGTGAGCCGTCATGGAATGAACCGAACCACTTGTCCCACGGCATCTCCGCCGTGCCGTAGTTGCACTCAAAATGACGGTGATGAAGTTGATGAAAGAAATCACCCAGCTTGAGACGGGTTTTGCCACCGACCTCGACACCATCGTAGCCCGAGTGCGAACATGCCGGATTCAATGCCTCAAGGAACAGGTGGAAGATCATGTGAAGCGGGTGCGAAGCGACCACGAAGTGAATAGCGGCACTGGAGAAATAGAGGGCATGCTCGACCGGATGCATCGAAATTCCGGTCCACGGGCCGATACTGACATTCCGATGGTGCAGGGCATGGGCCAGGCGATACATCGGTGGCCAGTGCAGGAACCGGTGCACCCAGTAGAAATGCATCGACGCCCAGATCGGGATAATCACGAAGAGTGCGACAAACCATATCGGGTTGTCGGCAAACGCCGTCATCGGCAGATAGGCGTTCGCCAGCAGCCAGTAATAGGCGACCTCATAGACCGTCCAGATCGTCACCCCACTGGCGAGGGTCCAAAACATGTTGTCGATAATCTGGTTGTTGAAGGTGAACGTCCGGTTCTTCGGCGCGAGGCCGCGCTTGTCGAACTTCCGGCGCATACCTTGTTTGCCCAGCGTGTAGAAATAGAGATGCAGACCACCTGCCACTGCCGTCATGATGATCAGGTTGCGAACGTACAGGAACGCGACCCAATCCCAGGACAGGGTTTTCATGTCCGAGAGCGCGGGCGTTGCCCACTGCCAGGCGGCCAATGCCAACACAATCCAGACAGTCGTCGTCGACAACGTCAGCCAGGATTTCCCGATCCAGGCAATCATGCGGACCGGATTCGGCGGCCAGGAGAAGACACCAGAGGTCTGGATCGGCAGGTCCGGATGCCAGTACCAGTCTCGGCTCATCGGGGCATCGGTATCCTTGGATTGACTGTTACTCGTCATAAAAATGCTCTCATTCGAATGGATCAGACTGATGTGGGTCGGTGGCAAGCCAGATCGACTTGGTTTGCTGAAAGGCCTTAAGGCCCTCAATGCCATTTTCCCGGCCATAGCCGGACTGCTTGTAGCCGCCAACCGGCGATTGCGGCGCGGAGGCGAAGTAATTGTTGATATAGACGGTGCCCGCCTCGATCCGCGACGCGATCCGCATGGCCCGGACGCCGTCATTCGTCCAGATACCGGCAGCGAGGCCGTAGTCGCTGTCGTTGGCGATCTGCACGGCGTGTTCTTCGTCTTCGACAGGCATGAGCGCGAGGACGGGGCCGAATATCTCGTCGCGCGCAACCTTCATATCCGGCGTAACACCGGCAAAGATCGTGGGCTCGATAAACCAACCCGCGAGACCATCCGGCTCGACACGGTTACCGCCGAGAACACAATCGGCGCCTTCGGCCTTCGCCGAATCTATCGCCGCCATGACCCGATGGAAATGGGGTTCGTTCGCGATCGGGCCGATATGGGTCGACGGATCGCGCGGATCGCCGACACGCGCCCTCGCAGTAATCTCGATCAATCGTGCGACCAGATCATCGTGCAACGACTTGTGCACCAGGACCCGAGATCCGGCGATGCAGCTTTGACCAGCCGGCGGAAAGATGCCGCCCGCAATGCCCCGTGCCGTGAGTTCCAGATCGGCATCCTCGAGAACAATCTGTGGCGATTTGCCGCCGAGCTCCAGCACGGTTGGTTTGGTCAGGGCCGCGGCACCCGCCGCAACCGCCCGGCCGCCCGCCACACCGCCCGTGAAGCTGATCATCGAGACATGCTCATGGCCGACCAGCGCGGCACCGGTCTCCGCGCCGACACCCGTCACGACGTTAATCAGCCCCGGCGGAATATCCGCATTCTCAAGCGTGGTCATCAACGCGAGCGTCGACACGGAAGCGAACTCGGATGGCTTGAGGACCACCGTATTGCCCGCCGCAATCGCGGCCGTAATCTTCCAGATTGCGATCAGCAGCGGCGAGTTCCACGCCGTGATGCAGCCGACCGTGCCGAAGGGCTCATAAGTCGTGTAGTTGTGAATATCGGGGACATCGACCGGAATCACCCGACCTTCGATCTTGTCGGCGAGGCCCGCGTAGTAATCGAAACTATCAACCAACCAACCGGTCAGGGCACCCTTCATCCCGGCGAGCAGCTTGCCGTTGTCGGTCGTTTCGATTTCAGCGAGGCGCGCCGCATCCGCCCGGATTACATCGCCCATGCACCGCAACAACTGGCCGCGTGCGGTTGCCGTCATCCGCGAGAACGGACCATCTTCAAAGGCATCACGGGCGGCGCGAACAGCAACGTCAACGTCGGCTCCACCGCAATCCGGCACGCGAGCCCAGACAGTCGCGGTCGTCGGATCGATACTCTCGAACCGACGACCGTCTGCGGGTTCGAGCCATTTACCCCCCGCGTAGAAAGACCAATCCGTGACGACACTCATGCGTCATCTCCAGCATCGAAAACGATCACGCCACGACCCGGCATGCCGCCGAGCATCGCGTCGATCGCCTCGTTGATATCCGAAAGCCCGTAGCGACGCGTCACCAGCTGATCGACCGGCAACAGGCCTTGCTCGTACGAGTCCGCATAGAGATTGAAATCACGATCTGTGCGGGCAGATCCGAACATGGACCCGGAAACGAGTTTCTCATCACGGGTGATGCTCGCCGCAGAGAGGGACATGCATTCGTCATTGCCAGCCATCCCGACGAACACGACCTGGCCACCGGGCCTCACCATCTCGAGCGCCATTTCCTGGAGGGGAACAAGCCCCACGGCTTCGAACACATAATCGGCACCGAGGCCATCGGTCATGTCTCTGACGGTCTCGATACTGTTGTCAGACGAAACCACGAAGTCCGTGGCGCCCATTTCTATGGCAAGGGCCTGTTTCTCAAGCGATACGTCAAAAACAATAATCCTGCCGGCCATGGCAAACCGGGCACCCATGATCAACGACAACCCGACACCACCGGCACCGATAATGGCGACACTCGAACCCGGCTCCACTTTTGCCCGATTGAGGACAGCGCCAACACCGGTCGTCACCGCACAACCGAGCAACGCGCCGACTTCGAAGGGTATGGATGGCGCAATCTTAACGCAGCTGACCGCCGGCACCACGGCGTGATCAGCCCATGTCGCCAGCATCGAGAGCTGCCGCACGGGTTGCCCATCCTTTGACAGCCGGTTCGAACCGTCGGTCATCGTGCCCGCCCAGAGCGGACCGATGTAGGCTTTGCATAGATGAGTCTGCTCGTGCGTGCAGAAGAAGCATTCGCCGCAAAACGGGATCCAGCTGAGCACCACATGATCGCCGGGAGCCAGTTCCCCGACACCGTCGCCAACCGCCACAATGGTCCCGGCACCCTCGTGCCCGAGGACAACAGGAAGGTCGTGACCGGACTGTCCGGACACCACGTGATAGTCAGAGTGGCACACACCCGATGCACCAATCTTGACCAGGACCTCACCAGCGCGTGGCGCTTCGAGTTCAAGACTCTCGACCACCAGCGGCTCACCAACCGCATACATCACCGCTGCTTCAACTTGCATCATTATCAGCCCTCGTTCCTGTGCCATTCTCTGATGACATTTGGAATGAATACGATTCTGCCGGTGATGCTAAACCCATTGTGCTTGCACGGATGCAGGGAAAATTATTATATTATGTATTCTCCGGAGGAATAGTCATGAAAGACCCGGACTGGCGTTTACTGGATGCGTTTGAGGCGGTTGCGCGGGTCGGCAATTTCTCGCGGGCCGCGTCAGAATTGAACGTGCTTCAGCCAGCCATCAGCCGACGGGTTTCCCAACTTGAAGCGGAGCTGGGCGTGACGCTTTTCAAGCGAACGCGTCCGCAAGTCACCCTGACCGCGGAAGGCCAGACCCTGTTTGGTGCGGTTGCCGCCAGTAAGTCGCAGATCAAGAATGCGATCGAGCGGGTTTCGCAGCGATCATCGGATCGCCCGTTGCTGATCAACACCACGATCGGGTTTGCGAGTTGCTTCCTTTTGCGGCGCCTCAATCAGTTCCATGACCGGCACCCGGAAATCGGCATTGAGCTGGTCTCGCGCGACTTGAACGATGGTTATCGGGAAGAGAGTTGCGACATCGTCACCGTCTTCAATGCGCCGGACAGATTACCCGGCATCACGCAGGCGCTGATCTTTCCAGAAGACATGATTGCCGTTTGTTCAGCTGACTACAGCAATCGTCATCCGGTCGTCGATGATGATTATTCGGATCACCGACTTTTGCACCTGACTGCCGGCATTCACACAGGCGACTGGGAACGGTTCGTCGCGGGGACAGGGGCAAAGATCAACCCACCCGCGCCCGATCAGCGGTTCACGAGTTTCATGGTCTATCTGCAGGCTGCCATGAATGGAGACGGGATTGCGATCGGATGGCTGCCGTTGTTGCAGGACCATCTGGACGCCGGTCAGCTGGTTATTGCATCAGACCGTCGGGTTCCGAGTGACCGGGGGTACTTCTGCTGCGTCACGCGGCAGGGTGCCCGGCGCGAGGTCGCCGCCTTGTTCAGTGACTGGCTGAGCGGCCTCGTGCATCCTGATAAAGGATGATGACTTGTCTGCTTCTGGCAGATTTTGTTGATTTAATGGTCTGAAGTACGGGATTGACTGTGTCCGCTTCTGTCAGGAGCGGACGTATATCTTTGTCGTGTAGCGATCTGCGCCGCAAACTGTGTCGGTTGGGTCTATCTCATGCCGGTATAATGATTGGTTGCTCGTACGGGATCAGTTTAGCGAATTTTCTGAGGTTCTGGGCGGTGGCGGCGAGCAATAACTCGTCTCTTGCGCCGGTCGGCCCTCTGAGGCGGAGGCGTCCAAGTGAGGTGCCCCTAGATTTGTAGACGCTTTCTTCCCTAAGTTTGAGGCGAGGAGGCCAGCATGGGCAAAGCAAATTTCAGCGACGATTTTAAACGTGATGCAGTGCATCAGATTACCGAGCGGGGGTACCCGGTCTCGGAGGTTTCAGCACGTCTTGGCGTGAGCACGCATTCGCTCTACGCCTGGAAGAAGAAGTTTTCACTCCCTTCCGGCGACGATGACAAGGATGCCGAGATTCGGCGATTGAAGCGCAAGTTGTCACGGGCGATCGAGGAGCGCGATATTCTAAAAAAAGCCACCGCGTATTTCGCCAGGGATGCAAAGTGAGATACGCGTTCGTTGCTGGCCATCGTCTTCGCTTTTCCGTGCGGACGATGTGCCGGTGTCTGTGCATCCATCCCAGCGGGTTTTATGCGTGGCTGAAGTCACCGGTCAGCAAGCGCGCCAGGGAAGACGACCGGCAGACTGCATTGATCAAACTGGCTTGGCAGGACAGCGGCAAGGTCTACGGTTACCGCAAGCTGCATCATGATCTGCGTGATCAGGGTGAGACGTGTTGTCCCAACCGTGTCGCGCGGTTGGCCGGCCTTGCTGGCATCAAGGCCCAGGTTGGTTACAAGCGCCGTCTTGGCCGCTACGGCAGCAAGCCCGCGGTCGTCGCCGGGAACACGCTGGCACTGAACTTCGAGACCGAGGCGCCGATCCACGTCTGGGTGACGGATATCACCTACGTCCGCACCCATGAAGGCTGGACCTATCTGGCCGTGGTCATCGACTTGTACTCACGGCGCGTTATCGGCTGGTCGATGCGGCCCCGGATGACGACGGACCTGGTTCTGCAAGCCCTGCTTATGGCGGTGTGGAGACGAAAGCCGAAGAGGACCGTGACAATCCATTCCGATCAAGGCAGCCAGTTCACCAGCCAGGAGTGGCAAGCGTTTCTGCGACAGCACAATCTGGAGGCCAGCATGAGCCGTCGCGGCAATTGCCATGACAACGCGGTCGCCGAGAGCTTCTCCCAGCTGTTAAAACGAGAACGCATCCGGCGAAAAGTCTATGCCACGCGGGAAGATGCAAGAGCGGATATGTTCGAATACATCGTGATGTTCTACAATGCGAAACGCAAGCACACCAACAACGGGATGCTGTCACCCGTCGAGTTCGAACGGCAGCACAAAACGAATGCTGAAGGTGTCTAACAAACTAGGGCACCTCAATCCGCTTATATGGCTTAGAGATCAACAAACGTTTGGAGTTTTCAAACAGGCCGTGATCGTTCAATGAAGTTGCTTAGATCCGCCGCAACGTCGTATCGGTCGTCAACCACATGCTCAGTGTTCGGGAATTCGCCTGCCTGGACTTCCGCAACAAAGGACTTGATCGCGTTGATCCTCGCATCCTGAAGGGTAAAGTATCTATCTGCAAAATCGTCATAGGCCTTGGCGTGTCGCGGTAACGGGTCGGTTTCACCAAGGATATCCTGAACGAACTGATAGATAACATCGGCGTGGGGACCCGAACCGATTGAACTGGTAACCAGTGATGTATTCTCGGAGATCACCCGAGTCACTTCTGTCGGCACGACCTCTAGCTCCACGGCATAAGCACCTGCATTTTCGAGATCGCGGACGTGCCCCCAAATCTTTTTCGCCTCATCGATCGTCTTGCCAAACGCCCGTAACCCGCCAATCCACAGGCTCTTTCTGGGCACAAGACCGGCATGCCCCATCACAGGGATATCAGCCTTGGCGAGTTGTTCAACCCAAGCCAACGGACCGCAGTAGTAGATTCCGTCGGCCCCGCGGGACATTGCATCCATGGCACCCCGCATAATGTCGTCTGCGCTAGCGAAATCAGTCAATGGCATCGCGACATTAAAGAAAATGCTGGGAGCCGCCTCACGAAGATCATCAAGATTCTCCGCGTAATCGATACTTAGCATATCGACACCGGCAGCTTCCGTCGCCATGGCTTCGACCGGCGTAGGTGCCGTCGATTGAGTGTAACGTCTCTGTCCTTTCGTTTCGATTAGGTGGCCTACGGTCAGCTTCCGAGACGCGTGGTGACCCCCCATTGTGTAAACCCGATACATGCTCAGACTCTCTGTGTAGGACTTCTGGTTCTGGAATGCCTCAGGCCGCACGCGCCGAACGTTTTCTAACCCGGCGTGTCGCTTCCGGCGTGCCGTCATGGAACGATCCGAACACGGTATCCCAGGGAATCTCGGAGTTGCCGTAGTTGCAGTTGAAGTAGCGGTGATGAAGCTGATGGAAGAAGGATCCAAGATTGGCAACCGCAGTATTTCCAATGACCAGTTTCTCGTATCCGGCATGCGCCACCACGGCGTCGAGCGACAGCCAGTACAAGTGGAAAATAACGTGCACAGGATGCGACGGTACCCAGATGTGGATCAACACCGAACTGAGATAAACGACGTGCTCCACCGGATGCATCGACATGCCGGACCACGGGCCCGTGTTGACGTTGAGGTGGTGTAGATTGTGAACCGTTCGATAAAGTGGCGGCCAATGTAGAAGCCTGTGGACCCAGTAGAAGTGGAATGACTGGATAAATGGGATCATGAAGAAAACGGCAACGAACCAAGCCTCCCCATCGCTCCAACGATGGATCTCAAGCAACCCGGTCTCGAATGCCCAAATGAAACCGACCTCATAGCACGTCCAAAACGTTACCCCACTAGCGATTGCCCAGAAGACATTGTCCCAGACCTGATCATCAAAGACGAACCGCGGGCTCTCCGTTTGCATTTCTTTCCGGTCGTAGCGAAACTCATCACCCTGCTTCTTGCGCGTAATCAGATAGTAATGGAGTCCCCCCGCAACGAGGATAATCAAGGCAAGGTTTCGCGCGAAAATGATCGCCAACCATTCCAGGCTGATCGATCCGTCAGGCGGGAATGACGGTTGCAAATAGAACCATGCAATGAGAGCGAATGCGGTCAGGACCGTCCGCGTGGAAACTGTCACCCATCCGGCCAACAGCCACCTCAATATAGCGACTGGCCGGATCGGCAGGAAGAACAACGGATTAATCCTAATCGGCAAATCCGGGTGCCATAACCACGGCGTTTTAGGTCCGGTCCCGGTCTTTGAGGTACTCTCCCGGGACTCGTTGGTGACTATTTCGGAACTCATGGGTCAGGTCTCCTCTGCGAGTTGGCTCGTGTTCAGACGACGAATGAGACTGCTGGAATCCCAATTGTTTCCACCCATTGCCTGCAAATCCGCATAGAATTGATCGATCAATGCGGTCGTCGGCAGGTTAGCGCCGTTTCGTCTCGCCTCATCTAGGCAGATCGACAAATCCTTTCGAATCCAGTCGACCGCGAATCCGAAATCGAACAAATCGTTCATCATGGTTTCCCACCTATTTTCCATCTGCCATGAACGTGCCGCTCCATTGCCAAGAGCGCCCATGGCCACCGGAATATCCAGCCCCGCCTGGCGCGCGAAATGAAGGCCTTCAGCGAGCGATTGGATAATACCGACGGTACAAATCTGATTGACCATCTTGACAAGTTGACCGGCGCCCGGAGGACCCACGTGCCTGACCTGGGACGAATATGCTTTCATGAAAGGCTCAGCGCGGGAAAACGATTCGGACGTTCCACCGGCCATAACAGCGAGGCTTCCTTGCTTTGCACCGGCTTCGCCACCTGAAACCGGCGCATCAACGAAATCGATGCCGTGCTTCTTGGCGAGTGCCTGTATTTCTATTGCTACCACCGCCGAGGTCGTCGTGTGATCGACGATAATCGCACCCTCATCTAGACCCTGGAGCACGCCCTCCTCTCCGAAGACGATGGCGCGAAGATCATCATCATTGCCGGCACTGATGAAAACCACTTCAGCGCGGCGTGCCGCTTCCAACTGCGAATGCGCCATTCTACCGTCAAATTCATTGACCCATCTGGCAGCTTTCTCAGGCGAGCGATTGTGAACGACGACATCACAGCCTCCCGATTGACGAAGGTGTCCGGCCATGGGGTAACCCATGTTGCCTAAACCGATCCAAGCCACCGTCTTCATTTGATGCCCCCTGTGACGAGAAGAAAAATCACCGATCATTGAAGAGTAAGCACCAGCAATTGACAAGAAAACCTAATTCATTAAAAGAGACAATTTAGCATTGTTAATCAAAGGCGCACTATGAAAAACATCGATATGGATTGCCTCAGAACCTTCGTCGCCTTCGGGGACACGGGAAGTTGCCGGGCGACGGCCCAATTAGTTTATCGCTCGCAAGCGGCGATCAGTGTTCAGCTTAAGAAACTGCAAGACACCGTGAATGTCGAGTTATACGAGCGTAGTGGACGGAACCTTGTTCTGACGGACGATGGTCGCGCGTTTCTAAGCTACGCTCGCAAGATCATTGCACTCCAGGACGAGGCACTCGCCTCATTCGAATCCAGTTCAGTCTCGGGCACGGTTCGCGTCGGTCTGCCCGACGATACGTTGACATCTCTGTCGTCAATGCAATTGGCCAATTTCAATCGGCTCCATCCCAGGGTTACACTCGACATTCGTTGCGCACCAACGCCAGTTCTTCGGCCGATGGTGCGGGAGGGGAAAATCGACGTTGCGGTGGTTGCGGCGGAAACCGACGACAGAGAGGGAATTTTACTTAGCACCGACCGGGTCGGATGGATCGCGGCGGAAGGGTTGGACTTCGCTAGTCCCCACGCCCTTCCCCTAGCATTCTGTTATGATGGCTGCGTGCTGAGACGTTGGGCAATCAACGCGTTGACAGGTGTAAAGCGAGATTACCGTATCGTCTGCACGGCGAGCAACACCCAAGTGCTTCGCGCCATTGCATCTTCGGGAATGGCGGCGACGGTTGTCACCTTGACGAATGACCTACCCAATGGCTGTGTCGAACTTTCGCCTGAGAATGGGTTTCCAACCCTGCCACCGGTTGGAAATATTCTGATCAAGTCTCCCTCTGCTACGATCAAGGCCGTTGATCTCTTCTATGAACACGTCCAATGTTTTTCGCCGGGCTCACGCGAGGATTGGTCCTACCTTCATACTTTCTAGATCGGATCACTTAAAGGTCGGGACACGCACTGGAATATCTCGGTATGATCAGCCGTCTCACCAAGCTGATCGCTTGCGGACATCCAAAGAGCACGTTCGGCTTCAATGCCGGTGTCTTCAAAGCCGAGAGACTCGGCCAAATCCGCCGCAATTGCCAAGTCCTTGGCCATCAGGTTCATCGCGAAGCCGGCCTTCTTGAATTCACCCGACAGGACAAACTGAGCGATTTTGTTTTCGGTCGAATTGTTACGCCCCGTCGATACGTTGATGACATCGAGCATGGTGTCGGGGTTCAGGCCGAACGCAGTCCCGACGGCAATCGCCTCGCACGCCGCACGCAGACCAACCGCGTTGAGATAGTTGTTGAGGGCCTTGAGCGCGTGGCCCGATCCGAGACGGCCTGTAAGGTATACTCGTCCCATTGATTCCAAAACAGGAACGGCCCGCTTGATCGCATCATTACTGTCACCGCCCAGCATGATGCTGAGACCTCCCGATACCGCCTTGCGTTTGCCGCCGGAAACGGGAGCATCAAGCAACGCCACGTCGAAATCCTTCAGGATTTCCGCCAATTCGAGAGTGGATTGCGGCCTTGACGAACTCATATCGACGAGCACATTGCCGCCCGAAAGCGTCTTCATCATCCCCGACTGCTTGCCATCGCCGACGACGACGGATCGGACGATATCGCTGCTGGGGAGCATAGTGATGACGATCTCGCACGCAGCCCCGAGATTGCCGAAATCATTGCAGGCCTCGCAACCGATCTCATCGGCAAGTGCAGATGCAAGTTTGGAATCCTTGTCGTTCAAGACAAGCGCGTACCCCGCGGTCGCCAGGTTCCTTGCCATCGGCTTACCCATTTGGCCAAGCCCGACAAAGCCGACTTTCACTATCCCCTCATCTATCGGATTAGCCATCGATTTCCTCAAAGACAGTACGAGCAATTCGGAAACTATCTACCATCGCCGGCACGCCGCAATAAATGCCGACTTGCAACAGGACTTCCTTGATCTCGTCACGGGTCATGCCGTTGTTGACGGCCCCTCTGACGTGCGCCGCAAGTTCGTGCGGTCTGTTGAGCGCACTGATCATCGCCAAGTTGATCGTCGAACGCGTCTTCCGGTCCAACCCCGGTCGTCCCCAGACTTCGCCCCAGCAATACCTGGTTACCAGATCCTGCAAGTCTGCCGTGAAATCATCCATCTGAGCGATCGCTTTGTCGACATACTCGTCGCCAAGTGTCGCACGGCGAATGCTCATTCCGGTTTCGAATAGATCTTCGTTGGTCAAGTCAACTCTCCCTCATGCCAAAAACTTCATCATCAAAATGGCTTTCACAATCAGCGAATGACGAATGGATCAGGAACTTCCTCGGCGGTCGATATCCATACCGACTTTGTCTGCATATAGCTCTCAATCGCTTCCATGCCGTTCTCTCTTCCGATGCCACTTTTCTTGTATCCGCCAAAGGGCGACATAAAACTAACCGACCGATAGGTGTTCACCCAGACCGTCCCTGCCCTAAGTGCTTGTGAGAAACGCAGTGCCCGATTGATTGACTGTGTCCATACGCCAGCTGCGAGGCCAAACTGCGAGTCGTTGGCGATCTCGATGGCTTTTTCATCGGTCTCAAAACGGATGATCGACAGGATAGGTCCGAAGACCTCCTCTTGCGCAATCCTCATGTCGTTGGTGACGTCGCCGAATATCGTTGGTTCGACAAACCAGGGGCTCTTCCCGCATTCCGGCCGTCCCTTGGCGGGTTTGCCGCCAAGGAGCAATGTAGCGCCTTCGCTTTGGGCGATCTCAATGTAGTCAAGCACCCGTTGATACTGTGGCGGTGTCGTAATTGGTCCGATCTGGGTTTCCGGGAGGCTGGGGTCCCCCATTTGCGCAGACGCCGCGAACTCCAGCAACTCTGGGACAAACGCGTCGTAGATGTCGTTATGCACCAGCAACCGCGAGCCGGCGATACATGTCTGGCCCGTCGCAGCGAAGATCCCCGAAACCGCACCTTTGACTGCGTCTTCGATCCTCGCATCGTTCAGAATGATATTCGGAGATTTGCCCCCCAGCTCGAGGCTGCATGGCTTCAGGTCGCGGGCCGCCGCCTGATAGATCAGCGCTCCACTGTCGCCACCCCCCGTGAAAGCCACCTTGGCGACCTTGGGATGCGCGACCAAGGCGGCACCAGCCTCGGGACCGTATCCGGTAACTACGTTGAACACACCGTCGGGAACGCCGGCTTCGCGCGCCAACTCGGCAAATCGAAGCGAGGAAACAGAGGTGAACTCCGATGGTTTGAGAACGAGGGTGTTGCCGGCTGCCAGCGCAGGCGCAAGTTTCCATGAAAGCAGCAGTAGCGGCGAATTCCAGGGCGTGATCGCCGCGATAACGCCCAATGGTTCGCGTACTGTAAAGTTGAACACGTCATCCTTGTCGATTGGAATAACGCTACCTTGTATCTTATCAGCAAGCCCTCCGAAATAAGCATACCATTCTGAGATATAGCGACACTGGGCGAGCATCTCTGTGCGTAGCTTGCCATTGTCGCGAACCTCGATATCGGCTAACTCCTCGGCATGTTTGGACAAAACCGCACCGAACCGCCGCAATACCTCACCACGTCGCGTGGGTTTCATTTCGGCCCACGGTCCGTCGTGAAACGCCCGCCAGGCGCTTTCTACCGCAAGGTCTATATCCGTACCATCGCAGCGACCAACCTTCGCCCAGGGTTCACCCGTAAAGGGATCATTGGTCTCGAAGTACGCGCGGGCCGCAGGTGACACGCTGCGTCCATTAATGAATGGATCGAAAGTCGGGAGATCGTACGATTGAGTGTTCATGATGCTTATGCCTCTGTAAACAGCTACTGACCATCCCTAACAACGCTGAAGCGATGTCAGAACGTGATTACGTGACGCACGACTTTCCCTTGATCGAGCAAGTCGAAGGCCTCATTGATTTCTTCGAGAGGACCGGTACTGGAAAGCAATTTCGCGACGGGAAGCAATCCGCTTCGATAAAGCTTGATAAAGCGTGGTATGTCCCGCCGCGGCGAGCAGCCCCCCATGTAGCTGCCCTTGATCGTTCGTTCCTCAGCGACAAGCCTCAGCGGTGACAGATCGACCCTAGCCCCTTGGTTTGCCAGACCGCCACTCGCGGTCACACCACCCCGGCGGGTAATGTCAAAAGCAAGCTGGAACGCAGCAGCATTGCCCGCCATTTCGATAGCATGCTCGACACCGCCAGACGTCAGCCGGCGAACTTTTTCGACGATATCATCGTCACGCGCATTGAAAGCGTGGCTCGCGCCCAACTGCCGTGCTAGTTCAAGTTTGTCGTCCGACAGGTCGATCGCGACAATCCTCGCAGCCCCGGCAACCCTCGCGCCGAGAACTGACGAGAGTCCGACTCCGCCTAGTCCAATGACCGCGACACTCTCCCCTGGACTGACACGGCACGTGTTCACCACCGCGCCAACCCCCGTTAAAACCGCACATCCAAACAGGGCAGCTTCGACGGGCGGAATATCGGGTTCGATCTTGACGACCGAATACTCGGAGACGATTGCGCGTTCGGCAAATGCCGACACGCCGCTGTGGTGATTGATGAACTGATCGCCTGATTTTAGTCGTCGTTTCCCGGACAAAAGCGTTCCTTCTGTATTGGCGACAGCCCCCGGTTCGCAAAGCGCGGTCCGTCCCGTTGAACAAGGCGGGCAGGTTCCACAGGTTGGCAGGAACGCCATAACAACACGGTCGCCAATAGCCAGGCCCTCGACCCCGTCACCCAGTTTCTCGATCGTCCCAACCGCTTCATGACCGATCACCATCGGTGTCGGCCGGGGGCGATCACCGTTGATAATGGAAAGGTCGGAATGACAAAGGCCCGCCGCCTCGATCTTGACCAGTAGCTCTTGAGGCCCCGGCGGTTCCAGTTCAATGGATTCGATCGCAAGCGGGCGCGTATCAGCATAGGGGCGCTCGACGGGAGCCTGCCGGAGAACTGCAGCCTTGATCTTCATTGGGGATCGCTCTTCAGATTGTCGTAGGGAAAATTACGTTTCATGGCTCACTCAGAATTTCTAGTGTTGCGTCGCACACCTTTTCAACCATCAGGTCGATCAAATCCGGGTCGGCTGTCAATGGAGGTCCGAGGTATAGAACGTCGCCACGTCCTCGGATGTATAAACCGCGTTTCAGGCACGCACCGACAATACGCGGCCCGATTTGTTTACCCTGATCGAAGGGTTGTTTTGTCTCTCGATCTTCGACCAGTTCCAAACCTGAAAACAGGCCGAGTCCCCTGATGTCGCCAAGGTGCGGGTTCTGACCGATGTTCGCGGACAACAGGTCGCGCATCCGTATTCCCATTTCTCGCGCATTGTCGACGAGTCGCTCATTCTCGATGACCTCAATCGTCGCTAAACCGACGGCGCACGCCACTGGGTGACCACTGTAAGTAAAACAGTGCATCCACATATCTGCACCGCGACTGCGTGTCTCGATGACCTCCGCGATATCGTCTGAAACACCGACACCACCGAGCGGCACGGCACCATTGCTGACCCCTTTTGCGAACTGGATGATATCTGGTTCAACACCCCAATGGCGCAATGCAAACATCTCTCCGGTACGACCGAAACCACTGATAACTTCATCGACCGCGAGCAACACATCGTATTGGTCACAGATCTCGCGAATGCGCGTAAAATAGCCGTCAGGCGGAACATTCACGCCGCCTCCAGGTATTGACTCGACGAGGAACATGGCGACGTTTTCCGGGCCTTCACGCAAGATTGCCGTTTCCAGTTCATCCGCCGCGACCGTGCCCAGGTCCGCACCCTCCGGCACCTCGTAGCGATAGGCATCGTGGTTGGGAATATGAACGAACCCGGGAAACCTAGGTTCAAATGCGGTCCAATATTTCGGCATCCCGGTCGCGGCCATCGCACCCAAGGTGGTGCCATGGTAGGCATTCTGCAGGCAGATCGTTTTTGTCTTGCTCTGTTGACCAAGCATTTTCCAGTAGTAGCGAGCAATCTTGATCGTTGTATCGGTGGATTCTCCGCCGCCCGAGGTAAAAAAAAACCTGTTGATGGACTCGTACGTAAGCGCAGCAATGCGCTCGGCAAGTTCAATCGCCCGCGGGTTGGTGCTGCCTGAGTAGCCGGAACAATAGTCGAGCTCGGAAAGCTGTCGCGATGCGGCGGATGCCAGCTCGGGGCGGCAGTGGCCGAGAATAACGTTCCATAGGCCGGACAGTCCGTCGATGCACTTGCCACCATCGGCATCGAATAGATAGTGCCCTTCCCCTCGGACCCAGACCTTTCCCTCGCGGACCACCGACTGATCGTGAAGAGAATGAAAAACGTGCAGCCCGTCACGGGTCAGAAACTCATTCGTTTTTTCCATCGTCATGGGACCCTCTTCAATCATCAAGACTCATCTACCTCGTCGATGGGATCTTTGGATTCCTCAAGCACCAGCCTCGGCTCGCAATCGCTACTCAAGTGATTATTGCCGAAACGAGATGCCTGACTTACTCGCAAAGATTCTCACGATCCAAAGAGAGATTATCGCCACCCCAATAATCAAAAAATCAAATACTTTTAATTACTCAATTCACGATAGCGAAATGATTTATGATTCTGCGCCACTGCAGCATAAAGCTGTATCATGTGCTCGACTCTACTTTTTCGGGAATCGCGTTCAGTCAAAAAACACGCCGGGCAGCCACAGCGCGGTGTTTGGCACGAACGTGGTCAACATGAGCGTCGGCAACCAGGCAAACAGAATAAAGATCAACGTCGGTCGCAGCATCTGATTGACGGAAACACCTGCTGTGCGGGCGCCAAGGTAGAGAAGCGGCGCGGTCGGCGGAGTGATGTTGGCCATGCCGAGGTTTACTCCGAGTATTGCCGCAAAATGAATCGGATCGACCCCAACATGCGAGACCACTGGCAGCAGCAGGGGAGCAGAAAGCAACATGCTGCTGATGTCGTCCATCACCATGCCGATAAGAACCAGAGCCAAATTGACGAGCAGGAGGATAATGATCGGGCTATCGGAAACCGCGCCGACGAGCGACAAGACCATACCAGGGATGTTTTCGAATATCAGAAACCGGCTGACCGTGAGCACCATGAAGATCATGACCATCACAACCCCGATCGTGATGGCCGATTCCCGAAGTACGGCGGCCGCACTCCTGAGATTGAGTCCCCGATAGACGAAGAAGCCGATCAGGAATGCATAGATGACCGCGAAACCGGCCGCCTCTGTCGGCGTCATGAACCCACCGTATATCCCGCCCAGAATAAACACCGGGATCAACAATGCTGCGAATGATCTTTTCGACTCGCGAGCAAATGCCTTCGGCCATGCGCCCTGGTACGCCCGGTCGTGTCCGCTGCCGATGTTCTTTAGAATGAAGGTGTTGGTAAGACACAATAGAACAACCAGGATTAGACCGGGGACAATAGTCGATAGGAAGCACTTTAGAACCGACTGTTGAGTGACCCAGGCGTAGATAATTTGTGCCGAGCTTGGGGGAATAAGTAGTCCTAGCGGTGCTGCGCTGACCACGAGTGCAGCCGAGGCCCCCTCATCGTGCTGGGTGCGCCGGAGGTGCGGCAGCATGACCGAACCGATACAGGTCAATGTCGCGGCGGCACTCCCGGAGATAGCGCCGAAAATAGCGCTAGAGATAACTGTCGCGGATGCAAGCCCCCCTCGTATCCATCCGATACAAACTTCTGCCAGATTGACGAGTGGTGCCGCAATCCGACCTCGCTCCATCAACCCTCCGGCAAGGATGAACAGGGGGATCGCAAGCAAAACTAGCGTGTTCATCTTCCAATGACCGGTCGGTAGAAAAGCCGAAACATCGTGGTCACTGAGAAACGCAATCGCAACGAGCACGCCGCCAAACGCGATCGGAACCGACGTTCCAATGACGAGAAAAACGCAGAGGACGACGAAGTAGATCAGTATCACCATGTCAACAGTCCCCGATCAAGAATTAGCTTCGCCGTCTGGGTGCGGATCGTGGTCTCGAGAACCAGGACGGGACCTAAAGACGACATAGAGATGCAGAAAGCTGTAAATGGACATAAATGCGAAGCCGGCAAAGATACTCAGCCGCGGCACGAAAAACGGTATCTTCAAGGCGATCGTCGTTTGCCAGTATGGATAGGCCGCGATCTCATCGTACAGCATGAGTATCGACCAATAGACTACAGCCAGCGAAATGGTCAGCTCAATGCCGTGAACAACGACATCGCGAACCCAGCGGGCGCGAGGGCTTTTCAGCTGATGGCGTAACAAGTCCGCGCTGATGTGAGAGTCTTCGTAAGTGCCCAGTGCACTTCCCATGAAGTAGAGCCAAAAGCACAGCACAAGAAGCCACTCTTCATAGGCAAAAAGATCCATCTCCAGCCAGTACCGCAGAATCACCACCAGGAAGAACGTCAACGCCATGACGATGCTTCCCGCGACCAGAAACCAAGACTTCAGCGCAACGGCCCATCGCACGAGCTTTTGCACGATACCCGGTAGATCATCAACAAACTGCGCAGTCATCCGTTTCCCAACCCGAAAAGCGACACTTCAAAGAGAGTGGGCCGGCGTCGCTATGACGCCGGCCCTGTGAGAACATCAACTGTCGTTACGAAGTCGGTCCAAATTCTCCTTGCCGACCGATCCCTCAAGCTGGGGCCAGACCGTGTTCTTGATGTGATCTGACATCTTTGCACGTTGATCCGCCGTAAGCGGCAGTACCTCGAACCCCTTCTCTTTAAGCTTGGCGAGGAACCCTTCATCGTTTTCACGAGCCCACGCCGTGAACGTCGCAGCCGCCTTGGTCACCGCTTCCTGAATGACATCCTGCTGTTCCTTGCTCAATTTCTCCCAGGTTCTCTTGCTCGCGTAGTACGTAGTCGTCTCGGCAATTGCATTGTACGGGATGTAGTAGGATCCGATATCGCTTTTGGCGAAGTGAACGTAGGCGAGTTGGGCCGTACAACAATGTGCCCCGTCTACAACACCCGACTGAACCGCTGAAAGAGTCTCCGACCAGTTCATGGTTGTGGCCCTGAAACCAAGCGCCTCGGTCACGCTCTTGGCGACTTCGGAACTCCAGACGCGTACGTTCAGACCCTTGTCTCCAACGGTATCGTAATTGTCAGGCATCTTCGTTGTGATGATACCGACCGGTCCATCAGCAGCGTTGCCGAGAAACTTTAATCCGTGACGATCTAGGATTTCCGCCATGATCTGCGAATACGCAGATTCCCTTGAACCGTAGACTCGGGCCATATCGTCCCAAGACGTTGCGAGAAACGGAACACTATTGATTTCGAGCGCCGGATCCCTGTGCGCGTACACGAACGACCGAACGATATCCACGTTGCCGCGGATCGCATCTTCCATCAGTTCCTCACCTGACCCCAATTGGCTCGCCGGGTACAATTCAATGGTCAGACCAACGCCGGCAGATTCAACCTCAGACTTAATTTGTTCCATCATTTGAGTGCCGTAGTGATCGGCAGGATGGACCCCTGCCAACTTCAAAGTCATGTCGGCCGAAATCGCAATTGTCGGAGCACTGACCACCATCAGGCCAGTCGCGATAGCACAAGAAAGTTTCCTGAAAAGTCTCATAGACACATCCTCCATCAATTTGATGACGGGGAGATTGTGCGTTCCGCGATGTCGGACTGTTGACATTCCATGAGCGCGACACACAAGTCCCATCGACAAAATTCTATCGAAGTCCAATAGTTTTTAATATCAAAACAATTACAATTTATATTTCAGAATATACGATAGATCAGGACCGGAGGCGCGATCCTGATGGATCATAAAGCGCTCGCAAAGACGCCTTGCTTACTGGCCACCTGGTCCCCGCAATATCGATCTCGATTCTTCCGCTTTCCAGGAGGTCCTGCGTTACCGGCCCACGATCAGAGTTCTCAAAGTAGCCCAGGCAAACCCAACCACCTAAGGTATGGCCATAGCTCCCGGACGTAATGTTTCCGACATGCCTGCCGTCGAATAGGATTGGTTCATCGTGGTAAGCGAACGTAGCTTCTGGCGGCAGCAGAAATTGGACGATCCGCCGGGAAACTCCTTCCGATCGCTGCCGTAAAAGTGCCTCCCGACCAATGAACCCTCCCGGTTTATCGAGATCGACCGTGAACATCATGCCAGCGTTCAGTGGTGTTTCGTCCGTCGAGATATCGTGGCCGCCGTGTTTGAAGAATTTCTCGATTCTGAGACTATCGACGGCCTGTAAGCCCACTAGACGGAGGTCGAATTCTGATCGCCACGCGGCGACCCGCTCCACGATGTGGCCGGCAAATTCAGTCGGGAAGTATAGCTCCCACCCCAGTTCGCCGGCATATGAAACCCGAACGGCACGCGCCATCGCATAGCCGAAATCGATCGTCCTGGAGGTCGAGAAAGGGAATGTCTCATTCGAGAGATCTGCGCCGGTGAACGCCGTCAGAATGTCGCGTGATCTCGGCCCCATCAGAGCGAGCCCAGCCAAACCGGACGTGATGTCGGTAGCAACGGCACAGGCCCCGTCCGGAATATGATCGTTTAGCCAGTGGAAGTCTTTGGCCTGATTCGCGCTGCTAGCTAGGATCAGGTAAGATTCTTGACCCGTTCTCACGACAGTAAGATCGCTCTCGATCCCACCGGCCTGGTTCAGCCAAGTCGTATAAACGACACTGTCCACATCAATATCGACGTTTGCTGTGCAGATTCTCTGCAATACGCGCGTCGCATCTCGGCCGCGGAGCTCATACTTCGCAAAGGGCGAGTAGTCCATCAGGCCAACGTCATTTCGAACCGCGTTGTGTTCCGCTGCGGAGTACTCGAACCAGTTTTGCCTGCCGAATGAGTAGTCGACACAAACTTTCTTAGCGGACGGAGCGAACCAAAGTGGCCGCTCCCACCCCATAGTATCTCCAAAGAAAGCATGATTGTCGGAAAGCATTTGATGGAATGGACTTCGTCGTGCGCCGCGGGCAGATTTCAACTGTTTATAGGGCCAGTGAATGTCATTGAAGACACCCACGGTCTCTATAGATCGATCATACAAAAATTGCTGTCCGGCCTGGAAAGGCAAGTTCCTGCTGACGAGTGAATCGGAAACATCTAAGGATGCCACTCCATCGACGACCCACTCTGATAACAGACGGCCTATCGCTGCTGACGCCTGGATACCGACCGTGTTCATTCCGGCCGCGACGAAGTAGTTCTTGAACCCCGGAACGGGACCCAACTGCATTTTCTGATCGGGTGTGAAACTCTCCGGTCCGTTGAAGACGGTCTGCAATCCTACAGTATTGATAACCGGCATTCGATTACCGGCATTCGCGATACTTGGGAGAAAATGGTCATAGTCAGGTGGAATTTCGTCGAAGCAGAAGTCATTAGGAATACCCTCCATCCCCCAAGGCTTTGCCCGGAGTTCGGTCGCACCAAATAGCATCTTGCCAGCATCTTCCTTGAAATAGAGAGCATTGTCGACGTCTCGAACGACCGGGAAATCAGACGGTAGACCGTCAATTGAATCCGTGACGACATAGTAGTGCTCACAGGCGTGCAGTGGAACGGGCGTTGCGGTCCATGCTCGGCCTGTCTCGCGGCCCCACATTCCCGTACAGTTAAATACGAACTCTGCCTTGATTTCGCCTTGATCGGTTCGCACGGTCAGATGGTCTTTACCTGGGGCAAGACCGACGGCGCAAATGCCTTCATACAGTTTTGCGCCGAGGGCGCGGGCGCCTTTCGCAAACGCCATCGTCGTATCAGTGGGGTTTGCTTTGCCGTCTTCAGGAAGCCACAATCCGAGAACCACGTCATCAACATTGATGAGTGGCCAGCGCTCGGAAATTTCTTCCGGTGTCAAAAGTTGGTTCGGCAAGCCAATCGAGTGCGCTTTTGCGGAAGCTCGACGGAACTCTTCCTCTCGCGGCGCTTGGGTCGCAAGACGAATGCTGCCAATTTGTTGATAACCGGTCGACTGACCGGTTTCTGTCTCAAGACTTCTGAACAATTCAGTCCCGTACCGGGCCAATCGTGTCCAGTTCAGAGTTGGGCGCAATTGACCGATCAGTCCCGCCGCGTGCCAAGTCGTGCCCGAGGTCAACTTTTGACGCTCGATCAGGATAACACCGGATACACCTCGTTTGGCGAGGTGATATGCCGTGCTACACCCGACAATGCCTCCGCCGATTACAACAGCTCCCGCAGAAGTCGGTATTCCCATGTCCATTCCCAATCTGAACCAGTTACGGCGTATCCTTGGTAAGAGGAATCGGCGACAGATCTGCGGCCGTCGACACAGAAGCCTTCAACGCATCGAGTCGAGAAGTTGGGGTGACGTAGACTTTCGACGCCACCCCAAATTTGCTCAGCCCGGCAACAGGGAGGAAGGCTGCATCACTGTCAAATACCTCACTATGGGACTTGCCAATGCGGTTAAGGTAATGGTCACCAATTCATAAAAACATCGAATGTTTCTTATATTTCATTTCGACGAATTTGAATGATTAGGATTCGCTGAGGAAAGTATCGTGTGAAGTACACTGAATTTGGCGCGATTGATCGTCACCGAATCCCGCATGCCGCGCTGCCAGAGAATGCGCAGCAGATCTCCAACAAAAAGGTGCTCGATAACCTTCTCTCGCAGACCGGATTCTATCGAATGGAAAGCGTCAGTCATTTTCTGTGTCTCCTCTTTCAATGACGAAACCCGTCATCGCTTCCCGGTACAGGGAAGTCGAGTAAAAAGAGACTAATAGTCTGTAGGCGATAAGTCGACATCTTTGGCCTGTTGATGTCATGGACGTGATGCAACAGGCCGCCAGGAACATTCGATTGTTCCGGAATGAAGCAGGGCTCTCGCAGGAGGCCCTGGCGCATCACTGCGGCGTTCATCGCACCTATATCAGTATGGTCGAGCGTTGCCAGAGAAACTTCTCGGTCAAGACCTTGGGCAAGATCGCCAAGGCCCTTGATGTGCCGGCCTGGAAACTGCTGCACGACGATCCACGCGCCCTCAAGTAGCGTACCCGGCAAATTTTCTTTGTATTTTCCGGGAACAGACGACGGTTCGAATCGTCCGGTCACCAATGCAAAAAAGCATGCAGATTGAGCTGGACTTGTCTGCCACAGGAAGCGTTGCTGTCTGTCGAGCGTGACGTACGGGTAACGATCCTCGCTCCGGCCAGTCTGCTGCGCGGACGGGCCTCCCTCCGGTGCAAGCGGCTGCATCCCGCAGCCAGCCAACCGAAGGAGGCCACAATGGCAAAGAAACTTACAGATACCCAATTGATCATTCTCTCCGCCGCGTCGCAGCGGGAAGACCTCTCTGTTCTCCCCCTGCCCGACACACTCAAACTGCCCGGTGGCGCGGCTAAAAAATCCCTGACGGCGTTGCTGACGCGGGGATTGATCGAAGAAGTCAGCAAACCCATCGACGATAGAGAAGAACAGCCTGCTGAATACAGGATCACAGCATCGGGTCTTGCTGCCATCGGAGTACAGGACGAGGAAGACGGAAGCCCGGTGATGAAGGGTGCGAAGTCTGACAGAAAAAACAGCAAGAAACCAACCACGCCTGCTCCGGTTAAGAACAACACGACAAAATCCGGTGCAAAACCCTCCGGCAAACCGGAGCTGCTGCTTCGCCTGATGCGGCGCAAGCAGGGAGCAACGGTCACTGCCCTGCAGGACGCAACCGGCTGGCAACCGCACAGCGTGCGCGCCGCCCTCTCGGGCCTTCGCAAGAAGAGTATCGACATCACCCGCAGCAAAAACCCGAAAGGCGAGACTGTCTATCGGGTGGAGGCTTGATCGATGCGCCCGCAACCATCTTCCAAAGAGTCACGCTATCAGAGTGGATTAGCGGATTCTGTTAAGTACGCGAGCCGAGAAGAATTGGTTGCTGCATGGGTCAATACTTATGGCCACCCGCCACCCAAGGGCATCGGCACGCGGCTACTTGGTCTCGCCGCCGCCTATCACCGACAGGCTGAAAACGAGGGTGGTCTGCGCCCGGACACACGAAAGAAACTTCTTTCCTATGCAACGCCAAAGTCCGGGCAGATACCCGCAAGAAGCCGGTGCGCAGCACCGGGCATGCGCCTCGTCCGCGAATGGCGAGGCGAGAAGCATATCGTCGATATTCTGGAAGATGGTATTCTCTACCGCGGCGAAACCTTCACGTCGCTCTCCAGGGTCGCGACACACATTACCGGCGCCCGCTGGTCCGGGCCGCGCTTCTTCGGGGTCGGCTCATCATGAAACGTTGTGCCATCTACACCCGCAAATCGACCGATGAGGGTCTGGAACAGGACTTTAACTCTCTGCACGCGCAACGAGAAGCGTGCGAGGCTTTTATCAAAAGCCAGCAGCATGAGGGCTGGAAACTCATCAAGACCGCTTTTGATGACGGCGGGGTGTCTGGCGGGACGATGGACCGCCCAGCACTGCAGAGGTTGATGGAGGCTGTGAAGCTTAGGCAGATCGATGTGATCGTCGTTTACAAGGTCGATCGGTTGACCCGGTCCCTCGCCGATTTTGCAAAAATCGTCGAGTTGCTCGATGCCCATGATGTATCCTTCGTCTCGGTCACCCAGCAGTTCAACACGACATCGTCCATGGGAAGGTTGACGCTCAACGTTCTGCTGTCCTTTGCCCAGTTCGAGCGCGAGGTTACAGCCGAACGCATTCGGGACAAGATTGCAGCCTCGAAGAAGAAAGGCATGTGGATGGGTGGGCCTGTCCCGCTTGGCTATGATGTGAAGGACAGGAAGCTCGTCATAAACGAGATGGAAGCCAAAACCGTTCGCTTTATCTTTGATCGATATCTGGAACTCGGATCGGTCCGCCTCCTGAAACGGGACTGTGGCGATCAGGGTATCGTCACCAAGGTTCGTCGCTATCAATCCGGCCAGGTTACCGGTGGCAAACCGATCAGCCGGGGCAATCTCTATCAGATGCTGTCGAACCCGATCTATGCCGGCATGATCCCGCATCAGGGAGAAGCCTATCCCGGTCTGCACGACGCAATCATTGACGGGCCCACATGGAAAGCGGTCCAGGACCAACTCGCCGACAATGCCGTCACACGGCGTTACAGCAAGAATGCTCAATCTCCGTCCCTGTTGACCGGTCTGGTCTTCGACGACACCGGCGATCTTGTGACGCCAACGCATGCATCCAGGAAAGGACGTCGCTACCGCTATTACATCTCCAGCCGCATCGTCGGAAACGCCGAGGCCCATCCCGATGGTTGGCGCTTGCGGGCGGAGACAATCGAACAGGCAATCCTGGATGCTTTGAGAGATCGTCTGCAACACCTGGAACGCGAAAGTTTAGAATCGAACAGTTTTAGCCAGGAGAGCGCATCCGTAGATATCCTTCGGTGCGGATCGCCGAAAGAACAAATACCGCTGGTTCAGGACCTGGTTGAACGCATCGACCTCTGTCAGGACAAGATTACAATCCGGTTAACTTCAGATGCCGAGCAGAACACCGATCAGGACCGGAAAATCGACATCCCCATCGCCCTGAAACGACGGGGCGTCGAGCGCAAGATCGTCGTTCAAGGCCTGGCCGGAACCTCTGCCAAGCCAGACCTGAAACTCTGTGCATTGATTGCCAAACCAATACTCTGGCTGGAACAGCTCACATCCGGCGACACACCATCATTGTCTGGTATTGCAGAGCAGGAGAACCTGTCGGTAGGCGACGTCAGTCGGACCCTGCAACTCGCCTTCCTCGCACCGGACATTATCGAAGCCATTGTTGCCGGGCGGCAACCGATTGAACTGACGGCAAACAAACTGAAGCGCCTGCCGGCGCTCCCGACTGCATGGCCGGCGCAACGCCAGCAGTTGGGCTTCTCCCGCATCACCTAAGCAACGTTGCTGCATCCACAGTCACTCGTCGTTTGGACGCCTCAAAGGGCCATCAGAGACTTTTGCGTAAATACACCGAAATCCACAGACAGAGACGCGTCTCTGCGACACAGACATCCCGAAAACCGCCGGAACGCCGGGATTCCTCAGCGGTTCAGTGCAAATGTGAAAATGCAGGAGACTGCGTGGTGGTGGACGCAGTCTGTCGCGAACCCGTCTCTGGCTCAAATTCCCTGATAAACAGGGAAAATACAGGGAATTTTGCAAAAAACTGACATTTTCGACCAACTATCTGTCTATAACATTCTGAATTCTCTATATTATTTGATGAATTCCCTAAAGAACATAACAGGGAA
>JAVKBW010000038.1:0-215 GCA_040222995.1 Alphaproteobacteria bacterium | reverse complement strand
TAGAGATTAATCTCTATGTTTCGGTCTGCCCGACCGTACATTGTTTTTGTCTTATGACTAATGCATTGCAGCACTTTTCTGGTATCGGCACTCGTTTAAGTCCATGCGTTTTTAAGAGCGTTTTTAAGAGCGTTTTTAAGAGGTTTCTCGCGCCTCATGCACTAGCATCACTTTACGTGATAATCATCGATAAATCGATTGGCGATACTCACGAC
>JAVKBW010000036.1:0-93034 GCA_040222995.1 Alphaproteobacteria bacterium | reverse complement strand
AGCAACCGTACTCAGTGTGAATAACATCGCAGCTCTCCAGGCGAGATAACTTTCGTTGTCTGGCGGCGATGTTCCCGCAAGTTACCCGATCCTCCGCGTTCGAATGACACCAATATCTGGAAAGCGGAATCGGAGCGCTATCTGCCGTGAGCAAAATCCGTTGCAAAAAAAATGCCGGATGGTCTGAACCAGTCCGGCATTTTTTGTATCGTTGTTGCACCACTCAAACCGCAGCCAACAATCGGCGCACGGCGGGCGATCAAGGCTCAAACAGCAGCCTTATTTTTTTCCTTTCAAGCGTTGTGCGGCGCGGAACCGTGCTTGCGCTTCGGCCAGCTCCAGTTGTGCTCGCTTGAGGTCCGTCTGGCCGGAAGCCCCTTTCAGGCTTTCTTCTGCATCCTGTTGCGCTTTCAATGCGGCCGCTTCGTCCAGCTGCTCTCCGCGCAAAGCGGTATCGGCCAGCACAGTGACCAGGTGCGGCTGAATTTCCAGCATGCCACCCGTGATGTAGAAAAAATGCGCCTTGCCGTCCGTATCCTCAACCCGAACTTCACCCGGCTTGAGGGTGGTCAGCAGCGGTGCATGGCGCGGTGCGATACCGAGTTCGCCCATGCTTGCCGGTACGAAAACCATACTGGCATCGCCAGAATGGATTTCGCCTTCGGCGGATACGATGTCGACCTGGATCGTTGCCATTGTCTATTCCTGATCGATGCTTATTGCATCGTCTTGGCTTTTTCGACCGCTTCTTCGATCGAACCAACCATGTAAAACGCCTGCTCGGGGAGATGATCGTAGTCGCCGGCGACAATGCCATTGAACCCGCGAATGGTCTCCGCCAGGGAAACGTACTTGCCGGGGCTACCTGTAAAGGTTTCTGCAACGAAGAACGGCTGCGACAGGAAGCGCTGGATTTTACGCGCGCGGGCGACGGTCAACTTGTCGTCTTCCGACAGTTCGTCCATGCCCAGGATAGCGATAATTTCCTGCAGGCCTTTATACTGCTGCAGTGTTTCCTGAACCTTACGGGCCGTCTTGTAGTGATCGTCGGAAACCGAACCCGGCTGCAGAATGCGGGATGTCGAATCGAGCGGGTCAACCGCCGGATAGATACCCAGTTCCGCGATCTGACGCGACAGAACGGTCGTCGCATCAAGGTGGGCAAAGGTTGTTGCAGGCGCCGGGTCGGTCAAGTCATCGGCCGGCACATATACGGCCTGAACCGACGTGATCGAGCCCTTCTTGGTCGAGGTGATGCGTTCCTGCATTGCGCCCATATCTGTACCCAGGGTCGGCTGATAACCAACCGCCGACGGGATACGGCCCAGCAGAGCCGACACTTCGGAACCGGCCTGCGTAAAACGGAAAATGTTATCGACGAAGAACAGCACGTCCTGGCCTTCTTCATCGCGGAAATATTCCGCCTGGGTAAGGCCGGTCAGCGCGACACGGGCACGTGCGCCGGGGGGTTCGTTCATCTGACCGTAGACCAGCGCAACCTTGCTGTCGCCTTCCAGGTTGATAACCCCGGATTCCATCATTTCGTAGTACAGATCGTTCCCTTCACGGGTCCGTTCGCCAACACCGGCGAAAACCGAGTAGCCGCCATGGCCTTTGGCAATGTTGTTGATCAGCTCCATGATCAGAACGGTCTTGCCCACGCCTGCGCCGCCGAACAGGCCGATCTTGCCGCCTTTCGGATATGGCGTCAGCAGATCAACAACCTTGATCCCGGTGACGAGCTGTTCCGCTTCCGTCGATTGATCGACATAAGCCGGCGCTGCACGGTGAATCGGGAAGCGCTGCTTCTCGCCGATCGGCCCCCGTTCATCAACCGGATCGCCGATAACGTTCATGATGCGGCCAAGCGTTTCAGGACCAACAGGAACCGAGATCGGCTGCCCGGTATCTTCAACCGGCTGACCGCGAACCAACCCCTCGGTCGTGTCCATAGCGATCGTCCGCACCGTGCGTTCACCAAGGTGCTGCGCAACTTCCAGAACAAGAAGGCGGTCTTCGATCTTGGTATGCAGCGCATTCATAATTGCAGGCAGATCCGCGTCGAACTGCACGTCCACAACCGCGCCCAGTACCTGGCTGATGTGTCCCTTAGCATTGCTGGCCATCTCTATGCTCCCGTATCCGGATCCAACCGGTTTTCCAAAAAAAGTCCTACAGCGCCTCAGCGCCGGAAATGATCTCGATGAGTTCCTTGGTGATCTGCGCCTGACGCGACCTGTTGTAGGTAATCGTCAGCGAATTGATCATATCGCCCGCATTCCGCGTTGCGTTGTCCATGGCTGTCATCCGCGCGCCCTGCTCGGATGCGAAGCTTTCCTGCAGCGCCCGGAAAATCTGAACCGACAGGTTCTTGGGCAGCAGGTCAGCCAGGATTTCCTCTTCGTCGGGCTCGTATTCGTATACCGCACCGCCACCCGGGCCGGTTTCGGCTTCGCTATCGTCACCTTCCGGCGCCTTGAACGGAATAAGCTGTAGCGGCGTCACTTCCTGCGTAATCGCAGAAATAAACTTGCTGTAGTAAACGGTGCAAACGTCAAACTCGCCGGCTTCGAACATTTCCGTCACCTTGCCGGCAACGGTCGCGGCGCCGTCGAAATTCGGCGCCGGCTTCGACAGTTCTTCATAGGTTCCGACGAGGAGATCGCGAAACTCACGGCGCAACAGACCGACACCTTTTCGGCCGACCGCTACGACCTTGACCGTTTTACCGTCGTTCCGAAGCGCGTTGATCTTCAACCGAACGGCCCGCATGACCGCACCGTTGAAACCGCCGCAAAGGCCGCGGTCCGAACTGATAACGACCAGAAGATGGGTGTCGCTCTTGCCGGTTCCAGCCAGCATCGGCGGCGCATTGCCTTCCTGGGCACTGCCTGCCAGAGATCCCAGCATCCGCTCCATTCTCTCGGCATAGGGACGCGCCGCTTCGGCCCGCTCCTGCGCCTTTTTCAATTTTGCAGCCGCGACCATTTTCATGGCCGACGTGATCCGCTGCGTCGACTTGACGCTTGAGATCCGGCTGCGGAGTTCTTTAAGGCTCGCCATAGGCTGGGTCCAGCTTCAGATCGGTTTCAGACTTAAGTAAAGCTGCCGGTGAACTTTTCGAGCGCGGCATCGATCTTCTCGGCTGTCTCGTCTTTCAGTTCGCCAGTCGAATCGATCGTGTCGAGCACGTCTTTGTGTTCAGCCTGCATATGATCAAGCATTGCCCTCTCATAGCGGTTGACGTCACCGACCGGGATCTTGTCGAGATAGCCCTTGGTGCCGGCATAGATCGATACGACCTGTTCGGACACTTTCAACGGCTGATACTGCGGCTGCTTCAGCAATTCGGTCAGACGCGCGCCACGGGCCAGCAGACGCTGGGTCGAGGCGTCAAGGTCGGACGCGAACTGGGCGAAGGCTTCCATTTCACGGTACTGAGCGAGTTCCAGCTTCACCGAGCCGGCCACTTTCTTCATCGCCTTCGTCTGAGCGGCTGAACCGACACGGCTAACCGACAGACCGACGTTAATGGCCGGACGAACGCCCTTATAGAACAGGTTGGTTTCAAGGAAGATCTGACCGTCGGTAATCGAGATGACGTTGGTCGGAATATAAGCCGACACGTCGTTCGCCTGGGTTTCAATGACCGGCAATGCCGTCAAGGACCCGGAACCGTTGTCTTCGTTCATTTTCGCTGCGCGTTCCAGAAGCCGCGAGTGAATGTAGAACACATCACCCGGATAGGCTTCGCGACCCGGCGGGCGGCGCAGAAGAAGCGACATCTGGCGATAGGCCGTGGCCTGCTTCGACAGATCGTCATAGAAGATGACTGCATGCATGCCGTTGTCGCGGAAGTATTCACCCATCGCGCAACCGGTATACGGCGCCAGGAACTGAACCGGCGCAGGATCGGATGCGGTCGCCGCAACCACGATCGTGTATTCCATCGCCCCGTTGTCTTCCAGCGTCTTCACGACCTGCGCGACGGTCGACCGTTTCTGACCGATCACGACGTAGATGCAGTACAGTTTCTTGGATTCGTCGTCGCCGGCATTGGCCGTTTTCTGATTCAGGATCGTATCGATGATCACCGCGGTTTTGCCGGTCTGGCGGTCGCCGATGATCAACTCGCGCTGCCCGCGGCCGATCGGCACGAGCGCGTCGAGCGCCTTCAGACCCGTTTGAACCGGCTCATGCACCGATTTACGCGGGATGATGCCAGGGGCCTTCAATTCAGCAAGGCGGCGTTCGGAACTGTCAATCGGTCCCTTGCCGTCGATCGGGTTGCCCAGACCATCGACAACACGGCCCAGCAGGCCCTTGCCGACAGGCACGTCAACGATGGAACCGGTCCGCTTGACCGTGTCGCCTTCCTTGATGTCCCGGTCGTCACCGAAGATAACGACACCGACATTGTCGGTTTCAAGGTTCAGCGCCATCCCTTTGATGCCGCCGGGGAACTCGACCATTTCACCGGCCCGGACCTGGTCCAGACCGTATACGCGGGCGACACCGTCCCCCACTGAAATAACCTGACCAACCTCTGCTACATCGGCCTCAGTGCCGAAATTCGCGATCTGATCTTTGAGTATGGATGAAATTTCCGCGGCCCGGAGTTCCATAGCGTCATGCCCCCTTCATAGCCAGCTTCAGTTTTTGTAATTGCGTCGCGAGTGACGCATCGACCATGCGGCTGCCGACCTGAACGATCAGCCCACCGATAACTGCCGGATCAACGCGGTAATCGACGGCGACTTTCTTGCCGAGCGATTTTTCCAGCGCGTCTTCGACGGATTTCACTTGCGCAGCCGACAAGGCGCGCGCCGCGGTCACGGCGGCGGTAACTTCGCCGCGCCGGTCCGCGAGTTGTTTCAGATAGGCTCTTGCTATCGCCGGCATCGCGAACAGACGGCGATGCGCCGCCAGATACCCGAAAAACTTTTTGCTGAGATCCGATGCGCCCATTTTGTCGGCGACGGCGGAAATGGCTTTCTGCTGTTCGTTCCGCGACAGAACCGGCGAGCGGACCATGCGCCGCAGATCGTCACTCTCGTTCAGCAACCCTTGCATATTGCGAAGATCGTCAGCTACTGCATCCAGCGCCTTCGATTCATCCGCAAGATCGTACAGGGCCGACGCATAGCGTACGGCGATGTCGTTGATCCCACCTTTGGATGCCACGGTTTCGAGACCCCTCAAATCAGAAGACGATCAAGCCGCCCGGTTATCCCCGGACCTAAAGCCCTGCTCGCCCCAACTATCAATCCTCTCGACCGAAAGGACCGCCCTTTCTTGTACCTGTTCGCCATGTCGGAAAACAACCGCCAAACTGCCGTCAACCCGGACGATTGGCGGCTTGACGAGCGCCAAGCGAGGGATGCTGTACCATACGACTTTTGGGCATGCAACAGGCGTTGGCCGGCTTTATTT
The DNA here is from genome assembly GCA_040222995.1 of Alphaproteobacteria bacterium. Lineage (GTDB taxonomy): Bacteria > Pseudomonadota > Alphaproteobacteria > UBA8366 > Aestuariispiraceae > JAVKBW01. Next base: position 87,601 of record JAVKBW010000036.1, on the reverse strand, counting down.
CGCAGTGCACACACTGAATTCCCGAAAGGCGCTCTGAAAGCCGGCTAAAGGAAGCTGTAAGGGTCAATATCCACGGCGATACGCGTCTGTCCGGGGGGGCGAAACGAGGCCACCCAGTCGGCCAGAACTTTTTGCATGCTGACGCCTTTTTCCGCCTTTACCAGCAGGCGTCTGCGATGCCGTCCACGCAACAGCGCCAGCGCCGCCGGGGCCGGCCCCAGAACCTGAACGCCGGCCGGCCGTGGCGCCTGTCTCGCAAGGTCGCGCGACACCGCTTCGACAGCGCGTTCATCGGGCCCGGAAACGATCAGCGCCGCCAGCCGTCCGAAAGGCGGGAACCCGAAGTCCCGGCGCATTGCCGATTCCTGCTCCAGAAACGCATCTCGGTCGCCCGATGCCAGCGCCTGCATCACCGGCGCATCCGGGTTAGCCGTCTGCAGCAACACCCGGCCCGGTCGTCCGGCCCGTCCGGCCCGCCCGGCCACCTGCTGCATCAGTTGATAGGTTCGTTCCGACGCCCTGAGATCGCCGCCGTTAAGCCCAAGATCCGCATCGACGACACCGACCAGCGTCAGCATCGGAAAGTGATAGCCTTTCGCGACGATCTGGGTGCCGATAACGATATCGATTTCCTTTGCCGTCATTCGGTCGACGAAGGCCGCCGCCTGAAACGGGGAATGCAGCGTATCCGATGTGACGATCTCGATCGCCGCGCCCGGCAGAAAGGCGGCGACTTCCTCCGCCAGCCGTTCGACGCCCGGGCCGCAGGCCGCGAAACTGTCTGTGTCGCCGCAGGACGGGCAGGTCTGCATCTGACCGGTCGTATAGCCGCAATGATGGCATTCCAGCCGGCGCGCGAAACGGTGTTCGACCAGCCAGGACGAACAATTGGGGCAGGCCAGACGAAACCCGCAGGTGCGGCACAGGGTAAGCGGGGCATAGCCGCGCCGGTTCAGGAACAGCAGCGATTGCTCCCCTTCCGCCAGAGTCGATTCCAGCGCCTGCCGCAGGGTCGGCGACAACCACTCCTGCCGGCCCGGCTTGTCCTTGCGGATATCGACGATTTGGATTGTCGGCGGCTCGGCGACGCCATGGCGTTCCGGCAGAACCAGCCGCCTATACCGCCCGGCTTCGACATTCGCCAGACTTTCCAGCGACGGCGTCGCCGATGCCAGAATAACGGGACAATCGGCAATACGGCCCCGCACCACCGCCATGTCACGGGCGTGATAATGCACGCCGTCTTCCTGCTTGAAGGCGCTTTCATGTTCTTCGTCGACAACGACAAGGCCGAGGTCGGGAAACGGCAGATGCAGGGCGGACCGGGCGCCGACGAGACAGCGCACCTTTCCTTCCGCCACACCGCGCCATGTCCGGCGGCGCTGCGCTGCGGTCAGGTCGCTGTGCCATTCCGCCGGAATGACGCCGAACCGCTCCTCGAACCGCCGCAGCCATTGTGCGGAAAGCGCGATTTCCGGCAGCAGGACCAGTGCCTGCCGTCCCTCTTCCAGGGTGGCGGCGATGGCTTCGAAATAGACTTCCGTCTTGCCCGAACCCGTAACCCCGTCCAGCAGCGCAACATCGAAACTTCCCGATCGGACCATTTCCCTGAGAATTCCGGCTGCCTGTTCCTGCTCGTCATTCAGTTCGGGACCGGGCAGAGACGGGTCCGGCGTTGAAAACGGATACTGCTCAACAAGACTCACCCGGCGCAACAGGCCGGCATCGGCCGCGGCCTTGACCACAGCGACCGACACGCCGGCGGCCTTCGCCAGATCGGCAGCCGGTTCGGCCACCCGGTCGGCTGCCGCGGCTAGCAGCTTTTGCCTCGCCGCCGTCATCCGCACCCCTTCCGCTTCGCGTTGCAGCAGAATATCCGGCTCAACAGCCGCGTAGCCGGTTTTGGGAGCCGGCGGTTCCAGCGCGGCCTGTACGCTCATCGCCATTTTGAGGACCGCCCCCGGCGGCGCCAGATAGTAAGCCGACAGCCAGTCCACGAAATCCCGGTTCGCCTTCGGCAAAGGCGGCGCATCCAGAACCGCCTCGATCGGCTTCAGCTTTTCCTCGGCTACGCCGCCCGGGTCGCCCTCGCCCCAAATCACGCCGACAACCAATCGCCGTCCCAGCGGCGCCACAACGAAATCGCCCGGCTTTACAGCCAGATTCTCAGATGCGAGATAGTCGTAAGCGCCAGACAGAGGCAGGGGCAAAAGGACCGAAATACGGTCCGATCCGGCGTCTTCCACACCAAAAAGATCGCTTGAATCGTGATCGAAGCTTGTGCTGGAAGGCCGATTCGCCATGAGATAGTCTCGTCTATCGCAATCGTTAAGAAAGCAGGACAGAGTTAATGAAATTTTTCATCGATACCGCCGATCTAGATGAGATTCGCGATCTGGCCGCAACGGGCCTGGTCGATGGCGTAACCACCAATCCATCGCTGGTCGCCAAGACAGGGCGCGATTTTCTGGACGTGGTAAAGGAAATCTGCGCGGTTGTCGAAGGCCCGGTCAGCGCGGAATGCGTCGCGACGGATTTCGAGACCATGCTGAAGGAAGGCGAAAAGCTCGCCAAGATCGCCGACAACATCGCCGTCAAGGTGCCGCTGACGCCCAACGGGCTGAAAACCTGCAAGGCCCTGACCGGCGACGGCGTGATGGTGAATGTCACCCTGTGCTTTTCCGCCGCGCAGGCGATCCTTGCGGCAAAAGCCGGCGCGACCTTCATTTCGCCGTTTGTCGGCCGGCTGGACGACATCGGCAGCGACGGCATGGATCTGATCGGCCAGATTTGCGAAATCTACGGCAATTACGACTTCGGAACCGAGGTGCTGGTCGCCTCGATACGGGGCCCGCAGCATGTGGTGACGGCGGCGCGAATGGGGGCGGATGTTTCCACCATGCCGCCGAATGTGCTGCGCCAGATGTTCAATCATCCGCTGACGGACAAGGGCCTCGACGCTTTCCTGGCCGATTGGGCGAAAACCGGACAATCGATCCTGTAAACCGACGACATCCAAAGGGCGAAGAAAACATGGCGACCAAGGCCGGAACGAAACCGAAAGCAGATCCGATCACAGCCGAACAGGTTGTGCAGTATCTTGCCGACAATCCGGATTTCTTCGTCGCCAATGCCGATCTGTTCGAAGCCATGGCCGCACCGGAGCGCAAACTTGGCGGTGGCGTCACCGATTTCCAGCAGGCCATGATCCTCCGTCTGCGCGACAAGATCGAACGGACGGAAGATGTCGCCCGCGTTCTGATCGATACCAGCCGCGACAACATGTCGACCCAGGCGCGCATCCACGACGGGGTGCTCGCCCTGCTCGATGCATCCAGTTTCGAACTGCTGATCCAGACCGTTACCGTCGATCTCGCTGTCATGCTGGACCTGGATGTCGTCAATCTGTGCGTTGAAACGACCGATAAGACGGTTCTACCCGTCGGCAATCTGGTTGTTCTGCCAGGCGGCGCAATCGACAGTTTCATCGGCAAGAACCAGACCATCGCGCTTGATCAGGATGTTTCCGCCGACCCGTTGATTTTCGGCTCGGCAAGTCCGCTCGTCCAATCGCAGGCGCTGGTGCGTCTTGAGATTTCCGATATGGCGCCGCCGGCGGTTCTGGCCTTCGGCAGCCGGGACAACGACCGGTTCCATCCGGGGCAGGCGACCGAATTGCTGCATTTTCTGGCCCGAGTGCTGGAAACCCAGATGCGGATCTGGCTCGACCAGATTTAACGGCGGCCGGAACGCGGTCGTGGCGTCGAACGCCGATTCGCCCGATACTGACAGCATGGCTGACACCGCAGCGCCTTTAGAAACCTATGTCACACCCGGCATGCATGACGTTATCGCCGCGTTTCTGGCCTGGCTGGAATCCGAACGGCATTGTTCGACGCATACGATTGACGGTTACGCCAGAGACCTCGATCGCTTCCTGTTCTTTCTGTCTTTCCACCTCGGTGCGCCGGCGCAACTGAATGATCTGGAGAACTTGAAGGCGATGGATTTCCGGTCGTGGCTGGCCCGCCGCAACACGGAGGGAAAGTCGGCCAGCACCAACGCGCGTGCGCTGTCTGTCATTCGCACGTTCTTCCGCTGGCTGGAAAAAACCGGCCGCGCAAAAAATCACACCATTCGGGCGATCCGGGGCCCGAAATTGCCCCACGCCGTGCCAAAAGCCCTGACGCCGGAAGATGCGGGTATCGTCCTCGACGCAATCGGCGACTTCGCAATCGAACCGTGGATCGCCGCGCGCGACACCGCGTTTGTCACCCTTTTGTACGGGGCCGGATTGCGAATCGGCGAGGCATTGTCGCTCAACCGGTCGGTTCTGCCGGCGAAGGACGCCATCCGCGTGACCGGCAAGGGGCGCAAGGAACGGGTCGTGCCCATTCTGCCGGTGATCGCCGATGCCCTGGAAACCTATGTGAAGCTATGCCCGTACGACCCCGGCGCGGACGGGCCGCTGTTTGTCGGCGCGCGCGGTAAAAGGCTGCATTCCTCGGTCGCACAGGCGGCGATGCAACGGGTGCGCCTCGCCCTGGGCCTGCCGGAAAGCGCGACCCCGCATGCATTGCGGCATTCCTTCGCGACGCATCTGCTGGCCGGCGGCGGCGATTTGCGGACAATTCAGGAACTTCTCGGCCATGCCTCGCTGTCGACCACACAACGTTACACCGCGGTCGATACGGCTTCGCTGATGGCGACCTACCAAAAGGCCCATCCCCGGGCCTGAACGGCACGATCACGTGGCTTCGTCGAGCGTGAAGTCACAGAGCAGCTCAAGCCCGGTTTCGGTAACAAGCGTCTGCTGTTCCAGCTTGACCGATTCCGTCCCGCCGTCGAAGCCGACCAGCGATTCGAAACACAGGGTCATCCCCGGTTCGACAATCCCCTCGACCCCTGATTCGACATAATGGTCGGCGTGATAGATCGGCGGCCACTCGTCGGCCATGCCGATTCCGTGGGCGATTCCGCCGTAGCGGTGTTCCATGCACTTTTCGGGCATCTTGAACGCCGCCTCGGCGACTTCGCGGAACGTCATGCCGGGTTTGGTGACGGCGATGTTGTGGGCAAGCTCCTCGCGGGCGAGATCGAGCATCCAGGCCTGGTCCGGCGTCGGTTTGCGGCCGCCCGCCACCCAGGCGCGGGAAATATCGGCGCAATAACCGTTCGGTCCGACCATATCGGTGTCGAAACTGACAATATCGCCGGCCTCGATCGCCCGGCTGCCGGCTTCCTGATACCAGGGAAAGGTTCGCGGGCCAGACGTCAGCAACCGGGCTTCCATCCATTCGCCGCCCAGCGCGATATTCGCCTGGCACAGCAGCGACCAGATGTAGGATTCGGTCACGCCAGGTTCGAGCGCCGCGTGCATCCGGCGCATGCCTTCCTCGCAGACGGCGATGGCTTCGCGCATGGCGTGGATTTCCTCGGCGCTCTTGATGGCGCGCGCGGTTTCCATCAACTCCTGCCCATCGACCATCATGATCCGGCGGGCGTCCAGCGCCCTGACGCCTTCCAGTTCCAGCTTGTCGACGGCAATCCGCCGGTTTCCGCCGCCATGCGTGACCACGAGATCGACGATCTCGTCCGCCCATTCGCCGGTCTTTTCCGCCAGCCGGTTACCGGCCAGAAAATAGAATGTCGCCTTAACCGGCCTGATTTCGTCAATCAGCGTAAGCTGTTTCGTCGCTTCGGAAATTTTCCCGAAATCGAACAGGATCATCGGGCCTTCCGTGGCGATGTAGACAAACCGGACCTGATTGTGCAGCGCCCAGACCTGCATGTTCACCGAATCGGTCGCATAGCGGATATTGACAGGGTCGGTCAGCAGGGCCCCGGCCAGATCCCGCCGTTTCAGCTCGGCCTGAATCCGGTCGAGCCTGTAGCGCCGTAGAGTCGGCATTTCGACGGCGGTTCGATGATACGTCACCGCCGTCTCCAGCGCTTGCCGACCTGTAGCTTACTTGTCGAAATGTTCGAACGGCGCCCGGGCGAATATGCGTTGAAGCATCGGGATGAACGTTTCCAGCGGTTTGGTGTCATAGTCCGGATCGAAGGCGTTTTGGTCATACCGCTCACAGAAATACACGCAAGCATCGTAATGCTTGCTGTCCTTATACATCTCCCGGTTGTTTCTGTCCCGTCCCAAATGATGCGCATAGTAGTATTCCTGGAAAATCGCATGGTGCTTTATGATCCAGTATGTTTCTTCACGCACGAACGGCTTCAGAATCGATGCGCCGAGTTCCGCATGATTGTCCGGCGACAGCGTATCCCCGATATCGTGCAACAGGGCTGCAACAACCATCTCTTCCGACGCGCCGTCATTCATCGCAAGCGTGGCCGATTGCAGTGAATGCCCGAGACGGGAAATCTTGTATCCGCCATAACTCCCGTCCAGCAGTTCCAGATGCCGTAACACGCGGTTCAGGGTTTCATCGCGGAAATCGCCTTCCAGTTCGTGCAGCAGGTCGTAGTCTGCCTTGGTGCCGTCTTCCATGTGAATAAAGGAAACGGTACGCCCGACCATGTTGTCTTCAGCCATCGGTATTCCTCGTGCAAAATGAAGCCCCATCGTCCTCCGACCCCCCGATTGGTGTCAATGAGAATCGCGGGGGGCTTGCCAAATATGGCTGAAAACCGTCTGCTGTGGGAATGATGATTACAAACCCATACAAAAATCGCGGTCTTCCGTCAGTCACAGGTCTTGCCGACGGTGACATCAGCACCGATACCCATACCGCCGAAGCCCTGTTCGCCTCATGTCCTGCGGCTCATGAAACACCGTTGCTGGTGCGCGACGATATCGCGAACGCCGTCGGCGTCGGTCAGGTTTACCTGAAGGACGAACGCGGCCGCATGGGGCTTGGCAGCTTCAAGGCCCTCGGCGCCGCCTACGCCATCGCCAAACAGGCAGCGGACCGACAGGGAAACGGCATCGCCAGTTCATATGAAACCACTCTTTCGGATGAAACCTTTGTCTGCGCCAGCGCCGGTAACCATGGCCTGTCGCTGGCCGCCGGCGCGCGTCTGTTCGGCGCACAGGCCGTTGTCTATCTGTCGGAAACCGTACCGGAAGCCTTTGCCGGGCGGCTGGCGGCGAAGGGTGCGACGGTCGTGCGCGAAGGCGTCAACTACGAAGCCAGCATGGCGGCGGCCCAGACGGCCGCGCAAGACAACGGCTGGCAATTGCTGTCCGACAGTTCCTGGCCCGGCTATAGCGACCCTGCCCGAGATGTCATGGAAGGCTATCTGATCATGGCGGCGGAAGCCGCGCGGCAGGTTCCCGACCCGCCGACCCATGTTTTCCTGCAGGCCGGCGTCGGCGGGCTCGCCGCGGCGTGCACTGCCGGCGCCAGAGAGGCCTGGGGCGATGCGGTCAAAATCTGCGTGGTCGAACCGGAAGCCGCACCGGCGCTGAAAGCGAGCATCGAGGCCGGCACCGCCGTCACCGCATCCGGTCCAGTCTCCTGCATGGGGCGGCTGGACTGCAAGAACCCGTCGCATCTGGCGTTGAAATACCTGGCCCTCGAGGCCGACGCCTTCATGACCGTATCCGAACAGGAATCACAGGATACGGTGTCGTTTCTTGCGGAACAGGGCATCGCTTCCACGCCTTCGGGCACGGCCGGCGCAGCCGGATTGCGGCATCTGATGAAGACGACGGAAAAACTGGGGCTAGATGAGCGGTCCCGGGTATTGCTATACATATCGGAAGAACCGAGCGGTGACTGAAGCGGACTTTTCCCCGGAAGAATTTGAACAACGCACCTGCCGCGTGCAGGCAGCCATGCACGCACAGAACATTTCCGCCCTGCTTGTCACCACGGAAGCGGAAATGCGTTACCTGACAGGGTTTCGGACCCTGTTCTGGCAGAGCCCGACACGGCCCTGGTTTCTGGTTGTCCCTGCCGATGGCAAGCCGGTCGCCATCATTCCCGAAATCGGCGCGGCATTGATGCGCGCCACCTGGATTGACGATATCAGGTCGTGGTCATCGCCGGCGGAAGACGACGACGGTGTGACCCTCGTTGTCGAAGCCCTGCATAACTGCCCCAGAATCGGCTTGCCGATGGGTCGGGAAAGCAGTCTGCGGATGCCACTGGCGGATTTTCAGCGTATTCGCGATGGCCTCGGTTCGGCGGAATTCATCGATGCCAGCCCGCTGCTGAAAAAGGTGCGCATGGTAAAGTCCGCCGCCGAGATTGCGATCACGCGCACAATCTGCGGCATAGCTTCGAACAGTTTCGACCGGGCGGAAGACCTGTTTCGCACCGGCATGGCGCTGTCGGAAGCGTTCCGCACGTTCAAAATCGATATGCTGGCGCAAGGCGCGGACGATGTTCCGTATCTTGTCGGCGGCGCCGGACAGGGTGGCTATGAGGATGTCATATCGCCGCCCGGCAAGACGCCGATCGAAGATGGCGATGTCCTGATGCTGGATACCGGGGCAACCCTGAAAGGGTACTTCTGCGACTTCGACCGCAACTTCGGCTTCGGGCATGTCGATGACGCCGCCCGGATCGGATATGAGACGCTGTACAAGGCGACCGAGGCCGGGTTGGATGCCGCCAGACCGGGAACGACCTGCCGTGACCTGTTCGAGGCGATGGCGGGCGTGATCGGCGATGGAGGAAGCGGCGATGTCGGCCGGTTCGGGCACGGCCTCGGGATCCAGCTTACCGAACAACCGTCGATCATTTCGTTTGATGAAACGGTGATGGAACCGAATATGGTGATGACGCTGGAACCCAGCATGACGCTCGCCAACGGCAAGATCATGGTGCATGAGGAAAACATCCTCATAACCGATGGCCCGCCGGAGCTGTTGTCCCGCCGCGCCGCACCGGAACTGCCGGTTTTGTAGGAGACGACGATGCCGCTGCCATTTACAACCGATGAAGACGCCACCGCCCGCGCCGCATTCGGTGTGATCGTATTGGCAACCGATGAAACGATTGAGGCCGAGTTTCGCAGCGTCTTCAACAAGGACGGCATCGCGCTGTATCACAGCCGTATTCCCAATGCGAATGACGTATCGCTGGAAACCCTGCAGGCGATGGCCGATGAAATGCCCCGCTGCGCATCGCTGCTGCCGTCATCGGCCGGACTGGATGTAGTCGCCTATGCCTGCACCTCCGGCGCGACGACCATCGGGCCGGAAAAAGTCGGAAAGCTGATTGCCGAGCATCACCCGACAGCGCAATCGACCAACCCGATCAGCGCCGTGATTGCCGCCTGCCGTCATCTGGGCATCAGGCGTATCGGCCTGCTGACCCCTTACATGCCGGCGGTTTCTGAAAAAATGCAGGGGCTTCTGCAAGACAGTGGCTTTGAAATCTCCGCCTTCGGGTCCTTCGAGCAGGAAGACGACCGGGTCGTTGCGCGCATTTCACCCCGGTCGATTCTCGACGCCCTGTGCGACATCGGCGACCGTGACGATGTTGATGGCGTGTTCGCCGCCTGCACGAACCTGAGGTGTTTCGGCGTTATCGACGAGGCGGAAAAGCGTATCGGCAAGCCGGTCGTTACAAGCAATCAGGCATTGGCATGGCATATGCTGACCCTCGCCGGTCTGCCGACCGCGGGCATGGGGCCGGGCCAACTGTTCGGCTGAAGATTTATCAGGGTAGCGCGGTATCAACCGGCGCAACCGGCTGCTTGTTGAGGCGCTGTTCCCGGATCACCACAAAAACACCGGCGGCGACGATAAGACTGCATCCCATCCAGGTCATCAGATCCGGAAAGTGATCGAAGTAGAAAAACCCTATCGTGGTCGAAGATACGATTTCCAGATAAGGCATCACCGCCATTGCCGAAGCTTCCAGCCGCGCGCTGGCCCATAAAACCAGAAAATGACCGAAAGCCATTGCAGCACCAAGCAACAGCATGGCGAACCACTGATTGGCGGTTGGCTCAATCCAGACCGGGATCGACCCGACCGTCGTCACCGCCACGCCCAGAACGCCCATCCAGACCATTACCAGCAGGGTCGGCGCGAGCCCGGCCAGCATCCTGCTAAGAACAAGAAAGATGCCAAAACAGAACGCCGTTCCAACGATGATCAGCATGTTGGGATCGAAACCGGCAGCTCCGGGCCGAACGATAATCAGCATGCCGACAAAGCCGATCCCCACCGCGATCCAGCGGCGCGGACCGACCTTTTCTTTCAGAATCAACGCCGATAACACGACAACTAGCAACGGTCCGATAAACAGGACCGCCGTCGCGTCCGCGAGCGGAATTCTCGCAATCCCCCAGAAGAACGTAACGGTCGCGCCGATCATCGCGCCGGCGCGCGCGAGTTGCAGCCAGAACCGAGGGATTGGCCAGAACTGTTTCCGGTACAGCACCATCACGACAGGAAACAGAAAGATCATCTGGAAAAGCCATCGGCCCCATCCGACCTGAATTGCCGGCATGCCGCTTTCACCGAGATATTTGCCGATCGCGTCCCCGACCGGCAGAAACAGGAAACCGGCAGCCGCAGCCGCAAAACCGAGCGCCAACACACGGCGTGCCGCTTTATCTTCCTGTTCGGTAGTCATTTGCGTTAATCGGGACTCTTTCGCCCGTCCTACATGTGGATCGGTCGTCCGTCGACGGCCAGCGCCGCCTCCTTGACGACTTCGCTGAGGGTCGGGTGTCCGTGGCAAATCCGCGCCACGTCTTCAGACGATCCGCCGAATTCCATGGTCGTCACGATTTCCGCAATCAGGGTTCCGGCATCCGGCCCGATGATGTGACAACCAAGCACCTTGTCGGTTTTCTTGTCGGCCAGGATCTTGACGAACCCGTCTGTGGCGTTCATCGCCCGGGCGCGGCCGTTCGCGGTAAACGGAAACTTGCCGGTCCGGTAGTCGATGCCGGCTTCCTTAAGCTGTTCTTCGGTCTTGCCGACCGACGCGACTTCCGGCCAGGTATAGACGATATTGGGAATGGCGTCGTAGTTGATATGCGGTTTCTGGCCGGCAATCTGTTCCGCGACAAGCACGCCCTCGTCTTCCGCCTTGTGGGCCAGCATGGCGCCCGGCACGCAATCGCCGATAGCGTAGATATTCCCGACGCCGGTATGCAGGTGATCGTCGACCTGGATGACGCCCCGTTTGTCAGTCTTGACGCCAACCTTGTCGAGACCCAGCCCGTCCGTATACGGAATACGGCCGATCGACAGCAGCACGATATCCGCCTTGATCTGTTCCGCGTCGCCGCCGGCAGCCGGTTCGACCGTCAGCGTGACGCCGGTCTTTGCCTTCTTCGCCCCGGTGACCTTGGTCGACAGCTTAAAATCCATGCCCTGCTTGGCCAAGATGCGCTGGAATGTTTTGGAGACTTCCTTGTCCATCCCCGGGGTGATGCGGTCGAGGAATTCGACAACCGTGACCTTGGCACCGAGACGGGCCCATACCGACCCCATTTCAAGCCCGATCACACCGCCGCCGATAACGACCAGATGCTTCGGCACCTTGGTCAGTTCAAGCGCGCCCGTCGACGTCACGATCTGTTTCTCGTCGACCTCGACACCCGGCAACGGCGTCGAATCCGAACCGGTTGCAATGATGATGTTCTTCGCTTCGACAACCTTGCCCTTGTCCGGGCCATCGGTGATTTCCACTTCGGTTTCGGATTTCAGCGCGCCGTGACCTTTCAGCCAGTCGATCTTGTTCTTCTTGAACAGGAATTCGATGCCTTTGACGTTGTCGCCGACGACGCTGTCCTTGTGGCCCATCATGGTCTTTAGATCGAGCTTCACCGAGCCGGCCCTGACGCCCAGCTTGTCCATACCGTGTTGTGCCTCGGCGAACACTTCGGATGCGTGCAGAAGGGCCTTGGAAGGGATGCAACCGATATTGAGGCAGGTGCCGCCAAGCGTTTTACGTTTTTCGACGCATGCCGTCTTGAGGCCCAGTTGCGCTGCCCTGATCGCCGCGACATACCCGCCGGGACCACCGCCAATAACCACAACATCGTAAGCCGTATCGCTCATCTCATTCCCCCTCGAACGCTGCAAACAGGCGGACCTGTCAAGAATGACCGAACAATGCCCGAAAAGCATTCGCAGGGAAAGCCCGAGAAAAAATTTGTAACACTAACATCTTGTTACAATTGAATTTCTGATAGAATCACGAAGAATTTTCCGGCTTTGCCACGCTTATGCCGCAATCGATCCCCATATATCTGCCAGCGTTTACAACAGACAGCAGGATTACCAGCATGCGCATGCGCACAAGTATCGCCGCCTCATCAATGCTTGCAGCGGTTTCGGTTATGTCCGTCGCCGCTCCCGCGTTTGCCGAGGAACAGAAACCCGAGGAAATGATCAGCGAAGGCGCCGGCCTGATCATCAATGCAATTGAACTGATGCTGCTGGCAATCCCGACCTATGAAGCGCCGGAAGTGCTACCGAACGGCGATATCATAATCCGCCGCGCAAAACCGGGACAGGTTGAGCCGGAAGACGAAGCGCCGGTTGACCCGGGTCACGAACTGTAACCGGTACTGCCCCGAAAAGTCAGAGTATGCCGTGCCGCCGCAGCAGCAACAGGATGGCAAACGCGCCGACCCCGGCGCACAGGCCGGGGAAAAGCGATTTCCCGCGCCAGTACCACACAGCGACGGCGATGATCAGACCGATAGCCCGGTCAAGCAGCGGCGTCTCCGCAATCGACCCGGTCGGAAACAGCACGATACGAACCATCAACCCCGAAACCATGGCATAGGCGACGGCGCTGACCCAGTCGAAGACCGCGCTGTCGGGCTGTATCCGCCCCGCGGCCAGCACGCCGACAAAGCGCCAGACGAATGTCGCCAGCACCGCAAGCCCCAGCGCGCCCCAGGCCCAGCTATCGAGATCGGCGCCGCTAAACATAGGGGGCGTCCTTTTGACGTTTCGCCAGAAAAGCGGCCGTACCGCCCAGCAGACCGGCGACCATCACCGACCAGTCGCCGATAACAAGATACAGCGGCGGACAGAACGCGATACCCAGACCGACCGCCCACTGGTTCATCACACGACGCGCACCCGCCACCATCAGGATCAGGTAGATGGGGGTCGAAAACACCGCGATCCGCGTTGCCGTGTCCGATGCGAAATCGTTCAGATAGTACCCGACCATCGTGCCGATAAGCGCACAGGTATAGATGACGATCGACAGCCCGATGTAGTAGGGAAGGATGCAGACCGGCTTGTATCTTTCAGTCGCGATCGCCAGATGCGCCCAGCCAGTAATCGCCAGAAACTGCGCCGCCAGACACCGGCCGGCAAAGCCTATTCCATGGCCGCGAAGGTGCATCATCGGCAGGCCGGATGCCGTCATCGGCAACATCCGCATGTTGGCGAGCGTTACCGCCACGAACAGGGCAAACCAGCCGGCGGCGGATCCGTACAGCTCGGCGAAAGCGACCTGACCCGGCAGACCCCAGACAAAAACCGTGGTCAGAAACGTTACCCACGGCCCCAACCCGGCTTCCAGAGCGATCGCTCCGAACCCCATCATCGAGACGAAAAGACCCAGTCCGGGTATACCCAGGCCATCGGTCAATCCGGCGCGAAACGCGTCGCGTCCGGTCAGTTCTTCGGCTTTTGACGTCATGTGCCGGGCAGCGGAATCCATTCGGTGTCGTCCCCCGGAACAACGGGAAAGCGGCGTCCGGTCCAGTCTTCCTTGGCTTTCTCGATCCGCTCCCTATCGGTATGAACGAAGTTCCAGTACATATGACGCGGGCCGTCCAGCGGCGCACCGCCGAGCATCATGAAACAGGCCGGATCCAGGGCGGTAACCGAGACGGTATCGCCTTCGTTCAGGATCAGCAGGCGCTCAGGATCGAAGGTTTCGCCGGCTAGCGACACCCTGCCTGTCAGAAGGTAAATGCCGCGTTCCTGATAGTCGTTCGGCAGGGTAACGGTTGCACCGGCTTCCAGATCGATCTGCAGTAACATCGTTTCGGAAACGGGTTCGACCGGCGAGGTTAGTTCCCATGCCGAACCGATCGCGACGATGGCGCGGACGCCTTTCGACTCGTAAACCGGAATATCGCCGGCGGCATAGTGAACGAATGCCGGTGCGATTTCCTGCTTGTCCGCCGGCAGGGCGACCCAGCATTGCACGCCGAACAGCGGTGACTTCCGGTCCCGCAGATGCGGGGGCGTGCGTTCCGAATGTACGATGCCGGACCCCGACGTCATCCAGTTCAGTTCGCCCGGCCGGATCACCTCCGCCGAGCCGAGGCTGTCGCGATGCATGATTTCACCGGTCAGCATCCAGGTTACCGTCGACAGCCCGATATGCGGATGAGGCCGGACATCCAGAAGGGTTTGCGGTGTCAGTTCAGCGGGGCCCATCTGATCGAGAAAAACGAACGGGCCAAGCGACCGGCATTTCGCCGAAGGCAGGGCGCGGCGAACCTCGAACGCGCCGATATCGGACGGCTTTGGAGTGACAACCATCGCGACGGGATCGCACGATTCAACCGGCGACGTTTCCGGTTCCTGTTCGCTCAGTCTCGACACGAATGCAGTCCGCCGGTCAGACGTCGATCAACAAACGTGCAGGATCTTCAATGCATTCTTTCATGCGAACCAGGAAGGTAACCGCTTCCCGGCCGTCGATAATGCGGTGGTCATAGGAATGCGCCAGATACATCATGTTGCCGACCACGATATTGCCGGTCGCATCGCAAATCGGGCGCTTCTTGATCGTATGCATGCCCAGAATACCCGATTGCGGCGGGTTGATGATCGGCGTCGACAGCAGCGACCCGAACACGCCGCCATTGGTGATCGTAAAGGTGCCGCCCATCATTTCAGCCATCGTCAGCTTGCCGTCGCGGGCGCGGCGGCCGAAATCGGCGATAGACCCTTCGATATCCGCAAAGGACAGTTTGTCGGCGTCCCGCAGCACCGGAACGACAAGCCCCTGTGGCGTGCCGACCGCGATGCCGATGTCGTAGTAGTTCTTGTAGATAACCTCATCGCCGTAGATTTCGGCATTCACCGCCGGCAATTCCTTCAGCGCGATAATCGCCGCCTTCACGAAGAAACTCATGAAGCCGAGCTTCACATTGTGCTTCTTCTCGAACTTGTCCTTGTAGTCCTTGCGCAGATCCATCAGCGCCGTCATATCGACCTCGTTAAAGGTCGTCAGCATCGCCGCCGTGTTCTGGGCTTCCTTCAGGCGGGTCGCGATGACCTTGCGAAGCTTGGTCATCTTCACCCGCTCTTCGCCGCGCGTATCCATTGGCCGGTCCGGCATCGGTTCATAGGTCGGCGTGGCCGGCTTCGGCCCACCGACGGATTTCACCGGGGCGGCGGCCTTGGCGGGCGCCGCCTTCGAGGCGCCGGACAGATAGTTCTGAACGTCTTCCTTGGTCAGGTTACCTTTCGGCCCGGTGGCCGGAATCGATTTCGGATCGAGATTGTTTTCGGCAACCATCTTGGCAACAGCCGGTGACAGGGTCTCATTTTCAGCCGGCGATGCAGCGGGAGCAGCCGGTTTTTCCGCTTCGGCCGCTTTCGCTGGTTCAGGTTCCGGCGCGGCTTCCTTTTTCGCTTCGGCCGCCGCGGGTTTCTCCTTCCCGGCCGCGCCTTCCTCGACAACCGCCAGCAACGCCCCGACTTCGACATCGCTGCCTTCGTCCGCCACGATTTTCGATATCGATCCGGCGACCGGCGACGGCACCTCTACCGTAACCTTGTCGGTTTCCAGTTCGACCAGCGGTTCGTCGACGGCGACGGCATCGCCTTCCTGTTTAAACCACTTCATGACGCTCGCTTCGCTGACGGATTCTCCCAGCGTCGGCACCACAATATCAGTCGCCATCATTCTCGCTCCGTTTTGTTGAACCTCAACGGTTCGTCCATTTTAAGCACCGCCGCCCGCCATCATGACCGGCGCGATGTCGATACTTTCTTTCCGGCTGCTTTTTTGGCCGATGATTTTTTGGCTGTCGCTTTTTTGGCTGTCGCTTTTTTCGGTTTTGCGGAAGCAGCCTTTTTGAACGTGCTTTCAACGGTCAGCGCTTCATTCACAAGAGCTTCCTGTTCGCGGCGATGGCGGGTTGCGATGCCGGTCGCCGGTGCGGCCGCTTCCGGACGTCCGACATAGCGGGGCCGGGTCGAGAACGTATTGCCGGTTTCGATCAGAACCATTTCAAGCCGCCGATCGACAAAGAACCAGGCACCGTTGTTCTCAGGTTCTTCCTGACACCAGATAACTTCGGCCTGCGGGAACCGCTTCAGTTCCACGGTCAGCGCCTCGTCCGGCCACGGATACAATTGCTCGACCCGCATCAGATAGACATCGTCGAGACCTCTCGCATCGCGTTCCTGCAACAGATCGAAATAAACCTTGCCGGAACACAGGACGACCCGCTTGATCTTCTTATCCGGGGCCATCCGCTTTTCCATCTCGCCATGGTCCCAAAGGACGCGGTGGAAGGTCTGCCCCGGCCCCATCTCATCAAGGTCAGACACGCACATCTTGTGCCGCAGCAGAGATTTCGGGGACATGATAACAAGCGGTTTGCGGAACGCCCGGCGAACCTGCCGGCGCATGGCGTGAAACAGATTGGCCGGCGTCGTGATGTTGCAGACCTGCCAGTTATCTTCCGCCGAAAGCTGCAGATACCGTTCAAGGCGCGCGCTTGAATGTTCAGGCCCCTGCCCTTCGTAACCATGCGGCAGCAGCATAACCAGGCCGCACATCCGAAGCCATTTCGATTCCGCCGAGGCGATGAACTGATCAATGATGACCTGCGCGCCATTCGCGAAGTCGCCGAACTGGGCCTCCCAGATGACAAGGGAATGCGGCTCGGCGCTGGCATAGCCGTATTCGTAGCCGAGCAGCCCGAATTCGGATAACGGGCTGTCGATCACCACAAACGGCGCCTGTCCCATTCTGATATTGTTCAGCGGAACATAGCGGTCTTCGGTTTCCTGATCGATCAGCACGGCGTGCCGATGCGAGAATGTACCGCGTTCGCAGTCCTCACCCGAAAGACGGATCTTGGTCGACTCACACAGCAGCGACCCGTAGGCGAGGGCTTCCGCAGTGCCCCAATCGATCCCCTTGCCGGTTTCGATGGATTCCCGCTTCGCCTTCATCTGTCTGGCGATCTTGCTGTTCAGATTGAAGTTCTGCGGAATTTCGGAAATCTTGTAGCCGACCTCTTTCAGCAATTCCATTTCAACGCCGGTTTCACCGCGCCTGGCGTCGCCGGACGCGATGGTCATGCCGGCCCACTTGCCTTCAAGCCAATCCGCCTTGTTCGCCTTGAACGAGTTTCGCGCGTCGTACTGTTCGTCGAGATGCGTCTCGAACTGTTTGACGACCTGTTCACCGGTTCCCGGCGGCACCGATCCTTCCTGTTCCAGACGCTTTGCATAGACTTCGCGGACACGCGGATGTTCGGCGATCCGCTTGTACATCAGCGGTTGGGTGAACATCGGTTCGTCGCCTTCATTGTGCCCATGGCGGCGATAGCACCACATGTCGATGACGACATCGCTCTTGAAACGCTGGCGGTATTCGATGGCCAGCTTCGCGACCCGCACACAAGCCTCCGGGTCATCCCCGTTTACGTGGAATACCGGTGCGTCAACGGTTTTCGCCATGTCGGAACAATAGGGCGACGAGCGCGATTTCGAGGGAGCCGTCGTAAACCCGATCTGATTGTTGATGGCGATATGAATGGTACCGCCCGTCTTGTAGCCGTCGAGTTGCGACAACAGGAAGGTTTCCGCGACAATGCCCTGTCCGATAAAGGCGGCGTCGCCATGCAGCAGAAGCCCCATGACCTTTTCGCGTTGCAGGTTGTCGCCGCGCTGCCGCTGCTTCGCCCGCACCTTTCCGAGAACCACCGTATTCGCGGCTTCAAGATGGCTTGGATTCGCCGTCAGCGACAAATGCACGAAACGGCCGTTGTATTCCCGGTCGGCGGATGTTCCGAGGTGATATTTAACGTCTCCCGACCCCTGGACATCTTCCGGGTTTGTCACCAGGCCTTCGAATTCCGCAAAAATCGCGCGATACGGTTTCTTCATCGTGTTCGCCAGAACGTTCAGGCGGCCACGATGCGCCATGCCGATCACAACTTCCTGGAGACCCAGTTCCGACCCTCGGGAAAACATCTGCTCGATCATCGGAACAAGCGATTCCCCGCCGTCGAGCCCGAACCGTTTCGTCCCGCGATATTTCTTGTCCAGGTAGGATTCGAAGATATCGGCCTGGGTCAACTGGTCCAGAATGGCGCGCTTTTCATCCTCGCTGCAGTAACTGTGTTCGCGGCGGCCTTCGATCTGTTCCTGAATCCACGACTTCGCCGCCGGATGCTGGATATGCATGAACTCGATACCGATGGTGCTGCAATAAGTGTCTTTACAAACACGCAGGATTTCGGTCAGCGTTCCGGATTCGAGCCCGAGGTAATAGTTAAGAAAAATCGGACGGCCATAATCCTTCTCTTCGAACCCGTACGATTTCGGGTCCAGTTCCGGATGCTCTTCCCGCTCCGTCAATCCCAGCGGATCCAGATTCGCCAGCATGTGGCCGCGCATGCGATAGGCGCGGATCAGCATCAGGGCACGAATTGAATCCAGGGTCGCCTGGCGGATATCGCTGGACGATGCAGACGGCCCGCCTGCTTTCTGCAACTGCTTCAGCAACGCATCGTAGGGATTGTCCTCGCGCGCCGCTTCCATCAGGCCGTCCGAAAGACTGCCCTCGACGGTTTCGCCGATCACATGGGTCGTCCGGGGCGACCAGCTTCCGCCACGATATCCGGACAGGAAATCCAGATCGCCGTCTTCCAGTTCGTCGAAGAAAGCCTTCCAGCTCGTATCGACCTTCTCCGGGTCTTCCAGGTATCGCTGATACAGTTCAGCAACGTAGGTTTCGTTGCCTTGATACAGAGGGGTCGTGTTCCCGATGTAATCGTCCAGCATGCTCATGTCCGACACTCTCCCAATGAATTTCGCCGTCTGCCTTTAGCCGCCCATTGCCTTCAGCATGGTCGACCCCAGCCCGGACGGACTTTCGGAAACGTGGATACCGGCGCTTTTCATGGCGTCGATTTTCGATTCCGCCGTACCCTGGCCGCCGGAGATGATCGCCCCGGCATGCCCCATCCGCTTTCCGGGGGGCGCCGTCAGACCGGCGATGAATCCGACAACCGGCTTTTTGGTTTTCGACGCCTTGACGAACTCGGCGGCTTCTTCTTCCGCTGTTCCACCGATTTCACCAATCATGATCACGCCTTCAGTTTCATCGTCAGCCAAGAACAGTTCCAGACAGTCGATGAAATTCGTGCCGTTCACCGGGTCGCCGCCAATACCGATACAGGTCGTCTGACCCAGACCCGCAGCCGTGGTCTGCGCCACCGCTTCATAGGTCAGCGTGCCCGACCGCGACACGACGCCGATCTTGCCCGGTTTGTGGATATGGCCCGGCATAATGCCGATCTTGCACTGGTCCGGCGTGATGATGCCGGGGCAGTTCGGGCCGATCAGCCGGGTTTTCGATCCGGCTAGCGCCCGCTTCGCCCGCACCATGTCGGCAATCGGTATGCCTTCCGTGATACACACGGCCAGTTCCATCTCCGCATCAATGGCCTCGATGATCGCGTCCGCTGCGAAAGGCGGCGGCACGTAGATCACCGTGGCGTTCGCGCCGGTGGCTTCCTTCGCATCGTAAACGGTGTTGAAGATCGGCAGGTCGAGATGCTTGCCGCCGCCCTTGCCCGGCGTCACGCCGCCGACCATCTGCGTGCCGTAGGCGATCGCCTGCTCTGAATGGAACGTGCCCTGCGAGCCGGTGAACCCCTGGCAGATGACTTTCGTGTTTCTATCGACGAGAACGGCCATCAGTTCGCCTCCTTCACGGCGGCGACGACCTTGACCGCCGCTTCTTCCAGGTTGTCCGCGGAAATAATCGGCAAGCCGGATTCCGCCATGATTTTCTTGCCCTGCTGCACGTTGGTCCCTTCCAGCCGCACAACCAGCGGCACCGAAAGATTGACCTCGCGCGAGGCGGCGACCACGCCTTCGGCGATGACGTCGCAGCGCATGATGCCGCCGAAGATATTGACCAGAATGCCCTGCACGTTCGGATCGGACAGGATGATCTTGAACGCCTTTGTAACGCGTTCCGCCGTTGCGCCGCCGCCGACATCGAGAAAGTTCGCGGGCGACCCGCCTTTCAACTGGATGATGTCCATCGTCGCCATGGCAAGACCGGCGCCGTTGACCATGCAGCCGATCGATCCATCGAGCTTGATATAGTTGAGCTCGTGCTTGCCGGCTTCCAGTTCCGCCGGGTCTTCTTCCGTCTCGTCGCGCATTTCCGCGACGTCGGGATGCCGGTACAAAGCGTTGTCATCGAAATTCATCTTCGCATCGAGCGCAATCACCTCACCCGCCCCGGTAACGACAAGCGGATTGATTTCCACCAGACTGGCGTCGAGTTCGACATAAGCCTTGTACATTGCCGTCAGGAACTTCGTGCAACTCTTAATCTGCGCCCCTTCAAGCCCCAGCGCAAAAGCGACCCGCCGGCAATGAAACCCGGAAATGCCGGTTGCCGGGTCGATCGACACATGAATGATCTTCTCCGGCGTTTCGTGCGCCACGGTTTCGATATCCATACCGCCTTCGGTGGACGCCATGATGGTTACCCGGCTTTTCGCCCGGTCGAGCAGGACCGACAGGTACATTTCCCGGGCGATATCGCATCCGTCTTCGATATACAGGCGATTGACCTGCTTGCCGTCGTCACCCGTCTGTTTCGTTACCAGCGTATTCCCGAGCATGGCTTTCGCCGCTTCCCGGACATCGTCTATCGACTTGCAGACCCGGACGCCGCCTTTATCGGGGTCGCCGTTCTTGAACCGGCCGGCGCCGCGGCCGCCGGCGTGAATCTGCGACTTCACAACCCAGATCGGGCCCCCCATTTCGTTCGCGGCCTGCACTGCCTCGTCGACTGTGTGCGCCACGCTTCCGTCAGGAACCGCAACGCCGAACCGGCGCAGTAGTTCCTTTGCCTGATACTCATGGATGTTCATGATTCCACGACTTCCCCATATGATATTCGATAATGCTTCCGTACACGGTCGGGAGGCGGCTTAGCCAAAGACGGCTGGTTCGTGCCAGCCCGCCCTATCCAATTCATTCTTTGTCTGTTTTTTCGATTCGCGAATTTCTGTCCCCGAAATGACCGAACGGTCCTCATACGTGACTTACTTTAACAGCCTGTCGATGACGCGCAACAAGCGATACGGAGAAGATTACCGCTAATCCGTACATGCCATGCGCCACATGGTTCGAAAAGCAGCATCGATATTTTTCGCGAAAGATTCACAATCGACCAGCGAAGACGCCGCCATCCGCGCCCGCAGCGAGCGTTGAAGCACGGACAAACCGTCGCGGTTCGAGGCGGCCGACACCGCGATATCGACATAGTTTTTCGGGCTCGCCGCAATCCAGTCGTCCAAATCCAGCCGTTTCAGGAAACTGGCCGAAACCCGGCCGGCGTGCCGGTCGCCCAACAGACTGACGACAGGAACCCCCATCCACAAAGCATCGCAAGTCGTCGTCGTTCCGTTATAGGGAAACGTGTCGAGCGCGATATCGACGTCATTAAAGGTGCCGTAATGCGCGGCCATACCGACCGTGTGCCGCCGAATATCGATTCGATCCGGCGCAATTCCCAGCCCGACAAACCTGTTCAGCAGCCGGTCGCAGGTTGGGTCGTCGTTCAGCGACCGCGCCTTAATCATAAGTCGGCTGTCGGGAACCCGGGAAAGAATTTCTGCCCAAAGCGCGACGGCATCGGCGGTCACTTTCGACAGATTGTTGAAGGAGGCAAACGTAACCGGCCGTCCGTCGACGGGCTTTTCCATCACATCGGGCGCGTCATCGGACGGGTGATAACACAGAAACCCGCCCGGAAGCCGGATCAGCGTTTCCGTCGCCAGGCCGTCTGCTTCGCCGGCGGGATCGGCCACATCGTCCGTCAACCGGTAGCCGACCCGGCTTAGCCCCGTCGTGTCCGGATAACCGATCCAGGTTGCCTGCACCGGCGCGGGCTGAAACGCGAACGCCTTGATGCGGGTACCCGCCGTATGGCCGGAAAGATCGACCAGAATGTCGATCCGGTCATCCCGGACGGTCTTTGCAAGATCGGCATCGGTCAGCTTTTCCACCTGCCTGAACGTGTCGCAGTTTTCCATCAGCGCTTTCGTGATCTGGTCTTTTTTCGCGCTGGCGCTGTAGAGCGTAACCGATCCCACCCCGCCCTTACGGCCCAGCAGATACGACAGGAAAAACTGGCTTACCGGGTGGTTGTTAAAATCAGGCGATACGAAGCCGAGGCGGATCGGGTGGTCCGGGTCGTCGGCTGTCGCCATAAGCGATAGCGGCGTTATCGCGGTTTCAGCCGCGATGCCCCAGCGCCGATGCGCGTCGAACACATCCACTGCCGGAATGGCGTCACTGTAGTGCAGCGACAGCAGCAGATTATGATGCGCCAGATCGAAATCCGGCTTCAGGTCGATGGCGTTGCGGTGATGGCGAATGGCCGCATCCTGTTCACCTTGAGACAGCTTAACCGCCCCGAGATTGGTTTCCACCTCCGACAGGCTCGGCCGGACGCGCAGGGCCTGTTCATACCAGCCTGCAGCATCCGACCAGAGGCCCCTGGCGCGTGACAGGTTTCCCAACGCCACCGCCGCTTCCGCCAGTTGCCCGTCAAGCCGCACGGCCTCTTTCAGAGGGGGCTCGGCCTCGTCCAGCCGGTCCAGCGCCAGCAACAGGGCGCCGCAGGTGTACAGGGTTTTCGCATTCTCGGGATCGTGCTGTGCGGCGCGCTGCATCAGGGAGCACGCCGTCTCGAGCGACCCCGATGCATGCGCCAGTTGCGCCATGAGGGTCAGAGACGAGACGTGACCGGGATCGTCGGCGAGAGCGGACCGGAGAGCGGCAAGCGTTGCCTGACCATCGCCGTCAGCCATGGCGCGGGCGGCCTTGTCGTAGAGGCGATCGGCCTCGGACCTATCGGACCCGCGACGGCTCAGCGTTCATCCCCGCGATTGAATGTATCGAATAAACAACGTGCGACATTCCCGTCGCCCGAAACGTAACCGCATGGACCGAAGCCCATGCGGTCACTTCCTGCCGCTTACGACGTTGAAGCCGGTGCGGCTTTCGCTGCGCTTGCCTTCTTGGCCGGCGCCTTGCGGGCGGCGGACTTCTTCGCCGAGGTCTTTCTGGCAACCGACTTTTTCGATGCTGCTTTCTTTGCCGAAGCCTTTTTGGCGGTTGCCTTTTTCGCCGGCGATTTCTTGGCGGCTGACTTTTTCACCGCCGCCTTCTTCGCCGCAGCCTTCTTGGCCGGAGATTTCTTGGCCGCGGCCTTCTTCGAAGCGGCTTTCTTTGTGGATGCTTTCTTGGCAGATGCCTTTTTGGCCGCAGACTTCTTCGCCGACGCTTTTTTGCCGGACGCCTTCTTCGCCGTCGTCTTGCCGCCGCTGCTTTGCAGCTTTGCGACAACTGCATTCAGCGTAACGACCGCATCGACCGATTTCTGGAACATCTTGCGTTCCGGCGCCGACAGTTTGATCTCGACAATCCGTTCGACACCGCCCGCGCCGATCACGACCGGCACGCCGACATAGATACCTTTGAGGCCGTACGGGCCGTTGCAGAACGCCGCACACGGCAGCAGGCGCTTTTTATCCTTCAGATAGGATTCGGCCATTTCGATCGCGGAGGACGCCGGCGCATAGAAAGCCGAACCGGTTTTCAGCAAACCGACGATTTCAGCACCGCCGTCCCGCGTCCGCTGAACGATGTCGGCAATACGCTTCTTGGTTGACCAGCCCATTTTGAGAAGATCCGGAACTGGAATACCGGCGACGGTCGAATATCGAACCAGCGGCACCATCGTGTCGCCGTGACCGCCCAGAACAAATGCCGTGACGTCTTCGACCGACACCCGGAATTCTTCCGCCAGGAAGCACCGGAACCGGGCTGAATCCAGAACGCCGGCCATGCCGACAACCTTGTTGGTCGGCAACCCGGCAGCCCGCTGCAGGACACCTACCATCACGTCGAGCGGGTTGGTGATGCAGATAACGAACGCGTTCGGGCAATTCTTCTTGATGCCCTCGCCGACCGACTTCATGACGCTTGTGTTGATACCGATCAGGTCATCGCGGCTCATGCCCGGCTTTCGGGCAACGCCCGCCGTCACGATCACGACATCCGCGCCCTTGATCGCGCTGTAGGAATTGGCGCCTTTCATTGAGGCGTCGAAGCCTTCGACAGGCGCGCTCTGTGCGATGTCCAATGCCTTGCCCTGAGGGACGCCGTCGACAATGTCGAACAGAACGACGTCGCCAAGATCCTTCAGCCCTGCAAGCAGCGCCAGCGTACCACCGATATTTCCTGCGCCGACAAGCGCAATTTTATTACGTGCCATTAATTATGTCCCCTTAAGTGAACAAAAGCGTGAGACCACCCAACAAATTACCGCATGTGAGTATTATGCTCTATACCACAGAGATCTTGCGTAACCCCTGCACCGTTCCGCCGCAAACTTCGACATGACCATGGGCACCGGGACAAAAATCCCCGCAATTCCTTGATCTTTGGTACATGAAACACGATTCGCGAGCAAGGGCTGGTTGTTAAAAAGCGCACAAATAGGTAGCCGCTCGGGCGCGGTAAATTGCCGGGTTGAATAGTTGCGCAAAATTCGGGACAACGATCCACACCCTTTCTCGAGGAAACCGGAACATGGTCCAGGCACTTCTTTCGCCGCTTCGGCGGCTGTACGACTGGACGATGAGTCTTGCAGGGCACCGGCATGCGGTCTGGTGGCTGGCGTTCATTTCCTTTGTTGAAAGCAGCTTCTTTCCGATCCCGCCGGATGTTTTGCTGATACCGCTTGTTCTGGCCGCCCGGCATCGCGCTTTCCGGATTGCCGGTATCTGCACGATCGCCAGCGTCGTCGGCGGCGCTTTCGGATACCTGATCGGCTATGGCTTGATGGATACGGTCGGCCTGCCCATCATTGAATTTTATGGACATGTCGATGCGCTGGACGATCTGTCAGCCGCATTTGCAGAACATGGCTGGCTTATCGTTATTGGCGGCGGGCTAACCCCCCTGCCTTACAAAATCGTGACGATTGCCTCCGGCGCGTTGCATCTGGATTTTACAACCTTCATGCTGGCGTCCTTAGGTAGCAGGGGGGTAAGATTTCTTCTCGTCGCAGCGCTGCTCTGGCGCTTTGGTCCCAGTGTCCGGCGATTGATCGAGGAACGGTTCGGCCTTATGACGGCAATATTCTTCATACTGCTGGTCGGCGGGTTTATCGCGTTGAAGTTCGCCTTGTAGATCGGAAGTTCGGCTTATGAACAAACTGCTTGATGCGGAAACATGGTTGCTGCCGGCCTGTATGCCGCTGCTGATTCTGTTGACCAGCGCCTCGATGCTGGGAAGCGCCTATTATTTCGAATATGTCGAAGGGCTTGCGCCGTGTCAGTTGTGCCAGTACCAGCGCCTTGCCTGGTGGGTCGCCCTCGGCATTTCCGCCGCCGCCTTCTACATGAAACGACAACCGCGACTTCAAAACCTGGCCAGCGGCCTGGCCACTTTGTGCATATTGGCGGGGGCTGGTGTGGCCGGGTATCATGTCGGCGTTGAATACGGATACTGGGAAGGACCGGCGACATGCAGCGGGTCTTCCCTGCCAACCAGCCTGTCCGATCTTTCATCCATGCTGACCGAAGCGCCGCCGCCTCGGTGCGACGAAGTGGCATGGTCCTTTTTCGGCCTGTCGATGGCAGCCTATAATGCGCTGATATCGCTGGCGACCGGGGCCTACGTTCTGGCGGTGCTGCGTAGCGGAGGGCGACCATGAGCGCGACCGACAAAAGGAACGAACCTCGACCGGGCCCGGCCTATTTGCCGGGCGACCCGAAACCGGCGCGCGATGTCGATGCGATGATTCGCGTCGATCAGGCCGGCGAATACGGCGCCGCCCGAATATATGCCGGCCAGCTTTCGATTCTTGCCGACAAACCGAGCGGCCCCGTCATCCGCGAAATGGCGGAACAGGAACAACGCCATCTCGACACATTCAATAAACTGATCGTCGATCGCAGAGTCCGTCCGACGGCACTGACCCCGGTCTGGCATGTCGCCGGATACGCCCTCGGCGCAGCCACCGCAATGATGGGTGAAAAGGCCGCCATGGCCTGCACGGTCGCGGTTGAAGAGGTTATCGACGAACATTACGCCGCCCAGGCGAAGCGTCTGGACAAGAATGAAGCCGCGCTTAAAACCACAATCGAGGAATTTCGTGCTGAGGAGCTGGAACACCGGGATATCGGTTACGAGCACGGCGCGGAACAGGCCGTTGGCTATCCCGTTCTCAGCGCAACCATCAAACGCGCATCAAAACTGGCGATCTGGCTGTCGGAACGTATCTGATAGTTTTTATCAGGCCGAACGGTTTCGTTCCCGTTTATCCTGAAAATCGCTCCAGCTTACAATCGCCTGCGCCGCCACAAGGCGCAGACCGTGAAAGGGAATCGGCCGAACCTTCGTCACCGGGATCGGCAGGTCTTCTCCCGGCGCACCGGTTAGCCAGTCGGCGAGCGCCGGTCCCATCGCGCTGGTCATCGCCACCCCCCTGCCATTCCAGCCCAAAGCCGCATACAGACCGGGCGACGGTTCGACGAACCGGGGCAGATGGTCGGACGTTATGGCGACGCGACCGTTCCAGAAATATTCCAGCGGCTCGTCACGCAGCACCGGAAAAAGCTGAGCCAGCCGCTCGCGGGCGAGGTTGAACGCGGAATGTTCTAGCGATCCGTCCATTGCACCGCGCGCGCCCAAAAGGAACCGGCCTTCGGAATCGAGCCTGAAGTAGCTCAGGACGCGCCGGGTTTCCGAAACGCCGTGCCCCTCTGTCAGAATCGATTTGCGCAGATTGTCAGAAAGAGGAGCCGTCGCGCACTGGTAGCTGTAGAACGGCACGACCGACTGAGTGATCTGCGGCACAAGATTCGCAAGATCGGAGTATCCGTTGGTGCACAGCAGCACCTTCCCGGCGCGGCAGGATGCGCCGGATTCCGTTTTCGCGAGCCATGCGCCATTCTGCTTTTCAAGCGTGGAGACGGGTGATTGACCATAGATGTCGGCCCCGGCGGCGATCGCCGCCCTCGCCAACCCGCGAGCATAACTCAACGGCTGCAAAGTACCGCCGCGACGATCGAGAAATGCACCATGATACCAGCCTGTGCCTGTCAGCCCTTCCACCTCATCAGCGTTGAGGAAGGCGACATCGCCGCCGGCAGCGGCCTGCGTTTCAGCCTTCCGGCGCATCTGGTCTGCGGCTGCCGGGCCGTGAGCGCCCTGGATCCAGCCGGCGCGCACCGCATCGCATTCAATGCCATGGCGTTCGATCAGATCGAAGGGCGTATCGGCCGTCGTGCGGGCAAACGCCTTCATCCGCTCGATCTGTTCCGGTCGGAACTGTTTTTCCAGTCCGCCCAGATTGTCTTTCAGTCCTGAAATGACCTGGCCGCCGTTGCGGCCCGACGCGCCCCAACCCGGCTCGACCGCTTCAAGAACGACGACATCGACACCCTTTTCAGCCAGATGCAAGGCTGCAGACAGGCCCGTGAAACCCGCGCCGACAACCAGCACATCGGCCTTTCTCACTCCGGCAAGCGGCGGGCAATCAGGCGCTGGCTCGGCGGTCGCCGCCCAGAGCGATTGCCGTAACCCTTTGTCGTCAATGTCAGGAATTTTCACCATGCAGGAACCGGAATAAACCAATCCCATTTCTCAGGCAAAGCAAATGTGAATCGCGCACCGGAAGCGGCCTTACCGTTCCAGCTCGGTATCCCAGTACAGGTAATCGTTCCAGCTTTCATGCAGGAAGTTCGGCGGGAAGGACCGGCCGTGCTCAAGCAGCACATAGGTGCTGGGTTCCACCGCATCGGCCAGCAGCGGCATGCCTGCCTGCCGGGGCGTTCTGCCGCCCTTGCGAAGGTTACAGGCGGAACAGGCGGAAACCACATTCTGCCATGTCGTGCGACCGCCCTGACTGCGCGGCACGACGTGATCGAATGTCAGTTCATGCGCAGGATAGGGTTCGCCGCAATACTGACACACCAGCCGGTCGCGCAGGAAAACATTGAACCGTGTAAAGGCCGGCTTCTTGCCGGGCTTAATATAGTCGCGAAGCGCGATAACGCTGGGCAGGGCCATCGCAAAACTGGGGCTGTGGATCTGGGTGTCGTATTCGCTGAGAACCGAAACCCGGTCGGCGATTACGGCTTTCACCGTGTCCTGCCATGACCAGAGAGAAAGAGGAAAATAGCTCAACGGTCGAAAGTCGGCGTTCAACACCAGAGTGGGCTGTTGTTCAAATGCGACCGTCATACTTTACCATCCTTTTTCTTGCGTCGATTAGGTAACGGTCAACGCGCTTACTTGAATGATGGACAAATACTAGACGGATTCCTTTTTTATACACAAGTTTTAGCGTCTACCGGTCTGAAATTATCATCATTTTGTAAGCTAAATGCCATGTTCTTTCCAACGCCGCCCAGTCATGCCAAGTCATCATACGCTATTGCGGCGCGCCCCGGTAGTAATGCCAAAGAAAAACCGACCCGACGCTCCGCCAGGGAGACCAGTGTGCGATGAGGTCGCGCGCCTGTTTCGGTTTGGGGCGGTCTTCCAGGCCTTTCAGCCGCCGCAGGGCTTCCAGCAGCGCAAGGTCGTCGGCGGGAAAGATATCGGGACGACCCAGCGCATGCAGGCAGTAGACTTCCGCCGTCCAGCGGCCGATTCCCTTCAGTGACGACAGGGCTTCGATAACCGCTTCGTCCTCCATCCCGGCCAACGCGTCCATGTCCAGCTCACCGGTATCGATCGCGGTAGCCAGCCCCCTTGCATAGATGATTTTCGGTCGTGATAGCCCGGCGCCGCGTAAGGCATCATCGTCATGCGACAGCAGTTCCCCCGGCGACCCAGTCGGCATCAGGCTCTGTACCCTGCCCCAGATCGCTGCGGCGGCCTCTTTCGACACCTGCTGGGAAACGATGGCCGCCAACAGCGACCCGAAACCGCGATCCCGGCCGCGGGGCGCCGGGAGCCCTACCTGTTCGACACCGCGCCGCAGGTCGTCGTCGCAGGCCGACAGCGCTGCAAGGCCGGTTCGAATCATGGATTCGTCAATCATAGCGCCCTCTGATCATCCAGTTGACTTTGCCGGCGCGAAAAAGCAAGTCGGGATCGATGACGGACATACCCCCCTCTTTCGGCGTTCAACCGAACATGCCGCCGGTGACGACACGGTTCGCCCCGAGCCCGACCGGTTTGCTGCACCTCGGCAGCGCCTATTCAGCCCTGTTTGCGGAACAGGCGGCAAGAAAAGCCGGCGGCCGGTTTCTGCTACGGATCGAGGATATCGACCGGGGACGGTGCCGGCCAGAATTCGAAGACGCCATTTACCGCGATCTGGAATGGCTGGGTATTGAATGGGACGGACCGGTGCGCCGGCAGTCGGAGCATTTCGACCTGTACGACCACTTCCTGCATTCGCTGGAGGAAGGCGGGCTGATCTATCCGTGTTTCTGTACACGCAAGGAAATCGCGGCATCCGCCAGCGCGCCGCACGGGCCTGACGGACCGCTTTACCCCGGCACCTGCAAGACCCTGAGCAGAGCGGAAACGGCGGAACGGGAGGCCGCCGGGCAGTCGCCGGCAATGCGCCTGCACATGGACAGGGCGGCCCGGATGATCGGACCATTGGCCTTTACCGATCGCGAACGGGGTATCGTTCCGGTCGATCCCGTCGCCTGCGGCGATGTCGTACTGGGCCGCAAGGAAGTACCCACCAGCTACCATCTGTCCGTCACTGTCGATGACGGGCTGCAGCATATATCGCTGGTGACGCGCGGTGCAGACCTGCTGGAAACGACGGCCATTCACCGAATCCTGCAATCGCTGCTCGGCCTACCGGAACCCGCCTACCACCATCACAGGGTTCTGACCGATGCGGATGGCGAGCGCCTGTCGAAACGGCAACGGTCGCTGACCATTGCCGCCTTGCGTGAGGCAGGTAAAACGCCGGCCGAGGTGCGCGCGCTGGTCGGGTTCAGCGGCCAGACGCCATCGTAGCCGCGCCTGTCAGTCCTTGACGGCGGTCCGTCCCGCCCCAAGCCCTTCGCATAGAAAGGCGTAGTCGGACTCTGAATCCGGGTCGATCAACCCATGCCGGATGAAGAAACTGATCAGGGCGAGATTGCAATTGAACTTGAACTCATCGGTATCGCGGACGATCCGCATCACGTCGGCAGCCGGCATCAGAGTAAACTCGCTGATTTCGCCGTCTGTGTTTTCCGGAACAAAATCCGCTGGCATTTCCAGATCATAGTAAAACATGCAATCCGGCTTGATGCCTGTTTCGGTTTCGTACTGGTACGTCGTACAGCCCACGGCGACCGACTGTTCTGCAAGATCGCGTGGAATGCCCGCTTCTTCCGCACTTTCCTTTATCAGGTTATCGCGCAGCGACAGGCCGGCCGGCTGACCGCCGGCGACGGTATTGTCGAGCATATTCGGTGCAACCGGCTTGTCCGCCGCCCGCCGCCCGATCCAGAGGTGCAGACCGTCCGCCTTGCGGACATAGCCGTTCAGATGCACGCCATACGCACGCAGACCGAAGTACGGCGCCAGCGCCCGGTCGAACAGAAACCGCGGCGTCTGCCCCCAGGTCGGCACCGCCGGATACAGTTCGCCCCGCACCTTTGCGATATCGCCTGTCGCGGCCAGCCTTTCGGCGACCTCCGCCAGCGCGGCCGTGCGGGCATCGGCATCGGGCAGCGCACCATTCATGCGGATGCCGTGACCGAACACCTCGAAGGCTTTGGTAAACTCACGCAGACGGTCCAGGCGGTCCCGGCGTACCCAGCCCAGCCGTTCCTGTCCGACGACCAGCGGCAGATACCGGCCGATATCGGCATTATTGCAAAGGTCGATGTGACGGCGATATCCCGCCCGGCCCGACATCTCTTTCATCTGCTGCTCTCCTGCTCCGGTGTTTGAAACCGCGGTTTTTCTACCCGGTCAATCCGAAAGAATAAAGCAGGGCGCTGATGGTAACGATTGAAACCGCGGTCGAAAGGAACACCGTCGACGATGCGATCGCTGTCGCCGTTCCATAGCGCGATGCGAACAGATAAACGTTTGCGCCGGACGGCTGCGCCGCCATCAGGGTCGCAACCATCGCCCACAGGGGGTCGAGATCGAAAACCCTGGTTGCCAGAAGCCAGACGGCAAGCGGCATGGCGACCATCTTGATGGCCATGACAACGCCTGTCTGGGTCAACCGACCGGCAAATCCGAAACGGGCGACGGTCGCTCCGAGCGCGAAAAGGGCACAGGGGCTGGCGGCGGCCTGCATCAGGCGACCGACATCGTCGATAATTCCCGGTAGCGTGAATCCGGTCAGATTGGCGATCAGTCCACCGGCGAGGCCGAGAATTATGGGGTTCGCCGCCATGTTGCGAAGAACCTTCAAAGGCAGCGCCGCAAAAGAGGTGTCGCCCTTGTTTGCGAGTTCCATGAAAAGTGTGGTTGCGGTGAATAACGTCAGGCCATGCACCGACAGGATCAGAAACATCGGCACAGCGCCTTCATCGCCGAAGGCCCGCAGTACCAGCGGCACGCCCAGCAGGATCGTATTGCCGAACGAACAGGCCAGGCCTGTCAGCACCGCGCCCATCCAGTTGCGTCCGAACACAAACCGCCCGACAAGCACGCCGGCCGCATAGCCGCCATAACATCCGATATAGTAGGTCGCGAACAGGTCGAGCGGAAAACTGTCCGGCAGCGGGCTTGTCGCCAGGGTGCGAAACAGAAAAATCGGGATTGCGAAATCGAACACGAACCGGGCCAGACCGTCCGCGGCGGATTCGCTGAACCATCCGACTTTCGTCGCCGCATACCCCATGATCACAATGCCGAAAACGGGGCCGATAACGTTTATGACGATATCCATATCCAGTCCTTTGCGCGTCCGTAACATTCAGCGCAACCCGGGGCCACTGCAACCTCTGTATGGCGGCGTCCCGATGCAAGGTATCCTTCGCCAAGCGAATCGTCGTGTTGTCACTGATATGCCCTTGAACAGGGCGATAAAGCATGCCACGTGTTGCAGAACACTCTTCCGATCAGGAAGGCAACGACAGGAGGTTGCAGATGTCAGATTTGTGGGCTTATGGCCGTCGACCGAGTTGCCTCATCCGATACCGTCATGGCGGATACAATGCCATCTACCCTCTTGCCTACGGCGAGGAATTCGAAGGCATCGCCGCAACCCAGCGGTTTGAACGCGCCGCGGCCGAGGGTCATCTCGACAGTATGATTGTCGAAGCGAAGCCTACGCCTGATAACGTTCTTCGGTTTCCGGGTGCAGCCGCGCGCCGCAAGCCGAGGGATCAGGCGTCCAAAAGCGGGCGCGGCTTGAAGCGGCACCCGCCACCGCCCAAAACCCGCGACTGATTTCCGCATTCGATGGTTCGGATATTGCGGCCTCTGCTTCTTGTCGCCTGTCTGATCTTTGTCCTTCCCGGGCGGGCCGGCGCAGCGGAACCGGTTGTCTGCGGATCGACGTTCCCGGTTTCAGCCACATATGAGGAAAAACTGCGTGATTTCGCCACCCGGATCGGCCTGGACCGGGTTCGCGCTTTTCTGGGAACGATCAGCAGTATCGTCGAAACCGGCTATGCGCCGACATGCTACCTGCGCAAGGACGAAGCCCAGGCGCGGGGCTGGAACCCGGGCGACGATTTGTGCCGGATCGAAACCGGGCTGGCCATCGGCGCTTACCCGTTCGAGAACCGCGAAGGGTTGTTGCCCCGGGCCTACGAGGGATCTTACAGGATCGCCGATCTGGATTATGCCTGCGGCAAGCGAAACGCCCGCCGTCTTGTCTATGTCGAAGGACAGGCCGGCGAATGGCTGTTCTGGGTGACGCTGGACCACTACAAAAGCTATATCCCTGTCCCGTCGCCCTAGAAATCACCGACCACGGGAAATTGCGGTGGAAAAGCCCTGCCGTATCGCCTATATCGGACACATGACAGCAGCAGCTATAATTTTGATGATCATCGGCATGGGCCTGACCGTGGGCATTCTGGCGACCGGCCTGTTCGCCATGGTGCGCGGAGGCGAATTCAACGCAAAATGGGGCAACCGCCTGATGCGCATGCGGATCGTGGCGCAGATGTTCGCTCTGGCAATGTTCGCTTTGGGCCTCTACCTGATGCGCCAGGGCGGCTGAACCTGCAGGGGTCGGCGAGCGCCATGGTCACCTTGACGAAAATCTACACCCGCGGCGGCGACGCCGGCGAGACATCGCTGGGCGACGGATCGCGGCGGGTAAAGGACGACATCCGCGTCGCAGCCTACGGCAGCGTCGATGAAGCGAATGCCTGTATCGGGCTGGCCCGGCTTCATACGGCAGCGGATGCCGACGAAACACTTGCGCGCATTCAGAACGACCTGTTCGATCTCGGCGCCGATCTGTGCACACCCGAAGGCAAGGAACGTCGCCGGGAAGCTTTGCGGGTTTCTCAGGAACAGGTCGAGCGCCTGGAACGCGAAATAGACGCATACAACGAACCGCTGGAGTCACTGAAAAGTTTCGTTCTGCCCGGCGGGTCCGCCGCATCGGCCTATCTGCATCTGGCGCGGACCGTAACACGCCGCGCCGAGCGCGAGGTCGTCGAACTGGCCCGCGCCGAACCGGTCGGCGAACCGGCCGTCAAATACCTCAACAGATTGTCCGATCTGCTTTTCGTGCTTTCCCGACATTGCAACGATGCCGGCAAGGGCGATGTGCTGTGGACGCCAGGCGCAAATCGTTGATCGGTTTCCGGCGTGATTCTTGAGGCGCTGGAATATCTGGTAACGCCCTGTCCCCGCTGGGCAAGAACCTGCGGATATCCTTTCGAAACGATGGGCTACCATGCCCGTTACCGGCGCAACCGCGCCGCATGGCAGCCGCATCTGGACAAGTGCAAACAGGTGATCCGAGACGCGATCAGCCTGTGCCCGTCGCACAGAACGGCTATCGTCGCCGGTTCCGGCTATGGTTTCGATCTGCCGCTGGATGAGCTTGCGGGAACCTTCGACAGGGTCTTTCTGATGGATGCGATCCACCCATGGAACATTCGCGCCGCCGCCCTGACCAGCCGGTCGCTAAAAACCGTGCATGCCGACCTGACGAATGTTGCAAAGCTGGCCCACAAGGGACACTGGCCCAACCACGTTTCCGTTCCGGCGTTTTTCCTCAATCAGCCGGATGTCGATCTGGTCATTTCGGCGAATGTTATTTCACAGCTTTCGGTAATTCCGCTGCGGCAACTGGGACGACGCGTCAATCTGGATCCGGACCGGTCGGCGGAACTGGAGTTTAACCTGATCGCCCGCCATATCGACTGGCTGAACAGCTTCGATGCCGTACGGGTGCTGACCGGCGATGAAGCCCGCACCGAAAAGAAAAAAGGTGAAACCACCCGGACGGAAATTCTTGCTGACCATCAGTTGGCCGAGCCGATCGCCCGGTGGGACTGGCATCTTGCCCCGGATGGAGAAATAGGTCGCCGCAAATCGCAGGTGAACCATGTCGCGGCCTGGACGGCCCGGCCAACCGGCTATCTGTAGATTCAAGGCGGCATAGCACCCTTCGCATTCCGAATTGCTACTCGCTGTCGCAAACAGACCAGTAAACGCCACTTCCTGCCTTGACTATTCGACGCGGAAACTTCAAAACCTCGGCCAAACTATGTCCAGCAAATCCTCTCGAACCTTTAGGGAATCGCAAATATGAAAGTCCTGGTCCCCGTCAAACGGGTCGTCGACTACAACGTGAAAATTCGCGTCAAGGCGGATCAATCGGGTGTCGAAACCGCAAACGTCAAAATGTCGATGAACCCCTTCGATGAAATCGCCGTCGAACAGGCGATCCGTCTGAAAGAAGCCGGCGCCGCCGAAGAAGTCATTGCCGTTTCGATCGGACCGACGCAGAGTCAGGAAACCATCCGCACCGCACTGGCGATGGGCGCAGACCGGGGAATTTTCGTCGAGGCGGAAGCCGATGTCGAACCGCTGGCGGTTGCAAAGATTCTGAAAGCCGTTGTCGAGAAGGAAGGCCCCGGCCTGGTCATTCTCGGCAAACAGGCGATCGACGACGATTCCAACCAGACCGGCCAGATGCTGTCGGCGCTGATGGGCTGGCCGCAGGCCACATTCGCCTCGAAAGTCGAAGTGCTGGACGGATCAATGAACGTCACGCGTGAAGTCGATGGCGGCCTGGAAGAAATCAACGTGAAGCTGCCGGCCGCCATGACGGTCGATCTTCGGTTGAACGAACCGCGCTACGCGTCGCTGCCGAACATCATGAAGGCCAAGAAAAAACCGATCGATGCCTATTCGCCGGCCGATCTGGGCGTTGACGTTTCGAACCGGCTCTCGGTCGTCAAGGTCGCCGAGCCGCCGACCCGCAAAGCCGGTGTAAAAGTCGCTTCCGTCGCCGAACTGGTCGACAAGCTGAAAAACGAAGCCAAGGTCATCTGAGGCGAAAGGATCCAGAACAATGAGCAACCTCGTCCTGATCGAACATGACGGCGCTGAAATAAAAGACGCCACCCTGAACACCGTCGCCGCCGCGAAAGCCATTGGCGGCGACATCCACGCGCTTTGCGTTGGCGGCGATTGCGCCGCTGTCGCCGAAGCCGCCGCGAAGATCGACGGCGTGTCCAAGGTTCTGTGCGCCGACGCGCCGGAACTGAAAGACCAGATGGCTGAAAATGTTGCCCCGGTTATCGTCAAGCTGGCCGCCAACTACACCCATGTCCTGGCGCCGGCGAACACTTTCGGAAAGAATGTGATGCCACGGGCCGCAGCCCTGATGGATTCGCAGCAGATTTCCGAAATTTCGGCTGTTGTCGATGCCGATACGTTCGAACGGCCGATCTATGCAGGGAACGCGATGGCGACCGTGAAATCGAGCGATGCGACAAAATTCATCACCGTCCGCATGACATCTTTCGAACCGGTTTCGGCCGAAGGCGGTTCAGCGTCTGTCGAAACCATCGGCGGTGAAGGCGATTCCGGTCTCTCCACCTTCAAGGGCGCGAAGATCACCGAAAGCGAACGTCCCGAGCTGACGTCTGCGCGGATCGTCGTGTCCGGCGGCCGCGGCATGCAGTCGGGCGACAACTTCGCCATGCTCGACAAGGTCGCCGACAAGCTGGGTGCCGCCGTTGGCGCCTCGCGCGCCGCGGTCGATGCCGGGTTTGTGCCGAACGACTACCAGGTCGGCCAGACCGGTAAAGTCGTCGCACCGGACCTTTATATCGCCGTCGGTATTTCCGGCGCGATCCAGCATCTGGCCGGCATGAAGGATTCGAAAGTCATCGTCGCCATCAACAAGGACGATGAAGCGCCGATCTTCCAGGTCGCGGATTACGGCCTTGTCGCCGATCTGTTCACGGCCGTTCCGGAACTGGAAGCCGAACTCGGCTAGGCTCGTGCCCTGCGGGTTATTGCAGCGCATCATAAACCTATTGCATCAACCGGCTCCATGGTCTCCCATGGGGCCGGTTTTTATTTGGCAATGGATTTTGCGGAATGACGGAAAAGATTGGGATCATTGGTGCAGGCCAGATGGGTCATGGCATTGCCCAGGTATGTGCGTTGATCGGCATTCAGGTTTACATGATTGACATCGACGATCAGCGGCTTGAAAGCGCGACGGAAAAGGTTGCGGCCAATCTCGACAAGCTGGTCTCGCGCGGCGAGGTGTCGGAAGCGGAACGGTCGGCTGCCCTGCAACTGATCGAAACAGGCACCGGATTTTCAGGTTTTTCCGACTGCGATATCGTCATCGAATCGGCGGCGGAGAATGAAGACCTGAAACGCCGGATTTTCACCGAATTATGCCCGCATCTGAAGCCGGAAGCCTGGCTGGCGACCAATACGTCGTCGATATCGATTACCCGCCTCGCCACGGCGACGGACAGGCCGGAACGGTTTATCGGCCTGCACTTCATGAATCCCGTCCCCTCCATGAAGCTGGTGGAGGTCATCCGCGGGCTGCAGACGTCCGACGCCACATTCGAGGCCGGCAGCGAGCTTCTGCAACGTCTGGGCAAGACAATCGCCACGGCAGAAGACTTTCCGGCTTTTATCGTCAACCGCGTTCTGATGCCGATGATCAACGAGGCCGTTTACACCCTGTATGAGGGGGTCGGCAGCGTTTCTTCCATCGATACAGCGCTGAAACTTGGCGCCAACCATCCGCTGGGACCGTTCGAACTGGCTGATTTTGTCGGGCTCGATACCTGTCTCGCCATTATGCAGGTACTTTACACCGATCTGGCCGACAGCAAGTACCGCCCCTGCCCTCTGCTGGTGAAATACGTCGAGGCCGGCTGGCTTGGCCGCAAAACGGGACGCGGATTCTATGACTATTCCGGCGATGAAAAGACACCGACCAGATAGAGCCTGAACCTTCGGCGGAAAGCTTCTTTGCCGTTTGGCGCAAAGCTATATAGGATTGCGTCAAAAGGGGAATTGCGTGAACCGAACCTGGGGAGGGGTGGTTGACGCAGCGTGAGTACAAGAATGGCGAAGAACTACGATTTTTCAAACCTTCGGATACTGGTCGTCGAAGATAACAACTTCATGCGTCTCATGATCCAGAGGATACTGGAATCCTTCGAAATCACCGATATCAACATCGCCCGCGACGCCTATGACGGGTTCGAGGCCGCAAAATCCTTCATGCCGGACCTGATCATCAGCGACTGGGACATGGAACCCGGTGACGGCCTGACATTGCTGGACTGGATCAGAAACCGGCCGGACAGTCCCGACAAGTACATGCCGATCATCATGCTGACGGGATACAGTGAATCGAAACGAGTGCTTCAGGCCCGCGATTTCGGTGTGAACGAATTTCTCGCAAAACCTGTCACGGCACAGGCTCTGTATAGCAGGCTTGCCTCCGTGGTTGAGAACCCGAGATCATACGTCCGCGCAGGCGACTTTTTCGGTCCCGACCGAAGGCGCAGGGAAGAGGAAGATTTCGACGGTGAAAACCGCCGGTCCAATAAAGACATTTACGACATTGATCCGGCGAAAGGTTGAATCGACGTGCAACAGGCAGACAACAACACGAAACCGGCAGTCAAAAAGGCGAAGGCAATCAAACCGCCGAACAAGCTTGCGACGAAGGTGCCTAAATACGGCGGCAAACCTGCGCATCTCGCCATTGCCGAAGCGCAGCAGCGCGTCGAAAACCTGAAAGACGACTATATCGAACACCTGAAGACGGATATGACGGAAGTCGACAGGCTTGTCACCGAATACAAGAAGAACAAATCGCCGGAAACCCTCAAGCTTCTGTTTCGCGTGATCCACAATATGCGGGGACAGGCGGCGACCTTCGGCTACCCGCTGATCACCCAGGTCGGCCGGTCACTGTGCCTGTACCTGATGGAGCAGGAAGAACGGCTGGAAGAGCCTGACATGCTGCTGATAACGCTGCACGCCGACGCGCTGAAAGTTATCTACCGCGAACAGATCATGGGCTCCGGCGATTCCATCAGTCAGGAAACCGTCATCGGGCTGATGAAAGCCGTCGAACTGAAAACCGGCGAAAAACTGCTGCGTTAAGGGTTTTCTAGCCAGAAATCTCTACCGGCTCATTGATCAGATGGCGGAACAGAGCCTTCGCATCGTCGCCGTCCCATTCCGCTTCACCGACCAGAGCGCCGACCAGCCGCCCCTGCCGGTCTATCACGAAGGATGTCGGCAGACCGCCGGCCTGGTAGGTTTTCCAGGCGGTAAACTTCGGATCGAGATACAGATCGAGATTCGTTAATCCAAGGCGATCACGCAGATACGGTTCCGCAACGGCTTTGCCGCCCGCATCCGTGCTGACGGCCACCACCGCGAAGTCGTCGCCACCCAGATCGCTTTGCAGCCGGTCGAGCGCCGGCATTTCGCGGATGCAGGGCGGGCACCAGGTCGCCCAGAAATTCAGCAGCACGACCTTGCCCCTGAAATCGCTGATCGCCACGGTACCGCCGTCGCCTTTCAGAACATCGACATCAGGCGCTGCGACCCGTTCCTCGACCAGAACGAAACGCTGCATCTCGCCCCTGGTCGGTGGCGGGTCGGCCGCAAATACAGGAGGCGCCGCCAAAACCATCAAGGCAAGAAACATAGAGGAGGCTGTTTTGAAGATCAGACGGTCTTCCGATCGGGCGATTCTCTGCAACATATTGACGTTCGATCCCTTCTGGCGCTTTTCTTTGCTACGTCGTGATGTCAAAACAGCCATCACACGAGACGAGATAGGCATGTTATGACAGCAAACAAGATGTGGGGCGGGCGCTTCAGCACCCCTCCGGCCGAAATCATGGAACAGATCAACGCGTCGATCGACTACGATCAGCGCCTGTTCGCCCAGGATATCAAAGGCTCGCAGGCGCATGCGGCAATGCTGGCCAAGACCGGTATTATCTCAGAAACCGACGCCAAAGACATCACACAAGGGCTTGATCGGATCGCCGGGGAAATCGCCGCCGGCGACTTCACGTTCAATCGCGCGCTGGAAGATATTCACATGAATATCGAAGACCGGCTGAAAACGCTGATCGGCGACGCCGCCGGCCGGCTGCACACCGCGCGCAGCAGAAACGACCAGGTCGCGACCGATATCAGGCTCTGGCTGCGCGACGCCATCGACGATCTCGACGCGGAAATCCTGAATTTGTTGCGCAGTCTGATCGAGAAAGCCGACCTGTACGCCGCAACTGCAATGCCGGGTTTTACGCATCTGCAGACGGCCCAGCCGGTCACCTTCGGTCATCATCTGCTTGCCTATGTCGAAATGATCGGGCGCGATCGCGGCCGTCTGGCGGATTGCCGGAAACGGATGAATGAATGTCCGTTGGGCGCTGCCGCCCTAGCCGGAACCGGCTTTCCGATTGACCGGGAGATGACGGCGAAAGCACTCGGATTCGACCGGCCGACCGCGAATTCGATGGACAGCGTCGCGGCGCGGGACTTTGCGATGGAATTTCTCGCCGCCGGTTCGATTCTGACCGTGCACCTGTCACGTCTGGCCGAGGAAATCGTACTGTGGGCCAGCGACCAGTTCCGGTTCGTCAAATTGTCGGATGCCTTCACGACCGGTTCTTCGATCATGCCGCAAAAGCGCAATCCGGACGCCGCCGAACTGGTACGCGCCAAGCCGGGACGGCTGATCGGCGCGCTGACCACCCTGCTGGTCGTCATGAAGGGCCTGCCGATGACCTATGGCAAGGACATGCAGGAAGACAAGGAACCGGTTTTCGACGCTGTCGAAACCCTGACCCTGGCGATCAAGGCGACCGCCGGCATGATCGACGATCTCGAAGCCAATGAAACGGCGATGCGCGATGCTTTGGAACGCGGCTTTCCGACGGCGACAGATCTTGCCGATTATCTTGTCAGAGAGATGGGCATGCCGTTTCGCGACGCCCACCATATAACCGGACGCATTGTCGCGATGGCGTCAGAAAAACAGTGCCGTCTGGATGAATTGACGTTGAAAGACCTGCAAACGGTGGAATCGCGCCTGACTGATGCTATATTCGATGTATTGTCCGTGGATTCGGCGGTCGCGGGCCGGCGCAGTTTCGGCGGCACGGCCCCGGAAAACGTAAAGGCCGCCGTGGCGGCCGCAAAGGAGCGTTTCCTGTGAACGTGAAAGCAGCGCGAGATTCTGTTCGGCATCGCCACTCGTTGATTTGGGGCATGGCGATCCTGTTGCTGGCCGCCGCATTGCTGGGCGGCTGCGGCAAAAAAGCCGATCCGGAAGCGCCGGATCCTGAATCGTCCTACCCGCAAACCTATCCGTCGGAATAGCCGACCTTTAACCAAATCTGGACGCAACATGAACCACTTCGATTACATAAATGGGGAATTGTGCGCCGAAGCCGTTCCTCTTTCCCGGATCGCGTCCGAGGTCGGAACCCCGGCCTACGTCTATTCCACGGCAACGCTGACGCGGCATTACACGGTATTCGCCGATGCGTTCGCCGACATGGATGCGCTTGTCTGTTATGCGGTAAAGGCGAATTCAAACCTTTCCGTCATCAAGACCTTGTGCGATCTCGGCGCCGGTGCGGACGTTGTGTCCGAAGGCGAGTTGCGCCAGGCGCTTGCGGCCGGCGTGCCGCCGGAGCGTATCGTCTTTTCCGGAATCGGGAAGACGGAATCCGAAATGGCCTTCGCGCTGCAGACCGGCATTCTGGAATTGAATGTCGAATCCGAAAACGAACTGCACGCATTGAGCCGGGTCGCCACAGCGCTGGGGAAAACCGCGCATGTCGCCGTTCGCGTAAACCCGGATGTCGACGCCAATACACATGCAAAGATTTCTACCGGGAAAAAGGAAAACAAATTCGGTATCGATATCAACCGGGCACAGGAGATCTATCGTTTGGCGGCCAGCCTGCCCGGAATCGAACCGATTTCAATCGCCGTGCATATCGGGTCGCAACTGACGGAACTGGGGCCCTATAGAGCGGCCTTCAGGCGGGTTGCCGAAATCGTAAAACTGTTGCGCGCCGACGGCCACGCGATAAGGCATATCGATCTCGGCGGCGGGCTGGGCGTTCCCTACGATACCGAAGTACCACCCCTGCCGGATGCCTATGCAGCGGTTATTCGCGAAGAAATCGCACCACTTGGCGGTAAAATCCTGCTGGAGCCCGGACGAATGATTGTCGGCAATGCCGGTATTCTGCTGTCCCGGGTGATCTACATGAAACAGGGCGATGAGCGGAAATTCATGATTCTCGACGCCGCGATGAACGATCTGATCCGCCCCGCCATGTATGACGGACACCATAAAGTGATCCCGGTGCGACAGCCTGACCCTGACGCGCAGGCAGATATCTATGATATTGTCGGTCCCGTATGCGAATCCGGCGATACATTCGCCAGAGGACGGCGGATGCCGCCTGTAAGCGAGGGCGACCTGGTGGCCTTCGGAACAGCCGGCGCCTATGGCGCGGTGATGGCGTCGACCTACAATTCCCGCCCCCTGGTGCCGGAAGTGCTGGTTAGCGGCGATGTCTATTCAGTGGTCCGCCCGCGCCAGAAAATTGAAGACCTGATTGGCCGGGACCAGCTTGCATCCTGGCAACAGAACGACGGGATGGTTCGGGCTGCGGCAGGTGACTGACAACGAATGACGGATGAATGACCGGCGATACAGGTAAAAACGAACGGCCTCACTGGGAACCGCGCTTCAGGCGGCGGCGTCCCGGGACCGTCAGCGCCGGACTGCTGCTGCGGGGTTACGCCGTCGTCTTTGCCGAACGCTTCCTGTCCGCGTTCTGGCCGTTTCTGACGCTTCTTGCAGCCGGCATCGCCGTGGCGGCCAGCGGATGGCCCGGCCTGCTGCCGGCATGGCCCCATGTCGCCCTGCTTGCCGTCGCGGCCGGTATGTTCGGCTGGACATTGGTCCGCAGCATTCGCGCTTTTCGCCGGCCCCGCCGGAATGACGTTCTGCGTCATCTGGAACGCTCGAACAAGCTGCAGCACCGGCCGCTGGAAGCCCTGGAAGACCGCATTGCCTTCGGGGAAGGCGACAGCGCCGCGCAATCGCTTTGGGCGCTGCACCGTCGGCAGGCGATCGACGCGAGCCAGAACATGGGCGCCGGGCACGCCGATCCGCATCTGTCGCGGCGGGATCCGCTTGCCCTTCGGCTTGCCGCCCTGCTGGCGCTTCTTGCGGTGGCCAGCCTGGCCGGCGATCGGGCGATACTGAACATTCTGCACGCGTTGCAACCGCATTTCTCGCCCCGTACCGATCTTGCGAAGGTGACGCTGGATGCCTGGATCACCCCGCCGGAATACACGTCCGTCGCCCCGATTTTCCTGTCGCGGACCGATAGTGCGGAAGGTGGCGACAGTTTACGGGCGCAGGCGCCTGTCGGGTCCCGGCTTGTTATCCAGGTCGGCGGTGCGGAAGAACCCCCGCAGCTCGAACTGACGGATTCTGCAGAAGCATTCGATCCCAATGGATCGCGCAGTTACCGGATCGAGAAGGAACTGACGGCCGATGCCGATCTTGCCGTCACCATCGACGACGATCCGGTTGCCGAATGGCGGGTGGCGGTCACCCCCGACAACCCGCCGGAAGCCGCGCTGTCAGACCGCCCCTTCGAATTAACCGAAAGGCGGTCGCTGGAACTGGACTACAAGGCAACCGACGACTACGGCGTGGTAGCGCTATCGATTGAAATCCGCAAGACGAAGGAACGCATCGACGGGCAGGAGACGATTTCCATCGATATCGCCTCGCCGGATACCGGTGAACGGGAAGTAACCGGCACGACCTTCGTTAACTTGCTGGAGCATATCTGGGCCGGCGATCCGGTTTTTGCCGAACTGAAGGTGGAAGACGCGCTGGGACAGACGATCTACAGCGACCCGCTGCCTTTCGCGCTGCCGGCGCGCGACTTCCAGCACCCGATTGCAAGAGCCCTGATCGATCAGCGGCGTATTCTGGCGACCGGAAGGCAGGAGGTCGCGCCGGATGTCGGCTACGATCTGCAGGCGATCGGGCAGTCAACCGAATTGTATGCCGGCGATGTGGTTGTTTTCATGGGACTATCGCTGGCGCATCGCCGTCTGATGGACCGTCGTGCCGGCAACCCGACCGACGAGACAATCGATAACATGGTCGACTTGCTGTGGGATCTTGCCCTGCGGTTGGAAGACGGCGACCTGTCGGTTGCGGAACGCCGCCTCCGTGAAGCCGAACGGGCATTGGCGGACGCCATTGCACGCGGTGCGGACGAGGAGGAAATCGAACGCCTGATGGATGAATTGCAGCAGGCGATGGACGATTACATGCGCGCCATGGCGCAGGAAGCGCTTCGTCAGATGCAGGATGGCGAAACGACCCAGAACCCGCTGGATGAAGACGCTCAGACCCTGGCGAAAAGCGATGTCGACCAGATCATGGAGCGTATCCGCGAGTTGCTTAGGCAGGGACAGAAGGATGCTGCACAGCGGCTGCTGCAACAGCTTCAGAAGATGATGGAAAACCTGCAGGCCGGTATCAGTTCCCGTCCCTCGCCGGAGGCGATGGAGGCGATGGAGATGCTGGAAGGCATGCAGCAACTGATGAAGGGACAGCAGGAACTGCTGGATCGCACCTTCAGGAATTCTCAAGACCGTGAATTCATGGAAGGCCAGGGCACGGACAACCAGAATTCCGGCAACAACCTGCAGCAGGGCGAGACCCAGCGCGGTAGCGGACCGCGTGGCGCCGACGCCGCTCTGCAGGAAGCCCTGCGCCAGCAACTCGGCGATAT
This sequence comes from Alphaproteobacteria bacterium, assembly GCA_040222995.1. Taxonomy (GTDB): domain Bacteria; phylum Pseudomonadota; class Alphaproteobacteria; order UBA8366; family Aestuariispiraceae; genus JAVKBW01. Next base: position 43,120 of record JAVKBW010000036.1, on the reverse strand, counting down.
TCGCAAGCGTTTCGAACAGATGATGGGCTCTGCGCCGCAGTCCTTCGGCCAGGCCGACCGGGAAATGCGCCGCTCCTCCGACGCTCTGCAACAGAATGCGCCGGGAGATGCGGTCGGGCCGCAGGGCCGGGCATTGGATCAGATGCGGGAAGCCGCGCGGGCTGCCCAGGAAGCGTTTATGCAGCGCTACGGCAGCCAGATGGGCCAGGGCCAGCAGGCGCAGGGACAGGGGCAGCAGCAGAACCAGTCCGACCCGTTTAACCGCCGGCAGGGCAGAACCGGCATCGGCACTGAAAGCGACGCCTCCGATGTCAACATTCCCAGCAACGGAGAACTGAAGCGGGCCCGTGAAATCCGCGACGAGTTGCGCCGGCGGTCGTCCGACCGCAATCGTCCTGAATCCGAACTGCAGTATCTGGAACGGTTGCTTAACCCGTTCGACTAGAGTGCGGGCGTTTTCCGTGTCTTGCGGCGTTGCGTCGCAACCGGTTGGCTGAGCTTCCGGCACACTTAAATAATAGCTGTGAAATAATTTGTGGATACCGTGATGGACACCCTGATGCTGTCGCGCCTTCAGTTCGGTGCGAACATTTCATTCCACATACTTTTCCCGACCATAACCATCGCTCTCGGCTGGGTGCTGCTGTTTTTCAAACTGCGCTACAACAGCACCGGCGACCAGAAATGGATGGACGCCTACATGTTCTGGGTAAAGGTGTTTGCCCTGTCCTTTGCCATGGGAGTGGTTTCGGGCATTACCATGTCGTTTCAGTTCGGCACCAACTGGCCGGGCTTCATGGAAACGGTCGGGAATATCGCCGGGCCCCTGCTGGCCTACGAAATTCTGACAGCCTTTTTTCTTGAAGCCGTGTTTCTCGGCATCATGCTGTTCGGCTTCTCGCGGGTACCGCCCTGGCTGCATACCACCGCGACCTTTCTGGTTACCTTCGGCACCTCGGTCTCGGCGTTCTGGATTATTGTCCTGAATAGCTGGATGCACACGCCGACCGGCTTCGAGATGCGGGACGGCGTCGCCCATGCGACGGACTGGATGGCCATCGTGTTCAACCCGTCGATGCCGTACCGGTTCACCCACATGCTGCTGGCGTCGGGGCTGACCGTCGCCTTTCTGATTGCCGGCGTCTCGGCCTTCCGCCTGCTACTGGGGGACCGGTCGGCTGGCGTTCAGGCGGCAATGAAAACAGCCGTCGTAACGGCGGCTGTTCTGATACCGATCCAGATATTCGCCGGCGACCTGCACGGGCTGAACACGCTGAAGCACCAGCCGCAGAAGGTCGCCGCCATGGAAGCCAACTGGGAAACCGGGCCGAACGTGCCGCTGGTTCTGTTCGCCATTCCCGACGATACGGCGCGCACCAACCATTTTGAGATCGCGATTCCCGACGGCGCCTCATTGATTCTGCGGCATTCCGCCGACGGCGTCGTGCCCGGGCTGAACGACTATGTCCGTGAAGACGGTACTGTCGAACATCCGCGTGTCGCACCGGTCTTCTTCAGTTTCCGCGTGATGGTCGGAACCGGGCTTGCGATGCTGGCTGTGAGCTGGTTCGCCCTGGCGCTGATGATCCGCAATCGTCGAGGCGTCGACGGGCTTTCAAGACCGGTTCTTTACGGACTGGTCGCGATGACCTTCTCGGGCTGGCTGGCAACGCTCGCCGGTTGGTTCACGACGGAAATCGGCCGTCAACCCTGGCTGGTGCAGGGCGTGATGACAACGGCAGACGCGGTGGGAGACGTTCCGGCCGGCATGGTGCTCAGCACCCTTCTTGTATATCTGGCGGTCTATGCGGTTCTTCTGTCCTGCTATGTCGGTGTTGTTTTCTATCTCGCGCGCAAGGCCGCCGGCGGCGACGTTACCGATGCGCCGACATCCGGCGGGTTCGGCGCGACGCTCGGTAAACTGACGAGCGGCAGACTTGCGAGGCAGTCATGATGGACCTTTTCGGAGATCCCGGCACCTGGCTGCCTTTCACCTTCGCCGCGCTGATGGGCCTGTCGATCCTGATCTATGTCGTGCTGGACGGATTTGACCTTGGCGTCGGGGTTCTGTCGCCGCTGGTCGGCGACGCGGACAAGGACCGGATGATCTCGACGATCGGGCCGTTCTGGGATGCCAACGAAACGTGGCTGGTATTGGCCATCGGCATCATGCTTGTCGCCTTTCCGACGGCGCATGGCGTCATCCTGACCGCGCTGTACCTTCCCGTGGCGGTAATGCTGGTCGGGCTGATCCTGCGCGGGGTCGCATTCGATTTCAGGGCGAAGGCGCCGGGCCATCACAAGCAGATCTGGAACCGGGCCTTCTTCGCCGGCAGCCTGATGACGTCGCTGTCGCAGGGATTCATGCTGGGGCTGTATGTGATGGGTCTGGACTACACCCTGTTCACGGTACTGTTCGCCTGTCTGACGGCGGTGTTTCTTACTGTCGGATACAGCTTTATCGGCGCGGCCTGGCTCATCCTGAAAACCGAGGGTTCGCTGCAGAAAAAGGCGGTTGGCTGGGCGAAGGGCGGCATCTGGGGCCTTGTGCTGGGCATGGGAGCGATCTCGCTGGCGACGCCCTTTGTCAGCACACGGATATTCGACAAGTGGTTCCTATACCCCGAAGCCCTGTATCTGTCGCCGCTGCCGATCGTGTCGGCCGGCCTGATTTTTCTGCTGTGGGTCTGGCTGAAACGCCTGCCGGCGGAAAACGACCGTTTCGCCTGGCTGCCCTTCGTCGCGGGAACCGGCGTGTTCATCCTGGCTTTCTGCGGCCTGGCCTATTCATTCTATCCCTATGTCGTGCCGGACCGTCTGACGATCTATGAAGCCGCCGCCGCGCCGGAAAGCCTGATGATCATCCTTATCGGCACCTGTGTCGTGCTGCCGACGATCCTAGGATACACCGTGCTCGCCTACACGGTTTTCAGAGGCAAGGCCCGTTCGCTGAGCTACGACTGAAGCCGTGGCCGCAGCACCGCGTCACTGCCGTGCGCCGGACCCATCGCGCTGCTGCTCGGCGAATGCGCGTTCGAGGCGCTCTTCCAGATGCACCAGATCCTCGGGCAACGGCAAGCCTTCGGCTTTCATCGTATCGAGCGACTGGCGCACGCGTTCATACACTTCGTGAGCATCGGGCGACGGACCGCGCAGCGCATCCAGCACCGTCAAGATTTCGGCCTTCAGATCTTCAAATGCCATGGGGCAGATTCCCTTTCCGGGTTGTGATTGTGTTATTCTGACACTTTCGAATCCTAGCCGACATGACGCAGGTCAACAAATCTTGCGGAACGACGGCTCTGCGACACCCGGACGCCGCCGTATCAGTTTCTGCCGGATTGCCGGGAGGTTCGGGGCCGGTCATCACCGCCGACCCGAAACCATTTGTATGAAGCCAGACAACTGAACAGGCAATTGTCGATGCCGATTGTCAGGGTGTCTTTCGACGTCAGGCTGATGACATAGGTATTCGCGGCATCGCCCAGTGTGTCGCCATTCGTCGGGACGTAAATCCGTCCGGGCAGCCGTCCCTGGTCGCCGCCGCCGATCCACATACTGCCGGAACGGTCGATCCGGTGGAATCCGTCGATCACGGTAAGGCCCAGCAGATTCCGACCGCGTTTTGCGGGATCGGGATTCTTGAGGTCCTGCCGGGCGGCCTTCTCCGGCAGCCGGACCAGGTCACCGCACAGGCCATCGTCACATGCATACAGAAAAACATCCGCCTGCATTGCCGGATCGCGCCAGATTCCGAAAATCTCGTCCTCGGCGTCAGCCGGCCCGAAAATCAACGGAAACAACAGGACAAAGGCAACCGCGACAGCTTTAGCCAGCACTCGGCGTATCCTATACCGGAAACATGACGAACAGTTTCTGAAGCTAAGGCAGATTTGTAACAGTTTGATGAAACGGCGACCGGGCCTATTCGCCTTCTTTCAGCAACCCCTGCTCCCGGGCTTCCTCTTCGGTCAGGAAAGTCACCGCAACCGACGTTGCGCCCTGCGGAATTTCGCTGGTTTCGGTTTCGTACGGCACCGATTCGCCCGGCAATGCTTCGTCTCGCGACGCACGAAATGCCCAGGACGCCAGATCCGCACCGTCGGTATCGCGCAGGGATCCTTTCAAAAGCGGAATTTCCATCGTTTCGCCGGTGGTGTTCACCACCATGCCCTTGACAACCAGGGTGCGCGGCGTCTTGTCGGGATGCGCCTCCGCCACCGGCTCCGGCAGGTCGAAGCCGTGGCCCAGGATGTCAACATCGATACCGACAGCCATGAAAATCTTCGACGCGCCAGGATAGGCCTCCACGAGCGGTTTTGAAAAAATGAATACGCCGCCGAGGAAAAGCACGATAAAACCGATCAGCACGCCCCATGAAATCCACGGCCCGATCGACCGGGACGGCGGTTCGCGAGGTTCGAAATGCGAGGCTGGCGGGATCGGTGGCGGCGACCGGTCAAAATCGTCGTCCGGCAACGCACCGTCGGCATCGCTTTCACCATCTGCGTCTTCATCTTCGCGATCAAGGTGGGCCAGCGCATCCGGGCCGGCGAACTCCGGCTCGGCGCTTTCCGGTTCCGCCGCAGGTTCGGGCGGACCGGCTTCTTCCGGTTCCGGTTCAGGTTCGGCAGCGGGCGGATCGGCGGCAGGCGGTTCGGCAGCGGCTTCGGGTTTTGGAGCCGCTTCAGGTTTCGGAGCGGCTGTTTTTTGTGCAGCGGCCTTTTTCGCCGACGGTTTTTCATCGGATTTGGCAGCGCCGCCGCCTTCTACAAGATCATCGACAGCAGCATGCCATTTGTGACTGCATTTGGCGCAACGGACCAGCCGGCCCTTTTCACCCAGAGCTTCCGCCTTCACCTTGAAGCGGGACGAACAATTCGGACAAACCAGAACCATCGGTAGCGGAAACCCTGTGATACACTTGATTTTTTATAAGAGCCGCAGCACCGCTGCGCAAGGTTACCGAAGGGCAGCCCCCAATCCGGTGCCGGTTACATCTGACCTGTATTCGGGAAAGCTGTACGGATTCAGCGGCTTCCCGCCTTGTTCACCGGTTCGGCGAAAGTTAGTCTCGTTCTGACGGAATGGCCAATTCCGGTAACCAAGAGCAGGCGGGAACAGCGTGTGATTCGCTTTGAAAATGTAGGAATGCGCTACGGTGCCGGACCTGAAGTTCTAAGCGACATCTCGTTCGACTTGAAAGAAGGGTCGTTTAACTTTCTGGTCGGGGCCAGCGGCGCCGGCAAATCGACCCTGCTGCGTCTGATGTACCTTGCGACACGGCCCAGCCGCGGCCTGATTTCCATCATGGATCGCGATGTCGCGACCATCCCCCGCAAGGAACTGCCGGCCGTGCGCCGGCGCATCGGCGTCGTGTTTCAGGAATTCAGGCTGCTGGATCATATGTCGGCTTTCGACAACGTGGCGCTGCCGCTGCGGGTCAACGGCGCAAGCGAAACCGTCGTCAAGAAACATGTCGGCGAATTGCTGGCCTGGGTCGGGCTTGCGGACCACATCGATGCCCTGCCGGCGACCCTGTCCGGCGGTCAGAAACAACGTGTCGCCATTGCCCGCGCCGTGATCGCCCGGCCCGGCCTTCTGTTGGCCGACGAACCGACAGGCAATGTCGATGACGCCATCGCGGTGCGCCTGCTGTACCTTTTCGAGGAATTGAACCGGATGGGGACGGCTGTGGTTATCGCCACGCACAACCGGTCGCTGGTTGACAGGTTCAGGCATCCGGTCATGCATCTGCAGGATAGCAGGCTGGTCTCAGATGACGATTCCGCGTGGGGCGCCGGCCTGCGGGGACAGCCGTAATGCTGGTGCGCCGCCTCGATCTGCCGTTGAACCGGGACCCGTCCACGCGTTTCATGCCGTGGATGATCGGCTTTCTGGTCTATATCGCGGCGTTGGCGATGTGGGGAACCATTGCCCTGTCGGATTTCGCCAATCAGTGGGAAGCCGGGCTGACCGGTACGATGACGGTCGAGGTGCCCGTTCGTGGCGATGAAGACACAACGGATCTGCAACGGCGGCTTGATGGCACCCTGGATATTCTTCGGCGGACGCCGGGAATTGAAAACGCCCAGGCCCTGCCGCTGATCGAAATGCAGGCGCTTCTCGAACCCTGGCTCGGCGCCGGTGCGGATATCGGCGCGTTACCCCTGCCACGATTGATAGACGTTAAGCTGAATTCGGACCGGACGGTCGATATCGACGATCTCAATCGCGAACTCGAAGCCGCCACCGGCGCCCGCGCCGATGACCACGGGCTGTGGCGCGACCGGGTTATCGGTTACCTTCGGTCGCTGCAGGCCGTCGCTCTCGGCGTTGTCGTTGTCGTTACCGGCGCTGCCGTCATCATGATGGTGTTCGCGACGCGCGGCGCGCTGTTCGCCCATCGCGATACGATTGAACTGCTGCACCTGATCGGGGCGCAGGACGGCTACATCGCCCGGCAGTTTCAGACCCACGCGCTGCGGCTGGCGCTGATCGGTGCGGGGATCGGCACAGTAATGGCAATGGTAACCGTTTTCGGGTTGAGCCAGGCGGCGGACGGTCTGGAAATTGCGGATAACGGCAATGCCGCCGGCGGCTATTATCGCTGGCTTGCCATGGCGGTTCTGCCTTTTGCAGCCAGCCTGATCGCCATGATAAGTGCCCGGCGAACGGTCATGAAGGCACTTTCGGATATGGCCTGACCGGCTTTTCGCAGCGACAGTATCCGGCCCGGCCCTCTGGACCACATGCCGCGAGTCGCCGTACAAGATTTATCATGCGCTCGTCCCGTCGCCGCACATCTCGCCGTTTGTGGCTTTCCGCCGGTCTGATTGTTGCCGGCGGCCTTTGGCTTGTCGGATTCGTCATTTTCGCGGTCAGTCTGCCGACGGATATCGAATCGCCGGAACGGAAGACCGATGCGATTGCCGTTCTGACCGGCGGCAGTTTGAGGCTTGAATCCGGTCTGCAGCTTCTTGAAGAAGAAAGGGCCAGGAAACTTTTCGTTTCAGGCGTGCATCGCGGCATTGATGTTGAGGAACTGTTGCGGGTCTCGCTGCAGAATCCGAGTCGCGCCGATTGTTGCATCGTGCTGGGCTACGAAGCGGACGATACAGCCGGAAACGCCCAGGAAACCGCCGAATGGATGAAAAAGGAAGGATACCGGTCGTTGCGCCTTGTTACCGCCGCCTATCACATGCCGCGCAGCCTCGTTGAATTTCAGGCCGCGATGCCGGATGTCGAAATCATCGCGCATCCCGTTTTCCCCGACCATGTAAAAAGCAGCAGTTGGTACCGCTACCCGGGAACCGCATTACTGCTGGCCGGGGAATACACGAAAACCCTGCTGGCGTTTATCCGTAATGTCGATGAACTGGTAACCGCGCCATGACCGTGCGCGGCGTCCTGTTCGCCACGGTGTTTTACGGCCTGACCCTGATCATGGCCGTCGCCTATATTCCGCTGATGCTGCTGCCTGACCGGTGGTTTCGGCCTTTCGCGGTATTCTGGTTGCGCACTATGCTGTGGACGACACGCTGGATCGGCGGCATTAGCTGGTCAATCGACGGGGTGGAACATCTACCGAACAAGCCGTTTCTGGTCATCAGCAAACATCAGTCCGCCTGGGAAACCCTGGCCCTGACCGAATTTTTCGATATGCCGTCCTTCGTTCTGAAGCAGGAACTGACGAAAATACCGCTGTTCGGTGTTTACCTGCGCAAGACCGGGCATGTCGCCGTCGACCGCTCCGCCGGCATGGCGGCGTTGAAACAGATGACGGTCGATGCAAAGGCGCGCACAGCGGAAAACCGGGTTATCGTCATCTTTCCGGAAGGCACCAGAACCGCCCCCGGACAGTCCCGCAAGTTTCTGCCAGGAGCCGCAGCCCTTTACAGCGAACTGGGGTTGCCATGCGTTCCGGCGGCGCTGAATTCCGGATCGGTCTGGCCGAAAAAGCTCAGCGCGTGCAAACCCGGCCATATCAGCCTGCAGTTTCTCGAACCGTTTCCGCCGGGTCTCGATCGCCGCACGTTTCTTCAGCAGGCAAGTGAGCGGATCAACGAAGCGACCCACAGGCTGGAAAATTCGAATCAGGCGGGATCCGGCGCGGTTTAAGCCCGTACAAACTGTGGATAACCTTGTGGGCTTAAATTTCGTCCTGCACCGAAACAACCGTTTTCCGGGGGGTTCGAGGTTTTCCCGGCTGATATTCAAGAGCCCTTGGCGCAAAACAAAACAGGAACAACATTGACTTCGCATCAGGAAAGAGTATAGTCGAGGCACCATTGAAAAATACTTTTTATTAACAATATCAGATATTTACAGTTCGGTGGAATAACGCTTTGAAAGCCCCAGAATGATTGACGGCCCGTTCCATACAGACATCTCCAGCCGGATTTGGGAGATGAAATACCGGTTCACAGAACCGGATGGGCAGCCTGTGGACAAAACCGTCGTCGATACTTGGAAACGGGTTGCCAAAACTGTAGCAATGGTTGAATCCGGCGCGAGCACCGATCCAGAAACCTGGGAAAACCGATTTTTCAATGCGTTAAAGGATTTCCGATTTCTGCCCGCCGGGCGAATTCTGGCCGGCGCAGGGACCGCACGCGACGTCACTCTTTTCAATTGCTTTGTCATGGGAACGGTCCCTGACAGCATGGACGGTATTTTCAGCCATCTGCGCGAGGCCGCCCTGACGCTGCAGCAGGGGGGCGGGATCGGCTACGACTTCTCCACCCTGCGGCCCAAGGGTTCCCTTGTGAAGGGCGTCGGCGCCGATGCCTCCGGCCCGGTTTCCTTCATGGATGTCTGGGATTCGATGTGCCGGACGATCATGAGCGCGGGATCGCGCCGCGGCGCGATGATGGCGACTTTGCGCTGCGACCATCCGGATATTGAGGAATTCATTACAGCGAAACAGACACCCGGCCGCCTGACCAATTTCAATCTGTCCGTCCTGGCCAGCGACGCCTTCATGGCGGCGGTGAAGGTCGGCGACGGCTGGGACCTCGTTTTCGACGGCAAGGTGGCGCGGCGCGTGGACGCGCGCGATCTGTGGAACAAGATCATGCGCAGTACGTATGACTATGCCGAACCGGGCGTGATCTTCATCGACCGCATCAACGCGCGCAACAACCTGAACTATTGCGAAACCATCCATGCCACCAACCCCTGCGGCGAACAGCCGCTGCCGCCCTACGGCGCCTGTCTGTTGGGCTCGGTCAATCTGGCGCGGCTGGTCGACCGGCCGTTCGAAGACGGCGCCGGGGTTGATGCAGAGGCCCTGGACAAGCTGGTCCGCACGGCCGTGCGCATGATGGACAACGTGGTCGACGCCTCCAACTTCCCGCTCGAAGCCCAGCGCCACGAGGCCCAGGCCAAGCGCCGTATCGGGCTCGGCGTCACGGGTTTGGCCGACGCGCTGATCATGTGCGGCGCGCGGTACGGTGGATCGCAGGCCGTGCGCCTGACCGAACAATGGCTGCGCGCGATCCAGCGTTCGGCCTATCTCGCCTCCGTCGATCTGGCCCGTGAAAAGGGCGCCTTCCCGCTCTACGACCGGGACGCCTATCTGGCTGGCGAACATGTCCAGACCCTGGACCAGGATGTGAAGGACGCCATATCCCAACACGGCATCCGCAACGCGCTGCTGACGTCGGTGGCGCCCACGGGCACGATCTCGCTGTTCGCCGACAACGTGTCCTCGGGGCTGGAGCCGGTGTTTTCCTTCAAGTACACCCGCCATGTGCTGATGCCCGACGGCACCCGCCGCGAGGAAGAAGTCACCGATTACGCCTACCGCCTCTACAAGCGCATGCGGGGCGAAGACGCGGTGCTGACCGACGCCTTCGTCGATGCGCAGTCGCTCAGCCCCAACGACCATCTGGTCATGCAGGCGGCGGTGCAGAAATACATCGATTCCTCCATCTCCAAGACCATCAACGTCCCGGAAAGCATCGACTTCGACGACTTCAAGGACATCTACATGCAGGCCTACGACCTGGGCTGCAAGGGCTGCACCACCTACCGGCCCAACGACGTCACGGGTGCGGTGCTGGAGGTCAAGAAGGAAGCCAAGGCCGACGAGCCCGAACTGCCGCTGGAGCCCGCGACGCGCAAGGCGCTGCCCGTCGACGAAGGCGATTCCGGCTCCGTCGTGCGCATGTTCCAGCCCCTGGACCGGCCGGGCGAGCTGCCCGGGCGGACCTACAAGGTCAAATGGCCGGAAAGCGACCATGCGCTCTATATCACCATCAACGACGTGATGGACGACTCGGGCCGCATCCGCCCGTTCGAGATTTTCATCAATTCCAAGAACACCGAACATTACGCCTGGACCGTGGCCCTGACCCGCATGATCTCCGCCGTGTTCCGGCGCGGCGGCGACGTCTCCTTCGTGGTCGAGGAACTGAAGGCCGTGTTCGACCCGCGCGGCGGGCAATGGATGGGCGGGCGCTACGTACCGTCCTTGCTGGCCGCCATCGGCGGGGTCATCGAACAGCACATGATCCAGTCGGGCTTCCTGCCCAATCCGGACAAGGACAAGCAGGACCGCGACGCCCAGGAACTGCCCAAGGCGGTCGGCCACGACGGCCCGCTGCTGACCGGCGCCGCTCCCTTCCGGCAATGCCCGAAATGCGCCCAGGCGTCGCTGGTGCGCCAGGAAGGCTGCGACACCTGCACATCCTGCGGCTATTCCAAGTGCGGATAAGCGCGTTTATTTAAAAAAGAGCGCGCTTTTTTGTTGACCCCGGCTTGCCGCTCGCGATATAACGCGGGTGTTAGGTAAGGATGATGAAAAATGGCAGCCGTTCGAAGTCCAAAATATCCGCAAATTGATCTGCGTCAGGCAATCGAAGCCATGCGCCCTGTGTTCAAGCGTGAGAACCGCAATGTGATGCCTACCGATGTATTGGCCAATCATCTTGGTTACAGCGGTGTGAATGGTAGTGCGTTGAAGAAGATTGGTGCAGTCCGTGCATACGGGCTGATCCAGGGTAGAGGAAATGAAGTGCGGGTGAGTGATGATGCAATTATCGCGCTGTCTGCACCTTCAGATGCCCGTGAATACAAAGAGGCAATCAGTCGCTGTGCGCTCCATCCAACTCTATTTCAGGACTTGTATGAAGATTTTGAAGGCCGCCCGAGCGAGGAAAACCTAAAATTTAAGCTCATTAAAATGCGCTTTACTGAAGATGCTGCAGGCCGCGCCGCTCAATCTTTCCTTTCAACCACCGATTTTGCCGGAATTTGGGATGGCGGTGATGAGGATGAGGAAAACGAACTCGATAAACGCGTAGAAAATGAAGACGAAGAAACGGGCGAAGCCGCTGATGCGCAGCACCTTCATGTTGTTCAGCCACCCTATTCGTCAACGGGGGAGAGAAAAGACTTGGTGCGCGGGCAGGCGAATATGCGGCGAGAGGTTTTTGCGCTCGATGAGGGAGATGTAACGCTTACCTATCCGACGAATTTGTCACACGATAGTTTCGAAGATCTAGCTGATTTTATTGAACTTTTTCTAAAAAAAGCCCGACGCAACGTAAAGATGCGGGAGGAATTGGAAGAATCTCAGCAATAGGACAAGGAGGAATTAATGACATTACCTAGTCGCCTCGTTGCGGAATGAGCTCGACGCATCGAGGCTAAAAAAGCAACCCCGCCAAAGCCGGTAAGCAATGACGGGGGTGCTAGGGCTCAAAGCCCGGACGAGAGATAGCTCTCATCTTGTGACAGAGAAAAAGATAGCTGTCTCGAGTCCGGGTTTCAATCTGTAACGCTCTTAATGGAGAGAAACCTATGAGCACGAGTAAGAAGCAGTCGGGCGACAAGGCGTCGTCAATCGCAGGAAAGGTTTTGGCAGGGAAGAAGCCAACCAATGCTGAGGTGAAGACTTTGGCAGGTTCGGTCCTTGGCCAGGATGAAACGAAGGGGCCGCGCAAGAAGTGATGTGCGGTCTGTGTGGCTTCGCTCACACGAAAGACAAGGCGTGCAGGTGCCTGGGTTTCCCAGATACCTGCAAGTCCTGTGATTATTCTAAGCGCTCAACTTCCCGCAACACCCGCTCCAACCCCTGGTCCCGGATGCCCATCTCGCGCAGATGGGCGACGGTGTTTTTTAGGTAATCGACGCAGGCGCCGCGTGCGCCCTGGCCCTGGGCGACCATGCGGGCGGCCTCGTCCACGGGCCGCGGGCCCGCGTAATAGTCGCTGGCGTGATTGACCACGAAGGCCGCACCAGTGACGGTCTCGCTCCCGACCGTCATTTTCAGCCAGCGCAGATGGTATTCGCCCTCCGACGTCTCGCGGCGGTGCAGATGCGCCATCACGGCGTCGCGCTCTTGCCCCCTGACACGAAATCCCAGCCCCCGGCACGACCCGCCCCGGTCGAGGCCGAGCACCAGGCCGGGCACCGTGCGCGTGCCCCGGTAGTCGAAGGAATAGAGGCAGAGCGCGCGGTGGTAGCCCCACAGCCGTGCCGGGCGCGTTTCCGCATGCGGGAAATCCGCGTCCCACATGAGCGAGCCGTAGGCGAACAGCCAGAAATCGTCGGTCGGTGTCGGCATGGGCCATTGTTAGCCGCCAAGGCCGCGTGCCGCCAGGGGCAATCCCGCCCGTGCCCCCTCACCCCGGCCCACTCCCCCGAGAGGGGGAGAGGGAGGTGCGACTGCGCCTGCGGTTCCCACTCCCCCTTGGGGGAGAGGGTTAGGGTGAGGGGGGCTGAGTACGACCCTTTCGTGCCCTGGCCCATTGCGCCTATAACGGGCCATGGCTTTCACCCCGCGCCGATCCCTGGACCACCTGCGCACGGCACCGCCGCTGGTGCGCCGCATTGCCGTCGCCCTGCCGCTGGTGGCGATCCTGGGCTATGTGGTGTTCTGGTTCACGGTCGCGGGCGTCGCGGAAAAACAGGTCCGCGCCTGGACCCAGGCCCAGGCGGACCACGGGGTCACAATCACTCATGGGGCGCTTAAGACCGGCGGCTTCCCCTTCCGCATCGACGTGCGCATTGACGCCCCCGCCGCGGCCTGGCCCGGCGGCGCCTGGCGCGGCCCGGCCCTGACGCTGTCGGCGGCACCCTGGGACTGGCGGCGTCTCAACTGGCGGGCCGACGGCGTCCATACCGCGACCTGGACGGGCAGGGACGGGGCGGTGCGGGAGGCGACGCTGACCGCCCGCCATCTGGAGGGCTGGGGTGCTGCGTCGGGCGGCGGCCTGCCCCGGGTCGAGGCCTGGCTGACCGACGGCGTCCTTGAGATTTCCAGAGCCGGACTGGACGGCCCGGTCACGGCCAGGGGGCTGCTGCTCCATATCCTGCCGCCTGGCCCCGGCGCGGCGGATGGCGGCGGCGACACACCCCGCCTGCCCCTGTCGCTCGACGCCAAGGGGGTGGTCCTGCCGCCCGGCCTGGGCACGGTGCTGGGCGATACGGTGGACCGCCTGGCCCTGGACATGTCCCTCAACGGCCCCCTCGGCAAGGGCCCCTGGCCCGCGCCGGCATTGGCCTGGCGGGACGCCGGCGGGGTGTTGGAGGTCAAGCAGCTGGGCATCGTCCACGGACCCCTGAACCTGACGGGGGAAGGCACCCTGGCGATCGACCGAAACGGCCAACCCGAGGGGGCGTTCACCGCCCGCGTCACCGGTTTCGCGGAAACGGTCGAGGCCCTGCGCAAGGCGGGCATCGTCGAAAACCGGGCCGCCGACGCCGTGCAGGTTGTTCTCGGCCTGCTCTCCCGGGGGCCGGTGGGCGGCCCCCGCACCCTCGACATGCCCATGACCCTGCAGGACCGCACGTTCAGTCTGGGGGCGGTGAAGCTGCTGCGCCTTAAGCCCGTCGATTGGTTCACGCCCTCCGGGTCCTGATCGCGGCCGGTTCGAAATCGGCGGCCCGGTCTGTTATGCTGGCCCCATGATCCGCGCATTGATCCTGACGGTGCTGCTGACGGCCGTATTCCCGGCCCAGGCCGGTGACGCGGCCAAGGCGGGCCCGCCCGCGCCGCAGTACGGTCCCTACTATTCGGGCCAGCTGCTGGTCGCCGGGCCGGCCATGCCCGATCCGCGATTCCAGGGGGCGGTGATCTATCTCGCCGATCACGACGCCGAGGGGGCGTTCGGCCTGATCGTCAATCGCCCCGTGGGCGCCGGGCCGGTTCGCGATTTCCTGATGGGCCTCGGCATGAAGCTGGAGCCCACGGAAGACGTCACCGGCGAGGTGCGCATCCATGCCGGCGGCCCGGTCGAACCGGGGGCGGGCTTCGTGCTGCACACCAACGGCTATCAGACGGAAACCACGGGCATGATCCGGGGCAAGGTCGCCGTGACGGCCAGCCTCAAGGCGGTCAAGGACATCGGTCTGGGCAAGGGTCCGCGCCGCTATCTGATCCTGCTGGGCTACGCCGGCTGGGGGGCAGGGCAGCTGGAGGCCGAGATGCGCCGGGGCGATTGGCAGATCGCGCCCTATGACGAGACCACCGTGTTCGGTGAGGACGATGCTGCCAAATGGGACCGGGCGCGGAAAGCCGCCGGCATCCCCATGTAGGCCTCCGCCGGGCGGCACAACGTTGACATGCCCGGGACCTGGAACTAGCGTCCCGGCACCGTCCCAGCCGATCTCAGGAGTCCGTTTTGTTCCCTCATATCCGTACCAGTCTCATCATCCTGTGCCTTGCCGCCGTCCTGCTTGGCGGTGCGGCCGTTTGGTCGCCGGCCCCGGCCCATGAGCATATGAAAAGCGAAAGTGCGGGCATCACCGTGACCGGCGCCTGGGCCCGCCCGACCATCGCCAAGATGCGCATCAGCGCCGCCTATTTCGAGGCGACCATCACAAGCGGCGAGGACAAGCTGCTCGCCGCCAAGACCGCCAAGGCGGAAAAGGCCGAACTTCATCAGCATGTCATGGAAGGCGACATCGCCCGCATGCGTCCGGTTGATGCGGTGCCCCTGTCTCCGGGGCATCCAGCGGTGTTCCAGCCAACCGGCTACCACGTCATGATCATGGGCCTGAAAGGGCCCTTGAACGAGGGCGACAGTTTCCCCCTGACCCTGGTCTTCGAGAAGGCGGGCGAGGTGACCATCGACGTCATGGTGATGAAGAAGGCCGCCCAGGGTCACGGCAACATGGACCACGGCGCCCATAAGCACTGACCGGCATCCCGTCACCCCCGCGAAAGCGGGGGGGCAGGGGGGTGCAGTCCCGCTTTCGCGGGAATGACGTCATCGGTGTTCGGCATCAGGCCTGCTTCAGGCCTGTTTGGCGTCGATCACGCCCCGGCGCACGGCGCGGGTGCGGGTGAAGACGTCTTCCAGTCCGTCGCCGTCGCCCTTGCGGATCATGCGCTGCATGGCGGTCAGATCCTCGGTGAAGCGGCCGAGAATTTCCAGCACCGCCTCGCGGTTGGTCAGGAAGATGTCGCGCCACATCACCGGGTCCGAGGCGGCGATGCGGGTGAAGTCGCGGAAGCCCGTCGCCGAGAACTCGATCACTTCCTTCTGCAGATCCGTGGACAGCTGCGTCGCCGTGTCGACGATGGTGTAGGCGATCAGATGCGGCAGGTGCGAGGTGATGGCCAGGACCTGATCGTGATGGGCCGGGTCCATGACCTCGACCTTGGAGCCGGCGCGCCGCCACAGGTCGGTGACCTTGGCGATGGCGGCGGCGTCCGTCCCGGCCTCGGGCGTCAACAGGTGCCAGCGGCCTTCGAACAGTTCGGGGAATCCCGCTTCCGGCCCGGAATGCTCGGTCCCGGCCAGGGGATGGCCCGGCACCAGATGCACGCCCGCCGGCAAGTGCGGCTTGATCGCCTCGATGGCGGCGCGTTTCACGGAGCCCACGTCGGTGACGATGGCGCCCGGCTTCAGGGCCGGGGCGATGGCCTCGGCCACGGCGGCGTAGGCGCCCAAGGGCGTGCAGATCACCACGATGTCGGCGTCGGCTGCGGCCTCGGCCGGGTCGGTCGTGACCTGATCGGCCAGGCCCAACCGCGTGGCGGCATCCAGGGTTTCCTGGCGGCGGGCGGCCACGGCGATCTCGCCGGCCAGGCCGTCGCGGCGCACCACGCGGGCGAGGGACGAGCCGATCAGGCCGATCCCGATGAAGGCCATGCGCTTGAACATCGGCCCATCCTTTTCTATGGCGCTCATGTGTCGGCTCCCATGAAGTCGCGCAGCGCCGCGATCACCGCCTCCATCTCGTCCGATTTCCCGATCGTGATGCGCAGACAGTCGGGCAGGCCGTAGCCCGCGACCCGGCGCGCGATGATGCCGTTCGATTTCAGGTGGTCGTCCGCGGCCTCGGCGGTCGCGACATCGGCGAAGCGGGCCAGCACGAAGTTGCCGACGCCGTCGGGCACGAACAGGCCCAGTTGGCGGAGGGCGTCCTGGGTCCGCTTCAGCCATTCATCGTTATGGGCCCGGGACATGTCGGTGAAGGCCCGGTCGTTGAAGGCGGCGAGACCCGCCATCTGGGCCGGAACCGACACGTTGAAGGGACCCCGCACGCGGTTGAGCACGGCGGCCACGGCCTCGGGCATGTAGGCCCATCCCAGGCGCGCCCCCCCCAGGCCGTACATCTTCGAGAACGTGCGGGTCATCACCACGTTGTCGGCGTCCCGCACCATGTCCATGCCGTCCGCGTAGGTCGGCGTGCCGGTGACGTATTCCGCATAGGCGGCGTCGACGACAAGAAGAATGTCGTCGCGCAGGCCGTCCCGCAGGCGGGCAAGTTCGTCTTCCGTCAGGTAGGTGCCCGTCGGGTTGTTGGGGTTGGCGACGAACAGCAGGCGCGTGTTGTCCGTCACCGCCGCCAGCAGGTTGTCGACGTCGGCTTTCAGGTCCGTTTCCGGCGCCTTCACGGGTGTCGCCCCCGCGGCCATGGTGTAAATGCCGTACATCAGGAAGCCGTGTTCCGAATACAGAACCTCGTCGCCCGGGCCGACATAGGCCTGGCACAGCATGTTGATGATCTCGTCCGACCCGGCGCCCAGCACGATGCGCTGGGGCTCCAGGCCGTAGCGATCGGCGATGGCGGCGCGCAGGTCCGGGGCATGGCCGTCGGGATAGCGGTGGATGGTCAACGCCGCGTCCGCCAGCGCCTTGACGGCGGCCGGGCTTGGGCCGAACGCCCCTTCGTTGGACGACAGCTTGATGACCTTGTCGGCGCCCGCGATCTTGCTTTCACCGCCCTTGTAGGGGGCGATGTCCAGGATGCCGGGCTGCGGCCGGGGCGTGCTCATCGCTTTTTCTCCGGATCCAGTTCCTGCGGGCCGAGGGGCGTGGCGCAGGCGCCCAGGTGAATGACCCGGCTGACCTTGCCCTTGACCGCGTCCTTGAGGGCGTCGAGGTGGCCTTTTTCCGGATCGGCGAAGCCGAACACCTCAACCAGATGGGTCCAGGCCGCCGGGCGCGCCGGCTCGTGCCAAAGCTGGTTGTATACGGGCGACAGGCCGAGCCCGCTCAGCGCCTTGGCGATGGCGCGGAAGGGGACGTCCTCCTCGCATTCGATGGCCAGGTAGGTGCGGTCGCGGCCCGTCGGCTCGGGCTTGACCAGCGGGCAGATGACGAGGGCTTCCAGGCCCTGGGCCTCGAACCCGTTGCCGGGCCCGGCGAAGGGCAGGCGGGCGATGATGCGGGGCGCGTCCTCGGCCGTCGACACCAGGTGGCGCCACCACTGGTCGGCGTCCTGGTCGTTGCGCGGCAGGGGCAGGATGCCGAGCGTGTATTCCTGGCGTTGCACGGCCTCGATCACCCTGGCAGAGGTGGTGAACCGGCGCATGGGCGTGAAGCTGCCGTACTGGTCGCGCGCCATGTCCCAGTATCCGGTCTGGTTTTCCGGGACCAGGACGGCGACGGAGAACGGCCCTTCGAAACTCAGGGTCGCGACGATCAGCTCGCGCCAGATGCGCGTCAGTTCGCGGCGCGGAAAGGGGCCTTTATGGTTCTCCATCAGGCGATAGACGATTTCCGCCTCGCGGGCCGGGCGGATCTTGACGCTTTCGCCCTTCTTGATTTCGCGCACGTTCTCCACCACCTGGGTCCGCTGCATGATCAGTTCGTGCAGCTTCTCGTCGATGTCGTCGATCTGTTGGCGCAGGTCGGCAAGCGTGGGTTTGCTGGGATTCGTCATGATGTTACGGGTCGTTGGTGATGGCGGGGAGCTGCGTAGTGATACTGGGATGGCGGGCGGAAATCAAAGGCAAATCAGGTGCTAACGCGCGCCCGGGCCCGGTTTCAGGGGGACCCGCCCGGCGGCGGCGCCCCGCCGCTCGGGCATGGCGAGGTAGGTGCGGCGGCCCCGCGCCGGATGTGCCGGGGTCGCGGCGTAGATCTGTTTGACCGCCTCCATGACCACGACGCCGGCAAACGACCCCCACAGCACGGCGCCCGCGCGCTCCCAGGCCGGGGCCGAGCGGACCAGAAGCGCCGTGCGGAACGGCGGCATGTAAAGGGCGCGGTCCGTGGTCAGCGGCGTGAACATGGATTCCCGTAAAAGGCGCGTCAACTGGCGCGGTGAGAACGGCCGGCCGTGGCCGAAGGGCGTGCGCTCGAACCGGGCCCACAGGCCCGACCGGTTGGGCACGACCACCATCAGGCGCCCGGAATCGGTCAGCACCCGCCAGATTTCCCGCATCAGCGGCTCGACCTGTTCGGCGCATTCCAGGGCATGGACCAGGACGATGCGGTCCATGGACAGGTCGGGAAAGGGCAGTTCCAATTCATCGACCAGGGCCGCCTGGCCGCCGCCCTGGGCGGGCCAGCGCAGCACCCCCTGGCGGGCCGGCATGGCGGCGATGACGCGGTCGGCCTCGTCGCGGAAGCCCTCCAGATAGGGGGCGGCATAGCCGATGCCCAGGATGCGCTGGCCCTTCATGTCGGGCCACATGGCGCGCATCTTGCGCCGGATCATGCGTCGCGCCGCCTGGCCCAGGGGGGCGGCGTAGAAGTCGCGCAGGTCTACAACATCGATCCACATGGGGCGGCAGCATAGAGCATTCGGGGGTTCCTCAAAACGTCATGTGTCGCGTCAGCAAGCCGTGGCGCGGTTCCGGAACGGGTGTTAAGGTCGCGGCCAAACGACCACCCCCAATCCGGAGACATTCCCTCATGAAATTGCGCTTTTCCCCGACGTCGCCCTTCGTCCGCAAGGTCACGGTGACCGCCCTTGAAACCGGCCTGATCGGTCAGATCGAAAACGTCGCGACCAACGTTTGGGCCGCCGACACGGACATCGGCACGGACAATCCGGTCGGCAAGGTGCCGACCCTGGTCACCGACGGCGGTGAAATCCTCTACGATTCCTCCGTCATCTGCGAATATCTGGACAGTCTGCACGACGGCCAGAAGCTGTTTCCCGCCGCGGGCGGGGCGCGCTGGCAGGCGCTGCGCCTCAACGCGCTGGGCGACGGCATGTGCGAAACCGGTATCCGGAGGCTGCTCGAAGGGCGGTTCTGGAAGGAAAGCCCGCGTCAGGACTGGATCGACCGCGCCAACAAGGTTCTCGGCCGCTGCTTCAAGGCGCTTGAGGACGATGTGGACGCCCTTTCCGGGCCGGTCACCATCGGCCAGATTTCCGTCGGCTGCGCGATTGGCTGGCTCGACCTGCGGTTCACGGATATGGGCTGGCGCGACGACTGCCCGGCGCTCGCCGACTGGTACGCCGGGTTCTCGGCCCGCCCGTCCATGACGGCGACCGAGCCCAAGGAATAACCGGAACCGAACGGAGACCAAGGGGAGAGGACCATGAAGGCCGCGGACGTCATCAAGGCCCTGGACCTCGCCCCCCATCCGGAAGGCGGCCATTTCCGGGAAATTCACCGTGACGTGCCGCCGGGCGGCGGGCGCGGGACCGTGACCAGCATCTATTACCTGCTGGCGGCGGGCGAACGGTCTCACTGGCACCGGGTCGATGCCGTGGAAATCTGGAACTTCCATGCCGCCGGTGGTGCCGGGGCGGGACTGGATCTGTCCTTGTCGCCGGACGGGACGTCCGTTCAGACCCATCGACTGGGAGAAAACCTGGCCGCCGGTCAGGTGCCGCAGGCCGTCGTGCCCGCCGGATGCTGGCAGGCGGCTGCCCTGGCCGACGCGGCGCCGGGCGGTTGGGTTCTGGTCGGATGCACGGTCGCCCCGGCTTTTGATTTTGCCGGGTTTGAAATGGCGCCTGCCGATTGGGCGCCGGAAGACTGGAAATCCTAGGGCTGGCAAGCCCCAGCGGGTGGAACTAACGTAAAGGCGGTTACAATAGTTGGGGAGGCCGCCATGGCCGCCGACACGTCCCTGCAAGGTGCCGGCAACCTGGGCGCCCTTCTGGTCCGGGCTTTCCGCTGGTTCGAGGAAGGCCTCGCCGGCGATCCCGACACGGCCCATCTGCCGCGCCTGTCCGGCACCCAGTTCATGACCCTGGCAAGCCTGGACGACGGCGGCACGTCCATCGCCGAACTGGCGCGCCGGGTCGGTGTGACCCGTCAGGCCATGCATCAGCAGATCGGCGAGATGGAAAAGGCTGGCCTGATCGAACTGGTCGACAGTGCGACCGACCGGCGGGTCAAGTTGGTGAAGCTGGCCCTGCTCGGCCGCACCCTGGACCAGAAGGCGGCCCAGGCCATCGGGATGCTGGAAAGCGAGCTGGCGAAACGTATCGGCAAGCCCGCCGTGTCGGACCTGCGCGCGACCCTTGCGGCCGACTGGGGCGCGCCCGGCAAGCGCGGGCGGCGCTAGGCACCGCCCGCCCGCCGTAACGGTTACGCGAGGTCGAAGCGGTCCGCGTTCATCACCTTGGTCCAGGCGTCCACGAAGGCGCGCAGGAACTTCTTTTCGGCACCATCCTGGGCATAGACCTCGGCGAGGGCGCGCAGCTGGGAGTTCGAGCCGAACACCAGATCGACCCGCGTGGCGGTCCATTTCACCTTGCCGCCGGCGCGGCCTTCGAACAGGTCCTTGGACCGGGCGACCGGTTTCCATTCCGTGCCCATGTCGACCAGATTGACGAAGAAGTCGTTGGTCAGCACGCCCGGACGGTCGGTGAACACGCCGTGCTTGGATTGCCCGTGATTGGCGCCCAGCACGCGCAGGCCGCCGACCAGGGCGGTCATCTCCGGCGCGGTCAGGGTCAGCAATTGGGCCTTATCGACCAGCATCTCTTCCGGCGGCACCTTCAAGCCTGTTTTCACGTAATTGCGGAACCCGTCGGCCAGCGGCTCCAGCGGCGCGAAGGAATCGGCGTCGGTCTGTTTCTGGCTGGCGTCCGTGCGCCCGGGCGCGAAGGGCACCTCGATCTTGTGTCCTGCCTTCTTCGCCGCCGCCTCGACGGCGGCACAGCCACCGAGCACGATCAGGTCGGCAAGCGAAACCTTGCGCTTTCCGGAGGATTTATTGAACGCCGCCTGGATCTTTTTCAGGGCCGTCAGGGTCCTGGCCAGGCGGGCCGGCTGGTTGACCTCCCACTTTTTCTGGGGAAGCAGGGCGATGCGCGCCCCGTTGGCCCCGCCGCGCATGTCGGAGCCGCGGAAGGTCGAGGCCGAGGCCCAGGCGGTCGACACCAGGTCGGCGGCGGCGATGCCCGAGGCGAGGATCTTCTTCTTCAGGGTCTTGACGTCCTTGCCGTTGATCGGCGCGTGGTCGGCGGCGGGCACGGGGTCCTGCCAAAGCAGTTCCTCCTTCGGAACCTCGGGGCCGAGGTAGCGTTCGCGCGGGCCCAGATCGCGGTGGGTCAGCTTGAACCAGGCCCGGGCGAAGGCATCGGCGAAGGCCGCCGGATTCTTGTGGAAGCGCCGGGAAATGGGCTCATAGATCGGATCGAAGCGCAGCGACAGGTCCGCCGTGGTCATCATCGGGCGGTGCTTTTTCTTAGGGTCGTGGGCGTCCGGGATCATGTGCTCCGGCGCCGGGTTCTTGGCCTGCCACTGATGGGCGCCGGCGGGGCTTTTCACCAATTCCCACTCATATCCGAACAGCATGTCGAAATAGCCCATGTCCCAGGTCGTCGGGTTGGGCTTCCAGGCTCCTTCGATGCCGCTGGTCGTGGCATGCAGGCCCTTGCCGCTGCGGAAACGGTTCTTCCAGCCGAAGCCCATCTGCGTGATGTCGGCGGCTTCCGGCTCCGCACCGACCAGGCCCGTGTCGCCGGCGCCATGGCATTTGCCGAAGGTATGGCCGCCGGCCACCAGGGCCACGGTTTCCTCGTCGTCCATGGCCATGCGGGCGAAGGTTTCGCGCACGTCGCGGCCCGAGGCGACCGGATCGGGCTTGCCGTCCGGGCCTTCCGGGTTGACGTAGATCAGGCCCATCTGCACGGCGGCCAGCGGATTGTCGAGAACACGCTTGCCGGAATAGCGGCTGTTCGGCTTGTCGCTGGTCGCCAGCCATTCGGTTTCGATGCCCCAGTTGATGTCTTCCTCGGGCTCCCAGATATCGACGCGGCCGCCGCCGAAGCCGAAGGTCTTGAAGCCCATGGATTCCAGGGCGCAGTTGCCGGCCAGGATCATCAGGTCGGCCCAGGAGATCTTGTTGCCGTATTTCTGCTTGATCGGCCACAGCAGGCGGCGCGCCTTGTCCAGGTTGCCGTTGTCGGGCCAGCTGTTGATCGGCGCGAAGCGCTGGTTGCCGGTCGACGCCCCGCCGCGGCCGTCGGCGATGCGGTAGGTGCCGGCGCTATGCCAGGCCATGCGGATGAACAGGGGGCCGTAGTGGCCCCAGTCGGCGGGCCACCAATCCTGCGAGTCGGTCATCAGCGCATACAGGTCCTTCTTCAGGGCCTTGTACTTGAGCTTCTTGAACTCCTTGGCGTAATCGAAACCAGGGCCCATGGGATTGGACTTCTCGGAATGCTGATGCAGGATGCCGAGGTTCAACTGGTTCGGCCACCAGTCCCGGTTCGAGCGGCCGGTGGAGGACGCGTTGGACGGGGCGCTGTGCATGACCGGGCATTTGCCCGCCGTGTTCGTGGCTTTCGCGACCATGTGATGTCTCCCTGTTGGCTTGCGTTCAATTTCGGCCCGGACAGTTTGTGTCCGTGTTCTTGCGGTTTTATGGCAGGCTCGCACGGACTTGCGACAACCGGGCTCACCTTAGATTGATTCTAAAGAAAGTGTGCCACGGCTTGCCGCCGAACACCATACGCCATCGGAAAAAAACAGACGCCTGCAATTCAAAGGTTTGCAGCCCCCGGCCCGGCTTCAGATCATGTTCAATGTGATCGCCGTGAGGATCAGGTATCTGGCGGTCTTGGCCAGGGATACGATGGCCAGGAAGCTCCAGAACGGCTCGCGCAGCACGCCCGCCGCCAGGGTCAACGGGTCGCCGATGAACGGCATCCAGCTTAACAGCAGGCTCCACCGCCCGTAGCGGTGATACCAGCCGACGGCCTTGTCCAACTGTTCGGGTTTGGCGGGAAACCATTTGCGGTCGCGGAAATGCTCGATCCAGCGGCCGAGCACCCAGTTGACGACGGCCCCCAGTATGTTGCCCAGGCTGGCGGCCGCGATCAGCAGAGCGACGCTGTAGTCACCGGACAGGAGCAGGCCCGCGAGCCCGATTTCCGACTGCGCGGGCAAGATCGTCGCAGCCAGGAAGGCGATCAGGAACAGGCCGCCGTAGGCTGTGAACTCACCGGCCATGGGGCCACATGAAATGCAGGTCGTCGATGACATAGGGGTGGGCGTGACGATGACCGCCTAGGTGATCGCCCAAGGCCAGATGCGGGTGACCGTCCGGCAGATCGGGATGTTCGTGTTCCATGGTCTCGGGATCGGAGGCGGGCCACAACAGGACGGCGCCGATGACACCGGCGCCGGCGAGGCTGCCCAGAACCAGGGCGCTGACCGGCAGGCCCATGGCGGCCCCGATCCAGCCCGCCACCGGATAGGTCAGCAGCCAGCAGGCATGGGACAGCGCGAACTGCGCGGCGAAGATCGCCGGACGGTCCTCGGCGTGGGTGGAACGTCTGAGCAGGCGTCCCGAGGGTGTCAGCGCCAGGGAATACCCGCAGCCGAGAACGAACCACAATCCCAGGAGCGTGGCGAAGCCGTCCACCGCCGCCGCCGTTACGGTGCCGGTAGCCAGGACGATGCCGCCCGCCAGGACCGCCCTGCGGTCCGGCACGTGGGCCAAGAGACGCGGCAGGGCAAGGGCGACGGCCATCGACCCGCCGCCGAATGCCGCGAGGGCCAGGGCCGTCTGTTGCTCGGCGAAACCCAACCGGGACTGCACGAACACCACCGTGTTCACGAACACCATCGCCCCCGCCGCCGCGACGGCCAGGTTCACCGCCATCAGGCCGCGCAGGCGGGGCGTGGCGAGAAAGATGCGCATCCCGCGGAACAGGCGGCCGTGGATGCCGCGCGCCTGACTGGGGCGAGGTGACGGCAGGGCGACCGACAGCACAAGCAGGGAGGACACGACGAACCCCAACGCCGTGCCCATGAACAGGTCGTGGAAGGTCATGACCGTCAGCAGTGCGCCGGCGATGGCCGGGCTGAGCAGATTTTCCAGATCATAGGCAAGGCGGGACAGGGACAGGGCCTTGGTGTAGTCGCCTTCGTCCGGCAGGACGTCGGGGATGGTTGCCTGGAAGGTCGGGGTGAAAGCCGCGGAAGTCGACTGCAGGACGAAGATCAGGAGGTAGACCTGCCAGATCTGGGTCACGAAGGGCAGCATCAGCGCCACGCCGGCCCGGACGGCATCGAGCGAGACCAGGAACGCGCGCCTGGGCAGCAGCCCCGCGAAGGCGCCGGCGACCGGGGACAATCCCACATAGGCGGCCATCTTGATAAACAGGGCCGTGCCGAGAACCGCCCCCGCCTGGTCGCCCGCGATATCGAACGCCAGCAGGGCAAGCGCGACCGTGCCCAGGCCGGTTCCGACGAGGGAGATCGCCTGGGCGAGAAAGAGGTTCCGGTAGGTTCTATCCGCGAGGACGCCCAACATGGCCGCGCCCGATCCGTCCGTGGTCAAAGATACTTGGCGATGGCCTTGAAGTCGGCGATTTCCTGCCGCTGTTCGGCGTCCATCGGGCCGACGACGGTATCGAGGCAGTGGTCCAGGTGGTCTTCGATCAGCGTCGTCTTGGCATTCGCCACGGCGCTCTCGACCGCATGGAGTTGTTGCGCAACGTCCAGGCACGGCCGCCCTGCCTCGATCATCTCAATGACCTTGCGCAGGTGGCCGTGCGCCCGTTTCAGGCGGTTGATCACAACCGGGTGACTTTGATGTCTGTGTGTTCCGTCCATGCTTGATCCTATCCCCCTGGATAGGATATGGTCAAGCCATTGATCCAACAACAACGATGCAATCCAACGATTAGGAACCCAATGATCAGAACTGTTGCAGGGGTGGCCCTGGGCGCCCTTTTCCTTTGCCTCGCAGGCATCGACGCCGCCCAGGCCCATGCCGTCGCCCAGGGCGACAAGGGCTACATCATGGAAGTGTCCGGCATTCTGCTGCTGCCCTTTACCTATCTGGGCGCCAAGCACATGGTCACGGGCTACGACCACATCCTGTTCCTGTTCGGCGTGATCTTCTTCCTCTACCGGATGAAGGACATCGCCCTCTACGTCAGCCTGTTCGCCATCGGCCATTCGACGACCATGCTGCTGGGCGTGCTGTTCGATTTCGGCATCAACAGCTACCTGATTGACGCCATCATCGGCTTTTCCATCGTTTACAAGGCGTTGGACAACATCGGCGCCTACCGGCGCTGGTTCGGATTCCAGCCCAACACCAAGGCGGCGACCCTGATCTTCGGGTTCTGTCACGGCTTCGGTCTGGCCTCCAAGATCATCGACTACGACATCGCGTCGGACGGGCTGATCCCCAACCTGCTGGCCTTCAACGTCGGCGTCGAACTGGGTCAGCTGACGGCGCTTGCCGCGATCCTCGTGCTGATGGGCTGGTGGCGGCGGACCGACAACTTCATGCGCAACGCCTACACGGTGAACGTCGTGATGATGAGCGCCGGGTTCATCCTGATCGGCTACCAGCTGACCGGCTATTTTGTTTCCTGATCCAGAAAAGGACCAACCCATGTTCAATTCCGACATCCCCACCCAGGCCGAACTGCCGACGACGCGAAAGCTTGTGCGCTCGACCCTGCTGGCCCTCCTCTCGGCGGGCGTGATTCTCGTGACGGTCGTGCTGCCGGCTGAATACGCCATTGACCCGACCGGAATCGGCCGCATGCTCGGCCTGACCGAGATGGGCGAGATCAAGACGCAGTTGGAACAGGAAGCCGAGGCCGACCGCCTGCGCGATCCGGCGCCGGCCGCCTCGGACAAGCGGTCGAGCCTGTTCGGCGGCATGGTTGCCGGTTGGTTCATCGGCACCGCCCAGGCGCAGAGCAAGGACGCCGCATGGAAGGACGAGATTGCCGTCACGCTGAAGCCCGGGCAGGGCGCCGAAGTGAAGCTGACCATGGGCAAGGGCGCGAAAGCCGAATTCTCCTGGGCCGTCGCGAACGGCGCCGTGAACTATGACCTGCACGGCGACGGCGGGGGCCAGAACATCAGCTACAAGAAAGACCGCAAGGTGGAAAAACACAGCGGTACCCTGGAAGCCGCCTTCGACGGCAGCCACGGCTGGTTCTGGCGCAACCGCGGTCGCCAGGACGTGACGGTGACGCTCAAGGTGCGCGGCGCCTATTCGGAAGTCAAAAGGCTGATGTAGATTTTGGCCGTCCCGGCAAGGGGCGGAAGGTCGGGGGTTATCGGCGGCGGCGCCTCAGCATCTCTTTCGAGGCCAGCACGGCGCCGCCGACGATCAGCAGACACCCCAGCCCCACGGAAAGCGTGGCCGCGCCCCGGCCGAAGGCGATCAGCAGAACGGTCGAGATCAGGGGGGCGGCATAGGCCATGGCCCCCAGGACCTGGATGTCGCCATGCTTGGTACCATGGTCCCAGGCGAAGAAGGCGGCGCCCACGGGCAGCAGGCCCAGGCCCAGAACGGCCAGCCATTGGCCCGTGTCGGCGGGCCAGACCGTCGTCTCGAAGGCGATGTGGCTGAGGGCGGCCAGCACCGACGTCGCGGCGCAGAAGCCGCCGACCGTATCCGTGGGCACGGCCCCGAACCGCCGGTTGACGATGGAATAGGCGGACCAGGTGAGGGCGCAGGCCCCCGCCATGGCGTAGCCGAGGGCATGTTCCGACTTGAAGCCGCCGATACCCGCCCCATCGGTGACGAGCACCACCGTGCCCGCCAGACCCGCCAGCGCCCCCGCCACATGCCACCAGCGCAGCCGCTCTCCCGGCAGCAGGGCCGAGAGCAGCACGATCAACAGCGGCCATAGATAGGCGATCAGCCCGGCCTCGACCGGCGGCGCGTTCCTGAGCGCCATGAAGTAAAAGAAGTGGTAGCCAAACAGCCCGCCCACGCCCAAGGCCCAGGCGCCCAAGGGCTGGCGCAGCAAGGCCCCGGGCCGCTCGCCTTTGACGATCCATTTGAGGACGATCATCGCCGTGGCGACGGTGAAGCTCAGGGCGACCAGCTGAAACGGCGGGACCTGGCCGGTCAGCGTGGTCAGCAGGGCCAGCATGCCCCACATGAGGACCGCCGTGGCGCCGGTCAGGGTCGCTTTCGCGCGCGCCGCGGCGGTGGTGGTCACGGCAGGAACTTCACGACCTTGAGCCGCCCGCCCGGCGCGATCACCGCTTCGGGCCGGCCGTCGCCGTCCAGGTCCTGGACCACCACGGCAAGGTCGATGGTGTCGGTGTTCACGACCTCGGCCAGTTGCCGGAAGCTTCCGAAGGCGAAGGTGACGACGCGCAGGTTGCGCCGGGCCGTGTCGGGGACGATCAGGTCAGGGATGCCGTCGCCGTCCATGTCGGCGACGTCGGACAGACCCAGTTCCGGGGAGCCGATGGCGTGGTTGGAAAAGCCCTCGGCCTGATGTTCGACCACCAGCCGCTCGCCCCGCCATTCGTACAGTTTCAGCACCGCGCCGACATGGGGTGTCACGACGGCGGCGATCTCCTTGCGCCCGTCGCCGTCGAAATCGCCGACGCCGACCGGGTTGAGCCAGCGGAAGGGCTGGCCGATGGGCTCCGATTCCGCGGCCTGGCGCAGGCCCCGGTCCGAGGTTTCGATGACGGCCAGCGCCGCCCCCGCCTTGGTGTAGCTTTTGACGGCCAGGATTTCGTCGACCCCGTCGCCGTCGATGTCGACGATGCGGGGGGCGCGGTCCTCGAACACGGCCTGGGTGGTCAGGTCGAGGGTTTCCAGGTATCCGCCCTTGAGCCGCAGGGCCAGCCCCCCGGCCTCGATCGCGTCGCCCAGCACGCCGTGGCCGTAACGGTCCGTCGGCTTGCGGTACCAGGCGGCGCGGATGTTGCGGGTGCCGGTGACGACGATTTCGTCGGGCATGGGGGTGCTGTCGTTCGATCCCACGGGGGGCAGGGGCTCGGGGCGGGGCGTCAGGGTCACGCCCTGTTCGTCCAGGCCGACCCTATGGTGGCTGCCGTCGGCGAGGCGGATGACGGCGGCGCCGTCGATACGCCCGACCCAGGTCACGGCGCCCGGCAACTCGGCGCCGAACTCGCGCACCTCCATCGCCTCGGCGGAGGCGGCGGCGGTAAGGACGGCACTGAGGGCGAACAGAAAAACGGCGCGTACCATGACGCGCCGTCTTAACCGAGGAACTTTGAAAGGACCAGCATGTTTGAATGATGCCCTTGCGCCTCGCTGCCGATGGAGGAGATTGGCTTCAGATCGCTATAAATATATAATCATATGATAGGAAAATTTACGTTGATAAATTTCTTCTGAGAGTCTACCCTTAAAAACGCTTAGGCAGCGCCCGTCGCAGGCCGGGAGGCACTCCCGACAACCCGCATTGCGGACAACGCTCCGAGAAAACCGAAACGTCGTTCAGCGCCATTCTTTGTGGCGCCGATCAGACCCGCGTGTTTTCCGGGAGCGATCCCGTTCCTGGAACGCTGAGAGGAGCGGCTTATGTCAAACCTGTATCAACTGAAGTCTTCCATCGACGAAAGCGCTAACGCTGACGAAGATGATGTCTTGGCTGTGAAAACAGCCCTTAACAGCATCGGGTACTACGACGGTCCGGGGTGGGGTATCTCGTCTTACCTTGATCGCAACCTGTTCGATGCCATCCAAAAGTTCCAGACCGATTTCGGTTTGACCCCCGACCGTGTCATGAAGCCAGGGGGGCCAACAGAACAGGAACTCGCGGCCCGTTCGCCGATTTATAGGTGCATCAGGTGTGGTGGGCCTCACGGCGGCGTGTACGGACCGATATGCCACAAATGTCTGGAAAGAGAACAAAACAGCTAACCCCGTGATAATGAGGACGGCCAATAAGGACGTCCTCATTTTTCGGGGCGAAAAAATCGGTCCAAAAATATTTGAATATCGGCATCATCATAACCAAGTAACCGACCCGTCTCGGTTTCTAGTTCCGGCGTGGTCGGGCGATGTTGCTCTATTAATCCACGCAGAATTTCAATCATCCGAACCGCCCGCCACTCCTCGCCCGGCAAGGCATAGAAGTAGTAACGCAAGCGTTCGTTTTTGAAGCCAGGTGCGGGCATGACCACCTCGCTTTTCACGAACCTGCCCTCAGCCATGTACGGATCGAAAGCGGCCTCCGGCGGCTCCATGCCTTCCGGAAGGTCATCATTGAACATGGCGAGCGGCTTCTCGCCAGCGAGCATGAGTTCCAATTCCCGCCCCTCATGAGGGCCGATACCGGCGGGCAACTCATCATCGTTTGCGTCAGAAGGCTCCATGAACTCAAAAATAGCAGAGCGGAATTTGATCGAATAGATGATGAATCCAGTCCGGTTCGCGCGCTATGCCTCTTGGATGGCAAGGCGGGCGGGACCGGGAGCCGGAAGGAGAAAGGTGTATTCCTCGGGTCGAACCTGCTTGCGCGAAGTCGGGGCTTCGAGCTGGCGACGGCGGGTCCTGGGGCGACGGGAACAAGATAGAGGGGCGGCCTCTTACGCCATGTACTGCCCGCCGTTGGCCGACAGGGTCGAGCCGGTGATGAACCCGGCCTCGTCCGAGGCCAGGAAAACGACGCAGCGCGCGATTTCCTCGGCCTGGCCCAGGCGGCCCACGGGAATCTGCGGGATGACCTTGGTGTCCAGCACTTCCTTGGGCACGGCCATGACCATTTCCGTGGCGATATATCCGGGGGCGATGGCGTTGACGGTGATGCCCTTGGACGCCGTTTCCAGGGCCAGGGCCTTGGTGAAGCCCAGGTCGCCGGCCTTGGCGGCGGAATAATTGACCTGTCCGAACTGGCCCTTCTGGCCGTTGATCGAACTGATGGAGACGATCCGCCCGAAGCCGGCGCCGCGCATGTCGTCGATCACGTTGCGCGTGAGGTTGAACAGGCCCGACAGGTTGGTGCTGATGACCGCGTCCCACTGTTCCTTCGACATCTTGTGCAGGGGCACGTCGCGGGTGATGCCGGCGTTGTTGACCAGCACTTCCACCGCGCCGATATCGGCCTTGATCCGGGTCAGGGCGGCGGCCACGGCGTCGAAGTCGCCGACGTCGAACTTGTAGACGGCGATGCCCGTCTCGTCCTTGAACGCGGCGGCGGCTTCGTCATTGCCGGCATAGTTGGCGGCGACGGTGTATCCGGCTGCTTTCAGGGCAACGCTGATGGCCTTGCCGATCCCGCGTGTTCCCCCCGTAACCAATGCGACGCGTCCCATGTCTGCCTCCCTAGGTTTTTTGCCGTGGTGGTGGGCGGGGCGCCGTCCGGGTCCCCGGACGGCGCCCCGTCATTCCGTGGTCAGTCCCGTTCGACGCACATGGCGATGCCCATGCCGCCGCCGATGCACAAGGTGGCCAGGCCCTTCTTGGCGTCGCGTTTCTGCATTTCATACAGCAGCGTGGTCAGCACCCGCGTGCCGGACGCGCCCACCGGATGGCCGAGGGCGATGGCGCCGCCGTTGACGTTGACCTTGGAGGTATCCCATCCCAGGTCCTTGTTGACGGCGCAGGCCTGGGCGGCGAAGGCCTCGTTGGCTTCGATCAGGTCCAGGTCATTGACGGACCAGCCGGCCTTTTCCAGGGCGGCCTTGGACGCCGGGATCGGACCCGTGCCCATGATCGCCGGATCAACGCCGGCGGTGGCCCAGGAAACGATGCGGGCCAGCGGCGTGATGCCGCGCTTTTCGGCGTTCTTCAGGGTCATCAGCACGGTCGCGGCGGCGCCGTCGTTGATGCCGGACGCGTTGCCGGCGGTCACCGTGCCTTCCTTGTCGAAGGCGGTGCGCATGCCGGCGAGTGCTTCCGCCGTGGTGCCGGGCTTGGGGTGTTCGTCCGTGTCGATGACGGTCTCGCCCTTGCGCGACTTGATGGTGACGGGGCAGATCTCGTCCTTGAACTTGCCGGCTTCCATGGCGGCGGCGGCCTTCTGCTGCGACGACAGGGCGAAGGCGTCCTGTTCATCGCGCGTCAGCTGCCAGCGCTGGGCCACGTTTTCCGCCGTGGTCCCCATGTGATAGCCGTGGAAGGCGTCGGTCAGGCCGTCCTTGATCATGCTGTCGACCATTTCGGCGGAACCCATCTTGGTGCCGTTCCGCAGGTTCATGACGTGGGGCGCCTGGCTCATGCTTTCCTGGCCGCCGGCGACGATCACGTCGGCGTCGCCCAGTTTGATGGCCTGGAAGCCGAGGGCCACCGTGCGCAGGCCCGAACCGCACAACTGGTTGATGCCGTAGGCCGTGGCCTCGGCCGGAATGCCGGCATTGACGGCGGCCTGGCGGGCCGGGTTCTGGCCGGCGCCGGCCTGCAGAATCTGGCCCATGATGACTTCGTTGACGTCCTCCGGGGCGACGCCGGCGCGCTCAAGCGCGGCGCGGATGGCGACTTCGCCAAGATAATGCGCGGGGACGGAACTCAGACCACCGTTGAAGGCGCCGATGGCGGTGCGGGCGGCGCTGGCGATTACGACTTCAGACATTCTTCTCTCTCCTCAACATGATTACATCCCCCAGGCGGGGACATGAGGTCCCGCGAGGCGGTTGCAAGTACGCGGTATTACGGCACCGCGCCGAATTGAAACCGTTTGGATGTCTGCCCTTGCGGGGCCGCTTCAGGCGGCCTTCGTCCCTCTCTAGGTTATATGGCGCATCCCTGATGGTTACAAGGACGATCCCCCGTGAATCCTTGATGACGGTCATGCCTGCGGCGCATGGCGGGCCGACAGCCAGTCGGCCAGGGGGGTGAACAGGGCCTGTTTTGCCCGGCGGCCGGACACCAGGCCGATATGGCCCGCGTCGACCGGCAGGATTTCCCCCTTGGGCAGACCGTCGGCCAGGGCGCGGCATGATGCCGGCGGCACGATATGGTCCTGTTCCGGAACCACGACCAGGGTCGGGCAGGTGACCCGGTCCGGGCGGATGGCCTCGCCGCCGACGGTCCATTCGCCCCGGAGCGGCGTGTTGTTCAGGTGCCAGTCGCGGAAACATTCGATCGCCACCGGCCCGGCCAGCACGACGCCGTCGTTTAGCCAATCCTCCAACTGCACGAAGCGCCTGGCGGCCAGGGTGTCCAGGTCGGTCTCGGCGAAACGGCGGAACTTGGCGGGGGTCATGTAGGGATCCAGGCTGGCGAACATCGCCTGCATCATGTCGACGGGCAGCACGCCGGTCTTGGCCACCGTGTCCTCCAGGCGGGGCATCATGCCCGCCAGCACGCGCACCAGATCGCCCTGGGCGACGTGAAAATCCCAGGGCGCGGCCAGCGTCACCAGGGCACGGACATCCTTGAGGCGCAACTGCGTCAGGGCCAGGGCCAGCAGCCCGCCCATGCAGTAGCCGGCCAGGGCCACCGGCCCGCCGTTGAGGGTGGTGGCGACGTCAAGCGCGCGGGAGAGCCGCCCGGCGATGTAGTCGGTGAAGGTGAAGGCTGTTTCCGCGCCTTCGGGGGCGGCCCAATCGATGACCAGGGGGCGCAGTCCCCACGCCGCCAATGACCGCAGAAAGCTTTGGTCATGATCCAGGTCGAGAACCCAGAACCGGTTGACCAGGGACGGAATGACCAGGACCACGGGGCCTTCGGGGTTTGTCGCCTCGGGCGCGGCGCCGTAGTCGAGCAGACGGGTCGATCCCTCGCGCCAGATCACCGGCGGCTCGTCCGGGCGGGCCGCGCGGGGGGCCGTGCGATACTTGCGCACGCCCCGGGTGAATTGGTCCAGGCGCTGGCGCGCCGCGTCGGTCACGGCCCTGTAGAACGCCTCAGGTGGAACGTTTTGAAGGGCTTGTTCCAGTTCTTTTGCGCGCTCCGCCAGTTCCGGCCTCAAGGGCGGCAAGCCGCCGTTCGATGCCGTCAAGGCGGCGAGCGAGCTCAGCCATGTCGAGGTCTGCACCGCCATGTGCAGCGCCAGGGGCCTGGGTCCCGGCACCGCCGGGGGCGGGGCCGGCCGCGCCGCGTCCGTCGTCTGATGGGTCATGGGTCGAGGGTTCCGTGGGATTGGGGGGCTGCTTGCCGGCGTTGAGCGCCTGTTGCGCCAGGGCCGCGAAGGCCGTGGCCGAGCCGGTCATCATCTGCGTCACCTGAGACACGGTTTCCGTGACCTGGGGGTCTGCGGCCATGGACCGCATGTGGTCCTGCCACAGGTCCAGGTACTGCTTCGCCAGTTGGTCCAGGTCCGGTTGATCGGCCATGCGGTGTCCTTGTCTCCGCGCGTGTCGCTGGGGGCGTCCGATGGCTCACTATACCGTCGGCCCCGGAGCCGGGGAAACTTTCATTGCGGCGCAGCAATGGACGCGGTAATTTGCCGCATCGCAACGCGCTAACGTTGGGGGACCCATGGCGGATAAAAAGCCAGCCGAAGGCGAGCCGATCATCATCAAGAAGTACGCCAACCGGCGGCTCTACAATACGGCGACGTCGAGCTATGTGACGCTCGATTACCTGTCCCAGATGGTCAAGGATGGTGACGAATTCGTCGTCAACGACGCCAAGACCGGCGAAGACATCACCCGTCAGGTCCTGACCCACATCATCGTCGAGGAAGAAAGCAAGGGCACCAATCTGCTGCCCATCGGCTTCCTGCGCCACCTCATCAGCTTCTACGGCGACAGCCTGCAGGCCGTGGTGCCCAATTACCTGGAACAGACCATGCAGTCCTTCGCGACCAACCAGGAAGCGCTGCGCAAAACGATGGAAGATGCCCTTGGGGGCTTCAACCCGTTCGGTCAGTTCGAGGAAGTGTCGAAGCAGAACATGGTCCTGTTCGAGAACGCCATGAAGATGTTCTCGCCGTTTCCCATGCCGACGCAGCCGCCCGGGACCCCGAATGGCGGGGCCGCGCCGCAGGATGGTGCCGCACCCCAGGGCGGGGCCGACATCGACGACATGCGGGCCAAGCTGGAAGAGATGCAGCGGCAGCTTGATTCCCTGTCCGGGGACAAGAAGTAGCCCTTCCGCCTCAGTCCAGTTCCCGGACGACCCGGAAACTCAGCCAGTAGCTTTTCACCGCCGCGGCGTTCTTGGCCCGTGACGACGAGCGCGACTGGCGCGAGAAATAATACCAGGACCCGCCGCGGATCACCCGGATGTCGCAATCGCCTTCGGTCCGCGCCGAGCCGTCGCGCGGCGCCCCCTTGTAATGGGGAACCCAACAGTCCGAGACCCATTCATAGGCGTTGCCGTGCATGTCGTAGAGCCCGAAGGGATTGGGCTTGTACTGGCCCACGGGCCCGTTGCGGTGGCCGGGCACGGCCCCGATGCATTGGCGGCAGTTGATCTGGCCGTCGTCCGGGTTGTCGCCGAACCAATAGGCCGTGGTCGATCCGGCCCGGGCGCCGTACTCCCATTCCGCTTCCGTCGGCAGGCGGTACCTATGGCCGGTCTTCTGCGACAGCCACTTGGCGTAGCCTTCGGCCATGTGGAAATCGATG
Organism: Alphaproteobacteria bacterium; assembly: GCA_040222995.1. Classification (GTDB taxonomy): domain Bacteria; phylum Pseudomonadota; class Alphaproteobacteria; order UBA8366; family Aestuariispiraceae; genus JAVKBW01. Next base: position 8,244 of record JAVKBW010000036.1, on the reverse strand, counting down.
TTCATGATCGGCTGGCGGCCGCGGCCCCAGTTGTGGTCGTGGGGATTGTGCGTGCAGCCCTTCTCGATCAGGCAGGCTTCCCAGTTGTCGAAGGTGATCTCGAACCGGCTCATGGCGAAGGGCTTCTTGATGAACACGGGATGTTTCGGTTGTTCCGCCGGCAACAGGTCGCTGCCCATGATGAACGCCCCCTTGGGCAGGACGACCATCTCCGGGCAGACCTCGCAGTCCTTGAAAATCTTGGGTTCGGCGGACGCCGGTTTCGCGGCGGGCTTGGCGGCCGGCGACTGGGCCTGAACGGGGCCGGCAAACAGGGCCAGCAGGAGGCCCGCAAGGGGCAGGACAAGGAGGGAACGGGAGATCATGACGTATTGATTTACCCTAAAGTGGATACCGGTTCTGTTAGGATAAGCATATACGACCGTGCGGTCGATGGCGGCAGGAGATATGCCGCGACCTGCGGCGGGCGCGAAACGACGAGGGCTTAGGACGATGACGGCTGCGAGCGATGCAGGGTTTGTGTTCACCGGGGTGCTGGACGGCGAGGGCGGCGCGCGCCTGCTCGAGGTCGACCAGTTGGCCGTTCAGAAGGAACAGGGCCGTGTCGAATGGGTGCATCTGGACATCACCAAGGAACCCGCCCGCCAATGGCTGCATGACCAGTCGGACCTGCCGGAGCTTGCGGTCGAGGGGCTTCTGGCGCCGGATACGGAACCGCGATACGCCGAACTGGACGACGGCATCCTGCTGATCCTGCGCGAGGTCAACACCCACGAGAACGCCGACCCCCAGGACATGATTTCCCTGCGTTTGTGGATCGGCCCGGCGCGCATCATATCGGCGCGTCTGCGTCACCTCGCCGCCATCGAGGACATCAAGGTCGCCCTGGCCAAGAAATCGGGGCCGGGCTCCGTTTCAGAATTTCTCTGTGCCGTCGGCCACAACATGGCAAAAGAGAAGGCCCAGATTCTCGCAGGCGTCGCGGAAGACTTGGACGAAATCGATGAAGATCTCGCCCAGGCGGATGAGACCAAGACCCTGCGCCCGCGCATCGCCAGGCTGCGCCGCCGGGCCATCCATCTGCACCGCTTCTTCAAACCCCAGCGCGCGGCCTTCGCCGACATCGCCGAGCGGCGTCCGGCCTGGGTCGATGATTCGGCGGCGGACGAGCTCGCCGAACTGTCGGCCGAATTCGGGCGCCTTGCCGCCGACATCGAAGCCATCCTGGGCCGCGCCCAGGTGACCCAGGACGAATTGCGTTCCCTGGAAAACCAGCGCGCCACGGACATCACCACGACGCTGACCGTGGTCGCGGCGATCTTCCTGCCGCTTGGCTTCGTCACGGGGCTGCTCGGCATCAACGTGGGCGGCATTCCGTTGGCGGAATCAAAGGCCGGATTCTGGGCCGTCTGTGGCGGGCTTTTGGTCCTCGGCATCGCCCTCTGGCTCTATTTCCGGGGCCGCCGCTACCTTTAGCCGCCCGTTCCGGTCAGGCGGCCATGGGCCCAGCGGGCGGCGTCCGCGACCAGGTCCGAGGCATCGCCGCAAAGGTCCTCCGCCACCGGCGCCAGCGCCGGGTCGCCCGAATTTCCCACCGCGATCATCACGTTGCGCAGGAACCGGTCGCGGCCCGTGCGCTTGACCGGCGAGCCCGCGAACATTTCGCGGAATGCCGGATCGTCCAGCCGCGCCAGGTCGGCCAGACGCGGTCCGTCGAGCCCGGGGCGGGGGGCGAAGGCGGGCTCGTCCGTGGGGGCCGCGAACTTGTTCCACGGACAGACCGCCAGGCAGTCGTCACAGCCGTAGACATGGTTGCCCATGCGGGCCATCAGCTCGGGCGCGATGGCGTCTTTGTGTTCAATGGTCAGGTAGCTGATGCAGCGCGTGGCGTCCAGCCGGTAGGGTGCGGGAAAGGCGTCTGTCGGGCAGGCCCGCATGCAGGCGTCGCAGGACCCGCAATGGTCGGCCTCGGGCCGGTCGGGCGGCAGTTCCACCGTGGTCAGAATTTCACCGAGGAACAGCCAGGACCCGTGGGTCCGCGACACCAGGTTGCTGTGCTTGCCCTGCCAGCCGACCCCGGCGCGCTGGGCCAGGGGCTTTTCCATGAGCGGCGCCGTATCGACGAAGACCTTCACGTCCGGCGGGTCGTCCCGGCCCTGGGCCGCCTCGGCCTGGAACCAGCGGGCCAGCTGCTTCAGGCGCTTCTTGATCAGGTCGTGATAATCCTTGCCCTGGGCATAGACGCTGACGGCACCCCGGTCGGCTTGGCCGAGAACGGCCATGGGGTCGCCCGGGGGACCATAATTGCGGGCCAGCACGATGGCCGTGCGGGCACCGGGCATCAGGGCTTCCGGGTCGCCGCGCACCGCACCCCGGGGGCCGTCGGCCATCCAGGTCATGCCGCCGTGGTGCCCGGCCTTCAGGAACGCCTCCAAAGCCTGGCGGTCGCGGGGGTCGGCCCGCGTGTCCGTGACCCCGACGGCGTCGAAGCCGAGGGCCCGGGCCTCGTCGATCAGGCGGCGTTTCAGAATGTCTGGTGCGGTCGGGCTCATCCGGTTCTCGTGCGCGTCGCGGCAATATGCTAGGCAGGGGACACTACCACACAGACATACCTGGAGAATGACCCCGTGGTGAACGGTGAAACAGCCGTGGTTCTGTTGTCGGGCGGGCTCGATTCCACGACCGTCCTGGCCATCGCGCGGGACAAGGGCTACCGCATCCTGGCCCTGTCGTTCCGCTACGGCCAGCGCCATTCCGTGGAACTGGACATCGCCGCCAACGTCGCACAACGCATGGGCGTGGACCGCCACGCCGTCGCCGACATCGACCTGACCATCTACGGCGGATCGGCCCTCACCGCCGACATCGACGTGCCCAAGGACCGCGACGCCGACACCATGGCCGACGGCATTCCCGTGACCTACGTGCCCGCGCGCAACACCATCTTCCTGGCCCATGCCCTGGCGCTGGCGGAAACGGGCGGGGCGCGCAGCATCTTCATCGGCGTCAATGCCCTCGACTATTCCGGCTATCCCGACTGCCGCCCGGCCTTCATCAAGGCGTTCCAGCGCCTGGCCAATCTGGCGACCAGGGAAGGGGTCGAGGCCATGGCCCGCGGCACGGACGGCCCGTTCCAGGTGCAGGCGCCGCTGATGGACATGACCAAGGCCGAGATCATCCGGCACGGGATGGCGCTGGGCATCGACTATGCCCAAACCTGGAGCTGCTACGACCCGCATCCGGGCGCGGGCGGTGCGGCGGACGCGCCGGTCCATTGCGGGCGGTGCGATTCCTGCCAGTTGCGCCGGAAGGGCTTTGCCGAGGCGGGGGTCGCGGACCCCACGGCCTACGCCGAATAGGTTACAGGCCGGCGCCGCCGGCGGAAAAGGCGAGCATCAGGCACAGCAGGGCGCCGATGCCGAGCAGCACCACGTTCAGCGCCTTGCGCAGGGTGGATGGTTTGAGAGCGGGCACGGCCGCCTCCGAATTTCATGCGGGACAAATCAATTTTTTCTAAAGTACATGAAAATATGTTCCCGTTACGTGACCAGGGTCACAAAACTTGGAAATTTTACGCCGAGGGGCGTATAGCAACGCGGCCCGGAACGGTGCCGGGGCGGAAAGCGGGAACGGGCGATGGCCTATAGCGTCAAGGAAATCTATTTCACGTTGCAGGGCGAGGGTGCGCAGACCGGCCGCCCGGCCGTGTTCCTGCGCTTCGCCGGCTGCAACCTGTGGTCCGGGCGGGAACAGGACCGCGCCGCCGCGCAATGCCGGTTCTGCGACACGGATTTCATCGGCACGGACGGCCCCGGCGGCGGGACGTTCAAGGACGCCCATGCCCTGGCGGCGGCGGTGGCGGCAAACTGGCCGGGCGGGGGCGCACCCCTGGTCGTCTGCACGGGCGGCGAGCCCCTGTTGCAACTGGACGAACCGCTGATCGCGGCCCTGCATGACGCGGGCTTCCGCGTCGCGGTGGAAACCAACGGCACGCTCAAGGCCCCGCAAGGACTCGACTGGATTTGCGTCAGCCCCAAGGCCGGGACCGAGGTGGTGCAGCGCCAGGGCGATGAATTGAAACTGGTGTTTCCCCAGGACGGCGCCCCGCCGGAAGATTTCGCCGACTGGGCGTTCGCCAACTTCCTGCTGCAGCCCATGGACAGTCCGGACCGCGCCGCCAATACCAAGGCGGCCGTGGACTATTGTCTGGCCCATCCCAAATGGCGGCTGTCCCTGCAGACCCACAAGCTGCTGGGCATTCCCTGAGCCACCACGCACGGGCAGTTAGTACCCCGTGGTCAGGACGCGCATTTGATGCACTGCGCCGCGTGGGGCACGGCCTCAAGCCGCGCCGGGGGGATGTCGTCGCCGCAGGTCGCGCATTCGCCATAGGTGCCGTCGGCGATGCGGGAAAGGGCGGTTTCGATCCGCGCGATCTCGGTCAGCGCCGCGTTGCCCAGATCCTCCAGCACCTCGTCGCCCTCGTTCTCCGTGGCGCGCTCCTCGAAATCCTGGCTGTCCGGCTCGCGCAGCGTCTGGTCGATGTCCGTGATCTCCTGTTTCAGCACGGCAAGGCGCGCTTCCAGGACCGGCTTCATCTTTTCCCCAAGGCTCATGGACATTCCCTTTCGAATTGGACGCGGGTCATCGGCGGCATCCGGTGAGCATCCCAGTATAGTCGATAACATCTCGGCGCGCCGCCTTGCGGTTAAGTCAATATTTGGGGAGGCGGCGGGGCCTGCGCAACTTGGGCCTTCCTGCAGGACCCGGTTCGGGCTTTCCACGCCCGGCGGAATGCTCTAGGAAACCGGCCATGGAACGGTTCATGGATTTCACCTTCGTGGCGGCCCAGCGCCTGACCGGCGTCGGCGCCGATCATCCGGCGGCGGCCCTGCACGGCCATACCTTCACCGGCACCCTGCGCCTGGACGCGGCGCGCGATCCGGAAACGGGCTGGGTCATCGACCCGGCGGACCTGAAGCGGGAAATCGACGCCGTGCTGGCCGATGTCGACCACCGTTACCTGAACGACCTGCCGGGTCTGGAAAACCCCTCGACGGAACGCCTCTGCGGCTATCTGCGGGACCGCCTGGCGGCCCGCCTGCCGGGCCGGATCGCGGTCGATCTGTGGGAAAACCCGTCCGTCGGCTGCACCACGGAAGGACGCCCGGCATGACCGCCCCCGGCACGATGACCGTCTATCACGGGTTTTCCTTCGAAAGTGCGCGCCGCCTGCCGCGCCTGCCGGCGAGCCACATCTGCTCGCGCCTGCACGGCAACACCTTCCTGCTGCGCGTCGCCGTGACCGGCCCGGTCCGCGAATCGGAAGGCTGGGTCATCGATTTCGCCGAGGTCGCGGCCCGGGTCGAACCCGTCCTGGCCGAACTCGACCATCACTATCTGAACGAGGTTCCCGGCCTGGAAAACCCCACCACGGAAAACATCGCCGTCTGGCTGTGGGATCGAATTGCGACTCAACTTCAAGGGCTTAGCGAGATCGAGATTCGCGAAAACGCCACCACCGGCTGCGTCTACCGGGGCGCCTGACGCCGGCGCTTGCCGCCGTGGGGCCGCCGTCCTACGGCTTTCCCTTGCCCGATTCTTCCCGTTATTACAAAATCTTGGCCAACGGCCCCTCATCCGCGCAACATATCGGGGAATACCCCAAATGTGCGGTCACGGGCCGATGCGGCAACGAGGAGACGTCCCATGGAATTCCTGATCCTGCAGTCCAAGAAGGACCCGGATTTCTTCATCATCACCGACGAACGGAATTATCATCGGGCGATGCAGGAATACCGCGACAACCAGCCCGGCGACGAGCTGTCCACCATTCCCGCAGGAGCCGGCGGCCCGATCCTGTCGTCGATCCCCAACCTGTCCGTGGTGAAAAGCTTCATCGATCTGATCGGCTATTTCGGCCATGCGGTCGAGATGCCCATGGAATGGCCGACCCCGGTCAAACGGGACGACGCGGCGGCGGGCTGAGCCTTAGCCCCGTCCGCGATAGGACGGAACACCCTGATCCGGAATCCACAGGCCCTTGGGCGGCGCGCCCGTCTGGTGGAACACGTCGATGGGGATGCCGCCGCGGGGATACCAGTAGCCGCCGATGCGCAGCCATGTGGGCGCCGCCGCTTTCTTGATCTTGGCGGCGATATCCAGGGTGCATTTTTCGTGAAAGCCCGCGTGGTTGCGGAAGCTGGCGAGGTAGAGCTTCAGCGACTTGCTTTCGACGATCTTCCGCCCCGGCACATAGTCGATGACTAGATGGGCGAAATCGGGCTGTCCGGTCACGGGGCAGAGCGACGTGAATTCCGGGCAGGTGAAGCGGATCAGGTAGGGCGTCTTGGGATGCGGGTTGCCAGCGCATTCAAGAACCGCCGCGTCCGGGCTGTCGGGGATTTCCGAGGCCGTGCCCAGTTGGGTCAGTTTGGTTTCCGTCGTCTTCGCCATGACTAGTCGCCCTCAATCGCGGGGATGTCGCCCGCCGCCTCGCCGTCTTCGAACGCCTTCTTGAAGGCCGCGAAGGTGCCGCTTTCGATGGCGGCGCGCATGCCCGCCATCAGTTCCTGATAGTAGTGCAGATTATGCCAAGTCAGCAGCGTCAGCCCCAGGATTTCCTTGGCCTGGGCCAGATGGTGGAGATAGGCCCGGGAATAGTTGGCGCAAGCATAGCAGGAACAGTCCGTGTCGAGGGGCCGGGGGTCGTCCTTGTGCCGGGCGTTGCGGATGTTCAGCTGACCGCGCCGGGTGAAGGCCTGGTCCGTGCGGCCGGAGCGCGTCGGCAGCACGCAGTCGAACATGTCGACGCCGCGTTCAACCGCCCCCACCAGGTCCGACGGCTTGCCCACGCCCATGAGGTAGCGGGGCTTGTCTTCCGGCAAATGCGGCGTGGTGACGTCAAGGGTCTGGAACATCAGGTCCTGGCCCTCGCCCACGGCGAGGCCGCCGATGGCGTAGCCGTCGAAGCCGATATCAACCAGCGCCTTGGCCGATTCCGCGCGCAGGTTGGGATAGACGCCGCCCTGGACGATGCCGAACAGGCCGTAGCCGGGGCGCTGTTCGAAGGCATCGCGGCAGCGCTGTGCCCAGCGCATGGACAGTTCCATGGAAACCCGGGCCGCGGCCTCATCCACGCCGAAGGGCGTGCATTCGTCCAGCACCATGGTGATGTCGGCGTCCAGGTCGTTCTGGATCGCCATGGCGCTTTCCGGTGTCAGTTCGTGCTTCGCCCCGTCGATGTGGGAGCGGAAGGTCACGCCGTCCTCCGTCAGCTTGCGCAGGTCCTTCAGGGACCACACCTGGAAACCGCCGGAGTCCGTTAATATCGGCCCCGGCCAGTTCATGAATTCATGCAGGCCGCCCAGGCGTTTGATGCGCGCCGATCCCGGGCGCAGCATCAGGTGATAGGTGTTGCCGAGCACGCATTGCGCGCCCGTTTCGGCCACGGCCTCCGGCGTCATGGCCTTCACGGTCGCCGCCGTGCCGACGGGCATGAAGGCGGGGGTTTCCATGGGGCCGTGGGCGGTGTCCAGGCGGCCCCGGCGGGCCCGGCCGTCGGTGGCGCTGACGGTGAAGGTCATGTTTTTCATGGGGCGGAATATGCGGGGTGAGGCCCGCACAGGCAAGCGCCCATCCGCCCCTTCTTCGGCCGGGGCGGATGGGCCTGCGTGGGCTCCTCAAGAATTCCGATCAGGCGGCGCGCAGGTCGTGCAGCATGCCGTCGATGGCCTGTTTCAGGCTGCGGGCCTGGTCCGACAGGCTGCCGGCGGCGGCGGATACTTCGCCGGCGGCGCTGCCGGTGTCCTCGGAGGCGCTGCGCACGGTGCCGATGTTGACCTGGACCGTACCCGTGTGGCTGGCCGCGTCCTGGCTGGACCGTGCGATCTCGCGGGTCGCGGCGGACTGTTCATCGACCGCCGAGGCGATGGCCTCGCTGACGGCGTTGATTTCGTCGATGGTGTCGGAAATGCTCTGAATTTCGCGGGCGGCATCCTGGGACACGGCCTGCATGGTGGCGATTTCCGCAGCGATGTCCTGGGTCGCCTTGGCGGTCTGATTGGCCAGGTTCTTGACCTCGTTGGCGACCACGGCGAAACCCTTGCCGGCATCGCCGGCGCGGGCCGCCTCGATGGTCGCGTTGAGCGCCAGCAGGTTGGTCTGTTCGGCGATGTCGTTGATCATTTCCATGACGTTGCCGATCTTGCCCGCCGCCGCGGTCAGGCGGACCATGGTGCGGTC
>JAVKBW010000035.1:0-5959 GCA_040222995.1 Alphaproteobacteria bacterium | reverse complement strand
GCGGGGCCGCGCAGCGTCCCAAAGGACCAACTTGCGGAAGACCTCGACCAACCGAATCCGCTATCATCCAACGCAGAGCGGCCCAACATGATGATGAAGACGGACAGGGGCTTCGCCCCTGCCGCTTATCATCGGGTGTTGGGCTGACTGAATGGAGTGCTCGGTGAGTGGGCGTACGCTGAAGCAGAGTCTTCCCGACTGCGCGCATGACCTCTGGCTCCTCACGGAAGCCATCAACGACGCAAGCGCCTGGTGTGCTCCACGCGTGGATCTGTCGGAAGTACGAGAGTGTCTGCGCTCAGCTGATCTCGCACCGCGCAACCTCGCGTTGGATCCCTGGGCGGTGGTCCGTCAGCTCCTATCCACCCGCAGCAGTTTGATCAAGAAGAGCGGCGAGTCCTCTCCGCCGCTCAACGGTCGCCTCCTCGTCTACTTCCCCGAGCAGAACCTCTTTGACGGCGCCGCTGAGCAAGAGACCAACGGGTTCTTCGATATTGACAATCAACCGCCGTGGGACACCTGGATTGGCTTCTTCGAGGACGAAGGCAAAGACCTGTCGCTGAGTACCTACCTCGTCGCCTGGATCCCCTCCCCCTTCTTGAGTCTCGCTGCTCGCGGCATCGACGTGAACCCGGAGCAGTGCATCGCCTGGCTTGACCAGACCAACACTGCGCTCGCAATGTCTCTCCCGGAAGTGCCCAGGGGCGGCAGCCCAACATGATGATGAAGACGGACAGGGGCTTCGCCCCTGCCGCTTATCATCGGGTGTTGGATGGACGAGCACCAGAACGCGTGCCTTTCGGCGATGATGGGAAGGTGTTCGACGTCCGAGCGCACCGCTCTATGGCTCGGGCGATACCGTAATCCGATGCTCCACCGATGGTCGCTTCAGAACGAGCAACCGCACATCGCGGACGATGCATAGGTCGTCGTCGTACGTCCCCGAGATTGAGGCGGAATCGTCGTACGCATAGCGACCCGTGCGTGCCGAAACATTCCCGAACAGGAGTTCGAGCGCGTTTTCGTCGTCAACGCGGTACGCTCCCGACTCCGTCTCGAACGTGGCCGTCCAATCCAATGTCACCCGGAGCTGTCCACTACGCGATTCCACCGTCGTCCCCTCCTCCACCTGCAAGGTACACTGTGGCGACTACCGCAGAACCTCCCGAGGAGCGACCGCGATGGAGCAAACCGCGCCTCATCGTTCCACGTTGTGGTACACATTCCCAACGCCGCGATAGCGCGCGCCATCCAACATGATGATGAAGACTGACGGGGCTACGCCCCGCAGCTTATCATCGGGTGTTGGGCGGACTGCGACGGAGCCTATGAAGTGAGCAATCTTGAGAGCGCCCTTCGGAAGGCCGGATGGTACCCCGGACGAGACCAGAGTGCGCAGATCCCAACCTGGCGTTCGCACATCGAAGCCAACGGCTGTACCTGGATCGACCATGCAGCGCCACTATTGCGCGAGTTCGGTGGTCTTCGCATTCAGACGCATACGAACCAATCGTTCCTCATCGACCCGGGTGCTCCGGAACCGGATCGAATTGCCCTGGAGGCCGAAGACACGGGACTATCTCTCTGTCCGATTGGCGAAGACGAAAGTTCTTTCTTTCCGATCGTGATGGACGCACGTGGAGTCGCTTGGATTCTCTTCGCCTACAAGCCCTGGCCCCTCGGCAACCAGCCAATGACGATCTTGAGGTGCTTGTACGAGGGAGTGACGTTTCTCGAGTTGCCCATGGGAGTGGCCGCCCAACATGATGATGAAGTCTGACGGGGCTTCGCCCCGCAGCTTATCATCGGGTTTTGGGCTGACGACCCTCGACGTGGGCCATAGAGAAGCTACTTAGGATGCCCGTCCGGAGTGGTAGTTTGATCCGAACGTTGATATCGTCCGGCAATACCGGTCATGAACTCGGAATCTGTAGCTGCAGGACAAACACCAGCCGGAGAGCGCGGAACCGATTCAGAAGTTGTCGCCGAGACAGAGCCAGAACCTATGACGGGATTACCCCCGGAGGGGGCATCCTACAAAGACCGCCTTGAGCGGTGGAGTCGTCTATGGGCCTGCGATTCGGCCACGGCGTCAGTGTTTCTTGGTCACGCACGCGATCTTCGAAGGGAAGCGGCCCATTTCCGCGAACGCTCGTTCTATCTCTTCGTCATCATTACTGCCGCACTGGCATCGTTTGGGCGGGGAGATTCGAACGTGACTTTAGAGATCGCAATTGTAGGCTTGATCGTCGCCGTGGTTTTTGGAGTTCTGGACCTTAGGTACTTCAGTCAGATTCGACTTCTTAGAGATCACTGCCTACTGATTGAGCTTCCCATGGGCTTCGACTATCACCTGGAGGACGCGCGCACCGATATTGCGAACGAGGTTGGCTTGACAGTTTCAAGGAAGTCGACGAAATTCATGCCAACTACGTCCATGGCGTACTGGATTGCATTCTGTGCTGCGGCACTTGGATGGTCGTTTGTCGCCGGCACCCTCCTTTCCTCTGCCTCGTAGCTGATCTAGTCTGGCCGCGATCTGCCAGCGGAAGGGTCGCGCCAGCGACAACGCACTGCCCAGGATCGGCAGCCCAACAGCACGTTGCAGACTGACGGGCGGCTACGCCGCCCGCAGCTGAACGTGAGTGTTGGGCCGACTGCCTCGAACCTCCGATATTGATGGACCTTCTTGGAGAATGCGCGCCGCGTCGTCGTCGGGAGGTCATTCCGGGACTGAAATTGCCGTTCAGCTACTGCGGTTGGGAGCCCCGTCGAGCGGCCATGCCGCAGTGCCGTGGTCTCAGCGAGCTGCCCACGGGAGCGAACGCCGAGGCGAGCAAGGTCCACGCCGCCGTTGCGTCCCCTCATGCGAGCGCACAGACCCTCCTCTCTCGAACACCCCCATCAGCCTCTCCCCACGCATCGCCACGGCACGACCGCCACCCTGAGCCAAAGACACCGCCGTGCGGGGCCGCGCAGCGTCCCCAAAGGACCAACTTGCGGAAGACCTCGACCAACCGAATCCGCTATCATCCAACGCAGAGCGGCCCAACATGATGATGAAGACGGACAGGGGCTTCGCCCCTGCCGCTTATCATCGGGTGTTGGGCGGACCTGGATTCCTGGGCTCGGAGGTCGGCGTAGGTCGGGCGGGAATTCACCGTTTCGGGGTGACGCGTTTCCTCGATCGACCTGTGGCTGCCGGGCGTTCGGTGTGTCACGAGCGACCGCCGTCCGGAGGCTCCGGCGACCGCTGTCCATTCGTAGGCCGCAGCCGAAAGCCGGCTTTGAGCCTTCGATGCGGCTCTCGGCAGGCGGCGAGTTCTGCGACCTCGGTGCCTCGCGCGATCGCCAGTCCATTCGGGGCGCGGCCGAAAGCCGGTCTTGAGCCTTCAGTTGCGGCTCTCGGCCGACGAGTGCTGAGTGCCACCCTCGGCGGCCCGCGCGCGAACGCACAGTCGTGTGGTGCGCAGCGCCTCGGTTGGCGTTGGGCACTTCGTTCGACGCAGCGGGCGAGAGGCTGAGCTGACGCGAACGCATCAGGTTTCGTTCCTCCACGGAGACCGCCATGGTGATGCGGCCGCCCAACATGATAATGAAGACGGACGGGGGCTTCGCCCCCGCCGCTTATTATCGGTGTTGGGCAGATCTGGGCAGAGCTAAGAATGCGGAATCCACCGCGCATCTCCGTCAACGTAGCCGGCGACTTCTATGCGACCGGAGACGACGACTACTGCGATTGTCTTGCCTGCGGCGTACCTCAGGAACACGCTCCGAGTTTACTCTCCCTGCTTGAAGACGACGAGTACCAGACGTACTTCATCCGACAGCCAGATTCGGAGAAGGAGATCGAGCAGGCCTGCGCGGCAGTCGCATCGTGCTGCATCTCCGCACTGCGCTACGGCGGGCAGTCTCGCCCCGTAATCCGGAGACTCGGCAACTCTCCAGAATACTGCGACTACGTCACCGCTGATAGTGGTCAGCTACTATCCACCCTCGATGAGCGGGGACGCCTTCTCCCTCGCCTGGCGGCGGCCGTCGAGGGCCAATCGCGGGCAAGAAGCAACCTCTTTGCGGCGAACCTCGACGGGAATGCGGTGCTCTGGCACCTGCCATACCTCCCTCGTGGACATCCACTCCTCGGGCTGGATGCGAAGGAAATCTGGTGGGGCTTCATGGTGCCCCGCTTCCTGTGGGACCTTCTCCGCTTCTACATGGAATCGGTATGGTTCCAGAATCGAACGACTGCCCAACATGATGATGAAGTCTGACGGGGCTTCGCCCCGCAGCTTATCATCGGGTGTTGGGCGGACTGGAACTCGTTGTGAAGCACCCATTCGACGGAGAGCGCTGTATCGAGGTCCTCCTCGACAAAGCCGCGAAGGAAGTTGACCGAATGGCCGCCGCCGAATCCCTGATGCACTTCGAAGACTCGTGCGCCTGCGGGGCACTTTGGCAGGTCGTTTCTGATCCCACGGAGGATGATGAGCTCCGCGGGGAGGCCGCTGGATCTCTCGGGACGCTCTGGCTGGAGCTCGGGATCGACTACAAGAGACTCAGCCTGCTTCCCGACCGGTTCCTTCCCGAGGCACTCCACGACATCCTCATGCGACCCGATTCAATCGACTGGAAGCAGCTCGATAGCCGAACGGCTTCCTTCATCCGCGAGAAGCAGGCCTAACGACCACGAAAGCAGTGCTGAACGCAGACACCTGGTGGCGACCCCAGCGCAATAACCTCCACGGACGAAGCGCCTTGCTAATGCGAGCCGCCCAACATGATGATGAAGACGGACAGGGGCTTCGCCCCTGCCGCTTATCATCGGGTGTTCGGTGGACAGTCAGTTCGGAGTGCCCTTCATGCGACGTTCGTGATAGGCGGCGAATGTGCGATCATCCCTGCAGCGTCGACTCCTCAATCTCCTCAATGACAACGACAACTTCGTGGACAGCGATTTCACCATGAGTCCCGTCGAGACATTAGGCGAGACGTACCGTATCGAATATCGCTGGGGGAGCGGCGAGCATCTTGAGCTAACACTCCCCGAAGGCCCAACAGAGAAGTTCTTCGTTCGGTCCCACCCCGGAACCTATCAGCAGACGGAGTCGTTTCAGTGTTCCGGCAAGGAACTCGACCGCGTGGTGCGCGGCTGGCTCGCGAGGCTTCGGGAGGATATCGCGTCTCATCCGTTCGTCCGTCAGGTAGACCGGCTTGACGAAGCAATCGCGGAAATCGACCGCCGGCTGAAGGATGTGACCGATGAGCCGCTCGGCGAGTCTGAGGTCGACGCGCTGCGCAAGCAGCTTGACGGCCTGCAGGCCCGGTTTGAGGAGAAGCTCAGCGAACAGGACTCGGCGATTGCTGAGCTCTCAAAGACGATCTCGATCCTGAAGAGTCGGCTGGAGCCCGGTGTCTCGAAGCGTCGATGGTACCAGCAGGCCGGGTCAATGATGCTACGACTATCCCAAGTGCCGATTCTCCGGACCCTTGTAGCCGGTACCCTAAAGAGTACCCTCGAGCTCCCCGACGGAATCGAGGACATCGTGGATGCGATGTCAGATGACGACTTCCGGCCCCCGGCCCAGCTTCCTGCCCCGAGGCACGAGCGACCGGCCACCGAACATGATGATGAAGACTGACGGGGCTACGCCCCGCAGCTTATCATCGGGTGTTGGGCCGACTGCCTCGAACCTCCGATATTGATGGACCTTCTTGGAGAATGCGCGCCGCGTCGTCGTCGGGAGGTCATTCCGGGACTGAAATTGCCGTTCAGCTACTGCCGTTGGGAGCCCCGTCGTGGGGCCATGCCGCCGTGCCGCGGTCTCAGCGAGCTGCCCACGGGAGCGAACGCCGAGGCGAGCAAGGTCCACGCCGCCGTTGCGTCCCCTCATGCGAGCGCACAGACCCTCCTCTCTCGAACACCCCCATCAGCCTCTCCCCACGCATCGCCACGGCACGA
>JAVKBW010000070.1:0-10754 GCA_040222995.1 Alphaproteobacteria bacterium | reverse complement strand
TTCTTCACCCTGCTTTAAAATGAACGCCTTCTGGGCGTCCGAAAACTTCGATGCCTTCATCTCTTCCGCTCCTCTTCCCAGCCAGGAAAATCATGCGGAAAACTCTAACTCAAAACGATCCAGTTTTCTGGGGGCAGAGCATCAAACCCAAGGGCTCTCCTCTAAGCTGGAAGGAACTCGGGTCTCAGGTCACACTGTCACTTGTCAGTTTTCTCCACCGAATAAGTGACAGATATAAACAATATAGTAATTTTTGGTAGTGTCTAACCGCCTATCACTGATTGGCTGGCGCTCATGCCGCCATCGATAGTTAGGACAACGCCGCTAATATATCGAGCCTTTGGGCTGGCGAGGAAGACTATTGCATTGGCCATATCCTCCGAAAATGGGACAGATCCCCCTGGCATATTCTTCCAGAGTTCGCGCCAACGCTCAGGGTCTCCGAGTTTATGCTCGGCATGATAGCGAAGCGCCATGATACCTCTATCGTTTTGCATGTCTCCCGGATTGATACCGAGGACGCGAACTCCGTCGTTTAGACTGTCGCCGCCCAAGGCACGCGTCAGAGTGATTAACCCACCATTTGCAGATACGCCAGCAGCATAAGTTGACGGATTTTGGTCACCAGCTGTACCTATATTGTTTATAATGACGCCGCGGCCGCGCTGTTTCATCTCTGTATACATTGCTCGAATCATATTGATGTAACCTAGCAGTTTTAGGTCCCACGCTTTTCTCCATGTTTCTTCATCAATGTCGAGTATAGTTCCTAGGGGAATTGCACCTGCGTTGTTAACCAGAATATCGACGTTGGCACATTTTTTGACCAACACTCGCGCCGCATCCCCATTGGAGATGTCGGCGGAATGAAGTTTGACGGTCACATCATAATCTCGTGCAATCTCGTCGCCGGCCTGCTCAAGACTACTGTTCGATCTCGAGGCAAGATGCAAATGAACACCTTCCGATGCGAATGCTTTCGCAGTAGCAAGTCCGATGCCTTTCGATCCACCAGTAATTAGTGCCGATTTTCCCGTTAGACCGAGATCCACTGCTATACTCCTATACGCGGGTGTTCATTGTAATTGTCTGCTAGCTTTGGAAGGTTAGCGAAACCGATCGGTTGCGATTATCAGTTCGTGAGTATTGCCAGGTTCTTCAGCCGTGTGTCCGGCATTCTGCACCAGTCGGAAATCTGCTTCTGGCCAGGCACAATGCAATTCCCACGCGGTTTGCATAGGTGTAACAACATCGTAGCGGCCTTGAACAATCACAGCAGGTATGTGTCGGCATTTGTCAATTTCGGCTATTAACTGACCGTCGTATTTGAAGAACCCACCGTGTAAGAAGTAGTGACATTCAATCCGCGCAAAGGCGAGCGAGAATTCATCGCCAGCGAACTCTTGCTCCCGCTTCTGATTTGGAAACAAGGACAGAGTCGTGCCTTCCCATACACTCCAGGCTCGTGCAGCCTCAAGCTGTACGGCACGGTCTTCAGAGGTAAGTCGCTTGTAGTATGCTGTAATAATATCATCCCGCTCTGCTGTAGGAATGGGTGCGGCATACTTTTCCCAAGCATCGGGAAATATGCGGCTTGCGCCATCTTGGTAAAACCAAAGAAGCTCTTTCTTACGTAGTGTAAAAATACCACGGAGTACAAGTTCTGTAACACGATCAGGATATGCTTGTGCATATGCTAGTGCCAATGAGCAGCCCCACGAACCACCGAACACCATCCATCTATCAATACCTAGATGTTTTCTCAGTGCTTCGATATCATCCACTAGGTGCCAAGTTGTGTTCTCTTTCAGTTCGGCATGAGGCGTTGATAGTCCGCATCCACGTTGATCGAAGAGTATAATCCGATATGCATCCGGATCAAAATAGCGTTGAGAAGTAGAATCACATGCGCCTCCCGGTCCACCATGTAAAAAAACGACAGGCTTTCCATCCGGATTCCCGCATTGATAGTAGTATAGCTCATGCCCGCCGGTGACCGGCAACCTGCTGTCCATGTAGGGTTCTATCGGGGGATAAAGTGTGCGAAGAGGCTCAATGTCTGAGTGATCTACATTAAGTGTTGGTTTAATCTTCGTTCTCCTTCCGTTTAATGCCAGCAACTTCAGTTAAGAAATAGTGTTTATAGAGCCGTAATGCTACGTGTGGTTCTTTGTTGGTGACTAGTTCAAAGGTTCAAACGGCGATATTTGCTATCTGAATAGCTAGGCACCGAACTCGGAGCCGGGTCATAACAAGTGAACGGAAGTTGTCCTATTTGTTTAAACAGCCTGACGGTTTCTCTGAGGTGAATTCCGCTTTCTGGTTTTTGCCGCAAAAACTCTGTTTATGTACTCGATCGCTATTGTTGAATTTTTGGGAAATGGAAACAGCAATCGCCTTGTCTGTAAATACGCAGTTTTATCTGCGTTGCAGACTTCCGAACGCTCCGGTAGCCGAGAGACATGAGAGACGCAAAAAATCCACACCATGCCGTGTGTAGAATCAGACATTCCAACCGTGCGACATATTCACAATGCCATTCTCCCAACGATTCGACTTCGGATAGCTGAACCGCAGAAATTTGTCTGCGGCTATTTCGGCTTCGGGTATTTCGTGGGGAAAAAGCCGTGCAATATCGATTGAAGCCGCAGATATTCCAGTTCAAGTTCCAGCGGTAACTCCCCGGGCTCTCCGTTGTTATCGTTCGACAGGCGGTCAGCCTTCGTCATGGTCAATTCGATGAAGCGTTTTTCCAGCAGTGCGACTGTTTTGTCGGAATCGCGAGCCTCCTTCAGGAACTCGCGCTGGGCGGTGACACTTCCTTTCATGGCTGTTTCAAACTGCTTGTGGTGAACGGCTGATAAGCGCGGCATATAGGCGACCTTGCCGTCGATTTTCATCTCTACGGGTTCTCTGGAGAATTCGTACATGCCTAAAGAGTGTTTTTGTATGGACCGCACAAACTCCAGCTCCTCTTTTATCTTTGCCCTGGCGCGACCCTTCGGGTTGGGGCAGTGGCCCTTCTTCCAGCGGCCGTTGCTGTGGCGCCCTGCTTTGTTTTTGTCAGTCGCAGGCTTTTCTTTGTTATCGTCGTCGTAGGTCGACATCGGTCCTTTTCCTTTCCGTCGTGGACTAAAAACCAAGGATTGCGGTGTAATCGGTCTTCTCTGTCGCGCGCAGTTTGGTGGCGCGTTTGAAACTCTCTCCCGTTCGGTCGAGTGTCGCGGTCCCGCCGGTATAGTCCTGCCACCGGGTGATGATCGTGTCGCAATAGGCAGGATCCAGTTCCATCAGATAGCCGCGACGACCGGTCATTTCGGCGGCGATCAGTGTTGTTCCCGACCCGCCGAACGGGTCCAGAATGATGGTGTTGCGGTTGGAGCAGTCGCGAATGGCGTCGGCGACCATGGCCGCCGGCTTGACGGTGGGGTGCATCGACAGGGCTTCGTCCCGGTCCGATCCAAAACTGTTGGCGCCGGTGTATTTCCAGACATTGGACCGGTGCCGGCCATGCTGGCCGAGTTCGAAGTTGTTGATATGCGGTGCGGTGCCGTTCTTGTAGACGTAGACAAATTCATGCTGCGACCGGTAGAAGCTGCCCATGCCGGCATTGGATTTTACCCAGACGCAGATGTTCTTCAGCTCGGTGTAGCAGCGCTCACCCGCAGACTGCAGTTCACCCAGGTGCCGCCAGTCCATGCACACATAGTGGATGGACCCGTCTTTTGAGCTTTTCATGAGGTTTTCAAAGACAACAGCCAGAAAATCCTCGAACTGACCGGAGGTCATCTCGCCGGACGCCATGGCAAATTCGCGGTGCGTGTTCCTGCCCAGCCCGGAAACGTGACCCTGGATCGGCACATTGTAGGGCGGGTCGGTGAAGACCATGCCGGCCTTCGCTCGCCCCATCAGGTTCTCGTAACTGTCGGGGTCGGTTGCATCGCCGCAGAGCAGCCGGTGTTTGCCGAGCAGCCAGAGATCGCCGGGCCGGGTGACGGTATCCGCTTCCGACGGGGCAGGGGGAACGCTGTCCGCGTCGTCCGGGTCGTCGCCTGCGTCCAGAACAGTGTCGATCTCGCTGGTCTCGAAGCCGGTCAGCTCGATGGAGAAGTCGCAGTCCAGCAGCGCCTGCAACTCGATCGCCAGAATATCATTGTCCCAGCCCGCCTCTTCCGCCAACCGGTTGTCGGCCAGAATATAGGCACGCTTCTCGTCATCGCTAAGATGTTCGATCCGCAGCACGGGAACCTGCGTCCAGCCCAGCTTCCTCGCGCCGGCGACACGCCCGTGACCGGCCACGATCCTGTTGTCCTGATCGATCAGGACCGGATTGACGAACCCGAAGCGATTGATGGAGTCGGCGATCTTGTCGATCTGTTTGCGGGAGTGGGTCCGGGCATTCCCCTTGTTCAGGTGCACATCATCGATCGGCACCATCTCCGTACCGGTCAATCCGTTTGCAGGTTTTTCATCAATCCCGACAGAGGGTGAATTATTCGCGCGCTTGTCTGGTCCGGGCATCGGTATCTCCTGTTCAGCTGCTTTTGGGGCGGCCGCGCTTGATGAGCGGGGCGTCAGCGAGAAACGCTCTGACGGCCTGGGCCGTTCTGGCGATTTCTGCAATCGTCGATGTACGACGCCGGGACGGCATCAGATCGGCAATTTTGTCAGCCAGTTCCATTGCGCCATGGCAATAGATCGGCGCAAGAAAGGTCGGGTATTTGGGCTTATCGTCGGTGTTACCCGAGAGGAGGTTTGACCGTTCGATCTTCTGTATGATCAAGAAAACCCGGGCATCGGCAATCTTGTTGCCTTTGTAGATAGTAAACGGAAAATCCGGGTAATCCTTGGCCGCCTGGCGTTGTCGATCGAACAGTGATGGCTTGTTCCTGATTTTACTGAACAGGCTTTCGAGGTCTTTTCTCAGATACTTCATGAGTAAGACGACTTCGGACTGTTTGTACCCGGCATCGAGCAGATCGAGTGCGATCGCCAGGCAAAAGGCATCGACCGCCTTGTAGGCGATCTCGGTTCCGTCCACTGGCAAGGGTGCAAAAGCGAAGTCGCATTCCGGCAGCACTTCGGCATCGGACATATTCATCCTGCGGTCCAGGTCCAGAAGATTCTTGATCCGGGTTGCGAATTTGTCCCTACCAGAAACTAAATCCGGGCGTATCTGTGATGTAGTCCGCCAAGCCTCGGGACGGAAACTATGCTGCCTATCGCCTCGACGGCACGTCCATTCGGCGTATCTTTGGCCAATCCGAGGTGTGTGCGATCGCCGTTGTAGTAATCGGTGTACTGCCGTAGCAATTTCCGCAAATGCCGCTCGTTCAGCACGATCATATGATCGAGCAAGTCATGTCGGATTGAACCGATAACACGTTCAACATACGCGTTCTGCCAGGGAGATCTTGGCGCAACGGGACCGTCGCGGATTCCCATCGCCTGAAGGCGCTTCTTGAATGTACTGCCATAGGAGGTATCGCGATCACGGAGCATATATCTAGGCGCCTTGTCCCAGGGAAAGGCTTCTGTCACCTGTCTCGCAATCCATTCAGCCGTCGGATGGTAGGTTGCGCTCGCATGCAGAATTAACCGTCGACCATGTCCCAGAATGACCAGACCAAATAGCAGCTTGAACCCCACAGTCGGAACGACAAACAGATCAATGGCAGCGATACCGTCGGAATGGTTCTGCAGGAATGTTCGCCAGGTCTGCGAAGGCGCCCCTCCCCTCTTCACCATGTAGTTGGCGACGGTCGACTGCGAGACCTCGAACCCGAGCTTCAGGAGTTCCCCATGAATACGCGGCGCTCCCCATAAAGTATTGTCTGTGCACATCTCCCGGATCAACAATCGAAGTTTGGGCGGGACTCTTGGGCGGCCGAGAGGTGATCGGCACTTCATGCGCCAGAACAGTCGAAAACCAGCACGATGCCATCGCACGACCGTGTCGGGCTTAACGAGCAGCATATTCACGAGTGAACGAGGATTCGCACGATATATCTCGGCAAAGAGTAACCGGTCCCAAGGTGTGAGTTTGGGGCGTCCAGGTACCTGCCGGTGCAAGGTGACGATCTGATGGCGAAGTGCGGCGATATCTGTTTCGGTCGCAGGGCCGTGAACTAACCGCCGAAAAATACACCAAACAATGGTTCGTAGAACATCTATCATCGTGAAATGATCGTCACCAGATCGATCAAACCGTCAAGCCCAGATCAACGGATGGAATTTTTGATAGGGACAACTGCAGATGCGCTACTATCTAACTATAGCATAGGCAGGCTGGCGCGGGTCAGCGCCAGCACGAATAAAGCCCGGTGACGGTTCGGCGACGATCATTTCGACTGCTGCAGAGTTTCGAGTATAAGCGGGATAAAGGTCAACACGGTGCCCACGATTGGCCATCTCCTTAAGCACAGAGTCGTCAAACCGATCCTCAATACTAACTACAGCTGGATAATGTCCAAACGGAGAGAAAGAAGAAGGGAAGCTGTGCGATATGATTCGAGGCGCGTCGATGGCTTCCTGCACATCCATGCCAAAATGAAAGGCATTGAGGAATACCTGCAACATAGCTTGGACTTGTGCATCACCACCAGGTGCTCCAAATGGCACAACGGTACCGTCATCACGCAGAGCGATGGCCGGATTTGGCGTAAGTCGAGGTCGACGGCCCGGGCCAATACCGCTTGGATGATTCGGGTCGGCACGCGACTGTGTACCGCGTGGAGATGGAATTATACCAAGCCCCGGAACAACGGGGGAGCGCCAACTACCATCCGACGGCGTGGCCGAGAACGAGTTGCCCCATTTGT
The DNA here is from genome assembly GCA_040222995.1 of Alphaproteobacteria bacterium. Lineage (GTDB taxonomy): Bacteria > Pseudomonadota > Alphaproteobacteria > UBA8366 > Aestuariispiraceae > JAVKBW01. The sequence continues at coordinate 3,933 of JAVKBW010000070.1, read as the reverse complement.
CGTAAGTGCACAAATATGAAGTGTCTGGATCCCGCACAGGCATACCTTCCTGTGCGGGATAGAGGAGTGCTTCATTAATACCGTTGGGCGTCGGCAAGTCCGGCATGGCTTTCGCCGGATCGATGCGTTTCGCCCATGCATTGATATTTTCATAACCATGTAAGCGTTTGATTGGCACCACCACATGATCCGGGTCTCCGTAAAAGTACTCCCGATCCGCAAAAACGCACTTTATTACTTCGGTCAATATGTGGAGATATTCAGCTGTGTATTGGTGTAGACCTTCAAGGCCGATCTTCTCGAGCAAAAGCAAGCACTGGATTAAAGTCGGGCCCTGACACCATGGCCCACAGGTGAAAACCTCAAAGTCTCGCCACCGCCCCCGAGTGGCGGGTCCAACTTGGCTGCGAAAATTAGCGAGATCTCCTCTTGAGAGATATCCACCTTCACGTTCCATATGTGAAACTATACGCTCCGCAATATCGCCTTCATAGAACGATGATCGCGCCGCTTCGAGACCAGCTTTTCGTCCGTGTCGTGCCGCAGCAGCAGATTCCTCGTCAACCATGTACTGAATTGTTGATGCAAGATCAGCTTGAACGAAGCGTTCGCCAAGTCTCGGGGGGCGACCATCCGGCAGGAACAACGCCGCACTCGATGGCCATTGCCGAAAGTGCTCGGCGTTATTGTCAAAAGCCGATGCCAGAAACTGAAACACTGAGAACCCGTCGCGCGCAAACTCTATCGATGCAGCCGCGACTTCGCCAAACGACATCGTTCCGTAGTCTCGAAGGGCGGTGATCCATGCATCCGGTGCGGCTGGTACAACTGTCCGCAGCACACCATACGGGACTTGACCATCGTGCTCGCGCATAAACAGATCAGCCGGGATTGACATCGGCCAATGCCCCAACCCGGCAATGGTAATGACCTGGCCCTCAGATGTCCGAATCATTATCGGTGCAACACCCGCGAAATTAACTTCATCAGGATGCAGAACAGCAAGAGCCATCCCGGCACAGCAACCAGCATCAACGGCGTTGCCGCCTGCATCCAGGATCGCGTTACCGGCGGCGGCAGCTAGATAGTGTCCTGCAGAAACGGCTTGGTGATTTCCATATAGTGTAGGACGCATTCAGATACTCTCGAATTAGACGTTGCTGTTGGGTAGGCATCCGTACGATGGAGGGGAAACGAACCACCTACACCGTTAGCAGTACTGGTGAGACTGGCTCCCCAGATTCGGCTCGTGAAGCTATTTCATCTCTAAGGCTTGTTTTCTTTCGATTACCGTTGGTCAGATCGATAAGTGTGCCTGTCATTTGCGAGAACGACTCCGGCAGCAGCAGGGCCTCGACCTCGGATGCACCTGACCGCGCGTTCGCTACTATCAAAAAAGCCACGCCATCACGATGCTCAGCAATCAGAACCCGACCACCACCGGTTACTCTGCTTTCCAAAGTCTCAATCTGGTGCGGTAGCAGGCAATTGAGACCTGCCACTATCCGACTGCCATCCTTTGGATTGAAGAACCTGTCGACCAGCCCACGGCAATTGAAGTAACCGCGATCGAGCTCAACGAAATTGTCAATAACAAGCGGTGTTTCGGGATTAGCTCGAGCGACAAGAATCGATTCCGCTACCCGTCCTAGCTCAATTAGCCGAGATGCTTCGTCAGTTGGTGCCTTGGTTCGATCAAAACCCACGCAGGATACATGTAGAATTGCCTTGAAGGGTGATCCGTCAATGCTATTTCGAACGGCATGAAATCCCTCCAAGGGCGCCATGTCGGCCTTAATCCCATAAACGAAACCGTCGACAACACCCTCAAGATCCGACTGACTTAAGACCCAGTCTATTTCGTGATTCAGAAATGTGTTTAGCCCATGATGTGTTGTCCAGCCCTCAACCTCTGGCCGGACTGGATTCAGATAAATCTGAAACTCTGTCGTTCTGCGTAGTTCCGTAAGCGGTGGGATAAATTTGTGCCACTGGTTGAAAAGGCCAACTACCTCAATTGCCTTCACACCTGTACCGAGCTTTAACAGCGCTGCTTGCCGTTCTGGATTCGGCAGGCCGAACATTACCACTGTAAAACGGTGACCGAGTTCTATTAGTTCTGAAACCCGCGCAAAGACGCGTGAATCCAGCAGATCGGAAATTGGGACCCGAAATTCGGTAACACCCATCTCCCATAGAGCGGAAAGCGGATAATCATTACGGACGATCTTGCGTTCGAATATCTCTACGGCCCACGGTGTTGAGATCTCAGCCTCGTCGCACCAAGGCATACGCAAGTCAATAGTAACGCTTGCCCCATTCGGGCACCAACTATGTGTACGGAACGGATGATTGCTGTTCGTTCGTATCAGATAGGGCACATGCCCTTCGGTATACACCTCAACCCAAAAGAACCCTGTTTTCGCTCTATCGAAGCGCCCCATCTCCCGGGTTGGAGTAGAGCGGAAGAACTCCATGTAGTCATGTCGGATGATACTCGTCGACGGCAATACAAACTGATGCATTCCGTTGAGGTTATTGTAGAAAAAGTTGTGGACATGCCCAGCGTAGTAACCCTCGACACCATGCTTGGTCAGGAGGTTAAGCAACTCCGATCTGGCTGGTTGATTAATGTTATCGTAGTGATCGATTTCGTGTTTTGACGATAGATACAACGGATAATGCGCGAAAACAAACTTCCTCGATTCAGTGTTCTCAGACAGTATTTGTTCAAGCCATTCCCATTGTCGGCGTTCTTCCTCAAGTCCTGAATTGAGCAACATGGTGTTTATCACCAAAAACAAGCAATCATTCTGATGAAAGCTGTAAAACTGGCGACCAAAGTACTGTTCGTACTGACCGATAGCGCGCTTCGTTATTGAGACCTTTTCGTCGATATCAGGTAGTGCTGGATGTAGTTTTTCCCCAATATCATGGTTACCCGGGACAAGGTAGAGTGGCATTTCGAAAACCTCTGAAGCCTTGTGAAAAGCGAGTGCGGCTTCGCTATACTCAGGCGAAATCGGTGTCGGGTGTGTAATGTCACCAAGATGAACAACGAACGCCGGTTCCATAGCATTTACCCGTTCTATGAGATCGCGGTACATGCCGGAGATCTTCTCACTGTTCTCGTGGCTACCATCTATGGGCGGCCTTTCCTCTTCCGTGATGTGGGTATCAGCAATAATGGCAAAAGAAAAAAGAGGCTGTTCGTGTCTATTCATCATCTGTGCCTCGATCCTACTTGTTTGGACGGTCTTCCAGCGTCGCAAAGGCAAATTTCGATCAATGAACATGGTCTAAAGGGACATACTTACTGAATAAAGACAGTCAGTACAAACGCCGGCAGAACCAAAAAGCTGTTCCTATCAAGCGCGTTGAATCTCTATGCAAAAGGATAGCAGAACAGATTCGGAAAACAACCGCTGCCAAGGATGGGTAGGGGCAGTATAGGGATGGCAAACTCAGCATTGGCCAGATTTGCCACTTGATCTAGACGCCCAGCAACTAGGACGACACGTCACGAGACTGGGTACCCCCGCTCGGTAATCTGATGTACTGCATCACGTTTAAATTCGTCGTTGAAATTTGCTTTGCCCATGCTGGCCTCCTCGCCTCAAATTTAGGGAAGAAATCGTCTACAAATCTAGGGGCGCCTCAAAACACCATGCTCGGACCACCGCACAAACCGATTATACAGTGTCTTGTGAGGACCGTAATCCTTCGGCGCATCGCACCAACGAAGCCCGTTCCGTATGACATGGACAATACCGCTCAAAACCCTTCGGTCATTGCTTGCTCTGCCCCCAGAAAACTGGATCGTTTTGAGTTAGAGTTTTCCGCATGATTTTCCTGGCTGGGAAGAGGAGCGGAAGAGATGAAGGCATCGAAGTTTTCGGACGCCCAGAAGGCGTTCATTTTAAAGCAGGGTGA
>JAVKBW010000032.1:0-525 GCA_040222995.1 Alphaproteobacteria bacterium | reverse complement strand
CTTCGCGTTGGCGATCAGGGTGGACAGCTGGGTGGTGTGCTCGAGCTCCTCCCAGAGCAGCGCCATGAGCGTCTGGTTCTGGCCGGAGATCCAATCCTCCTCCCCGAACAGCGCGTACGCCGGCCGAGGGATCGCGAGGGTGAGCGCAAGGATCGCTCCCCCGATGAGTCGGATCGGTTGGCTCGCGCGGCGAGCCCGTCCATGCGCCGTGGCGCGCTGCCCTTCGCCGGTGCGTTGCACCGTCGAGACGCCCGCCGCTTCGTCAAGGCGAGTCATTCGGACGCCCACTTTCTGGCCAGCGCATCGAGGACCGCCGCGAGGGGCGCGGTCGGGTTCTGTTCGATCCACTTCTTCTGTCGCTCACGGTCCGCGGCGTCACTCGTCGCGAGCTGGTAGTCGAAGGGACTCAGCTCGATCCTCAGGCGCGCTGTGACGGATTCCTTGTCGCCGAGCTCGTTGACGCACTGGGTGCGGATCAACGCCTCGGAGTAGTCGCCCTTCTTCGTGACGAGTCGTTCGAACAGG
>JAVKBW010000055.1:0-344 GCA_040222995.1 Alphaproteobacteria bacterium | reverse complement strand
TTGGTTCTCTCCCTAATTCCCGTAAGGTCTTCTATAGCAATAGAGGCACTATACTTGACGCTGAGCGGAGTCGAAGCGTCAACTGCTCGTCTGACCACCGATTTGGAGATGTTGTGATTGAGCCATTGCTGGTAGCGTCTCTCTCGTCCCGACAGCCGTTTCAGGATTTCTCGACATCTACGCCGAGTTGTCAAGAGTGCCTTTCGAGGCTTTCTTCTGGAGAGACGCCCTAACTTTATAAAACTTATCTCGTACTGACTGAATGTGCTTACCGTCCCACTTTTTGCCCTCTGATGTAACTGCAATGTCGCGCCGCCCTAAGTCAATGCCAATTACCTTGTCGG
>JAVKBW010000048.1:0-469 GCA_040222995.1 Alphaproteobacteria bacterium | reverse complement strand
AAATTAAGGGTTCAGTGATGCCAATTGAGTACGGCGGGTCGCCCCTACAGTATTATCCGATAATTAAAAATACTGGGCAATGTTGACCTGGAATTGTCGCGATTGTTGCCATTTATGATTAAAATCTCGCGGTTTTTGTCTAGGGCGACCCGATAAAATTAAGGGTTCAGTGATGCCAATTGAGTACGGCGGGTCGCCCCTACCGTCTTATCCGATAATTAAAAATACTGGGCGGCGTTGACCTGGAATTGTTGAGATTTTTGCCATTTATGATTAAAATCTCGCGATTTTTGTCCAGGGCGACCCGATACAATTAAGGGTTCAGTGATGCCAATTGAGTACGGCGGGTCGCCCCTACCGTCTTATCCGATAATTAAAAATACTGGGTGGGTTTGACCTGGAATTGTTGAGATTGTTGCCATTTATGATTAAAATCTCGCGATTTTTGTCAAGGGCGACCCGATACAAT
>JAVKBW010000028.1:0-344 GCA_040222995.1 Alphaproteobacteria bacterium | reverse complement strand
GGCAGCGGGTATCGGCGTTGCCGCGATTGCCTGGTCTGAGATGACCACGCCGCGTCCGTTTCTTGTCTACAATGCCAGCGCCAGCGTGCCGATCGGCTTCTATCGGATCGCTGATCCCCAGCCGCTGCATGTCGGCGATTTCGTGTTCGTGATGCCGCCGGATTCGATCGGTTCTCTAATCGCGGAACGCGGCTATCTGCCAATTGGAACGCCGCTGCTCAAACGTGTCGCCGCGACGGCCGGCCAACACGTTTGCGCCCGTGGCGACGCGCTGTTTACCGATCGTTTTGTCCGCGTCGAGCAGGTCCTTGATCGCGATAGCTTGGGCCGTCCACTGCCGGTCT
>JAVKBW010000027.1:0-3248 GCA_040222995.1 Alphaproteobacteria bacterium | reverse complement strand
GAACGGTGGCTTTGAGCAATACTTCAGCAATAGCTCCGGGGACAGCGTCGCCGAAGCGATCCGTGGACTCGGCCGCCTCTCCTGCACAGCGACCCTCGCGATCCTCAACGAAGCCATCGCCGAACTGGGCGTAGACTCCGGTGAGCTCCACGACCGAGAGAGCCGCGCCCGCCGGCTGTCGTTCATTGCACAGGAGTGGAAAAGAGTCGGCAGCGGAACGCCGGAGCCATTCGACGGCCCGACGGATCGACTTCAGGACCTCCCTGAGCGCTTCTCGAGAGCGCCTGCCTTGCATTGGCAGCGCCGTACGGGCTTGAATCTACAGAGCCCTGATGGAAACGTCTCAGGAGCGAAACGCCGAGCCGTCCAACATGATGATGAAGACTGACGGGGCTTCGCCCCGCAGCTTATCATCGGGTGTTGGGTGGACGACCGCGGAGACCAACGCAGGCCCGCACATACGCATTACGGAGTGTGGCAGCGTACCGCCGTCCTGAGCCTTGATTGAGCATCGCGATCATGCGACGGAACTGCTAGCCGCAGAGATGTGCTGACGTGAAAGCACGTGCGCGCCAAGGGGCGAAGAGCGGAGAGGATCGGATGGCCGTTACACCAGTTGAAGTAGCGTTGATCGGACGGACCGCAGTCGCCGTCCACGAGTTTAGCAAGTGGGGAGTGAAGTGGATCGGTGTATGGGCGCGTGGAAAGCGTGTAGTCATTGTAGGGCCCGGACGAACGGGGAAGACCACCCTGTTTCGATTCCTCACGGCGGGAACTTTCCTCCCGGAGAAGCGAACTAGAAAGACCAAGATCCGCGAGGCGAAGAACCTCGTTGAGACCGCCTACTCTGCGAACAACAAGAACGCACAGATCACGATCAGAATTGCGAGTTCGATCCCGGGACAGGCGGAGGCGATCGACCAGGCAGAGTATACTCGCAGCGACGCCCCACACATTCTCTTCGTCGTTCTTGATGTCGCCCAGCCTCTGCGGGAGCAGAGGAAGTGGCTTCAAAATTTCTTCGATAGCCTTGAGGAGGTCGGCAGAGAGCGTTACGCAGTAAGGCGCTCGCTAAAGAGCATCAACATCGTAATAAACAAGGCAGACACAAAATCTGACAATCAGGTCGCGAGCCGCGTGGCATCAATCGACGGCCTCACTGAATCACTTGAGCCGCACTGGTTTAAATTGAAGAAGAACACGATCAACACCGTCGCCTGCGTGATGGTGAAACTTCCGCCTCCGAACGATGAGCCGCATCGACTCATCGAGCTCCTCGAGTACGCACGTGGGGATCTATGAAAGCGTCCATTGGAATGGCGATAGCCGAGCTACACTCTGCACGTCTAACTGCAGCCCTGCTCACGGCCACCACGCACCTTGTAGGCGCTTCAATCTTTTGTGCGCTCCTGTTCGTCCCTGTAGGACCGGATGACCGCGCACGTTATGTAGCTTTATCATTGTCGCTGGTCGCTTCAATCGGCTTTGCTGTTACATTCCTTGGAGTCCGCTATGCCGAGCGACGGGCAATGCGCATCGCGGAGCTTCTCGCCGACCTGGCCAAGAACGTCAATGCTACGGAGGAGGATCGAATAATTTCCTTTATGAACGTTGGCGGACGGCCGATCGGAAATCGTCTTGTTGCTATGTGGATTTACGTCGTTCCACTTTCCGTCGCGATACGGATCGTTGTTGAATCGACCGTGTAGTTGGATCGCGCCACCCAACAGCACAATGAAGACTGACGGGGCTTCGCCCCGCAGCTTATTGTGAGCGTTGGATGGACGCGCCGTGGGTGCGTACCCACGAACGAAATTCAGAGTCTTACCGCATCGAGCTGCGGGTTGGGCCTTGCTCGTGCGGGCGCCGCAACCCGACCGGCGCGCCGCAGCCACGCGAGCGCTGGGGAGGGCAGCGAAGGCCGCTCGAGCGGACGGCGAGCGCCGTGGTTGCGCGCGCGGCGGCCGGCCACTTCGCGCCGTATAGGCGGCGATAGCTGGTGTCCGGCCTTCGCGGGCGGAGGTTCACGTTGCCTGACGCATTGCCACCCGCGCGCACGCCTGCGATCATGCGAGCGCCATCCAACTACACAATCAAGACTGACGGGGCTTCGCCCCGCAGCTTATTATGAGTGTTCGACGGACCTCCAATCACTGAGGCTGCTCGTCGCTTCCATTGCCTGATCGTCCGGACAGCTTGACCGATCGCGCGCGGGCGCCAGAACATCGAGACACACGTCAGATCTGAAAGGCCGCCATCATGAAGAAGCAGAGACATCGGAAGAACGAAGCGATTGGAACCGGCGTTGGGGTGCTTGCTGGGGCAATTACCGGCGCGAAGATTGGCGCCGGTCTCGGGATTGTCGGCGGCGGAATAGGGATGGCAGCGACCGTTCCCCTTGGCATCCTCGGAGGCGCTGTGGCGGGGCTTCTCGGGAATAAGGTCGGCACCGAAATGGACCGCCGCAAAGACTAGAGTCGTTTGCTCCTTCGCCTCGAGCTGCGTCCAGGCCCCGCCTTACCCCGTCGGTACGGAGTTCGCGGTCGTATTTGACCTTCCTACGCGCTGGAGATACCCATTTCGGATGCCATGGCCCGGAGATATCGTCCACGTTTGGGAGCGAAAAGGGCTCTTCATCAACACTAATGGTGAACTCTCGGTTTCAGAGACGAAGCACACCAAAGGCTCAGTGGATCCCGCTGACGAACTTCAAATCTTGGACCGAGAGCCTGCGCGCTCGTCCGACCACTTCTGGGTTCGACGACTTCACGACGGTTTGGAGTTTCGCATCAGCCCGAACCACTACGACCCTGGAACAGCTCACAGTCGCAACAAGGGAACGACAAAGCAGCAGGAACTCGCCTACCTGCAACAGCGGCTCGCTGACCGGATGGCTAAGCCCTAAGTGGAGCCAGGCCCGAGCCATCAGTGATGCGGGCCGTCGAACATGATGATGAAGACTGACGGGGCTTCGCCCCGCAGCTTATCATCGGGTGTTGGACGGACAAGTAGGGCGATGGGAGCTCAGCGCGACAGTCTAGTCAGAGCGTGTTGGAAGCGACTTGAGAGTCGATGGAGAGACATCGGCTTTGATGGCCTGGATCCTGTGGAACGAGAGGCGATCGCTCTGTACTGGCTGGAAGCCGAGGTGATGAACGGTGGCTTTGAGCAATACTTCAGCAATAGCTCCGGGGACAGCGTCGCCGAAGCGATCCGTGGACTCGGCCGCCTCTCCTGCACAGCGACCC
>JAVKBW010000020.1:0-279 GCA_040222995.1 Alphaproteobacteria bacterium | reverse complement strand
CATTTCTTTTTTTCGGAATTCCAGAAGTAAGATTTACTGTTTAATTGTTGGTAAAGTTCCTCCCTGTCCTTTGTCATGATTTTTAGGGGATGCCCTATTTGAAGTGCTTTTCTGTATTTTTCAGTGATTCGCATGATTTAGATTTTTGACATAAGAAACTTAAGGATTGCCATTGCTGGCATTCCTGATCTGAATTTGATGGGTAGTAGAAAATATTGGTGCTGACGTTCCCAAATTTCATCAGCACCTATTTATCAAAACAGGGTGCTTGTTAATCGA
>JAVKBW010000014.1:0-287 GCA_040222995.1 Alphaproteobacteria bacterium | reverse complement strand
AAAATCGGCTACAGGCTCGCTTAGTTCAAAGACAACGTTGTCGCCATCGGCTTTGATGTCTGATACGACAGCCATCATTGACTTCCCGCCTGACGTTGAGTCTTCGCCACGATGGATGTTCATGGAATCGATGACATCTTGCGCATCCAGTGTTTTGCCATTGTGGAACTCGACGCCCTTTCGAAGCTTGAAAATCCAGGATTTTCCATCACCGGATACGTCCCAGTCCGTTGCCAGATCAGGCTCAAGGCCACCATCGGTCCTGGCATCGACAAGCTTGTTGCGAA
>JAVKBW010000004.1:0-834 GCA_040222995.1 Alphaproteobacteria bacterium | reverse complement strand
TCTCAACAAAGCAGCCGGGGAATGGAAAAGACCGCCGCGAGAATGGACCGAGGCAAAAACGCAGTTCGCTGTTATCTTCGGCGAAAGGTTCGTCGTTCAACAATGAAACGGTCCCTGACACAAACTTTCTGACAGGCCCGCAGGCGTTCCTCGCGATACAGCCGTCGGAGCTTCTTCTGGTTCATCACGATACCCTGACGCTGCAGCATGATATGAATGCGCCGATAACCAAACCGCCGGCGCTCCCCCGCGACCTTCTTCATGGCCTCACGCAGGTCACCGTCATCGGGTCGGATGCTCTTGTAACGAACACTCGACCGGTCGACGGCCAGAACCTTGCACGCCCGACGCTGGCTGACACCGTGCTGATCGCAGGCGTGAACCACAGCGCTCCGCTTGGCATCGGGCGTCACCATTTTTTTGATGCGACATCCTTCAGGATGGCATTGTCCAGCATCTGCTCGGCCAACAGCTTCTTCAGCTTCGCGTTCTCATCTTCCAGGGTTCTCAGCCGACGGGCATCGGAAACCTCCATGCCACCGAACTTCGCCTTGTACTTGTAGAACGTTCCTTCCGATATCCCGTGCTTGCGGCACACATCGGCGGTCTTCATCCCCGCCTCCTGTTCCTTCAGAATCCCGATAATCTGCTCTTCCGTGAACCTGCTGCGCTTCATCGTCCGTCTCCTTCGTTTGCTCTGCCCCCAGAAAACTGGATCGTTTTGAGTTAGAGTTTTCCGCATGATTTTCCTGGCTGGGAAGAGGAGCGGAAGAGATGAAGGCATCGAAGTTTTCGGACGCCCAGAAGGCGTTCATTTTAAAGCAGGGTGAAGAA
>JAVKBW010000002.1:0-1726 GCA_040222995.1 Alphaproteobacteria bacterium | reverse complement strand
ACACCAGTGATAGCGACAGTGATAGCGACAGTGATAACAACAGTGATAACTCCATCAGTAACAACAGTGATAACGGCAGTTATAGCCGCCGCATCATCAGTAACACCAGTGATAGCGACAGTGATAACGACAGTGATAACGACAGTGATAACGACAGTGATAACAACAGTGATAACGCCATCAGTAACACCAGTGATAGCGACAGTTATAGCCGCCGCATCATCAGTAACACCAGTGATAACGACAGTGATAACACCAGTGATAACGCCATCAGTAACACCAGTGATAACGACAGTGATAACAACAGTGATAACTCCATCAGTAACACCAGTGATAGCGACAGTTATAGCCGCCGCATCATCAGTAACACCAGTGATAGCGACAGTGATAACGACAGTGATAACACCAGTGATAACGACAGTGATAACACCAGTGATAACACCAGTGATAACACCAGTGATAACGACAGTGATAACACCAGTGATAACACCAGTAATAACGCCAGTGATAGCGACAGTGATAGCGACAGTGATAGCGATAGTGATAACAACAGTGATAGCGCCAGTGATGAAACCACAAATACCGCTAGTGCCAGCCATAGCACCACCCGTTATATTGAATCTTTAGAACAACGGCGAATCAAAGAATTTGCCGATTACTTGGGACAAGACTTTTCCGAATACTTGCTCTCCCCAATTAATATTCAGGAAATTCTCTCCCAAATCCAACAACAAACTGGCAACCGGAGTGCGGTTATCTATGGTGTTACCCAATCCGATAAATTAACCTTAATCATCTATACCGCCGACGTTGAACCCATCACCGTTAATGTCTTAGTTTCCCCGGAGGAATTACAAGCCGCCACTTACAAACTGCGCGTCTCCTTAACCAATCCTGTCCGCCGCCAATGGAAAGGCTATTTAGAACCCGCCCAAAACCTATATAATTGGTTAATTAAACCCATCGCTTCCGAATTAGAAGCCGCCAATATTGATACCTTACTCTTCTCCCTGGATGGCGGCTTACGCACTGTCCCCCTCGCCGCCCTTCATGATGGGGAAAACTTCCTGATTGAAACCTATAGCCTGAGTTTAATTCCCGCATTCAGTCTAATGAATACCGACTACCAACCCATACCAGAGTCTCAAATCCTGGCAATGGGAGCATCGGAGTTTACGGAATTAGCTCCCTTACCAGCTGTCCCTGTAGAATTAGCCACGATTACCCAACAAATCGGGACAGGAAAAGCTTTTCTCAATCAAGAGTTTACCCAAGATAATTTAATCCAACAACGGCAGAATTCTGCCTATCAAATTATCCACCTGGGCACTCATGGCAACTTTCAAGCCGGAGACGCCAGTAATTCTTATGTACAACTGTGGGATGATAAATTAGATTTAACCGAAATGGGACAATTAAATTGGGATAATCCACCGGTGGAGTTATTAGTCTTATCCGCTTGTCGCACGGCGATTGGTAGCAAAGAAGCGGAGTTAGGATTTGCCGGATTAGCGTTAGCCTCTGGGGTAAAAACGGCATTGGGAAGTATTTGGGAGGTGAGTGATGGGGGAACATTAGCATTAATGACGGAATTTTACTCCCATTTAGGGGAAACGAAAATTAAAGCAGAAGCCCTGAGACAGGCACAATTAGCGATGCTGCGAGGAGATGTGGTGATTGAAAATGGACAAATGCGGGGTAAGGGATACCCCTTGGGGATTGTATT
>JAVKBW010000080.1:0-377 GCA_040222995.1 Alphaproteobacteria bacterium | reverse complement strand
TCGCCGTCCTTGATCGTCGCCGACGAGCCGGTCTCCGCGCTGGACGTGTCCGTTCAGGCCCAGGTGCTGAACCTGCTTCAGGACCTGAAGGAACGGCTTGGCCTGACGATCCTGTTCATCGCCCACGATCTGGCCGTCGTTGAGCATTTCTGCGACCGCGTGATCGTGATGTATCTGGGCCGGATCATGGAGATCGCGCCGCGGCGGCGCCTTTATTCGTCGCCGCAGCATCCCTACACCGAGGCGCTCTTGTCCGCCGCGCCCGTGCCCGATCCCGATGCGAAGCGGGACCGCATCGTGCTGGAAGGCGACGTACCGAGCCCGATCGATCCGCCGAGCGGCTGCGTGCTGCGCACGCGCTGCCGGTACGCGCTGCC
>JAVKBW010000061.1:0-407 GCA_040222995.1 Alphaproteobacteria bacterium | reverse complement strand
GGACGCGCCGCCCCTCCCACATCGGGATTATCAAACACCCGTTGCACTGTATTATTGGGAACCAGCATGAAACCAAACTCATCCCCTGGACGCATTTGGACTGTCTTAACTCCCAAATACTCTCCAGAATTTCGGTCACTTTCTCCTAATTCACCAACGAACCGCGCCCCATCGGTTTGGTCACTAATCACAACATGACCTAACTCCGAATCACTCAACGCACGAGAGACGGCTTCTTGAATAAACGCCTCCGAACCCGGTTCAAACTCCTCCATCCCTTCTAAACTAAAGACGGCGAGTTCACCTTCATATCCCCCACCATCAAAAAGGAAATCAACACTAACCTCCCCAGTTTGTCCAACCGTAAACACGCCGGATTCAAATGTCACACTAGAACTGTCTAACCC
>JAVKBW010000060.1:0-3952 GCA_040222995.1 Alphaproteobacteria bacterium | reverse complement strand
CGGGTCTCTACTCGCTGATGGCCACGTGTCGTCTGCACGGCGTGAACCCCGAGGCGTATCTCGCCGACGTCCTCATGCGCGTGGGAACGCATCCGGCGTCGGAGATCGGCGAACTGCTCCCGCACCGGTGGACTTCGAGCGGCTGATGATCATCGCCGCCTGAGCGACGTAGTGGACGCTCGTAGCTCTTTGAACGCCGGATTTTGGTATCCCACCGTGACCTGTCGCCGAGACGATCACGAAGGACAAGACGTCGTCCGTCGGACGGGTACATCCGAAGCTCGGTACACATTTGCCACAGGCGCACCTCGCTCCGAGCCATAACCGGATACATTCCATCTGCTTACGTCGCTGGAGGCGATCGTCGATTCGTACTGCGATCGCCTCGGGTCGAACGCAGGTGCGAGGCCTGCCGGCTGATCGAAGATTCGCTCATCATCCCCTCCGCAAGTACTCACCGCGGCAAGGTCGAGTCTCATTCCGCCTAATCGGCACGGCGAGCGCACTCCGGGGCAGCGCCGGCCCCAAGGAGAACTATATCGACGCGGCGGTCTTCTACTGAACTGACGGAGCCAGCCTGCGTGTCCCCACATCCAAGTGGCTCAGCAATTCGCTCATCCCTGATGCCTAGCGCCCGAAGCAAATGGGCGGCGCTCCTGGCACGCCGCTTACTCAGCTCCAGGTTGTAAGCCTGACCGACAGCCGCGCTATGCCCACTGTATCGGGAATCAGCATAGCCCAATAGACCAACAGACCTTCGATCATCCGCGGCAAGCCACTCCTCGATGACAGAGACCTTGTCACCAAATCGGCGGTAGCTCCCACGTACGTCCGGCCACACCGAGTCACGCCCGAATCGGTAGAAGAGTGAGACGATCGGCTCCGAAGAACAGTCACTAACGTTCGGCACATGTGGGCAGGGATCACACGCATCCCCTTCACCGTCGAGATCCGAATCCCGCTGATCTGGGTTAATGATCCTCGGACAGTTGTCGAACTGATCAATGCACCAGTCTCCGTCAACCAATTCGATCGCTGGTCCGTCGCCGACATCGGACTCTCGGCACTTGGGATCTTTGGTGCCAAACCCGACAGAGCAAGCCGCTCGGTCGAGTCGCAACAAGACTCCATCGCTGACCTCGCGCTTCGCTCGCGCTACATGGCTACGGACCAAACGAATGAAGGTGTTCACTTCGATATAGCCACCTATGTTCCGTCCCACGGCGTCTAGGACCCACTGAGCCATGATGCGAACATCAGGTGAGGCCACTTTACCGCTATAGGATCTAGAACAAGCAGAATCGAGGCCATCGTCTCCGGTTGAGTCTCGATGGGTCGCTCTTGCAAGGGCAAGCGCGCCTAGCGCCGAAAGGGCAAACTTCAGATCAGACCGAGCCAGTTCGTTGTAGGCCTCCGTCCTCGTAAGGTCCCAATGCCACAGACCCCGGCTTATTCTCGGCTGAAGGATGTCTCTAATCCTCATACCTCCGACCGAGATTGCCCAAATCCGTTCGTCCGGGTAGGTGTATGCAACCGAGAAAAAGTCTGCGATAGCCTCACCAACCGGCCCGCCATACTTGGCATCATCCTCAAGGCGTGGCAGCCCACGAAGAGCGCACAAGAGATCTACGACAGCATGTGCAACTTCGTGTGCAACGATGGACTCCGACCACCTATTCATGCAGAACCAGATGTTTGCTTTTCGGCCTAGGCCATTGCTCCATCCGTAGCCTCGACGACAGTCCAAGAACAGGTGGATATCTATGGTCTCGAATTTTGAGATTGACGCCCAGACCTCCTCATCTGTGGGCGGGGTCTGATTCTCCTGGAGAAGTTCTTCCGCGAACGCTAGAGTTCCGCGGACCGACTGAACAATCTTGCCTGGGACACCTGCAAGATGCGTAGGGGCCTTGCTTGAGCTCAACACACGGATCGCCGGAGAATCCAGCATCGGAATGTCCGTGGTCTTGCTCCGGTACTCCGCCGAGCCGTGCAGCTGAACGGACCAGTCGTATTTCGTCGCGTCGTCTGCGTGAAACGCGGGAAGGAACAGGAGCAATACGGCAGCGTTACTCACGAACGGCTGGCTCCATCTCAACCTTCGATGACTCTGTATGGATCGTCACAACGTATCTGACTCCATCGAACTCAACCAGAACCTGATACAATCCCGCCTTGCGTAACTCTTCAACATGCTCAACCTTCGCATCAGCGGGAACCTCAGGAAGCGAGGTAGCTAGTCGAATAACCTCCGTGTACGGGAGCTTCTTGAAGACTCTCCTCGGAGAATCCTGAATCGTTGACCCAGCATCTGATCTAGGCGGCTGTGCGGTCCCGCCGTCTATTGCGATGCTGCGGGTTGGAGCCGCATCCTTTGCCCCCGATTCTGGCCGCAAAGTACCCGAATCAGCGTTCGCTCCACCGGGTCCTCGGGCGGGACACGACCTACAGCCACAGAGCAGTCCTGCCGTCAAAAAGATCGTAGCCAGCGCCCTTTTCATTTCTTTCGAACCGTAATCGACTCTAGCTTCTTCGGATCGAAGCTCTCAGTTGATCGATCGGGGTATTCCACAGTGAGAGTTGCGTTCGGGTCATAGCGAACACGGCACGCCGGAATGCGAGAGCTGTAGCCAGCAATCTCAAGCAGCAGGGTGGCGCCTTCGCAGGACCCCGTTCGTCGGGCCGCGGGGCGGCCGAGGGACGCAGACCCGCCTGTGTGGTACGAATGATCACGCGGGGAGCACTTGTCCTGGATCTTTAGTTTTCGTATCCGTGACCAAGTGTAGGTCTGCTCATCATTCGTGGAACAACCTGCGGCGAAGCGTACGCTCGACTCGCCAATCGAAAGCACTCGTCCATAGATCGGCTGGGGGGGAGCCTCTGATTCACCAATCATTAGAAGATCCGCGTAGGCAATGCCCGGAACGAGGATGTAGAGAGTCAGTGATACTGCGCAACTAAGGAACGATCGAAAATGCATTCGTAGATCCCTCAATCTTGATAAAGTGAACGACCGGTGCTTCCCCTGCAGCACCCGAAGTCGGTCGAAAGACCACGAGTGCTTCGCCTGAACTCACCAGAACTCTGCACCCATCAAAGCCTGCGTACTTTCCGGATTCGTCGACGAACAAATGAGGCAAGGTCGATGTCTTGCTCGCCATATCGAGACGGGCCATGTTGTGGCCGATCGCGCGAGCCTCGAAGAAGGAGACTGGTAGTAGGAGCAGAACCAACAAGTAGGTTGCGGGGATTCGCCAGTGGACAACCTTAGCTGGATGCTCCTTTGTCGCCTCCAATCTACAGAAGGACAGCCAAGCTGCCGTACTCAACACCAGCAAGAGCACAACACCCGAACTGCCCATCGCCTTGAGACCACGATAGACTAGCTCCGGCAGATCGAATGTCATTGCGTGAGCGCCGATACCAAAGTCCGCATAGTACGTTTCGCGGACAACAATCCCGATTAGGATAACTACTACAGCCAGCAGACCAAGTTGTCCCAGCAGAACCTCGTCGATTCGATCGGTAGCTCGTTCGGACTTTTGTCCCCCACCGGCCACAGGCAGACCCTATCTCCGATGAGTTGCAATGTCCACCATCCTAAGCTCGTACGTAGGGGTGGTATGTGCGGGCTAGGACATCCAAGCGCAATTCCGCTGCTGCCTCTGGGAGTCGTGGGGCGCGGCACGCCCTCGGTCGGCATGGATCCCGACCGATTGCGTGTCGCCCCCGGCTCGGTCGGAGGCCGTCTTTGCGGTGGTGGAGGGCGAGTTGAACGGCTCTGAACGCACGTATCCATAGACGCGACGACGCGTGGCTCGTCGAGCAGAAGTCTCTTCACCCACCACGCGGAAAGATGGGCAAAGCCATCGGATACGCGCTGCGGGGCTGGGAAGCGTTGACCGCCTTCCTGGACGATGCGCAGGTCCCCGTCGACAACAACCGGAGCGAG
>JAVKBW010000059.1:0-343 GCA_040222995.1 Alphaproteobacteria bacterium | reverse complement strand
TCGCCCTGTTCTAGCGATCGCACCCTCGGTTATCGGGG
The DNA here is from genome assembly GCA_040222995.1 of Alphaproteobacteria bacterium. Lineage (GTDB taxonomy): Bacteria > Pseudomonadota > Alphaproteobacteria > UBA8366 > Aestuariispiraceae > JAVKBW01. The sequence continues at coordinate 305 of JAVKBW010000059.1, read as the reverse complement.
TTGAATGGATGTGCGATCGCGTCTTCAGATCGGGATAGAGAAGAATAGGCGGGAAGCAGACGTTTAACCCATGCCTGATACCAAAACCCAAACCCCTGTAATCCTCATGTAGGGGCGAGCCGCTTGGCTTAATTAACAACACGACTCCATTTAATCCGATCGGCTCGCCCTGTTCTAGCGATCGCACCCTCGGTTATCGGGGTTGAATGGATGTGCGATCGCGTCTTCAGATCGGGATAGAGAAGAATAGGCGGGAAGCAGACGTTTAACCCATGCCTGATACCAAAACCCAAACCCCTGTAATC
>JAVKBW010000050.1:0-4437 GCA_040222995.1 Alphaproteobacteria bacterium | reverse complement strand
GAACGGTGGCTTTGAGCAATACTTCAGCAATAGCTCCGGGGACAGCGTCGCCGAAGCGATCCGTGGACTCGGCCGCCTCTCCTGCACAGCGACCCTCGCGATCCTCAACGAAGCCATCGCCGAACTGGGCGTAGACTCCGGCGAGCTCCACGATCGAGAGAGCCGCGCCCGCCGGCTGTCGTTCATTGCACAGGAGTGGGAGAGAGTCGGCACCGGAAAGCCGGAGCCATTCGACGGCCCAACGAATCGACTTCAGCACCTCCCTGAGCGCTTCTTCGAGAGCGCCTGCCTTGCATTGGCAGCGCCGTACGGGCTTGAATCTACAGAGCCCTGATGGAAACGTCTCAGGAGCGAGACGCCGAGCCGTCCAACATGATGATGAAGACGGACAGGGGCTTCGCCCCTGCCGCTTATCATCGGGTGTTAGGTGCACTGACGTGGAAGACTCTTGGAACAAGGCCATCGATGAGATGCGCGCCGCAAACAGCGTTGCACCGGGGCTCCGCAGATACCGCCTGGGACAGACAACGTTCGGAATGCTTGAGACAGCTATCCACGAAGCGTTCTGGCCCGACTGGGATCGACTCAAGGCCGCGTGGGGAGAGCTCGTCGAGGACCCGGACGAATACGTTCGAACGAGTGCAACCGACTGGCTGCGTTCTATCGCCACGTACCAAGCTCGCGTCGTCGACCTTGACAGCGTCCGGAGAGGCTCCTTCCTACGCCCGGGAGCCAACCTAATCCTCAGCGGCGGATACTCGCCGGCGCAGCCCTGGTGGCTTCAAGGTAGGACGCACTACGAAGCGTCGTTCGTCGGCTTCCTCTCGGTCGACGAAGGCGAGATGCCTGTCGCAATCGTCGAGTTTACAGAGACGCTCAACCTCGTTCGAGCTGACGGCCACAAACACTCAGGTCGTTACGGGCTCCTGAACCTCTCCTTCATAGACAACGACTGGACGAAACCACCTCAACGGGTCGAGGTCTTTGTTGTGAAGCATCCTCCCGACGATGCTTACCATTTTCGAGCGCGGTTCCCGGAGGCAGACTCTGTTGAGTCCCATGCCGTGCTTGACATCGCTCCGGCGAAAGGCGGAGGTCACGCGGGCACCTAACAAGATGCTCAAGACTGACGGGGGCTTCGCCCCCGCAGCTTAGCATCGGGTGTTGGGCTGACCAGATGAAGTTCGAGAGGCAGAACTGCAAGCCGCTGGAGAATCCATCGGAGAGGATGATGGCCCTGTCCCTCAAACGCATGCGTTCGACGGGTCCATCGGCGTTTGGAACGCTATCCGACGACGACGGCAACTACTTGCAGTTCGGCGGCGGTCCGACGCTCTTCCTCCTGGAGCGCTGCGACGGCGACATGATCTTCCGCGCATCGCAGGAAGAACCGGTTGTCGCCTTCGAAGATGGAACCACCTATCACTTCGCCGGCAACGCGATTGCGATGTTGCGCGGCGACTGGTTCCTGCGGAAGCAGGTCGTGCAGGCACTCGGCGCCTTCTCCCGACGCGAACCCCTCCCGTCCTTCATCTCCTTCCGGCCAGCCCCGGGGCTCTTCGGCGAGAAAATCGAACCACTCTGGAAACGCTCGCATCGCGACTAAACGACCTTCGTGGTCTACTGAGAGGCCGAGGCAGCCCAACATGATGATGAAGACGGACAGGGGCTTCGCCCCTGCCGCTTATCATCGGGTGTTGGGTGGACTTACTCGAGCGGGCTCAGGTTCAGGCTGGGCCCGAGATCAGGTGGGGCAGAGGGTTTGAGTATCTTGGGCTGGTTGCCTGGCAGAACATGGCACCACCGATCGGCACGCAGGCGTGGCGCCGTCGTCAGAGGTACCGAAGACGACGGAAGGAGCGGGAGGTTCTGTGGAGACGATTCGGACCCGGGGGTGCCCGCAGCGCTACGGCGAGGTTCGCCCCCGCCGGGCGTCCCGGCCTTCCAGCAAGGAGGTCGTGTGTGACGGGCACTCCGCGTGCTGCGCAGAGGTCCGGGAGGTTCTTTTGCGCCTCTCGACCGACCGCCCTGCTACAATCAAACGCCGAGCCACCCAACAAGATGATGAAGACGGACGGGGCTTAGCCCCGCCGCTTATCATCGGGTGTTAGCCGGACAAGTTATACGGGCTGGTTGAAATGCGAAAGAAGCGCGCCAACACACATGAGCTAGCCGAGTGGCGGCGGGCTGAGATGAGACGAAGGACGGAGGCCTTCGCCCGTGGTGAAGCCTTTCCTCCGGAAGTCTATGACGTGTTGGAAGCGCGTGGTGTCGGTCCCCGAGGTGCCGTCATCCTCGAGAACCGAACCCCACCACAGGAGTGCTGCGCCGGCACTTACGCTGCCCTGTTGCTGACCGCGCAGGGCAAGTTCGTCGACTTCGAGATCGACCTTGACTGGGAGCCCCGCTCCGAAGCGCCGATAAAGTGGAACGACGTCACCTACGAAACCACTGTCGATCAGCGCGTGCCCGCCATCGGTACGTCCGACGGGTGGCTCGCTCTCCGACTCTTCGACGAGCTTGAAGCTGAGGGTGTCCTTGATCCTCGAGGCGAGAAGGCCCCATGATCGATATGCCGTGCCGGCTAACATAATGATGAAGACGGACAGGGGCTTCGCCCCTGCCGCTTATCATCGGGTGTTGGGCAGACAAGTTGGGACGACATGAGCGCTAAGGATCAACCGAAACCTCGGCTCGAGTGTGACCACATCGAGGTCATTTCCTGCCTGCGAGGGCTAATGAACCGTCCTGGGCTCTTGACCCCATCGGGATCCCTCGAAGAGGTTGCGGCGTTTCTCATTGGCTTCGGGCTCGGGCTCCAGGCTCACCCCCCTGAGCAGGACGAACTGACGGCGCTACTTGATTGGATCTCGGACCGAGCGCGTGACAAGTTGGCAGCCAGATCCCCATCAGGCCTGCTCGCTACACTCCGTGAGCAATTCGAGTCTGCGGAGCAGTTCTATGCGGCGGCCTCAGCCTTCCTGGAGAAGCGCGCTGACCCCGAGCGCGAGGCGGCCTCGCTCCAAGGGGAAGCGAGATGACCTCTTGCCGGCTCACGCGGGGTGCAGACCTGTTCGTCCGCGGCCCTGCTGACTTGCGGAGAACTATGCGATACGCCGTGCTGCCCAACATGATGTTGCAGTCTGACGGGCGGCTTCGCCGCCCGCAGCTGAACATCGGGTGTTGGGCAGACCTGACGCGGGACCAGTGGAGGATCGTTGACTACTGACGCACAAAAGATCCTTGAGAGGCTCCGGCTGGCCTCCTCGTTGCTCAACGACGCTGCCAACGGCGTTTCCGCCGCCCGCATTGCGCCAGTTCGCGGGAACATCCGCACCCTCGGAGAGGCCATCGCCGCAATCGGCGAAGTCGCGCACGTTCTCTACCAACTCCACCCCGAGCTCGCGCCCGCTTGGTGGTCACAACCGAATCCCCATCCAGGCGTCAGTCGTGCGTATGGCGAGCTTCTCCTTCGCGCCAGCGCCCTTGAGGAAGAAGGAGACTTTGCGGGGGCCATCGTCCTGTACACACGATTCGTAGAAACTGCTCCTCCAGAGATGTTCCGTCAGAAGGCCGAGGCGGAAATCAACCGTTTACGAGAGGCAGCTTCGGGTCAGTCTGAGCGAGAGCCTGAGCAGGTGCGGGCTGCCCAACATGATGATGAAGTCTGACGGGGCTTCGCCCCGCAGCTTATCATCGGGTGTTGGATGGACGAGGAGTGTTCTTGGTGCCCGGATTGACCGCCAGTGAATAGCGCGAGGTCCGATCTATGGCGCTCGTAGACTTCCACAACGAGAGCAGTGCGCACCTCTACGAGGCATACCGGGGACTCCGCGAGAAGCGGCCCGATTCGTCGTGGGCCGAGATTGCCGAGCGGATGCTGGAAGTGCTTCCACATCTCGAGAAGGTCTGCGCGAGCGCAGACGTGTGGGGTCTCCTCTCGCACTACCGGCTCTGCCTGCTGTCGCGTCGGGACTACCGCTCCCGGCCCCACGTTGTCGTCTTCGCTGGCCCGGGCGGCTACATGATTCGGTACCAGATGACGTCGGCGGACGCTCCCTTCCCGAACGCAATCGTCGAGGGAGCCACGACGAACGTCGAGGAGGCCGCGCAGTACGTGGCGATCGCGATAGACAGGAGTGGTGGATGGTCGAGCTACGAATCTCGTTTGCAGGACGAATGGTCGAGCCGACGCGGAGATCCCATCGACTGGAAGTTCTAGATCCGCGGGCGAACCTTGTTGCTTGTGCGCGCCATCCAACATGATGATGAAGACTGACGGGGCTACGCCCCGCAGCTTATCATCGGGTGTTAGCCATACGGAACGAGTCTCCGAGGATGGTCGAAAGCAGTGAGCTTCTCCGAGGAACGAGAGAACGACCGGCGGGATGCCCAGCTCGTCGGAAACCTTCTTGCTCTATGGGCAGCGACCAGGCG
>JAVKBW010000001.1:0-424 GCA_040222995.1 Alphaproteobacteria bacterium | reverse complement strand
AGAAAATTAAAGTGTTTCCCCTTAACGATAGTGCAGCGACTCGCCCCTACAGAACACCTAACCCATAAAATAGGTTTCCCCAAAAAAAATAGAATTAGGGATTGACTTTTCTGCTGATTTTAGGTAATTTTATATAGTGGGAAAATGTGCCGCCATATAGACCCAAATTCACCTTAACCCGTAGGGTGGGTTAGGCGGTACTTAATTAAGGAAACAAACCCTTTAATAATATATCCGCCGTAACCCACCACATTACCCTTCTCACGGGTGAACTAACGGTGAAGATTCCTCGGACAAATTAATGGTTTTCTCGATCGCGATACTGGGGCGAGTCGAGAAAATTAAAGTGTTTCCCCTTAACGATAGTGCAGCGACTCGCCCCTACAGAACACCTAACCCATAAAATAGGTTTCCCCAAAAAAAA
>JAVKBW010000044.1:0-509 GCA_040222995.1 Alphaproteobacteria bacterium | reverse complement strand
GGGCCAGTCGATCTGGCTGTGGTTGAAGACGTGGAACGTCCGAGCGATCGGGACCTCGCGTTCCTCGTCGTCGTCGTTCACGCGGGTGACGGTCTTGAAGAAGAGGACCTCCTGGCCCTTCTCGCCGCGGCGGACGCAGGCGCCGAGCTTGCGTGCCTGGTTGAAGGTGTACCACCGCGCGTCAGGAAAGCCGCTGGCCCACAGCACGATGATGTTGATGCCGCTGTAGGGGCGGGAGGTCGTGCCGTTGCGAGGGAGGCCGATGACGGCGTTGGCGTCGGCGTTCCAAGGCTTCAGCCAGGGGAGCGTTCCGCTGCGCATCTGGTCGAGGAGGCGGTTCGTGATGCGTTCGTAGATGGTGGCGTTCTTGTTCATGTCGTCCTCTCTTTCGTGGAGGTCTCGCGGGCGGCCCGCCGCGCGGCGGGGCCGCCCTGGGGCGCTGCTGCGGCTCAGGCCGCCGTCGATTCCGACGGCTCGTCCTCGCGCTTCGGGATGAGGTCGTGGGCCTG
>JAVKBW010000043.1:0-275 GCA_040222995.1 Alphaproteobacteria bacterium | reverse complement strand
GCTAATTTTATCGCATTCCGTTGGTCATGAATATACATTTCTCGCTGTTCTAAAGCTTCTAACTCTTCACGAGTCAGATTCGCTTGATTCGCTACTTCAAACGCCTTGCGAATTTCCGGGACTTGTGCCATTGCTTCCGGTATCGTTTCTAATCCTCTGGCACATTTGATAAAATATATCCATTTATCCGCCAAGGTTTCTAATTCATCTAACTCTTTGATAAACTTGGGTAATTCAACAAACACTAACTCCAAGTCATTAATCGGGTAATCTGT
>JAVKBW010000034.1:0-145826 GCA_040222995.1 Alphaproteobacteria bacterium | reverse complement strand
GACATGGGCGCCCTGCAGGAACGCATCACCTCGACCAAGAAGGGCTCGATCACGTCCGTGCAGGCCATTTACGTGCCGGCCGACGATTTGACCGATCCGGCCCCCGCGACGTCCTTCGCGCACTTGGACGCGACCACGGTGCTGTCGCGCCAGATCGCGGAACTGGGCATCTATCCCGCCGTCGATCCGCTCGACTCGACCTCGCGCATCCTTGATCCGCGCATCATCGGTGACGAGCATTACGGCGTCGCCACGAAGGTTCAGCAGACCCTGCAGACCTACAAGTCCCTGCAGGACATCATCGCCATTCTGGGCATGGACGAACTGTCGGAAGAAGACAAACTGGTCGTTGCCCGCGCGCGCAAGATCCAGCGCTTCCTGTCGCAGCCGTTCCATGTGGCGGAAGTCTTCACCGGTTCGCCGGGCAAATACGTCGAACTTGAAGACACGATCAAAGGGTTCGGCGCGATTGCGGACGGCGAATATGACGATCTGCCGGAAGCCGCTTTCTACATGGTCGGAACGATCGAAGAAGCCAAGGAAAAGGCGCAGCGGATGGCGGCTGAAGCCGCTTAAGGCTTCGACCGGATATTCGATCGCTAAATTCCGCTGACAAGGGCACGACAGTATGGCTGATAAGCTTGCATTTGAATTGGTTTCGCCGGAAGCGCTGCTGCTTTCCGATGAAGTCGACATGGTCGTTCTTCCCGGTGCGGAAGGGGATATGGGCGTGCTTAAAGGCCATTCTCCGGTGATTACAACAATCCGTCCCGGTACGATCTGCGTGTTTGAAGGCAAGACCGTCGCCAAGCGTTTGTTCGTTGCCGGCGGCTTCGCCGAAGTCACGCCCGACCGGTGCACCGTTCTTGCGGAAGAAGCAATTTCACTCGAAAACATTGAAACTTCCGTTGTGGAGCAACAAGTTAAGAATCTGCAGGACGATTTGTCCTTGGCGGATGACGATGTTGCGAAACGGTCAATTGAGCAGGCGATTGAAGTCGCCCACGCCAAATTGGAAGCGGTAAGCAACCCCGTCTACTAGCCTTTGCTAGCTGAAAGGGGATTCCATGCCGGGCGCCTGGACACTTGATGACATAGACTGGACACGATTCGACCGCCGGAAGGTCGACCCGAACCTGCTTCGGGTCGTCAAGGCGGCGTCCCTGGTCGAACATAATGGCGGCGCCTATACCGATTATCTGTGCCGGGTCTTCAAAAACGACGAATCCTTCAAGGAAGCGGCCCGCCAGTGGGGCGAGGAAGAAATTCGCCACGGGCAGGCGCTGGCGCGGTGGGCGGAAATGGCCGACCCTGATTTCAGTTTCGACACGGCAATGGCCCGTTTCAATGCCGGTTTCAACGGCCTGCCCGAAGACACGGATGTTTCGGTTCGCGGGTCGCAAGCCAGCGAACTCGTTGCCCGGTGTATCGTGGAATCAGGCACGAGCTCGTATTACTCCGCCCTTGCGGATGCGGCAGAGGAACCTGTTCTGAAGGATATCTGTCGGCGCATTGCCGGTGACGAGTTCCGGCACTACAAGCTTTTCTACACCACACTTGACCGTTATGTGGAAAAGGAAGATCTGGGCAAGCTGGGCCGGTTACGCGTCGCCTGGAACCGTCTTGGCGAGACCGAAGACGATGAACTTTCCTATGCCTATTATGCCGCCAACGCCGCCCCGGATGATGTCTATGCGCAAGACATGCATGGCGCGCGGCATCTGTGGATCGCCTATGGCTACTACAAGCCCCGGCATGTGCAGAGAGCCGCATCGATGATCCTGAAAGCGGCCGGTCTGTCCATATCCGATCGGTTGCGGACGGTTATCGGGTATCTTGGCTGGCGGTTCATGCAATACCGGCGTACGAAATCGGGACTTCCTGTATCCGCTTGATCGCCGGATCTGCGAAATAACCCCGAAAACCGTCAGACAGACAGCGATTGTCCCGGTGGCCGCTGCAGGGTCAATGACGATGCGCGGGCGAAAGCCAGACTGGCATTCACTGCCCTGACGCCGCCTGGGGCTGCCAGCGATGAAGCGAGCGCCGCATCGATGACGGGACTGGCCAGTGCTTCATCCCGGATCGGCCCGACATTTTCACCGATAACCTCCCGGCCGCTTTCCGCCGCGTTCTCGGCGCTCTCTTCCGCCGTTTCCTCAGCCAGTTCCCGGCGTGCCTCAATGATGCCGCGCTGCGCGGTCGCGGCGACCTGCTGATCCTGTCCGCTCGGATCGCTCGGCGCCAGGGCGGCGCGCCGAACAATGCGCAACTTCTGGATCGTGGCCTGAGGGTCGCCAGGTATTGACGAGGCGTCGATGGATACCTGGCCGCTTATGGCGTACTGCTTGCCGTCCGGACCTTTGGTGTATTGATAACGCGGCGCGCCGGCGTACGGACCGCCAACCATGGCATGCGCCTGTTCGTGCCGACGAATTTCCGCATCCGTTTGTCGCAGGCTCTGCACCTGTTGCCGTTCGGCATCGGTCAGACCATTAGGGCCTTCCTCTGCGGATCCCCGCACCGTATCCAGGGCTTCCCGGGCGTCTGCCGACTGACGCTCGCTTCGCGCTTCCGGCGCAGTATTGTCGGCCTCGTCCCCGGTCCGGTCCTGCCCGGCGGCGTTACCGGCCGATTGCCTGTCGGCCGGGGCCCGTTCAATACCCGATGCCTGCAGAAATGTCGTTGCTGCCGTAGAAAGCGAAACTGTAGTCGCCGAGGAAAAAGTCTGTCCGCTTTCGGCAATACCCGGCTGTTCTTCCACAGCGGTCGTGCCGGAAGACCTGCCTTGATTGCCCGGAAACAGCCCAGGCCTGTTTATCCCGGCGCCAAGCGTTGAAACGGTTGACGCCGATATTGCTCCGCCTAGCATCCACGATACTCGCCGGTTGCCTATGTCCCCAAGGGTGTCTCATTCTAGCCGAAAATGAGAAAAACGTGCAAACCCGTTGAAAAATCACAATTTCATTTTATTGCAGCCGCTTTGTACCGGGTCCTCCGCCACAAGCGCGATTGTCGGTATCAACGATACATCTGCGTGAGAAATCCGGATTTGTCCGTGTTCGTTGGCTGAAATTATACAATTTCCTGAAACTCGGCGATAACCTGTTGGTAGGTATGGCGCTTGAACGGCACAATGAGGGCCGGAAGATCCTCCAGCGAAACCCAGCGCCATTGTGCAAATTCGGCCTTATGGGTGTTCAGATTGATATCGCTGTCCTGTCCTGTAAATCGCATGGCGAACCAGCACTGGGTCTGTCCCCGGTACTTGCCGCGCCAGATCTTGCGCGACAGCGGTTTCGGCAGGTCGTATGAATGCCAGGCCTTGCTCTGGCGGATGATCTCGACCTTGGATGCGTCGATCCCGGTTTCTTCCTGAACTTCACGAAAGGCTGCATCGACAGGATCCTCCCCCTCGTCAATACCGCCTTGCGGCATTTGCCAGTGATCGCCCGGTACATCGATCCGGTTGCCAACGAAGACAGCTCCTTCTCTATTCAGCAGCATGATGCCAACACAGGGCCGGTAAGGTCTATTGTCGTGGTCGTCAGTACTTTCCGAAGGGTCGCCGTCAATCAATGGCCATCATTCCTTGTCTATTCCTGTCGTCGCTTTTCAACAATGCCGGAGACCGGCGCCAGCACAAATCCGGTTTCCGGCAGGTCGGCAATCCATATCCGAAGACGGTCAAGCGTTACCGGATAGGGATGTCCGACGGCAATAACCGTACCGTTCGCCCTGGCAAGCGATTCTGTCAACTTCAACTGCTTCAGAATTTCGGCTCGGCTCAGCTTCTGGTCGAGGATGATATCTGCCTGTGCATTCGGAACGCCGGCTGCCCGGGCAACCGCCGGCGCCGTGCTGGCGATCGTCTGTTTGGCATCGATATACAGCAGGCCGCGGCTTTTGAGATTACCCATCAACGGCCGCACAGCCTTGTTATTGGCCGAAAAGCCGCTGCCCTGATAGCTGATCAGGCCGATATAGCCTGTCGCCCGGCTCAAAATCCATTCCAGCCGTTTGGTGTTCTGTTCGGTATCCAGTGTCGACATAAGGGCGAACGGCCCCGGATCGCTTTTCGGAAAATCGGATGGTTCCATCGGCAGGGTCAGAAGCGTTTCGTGCCCATTTTCTCTTGCCTTGTTTATCCATTCGGCCAGACCCGACGCATAGGGTACGAAAGCCAGCGAGACATCGCCGGAAAGGTTCAGCGCAGCTTCGGTTTCCTTTTTGTTGATGCCCAGGCCGGCAATGACGATGGCAATGCGCGGACGGGTTTCGATCGGATTCGACGGACGGGAATAAACCCGCCATGGTTCACGACCGTCGCTCCCGGTAATTGGTAAAGGCCCGACCGGGTCCTGTTCGATCAGACCCGGATCGGGGTGCGGTTGAAGCAGGCCCGCATACGCATCGTTACTCGGCTCCGGCGTCGTAGACTCCGTGACGGATGCCGGTTCTTCGAGGCCGGTTTCAGCCCCTTCTTCCGCGCCCTGGCCGGCTTCATCCCGAACGATGGCGATCTCGTCCACCTCGGTGGTCGGACGCTCATCTATCATCGCTTGCAGAATTTCGTCCTCGCTAACGATGACATAGCCGGCAATGCCGCCGATCGTGCCGATCGTCAGAACCCAACCTACAACAATGGCTATAAGAGGCAGTTTCTTCTGAAACGATGTCGGTTCAAGGTAATCCAGCTCCGACGAAGGTTCGGCCGGCGCTGACTGATCGTCAGCGGCATCCTGGTCGCCCGCATCGTCCGGCCCCGAGGCTTTTTTACCAAAAAACGGAATCTTTGGCAGATTGATCCTTGGGAGTTTCAGGGCTGGTCCCCCTATCGCCTGTTACGCTTTCCTCCGGACGGAACGATCCCGTCCGGAGGTGAGCCCCTATCAGTTTACGGCACGGGCCGTATAAAGCGAAATGCCACGGATCAGGTCAATGGCCCGGGCGAGTTGATAGTCGTCAACGTCGGTCGTGATCTCCGGCGCGTCCACACTTTCGTCGATTTCTTCAGTGTTGGCGTTCCCGTCCTGTTCATCGCCTTCCGCCGGCGCCTGCTCATTCAGCAGAGAACCGCGCAGTGACGCTTCCGTCCTGTTGGTTACTCTTTCCAGCAGTTCAACCTTGGCCCGTTCAACAAGAATATCGGGATTGATGCCGAGCTGCTGGATCGACCGGCCGCTAGGCGTGTAGTAACGCTGTGTCGTCAGTTTAATAGCAGCGGAACCCCGGCTTAGCGGCATGATCGTCTGCACCGAGCCTTTACCGAAGGACGGTGTGCCCATGATGATGGCGCGGCCATGGTCCTGCAGCGCGCCGGCGACGATTTCCGATGCGCTCGCCGACCCGCCGTTAATCAGCACGACGATCGGCAGTTCGGAAAACTCATCGCCCGGCGTAGCCTGAAAACGCTGGGCATTGTCCGCATCCCGGCCACGGGTCGAGACGATTTCGCCTTTTTCAAGGAATGTATCCGATACGGAAATCGCCTGATCGAGCAGTCCGCCGGGATTGTTTCTCAGATCGAGAACAAGTCCGCGCAGATCGGGTTTTTCTTCCCGCAGTTTGGCGATTTCCTTATCCAGTCCGTCCTGCGTCTGGCCGGAGAAGCTCGAAATCCGAATATAGGCGATGTCTTCCTCAAGCCGGCTTCTAACCGACTGGATTTTGATTCTGTCGCGAACGATTGTCACATCGAACGGATCCGTATCGCCCCGGCTGATGGTCAGGCGAATCTCGCTGCCGACCTTGCCGCGCATCTTTTCAACGGCCTTGTCGAGGGTCAGCCCCTGAACCGATTCATCGTCGATATGCGTGATCATGTCGCCGGATTCGATGCCGGCCCGAAAGGCAGGCGTGTCGTCGATTGGCGCGACAACCCGGACATATCCTGTTTCATCCATCGTGACTTCGATCCCCAGACCGCCGAATTCTCCGCGTGTCTGTTGCCGCATCGATTTGAAATGTTCGTCATTCAGATAAACAGAATGCGGGTCGAGGTCGCTCAGCATGCCCTGGATGGCGGCCTCAATGAGCTGCTTGTCGGTTACGCCTTCAACATACTCTTCCCGAACCAGCTCAAACACCTCGCCGAACAGGTCCAGCAGTTCATAAGTATCCGGTTCTTCATCGGTTGCCGAAAAGGCAGGCGCACTGGTCATTAGCAGTGTGGCCGTGCCGAGGCCCAGAAAAACCCTGTTCAATCGCTTCATCGTTGATTTCCTCGTCTCGTCACCTGGATGCGTCGGCTGTTGGAAAACCGCGTCAAACCTGACTGTTTGCCTCAATATCCCAAAAAGGATCCGGGCCCATGCGGTAAATAACGTGTACCTAATCGTTTACGAAGACAACCACTTTAGCGGATTGACCGGCTGTCCATCGCGCCGTAGTTCGATATAGACGCCGGGCCGGTTCTCGGATCCGGCAATGGCGGTGAATGTCTGAGCGGCAACGCCAACGGGCTCTCCCGCCAGCAACCACTGTCCGGCAACGCTGTCGATCCGAGAAAACCCTGCCAGAACAGTATGATACCCTCCTGAGTGTTCGATTATCAATATGTTGCCAAGGGTTTGAAAGGCGCCGGCGAAGACGACCCTGCCGTCGAAGGGTGCGACAATCTGTGCGCCGGCTCGCGGCCTGATAACGATTCCTTTACTGGTCTGTCCAAACCCTGTGTCGTCGCCATACCTGCTGACGATGGAACCGTTGACGGGGCGGGTTATGTGACCGTTTGCGGGAAACGGCCGCAATCCATCCGGTTTCGCCTCGATAAGGGGCTCCACATCGGGTAGGTCGGTGGCGGATTCCGATTCAGGGGATTTTGGCGCTCTCGGCAAGTCGTCCTGCGACAGGCTGGCCAGCAGATCGCGCAAGGACTCAGCCTTCGACGCAAGTTCCTGAACCCGTTGCTGTGCAGAATCGAAGGCAGCCGTCGTTTCGGCCAGAATGCCGCGCTTGCGGGATATCAGCTCTTCAAGGCGTTTACGCTGGGCGACCAGTTCCTCCTCGGCACGCGTCAGGGTCGCCAGTTTTGCGCCGATATCGTCCTCGACAGCTTCAAGGGCGGCCAGCTCTTCCTGCAGAATATCCGCCTGGTCGCGCAACGACGGCACGGCGGCTTTCATGAGAACCGCGCTTCGTACCGTGTCCAGCGGCGGGTCCGGGCGAAGCAGAACCGCCGTTGCCGGCGTTCTGGACAGCCGCATCAGCGCGCCGAGCGTTCCGGACAGGCTTTGCTGCCGTTCCGTAAGGGCCTGCCGCCGGTTTGTCTTTTCACTTTCCAGCGCTTGCAGTTGGCTTTCGAGGCGCGAAACGATGGCTTCGCGCTCCTGCGTGTCGCGGGCGGCCAGAATCATTTCCTGCCGTAACTGGCGCAATTCCTGGGCCACGGCCTCGCGCTGCTCGGCGAGTTTGGCGCGTTCCTCCCTGGTCTGACCGAGCGCCGCTTCTGTTTCTTCGAGGGTTTCTTTGGAAACCTCGGACTCCTGTGCGGCCGCAATACCTGTCACAAGGCCGAATGACAGGGCGCATGCCACGACCATAACCATCGCCGTGCCGATATCGAGATGTGTCCGTCCCGCCATGGGCGGAATCCTAACGCTATTCGGCTGCCTGTCGACCGGAATCCGCGCCCAGCAGCGGGTTGCCGGTCATTTCATCCGGAATTGGCAGCCCCATGAGGGTCAGTACCGTCGGCGCAATATCCGCCAGCCGGCCGTCGTGAACTTTCGTTCCGTCCGGAATGCCTGCGATTGCGAACGGTACACGGTTGATCGTATGCGCTGTGTGCGGCGCACCGGTAGTCGGATCCTTCATCATTTCAATATTGCCGTGATCGGCAGTTACCAGCAGAACGCCATGCGTTTCCGCCAGCGCTTTCTGAACGCGCCCGATGCAGGCGTCGACGGTTTCAACGGCTTTTACGGCGGCATCGAATACGCCGGTATGCCCCACCATATCCGGGTTTGCGTAGTTGACGACAATCAGGGCGTACATTCCTGACTTGATTCTCGCCACGAGTTCGTCGGTCAGCTCGTTGGCCGACATTTCCGGCTGCAGATCGTAGGTTGCCACGTCGGGCGAGGGGATCAGCACACGATCCTCACCCTCCAGCGTGTCTTCGCGCCCCCCGTTCAGAAAGAACGTCACATGAGCGTATTTTTCCGTTTCGGCAATCCGGAGCTGACGCAATCCGTTGCGGGAAACCACATCGCCCAGCGTGTTGATGATGTCCGCTGGCGGAAACAGAACCTCGCTTAGCCGTGTCAGGGCCTCGGAATATTCGGTAAGACTGATGCGGTGGCAGAAATCCGGCGCCTGTTTCCGGTCGAACTTGTCGAAGGAAGGATCGATCAGGGCGGCCATGATCTGACGGGCGCGGTCTGCCCTGAAATTCATCATGACAAGCGCATCGCCGTCACGCATTCCCTGGAAACCGCCAACCGACGTCGGCTGAACAAACTCATCCGTTTCGCCGGCGGCGTATGCTTCGGTAACGGCGGTAATGGCGTCCGGAACATTGCGGTCGCCATGACCGGTTGTCAGCAGATCGAATGCCCGCTTCGTTCGGCCCCATTTGTTGTCCCGGTCCATGGCGAAATACCGGCCGCAAACGGTTTTTATCGCGCCGGGGAAGGCAGTTTCGAATTGTTCGACATAAGCCCTTGCCCTTGAGGGGGGACAATCCCGACCGTCGAGAAAGGCGTGTACCGCAACGGGGATGCCGTTAGACTGGAACAATTCCACAACAGCGGCGATGTGGTCCTGATGGGAATGTACCCCTCCGGGCGACAGCAATCCTGCTATATGCGCTATGCCGCCTGTCTGTTTCAAATCGACAATCGTTTCACGTAAAACGGGCAGGTTTATAAACTCGCCCGACTCGATCGACAGATTGATCTGGGGCAAATCCTGCAATACGACCCGGCCGGCGCCGATATTCATGTGGCCCACTTCGGAATTCCCCATCTGGCCGCTCGGCAAGCCAACGAACCCTTCCGATGCATCGAGCTGAGACCGGGTGGACGACGCCAGCAACCGGTCCAGGACAGGTGTGCCCGCTGCGGCGATAGCATTATCGTCACCGCCCCTTCGATCGCCCCAGCCATCGAGGATACACAAAACGACGGGGCCTTTGTCTGACGGGGAAGTTATTTCCATTTACGGGTCCATTCGATCCAAATGGTGAAGCTGTGTCGCCTTTTTGCCTTTTTCCGACGGAAAAGGCTAGAAATACCACGACCAGTATTGATTTCTCAGCATATTTCGTCAGTGTATGTGGGTATGACACCATACTTTACCAGTATTTCAATATAACGTGAGAAGCGGTTTTTTGATCTGTTGTTCACAGTGTTGATGATACGGCTTAGTATGTGCGGTTCCCGGGTGCTTCTTGGGGAGGGGGAACAGGTCTGACAGCCTGCTTTCAATTAGCGCCTGAGAGTAGAAAAAGATTAATTGGACAGTTAAGGGAGGTCGCAGGGTGGCCAAAACAACAGACGACACAGATTTTTCGGTGCTCGCAGCAGGGGCTCTTGCTATGCGCAGCTACCAAACCGAACTGGGAAAAACTCTGGCGAAAGCCAATGTCGCTGATGGCGAAGCGGCGCAACTTTACGGATACCCCGCCTATTCTATCTTGTTGTTCCTCACCGAATACGATGCTGAGGAAATGAATGAGAAAAAACACCTAAGTCTTTTGCGAAAGTTTAACGTGGATACGGCCGGCAACCTGAAGACCTATCCGCTGTTGAGCCAGTCCGCTCTTTTCGAGATTTTTGGAAACCTCGGCCTGTCCCGGGAATCTATCCGGCGTCTGCTGATCCAGCTTTCGGAAGTCGGTCTCGTCGACCGCACGAGCAAGGGTCCTCCGTTCCCCGATCAACTGGGCATATCCAAGGACGGCGGACGGCTGATGAAGCGTGTCGCCAAACGCCAGAAGAAAGAGATGACGAAGACCAAGCCGTTCGGATATCTCTGATCGGTCTTCTGTCGCTTTATCCTATTTCTTTAACGGTGCCAGGGCGGCGATGTGGTCTACTGACAGGCCGCAGCACCCGCCCAACACCTGAACTCCCTGTTCGACCCAGCCGGTTGCGTAACGATAAAGTTCCGCAGGCGGTATGATGTTCTCGAATTTCCAGTTCGGCATCGTGAAGTAGCCTGAATCCGGATAGGCTGTCAGCGGACCGTCAAACATGTTGCGCAGCAGGCTTAGCGCATCGCCGGTTACATTCGATTCCGAATGCATGACTCCGGCGGCCTGGACATCGTACTCCCCCAGAATTGTTAACAGTTCCTCAAACGGTGTATCGCTGTCCTTCATTGCCAGAACCTGCCCGTCCTTGCCGCGCCGGGCGGAGAATCCGGCCCAGACAGGCAAGCCGGTTTTCTTCGCGGCTTCGAAGGCGAACTTCATCCGGTCCGGATCATACATCATTTCCAGCAGCAGCAGATCACAGCCTTCGTCCTTCAGCAGCATGGCCATTTCTTCAATACCGGCTGCGATCACTGACGCCGGCGGCAGCCGGGAAAGATCGGTCTGGGTCGTATTCGGTACTTGCGGGCACATATGCGACAGGGAGCCCGCGACCAGAACATCCGGGCGTCCGCTTTCGCTGCGCGCCGTTTGGGCCGCGGCGACGGCGGCCCGGTTTATTTCGAGAAACCTGTCTGCAAAACCGGCCGGTTCGAGCATGAGCCGGGAGGAAGCATAGGTGTTGGTCGTAATAATATCGGCGCCGGCGGCGATGTAGTCTCGGTGAATGCCGGTCAGGATCTCCAGATTCGTCAGAGTCGCCGGGCCGCACCAGGCGTTCTTGTCCATTTTTGCGCCGCGCTTTTCCAGTTCGGTGCCGGTGCCACCATCCAGAATAACGATGCCGCCGGATTTCAGGCGTTGCTCAATGATTGTATACGACATGTTTAGTTCCCAAATGTGACGATAGACGTTAATCCAGACACGAGGTGCTTAGAAAGCGCCTTTTTCGAAGCCCCGCGGAAGGTTGTATCAATGCCGCCAGATCTTCGTGCATTGCCGGCGCAGGCAAACCGGAAACCGGTCCATCCAGCGATTGACGAGAAGAAAATCAACGATCTTGTCCGGCATTTTTACGGCCGGGTGCGGCAGGATGAACAGCTCGGGCCGATCTTCGCAAAGGCGATCGGCGACGACTGGGAGCCGCATCTGCTGAGAATAGTCGATTTCTGGTCATCGGTCCTGTTGAAGACGGGTCGGTATGAAGGTCAGCCGATGCGGAAACACGCAGCGCTGACCGATGTTCGACCGGCGCATTTCGCCCGATGGCTGGAGATGTTCGGTGAAAGCGCCAGAGAGCTGTTTGAACCTGACGTCGCTCAGGTTTTCATCGACCGGGCGAACCTGATCGCCCGAAGCCTGCAACTGGGAATGTTCGGCGTGGATGGGGTTTCCGGCGCCAGTGGAAACGCGAAAACCGGCCTTCAGGGATAATCCTGCCGGCCTCGCAGAACAAAAAGCGCAAGTGAAGAGCCGGTAATTGTCCGGCTGAAAGCAGTGGGGCGGCCATTGGCCGCCCCGAAGCAAAATCAGTCGACGACGACCAGATTTTCTGCCGCCATTTTGCCGTCCCGACCCGAAACCAGGTCGAACGTGACTTTCTGGCCATCGTTCAGACCGGACAGACCGGAGCGCTCAACTGCGCTGATATGGACGAAAGCATCCTTGGAACCATCTTCTGGTTCGATGAAACCGTAACCCTTTGTGGCGTTGAACCACTTGACTGTACCTTTAGCCATGATCTTTTCCTTTCACGACATTACTTTTCGAGACATCACCCAATGTGATGTTTCTTATAACGTTCACAATGCCGGAAGAATGCTCTGTTTAACCGCGCAAGCAGGTATTATAGATAGCGCCAACGACTTCGTAACGTGTTGCGAAATTACAAAATACTGCGCCGAATGCAAGCTGTAGTGTAGTTTTCGGCGATAAAATTCTCGAGACTGTACCATCCTTGCAACGAAAAAACGGGTTAATCCGACGCATTTTTCGCCGGATTCAAACGATGAATCCGCATGGTTTGTCCCGTAATCCGCAACGATGCTACCGGCCTACGGACTTCCATTGCCCTTGGACCGCATGATCATGCCAAACAGATCGCGCGGATCGTCAGGGTCGGCCAGCAGGTCAAGTTCTTGATAATGGCCGGTTTTTCCCAATTGATCGCGAAGATAGCGCAAGGACGAGAAGTCTTCTGTGGCGAAGCCGACGGAATCGAACAGGGTAATCTGCTTGGCGCTTCTGCGACCCGGAACCGCGCCGGTCATGACTTTCCATAATTCAATGACGGGATGGTCGTCAGCCAGTTGCTGAATTTCACCTTCAATCCGGGTTTGCGGCGGGTATTCGACGAAAATATCCGATCGCATCAGGATATCCTTGTGCAGTTCGGTTTTTCCGGGGCAGTCGCCGCCGACCGCGTTAATGTGCTGGCCCGACCCGACCATGTTGTCGGTCAGGATCGTCGCATACTGCTTGTCGGCCGTGGCTGTTGTGATGATATGCGCGCCCTCAACCGCGTCCTGCGCTGTCGAGCAGGCGGTAATGCTGAACCCCCATTCGGCGAGATTCCGCGCACAGCGTTCTGTCGCCGAGGAATCGATATCGAACAGGCGAAGTTCGGAAACGCCAAGCAGCGCCTTGAAGGCCAGCGCCTGGAATTCGGATTGCGCGCCGTTGCCGATCAGCGCCATGCAGGACGCGTTCTTCGGCGCCAGATACTTGCCGACAAGGGCGGATGTCGCCGCCGTCCGCAAGGCTGTCAGAATGGTCATCTCCGTCAACAGGACCGGATAGCCACTATCGACCTTCGCAAGAACGCCGAAGGCCGTAACGGTCTGCAAGCCGTCCTTCGTGTTCTTGGGGTGCCCGTTAACGTATTTGAACCCGTATTCCTCGCCGTCGCTGGTCGGCATCAGTTCGATAACGCCTTCGCGTGAATGCGACGCGACGCGCGGCGTCTTGTCGAACAGTTCCCACCGTTTGAAGTCTTCCTCGATATAGTCGGCCAGGCCGAGAAGAAACGACTCGATGCCGACCGACAGGACAATCTTCATCATGTTGTCGACACTGACGAAGGGAACGATGTTGATGTTATCCGCACGGACAGCCATGACGATGCTCGCTTGCTTTTGGTAAAGGTGCAGACGTCGGTTGAACACCGGGTCGGCTACCGTACGGTACCGCTGAAACGCGGCAAGACCAAACCCCTAATGTAAAAAAGGTTACTATGCCGCCAATTTGGGAGGGAGCGTCGTCTGTAAGGCTATGACAGCGCCTTGTCCCGGGCGCTCTGGCGGCGCCGGGACCTGTAGTATCCAAGGCCGATGGCGAAAACGCAGACCAGCACCGGCATCAGACCGATATTGATGATCCTGACCCGGCTTTGCAGCGCTTCGATATCCTGACGAAGGGACAAATTGACTTCCCGAAGTTTGCGGCGCGTATCGATAAGTTCGTGTGTGAATTTTTCGATCTCTGCATCGGTTGCCGCCGTGTCCTGTTCGACGGCATCGGCATCGGCACCCGCTTGTAGATTGGCAAGCTTCTCTTCCGTTTCCTGCATTTTCTTCTGCAGCGCGCGCTCTTCTGCCCGGTAATCCGTTTCGGCCTGACGGCGCAGGGCGTCGATTGCGACAAACGGTCGGCTTCCGGTGCCGCGCGAGCGCAGCGACAGCAGATCGTTCGAGCCGTGCAGATTATCCAGCGCATTTACCAGAAACGCGCCGTTATCGGCCTGCGGAACGGCGACGCGTTGTCCGAAGAAGTTCTGTACACGTACCCAGAACCGGTCTTCAAGCATGTCTGCATCCGCCACCAGAACGACATTCATCGGCGCTTCGGATGCCGCAAGATGCGGCAGAAAGGCCGGACGTTCCTCTGGCTCCTGCTCCGCGGCTTCCTCTTCCGCCGTATCCTGACCGGCTGTTGTATCCGCGTCTTCAGCGGCTTCTTCCGGTTCGGGCGGCGGCGGCCCATCCGGAAACGCGGTTGTGACAGTGCCGGAAAGCCGCGCCGCCATGACATAGGTTTCGCCGGTCGGCGCGTAGTCTTCAAGCAGCCCCGTCGGATCGGGCGTGGCCAGCCTGTCGACCGGTATCAATGTCGCGTCCGCACTGCTCTGGATCAACGGTTGAACCGACAGGGGGCTGTCTTCATTGACCTCAATCGAACCGGCGCTCGGGATCAGCATGGTGCCGATCGATGACAGTATGGCATCGTCCTTGTTGAGCTGGGCCGCGGTGGGCTTCATCCAGATCACATACGGTACCGGAATGAAGTTTGTGCCGTCACCGGCATTCACCATCTGCGCCGATCCCCTGTCACCGACAACGGCGTCGCCGGAAATCCGGACGCCCCACCTATCGAAAAACGGTTCGAAGCTGGATTCCACCGCCGGGCCGCCCGGCCCGCTCGCCGGCGCATTGGCGTTGGTTTCGTTCCAGGGATCGTAAAAAACAATTGCCCGGCCGCCACGCAACAGATGCTGGTCGATGGCATAGGCGAAATCAGGATCGAAGGCCTTCGGGTGGATGATCAGCAGAATGTCCGGCGAATCCTCAAGCAGCGTCTCGGCATCGTAGACGTACCGGACATCGAAGAAATCTTCCATCTGGTCCACGATGGCCCACGGATCGCTCGACCCGCCCCGCATCTGCGCCATCGGGTCGCCGAAGACCGGCTTGTCGGAAATAACGCCGACCACCGGCAGTTCGGGATTGGCGACCCGGTAGATCAGTTTGGTCAGATCGTATTCCAGAAAGTTGCCGCGATCCGACTGGAAGAAGGGTATCGCGCTTCCGTTCTCGCGGTCTTCGGACGCGAAGCCGACGATCCCGAAATAGACCTCATCGCCGGTCTGGTCCAATGGCACGCCCTGCATGCCGGCTTCGACCGCCTGGTCCTCTGTTTCGGAAAACGGCTGAGGATCGAACGTGTCGATAATCAGCTTGTCGCCCGCTACGGCCTTGAATTCATCCAGCATGTCGCGCACGCGGGTGGCAAATACAGCGTAGCCGGGAATTTCCTTGCCCAGAGCGGAGGAGAAATAAAATTCCAGCCGAACCGGTTCACCCAGCGATTTCAAAACCGATTTGGTGCCGTCCGACAATGTGAACAGCCGCTCCTCGGTCAGATCGAGCCGGGCGTTGCCGATATGGTGAATGCCGATATTGATCCCGATAAAAGCCAGAATCGCCAGACCGAAGACGCCAATCCAGCCGATGCGTTTTCTGCCGGTCATGTCACGCGTCCTTGAACCGGTTAACGGCGAGCACGTTGCCGACCAGGAAGACGCCGATCAGCGACAGGAAGAATACGGCGTCGCGCAGATCGACGACGCCCTTGGTTATCGCCTCAAAATGGCTGAGAAAGCTGATCGACCGTATGAAGTCGAGAACGGCGTCGCCGGCCCAGCCCGAAAAGAAATTCAGAACCAGCGGCGTGCCGGCGGCGGTCAGCGCAAAACACAGGGCGACGCCAATGACAAAGGCGATCACCTGGCTTCGGGTCATCGCCGATACGAAGGCGCCGACGGCGAGATATCCGCCGGCCATGAAGACCGCGCCGATATAGCCGGCCAGAACCGCCCCGTTGTCGGGATTGCCGAGTACGTTGATGGTAATCCAGAGCGGAAATGTCAGCGCCAGGGCAACTGTCGTGAATGCCCAGGCGGCCAGAAACTTCCCGACCACGATCTGCGTCGTGGTCATCGGCAGGGTCATCAGCAGTTCGACCGTGCCGCTGTCGATCTCTTCCGCCCATAACCGCATGGCGATGGCCGGCACGAGAATGACGAAAAGCCAGGGCAGAAACTGGAACAGTGAATTGAGATCCGCCTGGTCGCGATCGAAAAACGCCCCGAGGAAAAACGTGAAGGCGCCGGCCATCAGCAGAAAGATCACAATGAAGACATAGGCGACGGGCGTGGAAAAATAGGCGCTCATTTCCCGCCGGAATATTGCCGCGATATTAGCCATGGGCAGCCTCCGGTTCGTCTGATCGGGCGGCGTCGTGCGCGGTAATGGCCCGGAATACATCGTCCAGACGGCCCCTTACGGTCCGAATGTCATGAATCTGTATGCCGGCCGACACCAGCGCGTCCGAGATTGCGCCGGCAATCGGCGCGCCGTCGCGCGCATAGCAGAACAGGGTGTCATCGGCCTCGATCTTGACGGATTCGATGCCGGCAATGCCGGACAGCGCTTTTTGCGCGGCTTCCCTGGAGCCATGAATATCCAGCCGCACGCCGTTGTGTCGCGGCGAGCGGGCTTCCAGCGCTTCCGGCGTGGCGTCGGCAACGATCCGGCCGTTGGCGATGATAATGGCGCGGCTGCAGATCGCTTCCACTTCCTCGAGAATATGGGTCGAAATCACAATCGCCTTTTCGGCGGCGATCACCTGAATCAGATTCCGTACTTCCTGTTTCTGGTTCGGGTCCAGTCCGTCGGTCGGTTCGTCCAGAATCAGAACGTCGGGGTCGTGCAATAGCGCCTGCGCCAGCCCGACCCGTCGCTTGAAGCCCTTGGACAGGGTGCCGATCGGCTGATTCATCACATCTTTCAGGTTGGCGGCGTCGGCGGCACGCGCGATTGCGGCATCGGCCTCGCCCGACCGGAACCCGCGAACAGAGGCGATAAAATTCAGGAACCCTTTCGGCGTCATATCCGGCCACACCGGCGCGCCTTCCGGCAGGTATCCGACGCGGGACTTTACCGATACCGGGTCTTTCTGGATATCGAACCCGGCGACGCGGGCCGCTCCGGATGTCGGGTTCAGGTAGCCGGTCAGCATTTTCATGGTTGTCGATTTGCCGGCGCCGTTCGGTCCCAGAAATCCCAGAACTTCGCCGCGCGGCACGGTAAACGACAATCCGTCGACAACGGTATGCGTTCCGAAAGCCTTGGTAAGCTGGTCCAGTTCGATCATTGGGTCAGACATCGTGATCCGATTCAGAATGTTCGCAGCCGCATGTCAGCAGACGACGACTGGAGTCATGTAAAGACATCAACATGATTTTCAAGGCGTATTCTTCAATCCGGTGGTTCTTCGGAATGGCGGATCAGGGTGTCGTCCAGTTTCAGCCAGGGTTGCTGGCGTTTCACCCAGATATGCGCCCGGGGTTCCAGATGAGCCGCGTCGTCCAGCGTGCCGCCCTTGACGCTGATCCAGGCGCTGTCGCCGCCATCGTCGTGAAACACGCGGACGCCGCAGGTCGGGCAGAAATTCGCACATTTGGCATTCCCGCTTTCTCCCTGCGTCATCCAGGTTTTGACGGCGCCCTTCACAATCCGGAAAGCGTCCCGTTTCACGATGATGGAAATGCCGAACGCGCTTGCCGATTGCCGCTGGCAGTCGGCGCAGTGGCAGGCATACATGGTGTCGACTTTATCGGAAGAGAGCTCGTAGCGAACCTCGCCGCACTGGCATCCGCCTGTCCATTGCTGCGTCATCATGACCCTCCCGGCGGCCGTCCCGCCATTGCGCGCATCTGTTCCAGGTGCGCAGCCATTGCCGAAAAAACATCGGTCCAGTCATTGCCGCGCGCCCGCCGGAACAGCGTCATGGAGGGGTACCAGCAGGTGTCTTCTCCCTCAAGACCCCATATCCAGTCCGGCGACGGCGACAGCGCCGTCCAGACCGGTTTGCCCAATGCGCCGGCCAGGTGGGCAATCGGCGTATCGGCGCTGATGACCAGCGGCAGTGCGGAAATCAAGGCGGCGGAATCGACGAAAGCGCCGCCATAGGCGTCCAGCTCCGTATCGAAATCGACAACCGGAAACCCGCAGGTCGAAATCTCTCGCCGGCCTTCGCCTTTCTGCAGCGAAACGAGCGTCACGCCTGGTAAGGCGGCCAGGGGAGCAAAGGCCCGTAACGGGATTGCGTTTCTTGCCGTCTGAAGCAATGGCATGCCGCCGGACCAGGCGATCCCGATGACCAGCCCGTCTTTCGGCAGTTTTTGCCGCCATGGCGCCAGGGTGGCGGCATCGGGACGCAGGTAGGGTACGGGGTTGCCGACCGACGACAGATCCTCGCCCAGCAACCGGCTGCCCATCAAGCGAAGCAAACTGCCGAGCGGCGACCAGACATCGGCTTCCGGCGGCGTGTCGCTTTCCGCGACGACCGTATCCAGCCACCGGGCGCTGTTCAGAATTTCGACAAGTTCCGGCTGGCACTCCAGGACAATCCGGCCGCCGCTTTCCTCGGCATCCAGAATGAGTTTCAGCAGGCGAACGAACTGCAGGCTCATGCCCAATCCCTGTTCGCAGCGAACCAGCAGGGTTCGTCCGTCGAGCGGACCGCCTTCCCATAGAGGGCACCCGGGATCGGCCATCGGCAACAGACCGGTTCGCCAGCGCGCATCGTAGTGCGGCAGACCGGCGGCACGGTCGCCCGACGCCAGCAGGGCGATCCCCAACCGGGTTTCAATCGAGGGATTGTCAGGGGCGGCGGCATGGGCGCGGGAATACAGATCGATGGCGGAAATGACGTCGCCGGCCGCCTTTTTGATGTCGGCCAGGGCGGCCAGGGCGAGGGCATGCGCCGGATCGAGCGCAAGCACGGATTGAAGGGCGGCTTCCGCGGACGCGGTTTCGCCACGGCCGAGATATAATACTCCCAAATCGTAATGGGCTGCCGTGTTTGCGGGATTCAGAGATATCGCTGTTTTCAGCGCCTCGATCGCCGCGTCATTCAGCCCCCAGCTCTGCAGGGTCTGCCCCAGGCTGATATGCAGGTCGGCGCTATCCGGGTGACGTTCGATGCCGGTTCGCAGAACGGCCTCCGACTCCGCAATCCGGTCGAGATGCCGCAAGGCGATGCCGAGATTGTTCAGGGCCGGCAGATAGTCGGGCTGGCTCAGCAGCATCGCCCGCCAGGCCGTCACGGCTTTTTCGAACATGCCCTTGGCCTGATACTCGATGGCCTTGTTGAAAAGGCGTTCAAACGGCGAGTGGGACACGAAACACTTTTCCTCTGCCTGATACAACGCAGCAGTCTATGCCGGATTCGGCCGGCAACGGCCAGCCTGCGCTATCCGCCTTCGCAGATGCAACATTTCAGATCGACAAAGCACGGCGTGTCGCCTATTTTCGCCGCCAATCATCGCGTAAAGACACAGAATTCTGGAATCGGAGAAAACGATGTCGTTCAAAACTGTCGGAATAATTGGCGCCGGAACCATGGGGTCCGGTATCGCGACCACACTGGGCCAGCAGGGGGTTACGGTGCGCCTTGTGGATACGACAGAAGAAGCCGTCGGCCGCGGGGTTGGCGCCGCGAAGAAGTTTTACGACCGTGCAGCGGAAAAGGGCAAGATGAGCGCAGAGGATGCCGCCGCCGCCCTGGGACGCATTTCCGCCTCTACCGATCTGCAGTCTCTGGAAGGCTGCGACCTGATCATCGAGGCGATTTTCGAAGAACTGTCGGTCAAGAAAGACCTGTTCGAACGTTTGAACCCGGTTCTCGGCCCGGAAACGGTTGTGGCGACCAATACGTCGGCCCTGCGGGTTTCGGATCTGGCGGAAACCGTAAGCGACCCGACCCGTTTTCTCGGTCTTCACTATTTCAACCCGGCCGCGATCAATCCGATTGTCGAAGTGGTGAAGGGTGAAAAAACCAATCAGGAAATTTATGACCGGGCGCTGCAGTTTTGCCGCGAAACCCGCAAAAAGCCGATTGCCTGCAAGGACAGTTTCGGTTTTGCAATCAACCGTTTCTTCGTTCCCTACGGCAATGAAGCGGTACGGTTGATCGACGAGGGGCTGGGAACAACGGCCCAGATCGACCGGGTTGCGCGGGAATGCATGGATATCGCCGCCGGTCCCTTCATGGTGATGAACCTCGTGAAACCGAAGATCATGTTTCATGCCCAGCAGAATCTGAAGCCGCATGGCGCGTTCTATGCGCTTTCGAAAGGCTTGGCCGACAAGGGTGACAGCGATTACGAATTCGAAATCGGCGAGGATGCGTCGGGCAGCGCGGAAAGCGATGCCGTGATTGCCGACCGGTTACGGGCGTCGGTCTTCTTTCCGGTGCTTCAGGAACTGGACGAAGATGTTGCGTCGGCGGCCGATATCGATATGGGGGCCGGTCTGGCTCTTCGGTTCGGCAAAGCGCCCTGCGCCCTGATGGACAGCCTCGGCAAGGCGGAAGTGGAACGGATCGTTTCGTATGTGGTCAGCACGTATGGCCATGCGATGCCGAAGTCTCTCGAACGTGTCGGCTCTCTGCTTTAAAGGTATGCAAATACCGCGAATGTTCTGAGTCGCCTTTTTTCCCGACCGGGGTAGTATACCGGTAGAGGAGAAGGCGGGACAGGTATGTCCGATATCAGCATTTTCTCGCAGTCCAGCCTGTTTACGGCGTTGGCTGTGCAGTTTCAGCGTGAGGCCGTGCAGGCGCGCGGCCTGCAGCAGGTTGTCGATCCGACGGAATTCAACGGATTGTTCGGCCAGCAGGTTTCCATTGTCGGCCAGTCGGCCGATTTCGCCGGTGCGATTTTTCAGCCTATTCAGCTCAGTCTCGGCAACATCGTGCTGCTGGCGGAAGCCGCTTTCGGTATCGATACAGGCGACTTCTTTCAGAACCGGTTCAGCCGGCTGGATTCAGCATTGAACGACCCGGAACCGCCGCTGCAGAACCTGGTTGAATCGGCTTTCCGAAACGCGGCGTTTCCCGACTCTGTCTCTACCATCGTTCTGGTTCAGGCCCAGGAGGAAACACCGGTCGCCGGTCCGACGCTTACCTTTTCCGACTTTACGCAAAGGCCGTCGGAAAACAGGGCCTTCGGCACCACGTTTTCCGGTGTTTCGAATGACGGCTCGCTAAACACTCAATTCGCCCGAAGAGTCGGCATTCCCTCGAATTCGTCGGTTGCGTTGTCCGACCTGATCCAGTTCGACGCAACGAGCAGCGCGACAGACATCGCCATCAGCCTGACCGGCGAGAATGGCGGCGGTCCTTTGGGGGAGATCCAGGACGGGACGGGCACGTCGATCGGAACGAGCGCAACAATCGACATATCGCAGTTGTCGGATCTGACATTCGTTGCGCCGACATCGGGCATCGGCCTCGACAATATCAGTTTCATTGAACTGAGCGACCCCGGCGACGACGGCACTTTCGATGCACGCGGCGATTTCCAGACAACGGTGGTCAGTTTCGCCGGGGCCGCGCGAAGCCGTCAGGATCTGGACGAGGACGTCACGGACTTTTTCTTCGGGGCGGAAAGCGGGACATCGCAGATATTTCTCGCGCTCGATTTTTCCGGCGTGAACAGCAACGGTTTTACGGATGCGCTTTCCGCCATTGAAGGCGGCGACTTGCGGGTGCGGATTTTCGAGAACCGGTCCGACGGTACCCGAAACGAAGCCGTGACCGACCTGTTTCAATCCAGCGGCGACCGCATCATCGGTGTTTTCCCTTTCTCGCCGACACGCAATGGCGTGTCGGGAAGTAATATTCAGGTGGAAGTCAGATCGCTGGACAGCAACTTCGATATTTCATCTATTGACCTCCGCGCCGTCTTTGCATGAGAAAACGGTGGTTCCATCGGCATCGGTCCGGCGATTTGCCGCAACGGAAATGGCAGCAAGCGATGATGTGTCTTTCGAACAGGCTGGATTGGCTCGTCAGGGTGCTGACGCTGGCTGTTCTGGCGGTGTCGTATTGCGCAGCCGGCGCTTGGGCAACCGACCGCAAGATCGTGGATGCGACTCAGTACCCCTGGAGCGCGATCGGCAAGATACAGAGAGCGGTTTCGACAAAGGGTCATTGCTCCGGCTCGATGATAGCCGACAACCTTGTCCTGACGGCGGCCCATTGTCTGTATTTCCGGGAAGCGAACCGATGGATCGAACCGGAATACATTCATTTCGTTGCCGGGCTGCAAC
The DNA here is from genome assembly GCA_040222995.1 of Alphaproteobacteria bacterium. Lineage (GTDB taxonomy): Bacteria > Pseudomonadota > Alphaproteobacteria > UBA8366 > Aestuariispiraceae > JAVKBW01. The sequence continues at coordinate 123,893 of JAVKBW010000034.1, read as the reverse complement.
GCGATAGCTGGGTCGCGCATTCGAAAGCGAAGCGATATATCGTTTCCCCTGATTTTGACGGTGAGAAGTGGGCGCATATCGACAATCTGCCGAATGACTGGGCCGTAATTGAACTGGAAAGGCCAATCGGAAAGCTGACCGGATTTCTTGGATGGAGCGCATTCGGCAAGACCAAGATTCGCCAGGCAGCGGCCTTCGGCAAGATGCTGACTCTGGCGGGGTATCCGACCGACAGAAAATTCGTTCTGTCTGTTGACGATTCCTGCCTGCTGAAAGGCTGGTCCAGCGATGCCGATATCATCAAATACCAGTGCGAGGTCGTTCCCGGCGATTCAGGCGGGCCGATTGCTGTTTATTACAAGGGGCATCTAAGCGTAATTGCCCTGCAAAGCGCCTCGTACGGCGATGGCACGAATAACGGCATTCCGATCGCATCCGTACAGAACACAATTCTGCAGATGCTGGGCGAAACCGGCGGCTTGGCCAGTGTTACGAAGAGCGATCTGAAATTCGGCCGACGTCCTGTCGTGCTGACGTCGACATCCGCCGACTGATCCGCTCTTTCCTCAGGGCAGGATGGCGTTTGCCTGCAAATCCTGCAGGACGGACTGCCATGTCTGCATCATGAACACATACATGCCGACGATTTCATCGTCCTCCATCGGATATCTCAGATCGATCAGGCGCGATGTCACCATGGCGACCGTATCGGTCTGGGCGACCAGCCGCAGCGGCAGGATCTGGCCGTTCCAGCGGTTGGTGAATTCCAGAACCTGTTCGCGGCCGGCCATAAACTTCGCATCCGGCAACAGGATCACCGAGAACGAAAGCTGTGACGGCGTTCCGTCGTCACGGTTGCCGACAATTCGTGCATTGCCGAGCAATGCGACCTGCGGCGTTCCTTCGATCAGGGTTTTGACAGCCAGATCGGTGCCGCCTGCATCAAGCGCCTGGACGTTGGATCGCAGGTTCAGCCGTTCCTGAAGGACCTGGGAGACGCGTTCTTCAAACGCCGTGTCCGCCGGTGTCTGCGCGAAACCGGCTACCGGCAGGATCAGAAAACCAAACAATACCAGAGCGAATTTTTTCATCGTGCCATCCATTCATATCAGTCCGTTGCACTGCATAACACAGGCAGATACCCATTGGCCAAAACCGTCGTCGAAAACAATCGATCATGGACAGGTCTTTGGGTTAAGTATTAGCTGAAGGGATAATTTTCCATGCCTAATTGCAAATCAGGGGATGTAAAGCATTGATCCGGTTAACCGAAGCGCCGAAAGGCGCGCCGTCAACATTTCTCGATTTTCCGCTCGTCACCGATCTGGATGCCCTGGCGGCGGATATCGCCATTCTGGGCGTTCCGTATGGTTTGCCCTATACGGTCGGCGAACAGGCCAACGACCAGAGCCTCGCGCCGGACGCCATTCGCCGGGCCGGTTTGTGGCCGGTGGAAACCCGCACTCATTTCGATTGGGACCTTGGCGGTCCGTTGTTCGCCGGCAGGGACATTCGCGTGGTCGATTGCGGCAACGTTTCCTCTGTTCTGGGCGATCCGCAGGAACACTACCGCCGGGCCAAAGCCGCGGCGCGGAAGATATTCGATGCCGGGTCCGTGCTGATTACGCTGGGCGGTGACCACGGCATTCCCATCCCGATCATGCGCGCTCTGGAGCGTCCGGAAAAGATAACCCTGGTGCATGTCGACGCTCATCTGGATTGGCGGGACGATGTAAATGGCGTCACAGAAGGGTATTCCAGCCCGATCCGCCGGGCATCCGAAATGGACTGGTTCGGCGATATCATCCAGATCGGCCTGCGGGGCACGGGCAGCGCGCGGGAAGAAGAAGTGGCCGATGCCCGCGCCTATGGCGCTGATCTGATCACCGCCTACGAACTGGAAGAAATCGGCATGCAGGCGGTGCTGGACCGGATACCGGATGGCGGGCCGTACTATCTGACCATCGATGCCGACGGGATCGACCCGACCATCATGCCCGGCGTGATGGCACCGGCGCCGGGCGGGCTGAGTTGGCGGGAAACCCACAAGCTGATACATGGTCTGGCCAGCAAAGGCCGAATTCTTGGAATGGATCTGGTGGAAATCGCGCCATCCTACGATGTCCGCGATCTGACGATGACCTATGCCGAACGGCTGATCTGCAATTTCATCGGCGCGACGGTGCGGGCCGGTTACTACGACTAAGGAATGAAAATGCGAATTTTGCTGCTGGGAGGAAACGGCCAACTGGGAACGGCATTGCAGGATCGGCTGCCGGCCCTGGGCGAGGTTGTCGTCGCTACCCGCGCCGAATGCGATCTGTCGCAGCCATCGGGCGTTGCCGCGTTCGTGCAGTCGGTGAAGCCGGACGTGATCGTCAACGCGGCGGCCTATACGGCGGTCGATCTGGCGGAAACGGAAGCAGAGCAAGCCCATGCGGCGAATGGAGAATCCGCCGGCGAACTGGGCGGGGCGGCCAAAGACCTGAACGCACTTCTGCTGCATTATTCGACGGACTACGTATTCGATGGCAACGGCGAAAGGCCTTACCTGGAAGACGACCCTGTTTCGCCGGCGAATGCGTATGGAGCATCCAAACTGGCGGGGGAGCAGGCAATCCGGGATAGCGGGTGCCGGCATCTCATCTTGCGGACGGCCTGGGTGTATGGCCCGACCGGCAAGAACTTTTTCCTGACCATTCTGCGGTTGGCTGCGGAACGCGAGGAACTGGGCATTGTTGGCGATCAGACCGGCTGTCCCACAAGCACGCTGTGGCTGGCCGAGGCGACGGCGTCAATTCTGTCCGGTCCCGCATCTCTGGATGAAACATTGCAGGCGACGGTGCATGCGGTTTGCGCCGGCCAGTGTTCCTGGTTCGATTTCGCCAGCGCCATTGTAGACGGAGCCAAGGTGCGCGGTGAAACCTTCGCCTGCCGCAAAATCAAGCCGATCACGACGGCCGACTACCCGACACCGGCGGCAAGGCCCGCTTACAGCGTGCTGGATACGACGCGGTTGAGGGAAATGTTCGGGATTACGCCGCTTTCGTGGCGGGATGCGCTGGATGAGGTTCTGGACCGCAAGTTCGGCCCCAGTCCGGCCTAGTGGCCGCCGCTCAGCATGCCGGTTCTAACCGAATAGTCGACCGCCAGACCGTAATCGGGGTCGTCGTCTGAATCCACCATCAGTTGCCCGGCGCGGTTCAGCAGGCGGTGGCAGTCGTGCGACAGGTGCCGCAGTTGCAGCGTCTTGCCGACGGTTTCGTACTTCCTGGCGAGATCTTCGATCGCCTGCAGCGCCGACTGATCGACGACACGGCTGTTCATGAAATCGACAACCACGGCATTCGGGTCGTCGTCGATCGTGAACAGTTCGGCAAACCCGTCGGTCGACCCGAAAAACAGCGGGCCTTCGATGCGGTAGATTTTCGATCCTTCGGGCGAGATTTCGGTATAGGCCCTGATCCGCGTCGCATTGTTCCAGGCATAGGCGAGCGCCGAAACGATAACGCCGACAACGACCGCAATCGCCAGGTCCGTCATCACCGTCACAGCGGTGACCAGCGCGATGACGAGGGCGTCGGTCAGCGGAATGCGGCGCAGAACCACAATGCTGCGCCAGGCGAATGTGCCGATAACCACCATGAACATCACGCCGACAAGGGCCGCCAGCGGGATCTGTTCGATAAGGCTTGAGCCAACCAGAATGAAGGCCAGCAGAAACAGGGCGGCGGAAATACCGGAAAGCCGCGTGCGACCGCCGGATTTCACGTTGATCATGGACTGGCCGATCATCGCGCACCCGCCCATGCCGCCGAAAAAGCCGGTGACGGTGTTGGCGATGCCCTGGCCGATGCATTCCTGCGACGCCCCACCGCGCTTGCCGGTGATTTCGCCGACCAGGTTGAGGGTCAGCAGGCTTTCGATCAGGCCGATCATCGCCAGAATGCCGGCATAGGGAAAGATGATTCTCAGTGTCTCAAACGTCAGCGGCACCATCGGGATACTGAAATCGGGCAGGCTTCCCTTGATCGAGGCCAGATCGCCGACGCGCGGAACGTCGATTCCGAAGAAGATCACGATACCGGCCACGACGCCGATCCCGGCCAGAGGGGCGGGGATGAGTTTGGTAACTTTCGGCACGGCCCAGATGATCGCCATCGTGAGGGCGACAAGGCCCAGCATGTTGACCAGCGGCCAGCCGTTCATCCAGACCTTGCCGCCTTCGGCGTCATGGATCTGGAACTGGCTGAGCTGCGCCAGAAAAATCACGATCGCCAGCCCGTTCACAAAACCCAGCATCACCGGGTGGGGCACCAGACGGATGAACTTGCCGAGGTGGAAGACCCCGGCCAGCATCTGCATTATGCCCATCAGAACGACGGTTGCGAACAGGTACTGAACGCCATGCGTCGCCACCAGCGCCACCATGACCACCGCCAGCGCGCCGGTCGCGCCGGAAATCATGCCGGGCCGACCGCCGATCAGCGCGGTGATCAGGCCGACGATAAAGGCCGCATACAGGCCGACCAGCGGGTGTACGCCGGCGACGAAGGCGAAGGCGACGGCCTCGGGCACCAGGGCGAGAGCGACGGTCAGGCCGGACAGCAATTCGATCCAAAGCCGCCGTGGCGTGAAACCGGCTTCATCGGCGCCGGTCCAGTCGGACAGGGCGAGGCTTCTGGAGAATGAATCGAGTATTTGCTTCGGCACAGAGTTGCTCCGGTCGGCTGGCAGGTATAGGGAGGCTCAACTCTTAAAGCATTTTTGCTGCGCTGCAATATCCAGATGGCGTCTCGGACTGTCTGGTTTGGGGTGCAATGACGGTATAAAACTCGGCGCTTGCGTTTCATGAAAATACAGAAGATTGCCGGTACGTGACCTCACCCCTTCATTCCGTCGATACTCTTGTTCTGGGCGCCGGCGCTGCCGGCATGATGTGCGCGATCCACGCGGCCGCCGGCCCCGGACGCGTGCTGGTTATCGATCACGCGAAAGCGCCGGGCGAGAAAATCCGCATATCGGGCGGCGGGCGCTGCAACTTCACGAACCTGCATACCGGGCCGGATAATTTCATTTCCGGTAATCCGCATTTCGCGAAATCGGCCCTGAAGCGGTACACGCAATTCGACTTTATCGATCTGGTGGCCCGTTACGGCATTCCGTATCACGAAAAGACCCTGGGGCAGCTATTCTGCGATACGTCCGCGAAGGATATCATCTCGATGCTGCTTGCCGAGATGGAAAAAGGCGGCGCCGGCCTTTGGCTGGAAACCAGCCTGACGTCGATCACCCGGACTGAAGCCGGTTTTTCGGTCGATCTGGATTGCCGGGGCGAGCGGAGAAACCTGGATTGCCGCAATGTCGTGATCGCCTGCGGCGGCAAGTCGATCCCGAAAATGGGGGCGACAGGGTTCGGCTACCAGATTGCCGAACAGTTCGGACTTGCCGTGACCGAAACGCGGCCCGCCCTGGTGCCGCTGACTTTCGGCGAAGAGCTGTCCGGCCGGTTCAAGGAATTGGCGGGGGTGGCGGTGGAGGCGTCTGTCGAATGCGGCGCCGCCCGGTTCGACGAGGCGGTACTGTTTACCCATCGCGGCCTGTCCGGCCCGGCAATCCTGCAGATTTCGTCTTATTGGCGGGAAAAGCTGCCGATCGTGCTTTCGCTTTTGCCCGGAAAGGATGTCCTCGCCAGCCTGAAGGAAAGCCGCGCGCGGCAGGGGCGAAAGTCGCTGTCGACGGTTCTGGCGGATTTCCTGCCCCGTCGTCTTGCCGGCGATATCGCGGCGCGCGCCGGATTTACAGGCAACTTGGCGGATATGAATGACACCGCCCTGCAGGACGTGAGCGGCATGATAAACGGCTGGGAAATCTATCCGGTCGGCACGGAAGGATACCGGACGGCGGAAGTGACATCGGGCGGTGTCGATACGAAGGGCCTGAATTCCAGAACCATGGATGCGCGGGACGTTCCCGGCCTGTATTTCATCGGCGAGGTCGTCGATGTCACCGGATGGCTGGGCGGGTACAATTTTCAATGGGCCTGGTCGTCCGGCTGGGCCGCCGGCACGGCGATCGCCGCGAAGAACGGACGGCAGACTTCGGTTGCCGGTGGTTGACCGGCGTCTTCGCCATTCTATCGGTGGTTTGTATCGATTAAGATTTTGTTCATCATGATTGTGTAGAATCCGGAAGCGAATAATGTTGGATGGTTAGGCGACCGGGATGGACAATCGTTCCTACGACGAGAATTTTCTGCAGTCCTGTCATCGGGATATTGCGGCTGTCTACAATCATTGGAAGGCGAAATGCGCCGACAGGAAGCTGCCGGGTCGGCACGACATCGATCCGGCGGAAATGAAAAAGTATCTGCCGAGCATCATGCTGCTCGATGTTGAATATCCGGGCCCGCGATTCCGCTACCGGCTTGTCGGCACAGGCGAAGTGGAACACCGGGGCAAGGACCCGACGGGCATGTATCTGGAAGAAGCCTATTCCGGCCTCGACGGCGGATACTGCGACGGCAATTACCGGTATGTCGCTGAAACAGCAAAACCGCTGTTCGATTCGACGCCGGAACCGACGACCTTCAACAACATGGCGAAGGTCGAGGTTATCTTTCTGCCGCTGGCGTCCGACGGCTCGACGGTAGACAAGGTGATGGTCTTCAGCGTGGTCGACCTGCAGCCGAACGAAAAACTGATGACCCATGCCGGCATGTCCGGCTGGGCGAAGGGTTAGCGAAAGACCGGTTCACCGGGGCGGTGAAGCTCCAGCACATGATCGTCGCCCACGTGTTCGCCGGTCGGTTTCCAGCCGAGTCTTTCATAGAAACCGGTGGCCCGGATGCCGGGATCGGGGTTGGCCTTCAGCCAGATCCGGTCATGCCCTTCGGAAAACAGCCAGTCGCGCACCCGGGACAGAACCCCGACGCCGATGCCGCACCCTTCGTGTGACGGCAGAACCGCCACCACGCCCACCTCGCCGGTTTCCCGGTCGCCCATGGCGAAGCCGGCGACCATGCCGTCATCCTCGCACAGCCAGCCGCGCACGGGGCCGCGCAAAGCCTCGGCCAGCGAGGCCGGCGTCACGCCGTATCCGGTTTCCAGTTCTTCCGGCGTGATGGCGTTTTCAATGGTGGAATACCGTACCTGAACGACGGCCGGCAGATCGTCGACGGTAATTTCGCGGTAGGTCAGGGGCATGTGCGGGCCGGATCCGTTTCCGTCGTTTCAGGCCAGGCCGTGAACCCGCAGCAGCGCGGCGAAATGGCCTTCGGACAGCGGCACGCGCACCTGTTCGCTCTGGCGTCTGGTTTCCTGCAATACCTGGCCCTCGATCAGCTTCAGCGGCAGGCCGGTCGATTGCGCCAGAATCTGCTGTCGGCAGGCGCGTTCCAGATAATACAGATCGTCGAAGGCGACGGCGACGCTTTCGCCACCGACCGTGACCCCGTGATTGTCGAGAAACAGGATATCGGCATCCGGGTTAGCGCGCTGCGCCTCGGCGATCCGCGACCCTTCGGAATCGTCCAGCGCCAGCCCGCCAAACGGGTGATGCGCCATGCGGTCGTGGAACCGCGCCGCCGTCTGATGCGCCATCGCCAGATGCCCGCCCTGCAGCATGGTCAGCGCGGTCGCGTGCGGCATGTGGGTGTGCATCAGCGCCTTGTGGCGCGCATTGGCGCGGTGGCCGGCGATGTGAATGAACCGCGCCGTGGTCTCGACCGTGCCGTCGCCTTCGACAACCCGGCCCTCGCCGTCGATCACCAGCAGGCTGTCGGGCGTCATTTCCGACCAGTGCAGGCCGAACGGGTTGATCAGGTAGCGTTCCGCATCGCCCGGCACGACGGCGGAAAAATGGTTGCAGATGCCTTCCGACAGGCCGAACCGGTCGGCGAGAACGAAGGCGGCGGCAAGGTCGCGGCGCAAAGTGTGAATATCGGTCATGGCGGTCTTCTTTCTTCGGTCAGGCCATCGCCACGAGAACCCGGCGCGGCCCGCGATAGGGCTTGCGGCCGTGCATGGCGAGAATGTTGTCGATCACCATGACATCGCCGGCCTGCCAGGGAAATGCAACTTCCACCGACTGGTTGACCCGCCGCACGGTTTCAAGATCGGCGATGTCGATTTCGCTGCCGTCGCCATAGGTGACATGGTTGCCCAGCGTTTCCTCGCCCGCTGTCGCCGCATCGAAGCGCGGGTCGTCGGCCCCGCCGAAGGATGTCTTCACCCCGGCGAACCCCCGGTGCCACTGGTCGGCCTGGTTGCGCCAGCAGGCCTCGCCGGTCTGCGGGTGGGCGATGACGGCGGGATGCGGCGCGCGGGTGCGGATGCCGAAATCCGTCCACTCCCAGGTCATGGTTGATTGGCGCAGGTAATCTTCCACCGCCTGCCGGTCCGACGTCTCGAATGTCTGCTGCCAGCTTTTGCCGATGCCGGGCGCGCCGTCTTCATCCCACAGATGTTGCAGATAGGCGATCCCGCGTTTTTCGAACCGGTCGCGCAGGTCGGCGGGCAGGGTCTTGTAGATCAGCCGCCCGTCGGCGACCGGCGTTTCGCCGCCTTCCAGCGCCGGCACCAGGCAGCAGAAAAACACCAGGCGCGGCGACCAGCCGGCATAGGACAGCTCGTTGTGCAGAAACACTTCCAGCGACGGGTCGTATTCGGTGGAGGTATAGACCTTGTCGGTCACGCCGGTGCGCGGCGAATCTCCGCCGGTATAGGTGCGCAGGTCCGGCTCGATGGCCTGGCAGACGGCGCGAAAGGCCTCCGGCGTGTCGATGTCGAACCCGCGGATCAGCACCACCCCGGCGCTGCCGGCGGCGGCCTGAATCTCGTCCGCGTTCTCCTTTGCCCAGGCAAGGGCCGACGGCACGGAACGATCCTCCGGCACGGCAGGCGACAGCGGCATCGGGTGGTCAGGCAGAGGCGGGGTGAAGGGCATGGTGTGTTCCGGGTGGGTGGTTGAGGCGATACTATATTGGGATGTTGAATTTTGGAAAAGATGCTGCACCCTAACGGAGTTACCTCAAACATTATTAGAATGATTACGGGCTAGTCTTACAGGATATGTGTCCGCAAACTGTTTCCTATGCTAACCTCTCACTAGGGCACGCCATGACCGAAATCGAACATCCAAGGAGGGTTCCAGCCCTTGTAACATATTTGGAGCCCTTCAGGATAATCCAAGGGCCTGAAGATTCTTGGCAATGCAGCATCGAAGATGTGAACTCCGCCAATTGGAATTATGTGCAACTTCATGAATTAGTAGGAGGGATTGATGTTGGTCTTCCTCCACCATACCACCTTGTAATGTCGCTAGATGGAGCACTCGCAATCCCGCCTATTGACAAACTAAGAAGCGACCAAGAGGCGGTAGAGTTTTTCAATAGATGTTTAGCAGCTCTCCTTCTTGGAGGAGTCTTTTGCAACTCTATAACTCTCGACAATCTGCAGCTTGGTTCAATCATCGATTGGAAATACCTTAGAGTTCATTCTCCAGCTCACTCAGGCATCAATCAGTTTCATCACAGAATCCGAATGAAGAAGGCTTCCCCAATGGAAGCTATCGCCCTTTACAAACCGCGTGTTGTGACCTTCGACACTCTACAGAATGCGGCCACAGTGGGGTTAGGTGTACTATCCCGCATACCAGAACTCAGTGCCGAATTCTTGCTGAAGGGCGTGACGGGTCACGCAAGGCGAGATTGGGGTACTGCTCTTTCTAACCTTTGGGTAGCGGTTGAGCAATTGACCCAGCACCTTTGGACGCTGCATGTCGTAAGCCAAGAGAAGGATGAGGAGCACCGGATTCCTGGCAGAAAGGATCAGTTGGCGGACGTCCGAACTTGGACGATTGCTGCACGTCACGAACTTCTTGCTCAGAAAGGCGTTGTGTCGAAGCTGCTTCTATCTCATTTAGCAAACGCGCGCCGGGCTAGAAACGAACTAGCTCACACGGGAAAACATCCAAGCAAACGGGCTAGTGAGTCTGCCTACAGTTCCATTTGCGGCTTGCTTGAGTTGTGCTTGGATGGAGAACAGCTTCCGTTCTTGTCTATTGATCTGGAGAACCACTCAATATCAGATCCGTTCTCACCAATAGACAACAGCTCCTTAAAGCCAGAGTTTTGGATGGAAATTCCCAAACTTCCTGGTGAGCACGAACTCGAACTTGACGAAGCAAAACGTCGAAGCAGAGAAAGATAGCTTGACCTTACGAAATGTTTTTTTGAAACGATTTATAAGATCATGAGCGTTTTGAAGGTATATTCCGACAGACCGGATCCTGCTCGTGTAAAGCGGATGGGGCATCTTTGGCACTTCGGGCATTTCATGCACGATTTTCTTCTGCCGATGAATGACTGGCGGCTGGCGCATCAACCCGATTTATCGACGACAACGCTCTATATGTGCAACACGAAGGATCAATCCGTCGGAAGCTTTCACGGTATTGTCGAGGAATTCCTCCAGACTGAATTGAAACTGGTGTCCCCCGATGAGTTCAGGGAGATTCCGGGCCAGGACCTGAAACTGAAAGCCTATCTATTCGGGCCGTATTCCCGGCAAACCTGCGCCAACATGCTTTCCACGGCCCGGCATCTTTATGGTCTCGATCAACAGACAGAACCGGAATTCGATGTTGTTCTGATCGAGCGCGGCACGGCCAGGCTTGGATTCGAAAACGATGCCGGTTTGAAAGACAAGGCCAGGGCAAATGGGGCGCAGCGCCGCTTTATCGTCAATCATGCGGATCTGGTCGACTTTCTCTCCAACAGATACGGCAACCGGTTTTGCAATGTGGTTCTGGAAGAGATGCCCTTCAGAGACCAGGTGCGGTTGTTTTTCGGCGCCAGGCTGGTGCTTGGGCAGCATGGCGCCGGACTAAACCATCTCTTGTGGATGAACAGGCCTGGTGCTGCCGTGGTCGAACTTGGCAAACCGCTGACGCCGCCATTCTGTAATATGTGTAAAGCCAAACCGATGCGCTATGTGAACCTGCAAAGAATAGAAGGGCCGCCGACAACAAACAGAAAGAGAGTGATGCCTGGAACCGGACAGCCAAAAACCAGGGCGCTGATTGTAAATCTTCAGAAGCTTGAAAGCGTGCTCAACGACCTGGAGACCTCTCAAAACGCCCTTTAATCTTCACTGCATCAGAGGGGCTTTGCATGGGGGAAGGAGTGGTGCGCCCGGCAGGATTCGAACCTGCGGCCCCCAGATTAGGAATCTGGTGCTCTATCCTACTGAGCTACGAGCGCCTCTGGACGGTTGCTTAGCATAAGCCCACACTGTAGGCCAGTTCCGGAAATGAATTTGGCAACAAGCGAGCGCAGACATGTTTGGGGCACTGGACAGAACCTGGATCGTCGCCGAAATCGGCGTCAACCACGAGGGCGACGAGGCCATCGCCGCCGATCTCATCCGCAAGGCCGCCGCCGCCGGGGCGGATGCGGTGAAGTTTCAAACCTACCGGCCGGACACCTTCGTCAGCGCCACCCAGCCGGAACGCCGCGATGTCGTCGCCGGGCGGATGCTGCCCGACGGCGCGATGCAGCGCCTGGCCGATATTGCGGCGGAGGCCGGCGTCACCTTCTTCTCGACGCCGTTGGGCCTGCCGGATGTCGATCTGCTGGACCCGGTCTGCCCCCTGTTCAAGATCGCGTCGGGTGAAATCACCTGGGCCGCCCTGCTGGAAAAGGTCGCGGGCACCGGCAAGCCGATGATCGTCTCTACCGGCGGGGCGCTGGGCCCCGAAATCGGCCGCGCGGTCGATATCATCCTTACAATCCGGCCCGATATCATCGAAAAGGGCGAACTGGTGCTGATGCACTGCGTATCCGCCTATCCGACGCCGCCCGAGGAGGCCAATCTGGCGAATATCCCGATGCTGGCCGAACGCTTCGGCGCGCTGATCGGCTATTCCGACCACACATTGGGCATCAAGGCCTGCGAGCTGGCGGTCGGCTACGGCGCGGTCGTGCTGGAAAAGCACTTCACCTACCGCAAGGAAGACCAGGCCTTCCGCGACCATGCGCTGTCCGCCGATCCGGACGACATGGCCGCGCTGGTCGACGCCGTGCGGCAGGCGGAACGCTATCGCGGGATTGGTGAACGGCGGCTGCAGCCCAGCGAGGAAGCGGTGCTGCCGGCGATGCGCCGGGGCCTGCACGCGGCGGCGGATCTTGCCGCCGGCACGGTGCTGGAAGCCGGCCACCTGACCGGCCTGCGCCCGCTTGTCGGCATCCCGGTGGAGCAGATCGACCGGGTCATCGGCCGCACACTGGCGCATGATATCGCCGACGGCATGCTGGTTTCGGACAAGGACCTTTTATAAACCCGCCCTTGTCGCAACCGCGCCCCGGTCTTAAAACAATGCCCATCGAATTCTTGAAAAGATAAGGGTTTTCGGGATGAGCAGCGCATCTTCCCTCGCCGTTGAAACGGACCAGGCTGTCGAAAGACAGGTGCTGGATATCGGCCGTCGCGCGAAAGCGGCGGCGGCGTCGCTGGCGCTGGCCGATAGCGGCGCGAAGAAGCTGGCCTTGCAAACCGCGGCGGCGACAATTCGCTCGCAGGCCGACGCCCTGCTGGCGGCCAATGCGGAAGATGTCGCCTTCGGGCAGGGCAAGAACCTCAGCGCGGCGCTGATCGACCGGCTGACACTGACGCCGGACCGGATCGAGGCGATGGCCGCCGGGCTGGATGCGGTGGCGGATCTGCCCGACCCCGTCGGCACGGTGATGGCGGAGTGGGACCGGCCGAACGGGTTGAAGTTCCAGCGTGTGCGCGTGCCGCTCGGCGTCATCGGCGTGATCTACGAATCCCGCCCCAATGTAACCGCCGATGCCGGCGGGCTGTGCATCGCGGCGGGTAACGCGGTGATTTTGCGCGGCGGGTCGGAAAGCATCAATTCGTCGGGCCTGATCGTCGATTGCCTGCGCGCCGGGTTGCAGGCGGCGGGGCTGAACGAGGATGCCGTGCAGATGATCCCGACCCGGTCGCGCGATGCGGTCGGCGCGCTGCTGCGAATGGCGGACTATGTCGATGTCATCGTGCCGCGCGGCGGACGCGGGCTGATCGAACGGGTGATGGAGGACGCGGCGATGCCGGTCTTCGCGCATCTCGACGGGCTTTGCCATGTCTATGTCGACCGGGCGGCGGACCCGGAAAAGGCGCGCGCCATCGCCGTCAACGCCAAGATGCGGCGCACCGGCGTCTGCGGCGCCGCGGAAACCCTGCTGGTCGATGCCGGCGCGCCGGAAGGCTTGCTGCCGGCGCTGATCGACGATCTGATCGAGGCCGGCTGCGCGGTGCGCGGCGACGCCATCGCCCAGGCGACGGATGACAGGGTCACCGCGGCAGAGGAGGGGGACTGGACGACGGAATATCTCGCGCCGGTGATTTCGCTGAAGGTGGTGGACGGCGTCGATGCGGCGATCGACCATATCAACCTTTATGGCTCGCATCACACCGACAGCATCGTCACGGAAGACACGGCGGCGGCGGAACGGTTTCTGAACCGGGTGGACAGTGCGATCTGCCTGCACAATGCCTCGACCCAGTTCGCCGATGGCGGCGAATTCGGCATGGGGGCGGAAATCGGTATCTCGACAGGCCGGATGCATGCGCGCGGGCCGGTCGGCGTCGAACAATTGACCAGCTTCAAATACAAGGTTCGCGGGTCCGGCCAGACCCGGCCCTGAGCGAATCCGATCCCGGAAGCGGAATAAAGTATTGTCTGGCTATAAACCAGGGCGCGGCTTGCGCATCGGGCTTTTGGGCGGGTCGTTCAATCCGGCCCATGAAGGGCACCTGCACATCAGCCGCGAAGCGCTGAAGCGCCTGCGGCTCGACCGCGTCTGGTGGATGGTCTCGCCGCAGAATCCGCTGAAATCGAAAGACGACATGGCGCCGCTGGCGCAGCGCATGGAAAGCGCCCGCGCGATGGCGAAACACCCGCGCATCGACGTCACGGATATCGAAACCAGGCTCGGCTCGACATTCACGGCGGAAACGCTGGCGCTGCTGTCGCGGCGGTTCCCGAGGCACCGGTTCGTCTGGTTGATGGGGGCGGATAACCTGATCCAGATTCCGCGCTGGAAAGACTGGAACAAAATCTTCACGCGCGTACCCATTGCGATTTTTGCCAGACCTTCTTATGATTCAAGGGCTTTGTTCGGCAAGGCAGCGACCAGATACAGGGCATCGCGCGTTTCTCAGGGCGATGTTCCGGGTCTCGCGGATCGCTCGCCCCCGGCCTGGGCATTTTTGGCAATCCGCCGCCATGCCGCTTCGGCAACCGCCATCCGGCATCGCGGCCGACAAGGAGACGTGGACCATATCGATCCGTAAAAAGGCGCACCCCTCTGCCACAGGGCTGCTTCGTCTGGTCGAATCCTCCCTAGAGGACGACAAGGCTCAAGAGATTTCGTGTATCGATCTTCACGGTAAAACCACTTTCGCAGACCAGATGGTCATCGCGTCGGGCACGTCGTCCCGGCAGATCGCCGCGATGGCCGATCATCTGGTGGAACGGCTGAAAGCCGCCGGCCATGACGGCGTGACCGTCGACGGCAAGGATCAGGGCGACTGGGTTCTGGTCGATGCCGGCGATGTGATCGTGCATCTGTTCCGCCCGGAAGTGCGCGAGTTTTACCGGCTCGAGCGATTGTGGAGCGACGAAGCGCCGTCGGACAAAACCACCGCCTCGATGGCGACGGCCTGACGGGGTGAAACTGGTTCTGGTGGCTGTCGGCCGGTCGAAAGACGGGCCGGAAGCACAGGTGTTCGCGCATTTTTCAAACCGGCTTCGCACGACCCTGAATGTTATCGAGGTCGAGGAAAAGCGACCGATCAAGGGCGGCGAGCGGAAACGCCGGGAAGCAGACCTGATTCTGCAGGCCCTTCCCGACGGCGCCTATGTCGCCGCGCTCGACGAAAAGGGCAAGGCCTCCACATCCCGCGACTTCGCAATATGGTTCCGGTCGGTGCAGGATGCAGGCGCCGGTACGCTTGCCTTCGTCATCGGCGGCGCGGACGGGCTGCATGAGGATGTGAAAGCCCGGGCCGACCGCCTGATCGCCTTCGGTCCGATGACATGGCCGCATATGCTGGTGCGCGGCATGCTGGCGGAACAATTGTACCGCGCCGAACAGATTCTGTCCGGCCACCCTTATCACAGGGACTGACCGCCGTTCTACCCGTGGCCGTAAAGCCGGGACGCCCGGCGACACAGCCATACCCATCGCGCGCCGAGAAAGACCACCGATGCGATCGTACCAATGATGATCCCCTCATACAGCCCGACGACGCCGCGTTCCTGAACGATGCCGAGCAGGTAGCCGGCCGGGATCATCACCAGGAAAAAGGAAGCGAAATTCAGATAGGTCGGCGACCAGGGGTCCGCCGCCGCCCGGATAGAATTCGACAGGCAGATCTGCGTCCCGTCGGCCACGATCAGCCAGGCGATCAATACAAAAACCGGCAGGGACAAGGCAATCAGTTCGGGATCCTGCGTATACAGCCGGACGGTGGCTTCCGGGGCCAGGCTCAACAGCAGGGTAAATCCGAGCATGAAGACGATGGTGACCCCGACACCAACCCAGCCGGCCAGCGCCCGGTCGGGCCAGTCCTGCCGGCCATGCGCGATACCGACCCGAACGGATGTCGCCGATGCGAGACCGAGAGACAGCATGAACATCAAGGCGGTCAGGTTCATGCCCAGCCCGTATACCGCCGCCGCCTTGATGCCGAGCCAGCCGGCGAACAGGTTCATGACGCCGAAGGCGGCTGTTTCCAGTCCGTAGGACGCGCCGGAAGCATAACCGTACCGGCGCTGTTCGCGCGACCCCCGCCACCAGCCGCCTGTCAGTTTTTCCCGGATGCCGAATGTATCCCTGTCCGGCATGAACCAGACAAAGGCGACCAGGCCGATTCCCATGGCGAAGCGTCCGATTGTTGCCGCCAGAGCCGCGCCGTCGGATGGCGTTTCCAGCATATCCCACCCGCCGTCGATCAGCACGAAGTTCAGGCCAAGGTTTACCGCATTGGCGAAATAGATCGCCGCCATCACCCAGACCGGGCGTTTCAGGGATTCCAGAAAAAACGCGCTGGTGCTGTACATCAGCGTCGGAATGATTCCGAGCGACAGAATGAGGGCGGTGCGTCCGGCGCCGTGCGCCAGTTCGGGTTCGATCCGCGCCACAAGAAAGAAATCCTCCGCCCAGAATCCGGGCGCCGTCATCGCCAGACCCACAAGCAGCGCCCATAGCAGCGACCGCTGCCAGATCGCCCCGCATTCCTTCAGATCGCCGCGCCCGAACGCATGAGACGATGCGACCAGCGTGCCGAACATCAGGCCGATGCCGGTAACCATCAGGACAATGAAGGGAATCAGCGCCTGGGCGTAGAAGGCCGTTGCCTGCGTGCTGATCCGCCCCAGCATCATCAGGTCGGCCGTGCTGATCAACAGTATGCCGGCCCGGGACAGGATCACAGGCCCGGCCAGCCGCACCAGTTCCGACACATGCCGCTTTACCCGTTCGCGCAGCCATTCAGGCTTGTCCGGGCTGATCGGCGCCTGCGGGCGTGGTGATTCAGGCTCTGGCGACGAGAGCGCGGGTATTTTTTCTTTCATCTTGCGCTCACATCACAGGCTGGCTACGCGACGATCAGAACATGCTTTCCAGCACGATATCCGGCGGGTTGTGCCCGTCCGAGAAGGCGCGGATGTTGATGATTACCTTTTCGCCCATGTCGATCCTGCCCTCTATCGTCGCCGAGCCCATATGCGGCAGCAGAACCGCATTTTTAAGTTTCAGCAGTTTCGGGTTCACGTTGGGCTCGTTCTCGAACACGTCGAGACCGCATCCGGCGATATGGCCGAGATCAAGCGCTTCAATCAGCGCGGCCTCGTCGATCACCTCGCCGCGGCTTGTATTCACCACATAGGCGTGCGGCTTCATCAGCGCCAGCCGGCGCTTGTTCAGCAGATGATAGGTTGCCGGCGTGTGCGGGCAATTGATGGAGATGATGTCCATATGCGCGATCATCTGGTCCAGCGACGGCCAGTATGTCGCTTCCAGTTCGTCCTCGATGCTTTCATGCGCGCGATTGCGGTTGTGGTAGTGAACCGACAGGCCGAACCCCCGGGCGCGGCGCGCTACGGCTTTGCCGATCCGCCCCATGCCGATAATGCCGAGGCGTTTTCCCCAGATTCGGTGACCCAGCATCGATGTCGGGCTCCAGCCGGTCCACTCGCCGCTGCGGATCATCAATTCGCCTTCCGTCAGCCGCCGGGGCACGGCCATGATCAATGCCATGGTCATGTCCGCCGTGTCTTCCGTCAGGACGCCAGGCGTATTGGTTACGGCGATGCCTTTCGCCTTCGCCGCCAGAAAATCGATGTGGTCGACGCCGGTTCCGAACGAGGCGATCAGTTTCAGCTGCGGGCCGGCGGAATCGATGATTTTCCGGTCGATACGGTCCGTCACCGTCGGCACCAGCACTTCGGCTTCCTGGGCTGCCGCAATCAGTTCCTCTTCGCTCATCGCATTGTCGGCCAGATTCAGCCGGCAATCGAACAGCTCCATCATCCGCGTTTCAATGATATCGGGAAGTTTTCTGGTCACAATGACGAGCGGTTTATGGTTCATGACGGCCTTCCGAAAACGAAACAGTACGACCAGTCTTATAGAGACTTTCTTCCGGCTTTGACAGCACCGCAAGCGCCGTTTCCGCAACATCCCGTGGCGAGACGCTTGACCCGGACCGCAAACCCCAGAATAAAGACCCCAGCATGTGCAGGCTGTATCCAATGACCCGGGTTTTGTTCCTTGGCTTCGTTCTGGCGGTCTTCTTCGCCGTGCAAACCGGCGATCTGAAGGCGGAAACCGGTGCGAATGCCAGCGGCCAGCCGATCCCTCGCTTCGTCAGCCTGAACAGCGACGAGGTGAATGTCCGCTCCGGCCCGGGCGTTCGTTATCCAATCCAGTGGATTTACCAGCGCCGCAACATGCCGATGCAGGTCATCGCCGAATACGATACCTGGCGCAAGGTGCGGGACTGGGAAGGAACGGAAGGCTGGGTGCACCGCGCAATGCTCTCCGGCCGGCGCGGCGCGATCATCACGGTAGAGGAAACCACCCTTCGCGAAGATGCCGACCCGGCGTCGCCGGCAGTGGCAAGGCTGAAGAACGGCGTCGTGGGCCTGATCGACCAGTGCGGCCGGGTCTGGTGCCGGTTTGAAACGCATGGCGTCGAAGGCTGGGTATCGCGGGATGCTGTCTGGGGCCTCTTCAAGGACGAAGCCGTCCAGTAGCCGAACGAACGGAAACAACGCAAGAAACGGGTGGGTTGCGTCCCTCCGTTTTCTTAAGGTGCCGCTCCTCTAACCTAGCGGGAGCGCCCGAATGGCAAACAGTGCAATCAAAGTAACGATGGGACCCGTCGAATGGGCGATGGTGGTCGCGCTGTCGCTGGTGTGGGGCGGGGCGTTCTTTTTCGGCGGGGTGGCGGTAGCGGAACTGCCGCCGCTGACCATCGTGTTTTTCCGGGTTTTTCTCGGCGCGCTTACATTATGGGCGGTGGTTATCGTCTGCCACATCCCCGTGCCGAAGGACATGTCCCTGATTGCCGCTTTCTTCGGCATGAGCCTGCTCAACAACGTTATCCCGTTCAGCCTTATTGTCTGGGGTCAGACGCATATCGCGTCCGGACTGGCGTCCATTCTGAATGCGACGACGCCGCTGTTCACGGTGCTGGTCGCGCATGTCCTGACAACGGACGAACGGTTCACGCCGAACCGCGTGATCGGCGTTCTCGCAGGGTTTGCCGGTGTCGCGATAATGATCGGCGGCGCGGCGCTGGAGACTGCCGGAATCGGCGTCTTTGCCCAGTTTGCGGTGCTTGGCGCGGCATTGTCATATTCATTCGCCGGGGTGTTCGGGCGGCGATTCAGGCGGCTTGGCGTCAGCCCGGTGATGACCGCGACCGGTCAGGTCACGGCGTCGAGCCTGATCCTTCTGCCGCTGATGCTGTTTGTCGATCAACCGTGGACTCTGCCGGTCCCGTCGCTGCCGGTTGTCGGGTCGCTGATCGGCTTCGGCGTGCTGTCGACTGCGCTGGCCTATATTCTGTTCTTCCGAATTCTTTCCGCCGCAGGTGCGACGAATCTTTCGATTGTCACGTTCCTGATTCCGGTCAGCGCGATTGTTCTGGGAATCGTCTTCCTCGACGAAACGCTGGCGCCGAGACACCTGATCGGCATGGCGATGATCGGTGTCGGTCTTGCGTGTATCGACGGCCGGCTGCTGCGTGTGTTTCGACGCAGCGCGCCGGTGTGACGTCAGGTGCGGCGGTTTCGAATCCCGCCCAGCCGAAGCCGAAGGGCGTTCAGCTTGATGAAACCTTCTGCATCGCGCTGGTCGTAGACCGAATCTTCCTCGAAGGTCACATGTTCAATCGAATACAGGCTGTACGGGCTCTGCCGGCCGATGACGGAAACCGACCCCTTGTACAGTTTCAGCCGCACCGTGCCGGTCACCATTTCCTGGCTCTTGTCGATCAGCGCCTGCAGCATTTCGCGTTCCGGTGAGAACCAGAACCCGTTGTAGATCAGCTTTGCGTAGCGCGGCATCAGTTCATCTTTCAGATGCGTGGCTTCGCGGTCCAGCGTGATCGATTCCATCGCGCGATGGGCGGTCAGCAGAATGGTGCCGCCGGGGGTTTCGTATATCCCGCGCGATTTCATTCCAACAAACCGGTTTTCAACCAGATCGAGGCGGCCGATGCCGTTCGCCCCGGCGACTTCATTCAGCCTGGTCAGCAGGGATGCGGGTGACAGCTTCTTGCCGTCCACGGAAACCGCGTCGCCTTTCTCGAAACCGACTTCTATGACCGTCGGCTTTTCGGGGGCGTCTTCTGGATTGACCGTGCGGGAATAGACATAGTCCGGCGCTTCCTTGGCCGGGTCTTCCAGCACCTTGCCTTCCGCCGAAATGTGCAGAAGGTTCGCGTCGGTCGAAAACGGGGCCTCGCCGCGCTTGTCCTTCGGAATCGGAATCTGGTGATGTTCGGCGAACTCGATCAGCTTGGTCCTCGACGCCAGATCCCATTCCCGCCATGGCGAGATGATCTTGATATCCGGCTCAAGCGCATAGTAGCCAAGCTCGAATCGCACCTGGTCGTTGCCCTTGCCGGTCGCGCCGTGGGCGACGGCGTCCGCGCCGACTTCGCGGGCGATCTCGATCTGGCGTTTTGCGATCAGCGGGCGGGCGATCGACGTGCCGAGCAGGTAGACGCCCTCGTACAGGGCGTTCGCCCGGAACATCGGAAATACGAAATCGCGCACGAATTCCTCGCGTAGGTCCTCGATGAAGATCTCTTTGACCCCCATCATCTGGGCTTTGGCGCGGGCCGGCTCCAGTTCCTCGCCCTGACCGAGATCGGCGGTGAAGGTTACGACTTCACAGTTGTAGGTTTCCGTCAGCCAGCGCAGGATAACGGATGTATCCAATCCGCCGGAATACGCCAGCACGACTTTCTTGATATCTTGAGCCATGAAATCCCCCGCTCCAAACGATCCAGACGGCGGCGGAGTATAGGCATCGCGCGCCAAGGTGCAATGCCGGTGAAACGGTTGCGGAAGAGATTGTCGGCTAGTGCGCGGTGCTGGAAAACAGCCGGTCGGATTCCAGTGTCAGACTGCCGAGGTCGTCCCATTCCGCCAGCGGCCAGCAGCGGTTCGGCAGGATATGGCCGGCATGGCCAAGACCGCGCGCGAGCGTATCGAAGACGGGTGCGCCGATCCGCGTCGCCGCGCACGGCAACCGGCTGCACAGAATTTCCTTCGCCCTGCCGATATCGTTTTGCTGCAGCGAAGACAGAACCGCGAGCAATCGTGCTTCATCCAGTGTCAGCACGGGCTGGTTCTGCACGCCGATCCGCAGGGACGGCGACGCGGTGACCACGACGATCGTCATGCACGAATCCAGTGTGCCGAACAGCGGTTCGACGCGGGCAAACCGCCATGACTCTTTTAGCATGGACAGAACGCCGATGCTTTCGTCGCTTTGCCGCATCCACATTCGAAACGACCAGACCAGTAACTGTTCGACGAAACTCAGGGAAGCGAGCAAGGACGGCCCGGATTGCGCATCGGTGAATGCGGGGCGGCCGGGCTGCTTTCGTGTCGGATCGGGTTTGCGTTTCATCGGCGTCTTTCAGTATTTGCAAATAATAATCATTCGCAAAAAAATATGACAAACATGGATTAGACGCAAGTGATAATCGGATAATTTTGGATGACTCAGGCGTTAAGCAGACGCCGAAGAAGAGTCGGATCGTCTGGACTTCGAGGCCCGTTCGCTGGCGCTTTTCAACTGGCCGCAGGCGGCCAGAATGTCGCGGCCGCGCGGCGTGCGAATCGGCGCGGAATAGCCGGCATCCCAGACCACCTGGGCAAACTTCTCGATGGTTTCGTCGTCGGAACAGTCATAATCCGTACCCGGCCACGGGTTGAACGGGATAAGATTGATCTTCGACGGGATGCCCTTGATTAACTGAACCAGGGCCTTGGCGTCCGCGATGCTGTCGTTGACGCCTTTCAGCATGACGTATTCCCACGTAACCCGTTTGGCATTGCCGAGACCCGGATAGGCCCGAACCGCCTGCAGCAGGGTCTTCAGCGGAAACTTCCTGTTGATCGGCACCAGAACGTCGCGCAACTCGTCGCGCACCGCATGCAGGGAAATCGCCAGCAACGCCCCTGTTTCGGCCCCGACTTTTTCAATATCGGGGACAACGCCGGACGTCGAAACGGTTACCCGCCGGCGCGACAGGCTGATGCCGTCGCCATCGGTCATCAAGTTGATCGCCGCGATGACATTGTCGGTGTTGTACAAGGGCTCACCCATGCCCATGAACACGACATTGGTCAGCCGCCGTTCGTCACCCGGCAGGTTCCAGTCGCCCAGCGTGTCGCGGGCGACCATCAATTGCGCCACGATTTCACCTGCGGTCAGGTTGCGCACCATGCGCTGCGTACCGGTATGGCAAAAGGTGCAGGTCAGGGTGCAGCCGACCTGGCTTGAAACGCACAGGGTGCCGCGATCGGCATCGGGAATGAACACCGTTTCAGCCTCGTTGCCGTCGGCAAAACGGAACAGCCATTTCCGGGTGCCGTCTTCAGATACCTGATGCGATGTGGCGGCGGGGCGATCCAGACTGGCGATTTCCGACAGTTTCGCCCGCAGGGTCTTCGACACATTAGTCATCGACTCGAAATCGCGCGCGCCACGATGATAAATCCAGTGGTAAAGCTGTTTCGCCCTGAAAGCCGGCTCGCCGAGATCGGCAACCAGCTCGGACAGGGCAGCCCGGTCTTGTCCGATCAGCCAGGTTTTCCCGTTGTCAGCCTGTTTTTCACGGGAAAGCGCCCCGCCGGGAAGAAAATCCGACAGGTCAGGGGATGTCACGGAAGGGTTGGCAGCCTGTGTCATGATGCCGGTTCATACAGAATTTACGGCATTGCGGCAATCGGCGCGATGGCTTGCCTTTATTCGGTGGCGATCGATATTGAGAGCATGAGCGAGAAATCGGACGCAAAACCGACCACCTACTATAACGGCGCCTGCCCGGTCTGCCGGACGGAGATCGATCATTACCGGCAGTGCGCGGTGGCGGACAAGGCATCCATGGACTGGTGCGATGTCAGCCAGTCGCGCGCGGCGCTGAAAGACAGGGGAATCGATGAGGACGAGATTCTCCGCAGGCTCTATGTCGAGACGACGGATGGCCGCCTGCTGGGCGGTGTCGACGCATTTCTGGCAATCTGGCGCGGCGTACCGCGGCTGAACTGGATCGCGCGCGTCGTTTCTCTGCCAATCATCTATCCGTGCGCCTGTTTTCTGTATGACAGAGTTCTGGCGCCGGCCCTGTTCCACTGGAATATCAGGACCGGACGGGTCAGCCGGCTAACGAATTCCTGAAACGTGAACCGCCCTAGAATCCGCATCCCTTGTTGATGGCCTGGTGCGCTTTCGTGAAGCCGGACAGGGAATAGACGTCCCTGGTTTCGGTGCCGCGTGTCGAAACGCCCACGACGGTCATTCTGTTGCCGGCCCGCATTGCCTTGACGACGGCTGCATCATCTGAGGAATGGGCAAAGGCGCTGCTGTCGACCGAGAAAAACTGCCAGGTGCCGGAACCAATCGTCACGACGACCGGCTTGTTCGGATCGGCGGGGTATCCCATTTCCAGCGATACTTCGTCCCGCCGGCCACCGTCGTTCGGGCGATGCGTTACGAAAGCGAAGATATCGCCGCGGGGTCGTCCGTCTTCCTCGTGGGTGATCGGCCGGGACCACATGTTGCAGACCGTGCCGCCGTTTTCCTGATAGGTGTGGGCCTGCCAGTCGTTGAAACGACCGAGATCCTCATCCGCCTGTGCCGGCGCAACGGCAAACACGGCGCAACACAAGGTTAGAAGGTAAAGAAACTTGCTGGTTGCCAGCATACGCGTGCCTGACATGATGGTTTTCGTCTCCCGTATTCACGGTTGTACACCCATCTGATATGGGGAATCGGCCTGTTTTGCCAATGCCTTTCGCGATCCGCGCCGCTTGTTGCGCCTCAAAAGGCTGTGTTTACCGGGACAGCAGGAACCACAAACCGGTGCTGTCGGCACGCTTCAGGCAGCCGATATCGCAAAGCGTCGGTTTCGGATTCAACGAATTTCGGGAAGGTGGTGCCGCGTGGGTGACTTGAACACCCGACCCCCGCATTACGAAAAGGGTGAGTAAACAACTAAACCATTGAATTTCAACAAAATGTTTGGGTGTTGTCGCAACCAAAACCCAAAAAACACCTAATAAAACCTAATAGTACAGAACTAAATGGGCACAGTTTGGGCACATCGGCTATTCGTTGATTGTTAAGTCCGCTTTGAAATCTAAAACGGATATACTTATTGATCCTCTCAAACTTCCGAATCTGACCCGAAGCGGATATGAAGAAGGGCTCCGCAGTGGCTCTTATGACAAAACCCGTGATGTTAAGCTGCCTTTGACCTTATGAATCGGAGCAGCCCAAACCCTGCCAAAGCTGCAGGTAGGACTGACAAGGCTGTTGGGGTGGGCGAGGTCGCTTTATCAAACCAATAGAGTGGGAGATTTCGCGGGACACAATAAACTGATTTAGATCAGCGTTTTCGTTACAAGGAACAGGTTATATCTGCAACGGGAATGGCGGTCTGTCCCGTCAATCGAAGAAGGGTACATGTATGATGCGGCGCGTGCTTTATGTTAGCCAGCAAACGAAATTAATGACGGATCAAGACCTCATTAATCTGCTGGCTGAAGCTAGGAGTTTGAATGTTCGACATGAAATCACCGGCGTCTTGATCCACGTTGGGTCATTTTTTATCCAATGTATCGAAGGACAACATGATGATATAGCCAAGCTTTGTGAAAATATCTCAACTGATGTTCGAAACAGAAATTTTACGATTCTTGATGACGTGAAAACCTCGACGCGGGCATTCCCAGATTGGTCAATGGGATTTCGAGTAATGTCGATGGACGAACTACGCCAAGAAGAGGGTTTCCTAGATATTTCCGAACTGAATGGACTCGAACTTATAAAAAGCCGCGATAAGCAAGCCTATGATATTATGCACGCATACTACACATCGCTTTAAAACTTTTACTGATCACGCGTTATCCAATCCTTATAATGACGCTTCGTGCAATCGTATTATCCGAATTGTGGCATTGAACAAACTGTTTATGCTCCGCTTGGTAACGTCTGTTATCGGGTGTGCAAAGGACAAAATCGAGCAGCAGGTCTGGATATCGGAGTTTTAACAGTTTTCATATGAGGCAATCTATAAATGACACTTGTGTGGCGAGATAACCTTACCGTTGATGGTAGCATAATAGATGAAGATCACAGACATCTGATAGAGATCATCAACCGCTTTGAAGAGCTTGGAGCGGATGGCCTTACGAACGATGAAGGATTAGAAATATTATACGCACTCAAATTTTATGCGCAGACTCATTTCAAACGCGAAGAGAGTATCCAGAACGAAATAGACTATCCCTATCGAGAATCACATGCTCAGGAACACAAGCATCTTATAAGGACCCTTGAACTAGCGTTTGATGATGTTAAGAAGCAGGGCAACATCTTGAACGCGTCGGTTGTGAAGGAAATTACTGACCTGCTTAAACAGTGGCTAGTCGATCATATAATAAAGTCAGACCTCAGAATGAAACCCTTCATTGAAGCAAGGTCTTTTGAAAAAAGTAACCTCGAAAAGCTCTCAGACATTGAGATCGAATTTAGCTGACATTCGCATAGTTGATAAAAATGCGTGGCCGTTTCTGGCGCTACCCAGTCATAATCCAGTTCCCCGGCGCTTTTTCGCTATCGGATGAATATCGGGCGGATTATCCCTAAACGTTCGATTAGCCATTGTAACCAGTAGCTATTTGGCAAACAGCAGACCATTTAAGGATGACCCGACTCTAATCGTTAGTTTCCAGAACCGGACGGTTTCCTCGTCGTTTATGATCGAGCCAATATCCATCCGCCTTTTGATAATTTCTCAAGAGGTTGCAAACTTATCGTTCGAGGTAGTTCTCTCCATTGAGCAAAGGATCGTTTTTCAGACAGGCTCTGAATGCATCAACGACATAAGGATCATATAATGTTCCTCGGCCTTCAATTAGTACGGCTAAGGCGGCCTCTCTTCCTGGCGCCTTTCGGTAAGGTCGGTCAGCGGCCATCGCATCGAAAGTATCAGCAACAGCGATAATTCTTGCCTCGATACAAATATCGTCTTGCGTCAGTTCATTTGGATAACCAGAGCCATCAAGGCGCTCGTGATGTTGCAGGATCATCTTGTGGATGGGCCAGGGAAGCTCTGAGCCCAGAAACATATTGGCACCATACTCTGGATGCATTTTTAGGAGCGCCATTTCGACAGGAATCATTTTGCCAGTTTTGTTCAGGATGAGCGATGGAATCCCCAGTTTGCCAATGTCATGGATCGAAGCACCGAGATAGAGGCCAAACTGCTCTTCCTCGGTCAGGTTCATGGTTGCCGCAATTCGGCCGCTTATGTACGCAACATTTTCCTGATGCCGGTAAGTGTACTCATCTCGAAGCTCAATGGCTCTGCCAATCGTGACGATCATCTCGAATAGCGAATCTCGTGTGGGCTTGCTGTCAAATTTCTGATGCTCTGCGGTCGTCTTTTGCAGGCGACCTGCAACTTGTTGACTTGCAACCGACCATCCGCGAGATGCCACTTGCTCCAATGCAATCGAATGCGCCTTCGTAAAAGGAGTGCTATTTCCACCTAGGCCGATAACTGCAACAATTTTCCCATCTTGTACTATCGGTGTGCTGATATGATGAGCGAACTCAACATGTCCGGGAGGCAAATTTAGTTTCTCATTCGATGTCTGAACATGGTTATGAACGGTAGTTGCTTTCTGCCTGATGCAATCAGCCCAAAAACCGGCATTTGTGAGGTTGTAGTGGCTTTCTTCGTCCGTCAGACATCCTTTAAGAACAGCATCGGTCCATATTGGCAGTCGCACTTGCCCATGTTCTTCGTCATACAGATGAAAGTAACCGATGTCGCCGTCGGCATACTCTAGAGACAGACTTAAAAGCTTTCTGTAGATGTCATGGTCGGTAACGAATTCCCGCTTTGAGAAGGCAAGCAATTCCGCTTCCAAATTTTTCAAGATGCGACATTCATAAATAGCTTTCCGGGTGTTGTCATCGCTTTATAGTATTCGCAGCGTATCTGCTAACGGATTGTGTGGGCCTGGCCTAAATAGTCGCTGCCTTCCCTTAACCCCTTCTCGTCCAAAAACTCACCAAACATCAGATCGGCTTTGGCAATGTCTTCGATAATAGTATCGAAACACTGAATCAGAATATTCTCTGTAAGTGACCCGGCTGAACGGTACTTTATCGCCAATTCTTTGACTCTTTCTAAACAATGCGTGTGGTGCACCACATGCGCATCAATCGCATCGTAACCGATGCCCCGCATCTCAGCTTCCTCGTGCTCAAAATGAAGCGCAAGTAAACGATAGAATTCGCCAAGGGGGTCGTTCAGAGCATGAAGCTTGCCGTCTTCAAGCTTGGATCGCAGGCCGTTCAGTAGGTCAACTAGACCTCTATGCTCGGCATCAATACCGTCAAATTTAATAAGAAATGTATCCGGTACCTTTAATTGTTTCAGTATCTAATCTCCAAGAAGAACAATCATATGAAAGGAAAGATTTTACTAATAAAAACAGTAGGATATTATTGTTTCACTTTTATCGATCCATAGCAATTTATATTTGTTAAAGCACGATAACGTGAACCTCCTAAGTTGATAGTTTTCTATGTAGGCTCTAATAGTCTAGTGAGATGAATCCTGTTGACTCCGCACAGCAGCCACAGCCAAATCGTGGTAACAAATCATTGGCTCAGAGCGGAGTTATGGCTTTTCGAAAAATGTCCGGATGTCGACAAGAATGAACCTTAGCTGCAGTAAGGGATAGCAACGTTGGTTTATATGGAATGGTCAGAGAAATACTCTGTCGGAATTCGACTTATAGACAACGACCATCGTGAGTTATTTGATGTCGTCAACGCCCTGGCACAGCATGTTGAAGACGATGCCGCATCCATTCATCTTTCTCAGATAACAGAGAGACTGTCCCGATATGTAAAGGAGCACTTCCAAAGGGAAGAGAAACTGATGCGTGACTACGCCTATCCGGATTTGGCAGCGCATCATATGAAACATCTCGAATTTGTCAGAGTGATCCTAGCAATAAGAAAAATAGAACAGGATTGTCCAGAGAAACTCGATCCCGATAAGCTTTTGCTTTACCTGTCCAAATGGCTCCGTATGCACATCATGCAAACAGATCGGCAGTATCTGCCCTACCTCACCGGTGACTACGATACGAGAGAGCCCGCCAATGACAAGGAAAGCAAAAATAGCGGCGGAGCTGAAGAGGCGACGGATGAACGTTTCTCAGTTAACGTGAACATCAAGGTATCTTCCGATGATGTCGATACGATCCAGAAATGTGCGATAGCCCTACGGCACAATATGAAGATTGCTGAATCTATACGAAGCATTGTGCAGCCAATGTCCCTTATTACCACAGCAGAAGCCCTGGAATTGGCTGAGCCGCTATTGCGCAAGTAAGTCTATCACAGGCCAATGTTGGGCCATCAAAGCTGTACAAACTAGTTCAATTGCTCCGCAAACCTGACTGGCTGCTATTGGCATTAATCAGCCGATCTCCCGGATAGAGTTTTATGTCTGCTTTCGGGTGAGGGGTAGACGCGATGGCACCAACGGTCCGCCAATCCCTCTGGAACAGACGTATTTCATCGATTCGCGACACGTTTGAAGATGACCCTTGGCGGACAACGAAGGATCGCCGACATATAGTGCTTAATCTATCCCCCTTGACGGCCGGTTACCTTCCAATCGGAAATACATGACTGTATAATTGACGCGAGTGGCGCATATCGTGCCTTTAAGGAATAGCATATGGGCCACCCGCGCTACTTTCTCATCTGTTTTGTCGTGTTCGTGTCAGCAGGCGCGTGGGGTCTGTATTGGTTACCACAGCGACTGTTACTGGATGCTGGGATGACAGGTGGTTGGGGCACTGTTGCCCAGTATGTCATTTCATTCGCGGTCTTAACGCCAATTGCCGTTTGGCGGCTATGGAACGGGAAGCAGATCGGGCTGCGGCATTGGGCGTGCGGCTTGCTGCTAGGCAGTGGCGTAATTTTCTATGCAAACTCATTCCTGGTTACCGACGTAATCCGTGCGTTGGTGTTTTTTTACATGACGCCGCTTTGGGCTACGCTCATTGAAGCAGTTTTCCTGAAGCGCCGGCCTCGCTGGCCACGAGCGGCAACACTTGTTTTGGCGTTGGCGGGTGTCTGGATAGCTGTCGGTACAGATGCCGGTGTACCGATCCCAGTGAAGTTAGGGGATTGGTTTGGTTTGATCGGCGGGATGCTTGTTGCCGCCGGTGCGGCGCGGACAGAGGTTGAACAGCCGGAAGGGGTATTTCCCCTTCTATTTATCGTTATTGTCTTCGGGCTGATTGCAACGGTCTATCAGTACCCCATTTTGGCGGGATCGATTGGCGCAATTCCAACTCTAGACATGGCAGTGGTAAGTCTCCCGTTGTTGCTGGGGATTTCATTGCTGTTTGTCCTGCCAACGACCGCCATCTTGTTTTGGTCACCATCAAAAATTGGGACAGGCGTTTTCGGAATTTTGCTGCTTTCCGAACTCGTCGTTGGGGTGATCAGCGCGGCCCTGCTAACAGACGAGAATTTCGGTTGGCGGGAAGCCACAGGCGCAACTTTGATCGTCGTTGCCGGTGTAGTGGAAGTCGTATTCAATCGTGCAACAGCAGATCATTTGGCGGTCGCCTCAGCAACAAAAGCGCAAAAGGCGGGTTAATGGAAACGACACAAAAGACGAAACGATAGACCGAGCATTTTGTGATAGGTAATACAATCCTATTCGGCATCAGGAAATGTCAGTTCTTCGCACGAAGGCGACCATCTAGACCCTCACCTGAAGTGTCCGTTATTGGATGTGCAATAGACAGAACCGGCCTGAATATCTGGTTTGGTGCTCGGAAGCGGAAGCAATATCCGCTAGTCCAAGTGAACTTGATTTGACCCGAAGCCAACGATTTTATTTTGAGAGATTCTCGTCCGTTCCACTTGAGTTTTGGTCATCCGAGTCTGGCTGCTCTGCTGACCAGGTGTTTGCCGTTTCGACTGTGAGTGGCGAAGCGGTCGGCAGCACGCCCAGATAACTTTCTGTCTCTGCCACCGGTGTGGCTTGGCGTTGCGTCATCCGGTAAAGCGCATAGATTGCGATAGAGGCGAACGTCGCCCCAAGCACCAACCAGAATGCAAACGGACCAAGTTGCTCCATCCACCAGCCGACGAGCAGCGGACCCAAAATCGCTCCGACCCCGAATGTAAGCACAAGTGTGCCTGACGCCGCAGGCATCGCTTCAGTCGACAGGAAATCATTTGTATAGGCAAGAAACAGTGCATAGAGCGGGGTGGTCACTCCTCCTGCGAAGAAGGCGGCGGCAAGTAGCGGCAACAGGCTGCCTCCAGCAAACCAACCAATCACGCAACAGACTGCACCAAAAGCCGACGCGAGGAAGATTAGCTTGCGCCGATCCATTCTGTCTGAAAGCCACCCTATTGGAGCCTGAAACAGCAATGCGCCGGCAAAAAGCATCGCAACAAACAATGCGATCTCATCTACAGACAAGCCAATTTGGGCGCCGAAGACAGCCCCCATTCCGGATTGTGTTGCATAAATACTGCCCAACAGAAAAATCCCAACTGTACCCAGAGGCGAACTCGAAAACAGCTCACGAAGGGGCATTGGTTGAGCAACCTCTGTCACCGGAGCCGGGTTAACGGACAAAAGCACCGGCGCGAAAGAGATGGAAACCAGAATTGACGCACCAATGAACAATGAGGCTGTTTCAGCGTCTCCTAACGTCAGGAGACCCTGAGCCCCTATAATGCCAATCGTTTGGGCGATCATGTATGCCGCCAATACCTTGCCTCGAGTTTTGTTCGTGGCAGCATAGTTTAGCCAGCTTTCTGCGGTAACGTAGATACCGGACATGCAAAACCCCACAAGAACACGCAAGACTGTCCACGCCCAGGGCTCGGCGAGCAACGTGAAAGCGATCAAACCAGCAGACATAAAACTACCGAGCGCCGCAAAAACGCGGACATGACCGACGCGACGAATCATCACCGGGGTCAGGCGCGCACCTATCAGAAACCCCGTGAAATAACCGGAGGTGACAATCGCTAGTTCCTGTGCTGAGAAGCCCTCGATCTCGCCACGCAAGCCGATAAGCGTGAACTGCATGCCGTTGCCCAGCATGATTAAGACAATGCCAAGAAGAAGAGCCCAAATACTCGATAAAACTCGGATCAAAAACGGCCTGCTTTCAAAACCATATTCAACGACGCATGCTCTGACACATAACGAGTGCCGAAACCTAAGCTGCACCTATGCCCTTGATCGAGAAACAATACAATGACGTGATCATATGAGTTCGGGAATTGGCAGACAATGTTGAAAAAGTCGCTCGGGAGGAGGTACCAGAATTTTGTTGATTTGATTTTGCAAGAGACCAGTTTCTTGAGTAGACGCACCAAGGGCTGTCCGGTTTGTCTACGTTATCTTGATGCAAAATGATTGATCTGAGGTGCCTCTAGATTTGTATGACAGTCGTTTTAGGCATTATTCTAACATACGCCAGCCGACAGGAGGGGTTAATGAATAGACCTAAAGACAGTGAAAAATACACACGGGACGCTGAGAAGGAGTTGGATTCCCTCAACGACCGAATCGAGAAGTTTCGCTCTCAGCTTGCCACCCAGCGAAAAGACTCAGATTTTGTCTCAGGAACTGTAACACCTATCGATTGGGAGAGGACCGTCAAGCACCTGCAAATACGAGCACAGGAAATAGGCGATAGTCTAGAGGAACTCGGGGGAAAATTACGCAACTTTGGAATGAAAGATATCAGCAATCGCCTTGACGACCTCAAAACGACCGGTGAAAAGCCGCTCTCAGAATTGCGCAAAGGTGGCGAAGAACATTGGTCCAACTTGCAAGCCAGAGTGGAGACAGGATTCTGGGACCTGCGTGCAATGTTTCAAAGGATCAGCGAAGGCGTACAACCGGTTCTGGATTTTGGGGAATCGACCTCCAAGGCGCGCTACTACTTCCAGAAGGCAAATGATGGGCGATGGGCGCTGTTACTGGACAAATCCGACGTACCTTCCATGTTTTTTGAGAACAAGGCTGAAGGCCTAAAGACGAGTCGCCGCTATGTGCGCGAACACCGGCCGTCGGAATTGGTTGTGCGTCGCGCCGACGGAACCTTCCAGCATGTGCACAACTACCCCAAGCAGTCCTCCAAGGTAAATTTAAACCAATAGGCTAGTTGTCTTTTGAGCAACGCGCAGAAGATAGTCCGTTGATGGCACTTTAGGGTCATTCCGACTTACAGAGGTACCTGTCCGCATCAATATCAGGAGCGGACGTTCTTGTCTGATAATCAGCCTTAAAATTGAATCATTCCGAAACCACCGATTCGGTATTTGGATATTTTCCGAGAACAGGAATGCGCGTGATGGCGTGTCATTTTGAAAATCAGTAACAGTGCTTTCCCCTACGTATACGTAGGGATCTGGAAACAGTTTCCGAAATTATTTTCAATTTTCTCAAAATACCTGAATTCCCGTTACGTATACGTATACGGGTTTGAAATGTCGAAGCAGCTTTCCGTATACCGGTCGCGCTGATTCGCCGGGTGTCCGGTATGGGCGTTCCCGTGCTTCTCGTAACGATACGGGAATGATCGCTCCGATCCGGCATCAGCTTTGATTGAACTATAGGTTCACGTTGAAGATCAGGACTGTTGCTTTGCCCGTTACGGAAGACACATCGGCTATCAGTGCCCCATTGCCACCGCGCCGCTATCTGACCAGAAGCGAGGCGGCGGCATGGCTTTGCCTGTCGGTCGAGACCTTCGACCGGCTGTGCATCGCCTATGTGGATTACGGGGCCCGTTCCCGGCGCTGGGACATCGTTGATATCGTCGCCCATGCAGAGCAGAATAAATCCCGCGACAACGCCCGGACCTCAACCACGAAGAGGAAAAGGCAATCATGCAACTTTACAAACGAAAAGGATCAACGAAGTGGTGGGTTCAGTACTACGACACAGACGGTATCCGTCGACGCCGAAGCACTGGGACTGACGATAAGAAACTAGCACAGGCACTCGCTGCCAAATGGGAGAAAGACAGGTTTCTGGAGGATCATTTTGGGGCCGTTCCCGATACGCCGTTCAGAGAAGCCCTGTTGCGGTACGCACAGGAGCGTAAGCGTGCAAATTTGAATGGGTATGAAACAAATGTGAAATACCGTCTCCAACTCCTTCTAGATCGGTTTGATGGGATGAACGTAGCAGAAATATCGCATAGAGAGGTTCTCCGCTTTTCGGAGGACAGATTGGCAACGGTTAAGCCTGGTACCGCTCAGCGGGACCTTGCAACGCTACGGGCGATCCTGAACAAGGCGTGCCGTGAAGGATATTTGGTATCGTTACCGACGTTTCCAAAAACCAAGAAAGTAAAAACCCGGTGTCGTTGGCTAACGTCGGACGAAGAACATCGTCTGATGCAAGCGGCACCGTCACGTCTTCGACAGATCATCGCCTTTGCCGTCGATACCGGTGGACGGCGATCAGAACTGTTGGGGCTGGACTGGCGGAATGTCGACATGGATCAATCGAGAATCACCTTCGTGGATACAAAGAACGGAGAGGATCGATCAATCCGACTGACGGCCCGTGCCCGTCAGGTACTTCTGGAACTCGGCCCACAATTATCAGGACCGGTCTTCACCTGGAAGGGAAAGGTGATGCACGATTGCCGGTCTTCTTTTGATCGCGCCAGAAGTGCGGCGGGATTGAAGGACTTCCGGTTCCATGACCTGCGGCACACGTTTGCCTCACGATTGGTCCAGAATGGCGTATCGATTTATGAGGTGATGCACCTGACAGGGCACAAATCGCTCGCCATGGTGCAACGGTACGCCCATCTTGCTCCGGATTTTCAGAAATCGGCCATTGCCGCTCTGGACAGGCACAATGCCTCAGCTGGCACAGTTTGGGCACAGTCTGAAGAAGCAGATAGTATAGAGAATACCCTAAGGTATTGAAATAATGGTGCCGCGTGGGTGACTTGAACACCCGACCCCCGCATTACGAATGCGATGCTCTACCAGCTGAGCTAACGCGGCACAGAGACGAAGACGAACAGATATCTTCAAGCGGCGCGGAAAATACGGGCGTCCGCGTCAATTTGCAAGCACGAGAAGTAATTTTTCGCAGTGTGACCCATATCACTGCGGAATACCACGGCGAACCTTATATTAGGGACAGTTGAGACGACACGCCGTCTCCTGACGGCATTTCATACTTCTTCCTCTCCCTCGCCTGAAGGGCCCGGCTAACACCGGGCCTCTTTTTTTGTCCGAGACGTTAGAAACAGAGAGTTTCCGGCCTATGCGGCTTCGGTTTCAGCCGGCAGGTCGCCGCTTGCTTTCGCTAGCCACTGGCGCGCAGCTTCCAGATCGCCGTGTTCGGATTCCTCGAGCATGGCCATCAACCGGCACAGCCGGGGTTCGGGGTCGTCGGTCATCACCTTCGACAAATGATTGCGCGCCTCGCCCCACAAGCCGGCCTTCAGCGACGCCTCGGCCAACGCCATATGACTTTCGGGATCGCCCGGATTGAGGCTCAGCAGGGTTTCGAACCGGCGAACCTGCGCCAGATCGTCGGTTCCCGGCGGGGCGACGTCGGCAAAGGCGCGGGCAAGCACCGGATCGGGGGTGCGGGCCCAGCATTCCTCGATCAGTTTCGCGGCCTTTGTCTGTTTGCCTTTTTCGGCCAGCAGCCGGGCCATCATCGCGGTCGCTGATATCAGCGTTACATCGAGCTTGTGGGCCTCGGTCGCCAGTTTCAGCGCCGTATCCTTCAGGCCGGCGGAATACTTTTCCTGCGCCTGCGCCATCAGCAGGGTCGCTTTCAGCGGCTTGGCCTCGCTTTCCGGCAGGCTCTTGCGTTTGATCGCCTCGGCGACAGTGTCGACCGCCGCGCCCCAGTTGCGTTCCCGCCGTTGCAGATCGATCAACTGGCGCACCACCCACGGGGTGCCGGGGCGCAGCTTGTTGGCCTGTTCGGTTAGACGGCGGGCTTCGGCGAGATCGCCCTCGTTCAGGGCCTGAGTGAGCAGGCCGCGAATACCGAGAAATGCCGTGTTCGGGTCTTGCAGCATTTCGGTGAAGTAATCGTGCGCGGCTTCCGTCTTGCCGTCGAGCTGTGCGGTCTGGGCGGCAAGCAGACGCGTCAGCGGCGGGTCGGAGATCAGGGCTTCGGCGCGCTTGGACTGTTTGCGGGCTTCCGCCGTGTCGCCCGCGGCGACGGCGACCAGTCCCTGGGTCAGGGCTTTGTATCCGCGTTCGCGGCGCGCGCTGCGGCGGGCGTCGATGAAATGTTTCGGCGCATGCAGCACGCCGGTAACAAGGCGTGTCAGCATGGCGATCAGAATGGCGGCGATGACAACGGCGAGGGCCAGCACCACCAGCGAGGATTCGATACGCCATCCCTGCCAGTCGATAACGAATTCACCGGGATATTCGGTCAGCAGAATACCGGCGGTGACGATAATCCCGATTTTTACGAAGATCAGTATGGCGCGAAACATATCGGTTGACCCTTAGTTCTTGCGATCGTTTGCCAGGGCGCGCAGACGGGCGACGGCATGGGCGCGTAAGCTGGAAATTGCGGTATCGACGGCAAGACGGGCTTCCGCCGCGTCGAGCCACGCCGCAATCTCGTCGTCGGCATTCCTGAACGGCGCAACCAGATCGATTGCGGCGGCCAGATCGCCACGCGCGAGGGCGGCTTCCGCCTTCGTGGCGGCCGGCGCATCCGGCGCCGCGTCGGTGCGCCGGATGCTGACCACCGACTGCAATTGCGCAAGACTTTCATCGATCCAGTCGCCGTCTGTCGTCGCTGTCTCGGCCGCATCGACTGTTGCGGCTATTTTGTCGAAACGTCCGGCAAGCACGGACAAAGTGGTGACCCCGTTCCACGAGGCTTCCTTCAGAGAATCGACAATCGCCAGAATTTCAGCGTCGTCACCGGCCAGTTCCCGCAATCCCGGCAGGGTGTCGTTGAAAGGCGTTCCCGTATCGGCAATGGTTTCAAGCTGCCCGATGGCGAGAACCAGAGCGGCCGAACTGATGGCCGGGTTGCCCGGTGTGTTCTCCAGCAGCAGAAGGCGTTCGCCCAGAGACTTTATGTATGTATTCGCCGTCTCCAGATCGTTGGTGATGGCGGTTAGCTGATCACGGAATGTATCGATGTCCAGCCGCGATGTCCGGATCGAGGCATCGGCCTTTTCATCGAGAGCCTGCATGCGTGTCCTGAGAGCGGTCAGTGCGGATTGCAGGGCCGCCAGATCGACATTGCCGTCTTTCGAGACGGTGACAGCCGTTTCCAGTTGGCTTTCCAGTGCGGCCAGCCGGTCTTTGACGGCGTCCAGCGCAACCGACGAGATATTGCCGTCGCCCTCGGACCCTTCCGTCAATCCGACACCCTGTTCGATCGTATCCAGCCGCTGCAGAATCGTGGCCATCACTTCCTGGGTGC
This sequence comes from Alphaproteobacteria bacterium, assembly GCA_040222995.1. Lineage (GTDB taxonomy): Bacteria > Pseudomonadota > Alphaproteobacteria > UBA8366 > Aestuariispiraceae > JAVKBW01. The sequence continues at coordinate 87,552 of JAVKBW010000034.1, read as the reverse complement.
GCACCAGATCGGTCTGGATCGTTTCGTCGACGGCCGTTGCCTGCTGTTTCACCGGCGGGCCGAAAAAGTTGGTGAGATGCGCCTCTACCTTCGGATCTATCGCAGGCCCCCAGTAGCCGCGCGTCGCGATGCCCGCAAGGGCGATCAGGGCCAGAAACAGCGCCCAACCGCCGCTTCCGCTGCGGGTTGCTTTTGCCTGTGGCGGGGCGGCAGGCGGTGAGGCTGCCGGCCTGGGCTCGTCCGCCTGATGCTCATCTCCATGGTGCTCATCTGCCGGGCGTTCCGACGGTGTGTCGGTTTCGGTCGTGTCCGTTTCGTGCTTATCGGATGCGATGTCATGATCGTCGGAGTCCGCCGGTTTATCGGTCTGGTCGTCTGACCAGGGGCCTTCCGCTTCCTGTTCCGGCTCTTCCGCAGTGTCCGCGGTCTCGTCGATCCGGTGCGTTTCGTCCAGATCGATGCCGCTGCTTGCCGCAGCCGCGCGCACGTCTTCCCACCGGTTTTCCGGAATGTGATTTCGCGTTTTCCAGCCCTGAACAGTACTGACGGCGATCCCCAGCTTCTGCGCCATCGGCCTGATTCCGCCAAATTGTTCGATCACATGTTCTGCGTTCATTATGTCCGACGCCCCTTCGGGTTTTTCATTTACAAGTGTACTTCCGTCACGCGTACGGCTGCCATCCAAAGACAGTGTAAGCGTACCGGGCGCTTCTGTCCCGTCCTTTTGCCGATTTTTTGCGTCACCGACGGTTTCAGCCGTACTTTCCGTGCTGCGGGCCGTATCTGCAGGCAATACGGCATTCAATGCCTGCAGTATGCTTGGCCGGCTCGGCTCCCGCGCAACCGCGATAGCCGACCAGTCCTGCGGCGAAAGTTTGTCGGCGACGGCCTGGCTGAAGCAGATGGCGTGGATGCCAGCGGAATCCGATCCGGCGTTCTTCAAAAGCCTGCCGACCGTTTCGGCTGTTCGCGGAGAGAACAGCATGACGGCGGCAACACCGCCGCTTTCGAGCCGCCGGATCAGGGAGTCGGGCAGTTTGTCGATCGTATCCGCGCGATACAGCACCGCCCGCCGAACATCGAATCCCTGTCGCTCCAGCAAGCCGGACAGATCGCCGGCCCGGTCGCTGGCCGCGGCATGCAGAAGAATATCGTCCTCTGGCGATCGGTCATTGGCAATGGTTGCCGCCAGTTTTTCGACGTCTCCACCGGCGGTTACGACGGTGCTGAAGCCTGCGGCCCGGGCGGCTTCCGCACATTGCAATCCGACTGCGTAGACAGGGATATGACGGTCCGGCGCGGCGCGGACAAAGGCACGTACACCGTTCGCGGAGGTGAAAACCAGCCCGGTGACGCCGGTCAGGTCAGGCACCGTGTTGTTATAGTTGATCGTCATGACCGGTTCGACCAGCGGTGTCAGCCCCAAAGCGCTGACCTCGGCGGACAGGTCTATCGCATCGTCGATCGGTCTCGGTATCCAGACAACAGGTGACGTATCACCGTCATTCATTCAAAATAACCCCGGTCCATTTTAGGCCGTACGACGCGGCCGGCGCGCAAGCCGATTTCCTCGGCGTCTTCTACCGGGCCTTCATCGGCAACTGTCATCAGGCCGCTGCCGTCCGGGCGTACGACCAACCCCCGGAACATGATCTTCGATCCGTCACCGGAAAGCTCGGCAAGTCCGGCAATCGGGGTCCTGCACGACCCGTCGAGCGCCGCCAGAAACCCGCGCTCAGTCGCTGTACGCGCGGCTGTTTCCGCGTCGTTCAGAAGGGCGACGATACCGCGTGTCCTGTCGTCTCCGGCGCGAACGGTGATCGCGATCGCCCCCTGGGCGACAGCGGGCAACATCGTGTCGGTCTCAAGCGGGGTCACGGCGTCGATCTCAACGCCAAGACGGTTCAGGCCGGCGGTTGCCAGAAACGTTGCGGCGGCCTCGCCGCGGGCCAGCTTTTCCAGACGGGTCTGCACATTGCCGCGAAACATGACGACGGAAAGGTCAGGCCGCCTAGCAAGCAATTGCGCCTGCCGGCGTAGCGAAGCCGTTCCGATGACCGCGCCTTTCGGCAGGCTGTCGATGCTGTTCGCTACATAACTGACCAGCGCGTCTCGCGGATCTTCACGCGGCAGCACGGCGGCGATCTCGATACCGTCAGGCAGCCATGTTTCCATGTCTTTCATGGAGTGCACGCCGAAATCGATTCGACCGTCCAGCAGCGCGTCGTCGAGTTCCTTGGTGAACAGTCCCTTGCCGCCGATTTCGGCCAGCCGCCGGTCGACAACCTTGTCGCCGGTCGTCTTGATATCGACGATCTCGATGCCTACCTGTGGCGCTGCGGCGGCGATCCGCTGTTTGGTTTCGACGGCCTGCGCCATGGCGAGCGGCGATCCGCGCGTGCCGAGACGCAACGTTTGGCCGGGTTGAAAATCAGACGTCATCATTCACAACCAGTAGCCTAACCGTGCCGTCTAGGCTACACCCTGAATCCATGAAAATGACGACGACCTATATTCTTGGAATAGAAACCTCCTGCGATGAAACCGCGGCCGCCGTTCTGGACGGCGACGGGCGCATTCTGGCCAATGTCGTTCTGTCGCAACTGGACGATCACCGACCCTATGGCGGGGTCGTTCCGGAAATTGCGGCGCGCAGCCATCTCGATCATCTCGACCGCCTGATCGCCCAGGCGATGGACGAAGCGGGGATCGGCTTCAAGGACCTAGCGGCGATTGCGGCAACCACGGGTCCGGGCCTGATCGGCGGGGTCATGGTGGGTGCTGTTTCGGCAAAGGCCATCGCCCTGTGTCATGGTCTGCCCTTCATCGCTGTTAACCATCTTGAAGGCCATGCCCTCAGCCCCCGCTTGGCGTCGGTTGCCGACGGTCCGATCGAATTTCCCTATCTGTTGCTGCTGGTTTCGGGCGGCCATTGCCAGTTGCTGGCAGCGGAAGGCGTCGGACGGTACCGGCTCTACGGACGGACCATCGACGACGCGGTCGGCGAGGCGTTCGACAAGACGGCGGCGATGCTGGGGCTGGGCTATCCGGGCGGGCCGGCCGTCGAAAAGGCGGCTCTCGAAGGGGATGGGTCAGCGTTCCGGTTCCCGCGGCCGATGGTCGGACGCGACAATTGCGATTTTTCCTTCGCCGGGCTGAAGACGGCGGTTCGATATGCAATTGAAAAGCTGGAATCCGCGAACCGGCAAACCACCGCCGATGCCGCCGCGTCGTTTCAGGAGGCGGTCGCCGATGTTCTGGTGGACAGATGCCGGCGCGCAATTGCCCGGTTCAAAACCGATTTCGGCGTCGGTCCAACCCTGGTTGTTGCCGGCGGTGTGGCGGCGAACAATCGGCTCCGGCAGGCTTTGTCCGGCCTGACAGACAGCGAGGGACTGCATTTCCTCGCGCCGCCGATGCATCTCTGCACCGACAATGCCGCCATGATTGCCTGGGCCGGGCTGGAACGGTATCGGCTGGGTATGACAGACCCGCTGGATATCAAGGCCCGCCCTCGCTGGCCATTGGTCGAGTTGATGGATCATGCCAATGTCTGAAAAGCTGGCGATCATCGGCGGAGGCGCCTGGGCCACCGCCCTTGCCTGCCTCAGTTGCCGAAACGGACTGGAAACGGTCCTGTGGGCGCGAAACGCATCGGTTGTCGACTCCCTGAATGCGGGCAAGGGTAACCCCGATTATCTGCCGGATGTCATTCCGCCATCGGGTTTACGGGCAACCCGGGACATTGCCGACACACTGGACGGCGCGGTCGCCGCCCTGATCGTCACGCCGGCGCAAACCGTGGGCGATATCACCCTGGCGATGCAACCGCATCTGGCTGCCGGCGTGCCGGTCGCCATCTGCGCCAAGGGCATCGATTGCCAGAAACTGGAATTGCTGTCGGCGATTGCCGAAAGAAATCTCGGTGAAAATCCTGTCGCGGTACTGTCCGGTCCGAACTTTGCGGCGGAACTCGCGAAAGGCCTGCCGGCGGCGGCCGTGGTCGCGGCGCACGATCAGGACGCGGGGAAGCGTATCGTCGATCTCCTCGGATCGCAGATATTCCGCCCGTATCTTTCGGATGACCGCAACGGGGTGGAGCTGGGCGGCGCCGTCAAGAACGTGCTGGCGATCGCCTGCGGCATCGTCGCGGGCAAGGGACTGGGCGAAAACGCCAAGGCGGCGCTGATCACGCGCGGCCTGTCTGAAATGGCGCGGCTGATCGCGGCAAAGGGCGGGCACGTTGAAACCGCGATGGGCCTTTCGGGCGTCGGCGACCTCGTCCTGACCTGTTCGTCGCTTCAATCACGGAACATGTCGCTTGGCTACGGACTGGGTCAGGGAAAGACCATGGAAGAAATCCTTGGCAGGCGCCGCGCCGTGACGGAAGGCGTTCGCACGGCGGATGCTGTTCGCCGCATCGCAGAACGCGACGGGCTGGATTTGCCGATATCCCTCGCGGTCGATGCAATATTGACCGGACAAACCGGCATCGATGACGCCATCCAGGGTCTGCTGGCCCGCCCGTTCCGCGAAGAGCTGGACAGGCATCGGTAGGGTCGGTTCGGCCGACTAGTCTAGAAACGCGCTCAAGTGCTTCTGGATCGCCGCTTCCAATTGGCGGTCGAGGTCCGCCATCAGCTTTTCGGTCATTTGATACCAGACTTTCTCACGCTCATTGAACGTGGCGTCTTCCGGAATCGTGAAGCTGCGTTTTACGGCGACCTCGGTCTCGCCGGTCTGACCCGTAGAGGGGTTTTCGGCTTCCACACGCACCCGAACCGTTCCTTCATACCGTTCCGACTGATCCGTCGTCAGCAGCCCGGTGATGCCGTCGGTTTTTTCCAGCGGCGTTTCGACAACGCTGGCATCCAGAACCGTATAGGTCAGCGTGCCGTCGCCGCCGGTGGTTGCAAGCCGGTCATGCGCCCAACGCTCTGCGGTTTTACCCAGATCGACCGGGAAATCATGCTCGACATTCGGTGCTTTCAACGGTTTCACGAACGTGGTGCGCGCGACGATGTTGCCGGCGCGGACATTGATGGCGCGACGATGACTAAAGGTGATGGCGGCGTACTTGGGCAGTTGCGCCTCTGTTTCACAGCCTGTGACGGCCATTCCGGCCGCCGCGGAACCGACCATCGCGAGCGCCGTCCGGCGTGTTATCGCGGGTAACGCTTCTGAAAACCGAAACCGTGTCTCACGCATTCTTGATCTCCTGTTGCCGGGTGTCAGCCCCGCTTGTCCGACTTGGCGTCGGCAACCTCCGACGGGGTGAACTGTCTGCTTGTATTGCAGAATTCACAGGTCATCTCAATGAAACCGTCGGTCACAATCTCTTGCAGGTCGCTTTCCGGCAGCGTGGTCAGCGCGTTCAACATGCGCTCGCGCGAACATCGGCAAACGGCCGCCAGCGATCTCGGTTCGAATACCCGAACGCCGTCTTCGTGGAACAGCCTGAACAGCAGATCGTTCGGCGTCAGATTCGGGTCCGTCATTTCGTCGGGCCGGGCTGAATCCAGCAACACTTTCGCCCGGTTCCACGCATCCGGATCATCGACCCCGCCAGTGCCGCCTTCTTCCGGCAGGCGCTGGATCATCAGCGCGCCGGCCCGCCATTGCCCGCCGGCCGTTCTGGCGCAGGCCAACTTCACCTTGGCGTCGAACTGGGCCGACTGGTCGAAATAATGATGGATGCAATCCGCCAGCGTTTCGCCCTGTAGCGAAACGATGCCCTGGTAGCGGTCGTCGACCGCGCTCTGGTCAACGGTGAAGGCCAGATGCCCGGCCCCCATCAATGCCGGCACCGGCGCCGCGGCGATGGCGGCGGCGTCGGGCAGGGCATCGCGCACTCTGGCATGGCCGCGAAGATGCCCGGCGGTCGTGACATCCGCTACAACCAGCGGCACCGGTCCGTCGCTGCTGGTCTGCAGGGTAAAGATGCCGTCGAACTTCAGGGCCGACGACAGGGCGGCGGCAAGCGCCATGAACTCGCCCAGCAACCGGCTCGCCGGAACGGCCATGGCATGTTTCGACAGGATATCGTTCACGGCGCTTCCCAACCGCACAAACCGGCCATTGATGCCGGTCTGTTCGATCATGAAGGGCTGAACGACATCGTCCACATTGCTTGTTGCCGTCAGTTTGATTTCGCTCGATGGAATGGTGGAACTTTTCACGAGAGACACCAGGCAAGAATACCTTTCTGGGCATGCAGCCTGTTTTCGGCCTCGTCCCAGACAACGGATTGCGGACCATCGATGACGGACGCGGTTACTTCCTCGCCCCGGTGCGCCGGCAGGCAGTGCATGAAAATGGCGTCCGGATTCGCCCGGGCCATCAGCGTTTCATCCACCTGAAACGGTTTCAGCATGTTGTGACGCATCCGGGCCTGATCGTCGCCCTCATCGCCCATCGACACCCACACATCGGTAACCACGCAATCGGCGCCCGAAACCGCTTCACCGGCATCATGTGTCACCACGACCTCTTTGCCCTGCTGTTTCGCCCATTCAAGCACGTCGGCGGGCGGCGGCAGGGTTTCCGGGCAGGCGATGCGCAGGGTGAAGTCGAACTGAACCGCGGCATGGATCCAGCTTGTCGCCATGTTATTGCCGTCGCCGGACCAGGTGACGGTATGCCCCTTGATCGGGCCGCGATGCTGTTCGAACGTCATCACATCCGCCATCAACTGGCAGGGATGGGTGCGGTCGGTCAGGCCGTTGATCACCGGTACGGTCGCATATTCCGCCAGTTCCAGCAGTTTTTCTTCCTTCGTCGTGCGGATCATGATCGCATCGACGTAGCGCGACAGCACCCGTGCCGTATCGGCGATGGTTTCGCCCCGACCAAGCTGGGTTTCCGCCGGCGTAATGATGATCGACTCACCGCCGAGCTGGCGGATACCGACATCGAAACTCAGCCGCGTCCGGGTCGACGGCTTTTCGAAAATGCAGGCAAGAACCTGCCCGTCGAGCGGTTTGTCCTTGTCCAGGGGGCCGCCGGGCCGCCGGGCATGAGCATCGTCCAGAATGCCCCTCAGCGTCGCGGGAGGCAGTTTGTCGAGATCCAGGAAATGCCTGGGGTCAGCCGTTGTATCAGGCATCGACCGTCTCCAGTTTCTCGGCGGCGCGGTCGAGTTTCCCGATCGCTTCATCGATATGTGCCTGTTCCAGTATCAGCGGCGGCAGCAGGCGGATGACGTTGTTTGCCGCGCCGACTGACAGCATGCCATCGGCCAGCAGCGCCTTGATGACATCGATATTGGCGACGTTTTCGGTGCATTTCAGACCCAGCATCAGACCGCTGCCGCGAACTTCGGCATAGATCTTCGGATGGCGCGATATCAGCCCTTCCAGGGCCGTTCTCAACGCTTTTCCCATCTGCTGGACGTGTTCCAGGAATCCGTCTTTCAGCAAGATATCCAGAACCGCATTGCCGACGGCGGTGGCGAGTGGGTTGCCGCCATAGGTCGTGCCGTGCGTCCCCGGCTCCAGCCCAATACAGGCATCTTCCTTGGCCAGAATCGCGCCCAGCGGGAAGCCGCCGCCGATGCCTTTCGCGGCGGCCATGATGTCAGGTTCGATACCGGCCCATTCATGCGCCCAAAGCTTTCCGGTCCGGCCCATGCCGCACTGGATTTCATCGAGGATCAGCAGCAAGCCGAATTCGTCGGCTGTTTCGCGCAGCGCTTTCAGATAGTCCACGGAGACGGGGTTGATGCCGCCTTCGCCCTGAATCGGCTCGACCAGAATGGCGGCGGTTTCAGCCGTTATCGTGTCGCGCAGAACGTTCATGTTGTCGAACGGCACATTGTCGAAGCCGTCAGCGGGCTTGCCGAAACCGTCCAGATACTTTGCATTGCCGGCGGCGGCGATGGTGGCCAGCGACCGGCCGTGGAAAGCGCCGGCGACGGTGATCGTGCGCCATTTTTCCGGATGGCCGTGTTTGGCGTGATACCGTCTGGCCGCCTTGATCGCGCCTTCGATCGCCTCGACGCCGGAATTCGTGAAGAACACCCGGTCGGCGAAACTGCTGTCGGCAAGGCGTCTTGCGAGTTCTTCCTGGTTCGGAATTTTGAACAGGTTCGATGTATGCCACAGCTTGCCTGCCTGAGCTGTCAGTGCTTCGACCAGATGGGGGTGTGCATGGCCGAGAGAGCAGACTGCGATGCCACCGCAGAAATCGAGATATCGTTTGCCGTCGGTGTCGAAGAGATACATGCCTTCGCCCCGGTCGAAAGCGACAGGGAACCGGGCGTAAGTATTCATCACGGCGGTATCGGCGGTGCTCATGGCGATATCTTTCAGGTCTGTTGCCAATAGGAAGGGCGCAGAAAACGCGAAGCGGGCGTCCCAGGTCAAGGGGATTCCGCGCCTGCTATTGTTTGATCTTGTAGCCGCTTCGCAGAACACGGTGGCAGAAAAAGGTCAAAGCACAGAGGATGACGAACACGATTACGGCTGAAATCGCCGGCTGGGCATCTGTCTGACCGGTCATCGCATAGCGGAACCCGTCAATCAGGTGGAACAGCGGATTGAACACCATGATCGTCTGAAACGGCTCGCTAAGCGCCGTAATCGGGAAAAAGGCGCAGGACAAGAAGCTCAACGGCGTGATGATGAAGATATCCTTGGCGGAAATCGAATCCCATCTGTCGGACTGAATGCCCGCCAGCATGCCGAGAAGCCCGACAATAATGATGCCGGCGACGGCGAAATAGGCGGCGGCCAGCGGGTCGTGCGGCAGGATCATCCCGAAGGGCAACAGACCCAGCCAGACCGTTACTCCAAGTAAAACGCCACTGATGCAGGCCGTTGCGATATAACCGAGGAGGATTTCTGCCGGCGTGATTGGCGCGCCGAAAACATCGCCCAGCAGCATTTCGGTCTTATCGTACACGAAGGAATAACCGATGGTCTCGAACGCCTTGTGCATTGCCGCGGACAGGATCAGCCCGGGAGCGAGAAACTGCATCAGGGTGAGGGAGCCAATCATGGGGACGTTCGATCCGACCGACAATGTAAAAACCAGGGCAAACAGAATGGCCTGCAGGGCTGGCCCGAACAGGGCCAGCTTGAAAAACATGATCTCGCGCAGGATTTCCCGCCGGATGAGCGCGCGAACGGCAAGCCAGTTCGGCCGAACGAACCGTTGCGGATGCAGATTGGGATCCGGTAAGGCAGGCCGCGCCGTCATGCCTGGTCTATGCTTTCAGTTTATAACCGGTTTTGACCATGCGCCACGCAATTGCCCAAAGAACCGCGTTTACCCCGGCCAAAACGAGCATGCCGACAAACGGATTGGCGTCGGACTGGCCGATGGCGCCGTACCGGAATCCGTCGATCATGAAAAAGAACGGGTTGATATGGGCCAGCGAGTAAAATGGTTCGGGCAGGCGTTCGATGGAATAGAACGTTCCCGACAGGAAGGCGAAAGGCGTAATGACGAAATTCGTCACGGCCGCCATCTGATCGAACTTGTCGGCCCAGATGCCGCCGAGAATGCCCATCAGCGACAGCATCAGCGACGCCATCACTGCGAAGAACAGAAGAAAGCCGATATTGTGAATGCTCATCGGCACGAAAATCGACATCGTGATCCAGCAGACGACACCGACCAGCAAGCCTCGGGTCACGCCGCCCAGCGCATAGGCGGTCACCATTTCGCCGGGGCTGATCGGCGGCAGCAGCACATCGACGATACTGCCCTGAACCTTGGCGATGGTGATCGACGACGACGTGTTGGCGAAGGCGTTCTGCACCATCGCCATCGTGATCAGGCCGGGCGCCAGAAAGACCGGAAAATCAACGCCGTTCACCTGCGTTACGGCGCGTCCGAGGGCCAGGGAGAAAATCGCCAGAAACAACAGCGTGGTGACGACCGGGGCGGCGATCGTCTGGGTGAAGACTTTCAGGAAGCGTTTGACTTCCTTCAGGTACAGCTCATGCAATCCGACCCAGTTTACGGCCCCATAGCGGCGGGGCGACAGGCTCGCCCCGATCGTCGACCCGGTATTCTGTTTGGTGGACATGGTTGCTCCGGACGTGGTGCGGTGTCGTGTTTCAGTGTTCTAGTCATCCAGCCGAATCAGGGCAAGCAGAGGATTGTCGATGCGGGGATGCGCAGAAAAACAAGCGGCAGCGACTTGTGATCGCTGCCGCCCGAACCTTTGTGGTCGACGCCGGATGGGAGGGGCAGGAAATTTGGCCACCGACCTCATCGGTTCAAACTGACCGGACATCGCCCGGTTGTTGAGTATGTTTTATGCTAGACGGGCCTAATCGTCTGTGATGGACATCACTTGCCGGAATTAATTTTGAAAAAACAGGAAAAAAATTCTTAAGTGTTTGAAAAAAATAAGAAAAAAAAGACAGCAAAACCGCTGACAAAAGACCGGCTCGAGAAGGCGGCGTTCCTTTATCTCGAACGGTATGCGTCTTCGGCTGAAAATCTGCGCCGTGTGCTGATGCGGCGGGTCGACAAAAGCGCCCGTCTGCATGGGACAGACCCGGTGCAAGGCGCCGTCTGGGCCGACAATCTGATCGAGCGGCTGCTTAAATCGGGCATTCTGGATGACAGCGTCTATGCCGCCGGCCGGGCAAACAGTATGCATCGGCGCGGCGTATCCGGTCGGGCGATCACCATGAAGCTTTCGGCGAAAGGGGTGGACACGGAGGTTATCGAGGCGGCGCTGGACGGATTGGCGGAGACAATACCGGGCGACCCTGACATGCAGGCCGCCATAAACTACGCGAAACGACGTCGGCTGGGCGTGTTCCGGAAATCCGATCGACCGGACTATCGGGAGCGGGACCTGGCGTCTCTGGGGCGTCAGGGGTTTTCGTACGACATCGCCAAAAAAATCGTCGATGCTGAAGACGCACAAATGCTGCTCGACGAAGAAGGGTTATAGGGCGGCCAGCGCATCGGGCAGAACGTCCGCCAGGGCTTCGAAGTCGGAGAGATCGTTATAGACGTAGGCGCAAAGACGCAGCCACAGCGCATCGTCGATACATTCCGTGGACACTTCGATTTTATGCTCGTTTCGCAATGCCGCTCGCAGCGCGGCTGCATCCCGTGCATTCGCCTTGCGAGGCAGGGGCAGCCTGATGGCTGTCATGAAGCTGATGAGCTGGCGGGTTCCGCCCAATTCTCCGTCGACACTGTTGGCGACCAGTTTCGCACCCTTGCGAATGGTCTTGAGGCAATGCGTGTTGATGCGCTTTTCGCCGAGCGATGCACGAAAATCAAGCGCCGCACCGACGCAGAGCCACGGTGTGAAGTCGATCGTACCAGGCCAGTCGAAGGCTTCGTTGTAACTGCGCCCGACGCCGTGGCTGATCGTTGTCGGACGAACCAGGGATTGGCGGCTGGGTTTCGACCACAGGAAACCGCAACCGCGCGGCGTGCCGAGCCATTTGTGGCAGTTTCCGGCATACCAGGTTGCGTTCAGGTCATCGACCTGCAACGGCAGCATGCCCGGGCCGTGCGCGCCGTCGACCAGCACCTGAATGCCGCGATCGGCGGCAAAGTCCGTAATGTCGCGCACCGGCATGACCAGCGCCGAGGCCGAGGTCACGTGATCGATCACGATGAGGCGTGTTCTGCCCGTTACCGCCGACAGAACGGCGTCGGTCAGGTCTGAAGGCGTTGCCGCCGGGAAGGGGATCTCCGCATGAACGAGGCGTGCGCCGGACCGTTCGCAGACAAATTCCAGCGTCCGCGCCACCGCACCGTAAACATGCGTCGTCGTGACGACTTCGTCGCCCGGAAGCAGCACGAGCGAGCGCAGAACCGCGTTCATCGCCGTCGTTGCATTCTGCACGAAGACCAGATCTTCGCCGCGCGCGCCGATAAACCGGCCCAGGCGGTCCGCCGAGTCCCGTATCATGCCGGACAGCTCAACACTCATGAAACGCGACGGCTGACTTTCAATCTGCCGGCGCAGTTTGTTGGCGGTCTTGGCGACCGGCCGGCTGACGGCGCCGAACGCGCCGTGATTCAGATAGCGGAAGTCCGGGTCGAGATAGATGGAATCGAGCAGGGCGCGGCCAAACTCCTGCTTGGCTTTAGAGCTTTGGCGGCCGCTCACGCGCGTGGCCGGTGTATCTGGCGCAACTGTATCCAAGCACTGTATCGATTGTAACCGCATCGCGTGCGGTCGAAATCGCTTTCCTGTCGCATTTCGGGACGGAGATTAGGAATATATTGCAGTGCATCGTCAAGAAAGAATTATCGGCCTTTTAGTCGGCTTCCCTGCGCCATGTCGCCGCCAGCAGGAAGAACAGGGCGGCCAGCAGCAAAGGCGCCGGCAACAGCGGTACGCTGGATATGCCCGTCACGACATAGTCCTCGTTGCTTTTGAGGCCCAGCCAGTTCGGTCCCGATGCCGGTCTGTCCGGCCTGATCCGACGGATCGCGGGGATTGTATCCTCCGCCCAGAACACACCTGCCCCCGTCGCATTTGCGAGAATGTCCGGCGTGACGTCGGAACTGGTGACGTTTGAAAATTCCAGCGGATTCAGTTCGCCGATCGCCGCCAGCGTCGTCATCGACCCGTCGCTGACCCGATAGACGCCGGCGACGGATACCGGCGTTCGCGCGATATGCCGGCCACCCCCCTGATCTTCCGTCTGCAAGTCCGTCACAGCGCCTGTCGGGTCGGTTACCGTGATCGATACTGACGCGTCTTCGACCTGCCGTCGGGTTACAACCAGATCGCCGTCGACCAGTTCGGCTGTCAGGCTTTCCTCCTCCAGTTCAGGCTCCTTCATCAGCCAGTGCGCCAGCCGTCGCAGAAGTTCCGCCTGCGGCCCGCCGCCATCGTAGCCGCGCGCCCACAGCCAGATATGATCGCTCAGCATAAGCGCGACCCGGCCTTCCTTGACCCGGTCCAGGATCAACAGCGGCAGGTCATCGACGCCTTTCATCAGTGTATGGCCCGATGTCGCGTTCGCGGCGACCTGACTGAACCAGCTTCCCCACCGGGGGTCGTCGATGCCGGGGCGCAGCGGACCGCCGGGCAGGTTCGAGGTTACCGGGTGCCGCGACCCGGCCTCCGTAACATCCGGCCGGAACCGGCGCAGATAGACGCTGCCTGTCGGTTCGCCCGGCATCAGCCTGCCGAGGGGCGTCCGGAAAAGGCTGAACGGCGATGCGAAGCTCGGTCCGACAGCCTCGAGATAAGCGCCGCCATTTTCGACGTAGTCGACAATGTTGTTGAGATACAGAGATGGCAGAACGCCGCGACGCTTGAACCGGTCGAAGACGACAAGATCGAATTCGCTGAGCTTAATCTCGAACAGTTCCCGCGTCGGGAAGGCGATCAGCGACAGTTCGTGGATCGGCGTGCCGTCCTGTTTTTCCGGCGGACGCAGAATCGTAAAGTGCACGAGATCGACGGACGAATCCGATTTCAGCAGATTGCGCCAGGTTCGTTCCCCGGGATACGGCTCGCCCGATACCAGAAGAACCCGCAGCCTGTCGCGGACGCCGTTGATCGACACAACGGCGCGATTATTGGCCAGCGTCATTTCCTGAGGCCCGGGCGCAACCGATACCTCGACGACCGATGCGCCGCGATGGTCGAGCGGAATTTCGATATCGACATTGACGCCCGGCTGAACCGATACCGTATCGATCACCACGTCGTCGACGGCGACGCGAACCTGCACGGGGCCTGCCGCAGACGGATCATCGACCCGTGTGGTTATTGTCACCAGATCGCCGACCAGACCGAAGCTGGGGCTTTCCAGAATGGCGATGCGGCGGTCGCCTTCGTTTTTCGCTCCGACCAGTATGGAATGGATCGGTGCGGGGAAGACCGTGTCGCCGATATCATCCGGTACGTCATGGATCTGGCCGTCGGTGACGACGATGGCGCCGGCCAGTCTTCGGGCCGGCACGTCGGCCAGCGATTCCTGCAACGGGCCAAGAACCGTCGTTCCCTTCGCCGCGTCGCCGAGGTTTTCGTGCCGTAGCCGAATGACCCGGGTCTCCAGTGTCTTTCCGAACCCGTCGAGCTGATCCAGAACCGTGGTAACGATGCGTTCGGTTTCTTCGTTGCGGCCCGCCAGTTGCTGCGACGGCGTTTCATCGACAAGAACCAGGGCGATGTCCTTCAGCGGTTCCCGTTCTTCTTCCACAAGCGCCGGATTCGCCAGCGCCAGACCGACCAGCAGGATGCCGACAAGACGCAGCAGGCTTCCCTTGGCCCGCATGACGAGCCCCCAGATCGCAACAGCGCAGCCGAAACCGACGGCAAGGCCGATTACCAGCCACGGCAGAAACGGATCGAAGGCGATGTTCATGGCGCTCATTGACCAAGCCGCTCCAGAATAGCCGGGACGTGAACCTGATCCGCCTTGTAGTTTCCGGTCAGGGTGTACATCACCAGATTGACGCCGAAACGGTAGGCCATTTCCCGTTGCCGCTCGCCGCCCGGTACCGTCGGATAGATCGGCTGCCCCAGTTCGTCGACCGCCCAGGCCGCCGCCCAGTCGTTGGTGCCGACGATCATCCGGGATACGCCGTCATTGGCGGTCTGGCCTTCCGGTTCAACCCAGACTTCACCGCCGTTCCAGCGGCCTGGAAACTCCTGCATCAGGTAGAAGGATTTTGTGAGGACATGGCCGGGCGGAATATTGGTCAGCGCCGGCAGTTCCAGCCGGATCGACAACCGCCTGAGATTGTTCGTCATCCGGACGGAGGCCCCGCCGACCGGCTGTTCACGGGTATCGAGGAAAATGGTGCCGCCGGTCGCCATGAAGCGGTTCAGCTTGTCTGCAACGACCGAGTTCGGTGGCGGCTGGGTGGCCGTAACCGGCCAGTACAACAACGGAAAGAAGGCGATTTCGTCTCTCGCCAGATCGACGCCGACCGGCTGCGACGCTTCGACAGCGGTGCGCTGGTTGAGAATGGACGCCAGTCCCACCAGCCCGGCATGGCTGGTTCGGTCTATTTCGTCATTTCCTGTAATAACATAGGCGAGAACGGTTCCCTGCAGGGCGTCCAAAGTCAGATCCTCGCCGTTTACCGTTTGGGCGTGGCCGGGGGACGGCATGCCGGACACGCCGAAAATCAGCACGGCCGCGACAGCGGTTGCCGGTGCGGTTCGCTTCCCGATCTTCGGGGCGAACCCGCGCAGGATCAGGGTGACGACGCCATCGATAATCAGCAGAACAAGGGCGGCCAGCAACAGGGCCGGTTTCAGGTCGACCTGTCTGGCCAGGCCGTACGGCGTGCGCGTCACGCTTGCCGGCAGGGAATCGAGCCCGGCAAGCTGGCTGACCTGCGGGCCCAGGTTCAGCGCCCTCTTCTCGCCGGTGGCGCCGTAAATGCCCGGCGGGTGGCGCGGCCCGATAACGATCGGTTCCGGCGCATTGAAATCCGCCGCAATGGCCGCCGAAGACGGATCGCCCAGACGGCCGTACCCGTTCAGGGTCGTGTCTGGCGACAGTTTCGCCGGCGCATCCGCCGCGGTCGTCTGGCCCTGCCCCAGTTGCACGATACGCTCGAGCAACGAAACGAACACACCGGAAAGAGTCAGGTTCGACCATTCCGCGTTGGCGGTGGTGTGGAACAGTATCAGCCAACCCTCGCCCCGCGATTCCGCCGTTATCAGCGGCGTGCCGTCGGAAAGCCGCGCCCAGGTCTTGCTATCCAGGCTCGGCCCGGGTTCGGCAAGAACCTGCTGTTTCACAACGACATCATCCGGCACGGCCAGACCATCGAAGGGGCCGTCCTCGGGAAACCGGGCGGCCAGACCAAGCGGTTTCGTCCACAGCATCGCGCCGCCCAGCGCCCGGCCGCCCTTCCGAAGTTCTACCGGAACCAGCGGCGGGTTTTCCGCCTGCGCCAGACTGGTACCGGCGAACCGGACCAGAATACCGCCCGTTGCCGTCCATTCCTGCAGTTCGGCAACCTCGGTTTCGCTCAGGACGGCGGTGTCGGGCACCAGAATGACCGACTGTCCGGCTTTCAACAGCACATCGACCGGGCCCTGGCTGAACGACCCGAACGGTTCCAGCGCGCGCCGGATGTAAAAGGATTCCGACAGCAGCGACAGCCCGGCATCCAGTTCACTGGTCGCGACGAGGCCGATTGGCCGGCGCGCCCATCGCGTGTCGAGCAACGCCACGCCGGCAGCGCCGTCTCTGCGTTCAAGCCGCACCTGACTGATCTCGTTCCGCAGTTCGATCGGCAGATCAAAATCGGCGGATGTTTCGGAACTGCCGCCGGCGAACAGGCCGGCGCTGCGGCCTACCGTCCGGCCATCCGAACCGATTGCCAGAATATCGACACGTTCTTCACTGTCGGTTGCGAGCCGGTGCAGGGTGAATTCGAAGCCCAGCGAGCCGGGGGCCGGCGGTTCCAGAACAACAGGGCGCTGCGCCTGGTTCGGCTCAAAAACGGTGAGGGTGCCCAGCCGCTGCAGCGTTTCCGCCAGTTCCGGCGCGCCGTCGCTGTCGAGCCCGTCGCTGGCCCAATAGCTGGATGCCGCGCCTTCGATGGTCCAGCCGCGAACAATCGACACGGCCTGCATTCTGTCGGCCGGCCACGGCTTCGGTTCCAGCCCGTCGATAACGGCGCGGGCGTCTTCAGGGCGCAGCGTTCCTCTGTCCTGAGGCGGCGACCCATCGTATCCCGGCGCGGTCGTCAACAGGCGAACGGTGCGGTCATTCCGTCTGGCGTCCTGCAGAAGTTCGGTCAGGGTTTCGATGCGGGACCGCCAGTCCGGCGCCGCGGCCCAGCCGTCGTCTATCACCAGAATCAACGGTCCGCTGCCGATCACGGTCGCGCGCGGATTCAATACCGGTTGCGACAGGGCGAAAATCGCCAGCGCTGCGGTCAGCAACCGCAACAGGACCAGCCACCAGGGCGCCTTGTCCGGTGTGCGCTGATCGGTTTCCAGGCCGAAAAGCAGCCGTATCGCCGGAAAGGCGATCAGCTTGGGCGATGGCGGCAGAACCCGCAGCAGCCACCACAGAACCGGCAGGGTCGCCAGGGCGACCAGTAGCCAGGGATAGACAAAGGTCAGGGATTGCAGAAGCGCCGCCATTACCGCCTCGGCGCCCGCGACAGGGCCTGATGCATCGCCATCAGCATGGCTTCGGGGGGATGGTCGGTGCGATGCATCATGTACATCCATCCGGTATGGCGGGCGATGTCGCGCAAGCTGTCGCGCAGGGCATCGAGCCGCAGCGTGTAGGATTGCCGCAGGGTTTCAACCCGGCTCAGCAACGTCTCCCCTTCCTCTTCAAGACCCGAGAAGCGGACTCTGCCCTTGAACGGCAGGGTTTCTTCCGCCGGGTCGAGAATCTGGCAGATGACGCCCTTTATTCTGCGGTCGGCATAGGCGGCGATGCGCTGGCGAACGGCTTCGGCATCGGTCAAAAAATCGCCGAACAGGATAACCTGCGAATGGCGCGGCAGATCGACCGGGTCGGGCAGGTCCTGTTTCGATCCATCAGTTAACAGGATTTCCGATGCGATTCGGCGTAGCGCATGCCGGCCGGTGCCCGCCGCGGTCATGCCGCCCAGCAGGCCGACGCGTTCGCCGCCGCGCAACAGCAGCGCCGTATTGGCAAGAAGCAGTAAATCCGCCCGGTCCCGTTTTGTCGGCAGGGACTTGTCGGACGTGTAATTCATCGAGGGCGACCCGTCCCGCCAGACCCATACGCTTTGCGCCGCTTCCCATTCGGTTTCGCGGACGAACAGGGAATCCGACCGGGCCGACCGGCGCCAGTCGATTGTCTGAACCTGATCGCTCGTATCGTAGGTCCGGTACTGCCAGAATGTTTCGCCCATGCCGACACGCCGTCTGCCGTGCGTACCCTGCGCGATTACGGCGGCGACGCGTTCTGCTTCAACCAGCAATGCCGGCAGCCTGTCGCCCAGCGCTTCGGCGCGATGCCGAACCGCACGCGCATGGTCAATGGCGGCGCCTGTCGTCGTTTTCTGCGGGATGGCCGGGTCCGACATGCTTTCCAGTTTCAATCAGCCGAGAGTTTCCGTCAGCGATGTAATGACCTGATCGATCGTCAGGCCTTCCGCCCGGGCGGCAAAGCCCAGGGCCATGCGATGGCGAAGCACCGGTTTCGCCAGGGCGATGACATCGTCCACAGACGGCGCGTATCTCCCTGTCAGCAGGGCGCGGGCGCGGCTGGCCAGCATCAGGGCCTGGCTGGCGCGCGGGCCGGGTCCCCAGGCGACGTAGTCGCGCACCATGTCCAATTCACTCGTTTCCGGGCGACCGTTGCGAACCAGGGCCAGGATTGCATCGATAACGCTTTCACCCACCGGCACCTGCCGGACCAGCGTTTGCGCTTCGGTCAGTTGCTGGGCGCTGAGGGTCTCCTGAACCTTGAATTTGGCCAGTCCGGTCGTGTTCAGGATGATTTCGCGTTCCGAGCCGGAATCGGGATAGGAAATATCGATCTGCATCAGGAACCGGTCGAGCTGGGCTTCCGGAAGCGGGTAGGTTCCTTCCTGTTCGATGGGGTTTTGCGTCGCCAGAACATGAAACGGCTGCGGCAGGTCGTGATACTCGCCGGCAATGGAGACGCGGTTTTCCTGCATCGCCTGCAGCAGGGCCGCCTGCGTGCGCGGGCTGGCCCGGTTGATTTCGTCCGCCATCAGCAACTGGGTGAAAACCGGCCCCTTGATGAACCGGAAGGACCGGTTGCCGTCCTTGTTCTGGTCCAGCACCTCCGACCCCAGAATATCGGCGGGCATCAGGTCGGGTGTGAACTGGATGCGGGTCTCGGTGAGGCCGAGTACGGATCCCAGCGTTTCGACCAGAAGCGTTTTTCCCAGGCCCGGAACGCCGACAAGAAGCGCGTGACCGCCTGAAAGCAGGGTGATCAGCGTTTCGTCGATTACCTCCTGCTGGCCGTAAAACACTTTCTGGATCTGATCGCGCGCCGCACCGAGATTTTCTACCAGTTTCTGGGCATCCGCGGCGATTTCCCGTTCATCGGACGGGGAAGGAAGGGCGCTGCCAGTCGAATTTTCCGGAGGGGTCAAGGCTGTCTCCAATCATCGTTTGTATCGTTCTAGCGCTTCTAATACGCGACCGTTCACGAATAACTTAGCCGTAATTCAATATTCTTCCTCCTAATAGATAGGACGAAGCCTTATATTATCGACAACAAATACGGCAACAATGTGCAGGTGTTGAATGCGCGAAGCAGTATATGTCGCATATCTTAGGATGAAGGTGCATTGATGAAGGGGCAAGAAGCCAATCCCGGCCGTCTCGCAAAATTGATTGAAAGCGGCGGCGCACTGGAAGGGTTTCCCTGGCCGGACCATGAATCCACGTTCGATATCCGGATCGGGCGGGACGGTACCTGGTATTATCAGGAAAGCCCGATCAAAAGACTGCGGCTCTGCCAGCTTTTCTCGACGGTTCTGCAACGCGATGAGGCCGGCGACTACTGGCTGGTTACCCCGGGCGAGCGCGGCCGGATCACGGTGGACGATGCGCCTTTCGTGGCCGTGGAACTTGCAACGGAAAACCGGAACGGCGAGCAGGTGTTGCGATTTCGAACCAGCCTCGACCATTGGGTGACAGCCGATGCGGATCATCCGCTCCGAGTCGAGGTAGATCCTGAAACCGGCGAACCATCGCCCTATATTACGTTTCGCGGCAAACTGGAGGCGCTGATATCGCGACCTGTTTTCTATGAGCTCGTCGATCTGGCGGACGCCCGGACAGAGGCTGGCAGGACAGTATTGTCGGTCGAAAGCGCCGGCTGCCGTTTCACGCTTGGCGACATGCCGGCAGACTGACAGGTAAAGCGTCATGAATGCATCCAAAGCCCTGTCCGAAGAAACCCGCCGCACTATTGACCGGCACGCGATGCGGTCACGGCTGGCTCTGCCGCCATCCGGTAACCGCGGGGATCACGATCTGAATCCGGGGTTCAAGCCGCCTCGCGGCCGGTTGGTGGCGGCTGCGGTTCTGGTGCCGCTGGTGGAGCGCCGGGAGGGGCTGACGGTTCTCCTGACCCGCCGTACCTCCCATCTCAATGCGCATGCCGGTCAGATCAGTTTCCCTGGCGGCAAGGCGGAGCCCGCCGATACCGACGCCGTCTACACAGCCTTGCGGGAAACCCATGAAGAGGTTGGTGTGCCGAAAGAACATGTCGATGTTATCGGCATGCTCGACCGGTATGTGACGCGAACAGGATTCGACATTACCCCTGTAGTAGGGTTGATTGTGCCCCCGTTTCCGGTTTCGCCGGATCCTTCGGAGGTCGATGAAGTATTCGAGGTTCCGCTGGAATATCTGCTGGACCCCGGGAACAGAAGAAAGGATTCCCGACAGGTTCAGGGACAAACACGGCACTACTACGCCATGCCCTTCGGCGATTATTATATATGGGGGGCGACGGCGGGTATGCTGGTCAACCTAGCGGCGCGTTTGATGCCTGACATGGCTGCAAGCGCCGGAAAGACTCCATGATACGAAAACTGATAACGATAGGCCTGCCGCTTCTGGCGCCCCTGATTGTCTATATCGCCTATAACTGGGCGACGTATAAACGGCGGAAGGCCGAGGAAGAGGGACGACCGATTCCGCACTGGCAGGAGTGGCCCTGGGTCATTCTGATCGCCAGCGGCGTCCTGTTGATGGCGGCGACGCTGATCGGCACAAGTTTTCTGGATCGAAAGGAACGCGAGACGGACTATACGCCGCCCAGACTGGAAAACGGAGAAATCGTTCCGGGTGATTTTTCCGGCGATTGAGGTGGACATGACCGGGCCTGGCGAGACCGCCCAGACGCATACGCTGCCGATTTTTCCCTGGATGCGGGAACCCTCGGTTGCGGCCGTTATGGCGGCGCTGTCCGGTGCCGGCGGGACGCCGTGTTTTGTCGGGGGATGCGTTCGCGATGCGATTCTGGGGCGCGATATTCATGATATCGATATCGCCACGGTGCTGCTGCCGGCACAGGTGCAGGACGCCCTGACGGCTGCGTCGATCAAATTTGTTTCACCTGGCTTTGACCACGGAACGATCACAGCCGTATTCCCCGACCGCGTAATCGAAGTGACAACCCTTCGCCGCGATGTCGCGACGGATGGCCGGCATGCGCAGGTCGCTTATACAGATGACTGGCGCGAAGATGCGATGCGCCGTGATTTCACGATGAATGCCCTTTTTCTGTCTGGCGACGGGTTGCTGGTCGATTACACCGGCGGCCTCGCCGATGCGAAAGCGGGACGGGTGCGATTTGTCGGTTCGGCAACGGACCGAATACAGGAAGACTTTTTGCGAATTCTGCGTTTCTTCCGGTTCCTGGCGCATTATGGAAAGGGCGATCCTGATCCGGAGGCGCTGGACGCCTGCAGAATCAATGCGCCCGGGCTCGAAAACCTTTCCGGCGAAAGGCTGGCCAAGGAATTCTTCCGGCTGCTGGAAGCACCGGACCCGGTGCCGGCCCTAAGACTGATGGAAGAAGCGGGCTGCCTGCATCCTTTCGGTGTCGGGCCGTTCGGCATTGAAAGGCTGACAGGCCTGCCAGCCGCCACGCAGGACGATGCCGAATTGCGGTTCATGGCGCTTCTGTCCGATGATCCGGCGATTGCCGGGGCAGCATTCGATCGGCTGAAACTGTCGAATGCGATTACCCGACGAATCGTCGCGGCGCGGGACGGGTTCCGGCTGGACGGCCCGGCAATTGAAAGCCAGTTGTATCGAAACGGCGCGCGCGCGGTTCTCGATTCCGCGTTGTTGCAGCAAGCCGGCGGCCATGTGGAGGCGGGCGTCGGGGCAGCGATAGACAGGGCGAGGAATTGGGATGCTCCTGTTTTTCCGATCAGAGGGCAGGACCTTCTGGATTCCGGCATGTCGCCCGGGCCGGATGTCGGTGCCATACTGGGTGAGACCGAAGACTGGTGGATTGAACGGAAGTTCGAACCCGGGCGCGACGCCTGTCTGAAAAACGCTCTGGACCGAATTCGACGCTAGCGGTCTATTCGCCGACCTTGACCAGCCGCGCCTTCACCTGACGCGCCTGTTCGCCATCGATGATCCGCTCGAATGTCAGTGTCATGCCCGAACCGGACACGGTCCTCACGTATTTCTGCACCTGCCACGTGCCGTCTTCTTCGATCAGCATCATGTAGGTATACAGCGAGGTGCCGTCGATCCGGCTCCACCAGACCGGCGCGCCGTCAATCGGGTCGCCTTCCTCTTTGGCGCGATACACACCGGGCCGGTCAGTCGGGAAAAATGTAATCGACGTGCCTTTTTTCTTCACCTTCGGATTGTCGGGGTCGCCGCCTTCCCGGGTGACGGTTGTCCAGGCGATGCTGAAACCGCCGCCGTCGACAGGAGAAATTTCGACGTCCAGATCGCGAACCGAAACAGCGAAGTAAATCGAATCGGCGTTTTCCGAGATGCCGGACCCCCTGAAATGGCCGAAAAACTTTGCGGCATCGTCGGCATGGGCGGCACCAACGGTTGAAATCAGCATCAGGCAGGCGGCGGCAAGTCTCATCATCGTAAAATCCTCTTGATTTGATTGCCGCCGTTATAGCCTCCGGCAGGCTGCTTCCCCAATGACTTTTTCAGCAGACGCCGATACCCGTGTTTTTCAGGGCCATTTGGCTTCGGGAGGCAGCGACATCAGAACGGCTTCGGTATTCCCGCCCGTCATCAGCCCGAACCGGGTCCCCCGGTCGTAGACGAGATTGTATTCAGCATAGTGGCCGCGATAGACCAGCAGTTTTTCGCGGTCTTCATCCGTCCAGGTGTCGTTGAGGTGCCGGTCCACCAGTTTCGGATAGATATCGAGGAACGCCCTGCCGACATCCTGCGTGAAGGCGAAATCGGCATCCCAGTCATCGGTGTTGAGATAATCGTAGAAAATGCCGCCGACGCCGCGCGCCCTGTTTCTGTGTTTGATGAAAAAGTACTCGTCGCACCATTTTTTGTATTTCTCGAAATAGTCGGGGTCGTGTTTGTCACAGGCCTGCTTGAAGGCATTGTGGAAATCCGCCGTGTCCCGGTCATCCGGAAAGGCGGGGTTGAGATCGCCGCCGCCGCCGAACCATGATTTTCCGGTAACGATGAAGCGGGTGTTCATATGGACGGCCGGCATTTTCGGCGAATGCTGGTGGGCCACCAGTGAAATGCCGGTGGCCCAGTAGGTCGGGTCTTTGTCGGCGCCGGGGATTTCCTTCGCGAACTTTTCGGAAAACTTCCCCTGCACTGTCGAAACATTAACACCGACCTTTTCGAAGACCCGGCCCCGCATGACCGACATGACGCCACCGCCGCCATGGGCGAGGCCCTCTTCCGGTGGACGTTCCCAGGATTTTTGCTCGAATCGGCCGGGTTCGCCGGTTAACTGGGCGCCGCCCTTGTCCTCGAGCGCCTCGAAGGCGGAGCAAATCCTGTCGCGTAAGTCCTCGAACCAGGCGCGTGCGGTTGCCTTTCTCTGCTCCAAAACCGGATCAGTCTGCGTCATGATGTCTCTTTCATTCAGTTTGGGTTGGCACGGGAAAGCCGTCGGTCTGCCGCAGTGCTTCCGCACTCACGACCGCGACGGCCATGGCGACATTCAACGATCGGACGCCGGGAACCATTGGTATTGTAAGACGAAGGTCCGCACTTTGATGTATCTCATTCGGAACGCCGGCGCTTTCCCTTCCGAAAAGCAGGCGATCGTCCTTTCTGAACGCTGCGTGGCGATATTCCTGCGTGGCCTTCGTGGTCAGCAGAATGAGGCGTCCCGACGTTTCGGACGTAAATTTCTCCCAGTTTTCGTATCGCGTTACATTGGCCAGCGTAAGATAATCCATTCCGGCGCGTTTCAGCTTTCGTTCCGACCAGACGAAGCCGCATGGCTCGATAATGTCGACGGGAAGGCCGAAACAAGCGCCAAGTCGAATGATTGTCCCGGTATTTTGCGGGATGTCGGGTTGGAAAAGTACAATCCGCACAGGATGCTTTCAAAAAATACAACAATGTTTGCAGAGTAAATCGCCCGCAACCCTTTGCAAGCATTGGATTGATAGAGTATACGAAAGCATCGCGTGCTGATAATGTTTCTTGGACGTGGTGGGGGAGTCATAGGAAAGATTTGTGTGAATTGCCAAGCGGTAGCAGGCTGCTTGCAATTATTATTGGTCCGGCCTGACGGACGTCTGATTCGACGCCTTACCGTGACTGGCTGTCAACGCAATATTTCCGGTTTCTCCTTTATGGTTTTGAAGTTCTAATGACGCGGATAGACGGCGGGTTTCGCCGTTACAGAAGGATGGAGCAGGTATGAGCGATACCGTTCAGGACGATCACACAGAAGGTCGGCGCGATTTTCTCTCGATTTTGGCTCTTGCGACGGCCGGCGTAGGCGCCGCCGCGTTTGTTTGGCCAGTTATAGACAGCATGAACCCGTCAGCCGATGTTCTGGCGCTGGCGTCGACGGAAGTCGACCTCAGCCAACTGGAAGTCGGTCAGTCGATCACCGTTCTCTGGCGCAAGAAGCCGGTGTTTATCCGCCGCCGGACAGAATCGGAAATCAATGCTGCGCAGGCTGTTGACCTTGACGACCTGATCGATCCGCAATCGGATGCCGATCGTGTTCAAAACCCTGAATTCCTCATCATGGTGGGTGTCTGCACCCATCTTGGCTGCATTCCGCTGGGTCAGAAATCCGGCGACCCGAAAGGTGAATTCGGCGGCTGGTTCTGCCCGTGTCATGGATCGCACTACGATACGTCAGGGCGCATCCGCAAAGGCCCTGCGCCTTCGAATCTTTTGGTTCCAGGGTATGAATTCCTCACCGATACAACCGTTCGCATCGGTTAAGGCCGCGACCAGGAAAGGAACACGGAATAATGTCTAGTCACGGACCAGCGCCCGAATTCACAAATCCCGCCGTCAAATGGGTCGAAGCGCGCTTACCGATTTTTTCGTTCTTGCATGCGGAATACCGGGCCTTCCCGATGCCGCGCAATGTCAACTATTTCTGGAGCTTCGGCGCCCTGGCGATGATCACCCTTGTGGTGATGATCCTGACCGGGATCATGTTGGCGATGCAGTATACCGCGCATATCGATCTGGCGTTCGACAGTGTCGAGCGCATCATGCGCGACGTCAATTACGGCTGGCTGCTGCGCTATATTCACATGAACGGCGCGTCTATGTTCTTCATCGTCGTGTATATCCACATCTACCGCGGCCTTTACTACGGTTCCTACAAGGCGCCGCGGGAATTGCTGTGGATTCTGGGCGTGGTCATCCTTATCCTGATGATGGGTACCGCCTTCATGGGCTACGTTCTGCCCTGGGGCCAGATGAGCCTGTGGGGAGCGACCGTTATCACGAACCTGTTCTCTGCCCTGCCGCTCGTCGGCGAGCCGATCGTTCAATGGCTCTGGGGCGGTTTTGCCGTCGATAACCCGACCCTGAACCGGTTCTTTGCCCTGCACTATCTGTTCCCGTTCCTTATCCTGGGCGTTGTCATCCTGCACGTTGCTGCGCTGCACGTTGTCGGGTCGAACAATCCTCTCGGTATCGATCCGAAAGGGCCGCAGGACACGGTACCGTTCCACCCCTACGTTACCGCGAAGGATTCCATCGGCATTGGCGTCTACCTGCTGGTATTCGCCGCCCTGGTTTTCTATGCGCCGAATTTCCTGGGTCACCCCGACAACTATATAGAGGCGAACCCGCTGGTGACGCCGCCGCACATCGTGCCGGAATGGTATTTCCTGCCGTATTACGCGATCCTTCGGTCGTTCGTTGACGGCTGGTGGATCTACGAAATTTTCTTCGGCTGGTGGGCAACCGCCAAGCTGGCCGGCGTGCTCGCCATGTTCGGTTCGCTTGCCGTCGTTGCTATCCTGCCCTGGCTCGATACGTCGCCGGTCAAGTCCTGCCGGTTCCGTCCGATCTATAAATGGGCCGTTGCCCTGTTTGTTATCGACTTCGTGATCCTGGGCTGGGTCGGCGGAAAACCCGCCGAAGAGCCTTACGTGACCATCGCGCAAGGGGCGACCATGTACTACTTCTTCCACTTCCTGATTTTGACGCCGCTCATAGGCTGGGTGGAGCGGCCAAAACCGCTGCCGGCGAGTATCGGTACACCCGTCCTGAAGTCGACGGGCGGTCAATCAGTCGAACAACCTGCTGAATAAGGGAGGGCGAGATGAACCGTTTCTTCAAAATCACCGTCGCCGCTTTCTTTTCCATGGGCCTCACGGCCGCTGCGAATGCCGCCGGCGAAGCACCGGTGCCGCCAGGGAATAACTGGTCGTTCAATGGGGTGTTCGGGAAGTTCGACAGGGAATCGGCCCAGCGCGGATTTCAGGTCTATACGGAAGTCTGTTCCGGTTGCCACAGCCTGCGGCTGGTGGCCTATCGCAATCTGATGTCGCTTGGATACAGCGAAGAACAGGTGAAGGCCTATGCGGCGCAGTATGAAGTCACTGTCCTGAACGATGACGGTGAAGAGATAACGAAACCGGCGACGCCTGCGCACAAGTTCGTGCCGCCCTTCCCGAACACAAAGGCCGCAGCGGCCGGCAACGGCGGCAAAGCCCCGCCGGATCTGTCGCTGATGGTCAAGAAGCGGATGCATGGCCCTGACTATCTTTATGCCCTGCTGACCGGATATGCGGAATCGCCGTCCGAGGACTGGCTTGCGACCTATGAAGAGGAGCACGGGGAACCGTTTGAAATCAGCGACACGCTGTATTTCAACGAATACTTCAGCGGCTACAAGATCGCGATGGCCCCGCCGCTTTTCGAGGAAGGCGTGACGTATGAAGACGGAACGCCGGCAACGGTCGAACAGCAGGCGCGCGATGTCGTGCAGTTTCTGGCCTGGACGGCGGAACCGGAACTGGAAGACCGGAAGTCGATGGGTTTCAAGGTGATGATCTATCTGGTGATTCTGCTTGGCCTGTTCGTTTATCTGAAACGCAAGGTCTGGTCCGATCTTCACTGATCGCGTCGTTTAACGCACCAAAACGGAAAGGCCCGCCGAATGGCGGGCCTTTTGCGTTCTGTAGGGCGGGCGTTATTCAGCCGGGGCTGTTTTGCCGCCGGCGTGGACAAGGCCGGGTCTAAGGGCGTAGACGCCGTCACCGATCAGAATCTGGACAAAAGCGGCGACCGCCAGAAACAGCGGATATTCCCAGCCGCCATTCGGTGCGGAAAACACCCAGCCGTTTCCTGAATGCGCCCAGAGCGCGCCGAGCAGGACGGGAAGCAATGCTGCGGCAACCAGCCGTGTCTTCACGCCGAGAATCAGAAGCGCACCGCCGCCGATCTCTGCCGCGATCGTCAGATGCGCGAAGAAACCGGGCAGACCCAGGCTTTCGAAATAGCCGACCGTGCCGGGAATGGTGAAGACCAGAACCTTCAGCAAGGCGTGCGATATAAACATGATGCCCAGCGAAAGCCGCAGCACCAGCGCGCCATAGGCGGCAGTTCTTGTATCTACAGCGTTGATGTCATTCATAATTCAACTCCTTTTCATGGGCCGGACTGACCCGGCCAAATCTTTCGTGTGTCTGTTTTCCGACTGTCTCACCGGACGATCCGGGACTGGATGGTTTGAATGTATGATGTGTGTGAAAACAATTAAATTGCATGAAAAAGCATTAAAACTGTGCAAATATGCACAGTATGCGGTTTCTGTTCAGGGCCTGACTGCAATATGGACTGGGATGATCTTCAGCATTTTCTGGCGGTATCGCGCACCGGATCCCTTTCCGGCGCGGCGCGGGTGTTACGGGTGAATCATGCAACGGTTCTTCGTCGTATCCGCAGCCTGGAGGAAGTGCTGGAGGCGCGTCTGTTCGATCGCCTGCCAAACGGCTATGCGCTGACCGCCACCGGCGAGGAAATGCTGCCGCATGCGGAACGGATCGAACAGGAAATTCTGACTGTCGACCGACGCATTGCCGGCCGCGATATCGGCGTATCGGGGGCGGTCCGGGTCACGACCGTCGATACTTTCGCCGACCTGATCGTCGGCCCTTCGCTTGGAAAGCTGGCATCCGCTTTTCCGGGCCTGTCGCTGGAACTGGCGACGTACGATCGCTGGGCGAATCTGTCCCGGCGTGAAGCGGATATCGCTCTCAGGCCGTCGAACGCTCCGGGCGACACCATGGTCGGGCGAAAGCTTGCGGTGCTGCGTTTCGCCCTTTACGAGGCGGCAACCTGTCCTTCCCGACCTGCGCCGGAACAGTGGGAAGGCGAGCGGGTTGTCGTCGGCGACGATGTCCTGCAATCGCTAACCAGCGACAGATGGTTCCGTCAGCAGACGGCCTCGGCGACGATTGCCGTCAAGGCCACGTCCTACCTGACGCAGGCTGCAGTCTGTGCGAGCGGGGCGGGCATCGCCTGTCTGCCCTGTTATGTCGGAGACGGGAACAGGGATCTGCAACGGCTTGACGGTCCGATCGAGGGCCTCGCAACGGATGTTTGGCTGTTAACGCATCCGGATATCCGGACCCTTCCGAGAATCCGGGCGGCGATGGACTGGCTGGCGGAAACCGTGCTGAACCGGCGGAAGCTGATCGAAGGCGGGTGAACCGCGCCGGGCCGGTCAGCCGTGGCAGTGTTTGTACTTCTTACCGGACCCGCATGGGCAGGCGACGTTGCGCGGCACCTTGCCCCAGGTTTCCGGATCGTCCGGATGCAGATAGCGCTGGGTCGGTTCATGAAAAACATAACCGGGGGGCGCTGTTTCGGGCGAATATTTCGACGAGGCCCTACTGGCGACGGCCGTCGCCGGGGCGTCGTCCGAGCTCGGACCGGATGTCATCAGTTTCTTCTGGTCCGGCTCCTCCGGCTGCAGGGCTTCCTGCGCCCCGTCGACCTTAAGCTGAACGTGGCTCAGAACCTGCGTTACCGTAGACCGAAGGTTGCTCAGCATGGCGTGGAAAAGCTCGAAGGCTTCCGACTTGTACTCGTTCAGCGGATCGCGTTGCGCATAGGCCCGCAACCCGATGCCCTGCCGCAGATGATCCAGTTGCAGCAGATGGTCCTTCCAGGCGTTGTCGAGAAGCTGCAGCAGCAGGCCGCGCTCCGCCAGCCGCATCATTTCCGGACCGACTTCGGCCGCCTTGCCGGCCATTTTCGAATCGACCGCCTGACTGATGCGTTCGCGCATTTCCTGATCGGCGATGCCTTCCTCCTTCGCCCAGTCCTCGACCGGAAGGTCCAGTCCGAACAGGCGGAGAATTTCTTCATGCAGCGTCGCCATTTCCCATTGATCGGGCATGGTGTTGTTCGGCATGGCGGTGTCGACCAGTTCATCGATCACCTCATGACGCATGTCGACCACGGTTTCATGCACATCGTCGGCGCGCATCAGATCCTTGCGCTGCTCGAAAATAACCTTCCGCTGATCGTTCATCACGTCGTCGTATTTCAGCAACTGCTTGCGGATTTCGAAGTTGCGGGCCTCGACCTTTTGCTGCGCCTTTTCCAGCGCCTTGTTGACCCACGGGTGAATAATCGCTTCACCTTCTTCCAGACCCAATTTCTGAAGCATGCTGTCGATCCGCTCGGATCCGAAAATCCGCATCAGGTCGTCTTCCAGGCTGACATAGAATTTCGAGGCGCCGGGGTCGCCCTGGCGCCCGGAACGGCCGCGTAACTGGTTGTCGATGCGCCGGCTTTCATGCCGCTCGGTACCGATAACGAACAGGCCGCCGGCATCGAGAACGATCTGATGCTTTTCCTTAAGTTCCGCTTCGATCTCTTCGATTTTCCGGGCTTTTCCGGCTTCGTCCTCGATATCCGCGGTTTCCCGCTCGATCCGTAGTTCGAGATTGCCACCGAGCTGAATATCAGTGCCTCGGCCGGCCATGTTGGTTGCAATCGTCACGGCGCCGGGCACGCCGGCATCGCCGATGATATGGGCCTCGCGCTCGTGGTGGCGGGCGTTGAGAACCTGATGCGGAATTTTCAACTTGGTAAGCTGCTGCGACAGGTCTTCCGACTTTTCGATCGATACCGTGCCGACCAGAACCGGCTGCTGCCGGGCATGGCATTCCTTGATCTGTTCGACGACCGCGTTGTCCCGTTCCGGACGGGTACGGTAGACCTCGTCGTCGTTGTCGATGCGGATCATCGGTTTGTTGGTCGGCATTTCAACGACCTGCAGATTGTAGATTTCCTCGAATTCCGCCGCTTCGGTCATCGCAGTTCCGGTCATGCCCGCCAGCTTTTCATACAGACGGAACAGGTTCTGGAACGTGATAGAAGCCACGGTCTGGTTTTCGGTCTGCACCGAAACGCCTTCCTTCGCCTCCAGCGCCTGATGCAGGCCGTCCGAGTATCGGCGGCCTTCCTGCAGGCGGCCGGTAAATTCGTCGACAATGATGATCTTGTCGTCCTTGACGACGTATTCGACATCGCGCGTGAACAGCTTGTGTGCGCGCAGGCCCTGATTCGCATGATGCACAAGGGATACGTTCTGAATATCGTACATCCCGCCTTCGGTCAGCAGTTCGGCTTCCGTCAGCAAGGCCTCCATGTGTTCCTGGCCCTGCTCGGTGAAGGTCACGGCGCGGGTTTTCTCGTCTTTTTCGTAGTCGCCTTCGACCAGTTTCGGAATGAGTTGGTCTATCGCGCGGTAAAGGGTGGAGGAATCCTCGACCGGACCCGAAATGATCAGCGGCGTGCGGGCTTCGTCGATCAGGATCGAGTCCACTTCGTCGACGATGGCGAAATGCGGCTCGCGCTGAACCATCTGTTCGAGGCGGAATTTCAGGTTGTCGCGCAGATAATCGAAACCAAGTTCGTTGTTGGTCAGATAGGTGACATCGCACGCATACTGCGCCTTGCGGGTGTTTTCCTGAATCTGCGGGTAGACGCAACCGACGGTGAGGCCCAGAAACTCGTAAATCTGCCCCATCCAGGCGGCGTCGCGGCGGGCCAGATAGTCGTTGACGGTGACGACATGCACGCCCTTCTGTGTCAGGGCGTTCAGATAGACCGGCAGGGTCGCGACAAGGGTTTTGCCTTCCCCGGTCTTCATTTCGGCTATCTGGCCGTTATGAAGCACCATGCCGCCGAGAAGCTGGACGTCAAAATGCCGCATGCCGAGCGTGCGCCTGGAGGCTTCCCGGACCGTCGCAAAGGCTTCTTCAAGCAGGTTGTCCAGCGTTTCGCCCTGTTCCAGCCGATTACGGAATTCATCGGTTTTTCCGCGAAGCTCCGCGTTGGACAGCGCCTCCATCGCCGGCTCCAGCGCATTGATGGCATCGATACGCTTTTGCATTCCGCTCAGGACACGGTCGTTCGACGAACCGAAGACACGTTTGAGTAACCTGCCGAGCATCTATATGGAGTCCTTGAATGAGTGTAATAAACTGGATCAGTAAGAATCGCGGGTCGTGTGTCTGGAGATAAGCGCGTGCTGCTGGCGTGTCAACGATAGCGGTGCAAATAGCCTAAAAACGAGCCACTTGTCCGCAGTCAGGCCGTATGGTTTTGTCATACCCTTCCGGTACACTTCCGCCTATATGTGCATTGAACAAGGAACTCACCATGCCGTCTCGTCCGATTTTCCGTTTGCTCAGTTCATTTCTCGTGACGGCGTGCCTTTTTACGACGGGGCCGGTCTGGGGACAGCAGGGGGCGGATGACAAGATCGTGGCGGAAGTCGAGGGCGCTGAAATCTACTACAGTGATATCGTCGCCGCTTATAACTCCCTGTCGCCCACGACCCAGCAGGCGGGCTTCGACGCGTTGTTTCCGGAAATTCGCGAACGCCTGATTCAGCAGATGATCGTTCTCAAGCGGGGGCGTGAAGCCAATCTTCTCGACAATCCCGTAGTGCAGCAGCGGCTGGAAATCGCGCGCAGCCGTATCATTCACGATTTCTATCTGGAACAGCAGATTAAAGCCCGCCTGTCGGAAGCCGAACTGCAGGCGTCCTTCGACAAATGGCTTATGGAGAACCCGCCGCGGGTCGAAGTCCGCGCCCGGCATATTCTTGTAGAAACCGAAGCGGAGGCGAGGGCGCTGATCCAGCGCATCGGCGCCGGCGAGGCATTTGCCGACCTTGCGCAGGAAGCATCTATCGGCCCGTCTGCGTCGCGTGGCGGCGATCTCGGCTATTTCACCAAAGACCGGATGGTGAAACCGTTTGCGGACGTCGCCTTCGCCTTGCAGCCGAACCAGTATTCTTCCAATCCGGTGAAAACCCAGTACGGCTGGCATGTCATTCTCGTCGAGGACCGGCGGGAAACGGCGCAACCGACCTTCGAACAGATGCGGCCCGAACTCATCAGCCGTGCGGCAGACCAGCTCGCGGAACAGATAACCCAGGAACTGGTTAACGGCGCGGCGATCACACGCTACGGCCAACCTGGCGAACCGGTACAATAGAAAGAATCGTTCATGAGCAAAAAGTCACCTCTCGCCCCCGCCCGTTTCCCGGAACTGCCGGCTGTCGCCGGCGTGCAGGTCGCCGCGGCGGCCGCCGGCGTGAAGTACAAGGGACGGGACGATGTTTTCCTGGCGTCTCTTGCGTCCGGCACGAATATCGCGGGCGTAACAACGACGTCGAAAACCTGTTCCTCATCCGTCGAATGGACGCGATCCGTCGTCGCGAATGGCAAGGCCAGAGGCGTTATCGTCAACGCCGGCAATGCGAACGCCTTTACCGGCAAGGCCGGTGCGGAAGGCACGCGCCATATGGCCGCTGCGGCGGCAAAGGCGCTGGGCTGCAAACCGAAGCAGGTTATCGTCGCGTCGACCGGCGTTATCGGCGAAAAACTTCCCGGCGACCGGATATCGGATGCGATGCCGGGGCTGGCTGAAAAACTCTCCAGCGGCACCTGGCGCGATGCCGCCGGCGCAATCATGACAACGGATACGTTTCCGAAAGGCGCAGGCACGGTAACCGAAATCGGCGGTGTTGAAGTCAGCATCGCCGGAATAGCCAAGGGGTCCGGCATGATCGCACCGGATATGGCGACCATGCTGGCCTTTGTGTTTACCGATGCCGCAATTCCGGCGCCGATGCTGCAAAAGCTGCTGCGGCGGTCGGCCGAGCGTTCATTCAATTCGATCACCGTCGACGGCGATACGTCGACCAGCGATATGCTGGTGCTGGCGGCGACCGGCAAGGCCCGGAACAGGAAACCGAAATCGATCGCTGACAAGAACCTGAAGGCGTTCCGGTCGGCGCTGGATGCCGTGCTGATCGATCTGGCGCAGCAGGTCGTCAGGGATGGCGAAGGGGCGCAGAAATTCATCACGATCAACGTAACCGGCGCGCACTCGTCGGAGTCGGCGCGCCGCGTCGGCCTCGCCATCGGAAATTCGCCTTTGGTCAAGACGGCGATTGCCGGCGAAGACGCGAACTGGGGGCGGGTCGTCATGGCGGTCGGGAAATCGGGCGAGCCGGCGGACCGGGACCGCCTGTCCATCGCCATGGGCGGTACGGTGATCGCCGAAAAAGGCGAGGGTGTGACAGGGTACGACGAAGCGCCCGTTGCCGAACACCTGAAAGGCCGCGATATCCTGATTGACGTCGATCTCGGTATCGGCAAGGGAAAGGCCTGTGTCTGGACCTGCGATCTGACCCACGGTTACATCGACATCAATGCCGACTATCGCAGTTGACCGCGGGCAGGAATGCGTGAATGAGCGATGAACTCAGCGATGGTTGCTGGCAGGTCGATTCCAGATATGCCGGATCGGGCAGGCTCGTCCTGGTTGTCGCCGTTGCGCTTGTCGATGTCGATGGGCGGGTTCTGATCGCGAAACGGCCGGAAGGCAAGGCAATGGCCGGGCTGTGGGAATTTCCCGGCGGCAAGGTCCAGGAACGCGAAACGCCGGAAGCGGCCCTGGTCAGGGAATTGCAGGAAGAACTCGGAATCGACACGCGACAAAGCTGCCTCGCGCCGATTGCCTTCGCCAGCCACGCCTATGACGATTTTCACCTGCTGATGCCGCTTTTCGCCTGCCGCGTCTGGCAGGGCGAACCGACCGCGAAGGAAGGTCAGGACCTGGCCTGGGTGCGACCGGCCCGGTTGCGCGACTATCCGATGCCGCCGGCCGATGAACCGCTGATCGCCCTGTTGCGCGATCTTTTATAGATATCAGACCTGCGCGCGGGCCTTGATCTGGCGATAGGCGTCCGCAATGGCGCCGACCTGTATCGCATACCAGGCATAGGCCAGCGTTTCCCGGGCCAGCGCAAACAGGAACGACCCGGTCAATGTCGACGAAACCGTCTCTTTGCCGGTCAGATACCCTTCCACGTTCTCCTGCCCGATGATGCTGGTAACGCCCAGAATGACGATCAGAACCGGGGCGACCGGCAACAGCAGAACCATCATCATGCGTCCTGTCAGGCCCTGGGTCAGGTTCCAGCTTTCCCGGAGCGTCAGCGTATTGTCGACCGCCGTTGCAGGCAGAATCAGGATCA
This sequence comes from Alphaproteobacteria bacterium, assembly GCA_040222995.1. Classification (GTDB taxonomy): domain Bacteria; phylum Pseudomonadota; class Alphaproteobacteria; order UBA8366; family Aestuariispiraceae; genus JAVKBW01. The sequence goes on along the minus strand of JAVKBW010000034.1, from coordinate 53,125 downwards.
GCCTTCCATTTATGGCCAGGGCCAGAAGCAGGCAGACCAGCAACACGGCGGCGGGTGGCAGGCCGATGGCGCCGAGGATGGATTCCAGAAATGTCAGCCCCATTACGATGGTCAAAAGAAGAATGCCGGCGATCATCAGCATACGAAACAGAAACCGGGTTCGTATCCGGTCCCATCGCAGCGCTTTCCAGCCGGATTCCGCCGGCCCTGTCGACAGGTAACGGCGATACCAGGCGACCATGAACATCAGCGACAGAGCGAGCGCCAGAACGGACCCCAGTACGGCGAGCATCTGGAACATTCCGGCCACGGGGTCTCCATCGGCGCTCGCATCGGGCTCGACAACGGCCGTCACGATGGACCCGAAGAACACGCTGAGGATCGCGGTCGCCAGAATCGGCAGGCCCGCGAGTTCAATAAAGCCTCTTGCATCCGCCACGACATTAACGAACGAGTTCTTGACTGCCGTTACGGCCTGCAGGTCTCCAGCGTTTGCCATCGTAAGTCCGTTCTTCCCTATCTGTTCCGCATCTACCCGGCTTTTTCGCCGGCGCTTCTTTCCGTGCTGCCCAGAACCTGAGCCAATCGTGTTTTCGCCGATCCCGGCCGCAATGGTTTCTGCTGGCTTTCATGCGGGGCCCAGCCATGCAGATAAATTACGTGGAAAGTCGCCTCCAGACGACCATCGGAATTTGCGTACCGGTCGTGATACACCTCTGCGGCCTGCAACAGCAAGCGGCGGGTCAGCGGCGTTCTCGACCGTTCGAATGTAGCGTTTGTTTCGCCCATTCCGCGCAGGTCGGCCATCAGTTCGAAAATCGTCGCATAGCTGACGGTAACGCGGTCGCTGTCGACCACCGGCAGGGCGAATCCGGCCCGCTGCAGCAGGGCGCCGCCGTCCCGGAGATCGGGAAAGGGCGAAACGCGCGGGCCGGCCCCGCCCGTCAGTTCGATTTCCGCGGTCATCAGCGAATCCCGAAGTTCCTTCAGCGTATCGCCGCCAAGCAACGCGCCCAGAAACAATCCGTCGGGCTTGAGAGACCGGTTTATCTGGATCAGCGTTCCCGGCAGATCGTTCACCCAATGAAGCGACAGATTGGACACTACGAGATCGAGGCTCTCTTCGGCGAATGGCAGCCATTCCTCGTCAGCGACGGCTGCCGGGCCGACGGTCTGCTTTGCCATGGCATGCGAGAGTTCCGTCTGCAGCAGGGTCTCGATGCCGCCGCAGAGTTTTCGCATTCTGTCGAACGACCCTGTTTTCGCACCAAGGTCGAGGGCGACCGGAAAATCGCGTTTGATATCGAGCAACCGGTCGGCCAGCCGATCCGCAATTTCGTCTGCCAGAAACGAAAAGTCGGCAAAGCCGGCAGCGACCCGGTCGCGACGGGCGCGGACGAGGGAGCGGTCGAATATTCTTATGGGATCCGGCGGGTTGGACATAACGGCAATATGGCGTGTCACACCGGCTACGCCTAGACTCCGTGGCGGAAAAACTGGTCCTGCCGTTTTCGCTATACCTCTGTTGCCGTCTGCGGTTTACTTTTACATTGAATTGTTCACGTCCACGGCAGGATCATCCCTTGTTTGATGCTATTCCTTTCGGAACCCGGTTTGCGCAGCGGTTTGAGCCGATCGGGCGCGGCGTGCTGGATGCCGTATTGCCGTCGCGCTGCATGAAAACGGGAGAGCTGGTTGCCGGCCTGGGCGGGTTGTCCGCAAAGGCATGGTCCGACATCGAATTCTTTGCCGGCCCCGCCTGCGACGCCTGCGGGCTGAGTTTCGACCATCCGGTGACGCCCGGTACGCTATGCGCATCGTGCGAAGCCCGGCCGCCGCATTTCGATCATGCCCGGGCCGTTTTTGCCTATGACGACAACAGCCGGTCTTTGCTTACGGATTTCAAATACGGAGACCGGACGGACTTTGCGCCGGTGTTTTGCCGCTGGTTGTCGCGTGCGGGCGCGGAGCTCATCGAACAGGCCGATATTGTCGCCCCTGTTCCGATGCACCGGATGCGGTTGTGGCAACGGCGTTACAATCAGGCAGCCTTGCTGGTTCACGGGATAACGGGAAACAGCCGTGCGATTGCCGCAAACGACCTTATTGAGCGTATCCGGAAAACCAAACCCCAGGGCCATCTATCGGTAATCGCGCGGGCCCGGAATGTGCGAGGCGCCTTTTCGGTGCGTCCGAAATGGGTGAAGCGGGTCGTCGGACAGACCATCCTGATCGTGGATGATGTATTCACAACAGGCGCGACGGTAGAAGAATGTGCCCGGGTTCTGAAGAAGGCCGGTGCGGCGCGCGTCGATGTGCTGACCGTCGCGCGGGTGCCCAAACCAAGGCCGTAGCGTAGCCCGGCGGTGCTTGTATGCTGCGGGGAAGTTTGTATCCTTTTTGACACGGATTTGTGACGAAACGGATATTGTTCGTCAGGGCGCTTGCGCCATATCAGACGGAATTCAGAGAAACGACGGAGTTTGGAAATGGCGAAAGTCGAAATTTATACACGGCCGATGTGCGGCTTTTGCTTTCAGGCAAAAAAGCTGCTGACCAAGAAGAATGTCTCTTTCCAGGAATACAATATCTGGGAGGAAGCCGGCCGGAAGGAAGAGATGGAACAGCGCTCGCCCGGCGCAATGACCGTGCCGCAAATCTTTATCGACGATAAAGGGATCGGCGGCTGCACCGAACTGATGGACCTCGAAAGAAGCGGCAAGCTCGATGCGCTTCTGGCGTCGCCGGCGGCTTGAGCGCGGATCGGCCCGAGACAGTGCGTATCGCCCTGGTTCAATATACCGGGGCGGCGTCGCTGGCTGAAAACATCGCACAGGCCCGTCCGATGCTTGAGGACGCTGCCGGCGCCGGCGCAGAGATGATCTTCCTGCCGGAAGTTGCGAATCTTGTTCAACGCAATGCGGAAAAGGCGCGGCGGGAAGTTCAGGCGGAAGCGGACGATCCCTTTCTGGCAATGGTCCGGGACGTGGCAAAATCGAAGTCCGTCTGGATTCAGGCCTGCCTCGCCGTTCAGCCCGGCGATGCGGACGACCGGCTGGCGAACCGTGCGTTGCTGATCGGTCCCGACGGCGGCACTGCGGCGCGCTACGACAAGATTCACATGTTCGATGTCGCCCTGTCCGGCGGCGAAACCTACCGGGAATCGGCAACCTACAGGCCGGGTGACCGGGCGGTTTTGGCCGATACGCCGTGGGGCGGCATCGGGTTGACGATCTGTTACGATATGCGGTTTCCCTACCTTTACCGCGATCTGGCCGGCAAGGGCGCTGTCATGCTGACGGCGCCGTCGGCTTTCACCCGCAAAACCGGCACGGCGCACTGGCATACCCTGCTGCGGGCGCGGGCGATTGAGACCGGTAGCTTTGTGATCGCTGCCGCGCAGACCGGCGATCATCCGGACGGCCGCAGGACCTATGGTCATTCGCTGGTCGTCGATCCCTGGGGCGGAATCGTTGCTGAACTGGGGACGGAGCCCGGCATTCTGACGGCTGATCTCGACCTGGCTTTGGTCGGCAGGGTTCGTTCGATGATCCCCAGTCTCGACAATGGAAGATCGTATGGTTTTTAGTCGGCCGGGTGAGGTCGATATGCGGCGATGTGCTGCATCACGGCACGTTTGGGGGTAACCCGCAAGGAATGGGCGTAACCGACGATGTCGAGTTCGCCTTCGACGCAGTGTTTCAGTTCGTCGTGTTTCAACAGGAAATCCGGATTGGACGGCCGGCCGTATCGCTCGTTTCCGACCGCGAAGGTCTCGTAAAACAGCCAGCCGCCCGGTGCGACGGCGCGGATAATATCCTGCATGATCGGCCGGTGCAGGTAATTCGTCACCACAACAGCGTCGAAGGTCCGGTCCGCCAGCGGCCAGGCGGCGTTTTCCAGATCGGCCTGCACAACAATAGCGCGGCTGTTGTCTTTCAGATCATCCAGCCCGCCTGTATCGATATCGACAAAGGTCACCGTTGCGCCGTTTTCCAGAAACAGTCGTCCGTGCCGACCGCTTCCGCAAGCCAGATCCAGCACAGTCTTACCGTTGCCAAATGCGCCGTGCCAACGGTCGATCCAGGCGGAAGGCGCCGCCAGACCGCTGTGGCCGGCCGTTGTATCGGTCGATTCATTTTCACTGGATGGCTTGCGCATTTGGCCTTTTTTCCCATTTATATTAAGATTATAGCACTCATAAGGCCCGAGTGCTGGTTCAGTTTACCTTGTTTGTACAGGTTGGTTGAGGGTTAACAGTGATTTCATTCAATCTCTATTGCGAGAAGGGTCACGAATTCGAAGGCTGGTTCTCAAACAGCGACGCTTTTGAAAAGCAACGCAAGAAAAAGCTTGTCGAATGCCCTGTCTGCGCCAGCCGCAAGATCGAAAAGGGACTGAGCGCCCCGAACATCACGACCGGCGAATCGCGGGATCTGGCGAAATCCGAAAAAGCGATGCAGATGAAAAAGATGTTCGCCGTGATGCGGGATCAGGTGCGAGAGAATTGCGACTATGTCGGCGACAGCTTTGCTGAAGAAGCCCGCAAAATCCACTACGGCGAAGCGGAAGAACGCGGCATCTACGGGTCGGCATCCCTGCAGGAAGCGACGGAACTTGTCGAAGAAGGGGTGCAGATCAATCCGATTCCGTGGATGGAAGAACCGACAGAGCAATAAGTCTTTAACGGTTATCTTTCGTTCCGAACGCCATGTAATTTACATCCAGGTCCCGGTCGTTCGTGCGCCATTCGTTGTGGATCGGGTCGTAGACAGCGCCCGTCAGTTTGCTGATGGTCACCCCGCCCTTTGCCGTCGCCCTGACCATTTCCGACGGTTTGACGAACTTTTTCCAGTCGTGCGTCCCGCGCGGCAGCCAGCGTAACAGATATTCGGCGCCGACAATCGCCAAGGCGTAGGATTTCGGTGTCCGGTTCAGGGTCGCCAGAGCCATGCAACCACCCGGCCTGACCAGTCTGCCCGCTGTTTGCAGGAAGCTGTCAGCGTCAGTCACGTGTTCGACCACTTCCATCGAAACGACCACATCGAACCCGGCGCCGGATGCTTCCAAATCCTCTGCCGTCGTTTCTTCATACCGTATTGTAAGATCCATGTTGTCGGCATGCGCCCTGGCGACGGCAATTGCGTCCGGCGTGGCATCGATACCGGTAACCTTAGCCCCCAACCGCGCCAGCGGCTCGCACAGCAATCCGCCACCGCATCCTATATCGAGCACCGAAAGCCCGGCGAGCGGCTGCGGTTGAAACGGGTCCCGTCCGAAATGCGCACAGACGTTATCGCGGATAAACCCGACGCGAACCGGATTCAGGGCATGCAGCGGTTTGAACTTGCCGTCCGGCGCCCACCAGTCGTCGGCCATGGCCGCGAACTTTTCGATTTCAGCCGTATCGATGGAAGATGTGTGTGTTGTCGTCACGGATCGGGCCAAGCTTCTTGAATGGGGTGTTGCCGGGTTGTATGGATACCGCGCCCCGGATTGCGGCGCAATGCGGTGCGTTATTCCATGCTGTGGCCTGTCTCTGAGACGGGCCGCTGTTTATTGTGTCTGATGAATGTAGGAATTGAGGGTAATGGCGCGGATCGTCATGAAATTCGGTGGGACTTCGGTTGCGGATCTGTCGCGGATCGCGAATGCGGCAACGCGGGTGAAGCGCGAGGCCGATGCGGGGAATGAAGTGATCGTCGTGGTATCCGCCATGGCCGGGGTTACCAATCAGCTCGTTTCGTATGTCGATCAGACGTCGTCGATTTACGATGTCCGGGAATACGATGCCATTGTCGCCAGCGGCGAACAGGTGACGGCCGGGCTGATGGCGCTGAAACTGCAGGATATGGGTATATCGGCCCGCTCGTGGCTGGGATGGCAGATCGCCATCCGGACGGATGCCGTGCATGGCAAGGCCCGAATCGAGGATATTGAAACGGCGGAAATCGAAAACCGGTTCAAACAGGGGCAGGTGGCGATTGTCGCAGGCTTTCAGGGCATCGGACCGGACAACCGGATTACGACGCTTGGCCGCGGCGGATCGGATACGTCGGCGGTGGCGCTGGCGGCTGCTTTCAAGGCGGATCGTTGCGACATCTACACCGATGTCGACGGTGTTTACACAACCGATCCGCGCATTGTCTCTGCTGCACGCAAGATCAATGTGATAACCTTCGAGGAGATGCTGGAAATGGCGTCCCAGGGGGCCAAGGTTCTGCAGACTCGATCCGTCGAAATGGCGATGAATTACGGGGTTCGACTTCAGGTTTTGTCCAGTTTCGAAGACAAGCCTGGTACACTGGTTGTTGATGAGGAAGATATAGTGGAACAGCAAATTGTTAGTGGAATCGCCTATAGCAGGGATGAAGCAAAGGTCACCCTGGTCGGCGTGATGGACAGGCCGGGTGTTTCAGCCAGCATATTCGGTCCGCTGGCGGACAAGGCGGTCAATGTCGACATGATCGTGCAGTCTATTTCGACGGACGGTCAGCGCACGGACCTGACCTTTACGGTTTCGCGGACCGACCTGCCGCTCGCGCTGGAGACCTTGAATGAGAACGCGGAAGCCATCGGCTACAAGAAAATTCTGTCGGACGCCAATGTCGTGAAAATCTCGGTGATCGGGGTCGGCATGCGCAGCCATGCCGGCGTGGCCCAGACCATGTTCCGGACCCTCGCCGAAAAGGGGATCAACATCCAGGTCATCTCGACGAGCGAAATCAAGATCAGCACGCTGGTGTCGGAAGACTATACCGAGCTGGCATTGCGGGCGTTGCATACAGCCTATGGGTTGGATAACGCGGCGTAACGGTGGCAAAGAACCCAACCACACGGCTGAACATGTTTGACCCGGCCCGGAGCGACCAGGCCGTTTGTGAGCACACGACCTAGATGGCGTTACGGGCGAAATGGGCCGGTTCGCGGCTTTTGCTTCGCCGGCTGCGCGACACGATGGCTCGTGGCGGCGGCGCGCAGGAGCGGCTGGACCAGATCGTCCGGATCATCGCGGCCGACATGGTTGCCGAGGTCTGTTCGCTCTACGTCCGGCGCGGCGGCGATATTCTGGAACTGTTCGCGACGCAAGGGTTGAAACCTGACGCCGTTCACAAGGTCCGTTTCCGGTTCGGCGACGGTATCGTGGGCGTCGTCGCCGCGACGGCGCGGCCGCTGGCCCTCGCCGAAGCACAGAAACATCCGGCTTTCGCCTACCGCCCGGAAACCGGCGAGGAAATCTACTCGTCCATGCTTGGCGTGCCGATCCTGCGCGCCGGCCGGCTTTCCGGCGTTCTGGCGATTCAGAACCGCACCGAACGGGAATACACGGAAGAGGAAATCGAAACTCTTGAAACCGTCGGCATGGTCATTGCCGAAGCCCTGGCCAGCGGCGAGGCCATTCAGCAGATCGGCGCCGACATCGCAGACGGTATGGCGGTTGAATCCCTGCGGCTGGAAGGGGTTCGGATGAGCGAGGGCCTGGCCATGGGCGTCGCGGTTCTGCATACCGGGCCGTTGCCGATCACCGATCCGATTGCGGAAGACGAGGATGTCGAGCTGGAGCGGCTGGACAAGGCTCTTGGCTCCATGCATTCCGCTCTGGATGACCTGATAGAATCCTACCGGGTTGAAAAGTCTTCCGGCGACCTTGAAGAACATCTGGAAGTTCTGGAAGCCTATCGAATGGTCGCATCCGACCGCGGCTGGATAAAACGAATCCGCGAAGCGATCGGCACCGGCCTGACGGCGGAAGCGGCTGTCGCCAAGGTCAAGGGCGACATGCAGGCCCGGATGGATGCCGTGCAGGACGCCTACCTGCGCGACCGCCTTTCAGACTTCGACGCCCTGGCCAATCGTCTGCTGCAGCATTTGGCGGTCGATCACGCCGGCGCCAGCGAGGAAAGCAATGACGGCCAGATCCCGCATGTCTACATTCCGCCGAATTCCGTTCTGGTGGCGCGCCGCCTGGGACCGGCGGACCTGCTTGACTACGACCTCAGTCACCTTCAGGCTGTCATCGTCGAGGAAGGTGCACCGACTTCGCATGTGGCGATCGTTGCACGGGCGCTGAATATCCCGATGATCGGCCATTTGCCGGGCATTATGGGCAAAGTCGATCCGCAGGACGAGATTCTGGTCGAGGCCAGCAACGCGACCTGCGTTATCCGGCCGACCCAGGAATTCAAGAACAACTTCGAAGTCTCGATGACCCTGCACAAGGAACGGCAGGAAGCCTTCCTGCGGGATCGTGACCTTCCATCGGTATCGACCGACGGCGTGGACATCGACTTGAAGATCAATGCCGGATTGCTGATCGATGTCAGCCATCTGGAAAGCGGGGGCGCCGCCGGCATCGGGCTCTACAGAACCGAAATCCCGTTCATGATCCATTCCGAGTTTCCCGATATCGATGCGCAGGAGGCGTTGTATCGCAAGGTAAACGACCAGGTCGGAGACAAACCGGTGGTTTTCCGGACACTGGATATCGGCTCGGACAAGATGCCGAGCTTCGTGCGGCCGCCGCCAGAGGACAATCCGGCGATGGGCTGGCGCGCAATCCGTATCGGCCTGGACCGCCAGCCCATCCTTCAGGATCAGTGTGTCGCTCTGCTGCGGGCGGCGGCCGGAAAAAAACTCTCGGTCATGTTTCCGATGGTTGCCGATGTCGGCGAGTTCAGAACCGCGCAACAGATATTTCTGGCGGAACATGCCCGCCTCGCCGACGAAGGCGAACCCCTGCCGGACGGTCTTGCGCTGGGCGTCATGCTGGAAGTACCGGCCCTGGCGATGCAGCTCGACTGGTTGTTGCCGCATGTCGACTTCATTTCAATCGGCACCAACGATCTGCAGCAGTTCTTCTTCGCGGCCGACCGCGGCAACAGCCTGGTGGATGGGCGGTACGACCCTCTTTCGCCGGCTTTCCTCAGGTTTCTGCGCCGGATAATCTACGAGTGCAACAAAGCAAATGTGCCGGTCAGCGTATGTGGAGAAATGGCGGGTGTTGCGCTCGATGCGCTTGGATTGATCGGTGTCGGGTGCCGGTCCCTGTCGACATCGCCGGCGGCGACCGGGTCGATCCGGGCATTGGTGCGGTCGGTATCCATCGAACGGGTTACCGAATTCGTCAACGCCCGTCTCAACGCGGATAGCCGGTCAATACGTAGCGCGCTTCGCAGCTTTGCCGCCGACAATCAGATTCAAATTTAAATACAGTATTTAACTCATTGCTATTGCTGATTCATTTATGGTATCTCACAAGACGAGAGGCTAAGGGACGATCTGATTTATCGGTCCAACGAGGTATAGAAATGGCCCAGAATCAAGCCACGCCTACACAAGGTTCCGGGACGCCGGGGCTGAGAAAAGTTGTTGATAATCAGTCTGTTGGTGAAATTCTGCTGAACGGCAGGCTGGCGATGGGGGAAGACCTTGCGCAGGTTGCGGAAGGCCTGAAGATACGTCGCGCCTTTATCGAGGCACTGGAAAACGACGATTTCGGCGCGTTGCCGGGCACGGCCTATGGGATCGGCTTCGTTCGCGCCTACGCGGATTACCTGGATCTGGATTCGAAAGAAGTCGTTGAACTTTACAAGGCGCAGAGCCGTGCGTTTAACGATCAGACACAGCTTGTCTTTCCGGAACCGATGCCCGGCAGCCGGGTGCCGACCGGTCTGGTGATTATCCTTTCGCTTCTGTTGATCGGCGCCGCCTATGGCGGGTGGACCGTGCTGTCGGAAAAAGACCGGTCGATAGCCGATCTGATACCGACCGTGCCAGAGTTTCTGAACGATTTGCAGAACACCGCGTCTGAAACCATCGCGACCAACGAAGCCCTGGATATCGTATCCGACGAGGGCGTGTCTACGGCGGAACAGGCCACTGACGTCGCGACGGAAACGGAAGCCGTATCTGAACAGCCGGCTGCCGAAACGGCTGCTGTAACAGGGACCGATGCCGTCACGACGGCAGAATCCGCCGAACCGGGTGCCGAAACGGAAGAAACGAACACGGCAGAGGCCGTATCGGACGCTGACAGCACCGCCGTCGCGATAGAACAATCTTCCGGCCAAACCGATGCTGTCACCGAAACCGATGCTGTCGCCGAAACAGAGAGCGTTACTGATGACAATGCGGAACCGGTCACCGGTTCCGGTGCGGTTAATGACGCGGTCGAACCTGTGGTCAGCGATCCGGTGGACGCTGCTGTTGCCGATACGGCGGAAACCGTCGCGAGCGCCGAAGAAAGCGTGGCGCTGAACGCGGGAACGGTTTCCAATGAACCTGAAACGGTTGTCGAAGACGAAACAGCCGCTGTCATCGATAGTGCGCAATCGACTGTTGCCGCAGTTATTCCGGAAGCCCCGTCCGACGAGGTTACGGTTTACGGTGAAACGGAAGGCGCTTCGCGCGTTTCGATCGTCGCCCGGCAGGCGACCTGGGTGGAAATTTCCGATGCCGACGGAACGATCCTTCTGACCCGTTTGCTGCGCAAGGGCGATATATATCAGGCGCCGGTGCAGGATGGCCTGTCGCTTGTCACGGGCAATGCCGGCGGTCTTGAATTTCGCGTCGACGGGAATACGGTGCCGGATATCGGACCGGTCGGTTCCGTGCGGCGGAATGTCATCCTTTCGCCGGAAGCGCTGATTGCCGGCACGGCGGGGTCAGAAGGCCAGTAGCGCTTAACGGCAGCGCGATACCGTCGCACCGCCAACTCCGATCTTGATCTTTCGCGTCAGCCTGCGCATGTTCTGCTGGCGTTCACGATGATGAGGCTCCGCCATGAGTGTGCGGCCCTACCGCGATATACTCCGCCGAAAATCCCGCCAGATCATGGTCGGGTCCGTCCCTGTTGGGGGCGATGCGCCTATTACGGTGCAGACCATGACCAATACGCTGACGGCAGATGCCGAGGCAACGATCGATCAGATCAAAAGATGCGAAGCCGTTGGCGTCGATATCATTCGGGTGTCCTGCCCGGATGTTGAATCAACCGCGGCCTTGCCGCAGATCGTGCGTGAATCCTCGGTTCCGATCGTCGCGGATATCCATTTCCACTACAAACGGGCGATTGAAGCGGCGCAGGCCGGTGCGGCCTGCCTGCGCATCAACCCGGGTAACATCGGCAGCGCCGAACGGGTCCGCGAAGTCATCAAGGCCGCAAAAGACCACGGCTGTTCGATGCGGATCGGCGTGAATGCCGGATCGCTGGAGCGTCACCTGCTGGAAAAATACGGCGAACCCTGTCCGGAAGCGATGGTGGAAAGCGCGCTCGACCACGCGAAAATCCTCGAAGACAACGACTTCCGCGAGTTCAAGATCAGCGTAAAGGCATCGGATGTGTTTCTGGCCTGCGCCGCTTATCAGGCACTGGGTGAAGCCTGCGACTATCCGCTTCATCTCGGCATTACGGAGGCAGGCGGTCTTCGCACCGGCACGATCAAATCCGCGCTGGGTATCGGGTCGCTTCTCTGGGCCGGCGTCGGCGATACAATCCGCGTATCGCTATCGACTGCGCCCGAGGAAGAAGTAAAGGTCGGTTTCGATCTGTTGAAATCGCTCAACCTGCGGCATCGCGGCGTTAATGTTATTTCCTGTCCGTCCTGCGCCCGGCAGCAGTTCGATGTGATCGAAACCGTGAAAGTGCTGGAAGAGCGCCTGTCGCATATCACGACGCCTATGACAGTGTCGGTAATCGGTTGTGTGGTGAACGGGCCCGGCGAAGCACGGGAAACCGATATCGGGTTTACCGGCGGGGGCAAGGGTACGCATCAGGTCTATATTGCCGGCATGCCCGATCACCGCCTGAAAGACGAAGATATCGTTAGCCATCTTGTCTCGCTCGTGGAAAAGAAGGCGGAAGAAATCGAATCCGCGAAATCCGGCGTCGCAGACGCAGCCGAATAGCAACCGAAAAGGGGGGTTTGACGATGGCGGCTTTGCAGCCCGTCCGTGGTACGCATGATCTGTTGCCCGAGGAATTCCGGGCGCATCATCGCGTTTCAGAAACCGCCGCCCGCGTTGCGGACCGCTACGGCTACGATCGAATTTCCACGCCGGTCTTTGAATTCACCAACGTGTTTTCGCGGACTTTGGGCGATACGTCGGATGTGGTGACGAAGGAAATGTACACCTTCACCGACAAGGGCGGCGACCAGATCACCCTGCGGCCGGAAAACACCGCCGGTGTCTGTCGGGCGTTTCTGTCGAACGGGCTCTCCCAGCATGCGCCTGTCCGGTATTTCTATGCCGGACCGATGTTCCGGTATGAACGGCCGCAGAAAGGCCGGCTCCGACAGTTTCATCAGATCGGCATTGAGCTTATCGGCGCGCCGCAGCCGGCAGCGGATGTCGAGGTTATCGCTTGCGGCGCGGCCATTCTGGATGAACTCGGGATACGTGGCGACACGGTTCTGGAACTTAACTCGCTGGGCGATACGGAAAGCCGGGCAGGGTATCGAGCCGCTCTGGTCGAATACTTTTCGGACCATGCCGGCGATCTGTCGGAGGATTCGCGCGACCGTCTGCAGCGCAACCCGCTGCGAATACTGGATTCCAAAGATGAGGGCGACCGCAGGCTGATCGAGAATGCGCCGGTTTTCGGCGATTATCTCTCGTCGGAAAGCACGGATTTCTTCGGGGCAGTCCGTGCCGGCCTCGATACGCTGGGAATTCCCTTTACCCTCAACCCCCGGCTGGTTCGCGGGCTGGACTATTATTGCCATACCGCATTCGAATTCACGACGGACAAGCTGGGCTCTCAAAGCGCCGTCATGGCCGGCGGCCGGTATGACGGGCTGATGGAAATGATGGGCGGCCCGGCGACACCCGGAATCGGCTGGGCCGCGGGCATCGAAAGACTGGCGCTTCTGGCAGGAGTTCCCGACCGGCCGGATCAACCGGTTGCACTGGTGCCGCTCGGTGAGGCGGCCGAAGCGGCCTGCCTTTCGCTCGCGGACCGTCTCCGGCGTCAGGGTTTACGGGTCGACATGGCGTTTTCGGGGAACATGAAGAAAAGAATGCGCCGGGCCGACAAAGTCGGCGCAAGCCATGCGGTTATACTGGGCGATCAGGAACTGGAACGCGGCGTCGCGGCGGTAAAAACGCTGACCACCGGCGATCAGCAGGATATCGTTCTGGATTCCCTGGGGGATTTCCTGAAGTCGGGACAATGACATCGACCGATAAGAAAGCGCGCTTTGCGGTTGTCGGCGCCGATTTCAAATCGGCGGATGCAGGATTCCGGGACAGATTGTACGTAGACGAAGAATCGAAGGAACAGGCTTTCGGTTTCTTTCGGGACCGCGGCATCTCCGAAGCCGCCATTTTATCGACATGCGACCGGACCGAAATCCATCTGGCGTCGACGGATGTGGAATCCGCCGTCGCCGGTGCCTCCGACTGGATCGCCGATAAACTGGCCATGTCGCAAAGAAAGGTGCTGGAACAAACCTACAGACGATACGATGAAGACGCGGTGGACCGGGTTTTTCGTATCAGTGCGGCGCTGGAAAGCCAGATCATCGGTGAAAGCCAGGTTCTGGGGCAGGTCAAGGAATCCGTGGAGCAGGCGAAACAATTCGGCATGATCGGGCCGGAACTCGATGCGCTGTACCAGTCGGCCTTTGCAACGGCAAAGGCGGTAAGAACCGAAACGGCAATCGGCCGGGGCGCGGTTTCCGTGGCGTCCATCGTTTCGCAACTGACGCGGGATCTTCACGGCGATCTTTCCCAGTTGCGCGGTCTGGTGGTCGGGCTTGGCGATACCGGACAGTTGATCATGCAGGTCTGCCGGGATTCAGGGCTGACGCGGTTCGACATGACCGGAACGTCGAGACGGACGGAACGGGCCGCTTTGGCGTCCGGGTGTCATTTCGTGCCGTTCGACGAACTGGACGATGCCGTGGCGGAAGCGGATCTGATAATTTCCGCGGTCGGGTCGGGCCGGTATATGATCGACAGGAACCAGATCGTCGCGGCATTAAAGGCGCGCCGGGGGCGACCCGTCCTTCTTGTCGATTGCGGCGTTCCGGTCGATATAGACCCCGCCGTCGATCGGCTGGACGATGCGTTTCTGTATACGCTTGCCGACCTGGAATCTCTGGCGCGGGCCGGCATGGCCGACCGGGAGGAAGCGGCCATCAAGGCCCGCGACATGGTTACCGAAGCCGTCGCTGCTTTCCGGCGCTCCAAGGCCGAGCAGGAAAGCGTGCCGTCTCTGGTTGCCATGCGGCGGCATTTTGACGAAATGCGGCGGCATGTCCTGTCGGAACATGCCGGTGCCGATGCGAATGAGGCGACCCGGTTGCTGGTTAATCATCTGTTGCATCAGCCCAGCGAAATGTTACGCAGGATTGCCGGCGACGGCGAAAGCGCGGATATCAAGGACATGATCACGGTGAACCGCGTGCTGACCCGGCTGTTCGGCTTTAGCACCGATCAGCAAAAATCGCCGGAAGAAAAGGATACAAAGGAATGAGTTGGCGAGACCGGCTGGAACGGGTCGTGGCGCGATCGGCGGAACTGTCGGCACGGATGTCGGAACCGAATCTGGAAGCCGAGGAATATACCGCCCTGTCGCGCGAATATGCCGACATATCGGCCATTGTCGAAAGCGTCGAGGCGTTCCGGGCGGCGGAGCGCGAGATTGCCGACCTGGAAAACCTGATCAAAGATCCGGAAACCGACGCCGAGATGAAGGACCTGGCGCGGGAAGAGCTGGAACAGGCGCGCGAGACGCTGCCTGAACGTGAGCGCGACGTGCAGATCCTTCTGCTGCCGAAAGACCCGGCGGATGCGCGAAATGTTATTCTGGAAATCCGCGCCGGCACAGGCGGCGACGAAGCCGGCCTTTTCGCGGCGGATCTGTTCCGGATGTATCAGCGGCACGCGCAGCTTCACGGCTGGCGGATGGAGATAATCGACGCGAGCGAATCAGATGTCGGCGGCTATAGCCAGATCACGGCGAAAATCGGCGGGCAGGACGTCTTCGGCCGGCTGAAGTTCGAATCCGGCGTTCATCGCGTGCAACGCGTGCCGACGACGGAAAGTGGCGGTCGTATCCATACGTCGGCGGCGACGGTCGCCATTCTGCCGGAAGCGGAAGACGTCGATATCGATGTCGAAGAAAAAGACTTGCGGATCGATACCTATCGGTCGCAGGGCGCGGGCGGGCAGCATGTCAACACAACAGACAGTGCGGTTCGCATCACCCATATCCCTACCGGGATCGTGGTGCAGTGCCAGGATGAAAAGTCGCAGCACAAGAACCGTGCGAAGGCGATGACGGTGCTGCGGGCGCGGCTGTTCGATGCGGAACGTGAACGCCAGGCGTCCGAGCGGGCGGCGGACCGGAAGGATCAGGTCGGGTCGGGCGACCGGTCGGAACGCATCCGCACCTACAATTTCCCGCAGGGCCGCGTCACCGACCATCGCATCAACCTGACCCTCTACAAGCTGGACAAGGTAATCGCCGGCGAGGCGCTGGACGAGATTATCGATGCTCTGTTGATCGAGGACCAGACATCGAAACTGACGGCTCTGTCGGGGGGCGTGATGTGACGCAGAACCGCACCCTTGCCGCTTTGATAAAGGATGCTGCAGAAAAACTGGCGGCGGCGGATGTCGAGAATCCGCGCCGGGAGGCTAGGCTGCTGCTTGGACATGCGACCGGCCTGCGTCAGGAAAAGATGATTTCCGATCCCGACCGGGTCGTCGATGCGGCCTGCATCGAAGCCTTCGAACAGGGCGTGGACCGCCGTTGCAACCGCGAACCGATGTCGCAAATTCTCGGCCAGCGGCAGTTCTGGGACCTGACCTTTACGGTCAATGCCGATGTGCTGGATCCGCGGCCGGAAACGGAAACGATCATCGAAGAGGTTCATGACCGACTGCCGGACCGGGAGGCCGTATCCTGTATTGCGGATTTCGGCACCGGCAGCGGCTGTCTGCTGCTGACCCTGTTGTCTTCCTATCCGAAGGCGGAAGGCATCGGCATCGACGCATCGGCGGCCGCCTGCGATGTCGCCAGACATAATGCGGATGCGCTCGGCTTTTCCGGTCGCGCCGCCATCGTCCACGGTGACTGGAATACGATCTTGCTGGGCTGTGGTGCCGATATCGACTGTCTGGTCGCAAACCCGCCCTATATTCCGACAGCAGATATAAGAACGCTGGAACCGGAAGTCGCCGCGTTCGAACCGCATATCGCCCTTGATGGCGGGGCGGATGGTTTGAATGCCTATCGGGTCATAGTGCCGATGGCGGTCGATGCGCTGAAACCCGGCGGATTGATCGTTCTGGAAATCGGAAAGGGGCAGGCCGCCGCCGTGTTGGCCATGCTGCATGCGGCAGGCTTCAGGGAAACAGCGACTCGGCGCGACCTGTCTGCGATAGATCGTGTTGTCTCCGGTATCAAACCTTCGGCGGGAACAGGGTAAAAAAAGCTTGGAAACAGGCGAGTTAGTGTCTACTTTCAAAGAGTCGGATAACTCTGACGCCCGCAAAAAGCACTTATCGAATGTTGGGCCACCTGCATGGAAGTATCCATGTTGGGTGTTTTCGGTGAGATTGCAGTGGTTTGGCGGGGCGTGGGACGGGTCTTCCGGCTTCCCGCAATACGTTGATGGGAAATCCCGATACTTATCGGTTCGCGCCGCATGGTAATAAACATTGCATGCGGGTAGGAAACACCCCTTTTTGGTGTGCAAGGCATGAGAAACAATAATCAGACGCAAGGCCAGAAACGTGGCCGCAACCGCAACAACAACAATCGGCGTGGCGGCGGCGGTGGCGGAAACAATCGCAATACCTTCGATTCCAACGGTCCGAACGTTAGAATTCGGGGCTCGGCGAGTCAGATTTACGACAAGTATGTGGCCCTGGCCCGCGATGCGTCGTCTTCCGGCGACCGCGTTCTGGCGGAGAACCTGCTGCAACATGCCGAACACTATTACCGGATCGCCAATCCGGCCCAGGACGGCCAGCCGTCTCAGCGGCGGTTCCAGCAGTCCGACAACGATTCGGACATGCGCGACGATAACGACGACAACGACGACGAGAACAGCAACAACAAGAACAGCGCTTCGAATGGCGACGACAACAGTTCGTCGGATGGTGTGGTCGTAATCGATACGACCCCGCGCGAAACTCAATCGGATGCCGATGATTCCGCGGATGAGAATGACTCCGCAGGCGCCCGCGCGGCGGAATCGCAGGGAAGCCTGGACGATACGCCGGTGCCGCCGAAACGCGGCCGGGGCAGGCCAAGAAAGGTCAAAGCGGCGCGTGAACCCCAGACACCGGCGGAACTGGCCGAAGCGGTTGCCGAACAGTAACAGTCAGCGGTTCTGAAATGGGAGGTCGCTTCCGGCGAGGCCAGAGCGTTTCCGATTGAACGTGAAACGCTTCAGGGCTCGACGAGGTTGTCGCCGACAGAAATCGTACCGTTCGATGCGACACGCGCATAGATGCCGCACTGCCGGTGTCCAAACCCGTTCTGGAGCGTTACGGGGATGTTCATGTCGCGGTTGCCGGTTACCGGCTCGACATTCGTTGCATCGCACCGGCTGATCTGTTCAATCACGTCAAAATCGACATCGCCGATTCTGATGGTTTTTCCGACCCAGGTGTTTTCATTCCAGGCCGGGGTGCCATCAATGTAGATATTGGCGCGAAACCGCAGCGGATCGATCGGCCGCCGCATAACCCGTTCGATGTCCCTCAGACTGGCGAGATTGATAATCGATACGGATAACTGTTCCCTGTCGGCGAACCGCACGCCTTCCGGCGCCTCCAGTATTTTCGGATTGCCGCGCGGACCTTGCGGCAGGTAGCCGGCAAGAAAACTCTCAAGCACCGTTTTGCCCATCTGATCGTTCAGATTGCCCCGGCTTACCGGTTTGCCTCTGCGCGTCACCGTCAGCGTTGTCGTTTCCTCGTCGAAGTCCAGACCCAGTTGCGCCAGCTTGTCGTCACGCTTCAGCATGATGAAATTGTGAGGCGGCGCCCAGTGCGGGTTGGTCTTGTTGACGCCGGTTGAGGCATGGGCGAGCGCGTATGCGCGATCGAAGGGAAAACTGCCGCCTTTGCGCAGTTCCACCTTTTGCAGCTCGTCGGCCGCCATTCCCTTGACGGGGTAACGATACAGATTTGTTACGGTTATGGTCATCGCAGCGCACCATACACGGATTTCCACGGATTCTGAAAGACTTGTGCATCCCGAAGCGGTGCGTATGGTGGCGCGATCCACAGTTGGTTACGATGTACTCATGACAACCTACTTCGACCGCGAATTCGACGAGCATCTTCGTGTTGCATCCGCGACACGTGACAGGCTGCGGGGCGATTTCGACCGGATGCTCGCGATCTGGCTAACCTGCATTCGAAATGGCGGCAAGATACTGTTCTTCGGTAACGGCGGCAGCGCGTCGGATGCCCAGCATCTGGCGACCGAACTGACGGTCCGCTTCAAGAACGACAGGAAGCCGATTGCGGCGCTTGCCCTGACAACGGATTCGTCGGCGCTGACGGCCATCGGAAACGATTACGGTTTTGAGCGCCTTTTCGCCCGGCAGATTTCAGCGCTGGGGAAGCCCGGAGACGTCGCGGTCGGCATTTCGACATCGGGCCGAAGCCAGAACATCCTGCAGGCGCTGTCGGTCGCGCGAAAGCAGGGACTGGTCTCGACGGGGTTTTCCGGGGGCGATGGCGGCGACATGGCCGATGTCGCCGACCCGCTGCTGATCGTGCCCAGCAAAACGACCGCCCGCATTCAGGAAATGCACATCACGCTGGGTCAGATGCTGTGCGGCGCCCTGGAACTTGAACTCGGTCTGGTCAGCGAATAGCGGCCTTTTCTATACCCCCATATCGTCGAAGACTTCCTGGGCGATCTTGAAGCCTTCAAGCGCTGCCGGCATGCCGCAATAGGTGCCGACCTGGATGAAGATTTCCGTCATTTCCTCTTTCGTGACGCCGTTGTTGACCGCGCCCCTTACATGCACCTTCAATTCGTTGCCCCGGTTCAGGGCGCACAGCATGCCAAGGTTCAAAATACTGCGGGTTTTCAGATCCAGCCCGTCGCGTGTCCAGGTGTATCCCCAGCAGTTTTCGGTAACGAATTCCTGAAACGCCATCGTGAAGTCAGTCGCCTTGCCGATCGAGTTTTCGACGTAGGCGTCGCCCAGCACCTTTTTCCGGACAGCGAGCCCTTTGTCGAATTGCGCCTTGTTCATCTGACCTCTCCGTTTTCTTGATAATCGATAGGTGGTCCTGGCCTGTGTATCAGCGCAGGCGGTCCTCAGCGACACGCTTCAACAGGAAATCGCGAATGACGGCGATTCGTTTCGAGTGACGCAATTCTTCCGGATACACGAAATAGCATTGCGTCGGCGGACTTTCGTAATCCGGCAGAACGCGTTCCAGTTTCGCATGCTGGCGCGCCATGTATTCCGGCAGGGCGGCGATACCGAGGCCGCTGACCGCTGCCCGATAGATACCGTACAGGTTGTTCACCCGTAATACCGGCTTGCGCGGGTTTTTCAGGGTTGCGCCGACCGAAAGAGCCCAGTTGATGGAAGAAGAAGGCAAAGGGGAATCGTCGCCGAAAACGATCAGTCGGTGATGATCCAGGTCTTCCGGCGTCTGCGGACGGCCGAATTCGGCAAAATAATCGTCCGATCCGTATAATTGCGAGGTGATTGTCATCAGCGGGCGCTGGATCAGGTTCGGCTGCCGTGGCTCGGTCATGCGAATGGCGACGTCTGCCTGCCGCATGTTCAGATCGACTTCCTGATCGATCAGATAAAGGCTGACATCCACTTCCGGATGTATCTCGATAAATTCCTTGATGCAGGCGGTAAGCCAGGTCGAGCCGAAACCGATCGTGGTCGTGATTTTCAACGGCCCGGTCGGCCGGTCGAGGTTTTCGGCAAGCTGCGCCTGCACCATCGCCAGTTCATGGAAGACGTGCTTCGTGGTGCGATAGAGAATT
Organism: Alphaproteobacteria bacterium; assembly: GCA_040222995.1. Classification (GTDB taxonomy): domain Bacteria; phylum Pseudomonadota; class Alphaproteobacteria; order UBA8366; family Aestuariispiraceae; genus JAVKBW01. The sequence continues at coordinate 33,132 of JAVKBW010000034.1, read as the reverse complement.
TCACCCTGTTCGGTCAGAATAAGGCCGCGCGCATGCCTGTGAAAAAGCGGCGTCTGCACGCTTTCTTCCAGCGCGCTGACCTGACGGCTGACGGCGGACTGACTCAGATTCAGGGTGTCGCCGGCATGCGTGAAGCTTCCGGCTTCAGCAACGGCATAAAATACCCGCAGTTTGTCCCAGTCCATCGGCATCGGCCGATTACTCCACATACACAAAAAATCAAACGACGGGGACTGTACGCAATGAGGCACGAAAGCGCCAAGCTTGTTTTTCCAAAAGGCTCTGGTCGGCTTTTGCCGGAATCACGCTGACAGGCGTGCGCAGTATCCCGGTATTTGCCCATTTACTGGTGGGCGCTCATTCTATTCTGGCCCGTATTTCCGCAGCGACGCGCGCCGATTCATCGAGGACCGGCGGTGACCAGACATCAAGCGTTCCGGCAAAGGGGCGTGCGGCATCCATCGCAAACAAATGATCGTGAAACCGGTCGAACTTGTTCGGCCTGTTGCTCCGCCGGTCCAGCTTGATCACATAAACCGGTTTTCCCGTGGCGCATGCTTCGGAGATCATGTTCACCGAATCCTGCGTCACCAGCACGGCGTCGGCCTGGGCCAGAAAACTGAAATACGGGTTTTGTCCCGTCCCGTCCCAGACCAGGGCATCGGTATCCTGCAATCCGCGCCTGAGGACGGTTTCGGCTTCGTTGCCGGTTCGCCTCGACGCCGTCACGGCGAGGCTGGCGCCGGTTTTGTCTGTCAGCGCTTTGAGCTGGGAGACAATTCTGGCCATCCGGTCGACGCCGAGGCCGAAGGCCCTGTTCGGCCCGCCGATCGAAACAGAAACCAGCGGGCGCGGCAGGTGGCTTAGATCGACAGCCGGGTTCCGCCGTTCCGATGCAAGCCGGTGCTGATTGACCCGGTGAACAGCGCCCGTTGTCTGAATCACGTTGGGGCCGGTCAGCCTGTCATGCTCCGGCACGACGACCAGATCGAACCGGCGCGGATTTACATACGGGTCCTGAGTCACGACAACAAACGTCCTTCCACCGCTGAGCCGGCGAATCGCCAGACTGGGGCCGACAGCATGACGCCCGCAGGCGATCAGAAGGCGTGGCCAGGGCGGCTGGAATTGCGGGTCGTCGGCATCGAACCCCGTTGCCCGTGGCGGCCAGAGGCCGGGCGGCAGTGTTTTCAGCAGGCCGCGGGGGGTTATGGTCTTCTGAACGATCGGCAGCCCCACGGCTTCCGCCAGGCCCAGGGCTTGCGCGACCATTCCCATCCTGCCGTCGGTCAGTGTCCAGCACACCGGGTCTGTCATGCGATTTTCCCTCCGGCATGGTGCTGAACCGGTGAAATCACCGGTAATCTCGTGCGAAAGAATCTTGCGCAGCAGTGCCTGTGAAGGTTAGACCATTGCTCGACATATCCGAACAGAGGTGAGGCATGAGCAGCGTGAAACTCGACGACATTGACTGCCTTATTCTGGAGGATCTCCAGAATGACGGGCGGATGACCAATGTCGATCTCGCCAAGCGGGCAGGGATATCCGCGCCGCCGTGTTTGCGGCGGGTTCGCGCGCTCGAACAATCGGGAATGATCCGGGGATATCACGCCGACCTCGATGAAGTTGCTCTGGGATACGAGGTCATGTTCTTTTCACTGGTCGGTCTGGACAGCCAGTCAAGCGATGTTCTCCGCGGTTTTGAGGCGAGGCTTGCCGATTGGCCCGAAGTGAGGGAAGTGCACATGGTGCGCGGCGCCGGGGATTTCATGCTGCGCCTTGTCGCCAGAAACACGGCGCATGAGAACCAGTTGACTGAACGCCTTGTCGCCGAACCCCATGTAAACACCGTACAGACAATCCAGGTTATTCGTACCGCCAAATCCGTACCCGGTGTGCCCTTCTGACGGGACGGTTCAGTCCTTGGGTACGGTCGTGTGGTCGTGAACGTAATCGTTAGCGGCCGCGTCGTAGCCTTTGCGGTTGGAAAAGATCGTCAGCAGCATCAGACCGACATTCAGACCGGCGACGCCGATAATACCGGCTGTAATCGCTATCCATCCATGCCAGGAAATATCCGTTCCGAATAACATGTTCAGCCAGTTAAGCATCTGGGAAGGTCCCGATCTGCGGAAAACGACGTCTCGTCGACGCCGGGTTGGTTAAACGAATTTAACGTCCACGATTTCATAGTCTTTGGTGCCGCCGGGCGAACTGACTTCCACCGTATCGCCGACAGCCTTGCCGATCAGGGCGCGGGCCAGCGGGGAGGTTACCGCCACCTTGCCGCCGGCGATGTCGGATTCGGTTTCACCAACAATCTGGTAAACCTTTTCCTCGTCGGTATCGCAATCGGCGATTGTGACGGTTGCGCCGAATTTGATTTCGTCGCCTTCCAGTTTGGTGGGGTCGATGATGTCGGCCCGGCTTGTCTTGTCCTCAAGCTCGGCAATCCGTCCTTCGACGAAACTCTGGCGTTCGCGTGCGGCATGATATTCGGCGTTCTCCGAAAGATCGCCGTGTTCGCGCGCTTCGGCGATCGCCTGAATAATGGCGGGCCGCTCGACGGATTTCAGGTTTTTCAGTTCCGTTTGCAGTGCTTCATAGCCTGCCAACGTTATTGGCACCTTTTGCATTGCCCGTACCTCACCCTCCAGAGCACAAAAATAAACAGCCTATCAGCATCGGGCGAAGCTGACGTAACGTCGAACAACATCCCTCAGTTTTAAGGCGAAGTAGAAAAGTAAGACTGAAGCGGGGCGACTTCAAGACTTCCCTGCTTTATTGCGCGAATTGCCAGCATGGCCGCCCGGGCGCCGGAGACGGTGGTGTAGTAGGGAACCGACTGCGTCAGAGCCGCCCGGCGAAGCGAAAAACTGTCCTCAATGGCTTTTTTGCCTTCCGTCGTATTGAAGACGAGGCAGATTTCGCCGTTGATGATCGCATCGACAATATGCGGCTGTCCTTCGAGAACCTTGTTGATATCCTCAACCTCGACGCCGTGTTCGCGGAACCAGCGCGCTGTCCCCCGGGTCGCGACGATACCGTATCCCATAGCCTGCATGTCCCGCGCGATTTCGGTCATGACGACCTTGTCCGTGTCCTTGACCGAGACAAAGATCTTGCCGGAGTCCGGCAAATCCGCGCCGCAGCCGAACTGCGCCTTGGCGAAAGCGCGCGCGAAATCCGTGTCGAGGCCCATGACTTCGCCCGTGGAGCGCATTTCAGGGCCCAGCATGACATCCACGCCGGGAAACCGGTTGAAGGGAAACACGGCTTCCTTGACGGCGATGTGGCTGCTTACCGACCTGTTTACCAGATCGAGATCGTCCAGCTTGGCGCCGGCCATGGCCCGGGCCGCCAGTTTTGCGATCGGAATGCCGGTCGCCTTTGCAACGAACGGAACCGTGCGGCTGGCGCGCGGATTGACTTCCAGCAGAAAGATATTTCCGTCCTTCACCGCAAACTGCACATTCATCAGGCCGATAACGCGCAGGGCGCGCGCCAGTTCCCGTGTCTGGCGCTCCAGCTCGGCGACAACGGTCGCCGACAGGGAATACGGGGGCAGCGAACACGCGCTGTCGCCGGAATGAATGCCTGCTTCCTCGATATGTTCCATGACGCCGGCGATATAAACATTTCCGTCGGAATCGCAGAGCGCATCGACATCGACCTCGATTGCGTCGCGCAGATAGAAATCGACCAGCACCGGGTTCGATCCGGACACAACGACGGCGGTGCGCATATAGCGCCGCAAATCCTCTTCGTCGTGCACGATTTCCATCGCCCGTCCGCCCAGCACGTAGGAAGGGCGAATTACAACCGGGTATCCGATATCGGCGGCAATCGCCACGGCTTCGTCTTCGGATGTAGCCGTACCGTTCGGCGGCTGTTTCAGGTCAAGGTCGCGCAACAGGGTCTGGAAGCGCTTGCGGTCTTCCGCCAGGTCGATGGCGTCCGGCGAGGTGCCGAGGATCGGGATATCCGCTTTCTCGAGCGCCGCCGCCAGTTTCAGAGGCGTCTGCCCTCCGAACTGTACGATGACGCCGAGGACCGTTCCCTTCTTCTGTTCCTCGCGAACGATCTCGACGACGTCTTCGCCCGTCAACGGTTCGAAATACAGCCGGTCCGACGTATCGTAGTCCGTCGATACCGTTTCCGGGTTGCAGTTGACCATGATGGTTTCGAACCCGGCTTCCGAAAGCGCGTAGGCGGCGTGAACGCAGCAATAGTCGAACTCGATGCCCTGGCCGATGCGGTTCGGGCCGCCACCGAGAATCAGGATTTTCTGCCGGTCGCTGACTTCGGCTTCCGATTCCGTCGGCATGAAGGCGTTGCCTTCATAGCAGGAGTACAAATACGGCGTCGGCGACGGAAATTCCCCGGCGCAGGTATCGATCCGCTTGAAAACGGGCCTGACATCCAGCGCCCGCCGCGCTTCCGATACCGCCTCTTCCGATTGCCCGACAAGCCGGGCCAGTCTGGCATCGGCGAACCCCAATTTCTTCAGGGCGAGGAAACCCTGTTTTGTGGCCGGAAGACCGTCGGCTCTGACCCGGTCTTCCGTATCGACGATGGCCTTGATCTGCTCAAGGAACCATGGATCGACCTTGCAGGCTTGATGCACCTCTTCAATGCTTGTGCCGTGCCGGAAGGCCTGGGCGATGGTCAGGATACGATCCGGCGCCGGTTTCGAAACGGCGGCCCGTATCTCATCCTTGTCCGGGTCGTCGGACCCGCCGATCTGAATTTCATCAAGGCCGCAAAGACCCGTTTCCATAGACCGCAGCGCTTTCTGCAGGCTTTCGGCGAAGGTGCGGCCGATCGACATCGCCTCGCCGACGGATTTCATGGAGGTGGTCAGATAGGGATCCGCGCCGGGAAACTTCTCGAACGCGAAACGCGGCATCTTGGTGACAACGTAGTCGATCGACGGTTCGAAACTGGCCGGCGTGATCTTGGTGATGTCGTTGTCCAGCTCGTCCAGCGTATAGCCGACCGCCAGTTTCGCGGCGACTTTCGCAATCGGAAAACCTGTTGCCTTGGAAGCCAGCGCCGACGACCGAGAAACCCGCGGGTTCATTTCGATCACCACCAGCCGCCCGGTTTTCGGATCGACGGCGAACTGCACGTTCGACCCGCCTGTATCGACGCCGATCTCCCGCAAACACGCAATCGATGCGTTGCGCATGATCTGGAATTCCTTGTCGGTCAGGGTCAGGGCCGGCGCAACCGTTACCGAATCGCCGGTATGGATGCCCATCGGGTCGATGTTTTCGATCGAACAGATGATGATGCAGTTGTCCGCCCTGTCGCGGACGACCTCCATCTCGTATTCTTTCCAGCCGACAACCGATTCCTCGACCAGAACCGTGCCGACGGGCGATGCGCGCAGGCCGCCGTCAATCAGTTTGACGAACTCGTCGCGGTTATAGGCGATCCCGCCCCCGGTGCCGCCCATTGTGAACGACGGCCGGATAATCGCCGGCAGGCCGGTATCCTCGACCGCTTCCAGCGCTTCCGCCAGCGATCCGACCATTCTGCTGCGCGGGCTTTCCAGGCCGATCTTGTCCATCGCCTCGCGAAACCGCTGCCGGTCTTCCGCCTTGTCGATGACATCGGCCTTGGCGCCGATCATTTCCACGCCCAGCCGTTCCAGCGTGCCGTCCTGGTCCAGCGCAAGAGCCGTGTTCAGCGCGGTCTGGCCGCCCATGGTTGGCAGTACGACCAGTTTTTCGTTGGGCCGCTCTGCAAGTTCGCGTTCGATGATTTTCGCGACGGTACCCGGTGTGATGGGTTCGATATAGGTCGCGTCGGCTGTCGACGGGTCGGTCATGATCGTCGCCGGGTTCGAATTCACCAGAACGACGCGGTATCCACATTCGCGCAACGCCTTGCAGGCCTGGGTGCCCGAATAGTCGAATTCACAGGCCTGGCCTATCACAATAGGCCCGGCCCCGATGATCAGGACGGTATCGATATCGTCGCGTTGAGGCATGAAAATCGTCTCGCTGCCGAAGTTTTACGGAATGGCCCGGCGGACCAAGCGGGGTGTACAGGACTCGTCCGGATAATGCCAGCCGGTAAAACGGATTCTTTTGCGGCAGGTACGCTTATCACCGGAACAGATACATAATCAGCACGAAAACGGCGATGCAGGCCGCGATATTCGCTATGAACAGGACAGCCTGTTTCATCGGCGCCTAGCGCTGCGCTTCCATGTGATAGACGAAGCGTTCGAACAGGTAATGCGAATCCTGCGGGCCGGGGCTGGCTTCCGGGTGATACTGCACGGAAAATACCGGCCGGTCCTTCAGTCTGATGCCTTCCAGCGACCCGTCGAACAGGGAGACATGCGTCGTCTGAACGTTGTCGGGCAAACTGTCCTGCAGCACGACGAAGCCGTGGTTCTGGCTGGTGATCTCCACCTTGCCGGTTTCAAGATCCTTCACCGGGTGGTTCGCGCCGCGATGGCCGAGATGCATCTTTTCCGTTTTCGCGCCGAGCGCCAGCGCCAGGATCTGATGGCCGAGGCAGATACCGAAAACCGGGATGTCGGTTTTCAGAATGTCCTGCACCATCGGCACCGCATAGACGCCGGTTGCGGCCGGATCGCCGGGGCCGTTGGCGAGGAACACGCCGTCGGGTTTGCGTTGCAGGATTTCTTCAGCCGTCGCCGACGCCGGAACGACCGTGACCCGGCAACCGAGGCCGGCGAGACATCTCAGGATATTGCGCTTGGCGCCGAAATCGACCGCGACGACATGATACCGCGGCTCGTCGAGCCGGCCGTAACCGGCCCCGAGTTTCCAGGGCGTTTCCGTCCAGTCGTAGGACTGCGAGCATGAAACGTCCTTCGCCAGATCCATGCCTTCCAGTCCCGGCCAGGCGCGGGCTTCCGCGAGCAGCGCCGGAATGTCGAAATCGCCGTTCGGCGCGTGGATCAGAACGCCGACCGGTGCGCCCTTGTCGCGGATTCTGGCGGTGAGCGCCCTTGTGTCGAGACCGGTGATACCGGGAAGATCCTGCGCTTTCAGCCAGCCGTCGAGATGGCTGATGGCGCGAAAGTTCGACGGTTCCGTGATATCGGCCCGCAGGATGCAGCCGCGCGAGGCCGGTGTCGTGGTTTCTATGTCTTCCAGATTCGTGCCGACATTGCCGATATGCGGAAAGGTGAAGGTAATGATCTGCCCGGCATAGGACGGGTCGGTCATGATTTCCTGATATCCGGTGATCGACGTGTTGAAGCAGATTTCACCGACGGTCTTGACCGCGGCGCCGACGCCATTGCCCCAGTAGACCGAGCCGTCGCTCAGAACCAGTGCCGCCGTCGCTCCGGGCGGCGGCGTTTGCGGCGTTGTTGCTTCGGTCATAGGGGGAGTCCTTGGTAACCCGCTGATCGGGCAAGAGAAATAGGCGATCATAGCCCGAAAATCAAGTCGGCAAAAAATTATTATCTTGTTTTATTTCAATAAGTTATTGGTCATGAACGTATTTGCCAAAAGCAGGAGGGTGGAATACTGTCCGGTTTTTCGCGGTATACGGACTGCACTGCCGGAGGGGCAAATGTCGGAAATTCGCAGTAGAATCAATCAGGCTTTGAAGGAATCGCTGAAGACGAAAGAGCCTGTTTCGACCAGTACGATCCGGTTGATTATCGCCGCCCTGAAAGACCGGGACATTGCCGCGCGAGGCAAAGGCGAAACGGAAGGCGTTTCCGACGAAGAAATTCTGGCGATGCTGCAGACCATGGTGAAGCAGCGGCGGGAAAGCATCGCCTTGTATGAACAGGGTGGCCGGCTGGAGCTTGCGGAACGCGAATCGGCGGAAATAGCCGTCATTCAGAAGTTTCTGCCGGAACAGATGGATGACGCCGCGATGCGCAAGGCGATATCCAGCACAATTGCCGATATTCAGGCGACCAGCATCAAGGAAATGGGCGCCGTCATGGCGGCTCTGCGCAGCCACTACGCCGGAAAAATGGATTTCGGGAAGGCCGCGGCGGCCGTGAAAGCCGAGCTATCCTAGTTCAGGACGACGCCGGCTTCCGGCGACATCCAACCAGAACCAGGCCGATCAGACCGACAAACAGCAGCGGCAGGGCTGCCGGTACGGGCACGGCCGCAATCTGACCGTATACCACCAGATTGCTTAGACCCTTGACCTGGGTGCCCAGGCCAAGATCGGCAAGACTGGTGATATCGTCGAACGGATCTTCGTCGATCAGTAGTTGAGCGTAGAACTGGATTGTGTTGAACAATACCAGATCGGCTGTGCCGGGTGCGCCGGGGCTGGGTTTCAGGTCTATGAAAATGATGTCGTTGCCGGCCTTGAATGAAAACCCGAGGATCAGCGACGGATCGAAACCTTCGCCGTTGCTGTCGGTCGCCAGATTCCTGATATGGAAACTGCCGAACAGGTCGGTGCTGGTGTTGAAACTGTTACCATTCATCGTCAGGGTTTGCGGCGTGCTGAAGTTTTCGTCGTAAAGCGAGTTTACTTCGATACGACCGCGATAGTTCCCTCCACCGTTTTCTTCGATATCGAACTTGTCCCAATCGACGACGCTGTTGTTTGCGTAACCGAAAAGGGATTCGAATGTATCGACTACGGTGGGCAAGCCGTTCCCCGAAGTGGTGATGTAGATGTCGTTTTCAGCGTCGTACTGCACGAGTTCGACATTGACCTGGAATTCGTCGAAGCCAGGACCGAGTACGGCGGCATTACCGCTCGAAACCGTCATGCCGACCGCTACGATTGCTGCCAGAACTCCACCTACTTTGATAACCATTTTCAAAACCTTGCGTGTGACTACAGGCAAAATCGCCCATACTCATAATACTATGCGGACAGGTAACATCCATGAATCGCTCGTTGTCATGTTCAATGCGTGTCTACCTTCTGTTGACATTTGCAGCTTCAGGGTGATCCTTTGCAACTCCTTGATTTCAGACGGATATATCGGGACAAAAGAGTGGTAAAAACGACAGTGAGACCCTTGGTGGCGAAAGATGAGGCGGTCTGGCGCCAGCTATGGAAGGATTACCTGGCGTTTTACGAAACCGTCCTGCCGGAAGAAATTTATCGGAACAGTTTCGACAGGATGCTGGCAGGCAATGCAGGCGCGCCGAACGAGTTTCGCGGCATGATCTCCGAGGTAGACGGCAGGCCCGCCGGTCTCGTGCACTATTACTTTCACCGGCACGGCTGGAAGATCGAAGATGTCTGTTACCTTCAGGATCTGTACGTCGACCCCGCGTTCAGGGGGACCGGGCTGGGCCGGGCCCTGATCGAGACGGTTTACGATGCGGCGGACAGGCAGGGCTGCCCGGCAGTGTACTGGCTGACCCAGGAATTCAACGCAACGGCGCGCAAATTGTATGACCGGATCGCGACGCTGTCGCCCTTCGTCAAATACGACCGACCCAACCACGATGTCTGATTCAGTCGGAAAACGGCGAGCCGTCCTTTCGGGTGAAGACATAGGCTTCGCCGGGCTTCTTGCCGGCGCGCATATCGCAGTCCGGATAAACCCCCTCATCGGAAGCGGCACGGGTTCCGACCTCAATGTAGACGACTTGACCGGTTGAGTTGTTTACAAGCTGGTGACCGTTTTCGACGCCCGCCGGAAATCCGGCAACCATACCGGCCGTCATAACCGTTTCGCCTTCGTCGGTAATCAGCGTTGCCTCGCCTTCAATAATATAGACGAACTCGTCTTCGCTGGAATGCCAATGACGCTGGGATGAAATTTCACCGGGCGGCAGGACAGTCAGGTTGACCCCGAACTGGGTCAGACCGAAAGCGTCGCCGAGCTTGCGTTTGGTACGGTCGCGAATCCGGTCGGCATATACTTTCGGATATCCCGTTCCCTTGCGGCCCGGCAGAGAAAACGGATCGATTGCGGGTTTTTCAGTTTTCATCGTGATTTTCCTTTTTTCGCCGGTCAGGAGGCGTACCATATACCGGATTAGCGCGTCGATTGAGTAGAGGACGGGCAAAAGACTTATCCGTTTATAGAGGTTTCATGAGCTTTCCGCCGGGATTTCTGGACGATATCCGCAATCGCGTGTCCCTGGTCGGGCTTGTCGGCAAACGGGTTCAGTTGAAACAGCGGGGGCGTGGCGATTTCTGGGGCCTGTCGCCGTTCACGAACGAAAAGACACCTTCCTTTCATGTGCGAGAAGACAAGGGCGACTTTCACTGTTTCGCGACGGGCGAACACGGCGACCATTTCACCTGGATCATGAAAATGGAGGGCGTCAGCTTTCCCGAAGCGGTGGAGCGGCTGGCCGGTGAAGCCGGTCTCGACATGCCGGAACGAACGCCGGAACAGCGAGAGCGGGATCAGGTCAGGGCCGGTTTGACGGATATCGCCGGCATTGCGGCTGGCTGGTATCAGACTCAGTTGCAGGGGCCGGCCGGACGCGAGGCGAGGGAGTATCTGCAGCAACGCGGTGTGCAGGAAAGTACGATCCGGTCCTTCGGCCTCGGATTCGCGCCTGAAGACGGTGGCGCGTTTGTGAAGGCGATGAAGGACCGGAATGTCGATACCGATCTGCTGATCGAGGCCGGGCTGTTGCGGCGGTCCGACCGGGGCGGGTCGCCCTATGCGATGTTCCGGAACAGAATCCTGTTTCCGATATCGGACAAGCGGGGCAAGACGATAGCGTTTGGCGGCCGCTTCATGGGCGACGCCAAGGCCGTCGGGGTCGGCAAGTACATCAATTCACCGGATACGCCGCTGTTCGACAAGAGCCGCATTCTCTACAACCGCCACAACGCCCGCCAGCCGGCTTATGACGGTCAGCCGCTGGTGGTGGTCGAAGGCTATCTCGACGTCATCGCCCTCGCCGAAGCCGGGCATGCCGCAGCGGTCGCCCCGCTCGGAACCGCGCTGACGGAAGGGCATCTGGAAGACCTCTGGCGGCTCGTCGATGAGCCCGTCCTGTGTCTCGACGGCGATGAAGCCGGTCAGAGGGCGGCGTTCCGGGCGGCCGAACGCGCCCTGTCCCTGTTGCAGCCGGGTAAAAGCCTGCGCTTCGTGTTCCTGCCGCCGGGCGAAGACCCGGATACGCTGGTGCGCAGTCAGGGTCTGACGGCGTTTTCGGCGTTGTTGGATACGGCGTCGCCGCTCGACAGGGTCTTGTGGGAACAGGAATGGAACCATGCGCCGGTCGATACGCCGGAACGTCGGGCTTCGCTGGAAAGGCGGCTGCACGATATCGCCGGCCGAATCTCCGATGATACGGTTCGCAAGCAGTATCACCGGCAATTCAACGACCGTTTATGGGAGGCATTCAGGCGTCGTCCAGCCAAACAGGCGCAGGCGTCGGCCGGTCGGGGGAACGATCGCGGGTTCCGCCGCCCCTATCCGCAGGTGGAGCCGCCGACGGCGTCTCTGCCGGCAATGGGGCTGGTTCTGCCGCGGCGGTCGCAGCAGGTGGTTCTGGCGATTTTGGCGAACCACCCGCAGCTTCTGCCGGACTATGTCGAGACGATCGACCGGATCGCCTTTGACGATGATCTTGACAAGCTGCGGCAGGGCCTTCAAAACCTTGCGCTTTCCGACTCCGAGCTTGACGAAGAAGCCGTTAATCACCACTTCGCAGGAAGCGACGTCGAAACGGTTTTAACGATGGTACGGGACCGACGGGTTTATGCGCTGGACGTTTCGGCCCGGCCCGGCGCATCGTTAGAGAAGGCAAAGCAAGGGCTGGATGACATTATCAGAATCCGCTCACAGGAAGCATTGCAGGATGAATTACGGTCCTCGGCAGGCGGTCTTGGCAGCGATCACGATAAAAATCATCGGGGAATAGTGGCGCTTCACAAGGTTTACAGCGCAGGGGAAACCGTATCGTTTCCAGACGAACAGGACGGATAAGGGCTGAATCGGAACGAAAATACGATCGGCCTGTTGTTGGGGGTAAGAATTTTTCGGCGCGCGGTCCTGGCGGCATTGGCGCGCGTCACTAAAGCGCTATATCAATCGCTCAGACAGGACTCTGACCGGTAAATGGCGATATTGCGTATTGGTGTGGCATAACCGGTCTTCCGCGCAAGCGGTGATTTGAAGAGGCGATAGTATGGCGAGCAAAGCGGAAACAACGGAACGGCAGGAAAGCTCTGAAGAGCAGACCGACGGACCGCTGATGGATGGCGTGGAGCAGGCAGTAAAAAAGCTTGCCGCCAAGGGCAAAGAGCGCGGATTTATCACAATCGACGAGCTCAACGAAGCTCTGCCGCACGATCAGGTTTCTTCCGAACAGATCGAAGACACGATGACCATGTTCTCCGAAATGGGGATCAATGTCGTCGATTCCGAAGAACAGGAAGCCGAGGCGGAAGCGCCCGCGGCCAAGGAACAGGAAGCCAGCGGCTCGGTCGCCGGCAACATCGCCGATGACGATGTCGGCAGAACCGACGATCCGGTGCGGATGTATCTGCGCGAAATGGGGTCGGTCGAACTTCTGTCTCGTGAAGGCGAAATCGCGATTGCCAAGCGTATCGAAGCCGGCCGCGAGAAGATGATCGGCGCGCTGTGCGAAAGCCCGCTGACAATGCGCGCGATCAGCGAATGGCATGACCGGCTGCAGGAAGGCAACATGCTGCTGCGCGATGTCATCGACCTCGACGCGACCATGAATCAGGGCCCTGACGGCGAAATCGTTCCGCCGCCGCCGCCGACGGTGCCGGGCGCTCCCGGTACGCCTGGTGTCCAAGGGGCACAGAATGCCGAGAAAAAAGAGGACGGCAACGAGGCCAAGGCCGCGGAATCGGATGACGACGCAAGCGCTGACGGCGACGATTCTGACGATGTCGATCCGGACGGCGACGACAATTCCATGTCCCTGGCGGCCATGGAGCAGATGCTCAAGCCGGAAATTCTGGAACGCTTCGACCAGATCGCTTCGACCTATACGAAGCTGCAGCGGGCGCAGGACAAGCGGCTTGTCGCCATCCAGAACGGCGAGGAAGTCTCGAAGTCCACCGAACGCACCTACGACAAGCACAAGCGCGATCTGATCGACCTGATGAAGCTGGTTCGCCTGAACAACATGCGGATCGAGCAACTGGTCGAGCAGCTTTATCAGTTGAACCGGCGTCTGACCGGTCACGAAGGATCGCTGCTGCGGCTGGCGACCGATGTGAAGGTCAAGCGCGAGGACTTCCTGGAATCCTATTACGGGCACGAGCTCGATCCGAACTGGCCCGGCGATGTCGCCGGCAGCTCGAAAGCGTGGCAGAAGTTCGTTGAAAAAAGCGGCCCGAAAATTGAATCCATCCGGAACGACATTTCCGATATCGCAACCGAAGTGTCGATGCCGATTGCCGAATTCCGCCGCATCACCCAGACTGTGCAAAAGGGTGAGCGGGAAGCAGCCCGCGCGAAGAAGGAAATGGTCGAAGCCAACCTGCGGCTCGTCATTTCCATTGCGAAAAAGTACACGAACCGCGGCCTGCAGTTCCTCGACCTTATCCAGGAAGGCAATATCGGCCTGATGAAAGCAGTCGATAAGTTCGAATACCGCCGCGGCTACAAGTTCTCGACCTATGCGACATGGTGGATCCGACAGGCGATCACACGGTCGATTGCCGACCAGGCGCGGACGATCCGCATTCCCGTGCACATGATCGAAACCATCAACAAACTGGTGCGCACATCGCGCCAGATGCTGCATGAGATCGGTCGCGAACCGACGCCGGAAGAACTGGCGGAAAAGCTGGGCATGCCACTTGAGAAAGTGCGCAAGGTCCTGAAGATCGCGAAAGAGCCGATCAGCCTTGAAACCCCGATCGGGGACGAGGAAGACAGCCATCTCGGCGATTTCATCGAGGACAAGAACGCCATCCTGCCGGCCGATGCCGCCATTCAGTCGAACCTGCGGGAAACCACCACCCGGGTTCTGGCGTCGCTGACGGCGCGCGAGGAACGGGTGCTGCGGATGCGCTTCGGTATCGGCATGAACACCGACCACACGCTTGAAGAGGTTGGCCAGCAGTTCTCGGTTACCCGCGAACGTATCCGGCAGATCGAGGCCAAGGCCCTGCGCAAGCTGAAGCACCCGTCGCGGTCGCGGAAACTGCGCAGTTTCCTCGATCACTAAGCGCCGGGACGATTGGCGGTTGTCGCTGAGTCTCAGGGTATCGACCATCGATGACGAGGCGATCGTCGCCGGCATCGTGCATCGCTCCTATTCCGAATTGATGGCGTCCGCCTACGACCCGGGGGTCTTGCGGTCGGCGCTGTCTGCGATCACCAGACCGAACCCTGCACTTTTGAATTCTGGCCGGTATTTCATTGTTTCCGATAACGGGCAGCCGGCTGGTTGTGGCGGCTGGAGCGAAAAGACCCCGGGAAGTGGCGAAATCATTGCCGGTATGGCTCATATCCGACATTTCGCCGTGATACCGGAAGCGGCGGGAAAAGGCGTCGGCAAACTGCTGTATACCCGGTGCCGCGACGACGCGGCGGTCGTCGGGTTTCGCCGGTTTCAGGTCTATTCGAGTCTGAACGCCGTGCCGTTCTATGAAAAACTGGGGTTTGTCCGCATTCGAGCTATCGATGTGCCGATCACGGATGAAGTGGATTTCCCAAGCGTGATTCTGGAACGGGATATAGTACCCGCATGAGGTGTTAGTTCGCTTTTCCTGGTCGATCAGGTTCGGCTCATGCTTTCAGTTTGATTTCAAATTGTTCGAACCGACAGGTACCGTGACCATGAGGCTCAGAGCGCCGTTTGGTCAGCAGAGCCATCCACCACGATATGGCCGTGATGACCACTTTGCATCGCTATTTGCAGGGCATTGTCGGCTCGAATCAGCACGTCGCTACACGAATGCGAATTGCTGTTCAGTGATGCGACACCAATACTGATTGTACAGCGTGATACTCCTTCCCCGGATTCAAATTGCGTATTTCGCACTTCTGTCAGAATTCGTTCCGAAAGCGTTTTAGCACCCTGCAGATCTGTTTCCAGAACCAAAAGGCCAAGCCCGTCGCTTTCCATGCGGCCAAGTGTGTCCTGCACTCGCAGAACATGCTTTACAGAATTATATACATTCACGAGAACTTCATCGCGCAGAAGATAGCCATGGCTATCATCGGTGTTTTTTATATGCTCGATATTCAGCACCATTACCGTAGCGTCACGATGGTAGCGTTTGCAGCGTAACAATTCCGAATCCAACTGATTCAGGAAGAATCTTCGGTTGTAGGCTCCGGTGAGATAATCCGTATTGGCCGGTACCTCGAGCTTCTTATTTGCTTGCTCCAGTTCCCACGCATATCTTCGCAGAAGAAGCTGCTTTTTGACGCGAACTTCCATCACCGTTGGATTGAATGGCGTGGTAATGTAATCGTTGGCGCCGAGTTTCAGTCCCGCTTCTTCGTCATTTTCTTGCGAGCGGCCTGTGACGACTATTACAGGAATTGTGTGCAGATTTTCGTGCACCCTAAACCGACGTAAAACTTCCAGGCCGTCCATGCCTGGCATTTCGATGTCCAGCATGATCAGATCGAGCGGAACCTGCTCTGCACTTCGTATTGCCGTTTCACCATCAAGCGCGAAACCGATCTGACCGAATTTCTTCAATAGTTCGGAAAGAAAAATAACATTCTCTTTGGCGTCTTTGACAACAAGGATTCTAGGAGAAAACGTCAGTGAAGCAGTGTTTTTATCGATTCCACGGCCCTGACTGTCCGTCATGAAACAGCCTCCGCCGCTAAATACTCTTCCAGTGTGTTTGCAGCGTAAGCGAAATCCAGAGCATCAATATGTTTATCAATCTCCACAGCTATTTCTGGGTCTGCCCCTGCAAGTCCTGGCTTTATGGCATGCCACCGTTCGGCAGCGGCTATGTCTCCTAACCTGAGTTGCTCAACGAGATTGGAAATTTCAACCCGCAGGGAGTCTCTGTCCATCGAGGCAGGCGCTGTTCCTGACGACATTGGCAATGTTACTTCCTGCAACCTTCCAATATCAATTATCGACTCTTCTATTGCAGCACTGAATCGCTGCGTCAGTTCACCTAACTTGCTTTGGTCAATCACCGGTAAGTTTAGAGATACTTCCAATTCGTCCGCCAGTTCAGCAACAGTCAAAATACGTAAATTGCCAGCGACTCCCTTGATTCGATGGGCCAACTGACGGGCGTTTTCAATATCATCGGAGTCAATTGCCGCGGCAATTTCGAAACCGGTATTCTCATAATCTCGTCGAAAATCTCGCAGCAACGAATGCAGAAGTCTCGGAGAACGCGTCACTTTCAGTGCTGCCGCTGTTTCGACGGTTTCCAAGGATTTTAACGCTTCTTCAAGTTCCTGAAGGGTATCATCTATCTGATCTTGTTCCACTGCAGTGCTGACGATATCCAAGCGGCGGGACCCTCCCCATTTTATCAGAGATTCGAATAAGACATGCGGGTCAAAGGGCTTTGCGACATGATCCTGCATTCCGGCATCAAAACAGCGTTCCCGCTCTTCCTTTATTGCATGAGCCGTCATGGCGATGATCGGTAACGATTTATACTCGGGCTGCTCCCGAATCAGCCGTGTTGCTGTCAGGCCATCCATTACTGGCATTTGTACGTCCATCAGTATGGCGTTGTAATAATCCACCGATTGACCGAGTATTTTCTCAACGGCCTCACGCCCGTTTTCGACCACTTCCACCAGGACACCGGCATTGGCGAGCGAGCTTACGGCAACCTCGCGGTTTATAGCGTTATCCTCGGCGAGCAATACCCTCATGCCCTTGGCTTGATCCTCCGCGGCACTGATATTCCTTTTGCGATAAGGTCGCGCATCGAGCTCCGGTGAGCTGAACAACTGCATAAGAATATCGTAAAGCGAGGACTGGTTGAACGGTTTGGGTAGAACTGCAGATATTCCGGATTCATCTATGGATTCATCAATCTGGTCTTCGGTCAGCGCCGTAACGAGTAGCAGTATCGGCTTTGTCGGCAGGGTATCGAGTGACTGAATTTTCCGCGCAAGGTCAACGCCATTCATGCCGGGCATTAAATAGTCAATCAATACGACATCGTAGGGTTTTGCCGAATCCCGCTCTGACAATTTACGCAATGCATCGTCGCCGCTTTCTGCGGTGTCGATATGAAAGTCCATTGCTCCAATAGCTTCTGACATAATCAATCGGGCGGTTTCGTTATCGTCCACCGCCAGGAATTCCAGGCCATGCAAATCAGGTGGAATGTCCATTTTTGTACCAGATTTACTCGTAGACATTTGCAGAGAGGCGGTGAAGTAGAATGTGCTGCCCTTGCCCGGTTCGCTTTCGAGCCAGATGTCGCCATGCATGCGTTCAACGAGCTTTTTGCTGATCACCAAACCCAGACCTGTACCACCAAACTTGCGTGTCATGGATACATCAGCTTGCGCGAAAGGTTGAAAGAGTTTGGCAGCCTGTTCTTTCGTCATCCCGATACCGGTGTCACGCACAGTGAACTGAATAGTGACAAAGTCTTTAGTCGCAGCTTTTGGCTCTACAGAGACTACGATTTCGCCCATGTCTGTAAACTTGACGGCGTTCGTACAGAGATTTGTCAGCACTTGTTTGAGGCGGACCGGGTCACCGATCAGATTGAGTGGAACGTTTGGATCAATGCGGTAAAGCAGGTCGACGTCTTTCGCCTTTTCGACGATCTGAACTGTAAGCAGTTCACTAAGGTTATCGAGAACTGTCTGGAGATTGAAATCGATTGACTCAAACTCTAGCTGACCGGACTCCATTTTAGAGAAATCCAGTATGTCGTTGATTACTCCCAGCAACATTTCTCCTGAACTCAATATCTTTCGCATATAATTATGTTGTTGAGAGGTAAGTTCGGTTTGGCTCAATAATCGGCCCATACCCAGTATACCGTTGAGTGGTGTTCGAATTTCATGGCTCATGTTTGCAAGAAATGTGGATTTTGTTTGCGCAGCAATCTCAGCCTGCTTTTGTGCTCGTTCTGCAAGATTACGGGCTTCTGCCATCAAAAGGTTTTCGGCTTGTAGCTTTTCATTTAGCAACGTGATTTCTCTGTTGGCAGTTGCCAATTGGCTTGTCCGGTCCGCGACATCTCTCTCCAGGGTTTCGCGTAGCCGCCTGGCCGTGTCCATACGTCGATTAACCGCAATGACTGCAATGGCGATGCCAATGATGGTCGCTGACGCTATGCTGACCCAAATGCCCAGCAAGGTGTTGTCTATCAGTACGCCGGAAGGAACAGACGAGTCCGTTGAAAAGCAGAAAGCGGCAGCCATACCTGCGTAGTGCATGCACGAAACAGCAAGACCCATCACAATAGAGGCTGCTAAACTGGCCCAGTGAACAAGCGATCTGCGACTGTTGGTCGCCTTGGAGTGTGTATAAAGAGCTGCAATAGAAAGCACGATGGCTACAACGATTGAAACGATGAAAAGCAAAGGATCGTAAAGAATCAAGCCTTCCATGCGAATCGCAGCCATACCCAAGTAATGCATAGTGCCGATTCCCGCACCCATCAAAACGCCCCCGACAACCAGGCGCACACGACTGATGCGATCGAACGAAGTGAAATGCAGGACGACGACGCTCGCGAGAATAGCGGGTATCACAGAGGCGGCGGTTATGTATTCATCGTAGCTAACAGTGATCGGTAGACTGAGGGCCATCATACCGACAAAGTGCATCGCCCAAACGCCGACCCCCATTGAGCCCGCCCCCAGCGATAGCCAGAGGCGCTTTGCTCGCACTGTGTCGGAGGCACGGATGCAACCGGCGCTTCCTAGCGCCGCAGAAGCCGCCAGTATTGCTATTAGTACAGAGGCAGAGACCAGGATCAGATCATAAGACTGGGGTAGAGCCGAACCAATCTCAGGCTCGTCTAACAAAAACATCGGCAAAAGTGATTGCATGACGACTTTCTGTAATGAGGTCTGAATGCTCTAAACATTGTCGCGGAGTCTGGTTTTAGCCGTGGATACGGAACTGCAGGCGCTATTTTCGGAATCGTTATCTTTCTACCCGCTGTCTAACCATCGCGATTTCCGGTTCGCTCCGGACCTTCCAAACACGTTTAGTTTGAGTGCCTGTCGTATTCCGCGTTTGACCGGTGGCAACATGCAGTTTCTCACCCGATTATTGCTTGTACTATAGCACATTTCGACACCAGCGAACACTTACCGGTGCGATTCTGGAGCGGGATGTAGAGTGCATACAGGGTGCTTCTTCGTCTTTTCACGATGGGTAAGACCGGATATGGTCCACGCCATCCGCTGCCTGGTGACGGGCCCGTAGCTCAATTGGTTAGAGCCAACCGCTCATAACGGTTTGGTTGCAGGTTCGAGTCCTGCCGGGCCCACCACGCAGTCAATCACTTCAATGTCACCAATCGACGGCCTGCTGCGAAACGCAGAACTCTGCGGTTTTTAATGCTATGTTTGCCCATGTTACAGATAGAGAGACGTGAAGCTCGACCGCAATGTGCAATTTCTTCGCTCAAATCTCTGTTTGATGTTTTCGACACCAATTCAAATCAGCGATTTTAATTCATGTATCACTGGTTCGAGTCCCGTACGGCCCACCAAAAAATATTGGAAAACATTCTTATACAATTGGTTCTGGGTCCATGAAGAGTTCAGCACTGTACAGCCATTTCAACCAGGGTAAGTGTTAAACTTCGATGTAATCTAGCTGGCAACGCTAGCATCCTGGTGGGCCAACCAAGACAAAGATGGGCACTGGATTATAGTCATAGCGCCCCACTCGCTAAACTCGAGTTAGCGCATCATGGAAGTCGCCTGTAGTACACATTTACAACAACACATTTCATCTATTTTGATATGCGTTCAAAGCAGCATCGGCTCTACCACAGGAGACCCAAAGTTCAGGAACTGCGTGACAAAGGCAACGGAGGTGCGAATAGAGCGACTCTCCTTCTGTGCCTTGAAAATCCTCAAATGCAAGCTCGGTGAGCCAGTCTCCGACGCTCTCTCGCCAATCCTTCAGGTCGGAGCGGCTCGCGGATGCAACAAGGCATATCCTCAAGGCTTCATCGATAGACAAAGCAAATTGTGTGTCTCGCCTGTAGCGGCGCACGAGGATACGTAGTTCGTCAGCAAGGGACGGTCCTCTGGACACGGCTGCAACTGTTGCCAATCCGTGCAAGATTGCCAAGAGTTGAGACCGGTCCTCTATGTTTGCAAGGCGATGCTTGCCTTCTTTCAATGCCTCAGCCGCCATTTCCGCCTGACTTTGATCGACGCGAAAAATCAGCGCGGAGTTTACTAGAGCGATAAAGGAAGCGGGGCCAACTTCCTCAGTTTTGAGCTGCGCCTCAACTGTCTCCGTCAGCTCATCGGGCAGCGCAATCGGGCTTTCTTCCTCACCTTCCATTGGCCCCGGCAAATATGGTAGAGGGAACCTAGTTCGGGAATGAAGGCTTCCGGCTTCTGAACCAACCAGCAGGTCGCGTAATTCTTCGCTGGATATATTTTCCTCATAGTTCTTGCCCGCGATCATCAAGCGACCAAGAAAATCCGCTTTCATCTGGGACGCATCTGCGAAATCGGGGTTCCAGCGAGGCTCCAGACGCATGTCCGCAAGCGTTTGGAAATGGAACTGCTCGCCACGAATGTTCAAGGCCCACTCACAGAATGAATCAATTTCAATTGGAGCGGCCACTGTCTCACGTTGGATCAGAGCTGCCTGACCTAAAGATGCCAATCTCCTGTGGAACGGGGGAACATCAGAAAAGATCCGTGTTCTGGACAATTCGCCATCCACAAAAACGAAAAGAGCTGAAAAAAGTTTGAACTCGCTCGTGGAACAATCAAGATCGTCGTCTCGAATTTCCTCAACGAGACGGACAAGAAGCGGCTCAATTTCGGGACTCTCAGGAAGGATTCGCAATCCAACTTCAACGGCTCCCAGTTGCGAGAGCCTGTCTCCCCGCTCTATGAGAAATTCGAAAGCGCGTGCAATGTCCTCATCATCCAAACGTTCGACGCCAATCTCGGTAGTCAAAGCAGAATGAGAAGACAGGAACAGGCTAGACAGGAATCCGTCATAGGGGTGCCACGCTGACAGCCCTTCCATGAACCTTTTTCCAGCCCCTGCTGCATAGCCCCGAATAGAAGGACTCTCGTCGTATCCACCAACGAGCCGCGCAAAATATCGACGAGAAGGAGGAACCAGAGACGACGCACTACTCTTACCTTTCTGGACTTCAGCGCGTATTGATCGCGCGATATCGACCGGTGTATCGCGAAACTCATTGTGAAACTGATCGACCTCGTCATCCTCTAGGCCGCGTTCCGATAGGACTCCGCGCCAGACCTCAATCGCGTTCGCCGGCAGATTTACGTCGGAGGCCGCTTCTTCAAGTGAACGCAGCCGTACCGTGCTGTCCGGGGAAAGGGCGGTGAAATCGGGCAGTTTATACCGCAGGTCATCGCTTGAAATTAGAATCCGCGGCTGTTCTCCCCCTTCCCCCTCAGCAAAGACCTTCCAGTCGCGACCGTCTGTATCGCTAACGACGACTTCAGACCGATCACAAAGCACGACACGAATAGCTTCAAAAAGCTCGTAACGCGGAATCGATATACCGGTATCACCTAAAGCGATAACCGCCTCAGCCCTAAGCCTGTACTCCTCGCGGAAATCGCGCTGCTCTATGAGAGTTTTTCGGATTAACGGCGAGACATGCTCTAGAGCGGCTTGTGCCAAGGAGGAACGGACATAGCGGCTATTTGTCATGTCGCATCCCCATGATCCAAATCCATGTTCGCTAATTCTGAAATATGTTGTTTTTGGTGCTCTACAATCCACTCATAGAGATCGGGGAACTGCTCTTTAATCGGCGCCAGCACGCTGTCTTCCACCCATTCCCAATAGGCGTCCTTAACATCCTCTGGAGCGTCAAATGGGGGTGTAAGCAGCAAAAGGATATGAGCACCCCGTCCCGTCTTGATCATATCGTCTGCAACATCTGCGCCGAGGCGGTGCGCCCATCCACGGATATCGATCTGGTCCACTATCCAATCTGAAATGACTTTAACCCTGGCCAGGTCAGCTCCGGACTTCCATTGCCCTCTCATTACAAAGGTGAAGGCTCTGATTGTAGCATCAATCCAAGGTGCTTCTTTCGGCAATTGAAGCCAATCACTCATGCGAACACGAAGAAGATTTTCTCGAATGGCCTTCAGTTCGGCCGTCTCGCCAAGTTCTCCGTCTGCAACCGAACAAGCATTCAGGTGTTGAGTAAGTTCTTCATCGGAAACGGGAATGAAGAAATATCCAGCGCGACGAAGCAGCGTCCGATACTCCATCCTTTGATCGGGGGTGATGGCACCCGCTGATACCAATCCATCAAGGACGTCCAAGGTGGAAAGTATAGCTGCTTTTCCAGCTGCTTCATCGATGTTTGCGTGCTGATTAGCGAACCTGTCGTCGATGATTACGGCATCGCAAACTCCCGCAAGGGCAAGCACGCCGACAGTCGGATGACTTGCTATCGACTGTTCATCCGGCTGATCCATTTTACGCTGTCTGCCAATCGTGATTTGCCCCGACTCGATCCGCGAGCTAAGTCCGCTTCGGATACGTTCTATCGCTTCAATAACCTTGTCCGCATTGGACCCGTATGAAATCAACGCGTCAGATTCTGAAACCACGTTCGGTGATGCTACCGGGATGAAACCAGCTGCCTTCAACTTGTCCAACAAGCCAAGATGAAGAAAATACTTGATCGACAGATCAGCCAGATACAATACTGCACCATCGGAGATGTCCGGTTGTTGAGGCCAAGGCTTTTCATGAAGCTGCAAATACGCCCGCGCCTTCTTTTCCTCGTCGGCGGTGATCTGGCCCTTTTGTCTCAGCTTCTCAACAACGGCTAGACAGTTAGTTATCACACCAGCGTGCTCCGTCAGATCGGCTTCCTCTTCCATGAGAGAACCGAGCCGATGAACTGGAGAAGAACAAACAACGATACGCTGCGTATCATCTTCATCTCTGACTTTCTCTGCCTCAGCTATCAGCATCGCAAGATCGTCGCCAATCTGAGCGGCCAATTCGCTGTCCGTTACAAGAGAAGGAACAAGCTTCTCCAAAGCACCTGTCGCCAACAAGTTGCGTAGCTGGTTGGCGTCTCTAATTCGACTGGGCTGATGAAAAGCGGCCTTCTGCTTCTCTTCAAACAGCCAGATCAGTGTCGAATGCGGAAGGTAAACCGAATCGAAGGCGTCGAGAGCCACGTCCAAAAGGTTCAGGAAACTCAAGGTAAGCAAGGCGGTGGCATCTATACCGACTTTCGTGGTGGCAGTATCAACCTGTAAGGGCCGGCGTTGACCGCTATAGGCCGGGATAGCACCTCTATTCCGAGGGTCGCGCTCGGATAAATTGGCAAACGCAGGAAACAGCATGAAATTGATAAGAGTCCTGTTAAGCGCCTCGCCCGCAAGAAACATCGGGATGTCTCCCCGGCCCAGCATCTTCAAGGTATCGGATTCACGACGATCCCACTCGGGCTTCTGGTCGGCCAAATCCTTCAAAGTCATTTTCTGGATAGGGCCAGAATCGCCAGAAAGCTCAGCGGCTTTTTGAATCCACTGGGTGACTGTCTCATCGTTCTCCCAACCAGCTGTCGCCGCTAAATTATAGGCAGTCGCGAGAACACCAGGATCATCATCACCTTTTGTGGCCGCTGCAAAGGTGAGTTCTCTCGCACGAGGTGAACCGAGATGATGTGCCAGCTGAGCGGTCTGAATTAATTCCACAGCACTGCGATTGTCTCTCGCCTGAAATTCTGCCGCCACATATGCAGATAGCGAAGGCCAATCGCCCATAGCAATCCCCAGATTAACCGAAAGTGCACCGTAGTTTCGATCATCCGGCACATTACTGAGTTTTGCCAGTTCTGATTGGGCGTCTAAGAGTTGGCCTTCGTTGTAGAGCGCCCAGCAATAAGACATTTGGAGGTTTTTTGATTGCTGGCGAAGATCGGGTAGCGGTTTCAGAAATTCGATAATGGGACCACTTTCCTGGGC
Source organism: Alphaproteobacteria bacterium (assembly GCA_040222995.1). Taxonomy (GTDB): domain Bacteria; phylum Pseudomonadota; class Alphaproteobacteria; order UBA8366; family Aestuariispiraceae; genus JAVKBW01. Next base: position 9,095 of record JAVKBW010000034.1, on the reverse strand, counting down.
GTTTGTATAAGCGATCACTAGTCGCTCCGCATCGGCAACTGAATGGGTCCTTTGAAATAGTATCTCTCCGAACTCGCAGAGTTCATGCCAACTTTGTTGGGCTTGCAGCTCGTCAGCCAACGCAACAAGATCATTTAAGGCGTCGGTCTGTTTGAACTGCTTCTTTCGTAGTTCGACCGGGTCCGCGCCGGAGGCTTCAGCGATGATGCTTCTCAGCCGCGCTTCATCCTCTTCAGAAAGTCCGCCTTTTAAAAGAAGCGAAAGAAGCTGTTCGGCCTTATCTGGTATACCGGCGCGAGAAAACGCCTCAATTTGTATAGCGCCTAACGACTTTTCATCGAGAAACCTCGACAGGTCGTCGTAGTGGCGCTCAACGTAACTCGCAACATCCTTAGGCGACTCCTGCGTGAATGCCAGCGCAAAACGAGCTATCGCGGCTTCGGGCGTTATCCCTCCATTCAGGGCTATATTCTGCTCTATTTCATTTTCAACAGCCTTAAGGTCCAGTTTGATTCCAAAGTGGAGTCCGAGTGGAACCAATTGAAGGGCTAATTTCGGATCATGAAACTTTTCTTCAAGTCGTTTGCGCCCGCTGTCGGCGGTAGCCGGGTTCCTCAATTCAAGCCAAAGCGCATACTCATCATCGAGCGATGCAATACCGGGGCAGTTTAATTGACGCTCAATCTTCGCTGCTTCGGAAAAGCGATGAAAAGCATTTTCACGAACATCCATCGAGGGCGCGTCAGAGGCCAATGGAAAATTTGCTGTATCCAATGGTAGCTGCTTAACCACAAGAGAGCGAAACTCAGGGGGCACTGCTCCAAGCAAACATGTAATCGCAGCGGTATGATGAAGCGCCGGCGTACTGGCTAAGTCCTGGCTCGACAAAGCGCAAAGGGTTTCTTCTGCAGCTTCCCATCGGGAAAGTTCAAGCTGATGGCTTAAAAGAAAGAACTTTCCATCTGAGTCCAAAGCATCAGAGGCAATTCCAGCTTTTTTAAGCCATTCAATCGCTCCTTCTGGGCCCTCATGATATTGCACCACCAAGAAAGCCGCGGTCCGTGCAGTAATTGAGTCGATTTTAGCGAGAGTTTGCAGGGCTTCGGCTTTGGCACCCTTTTCCGATAGAATGAAAGCATTGGCTATTTGCACCTCGTCGTCAGAGTGCAAGCTCTTTGCAAGGGCATGAAATTTTTCGGCTTCTGCGAGACAGTCCCTACGAACCAGTATCCGAGCGCACCACGACAAAGCCCAACTTCTTACAGGATCAGATCCTCCACAAAGTTGCCCATCGTAAATTTTGCCAGCAAGCTCTAACGATTTCGCACGTACATCAACCTCGCCAAAAAACCGGATCTTACGAATAGCACTTATTGTTTCTACTATTTTTTCATCAATGACATCTAATGGAAATTTTGGAGCTGATAATATACTGACGTTGCCATTTGCGATTATGTTTGTTGATTGGTCTCCGGCAGTTATTGATTGCTTAGTAACCTTCGGCATCGATACTACTTTTTTTTTACACTGATACTAACGTCACCACCTGCCTGAATGTTGTTCGATCCATCCCCCGAACGAATAGATTGCGAATTTTGTTTCTGTGATCTCCGAAAGATAAATCGAAGCAAAACAGTTACAATCAGCAAGCCGACACCAGAGAACAGCCATTCCTTGTTCTCACCAATCCAGCGCACACTTTCGGCAAGCATTTCTGACACTGTCACTACGGCCCCATCATTTTGTGTCTGCCCCCGTGAATAGTAACACGGGGGTGAAAACGCATCATGGCCACACTGTCACAGCGTGTCCAGTTTAGGTTGTCTTGACTTCTACCTTCGCGAGAACATGGAGACGAAAATAGATAATGTACTCTGTCTATCGTTTTGCCAAACTGTGCAAAGTGCTTTGTTTGATTTCTTTGTTTGTCTATGAACTCGGCCCGAGATCAGTCACTGATATCACTATGCTGAAACCATGATTTGGCTAATGTTTAAATCCATTGAAGGAAAGTCAGAATACAACGATTTTTCTAAATCACTTATGGGCAAGACAATGAACTTAGGCGCAAATCTAAATTTGAGATTCTAAGTGAAACCCAACAACTCTCTCTGCTTTTGCCAATCCATGGGAAGATTTCTGGTGCGCTTTAGTGTCTCCATTGTCAGTTCCAGGGGCTGGAGTCCCTCGAAAATTGCTTCGATGATGCTTGGCGCCAGTAGAGCAAGTGGCATAAACCGACTGATGTCACCAAGATCCATTCCTGTCTCCTTGGCCAACTCTCGTACCTCCGAGATCTGGCCATCAGCAATCTTCCCAAACCACATGCGTGTGTTAGCAACCAGCTCGATCAGGTTTTGATCTGGCAGCTGTACAGCTTTCGAGCTGGTGCCCAAAATAATCTTTGTTTCTACTCCCCGGCGCTTCATTTGGAACGGCGCGACAATCTCGTGTTTTCGTTCAGTGCTTTCGTTCACTGATGAAAACGCACTGGTCTTGATGGTGATAGACAGGCTGCCTGGTGCAATAATAATGCGTTCAACCAGTTGTTTCAGAATTTCGCATTGATTGTCTCTTGTGAATTTCAAACAGCTTGCCATCTCGTGGATTCGATCACGGGCTCGTTCGATTTCTGCCGGGGAACATGTCGCGGCATCTATCGCCAAAATCGACACATCATCACCGTTTAAAAACTCATCAATCAAATCAAGTATGGCTCGGTCCAGATCTGCCCGGGGCAGGCGCCAGCCAGTTGCATCGCCCTTTGCACCTGAGACCAGCCGGCTGGAGACATAGTAGTGATATGCACGCCCTTTCTTGTTGGCATGTGTTGGCGTTAACCGGTCACCGGCTTCATCAAATAGCAGTCCTGCAAGGAGGGAACGGGATTTTCTTGTCGTCGATGACATGCGCGTTGGTGATTTGCCATCCAGCATTTCTTGCACAGCTTTCCAGACTTTCTGTGTGACGATTGCGGTATGCTTGCCTTCAAACACCCGGCCACGGTGAGCGATATACCCGGAATAAACCGGGTTCCGGAGAAGTTGTTGCAGATGACCGCGGGTGAATGGGCGTCCGCCCTTTTGCTGTCCATTGATTGTGCGGACCTTTGTTCGGATGCCACGCCTGTCCGCTTCGCATTTGAGCTCACGGATCGATCCAAGTTTCAGATAAAGGTCGTAAAGTTCACGGACTGTCTTTGCTTCGACATCGTTTGCAACGAGCTTTCTGTCCCGGGCATCGTATCCGAGAGGTGCCAGACCACCCATCCACATGCCTTTCTTTTTCGAGGCGTCGATTTTGTCGCGAATACGCTCTGCCGTGACCTCTCGTTCGAACTGGGCAAACGACAGAAGCACGTTGAGCGTCAGCCGACCCATCGAGTTTGCAGTATTGAACTGCTGTGTGACCGAGACGAACGAGACGTTTTTGCCATCGAATGTCTCGATGATGCGGGAAAAGTCGATAAGGGACCGGGTCAGGCGATCGACCTTGTAGACTACGACAAGATCTACCTTGCCATTGTCGATGTCGGCGAGCAGTTCTTTGAGGGCCGGTCGCTCCATGGTTCCCCCGGAGATCCCGCCATCGTCATAGCGTTTCGGAAGGAGGGTCCAGCCAAGGCCCTTCTGGCTTCGTATAAAGGCTTCACAGGCCTCGCGCTGGGCGTCCAGGCTGTTGAAGTCCTGCTCAAGACCCTCCTCGGTGGATTTGCGGGTGTAGACCGCGCATCTGGTTTTCTCGCTCATAGCCCGAAGAACCTCGGGCCTGACCAGCGAGCGCCGGTGATCTCGCGGGCGATCTCGGAGAGCGATCTGTAGATGTCACCGTTGTAGACAAAGCCGGTGTTGATGACCTCGACATGGTGGGAACGGCCATGCCACTCCCGGACAAGACGGGTTCCTGGAGCCAGTCGGCGTTTTGGAGGAGGAGCAGGTTTCTTGCCTCGATCGGCCAGTGGCTTGGCGGCGATCCGGTCGAGCTTTCGTCTGGTAGATGGTTTGAGCCCACCGAATGCACGAACCTGGGCAGAGTAGGCGGCGCTGTATTCAAGCAACCGCCGACTGATGCCCTTTGGTGCGTCACGCCCATGATCCGTTCGCCAGTGTTCGAGCAGTTCTGCCCGCGACATCTCCGGGATCGCAGCCAGAAGAGCCATGGCCTCTGCCTCCTTTTCCTGCCTGGTCACTGCCTGTCTCCCGCTTCGATCCGGTAAACAGGTTTTCCATCGTTGTTTCGAGTGCGTTCGATGTCGTGCCCATTCTTGCGAAGGCCGGATAGTACGGCACGCACGCTGTGCGGCTGCCAGCCGGTTGCATCCTGCATCGCCGTGATCGTCGCTCCCTGCTTGCGTCGCATCAGGCGAAGCAGCAACTCCGGCTTGCCGGACTGTTTGGCTCCCGTCTTTGCCGTTGGTTTCCTTGCCGATGCAGATGGGTCTGACTTCTTGGCAGCGCCGCTGGAGGCGCTCTCTTCCGTTTCGTCTTGGATCCCGATGGCAGCCAGACCAGCCGTTGTGATCCTGTATTCAGTCGGCTGTGTTTCGATGTCGTCGATGGGTGCCCCAACTTCTTCGATCAATCCCCGTGTCAGCAGCGCTGTCAGGGATTTCTTGATGGCGCCACCGGGCAGCCTGAGTGACTCCGGCAAGGGAAGGATCATCCCATCCTCTCGCTGCGACGCATTGGATAGAATGATCAGTTGTGTATCGGTGAGTTGCTTTGCCATGCTGGCCTCCTTCGGTTGGCTGGCTGCGGGATGCAGCCGCTTGCACCGGATGGAGGCCCGACCGCATGGCGGACTGGCCCGAGCACTTGTTGACTGTCGGTTCAACCGGCTCGATGAACAGCAACGCTCTTCGTCGCACGGAAGTCCAGCCGAAAGTGTGTAACCTGGTCGACTCGGTTTTTGGTCCTATCTGCGTCACCATGAAGGGAAGAGGCTCGGAAAATATTTGGAGCGTATTCGTTGGTGACCTGCTGAGGCGGTTGATGTCGTTCAATCCGGAACAAGCTGGCAAATGATCTTCCTGATCCGCCGCTCATGAGCGATCTCGTCCCGCAGAATCTTATTGTCAGGGTCGTTAACAAGGAGTTCCTGCAATTCGGCAATTGATGCGTCACAATCTTGCTTGCGAGCTTTGAACGTGTCCCAGGTTGCCTTTTCTTCCTGGGTCATCGGCCCCCGGAACTCTACGCGGTTGTTTCGCACGTCAACATAGATGTCGTCGGGATGAGGGAGTGGCTCCGGCCCGGTCTCACCTGTGCGTTCGCGGCGCCAAAGCTCTAGCTCCCATCCGCTCTTGTACTCGATCGCAGTCTTGATGAGTTCGTCGCTCTGAGCTTTCTGCTCGTTCTCAATCGTCTGGACAAGGTCTGCGAACATCCGCTGTGCTCGCTGATTGCCTTGAGCGGCATTGACCGCGATGCGGCGCATGACCGCCTGTATCATCGGTATGTTGACTGTCCGTTCCCCCTCCTGGACAACGATCTCCCGGTAGGCTTCTTCAAGGATGATCCGCTTCATCCGCTCCTCATCGGGGGATGGGAGGTCAGGCTTCTTGGCACGCGACCCTCGCGGCCTTCCGTGCGGGTTGCCGGATCGACCGGGCTGGAAGCGTGTTTGTACCGGCGGTTTGCCGTAGCCCACTTCGTAGTCCCGATTCTCGGGCGTGCGCAGTGCTGGCGTATTCTTCCGCCGGGCTCGCTCAGGCATCGACAGTCTCCGCAGTGTTTTCCGTGGCGCGCGTCTCTGCTACTGCGTCGAATGGCTCGCCTGTTGCGACAAGGACGCTATCGTCGCATACATAAGTCTGCCAGCGCCGGATGATGCAATCGACATAGAGAGGGTCGAGCTCGATCAACCGTGCCCGCCGTCCAGTCCTGTGGGCTGCGATCAGGGTAGAGCCGCTGCCGCCGAAGGGATCAAGCACGATGTCGCCGCGCCCTGAAACATCCTTGATAGCGTCTGCGATCATCGCGACCGGCTTCACGGTGGGGTGCATGCCAAGCTCGTCCATCCGGCCGGCCTTAAGGGTGTTAACCCCGCGATACTCCCAGACATTGGTACGATACCGCCCGTGCTGGCCGAGTTCGAAACTGTTGATGTGTGGTCCGTTTCCGTGCTTGAAGGCGAAGACAAGCTCGTGGCGGGAACGGTAGAATGTGCCCATGCCGCCATTGTCCTTCGACCAGATGATCAGGTTCTTGAGTTCAGTGTAAGCCGCCTTGCCGGCCGCCAGTATCTCCTCCATGTGCCGCCAGTCCATGCAGACGAAGTGAATGGCGCCGTCGTTTGAGACTTCTGTCATGTTGTGGAACGCGGTCTCAAGGAAGCCTGTGAAGGCCGCCGGGGTCATTTCACCGGAAGCCATGATGAACTCACGGTGTCGGATTGCCCCCGAACCGCCGACGTGACCGTCGATGGGCACATTGTAGGGCGGGTCGGTGAACACCATCTGGGCCCGTTCGTAGTTGAGAAGCGCCTTATAGGTGGCGGGTTCTAGCGCATTGCCGCAGATTAAACGATGCGGGCCCAGCTGCCAGACATCTCCCAGCCGGGTAACGGCGGATCCATCTGCAATCTCGGGCAAGTCGTCATCGACAGGGTTATTGTCATCTTCAGGCGCGAGATCCTCGATCAGGCCATCGATCTCAGGTATCGAGAACCCTAAGACGCCAATATCGATATTGAGCTCGGCATTGAGCAGTCCCTGAAGTTCTGTCGCGAGTATCTCCTCATCCCAGCCGGCGTTTAGAGCGAGCTTGTTGTCGGCGATCACATAGGCGCGCTTCTGCTCGGGCGTCATCTGTTCGATGCGTCGGCAGGGCACAGAGTTCAACCCGAGCATCCGGGCCGCTTCAACCCGGCCATGGCCGGCGAGGATACGGCGTTCCTCGTCAATCAGCACCGGGTTCGTGAACCCGAATGTGCGGATGCTGTCTGCGATCTGGCGCAGTTGCTTCTTCGAATGGGTGCGTGCGTTCGCAGCCCAGGGCCGCAACTTGTCCGGCGGTACTTCCTCGATCGTCTCTGCTGTTTGCCTATTCATTTATCGGCTTCCTATCCCTCTTGCGCATGCAACTGAATCGTCTGGTATCGTAAGATACAGAAAACGATCTTGCTTTGCAATCAAAATTGCACAATTATGTAAGATCAAAAAAACGGCCCCGAAGGAAAGCAACGATGGGTCTTGGAGACCGGATTCATGAGCTCCGCCTTGGTAGAGGCGAATCCCTGCAACAAGTTGCCGATGCTGTCGGTGTGTCGAAGGCGCATATATGGGAGTTGGAAAAGGGCCGGACTGACAATCCGTCGATGGGATTGGTTACTCGGCTCGCCGACCATTTCGCGGTGAGTATTCGGTATCTGGTCGACGAAGACGTAGAAGCACCGGATGCCGACGAGGATCTGGCGCGAATGTTCCGACAGGCGCGTGATCTCGATGCGCATGATCGTCGGGTGCTTGACGATATGCTGCAGTCGTTCCGCCGGCGCCGCCCAGATCAGAATGCTACCTGACCTGGATCGGATAGAGATCGAAGCAACGGGGTCGGATCCTGTTAGGCTGGCCCGAGCCATCCACCGGCAGCTTCCGGATATGCAATCATCCGTGCCGGTTCATGACATCGCCCGGGCGCTCGACATCGAGGAGATCCGGGAGGAACGGCTGAACTCGATTGAGGGATGTCTTCTGACCGACCGGCGCAAGAGTTTTGGAGCAATCCTGGTTAATGCCGCCAGCAACACTCATCGAAGGCGTTACACGGTCGCCCACGAATTGGGGCATTTCCTGAACGAGCGCCATCGGCCTATAACCTCCACGGGGTTCGTTTGTACGAAACAGGATATGGGCCATCCGCTGCGCCGGGGAGCCCATCTCCGCCAGGAGCAGGAAGCGAACGCCTTTGCGATCGAGCTTCTTGCCCCGGAAAAGCTCTTGCGATCCTATCTGCTCGGCTCGGCTGATCTCGAGATTGCGCTCAGGATGTCAGACAGGTTCGAGATCAGCCGTGAAGCGGCAGCCCGGCGCTACGTGTTGCTGCACGAAGAATGCCTCGCGGTCGTGTTCACCAAGGATGATCGAGTTCGCTACATTGAGAAAGGTGACAGATTTCCGCGAACAACGGTTTGGGTAGGCGATCCGTTGTCACCGTTTGGACAGGCTGGATCATGCGGCAGCGACTGTACCGATCTTATCGAGGTCAGCGCTGGCCTCTGGTTGGCAAACCCGGATGGTAAAGTGGTCTTTGCCCAGCGCCTCCAACAGGCGCAGGGGTTTGCGGTGACGCTGCTGTTGGTGGAAAGCGAGGAAGACGACGGGGAGTGACCTGAGACCCGAGTTCCTTCCAGCTTAGAGGAGAGCCCTTGGGTTTGTTTTGCCGTCATGCGGCCTTCTCGTCCAGTGCTTGATTCATGGCGAACTCGGCTGGTGGAATGTTGCCCAAGGCCGAGTGAGGCCGTTCGTTGTTGTAGTCGTGTCTCCACTTGTTGATCGCGACCCGTGCATCACTCAACGCTGCGAACAGCGTGTCGTTCAGGCACTCATCGCGGAAGCGACCGTTGAAGCTTTCTACGAAAGCGTTTTGGGTTGGCTTGCCAGGCGCGATGTAGTGCCACTCGACGCCGCTCTCCTGGCACCACTTGAGGACCGCCATCGATGTCAGTTCGGTGCCGTTGTCGGACACGATGGTATGCGGCTTGCCGCGCCGGGCCATGATAGCGTCCAGTTCGCGAACGACGCGAGCGCCGGATAGCGATGTGTCGGCGATCAGGCCGAGGCACTCACGGGTGAAGTCATCGACGATGCAGAGCACGCGGAACCGTCGGCCGTCGGTGAAGGCGTCGCTGACAAAGTCGAGGCTCCAGCGTTCGTTCGAAGAGACAGGCAGAACCATCGGCCTTCTCGTGCCCAAGGCCCGCTTGCAGCCGCCACGGCGGCGGACTTGCAGGCGTGGGAGTGTCGTTAATTTTGTGCTTAGGGGCCATAGTGATGGAAAGAGGAGATTTCCCACATGGCCATATCGAAGGAAGTATTGGATCAGCTTTTATCGGATCGCGATGCGTCCGATGTTTTCGCCAAGGATGGTTTGCTT
>JAVKBW010000015.1:0-1171 GCA_040222995.1 Alphaproteobacteria bacterium | reverse complement strand
GAAAGCCCTAGTTGACCAGTCTAAGTACTTTTGTACTCCGTTTTTTGAGTCAAGACACCTACAAATACGACGCCAGTTTGTTGCTCTGTCATCTAACGTTAAACAACCATTTGGGAGGTAGTGCGTTAGGTCTAACAAGCTCAAAAAACATTGACTAGGCGAACATTACCCGCAAGGAGGCTCACTTTGAGCAAAGTTTTCGTTTTAGATACCAACAAGCAAACCCTCAATCCAATTCATCCGGGTAGAGCCAGGTTACTGTTATCTCAAGGGAAAGCCGCCGTATTCCGGCAGTATCCCTTTACCGTAATCTTAAAAAAGGAGGTAAGTAATCCAGTTGTTCAACCATTGCGAGTAAAGATTGACCCAGGGGCGAAAACCACTGGACTAGCAATAGTCAACGACAACACTGGCGAGGTAGTTTGGGTAGCCGAGTTACAGCACCGAGGGTTTCAAATTCGGGATGCTTTGACTTCACGTCGTCAACTACGACGGTCGCGACGCAACCGGAAAACCCGTTACCGTAAACCTCGTTTTTTAAACCGCACCCGTCCGCCATCATGGTTGCCGCCATCTCTAAATAGTCGAGTGGCTAATATACTGACCTGGGTTAAGCGTTTGTCGGCACTGTGTCAAATCACTGCCATTTCTCAAGAATTGGTCAGGTTTGACACGCAAAAGATGCAACAAGCAGATATTAGCGGAGTTGGCTACCAGCAAGGCACCCTAGCAGGCTACGAGATACGAGAGTTTCTACTCGAAAAATGGCATAGGACTTGTGCTTACTGTAGCGCTCGCGGAACCAAGCTTGAGATTGAGCATATCAAGCCTCGGTCAAAAGGAGGTTCTAACCGCGTCAGCAACTTGTGTCTAGCCTGCACTCCTTGCAATCAGAAAAAGGGCAATCAGGACATTAAGGATTTCTTATCCGGTAAGCCCAACCTGCTCAAACATATCCTGTCTCAAGCCAAAAGACCTCTGGCTGATACAGCAGTCGTTAATGCTACCAGATGGAGCCTGTACGAAAACCTCAAGAAAACGGGCTTACCTGTTGAGGTTGGTACTGGTGGTCGCACCAAGTACAACCGAACTATTCGTGGTCTGGATAAAACCCACTATTGGGATGCTGCTTGTGTAGGGGCATCAACCCCAGAGCAACTGAACACGACGG
>JAVKBW010000023.1:0-35964 GCA_040222995.1 Alphaproteobacteria bacterium | reverse complement strand
GACCCAACAAGCGGACTTCATCAGGGCCAGCGGTCGATAGACACCGCGCAAACAGGCCGGACACATGACCGCATCCTACTTAGATCAGATCAAATAAACTTTGTTCTTGCACAAAAGGGGTCGTCCACACATGACAATGCCCAATGGAGGTAAGGGCGCGTATGGTTGGGCTCAGTACACCATAAAGAACATGCATAATGCCGACAGACGGCTCCAATCTACGAGACACCCATTTTATGTAAGTGAATCTGTTGTCACTCCATTTATTCAAATTCCCACATGTAACCCGTCACGTCCTTTGAGACAGCCCGAGTTGTTTTGCTAAGGGAGAGTTTTCGTTTCATCGTAGACCTTGAAGGGATACGAGATGAGAACGAATACGGGGCCGAATGGATCGGCCGACAAACATGTTAAAGAGATCAAGCGTAAGACCCGTCGACAGTTTTCTGCCGAAGAGAAGATCCGGATTGTTCTGGATGGCTTGCGCGGATGATCTCAGGAGAGGTTTTGAAATAACGAAAGGGGTTCTTGTTTATCATACGGTCAGGCTAGTTTTAGTGAACACGAGCCTCAAGCCGTTTTCCTCTGACAACGCCCCGCCTTATCCCGGCGTTTAGTCACGAAGGATTCCAGTACCTCACCCTCGTGATCGACGGCGCGCCACAAATAATACTGCTCACCATTTATCTTCACGAGCACCTCATCGAGATGCCACCGCTGTCCAGCCCCGTTGTTATGTACCACTTTGATGTAGAGTTTCCGGCACAGGCGGCCTCATGTTGAGCGCTTGGTGGGGGCGGATATCGAGCCAAATCCGTTTCATGAATAACGCGCTGTACCATGCCAGATGCGACACCACTTTCACGCAGCAGGTCCTCGACTTTACGCAAAGACAATTAAAAGCGAACCCGAATCATGACAGCGGGTGAAGGTTTTCAGGGAACCTGTTGAAATAGCGGAATGGAATTTGTCATCAAAGAATGCTATCTGGATACCGCCCCTGCCTCAATCTGGTCACTTCTGATAATGCCATTTCAACTCCATGTCGTTTAGGATCGATTGATCGACCTGAACGCCTAATCCGGGTGCGTTGGAAATAGGAATTGAACCGGTTTCATCCAACTCAAAGGGGAAACTTGAGAATGTGTTTGAACCCGCTTCCAATGTTGGAAAGAATTCCACCCACTGAGAGTTTGGTGTAACCGCAGCGGCCTGAATTGCCGCGGCAAGACCTATCGTCATCGTGTTGGCATTATGCACAGCAATCTGCATCCCATAGGCCTCGGCAATCGTCGCCACCTCTTTCACCCCAAGGATTCCTAGAAGCGCAACCTCAGGGTTTAGGATATCCGCGGCTTGCGCCTCGCAAATACGCGCGAAGTCATTCTTTGTAAAGACTTCCTCACCGGTGATGACGGGCAATAACGAGTGGCGGCGGATCTCTGCCAATTCCTCAATATTCTTGGCTGGGGCCGGATCCTCCAACCAAGAAACGTCATACTTGCGAAACGCATCATAAAGGCTGCTTGAGTCCCCTTTTGGCATGCCTTCGAGCATGTCGATGAAAATCGCCACATCGGATCCCACGGCCTCTCGCACTGAAGCGATGCAGGCGATACCAAACTGTGTGGGGACGTTGTAAAGAAAGGGGTAGATCTTAACAGATTTGAAGCCGCGCCTGACCTGTTGTTCCGCGAAAGACGCAAACTGATCCGGGGACCTTATTTGATTGCTCCAGCAATTTGCATAGAGCCTGACGCGATCCTTGCAAGGGCCGCCCAGCAAATGATGGACAGGTGTTTCCAGAACTTTGCCTACGATGTCCCACAAGGCAATTTCGATCCCCGCAGCGGCAGCCGAAACCTCGATCCCATGCTCAGAGGCTTTGATCCTTTCTGTCGCAGATATCATGAACCTCTTGATGCAAAACGGGTCCATTCCATCCACGATCCGCGCAAGGCGAAAAACATTACGGGCGATAACCTGCTCACGATCATAAAGCGTGTACGCATGACCCCATCCGCAGATACCTGCATCGGTTTCCAGCCTGACCAAGACCCATGGATCACCGTTAACCCATGTTGTAGCGGATACCTCAGGCGGCACGATGTAGACTTTGACGTCGTTAACCTTCAAAAAGTTGGCCAGTTCTGTAGTTTGCCGAAAAACCAAGTTCAGCTTTGTCGCCATTCGCTTGCAGCACTATCCTGCCCAGCGTTCCGACACCGCTTGTAAACGTAAGTAGCGCATAATCACAAAAACTAACGACCTCCCGGTCCGCTGTACCAATACATTTCATTAGGGTCTTCAATGTCAGTTGTCTTCCTCTTCCGGCACAAATGTAGTTTCAAACGAGTCAGCTTTACCGGAATCTTCTGCAGATGCCATGATCATTCCGCGTTGTAAGGGAAAAATTGTGGAAAGCAGCGTACCCAATGCTATCCTAACCTCTCTGATAGACATTTGCGATGCCGAGTAATGCAATCGAACACAAATGCCTTCAATCATATTCTCGACTGCCAGAGCGGTGCTTTTCGGTGTCCAGTGCGTGCCAGCTAGCATGCCTTTGGCCTGGTCACACAACGACAATATGATCGCCTGCCGTTTCGCGTCATGCACCTCAAATTCAGATTGCAGTGATTTGGATTTGGAGGCTTCGGGCCATACAGCATTCCAGAACATAAGGTTCTGGCTTGAGATCAGATTTGGATCCAGCGAGGCAAATGCAAACGCTATCAGGCGATCGGCCGGATTCTCCGCCGTCTCTAGCGCTGCCATACAAATAGTTTTGTACTCTTCCATTCGCATGCGGAACGCCTCGTCGATTAGCGCGTCTTTGCTATGAAAGTAAAAAGTGACCATCCCTTGTGATAAGCCCGACTCCCGCGCAAAAGTTCCTAGAGTTGTAGATGACAAGCCGTTCACTGCAATTGAGGCAATCGCCGCGTTCAGCAATTGCTTTTTGCGCCGTGCGGCATTCTCGACGTCCTGGCCTTTAGGCCGTCCTGCGCTTGATTTTTTCAGTTGGCCCATCTTGGATACCAGTGTCTTCGTTGCTTTCCTTTATTAATCCAATACAGTCAATTAATTAATTTGAACATGCAAATAAATTAATTGACTGGAAAACCACCACACAGATACTGTTATAGCCCTAGTACAATTGGAAGAACGGTGAATTGACCCTATCTATTTTGAATAACGACGCTGAGATTGCTTCAGTCTTGGAGGCGCTTCGCCGGGATGGGGCGGTAGTGGTCAAAAACCTGATTGATCCAAGCGTTGTGGCCGCGGTCTGTGATGAGCTGCGGGAGGAACTTGATGCCGTAGGCCTTGAACGAAAAAGTGCCTTTAATGGATCCCTGACCAACCGTATCGGCAACGTTTTGGAGGTCGCGCCCAGTGCCGCGGCGCTGCTTGAACATGACACGGTCGTGGCCGTCGCCAACAATATTCTATTACCGCATTGTGCCAATTACCGAATCAGCAGCATGACTGCGATTGAGGTTATGCCGGATGAGGCTGCGCAAGCGCTCCATCGTGACGACACACCGTACCCCATCGACATCGCCGGGATGGAACTGCAGATCGGCGTTATGTGGTCGCTCAACGACTTTACTCAGGAGAACGGCGGCACCCGCGTAGTACCCGGTAGCCATCAGCTGTTGCGCTCTTGGCACTTGCCCGACCTCAGTAGATGGGAATCTGCTGTGATGCCGAAGGGCTCTGCGCTGTTTTATCTCGGCTCCACATGGCATGGCGCGGGGGCCAACAAAACCAACCAAAAGCGAATGGGGCTAATCAACGTTTATTCTTTAGGATGGCTGCGTCAGGAAGTGAACCAATACCTCACCCATCCGCCAAGCGTTGCTTCGAAGTTTTCACCACGCTTACGCGCCCTTCTGGGTTACACCACCCATAGTGCTGGCGATGATCGGCTGGGCAACCTGCGCGGAGACTGCCCGGCTTGGGTGGAAACGCCACCAGAGGAAGCATGGTACAAGGGTCGTGATGGCGTGGGCACAGAACAAGACGCCAAATCGCAATCTGGTGTGTAAGGTTCAAGCATGCCAAGCAGCTCGCGTGACACCCACGGGTGGTAGAGAGAGTTCGTGTTTACGTTTTCATCGGAGGGCCTGGTTCAGGTTTTCAAAGTTCGATTGATGGGTTGCATTTTGCGTTAGCGAACTTTTTTCGGCATTCGCCTTAACTTGAATGGTATCTTCAAAACCAGCACGGCAACTGGTTGGGGCGCTCTCGGTTGAAATGCATTTTTAACCGAAAGACTGATGTTGCGGCAGCTAAGGCTACACCCGACCATGCCGTTCAAGTCGTTATTCTAGAATGTAACAATAGGACATGGCTTTTGGTAATCCGCCAAAGGCAAAGACTAGAGCTTGGAGGTTGTGAAAGTTCCATCTACGTTAGTTCCCAGACGTTTACCTCTCGGTATGCCAATGCCGACGATTGTCGTTACGTTCTAGATTGATGCGCGTACCCTTCAGCAACGTCCAATTTTCCTCACAGCAACTAAAACTCTACAAGATTCCTTCATTTCCCCAGATTATGCCGTCCAACAGATAAAAAATAGTAAGGAAACCAGAATGGCTAGGGACCCCCGTTACGATATTCTTTTCGAGCCTCTCAAGATCGGACCCGTAACTGCACCCAATCGGTTCTATCAGGTGCCGCACTGCAACGGGATGGGGCGCGTGTTTCCCGACAGCATGATCGCCATGCGGGCTATGAAGGCGGAAGGCGGGTGGGGAATTGTGTGCACCGAACAATGTGACTTCCATCCGAACGCAGATGTAACACCCTATACCGAGACCCGGCTGTGGGATGATGATGATATCGCCTATCTAGCCGGTATGTGCGATGCCGTGCACAATCATGGCAGTCTTGCAGGGCTGGAACTTGTGCACAATGGGCACGGCGTCGGCAACCTATATAGTCGGGAGGCGCCGATAGGCCCATCCCATCGTCCCGTGGATTACATCAACTATCCCGGTCAGGCTCGTGCGATGGATAGACAGGATATCCGTGATTACAGACGCTGGCATCGCAATGCTGTGCTTCGCGGCAAACAAGCCGGCTTTGACCTAGTCGTTGTGTATCACGGTCATGATGGCACCATCCCTTCGCATTTTCTATCCAAGCGCCAGAATGACAGAACCGATGAGTACGGAGGCTCCCTTGAAAACCGCATGCGATTGTTTCGCGAGGTTCTTGAGGAAACCAAGGACGCTGTCGGCGACACAATGGGCGTGATCTGCCGTTTCGCTGTTGACGAAATGATGGGCAGCGAAGGTCTGGATTGGCAAAACGAAGGCCGCGAAGCGGTCGAGATGATTGCCGAACTCCCCGATTTGTGGGATGTAAATGTCAGCGACTGGTCAAATGATTCGATGACATCCAGGTTTGCCCCGGAAGGATATCAGGAGGAGTATGTCAAATTCGTCAAACAGGTAACGACCAAACCAGTGTCGACCGTTGGTCGTTACACTTCACCAGATTCTATGGTCGCGGCAATCCGGGGCGGCATCATTGACTTGATTGGTGCCGCACGGCCATCGATCGCCGACCCGTTCTTGCCAAGGAAAATCGAGGAAGGTCGACCGGAAGACATCCGGGAATGTATCGGATGCAATATTTGTGCGGCGTGGAACAACATGTCGGCGCCCAGCCGTTGCACCCAAAACCCAACAATGAGCGAGGAGTGGAGAAAGGGATGGCATCCGGAAAAAATTACTGGGAAAGCATCGGATTCTCACATTCTAATTGTCGGCTCTGGCCCGGCCGGACTTGAGGCGGCACATCAGCTCGGAAAACGCGGATACCAGGTAACACTCGCCGAGGCGAAGGAAGTATTGGGCGGACGAGTGTCGCGGGAAAGTCGGCTCCCCGGTCTGTCTGCCTGGGTGCGGGTTCGCGACTATCGCCTCGGGCAAATGCAGGAAATGGCGAACGTCGAATTGTTTCTCGACAGCAAGTTGACTGCGGATCAGGTGTTGGAGTTCGGGGCTGATCACGTTTGCCTGGCGACCGGGGCATCATGGCGTCATGATGGTGTAGGGCGTGCCAATCGGTATCCGATACCTGGCATGGAATCGGGAAGTGTCCTGACGCCTGACGATTTGATGGACGGTAAGCGTCCCTCCGCAGGACACGTCACTGTATTCGACGATGATCATAATTACATCGGCAGTGTTGTTGCAGAGCTTCTTCGGTCTGAAGGGTACGATGTCACCCTTGCGACGCCGGAGGGCTATGTTGCGGAGTGGACCCATTACTCACTGGAGCAGACGCATATCGAAAAACGGTTAAGGGAGTTGAATATTGCGTTGCTGACCCGGCGTAATGTGGTGCGTGTATTGGAAGATGCGGTGATACTAATTGATACGCTGAATGTTCATGAGGAAACACTGCCGGGCTCACTTGTAACAGCAACGATGCGGTTGCCGAACGATCAGTTGTATGCCGACCTGAATGCTTTAGGCGATTCTGTGAAAGGTGCGGGTATCAAGTCCATCCAGCGCATCGGTGACTGCCACGTACCTTCTATCATCGCCGCTGCAACATATGAGGGTCACCGATATGCGCGGGAAATGGACACAGAGGTAGATCGGGACGCGGTTCCGTTCAAGCGCGAACACCATAAGCTTGAGCTCGGTTGAACCTGCGGATTGCCAACTGACGACAAATCAGCTGTCCAGGCCTTGCCCGAATGCCAGCCGAGTTCCTCTATGTTTTCATTATTGCTTGCCGCATACCCTCGATCAGGGTATCCGCATTTGCCTTTGTAAAGATCATCGGGGGGCGGATTTTCAATACGTTGTCATGAAAGCCATCACTACTAACCAGTATTCCGTGGTCTCTGAGATAGTTCTTTATAGCGTTGCATCGATTGCCATCCGGTTCCATTGATGCCTTATTGCTGACAATATCGACACCGATAAAGAATCCTCGTCCGCGGACCTCACCTATACAGCCGCTGTCATGACCTACTTCACGAATACTTTCCATAATGTAGGTTCCGATTTCCAGTGCATTTTGTTGAAGGTTTTCTCTCTCCAGCACGTCCAATACAGCTGCACTGGCCGCACAGGCAACCGGATTACCGCCGAAAGTGCTGAAGAAAGCGTGGTGCGCATTAAAACGCTCCAGTATTTGAGGTGTCGTTACGAGGCAGCCGACTGCGATCCCATTACCCATCGGTTTCCCGAGTGCTACGAAATCGGGAGTGAAATCGTATCCTTCAAATCCCCAGAAGTGCTCTCCGCTGCGCCCAAAACCGTACTGCACCTCATCAGAGATTATCATGCCGCCTGCGTCCCGCACTTTGGCCACGACACTAGACAAGTATTTGGCTGATACATCTATGATACCGCTGCTGCTGAATGCCGTGTCGACGATGAAAGCGCCCGGCGGATGACCGGCCTGGGTTAGCTTTGCGATCGCGCGATCCGCATCAGCGGCATAGCGGCAGTCGGCATCAGGCATTTCTTTCGTATAGGGGCCGCGCACGGTATCGGGATTTATCAGGAAATCGATATCTGGCCGGTCGTCCGAGATATGGCTCGTGCGTCCACCATCACGGGCATCCCATTCCGTGGAGGGGGAGACAGCGTAGCTTTCTACGGTGATACCATGATAGGCGCCTTCCATTGCCAACATGCCATCTTGCCCGCTTACGGTCTTTGCCATCCGCAAGGCCAGATCGACGGCTTCACTGCCAGAATTGACGACGATACAAGCACCTAGATCACCTGGCATGTGAGCACTCAGGCGTTCCGCGTAGGCGACAACACTCTCGAAAACATATCGTGTGTTGGTGTTTAGTGTTGCTAGTTGGTGAGACACAGTGCGTACGATATGGGGATGACAGTGTCCGAGATGCGCGACGTTGTTGTAACAATCGAGATGCGGCCGTCCATCGACATCGTAAAGCCAAACGCCCTGACCTTTTTCCGTATGGAGTGGATTTGAGTAGGTCAACGGTAACTCTGTGCCAAGCACGACATGGCGACGCTTGATCAGTTTCTCTGTCTTTTTGAGACTTGTGCCCTGCGGACGTGGGGGTGTGGGTGTGTAAACCGGAAACCGGCAAGCGTCTCGAAAGGTGTCACGGGTTGCATCTCGCCCAGCAGTAAGAAACGCGTCGAGAAGCGGAATATACAGATCGAAGTAATCCTGATCATGGGCAGAGGTTACACCGAAGTTAACACGCGTTGTGCCTATTAAAAGGCCAAGGCTCGCCCTTGCCACCATTAAATCGTATATCAGGTCGATCTCCAACTCTTCTAGCGGCACGACAGAATCGTAACCGGCAATAATGTGCGCGGCATCGGCTAGTGGATCCGGACTTCCCGCTACCGTCTCAAGAGCGGCAACAGCGACATCCTGTGTAATTGGCCCGTGAATCAGGTCACCGAAATCGATGAGGCCAGTTATGCGCGCGGGCTCGCGCGGATCGACAAGTATATTAGACGTGTTTGTATCGTGATGAATGATCTGAGCACGAAGTCGAGCAAGTGCTGGTTTGATCATTATGGAAAAGTGATCAGCGATATCCGATACCCGCTTGGCCAGATCTCGGTCTGGAATCCGGGAGGCGTGTGCTACAAAGGAGCCGATGTGGCGAATGTCCCAAAACAGCGCATGACCTGCAGCAGAGTGATGGAAGCCTCGCAAAGCATTGGCAAGCGCTCCGGCCTTTCTGCCTACAGCGTTGAAGACTTCAGGTGTGGTTTCAGCCTTTGCTAATTGTATACCTGGCAAGTGGGTAATCATGTGCACAGTGTGATTGTCACCATCGGCGCCGGCACACTGGGTAATTTCCTTCCCGTCCAGCGTCTTCACGAGGCGCGGTGTGGGCAAGTCAGGGCTGAATTGGTGAAGCCACTTCATGGCTTGAAGTTGAAGATCCAGCTCCTCTGGTTCTTCCAATGCGTTTGAGATTTTCAGGACGCCTTGGGGACCGCTATCTGTATGGACGACGAAATTCTGATCACGCTCACCCCATAGCGGCTCACATTTGCAGGTTAAACCGAAAGCGTCTTTAACCAACTGTTCTACAGTGCTTATAGGAATATCAGGCGGATGTGCACCAATAAATTTTTCTGGTTGTGTATTAATTTTCTTCAATGAGTTATCCACTTTTTTGGTTGGAGGTATTGCTTGCTTCAAATCGAGTGTATCGACTGTTTTCCGACTTCAATTCGCCACCATGTCCCTAACACTGGCAGGGTCAGATGGACCGTTTCTCGCAACTGACGTCACCTCAACAAATGTGTCGTTATAGGCGGGTTGGCCATTGGAAGACCATCTAGCTGGCGATAGCAGATTGACCTCTGTGGCTGTGTCTTTCGGGTTGCCCCACCATTTTCCTGCTACAGCCACAACGCCGACGCCTGTGGTGTCGGTGATTTTGAGATGAGCGTTGATTGAAGCATGATTATTGTGGATTAAGACCAATTCGCCGTTTGTAAGCCCCCGTTCCGTCGCATCCGCCGTGTTCATCTCCAGCATAGGCGTGCCTTCCGCCTTGCGGTGGCGATGCATATTCGCAAAACTCGAATTCAGGAAATAGTGCGATTTTGGGGTTAGAAGACGAAACCCGGGTTCTACCTCAGGAACACGTATCTTTTCAGCAAATCGCAGTTTGTAGCGGGTCGTTGCCGGGTCTGGGCGCGGCGGCGATGATAAACACCATCCTGTAGACTTAAGGGTCTCGAACGAAACGCCGGAGGGAAGCGCTGTCGCCGCGATCTCCTCGTCGGTGTCTTCATAGGCGGGGCCCAACAGTCCCAGTCGCGGGGCGAGAAGCCGCATTACCTCGCCATGTGATTTGGCTTCACCAAGCGGTTTTATCGCGGGATTGTTGGCGGCGATATATTGGTGGCCCCAAGTGATGACGAGATCGAAGTGTTCCAGTTGAGTCGTCGCAGGCAGTATGATGTCCGCATATCGCGCCGTATCGGTCATAAAATGCTCGAGAACAACCGTAAAAAGATCTTCGCGGCCAAGTCCGTCTTTTACGCGTCCGGCGTTGATTTCAGTTACAGCTGGATTCATACACCAAACCATCAGACCTTTGACGGCAGGAGCCATATCCTGATCGGTTAATATGTCACACAGCCTGGACATGTCGAGGCTGCGTGGTGATCCGGGTTTCAGATCGGGTCGAGCCGCAGCGAACTCATCAGATGCGGGGCTTTCAAATGCAAATAGACCACCACCCTGTGAACGCCAATGGCCGCCCAAGCAGGCCAGCGCAGATAGAGCGCGGGCATACGAATCGCCATCGATTGTCTGCTGTGGAGCAACACCGGCGCGGATAACTGCAGGCTTTGCCAGCGCGAACGCTCGTGCAAGGCGCTTTATTGTCTCTTGCTCGATGCCGCAAATGGCTGCAACTCGCTCCGGTGGCCATTTCAGGACCTCCGCGCGATATTCCTCGAAGTCGCTTGCAGAAGACTGCATGTAGTCGAGATCGGCAAGATCCTCGGTCAACATGACATACGCTAACCCGCTGGCAAAAACCGCGTCCGTGCCTGGGCGGATTGCAATATGCTCATCACATTTTTCTGTGGTACGGTTACGACGTGGGTCAATAGCAACGACATGCGCTCCATGCCGTTGTCGCGCTTCTTTCACGAACTGCCAATGATGGTGACAGGTCGTGAGCATGTTAACACCCCACAGTATAATCAGCTTACTGTCGGCTATCTCCTGCGGATCGAAACCGACCGGATGCCCTTCTTCAAGCAGAGAATTCATTGAGGCGCCACAAACATCGCCATGCAGGTCGGACGCGCCGAGACCATGAAATAAGCGCCTTAGTGCTTGCCGTTGCACCGTTCCCATTGACCCAACATAGTAAAGAGGCATCAAAGCCTCCGGCCCGTGTTCTCTTATGATTCCCTTGAAATGATCGGCGATTTTGTCGAGAGCCTCATCCCAACTAATCTGCTGGAACTGGCCGCTGCCCTTTGGGCCTGTTCGCAGCAAAGGATGCAGAAGCCGATCCGATGCGTAGGTCCGGGTTTGATAGTCGTTGACCTTCGTACACAAGACGCCTTTGGTAATGGGATGCTCTGTCGCGCCCGTAACACGAACGACACGACCGTTTTCAACATGCGCGACCCAACTGCAGGTATCCTGACAATCGAGCGGACAACAACCGATGATCTTTTTACCTGACACAGTCACGTTCCCTACGGTTCATTGGCTTCATTCCCAACGTTGCAAACAAATATTGTAAAAATAATCGCCTTGCTCATCGCGATTAGGAACCCAACGTTCGTTAGTAATCCTACATTATGAAATCAGCAATTTTGTGCGCATTCTCGGATTAGAAACCCGGTTCCTTTTTTTTATCGCCTTTCAGGTTTTTTTTGGGCGCAATACTACATTTCATCTCGATTTGACCGGACAGGTGCGGGCGACGAAGCGTGGACGCTTCAGGGGAAAAGGTCACAGTCATTGGCCTGCGCCTGGCGGGACAGTTGCACAGCCTGCAATTCCTCTGTTTCTAGATGACAGTAGATGACGTGCCCGTTTCCGGGTTCGCGTTCCGGCGGCGGAAGTTCGTCGCACTTGCCGTCTATACGGTGCAGACAACGGTGTTGAAATGGGCATCCTTTCTCCGGCGGTTGCCGGTCGATAGCATCATCGGCAAGCAGCCTTGGTACAGCATCGGGGTCAGGTTCGAGAATGGCACCGAGCAGGGCTTCCGTGTACGGGTGAAAAGGTGGCTCGAAGACAGCTTCAGTCGGGCCGGTCTCGCAGATTCTCCCCTGATAAAGAACAGCGATCTGGTCGGAAATCGCACGGACGACGGCGAGATCATGGCTGACGTAGACATAAGCCGCACCGCGCTTTTCCTGGAGTTGCTTAAGCAGCAGCAATGCGGCCGCCTGTACCGATACATCAAGCGCCGACGTGACTTCATCGCAAAGAACCAACTCGGGTTCAGCGGCAAACGCGCGCGCGATCCCGATGCGCTGCTTCTCGCCGCCAGACAGATGACCGGGAAACCGATCAAGATAGCGCTTCGGCAATCGCACGGAATCTATCAACTGTTCGCATCGTGACTCGCGCTCTTTGTCCGTCAGGTTGAAGTAGAGGCGCAATGGCGCTTCGAGGATTTCACGCACCGAGTGTCGGGGATTGAGTGAGCTGTCGGCATTCTGGAATACCATCTGCAAAGGCTTGATGGTATCCAATGTCCGGTCGCTGACGTGGTTGGGAATCACCGTCCCTTCAACCAGAATCCGCCCCTGCTTTGGCGCCTTGAGACCCGACAGCGCCTTCAGGATTGTCGACTTGCCGCAACCGGATTCGCCGACCAGTCCCAACGTCTCGCCCTTGTTAACGCTGAACGCCACGCCGGCCACCGTATCGGGCGGTGTATCGTATCCGAACAATCGATCGAGGAGGCCCGGCTGATGATAGCTGATTGCCATATCCTCAACTTCGACGGCCACTTCATCCTGACGCGTCGAGACCACCGGCGTGCCTTCAATAGCGTCTCTGTCACCTGGTCCGGCGTAAAAGCATTTCGCATGACCGAGGGAAACCTTGACCATCGGTGGTACGGTTTCGCGACATCGTTCCCGTGCCATGTGACAACGCTCGACAAATGCGCATCCCTGACGGTTTTCGCCAACGGTCGGCGGAAAGCCGTCAAGAGCCGCCGGAATGACCTTTTTGCCGAGGCGCGGAATTGAAGCGAGCAATGCACGTGTGTAGGGATGGTTGGGCTGGTTCAGCAAACTGCGTACGTCGCTCTGCTCAACAAGCTCGCCAGCGTACATCACGGCGATTCTGTCGGCGACCCGGGCAATGACGCCGAGATCGTGGCTGACATAGACCATGGCAACGCCGATCTCGCGAGCGAGCGAGCGCAGGAACTCAAGAATATGGGCTTGAGTCGTGACGTCCAGTCCCGTCGTCGGCTCGTCCAGCAGAAGCGCTTTCGCCCCGGTGCCAAGCCCCATTGCAACAGCGACGCGCTGCTGCTGACCACCGGATAGTTCATGAGGGTATCGGCGGGCAATGTCCTCGGCCGATGGCAATCGGACGCGATGGAGCAGTTCGCCTATCTTCTCTCGACGTTCATTGGCGTTGAGCGAGGTATGGAGTTTCAGGGTCTCGTTGATCTGGTCACCGATCCGGAGTGTCGGTGTCAGTGATTGGCCGGCGTCCTGCGGGATCAACGCGATACTTCCGCCACGCAGCCGCGTCCGCTCTTCTTCGGAGATCGCGAACATATCGTGGCCATCGAATGTCACACGCCCTGAGAATACCTCCAGCCCGGGCTTTAGGTACCCCATCATCGCCAACACCACCGTCGATTTTCCCGACCCCGATTCACCAACAATGCCCAGCGATTCGCCAGCCCCGACCTGAAGACTGACATCCCGAAGGATTGGCCGCGCCAGACCCTCCCGGTTTGTAAAACCGAGCGCCAGACTCTCGAGTTTAATAAGGGGCGTGTCGGTCATGCTTGTTTCTCCCGGGCGCGATCGACACCAAGCGCCTTGCCGATCGCGTCGGCCAGCAGATTGATTCCTATGATTAACGTCGAGAGGGCAAAACAAGGCCACAGCACAGACCACGGTGCGACGGCCAGTAGGCCGCGTTCGTTGGCGATCATCAACCCCCAATCAGGAGTCGGCGGTGTCGCACCGAATCCCAGGAATGACAGCGACGAGAAGGCCAGGAGCATCCAGCTCCATTGCATGGCGCCCTCGACGAGCAGAATGTCCGCGACGTTGGGAAAAACCTCGCGCGTGATAATCGCCCAAAGGCTCTCTCCACGTGCCCGTGCGGCGGTTACGTAATCGCGCGCCGAAACCTGCAGAGCGGCAGCCCGACTGATCCGAATGACGGCAACGCCATAGAAGAAGCCCAGGATCGGCACGACGATCCACGCGCCCCCGCCGATGATTGACACCATCAGCAAGAGGAACAGCAACCAGGGAATCGAGAGCATCGCGTCGACAAACCGCATGGCGATTTCATCGGTCCGACCGCCGATGACACCAAGCAGCGTTCCTGCGAGGCCGCCCCATGTGACGGCAATAGCAGCGGCGCATGCCGTGACCATCATTGCGAGTTGGCCGCCATGAACGACCCGGGCGAAGACGTCGCGGCCGAGGCTGTCAGTGCCCATCCAGTATTCCGCCGATGGCGCCAGGTTGATTGTATCTGCGTTCGGGATTGTCGGACTGTGGGTACTTATCAGAGGCGCGATAATCGCCAGGATGACGTGAAACAAGGTAAGCCCCAGACCAATTGCCCCTGATGGGCGCGATACCACGCGTCGTAGTGTCGGCAGGACGCCGGAAATTGCCAAGTGGGTTTCGGAGGCATCGTCGGGTGCGGCGGCCGTCATCGAGAGTTCCTCGCCATTCTGATTCTCGGGTCCAGAATGATCATCGCGATATCAGCCAGCAGGTTGGCGACGATGTAGATCATCGCGAAGATCAATGCCACCGCCTGAACCAGCGGCAGGTCCCTGTCATAGATCGCCTGCAGCATGAGATTCCCGATGCCGGGATAGTTAAAGACCTGCTCGATGACCACCACGCCGCCCAGCAGCCACGCAATGGTCAGGGCGATGACGTTGACGGCGGGAATCAACGCGGACGGCGCCAGGTGCCGCCAGAACAGCTGGCGGGGCGGCACGCCCTTGAGCCGCGCCATCTGAATGAAATCTGAGGTTAAAACCTCGATGACCGAGGCGCGCGTCATACGGAGAATATGGGCCATCATGACGAATGCGAGCACGACGACGGGAAGGATAATATTCGGCAAAAGCTCGGTGATCGGCGCCGACGGCGGCACGATGGTAACCGCCGGGAACCAGTTCAGCGAAATCGCAAAGACAAAAATCAGCACGGACGCGGTGACGAACTCCGGTATCGTCATCGCCAACATGGCGGCGGTCGAGATCACGAGGTCTGCCGGTTTGTCTCTGCGGATACCGGCCCAGAAGCCGAGTACCAACGCCAGCGGAATACCGATCAGCGCCGCGGCACTGGCGAGAATGCTCGTGTTCAGGAAACGCTCGGCCACCAGTTCGAAAATCGGGCGACGTTTCTTGAGGGACGTGCCAAGGTCTCCCCGGACAGCGCCCGACACCCATAGCGCATAGCGTTCAATCGCGGGTTTCTTCAGGCCCTGTTCTTCAATGCACCGTTCCAGCCGCGGTCCCTCTGCAAATCGCTGCAGGTAGGCCGTGCAGACATTTCCCGGCAAGGCTTCGACGGAAACAAAGACCAGGCCGGAGACAAAGATAAGGGTAAAAACGGCGAAGCCGAGCCGCCGAACAATGGTCTTCAACATATTTCCATCCGAGTTGGCAAAGTATTCGAGGTCAGCCCACCCGAACAGGTGAACTGACCTCGAAACCACATTTTACTCGGACTTCGCAATGTTCTGGTAGCGAACCGCGTATTTGGCAACTTCGTCGACACCGGAAACTTTAGAGGACATGACGCGAATGGCGCTCTGGTGGAACGGGATCAACGTACCGCCCTCGTTCCACAGCAGTTCCTGGACATCGCCATAGAGTTTCTTACGTTGATCGAAGTCAAGCTCCTGGCGTGCCTTATCGAGCGCCTCGTCGAACGCCGCATTCTTGAAGTGCGACTCGTTCCATGGCGCCGTGCTGCGGTATGCCTCGTTCAAAATTTGATCAGCGGGCCGTTCCGACCATCCTGTTACGAAGAACGGTTCAACCGCCCAAACCTCATCCCAATAACCGTCAGACGGGGCAATGACGAGCTCGATATCGACGCCAATCTGCTTCATTTGCGCCTGATACACCTCCGCCATCTTCATCGCGCCTTCTGCGACATCGGAAACGAAGAGCTCGATTTTCGGAATGTCACCCCCGAACTCTTCCATCAGCATCGCCTTGGCCTTCTCCGGGTCGGGTCCACAATCGATGTCGGCGCGGTACGGATCGCCTACCCAAACCGGGTGATCACAGCTAATGGCATAGGCGCCTTCACCGAACACAAGCTTGCCCATAGCGTCGCGATCGACTGCAATGCGCAGGGCTTTGCGCAGAACCGGATTGTCGTATGGCGGCGTGTCGGTTCGCATCGCTAGTCCCGTCCATCCGCCGGTTGGAATGGACTGTACTATGAAGTTGTCGTTTCCTTCGAACAGCGCCCGTTGTTGGCCGGTAATGCCAAATATGATGTCTATCTGACCGGCCTGCAGTGCCGCAATCCGCGCCTGCTGATCGGGAATCGCGATGATTTCTATCGCCTCAACGGCTGCCGGGCCTTCCCAATAGTCTTCGAAGCGCTCCAGCGTGGTGGTGCCGTCCGTATCAAGCTTCACAATCTTGAACGGACCCGTACCAATACCGCTTTCGCAGATCGCATCGACATCGTTGTTGCACGCATCCGAGTCGACCATGCGAACCCGATAGTCTCTGAGCAGCAATGGGAAGTCGGCATGGCCCGAAGACAGCGTGACGACGACGGTCTTGTCGTCCGCCGCCTCGATTTTCTCCATCAGCGAAAGACCTTCCTTGACCGGACTGTCGATCTTCTCCGACAGGATGCGAGAGAGTGAAAACACTACATCTTCGGCTGTGAAATCATTGCCGTTATGGAACGTGACTCCGTCGCGCAGCTTGAAAGTCCAGACGGATGCATCCGGCGATGCGGACCATTCGGTCGCAAGATCGGGCACTGTCCGACCCTCACTGTCCTCGCGTACGAGCCGAGAATAGACAGTTATGTTGGTTTCTGCGAAGCGTGCTGACGAAATGGGATCGACAGATTCCGCGCCACCGGATTCGAGCTGATGTGCCATGCGAAGGGTCGCCGCTTCGGCAGCTTGAACAGTTAAGAAAAGTCCAACAGCGCCGATTGCGCCCATGAAACTACTTACCCGCCGACGGAAACCATACTTTGATTTCCAATCAAGCGGTACGCTCTCGATTTTATGCTTCCCTGACATTTTTGACTCCCTGACTGGTTAATTTGCGGCTGATCAATTCAGATTCGACAAAGACCATTGCCACGCTTTTATAATTTATTTGAGCCGCTACTCAAATTAACTAATTATTACGTTCTTGGCTATGGTTATGTTTTTGAAAATCCGCAGCAGCCATTAGGCAACGCCATCGGACGCCATGAACTGATTGGCGTTCGATACGGATGCCTACAGGGAATGCGACCGTTTGGTTCCAGCACGGCCGCTGACGGAATCGCCGTCAGACGCTTACCAGGTGATCAGGTCGGGTGGCAGATGACTGGTCTGATTGGTGTAGACGACGGCCCGGGAACTGCCGACATAGTCAATCCTCGTAACGGAAGTATTGAGAAATACCCAATTGGCGCACCAGTGTTTATCGTAGTCATGCGAACGCCGCATAGCGCCCGTGAGATCGTTGACGATTTGATCAATGGTATCACCATGCGTCACCAGTGCGATGCAATCGTCGGTCCCGCGGTGCCGCTCTTCAAAGAATGGCATAATCAGCTTGGACCGTTCCAGAAACATCTCATCGGTCTCCAGCGGTCGGTTGTACCAGCCGTCAGAAGTCAGGTCGTCCGGCAGCTGGAGGTTCGGAAAGTTTTCCGCAAAATACTCTCTGCCCGGGCCAGGAATACCGACCAGATTGCCATTGTCGTCGTAATCTACGATGCCCTCTTTTTCGAAAAGGTCTGTATGCGCAACGAGCGGCAGACCGCAGGACTCGGCCACGTACTGGGCTGTCTGAACCGCACGAAGCATCAGACTGCAATAAATGTGGGTAATACCGAAACCAACGGGAACGCGCTCCTCATCCGGTAACCAGGGAGGGCGAACAGGTTCACCACTGGGGTGCGCAAGGTGCTCCCCCAGCAGTCTTGCCTGCCGGTGTCCGGCGTCGGTGAGCGCCGGATCTGCCTTGTGGTGCTCCTTTCCCCGGCTCGGGTCGCCGATGTTATCGAGGTAGTTTACGTTCGCGGCAGATTGTCCATGACGGATTAAATAAATACGCATTACACCTCCAATGTTCGTCCCGACGCGGTGTACCACTCAAGTCTAGCATTCAAAATAGGTAAGGAATTCACTGGTTGCAATGCCGGCAGCATTCCGTTTATGGGTGCTGTTAGACGAGTGCGAACATTCATAGAGTGCAGCTTCGCGTTTTGTTTTGTAGTCATCTCTCGATATGAGGTGGCGTTGCTGATTGAAGTGGTTGTGGATTTAGGTAAACGGAGAGGTCTCATGCCGCGTCCTCACCTTGCTGAAGGTCATGAAGAACATCGGCGATGATGGCTTGCTCAACATCGTCTATGGCTTCGGTTCGAACAGTTTGAACAAAATCATCAATGGCATCAGAAGGCTTTGCCACAGAAGCTGGTCCTGATTCGGACGCTTCTAATTCTTGTGCCCTTTCATTTCTTTCGTAGGTTAAGTCGCAAGCATTGGGTAAGATCTCGCGTAAGCGCTTCATACCATTGTCTTGCCCCCGTATAACTGAGCCACGTTTGTTATAAGAACGAGTTTGGTTATGGGAGGATATGATGACCTGGAAGCGGTTTTCTGAAGAGGACATATTGAACATTTTGCGCCAGGTAGAGATGGATCTGGCATCTGGTGGCACGGCTGAATCAGCGATACGGACAGCCGGCATCAGCGATGCGACGTACTACAAGTGGCGTAAATTGTATGGTGGTGTTGGCAAGGCGAAGCTCCACGAGTTCAAGGAGATGGAAAAAGAGAACGCCCGGTTGAAGCGTATTGTCGCCGATCTTGAACTGGACAAACTGATCCTCAAGGAGAGCCTTGATTATCTAAAGCCAAAGGCCTGACGGCTGCTGATCTGCGTCAGGCCACAATCTATGTTCGTCAGAAGCTGGACACATCTGAGCGCCGGACCTGCAAAACGATTGGCCTTGCCCGCAGCACCCTCCGTTACACCATCACCAGTAAAGAAGATGACGAGGAATTGCGTCTGGCGATGATCAGACTGGCCAAACAGTATGGCTGGTATGGCTATCGCAAGATTGCCCAACTCCTTCGGGTCGAAGGCTGGGTGGTCAATCACAAGAAGATCGAACGCTTGTGGCGGGAAGAAGGATTGCAACTGCCACACCGTCATAAGAAACGGAAACGGTTGTATCATAAGG
The DNA here is from genome assembly GCA_040222995.1 of Alphaproteobacteria bacterium. Lineage (GTDB taxonomy): Bacteria > Pseudomonadota > Alphaproteobacteria > UBA8366 > Aestuariispiraceae > JAVKBW01. The sequence goes on along the minus strand of JAVKBW010000023.1, from coordinate 16,810 downwards.
ACAGCTCCGTCATTCGCTTGCGACCTCACTTGTCCGTCATCGAATAAATTGAGACAGATGGCAGTTCGACAGCACGTCTCAGTTCCTGTGTTGGGCCAAAAAACGCGCCAGTCATCAAACCAGAGGTCCGTCCCTGTTTACCGGGTATCTGGCTGTTGGTGAGCAGGAAGATTATTGAACGCGGCACGGTTCAAACATGTTCCCGGTTTCTCCAGAAAGGACTGGACTTGTGTGGTGACGGATGCGTTGCTGTCGGTCGAGCGAAGAGTGCTCAGGCCGGTCTGTAACGCAGACGGGTCTTCCCTCGGTGCAAGCGGCGGCATCCTGCCGTCGCCCAACCGAAGGAGGCCACAATGGCAAAAGAGACAACACGGATAACTACAGCACCCAAGATCGACCAGGTCAAAAAGCTGATCCGCCGCAAGCAGGGCGCGACGATCACATCAATTGAAAAGGTAACGGGCTGGCAGCCGCATACGATCCGGGCGGCACTCTCCGGCCTGCGGAAAAAGGGGGTGACGGTCAACCATGACCGAAACGCCAAAGGCGAAACCTTCTACCGGATGGAGGTGTGATCCATGGCGGTGCTGTCAAAAAGAGTAGAGCTGGTGGCTGCATGGCAAAACTGTTTTGGGTGCCCGCCACCGAAAGGCATTGGCCAACAACTCCTCTCCCTTGGTATTGCCTATCATGAGCAATGTCGACGGCATGGCGGGCCAAAGCCTTCAACAAAGAAACGCTTGGAGGCATTGGCAACCGGCACGCCTAAACCGACACCGGTGGAGGCGAAGGCATGTGCCAAAAAACTGATGCCGGGTGCGCGGCTGGTGCGGGACTGGCGCGGCGATAACCACATCGTCAGCGTGATGGAGAAGGGGTTCCTGTATGACGGCAAGACGTATGGATCGCTGTCCGAGATCGCCCGGACCATCACCGGGGCACGATGGTCCGGTCCCCGGTTCTTCGGGATCCCCAAGTGAAGCGCTGCGCCATCTATACCCGCAAATCCACTGAGGAAGGATTGGAGCAGGAATTTAACTCGCTGGATGCACAACGCGATGCCTGTGAGGCCTACATCAAAAGCCAGAAGCATGAAGGATGGAAACTGATCAAAACAGGCTTTGATGATGGTGGTGTCTCCGGTGGAACGATGGATAGGCCGGCATTGAATGAATTGCTGGCTGCGATTAAACGACGGGAGGTCGATATCGTTGTTGTCTACAAGGTGGATCGTCTGACCCGGTCGCTGGCCGACTTTGCCAAAATGGTCGAACTGTTTGATGCACACAGTGTGTCGTTTGTCTCCGTCACCCAGCAGTTCAACACGACGACGTCGATGGGGCGGCTGACACTGAACGTTCTGTTATCCTTTGCCCAGTTCGAGCGCGAGGTAACAGCGGAACGGATCCGCGACAAGGTTGCGGCCTCAAAGAAGAAAGGCATCTGGATGGGTGGGCCGGTGCCAATCGGGTATGACGTCGAAGACAGGAAACTGGTTATCAACGAAGAAGGCGCCGCCATCGTTCGCACCCTGTACGATCTGTATCTGGAACTCGGTACGGTCAAGCTTGTGAAACGGGAAGCGGATCGGCGGGGATTGCGAACCCGCATCAAGATATCGAAAACCGGGCGTCAAACCGGTGGTGTTCCGTTCACACGCGGACATCTATACCGGATCCTGTCGAACCCGATCTATATCGGAGATATGCCACACAAGGATGAGGTGTATCCCGGCGAACATGAAGCGATCATCACCCGCGAGAGGTTTGATCGCGTGCAAGCCAAGCTGTCTGGTCAGGCGATTGCCCGGCACAGTCAGAGCAATGCGCCGTCACCCTCTTTGTTGAAAGGCCTATTGTTCGATGCGACAGGCGATGCCCTGCATGTGATCCAGGCAGCGAAGCGATCGAAGCGATATCGGTATTATGTCTCAGCGCGACGCGTATATGACCCGGACAACAATCCAGATGGGTTGCGCCTGCCGGCGGAGGACATCGAAAGCCTCGTCAATGATGCTGTAAATGAGTTTCTCTCCGATTATGATGAGTTGGAAGAATGTATCGGAGACCAGGTATACGAGTCCGAGGCGCAAGTTAGACTGGATAATATGCGCGAGAAACTTCGGACCGGTTCCTTTGCAGAAAAGTTCGATCTTCTGAAGCCTTTGATAAGCCGGATCGATATCGGTGATGACGATGTATCGATCACCGTGGCTGTTGATTGGCTAGTAAGCCATCTTGGTCTTGGTGATGCAGAGGTGAACGAGCATCGGATTGTCAAACCGATCACAATCAGACACCAATCCAACGAACGAAAACTTATCCTTACTGATAATCAGACAGAGCCAGGAGAAACCGAATTGGTATTGTCCCGGCTTATTGCAAATACCCATCGGTGGATGAGAGAACTGACCATAAACAACGACATCACCGTCGAGACGATTGCCGAACGGGAAGGGATGAAGACGGGTGATGTTTGCCGGCTATTGCCATTGGCCTTCCTGGCACCGGATATAGTCGAGGCGATATTGGATGGGAGACAACCAGCAGATCTGACTTCCCGCACCCTGCGTCGAGCCCGCCCCATCCCTGAAAACTGGGCGGATCAACGCCGCTTTTTAGGCTTCCCCAGCATCCTCTGAGCAACGTTCGTGCAACGTTGCAGATAAATCCGTGTGACCGCCAAATGGGCCTCCAGAGACTTTTGCGAATAAACGCCGTATTGCGCCTGTAAAGCCGGGCTATTGCGTCTCTGGCAGGTGCGATCCAGCCGGAAACCCGCACAGTTCTGCGGTTCCTCAAAACCAATCCGTGTGACCGGAGTTATCGGGGAAACTATGGTGGTGTGCGCAGTCTGCCGAGAACCCGTCTCTGGTTCAAATTCCCTGTTAAACAGGGAAAATACAGGGAATTTTTCAAGAACCTGCTGTTTTAGATAAATCTTCTGCCTGTAACACTCTGAATTCTTTATGTTATTTCATGAATTCCCTAGAGAACATAACAGGGAATTAATTTGTTACATCAGGGAAATTTGAAACGTCATCAGGGAATTCTAGTGAACGCATTGTAAACAAACAGTTTCTGCATTTTTTTAAATTCTTTGCTCTTCTTTGGTCACCGCCAGTTTATCGGAAAAGACCTGGATGGCCTGGTATCCTGAAACGTATCACGACTTTTTAAAATTGCCTGACGCGTAGATCTTGCTTCCCGTAAGCACTGCGACTCTAGTCGCCGGGAATACTGCGTCTTTCAGTGGAAATCGATTGTGGCGTTTGGGAACTGGCAGACCAGGTTCAAGGTCGAATTGTAGCAAACTCCTGTGTTGTTGTTACGGATAAGTCACGCCCTTAGTCACAGGCTTGGTCACACCCTTAGTCACACCCTTAGTCACACCCTTAGTCATATGACTTATCCCACTTTGGTATGGTTACCTGGAACCCAAGAAAATCCGACATTTTTCCGTATTGGCGCAAAACCATCATGGTCGATATATTGCCATTTGGCATTTAATATTATATATTACGCCATACAGGAGAATTTGATGACGCAGTTACGTTTGATCAGAACATCATCACAGGATTTCATTCCCGATCCGATTACGGATCAGGAAGCTGCAGCTATGTTTCGTGCGGTGGTTAATCTGTTTCGATTGTGGGGAGTGAACGATGCAGAAGCAGCAACATTGCTCGATCTTCCGTTGCGCACCTATGCCCGCTGGAAGACAGATGGTGCGGGTCGGCTTAGGCGTGATGGTAAGGCGCGCCTGTCGAACCTGATGGGTATTCACAAAGCCTTGCGCATAATCTTCGATGAACCACAACGTGGTTATGATTGGGTGAAGAAGCCGAATACAATGTTCGGCGGCAAGGCAGCACTCGACGTCATGCTTGGCGGCGAGCTGACTGATCTCATGCGTGTTCGGTCTGCGCTTGATGCTGAGCGTGGGCTTTGGTGACGTCGAACATCCCCTCTGAGCATATACATTGGCCCGGCGCGGTTCGCATAATCCGGAGCCTCTTTCCGCCAATTGATCTATTTGAGGATATCGCCGATCCGGCGGATTGGCCTCTGCTTATCTCCGCAGAAATGAAAACAAATCCAAGGCTGATGGAGACTGTCGGCAATCTTGATTTAGTACCACCTGAACGACGTGTGTCAGGTCCAGGCAGCAGTTATCTCATGGCGCCGTTCACACATATCTCAAAGGACAGACCAACCAGATTCTCCGATGGTACTTACGGTGTGCTCTACGCTGGCCGCACATTTGAGACCGCTTTGTTCGAAACCATCCACCATCATACGCGCTTTATGGCAGCGACAGATGAAGCACCTGGCTGGACATCGCAGTTCCGCGAGATATTGCTGGACGTAGGGGCAACGCTGCATGATCTCCGTGGCAATGATCTTGAATTTTCAGAACTTCTCGATCCAGATAAGTACAGTGCTTCGCAAGCACTTGGCCGTGAACTCAGGGCCTCCGGTTCGGACGGACTTGTTTATCCCAGCATACGCCATAAAGGCGGTGACTGTGCCGGGATTTTCTGGCCAGATGTTGCCCGCAACCCCAAACAAGGCAGGCATCTCGACTATCATTGGGACGGAGAAAATGTTGATTTTATTCGCGAGCCAGCAAATGGGAAAGTCTGGCGCGTCGGGGATTGAATTTGGCGTTCGGAAATAGATCAAACTAGTTAAATTTTCCCCTCAAGCAAACGGGAACGTCCATACACATCACTGATGTATGGACGTCTTTTTTCTATTTCAATTCTTGGTAAACTTCATCACCGATATGCACGGATGTAGTTTCTGGTAGTGACACTACATAACCGCTACGTTCGGACGTAATTTTTGCTAATTAGAAGGGCGCAAGTAATGGACGCTTACCAGTTTGGATCATTGATAGAGGCACTGACAGCAGCGCGCGTGATAACAGAATCAACTGCAACGCACCCCTTTCCGCGTTCAAGAACGATTAGCGGATTTACGTCGATCTCCAGGATGCGATCTCGGTTTTTTTCGGCATAGTCGGCCAGATGCCATGCTGCCTTTATGAGCACACCGATGTCACCTTGTGGGCGGCTCCGGTACCCTTGCAATAACGCATAGACCTTGAGGGTGGCCAGAGCCTTACCGATCTCATATTCATTCGTTGGGATCGGCAAAACGACCCGGTCACCAATTAGTTCGGCAAAGATGCCACCGGAGCCCATTACGAGAACAGGTCCGATTTGTGGATCGGAAACAACGCCGAGGATGACTTCGCAAACACCACCCGTCACCATGCGTTCGATCAAAAACGTCTCTGGCGACGGCTGTATGGTCTCTGACATGCGCTGCGCAGCTGACGTGACATCTATGGCGTTTGTCAGACCCAAAGCCACGCCGCCTGCCTCGGTCTTGTGCACTAATCCAGGCACAATGCCCTTTAGGACGACAGGAAACCCGATTTGCTGGGCCACTGCGCCGACGTCCGTGATGCGTCCGGATCCACGCGCGGCGACCGGCAGGCCTGCTGCTTCAAGCTCGGCCTTGCTGTCGATTTCCGTCAACGTTTCAACATGCACTTCTATATCGGCGCGTGCGGCTCCGGCGATCAGGGGAACCGATGTCACACCCTGTGCGAGGATTTCCGTGCGCCGCCGCCCGTACGCCGCAGCAAGCCCGAATGCAGCAATTCCGTCATCCAGGCCGAACAGCGTGACGAGCCCGCATGTCTCGGCCACTTGGCGCCCATGGGCCGGAAACCCGTCGGGAAGCGAACTTACGACGATGGCTGGTGTGCCTGTCTCCTTCGTCGCGTCTGCTAATGCCAGAAGAGCTGAGTCCCATCGTTCATGCGTCCAGTATGAGGGGCCATGCAAATACTCGATCAGTAACAAGCCCGCATCAACGTTCTCAGACATCAAAGCCGCGTAACATCGCGATTGAATGTCGCGATTACCCCAGGTGACCAGCGCAGAATCGAGGGGGTTGCCAGGAACCACGTGACCTTCAAGCACGGTGTTCAACGCTTTTGATTGGTTTTCCGTCAAGGGCGGCACTTCAACGCCTGATGCGTCGGCTGCATCCGCCGACAACCCGCATTCAGCGCCGGAACATGTCAGTATTCCCAGCTTCGGGCCGGAAGGGACGCCGATCCCGTTGATTAATTTCAAGGTCTCAATCCATTGGGACATAGTGACGGCACGAATGATGCCATAGCGATGGCAAATGCTGTCTAGCACAGCGCTGTCGCTGGTCATGGAGGCGGTATGGGATTGGGCGGCCTTGCGCCCTTGTTCGGATCGCCCGGGGTTGAGGACGATAATCGGAATGTTGCGCTCTATGGCATGAAGTGCAGCGCGAGCGAACGCTTCGGCATCGGTCAAGCCTTCCATATATATGCCAATGGCTGTGACCCTGTCGTCGTCCAGCATCGCCTCGATCGTGTCGGCGACGGTGATCACGGCCTGGTTTCCAAGGGTAATCATGTAACCGATTGGGCAGTTGCGGTCTCCGTGCACAGCATACTGTGAGACTGATCCACTCTGCGTGATGATGGCGACGCCGCGGTCACGGAAGGGGGCGAGATAGTCGCCGAATGCAGCGACGACGCCGTCCAGGTAATTGACAAATCCTGTGCCGTTTGGCCCCAATACCGCCATATCACCGGATACATCTACAAGCGCTCGTTGTCGTTCGATGCCGATCCCTCCGATCTCGGCAAATTGGTGGGCGTAGCAAACGGCGCAGGCGACACCTAAATCGCTCAGTTCTTTGACATAGGAAATTGTCATATCAGCGTTAACCGCCAGCAGTGCCAGATCCGGCACCTCAGGTAAATCTGCGATGGTGGGGATCACGGTCAGGCCTTCAATTTCCTGCACTTTCGGATTGACCACATGGATCGTGCCGCGAAAGCCTGTTTCGCGAAGTTCGAAGATATTGCGGCTCAAGTAGGCGCCGCCGATAAGGACAATAGATTGAGGATTCAACGCCTTGCGTAAATTTTTCCGGCGAGCCTCACGACGGTCGGCAGCGAAATTGTTGCGGGTACGGGCAGCCATGAGCGTTTTTCCTGTGAGAAAAGAACTAAGAAATGTCGGCCTGTCTCGCCGAGCCGTCATCCCATCTTTACTTGATAGGCCCGTAAAACGAATGCGGTTGGATCATCGACCTTCGTGTAGGCGGGAAATATCTTTGGGTTGGTGATCTCTTTCAGAACAAGTCGACCGTCCAGCTCAGCGATCGCGCTTTCGTAACCAGAGGACACGAATTGGTCATGACCTGAACAGTAGAACACATGTCCGTCTGCTCGTGTGATGCGCGCGAATTCCTGGATGCAGCGTCCGGGAACAATGGCAGGAAGACCGACCGAGACGACCGCTTCGAATGAATTGTCGTCGTAAGGCAGTCTGGCGCTCAGATCAACGACTTCAAGCGCGCCATAGATGCCTGCCCGTTTCGCTACTGCCATCATATTTTCTGAATAGTCACATCCAAACAGGTGATCGAAACCTTGGGCCGCCATTTGAATTCCCAACAAACCGGTCCCGCATCCTGCATCAAGCACCCGCGAGTCCCTGGGCAACAGCGAAGCCATCAATTCGGCCGTTATCAGAGGCGCTTGATATCCATAGTCATCCGTCAGATCGGTATTGTAGGTCTCTGCCCAGTTGTCGTAACGGGCTTTTTTCTCTGCAGGGTCGACAACCTTTGTGACCGATTCGACAGAGCTCGATTTGCCACCATCTTCCGCTTGAGTTGTAGGCACAGTGCATCTCCGAAGACTGGTTTTCGATCACGATTCCATATACGGAAAATAACTTTGACCACTACTTTTCTCTATGCATTTATTATAATGTCTATACAAAAAGAAATTGGCAATAGAGAAAATTATCCATATTATAAAATGTATTATGGTGCGTTGTCTTTGGAGATTTCGGCGATACAGGTTGTTTTTTTGGTTCTTATATACATGAATATCGCATGCTCAAGAATGTATGATGCCTCGCCGGTAATCCAGAATTACTGGCGACAATTCTTTTCAGTCCTTTCTGACCAATCCAGCGTTGCCCTTTATTGGATAGTCCATACGGGCACCATTACCGAACTTTGGGACCGCAGTGACCTTGGCGCGACGTTTATGTGCGGGCGACCTTTCAGCCTCGCCGGTGCTAAGCATAGGATCCTGGGCGCGCCTGTGCCGATAAATGGATCGAAACCGGAATACTGTACCTACTACTTGGTTTCTGCGAATGACAAAGCGCAACGCCTTGAAGATGTCCTCGAGTATCGGATCGGTTGGCTGCCTGAACACTCGCAGTCAGGTTTTGCGGGCCCGCGTAAAGATCTCCAACGGAGATTCGGTGCGATAGCCTATAACGAAAAAGTTAAATCTTTTGAAACGCCCCGCGACTGTCTGGCTGCATTGGCGAACGGCGAGGTCGATATGGTTCCTATCGACAGCTACTATTTCGATCTGCTGAGACGCCATGATGAAGATGCTCGAACAGCCTTTCGGATCATCGGTGCGACTGCCGCTTCGCCAATTCCGCTGCTGGTTGCTCGTCCTTCCATGCCTGATGAATTGTTTGGCCGCTTGGTCACCGCATTGTTATCGCTTGAACCGGATGACGGACTTACGAACCTGGGCCTGAGTTCGTTTGTATCCGTATCGCCAAGTACCTATTTATCCGCATACATGACGGCCCCCCAATAGTTCTCGATGGATCGCAAGAAGTCGCTTAACAAGCAATTTTAAAATTAAAAAATGGGACTCTCTAAGGATGGATACTGAAACTCGAAAAATTTTTCTGAGTGGTCTTCGACAATTCGTTACTGATCGTCTTATTCCGTTCGAGGCGGAGGTAGACGATGCCAAGGCGGTTCCCGAGCGTATCCTGGCAGAGATGCGTGATATGGGACTGTTTGGTCTTTCTATTCCGGACGAGTATGGCGGGCTTGGCCTGACAGTAGAGGAAGAGGTGCTAACCCTTTTTGAAATGGGTCACGCGGCCATGAGTTTTCGGGGGCAGCTTGGTACCAACAATGGTTTGGGAAGCCATGGTCTTATGCATTTCGGCACAGACGTTCAAAAGCAGTCCTATCTGCCGCGGCTTGCGGCGGGAGAAAAAAGCTGTTTCGCCTTGACCGAGGCGAATGCTGGTTCGGACGCGGCCGCGTTGCAAACCCGAGCCATTCGCGACGGTGACAGTTGGATAGTAAATGGCGAAAAACGATATATCAGCCATGCGCCGGATGCGAAGTTCATTGTGTTGATGGCCCGGACGGGTGGCGAAGGCAGCCGCGGCATATCGGCCTTTTTCATCGACCGGGACCAATCAAGCGGTATCACCGCCGGTAAGGCTGAAAGCAAGTTAGGGCTTGCAGGCCAGCCCACGGCCGACTTGATTTTTACCGATGCACGCATACCGGCGGACAGTATTCTGGGTGAGGAAGGTATGGGCTTCCGAATCGCAATGGCGACGCTAAACCATGCGAGGTTACAGGTCGCGGCTTCAGCAACCGGTAACGCTGAACGTTTGATCGGTGAATGTGTTAGGTACGCAAGCGAACGCAAACAGTTCGGAAAACCGATTGCGGAATTCCAGCTTATTCAGGCCATGCTTGCCGATAGTCGAACAGAGTGTGATGCGTCGCGCGCCTTGACGCTTGACGTTGCCCGGGCCGCTGACAGAGGCGAGAAAATTTCTCGGCAAGCGGCCAGCGCGAAACTGTATGCTTCGGAAATGGTTGGCCGAGTTGCAGACCGGGCGGTGCAGATTTTTGGCGGTGCCGGATACATGACAGCATATGGTATCGAAAGATTTTACAGAGATACGCGGATTTACCGACTTTACGAGGGTACCTCTGAAATCCAGCGTTTGATCATTGCACGCGAAATGATCAAGGAAGACAGTGAGGCTAGCTGATGATTTATAGTCAATATTTTTGGCTTGGGAGTCCTATGATAGAGCAGCTTCATTTCGACAACGACGAAATTCTTTGGGCTTCGGAAAGTTCACAGAACGCCTAAACTTCCTAAGCCGTGTTGTTTTCTGGGTATTGCTACCGGTCCGTTGCTGCGACGGATACATGTGCGTGACATATCTTCGGTACAGGCAGTGTCGTTGATATCTCATATTCAATTGGTGCTGCGAGGAAGGAGTTCGGAATGGTCAATCACGAAATTGAGAGTGATGCGGACGGTGTAAAAACCTTCGTGACTGATGCTATCTTGGAAGTGATGATAGACCGACCTCCGGCGAATGCTATTTCGAATGCTACGAGTCATCGCCTTGGCGATGTTTTTACGGCCTTCCGCGATGACCCGGAGCTGCGTGTGGCTATCCTGTCAGGTGCGGGTGAGACTTTCTTTTCAGCAGGTTGGGATTTGAAATCTGTTGCCGCAGGGGACGGTATGGATGGTGACCCCGGCGTTGGTGGTTTTGGCGGTATTCAGGCCCTTCCGGGATTGAATAAGCCCGTAATAGCAGCGATCAACGGCATGTGTGTTGGTGGAGGGTTCGAGACAGTTTTGGCTGCAGACCTTGTATATGCGGCCGAGCACGCCAGGTTCATGCTGCCAGAAATCAAGATTGGTCAGGTTGCGGATTCAGGATTGATCCGCCTCGCCCGTCGGTTACCCCGCCAAGTCGTGAACGAACTATTGTACACCGGGCGCTGGATGGACGCCGCTGAGGCCAAGCATTGGGGTTTGATTAACGATGTCGTGCCCCGCGATCAACTGATGCCTCACGTCCGCTCTGTCGCCCAGAACATCGCAGATGGCGCGCCGTTATGTTTTGCGGCAATAAAGGATGCACTCGATCATGTGGAGCAAATGCCATTCGCTGATCTTCTATCCGAAATTCGCCAGCTTTCTAGTATGAAACAGGTGTATGAAAGTGACGACTTCCTGGAAGGTCCCAAGGCGTTCGCGGAGAAACGGCCAGCGATTTTCAGGGGACGGTGACGCCCTCGGTTTTGCTAGCAGTTAGAACTCGTCCGTCGTCTTTAGTCGGCGTATAGGTTCAGCCCCCGTTTTCTCAATTGCTTGCCGATGACGACCTTTTGAATTTCTGATGTTCCCTCCCAAATGCGTTCGAGCCGAACGTCTCTGGTAAGACGTTCGACAGGATTTTCGCACATGGTCCCGCGCCCACCGAAAATCTGTACCGCTTTGTCCACAATCCGAAAGGCGGCCTCAGAACAAAATAGTTTCACAGCGCTGGCCTTGGCGTGAGCAACCTTCCGATCGATGCCACCGTCAATATCCGCAGCCAGTCGGTACAACATTGACCGTCCCGCGTAGATATCGGTCGCCATTTCCGCGAGCATGAATTCTACCGCCTGAAAATCAATGATCTTCTGGCCAAACTGCTCGCGCGATTGTGCCCAATCGAGGGCGAGCCGCGTCGAACGCACCGCCATACCCATGCTGCGAGATGCAATTGCCAGACGGGCTTCAACGAACCAGTCCTTTGTCATCTCGAAGCCCTCGCCAATTTCACCAAGAATCTGTGTGGCCGGTACTTTCAAGTCGACAATATCGACTTCGGGATGGCCATGGCCAGACCGCTGCGCGAAACGGGGTTCGCGTGTAATGATAAATCCAGGCGTACCCTTTTCGACAAGGAAAATGGTGGCCTTCGTCGGATCGCCGTCGACAAAGGCGGTAACGAGATTGAGTTCTGCAAATTCTGCATTCGAAGCGAAGCATTTCTGACCGTTCAGAACATAGTGATCGCCCTGGCGAACAGCATGGGTTTGCAAGCCGCCGGCGTCAGACCCTGAATTGGGTTCGCTGGTGCAGAAAGCTGTCTTGATTTCTCCACGACAAGCCGGTCTCAGATAGCGGTCGACTTGTTCAGGCGTTCCATTTGTCAAACAGATGGGTGGCTGCCAGACGCGCCCCCACAGAGCATTTGTCGATGCGCCCACCTCTTCATTCACGAGGCATTGCTGCACCACGGTGAACTGTTGCCCGCCATGCTCTTTTCGATGGTTAAAGGCATTCAGGTGCATCTCGTTGACCGCGGCCGATATCTTCGCTTCCACAGCAGGGTCAGCCGTGTCCGTCTCGTCAATCTGCACTTCGTAGGGAAAGAGGTATTTTTCGGCGAACCCGCGTGCACGGTCTCGCACGTCAAGATCAGCCTTTGTCAAAGCCATGTCCATTGTGTTTCTCCAGATTACTCTTGCAGCTTTCCGTTACGATGATGCCTGCGCGCTCCAAAACATTGGGCCGCCTTTGTGTCGAGGAAAACCAAAGCCGTTGACCCAAACCACGTCTATGTCACTTTCGCGTATGGCTATGTCATCTTTCAGAAGCTCATGACCTTCATCAGCCAAAGCCTTCACACACCACTCTGCCAGTTTACGTTCGTCTGTAAACGGTCGCTGCTCGATATGCAGTTCGTGAGCGACATCTTTAGCGACCCGCAATACGTCTTCATCTGGCACTGGAACGCGGCTCCCCGGCTCATAGATATAAAACCCACGGTTCGTTTTCTGGCCAAAACGACTCAATTCACACAGGCGATCAGCAATCGATGCCTCGGACACCGCCTTGGTGCCACCAGGCTGAGATTTTCGTCGTGCCCATCCAATCTCAAGGCCGGCCATATCTAAAACCTCGAGAGGTCCCATCGGAAATCCAAACGATTTGAGGGCGGTGTCGATCTGGGTGGGTGTCGCGCCATGGGCAAGCGCGGAGATTGCCGCATTTGTATACTTCGAAAACATGCGATTTGCGATAAACCCTTCACATACACCAGAAACGACAGGTACTTTCCGTAGCTTTTTAGCCAAACCAAGTGCCGTCGCCAAAACATTATCATCGACAGACGATGTGCGGACGACTTCCAAAAGCTTCGTTGCATGTGCAGGACTAAAAAAATGCATCCCAACGAAACTGGCCGGTCGCCCCGATGAAGCAGCCAGAGCTTCTATGTCGAGATAGGATGTATTGGATGCAAGAATGGCATCGTCGCGGCATTCCATGGCTAGCTTGGAAAACAGCTCCTGCTTTAGTGCCAAATCTTCAAATATAGCCTCGACAACAAGGTCCGCCTCAACCAGTGCAGAACGGTCTGTGGTGCAGACAATTCTTGATATCGCTTCGGCGGCCTGGGCATCGGACAAGCGATTTTTCGCTACATCGGAAGAATACCGCTTCGCTATTCTTTGATTCGCCTGATCGACGGCCTCGGGTAAAACCTCGATTACCGTAACGGCCATTCCATGGTCTGCAAAACACATCGCGATTCCCGTTCCCATGAGGCCGCCGCCAATTACAACACAATGGGTGACGGGCCTGGTCGGCGTGCCCTTGGCAATACCGGGGACTTTTGAGACTTCGCGTTCTGACAGAAAGACATGCCGCAGCGCCCGGGATTCAAGTGATTGGCGCTCAGCTTCGAAGATTTCGCGTTCGGCTACTAAACCCTGATCAAAGGGCAGGCTGGCTGAAAGTTCGATGCACTTAACACAAGCAACGGGACTGGTGCGGCCACGATATTTCTTTTCTGCTTCAGCCCGCGCAGCCGCGAATAATTCTTGTGAAGGGGCAGGCGCGGGGTAATCGCGGCACCGCGGATGTGGCTTTCCTGCCGATGCCTTCTCGATTGCAAATTGTACTGCATCGTCCAGCACGGTATCGGATGAGTTGAAGAGGTGGTCGATGTACCCGATTGATAACGCTTCCTCCGCTTTCACATGTCGGCCGGAAACAATTATGTCGAGCGCGTGCTCTAAACCTAACAGTCTTGGCAATCGCTGGGTTGCGCCGGCACCGGGTGGAAAGCCGAGATTGACTTCCGGCTGACCAAGACGGGTACCAACAACAGCAACGCGATAGTTGCAACTGAGTGCAATCTCGCTTCCGCCGCCAAGCGCGAATCCGGATAGTGCTGCTATAACCGGCTTTGTCGATGAATCCAGGCAATCACAAAGATCAGTAAAAGTGGGTTCATCTTTTGGCCACGGCTGCCCGATCTTGGCGATGTCAGCACCTGCGATGAAGGTGTTGTTGGCGCCACGCAAGACAATTGCGACAACACCATCGTCCTTAAAGGCACGCTTCAAATTCGCGATCAAGGCGCCGGGAACACCAGGCGAGACGGCATTCACGGGTGGATTGTCAATCGTGATAACCGCAACCGTGTTTATTATGTCATATGTAGAAAACGAATTTTTGGAAGATAAAGATGACATGATGACACACTCACACAGTTCTTGTTAACACTTCTGGAGAGGACATTGAGTTTTCACAGGTTGTTCCGTCAAGTCAAAAATATAGACAAATATAATTAAGTATAAGCATTGAAATCGGGTTTCAGTGGCCAGGTTCATCAAGCTGCAAGCAGGCACACAGCAATTGGAGCCGTTCTTTCAAAACATTGCCTTAACAGCAATCTGTTGAGAAAAAAGGTTTGTCGCCAACATTCTGGGTTCGACAAAAACAGGAAGTTCCGATATTGATATCTGAATAAGAACGAAGGTCCTTCAGTTTCTCTTCTATTGCTTCTGCCTCTAACATTCGGCCAAGCTTTGTAAGGCACTCATAGTATCCTGTCATAGACCAGATGTTGTTCGGATAGCGGATGCAACGCATCAGTGAATCAGAAAGCCCAAGATCTTCCTCATAATACCGAGCTGCTTCGTCGATCCGGCCTTGTTCAAGCATCAATGCACCAAGCGCATGGCGTACCGGATGCATCCAAGCCCAAGGCTCATTGTAGATAAATTCTTCGCTTTTTGATGCTGCAGTTATAAGGTGATTGAAGGCGGTTTCTACATCGCCGGCGTGGTACAGAACTTCTCCATTCATCATGGCTTCTGCCACATTGAAAATACTGGATGCGGGATTGTTGAAAAAGCGCCGGTCAGCCGGCACCCGGTTTCGGGCCTCAAGAAACAAGTTCCGGTGCTTTTCTGCATCCATTTGGTCACCCAAGGTCGCCCAGGCAATGGCTTTCGCATAGTGGTCCATTGTAGTTGTTACGCAGAACAAAGTGCTGTCTGCGGGTGGCGGTTCCGCGACAATCTGCTCCCACTTCCCAAACCGGATAAGTACATGGTGATGGATTGAATGGTATGCCTCCATCGTCCGGCGAAAGAGCGTATTGCCTCCCTGTAATTTTGCCGGTGTCAAAATCTCACGAATACGGTTGGCTGCATACAGAGCGTCTGCGAAGTGCCCTTTCATCATGGCCGCAAACGCCATTAGATGCAGGTGGTGGGATTGATCAAGCAGATAGAAGGATATCTCCGGAGTAAGGTCTAGAAAGCGCTTGTCTGCCGCAATCGCATCTTTACTTGCCACCACGGCATCGTCGAAGTAACCGCACTGGACGTAGATATGGCCAGGCATATGATGAAAATGCGCACAATCTGACGCATACAAGCTCAACTTCCTTGAGGTTTCCATAGCTTTCTCTGGCGTTGGCGACATCTCCAGCAAGTGAATATAAAGATGGAGCAGCCCAGGGTGAGGAGAATCCTGTGCCGCATTGAAAGTCTCTAGTGCACGCTCAGTTGCCTGAATTGCTTTTATTGTATCGGCGTTTTGTGCTGGTTCGCCTGTTTGTAGGTTCCACAATGCCCACGGCGTTCGGTTCATCATCGCTAAAACATATATAGTGGTGACATCCGGATCGTCCGGAAAAGATCGATGCACGTTAGACATCGCCGCAGCGAATTTATCGTCCCATGTTGAATAATCGCTATCGTCTCGCGTGGTCGCTTGCGGAAAGCGCTTTGCTAGGGCGCAGACAAGGCTGCGATCAAGATCGCTGACAGGGAGAGTCTCAACGAGCGTAAGAGCTTTTTGGCAATCAGCGTGGCACGACCGGATGATTTTCGAGAGTTCGGTTTCTGATAAAAATGCCCACGGCAAATTGTAGTAAGGTCCACCGGCAATCACGCGCCCCCAATACGCAATTGCCAAGGCGGGATCATGATCTATCGCTTCACTGAAACAAGCGACGGCCTGATCCATATTGAAACCATATAGCCAAAGAAGGCCTTGTTTGAACCAGTGTTGGGCCTCGGGAGATTCAGTGGCGACGATCCGTTCGTATGGACCAAGATTAAACGTATGAAGTGTTTTCAACTAAGGTATCTCGTACTTTGCCAAGCTAGATATGTATATACATATAATTTTAGTGAATGACAAACGCTTGCACGTCTGTCTTTAGAAGCTTTCTTTCGACAAAAGAGGAGGCTGTCGTAACATTATCAAAACGGTCTTTAAGCGTAGGAGAACATTGTTGTTGATGTGCTTCACGTCCTATGATGGCTATGAATGCAGGGTTGCCAGAAAGGCAGGCTTTGCAAAGACGGAGTGCACTAATGAAGTTGTATCAGAAAGTAATGTCCTATGTTTCGGATCGAATTGATTCGGGCGAATGGCCAGTTGGCTACAAGATTCCGACCGAACAGGAAATAATGGATATCGTTGGTGCATCGCGTATGACGGTTCACAGGGCGCTGCGTGAACTGGCATCGGGTGGCCGATTGGATAGAAAAAGCGGTGTCGGTAGTTTTGTAACCGCCACCCGTTCCTATTTGGCAGTTTTCGAAATCAAGAGCATCGCGACTGAAATTCATGAGCGCGGTGGACATCATTCAGCGAAAGTGCTGGTTCAACGAGAGGTTCAGGCGACGAAGAATGTCGCTGCAGATGGGAGTGTCGTTAATTTTGTGCTTAGGGGCCATAGTGATGGAAAGAGGAGATTTCCCACATGGCCATATCGAAGGAAGTATTGGATCAGCTTTTATCGGATCGCGATGCGTCCGATGTTTTCGCCAAGGATGGTTTGCTT
>JAVKBW010000013.1:0-322 GCA_040222995.1 Alphaproteobacteria bacterium | reverse complement strand
AGCCTACGATATTGATTTTGTATGAAAAAAGATTTTCCTTTCAAAAAGGTGCTGAATAAGCTGGATAGTCTTAATAATCGGCACTATACTACAAAATTATACTACATTAGCAGTGTGGGGATTCCTTTTACCGGGTGAATGTGTAGGCAATTGTGACACATTTGGGAAGTATAGGCAGGGGGGATTGGGATAACCTGAACACCTGCCCCAAGCGCTTTGTACTCAATGAACATTCGCAGTTGGTAGAATGCCCATGAATTCGAGCGTCTACGTTCCGTCTTGCTTCTGGGTTGCTCGTTGGTTCTCTCCCTAATTCCCGTAA
>JAVKBW010000012.1:0-1806 GCA_040222995.1 Alphaproteobacteria bacterium | reverse complement strand
GAGCCTAGAAAAAAACACTCTAACATGGAGAGTTTGATCCTGGCTCAGGATGAACGCTGGCGGTCTGCTTAACACATGCAAGTCGAACGCAACCTTCGGGTTGAGTGGCGGACGGGTGAGTAACGCGTGAGAATCTGCCTTGGGGTCGGGGACAACCACTGGAAACGGTGGCTAATACCGGATAAGCCGATTGGTGAAAGATTTATTGCCCGAAGAGGAGCTCGCGTCTGATTAGCTAGTTGGTGAGGTAAGAGCTCACCAAGGCAGCGATCAGTAGCTGGTCTGAGAGGACGATCAGCCACACTGGGACTGAGACACGGCCCAGACTCCTACGGGAGGCAGCAGTGGGGAATTTTCCGCAATGGGCGAAAGCCTGACGGAGCAAGACCGCGTGAGGGAGGAAGGCTCTTGGGTTGTAAACCTCTTTTCTCAGGGAAGAAGCTCTGACGGTACCTGAGGAATCAGCCTCGGCTAACTCCGTGCCAGCAGCCGCGGTAATACGGAGGAGGCAAGCGTTATCCGGAATTATTGGGCGTAAAGCGTCCGCAGGTGGCGATTCAAGTCTGCTGTCAAAGCACGGGGCTTAACTCCGTAAAGGCAGTGGAAACTGAATAGCTAGAGTGCCGTAGGGGTAGAGGGAATTCCCGGTGTAGCGGTGAAATGCGTAGAGATCGGGAAGAACATCGGTGGCGAAAGCGCTCTACTGGACGGCAACTGACACTCAGGGACGAAAGCTAGGGGAGCGAATGGGATTAGATACCCCAGTAGTCCTAGCTGTAAACGATGGATACTAGGTGTAGCTTGTATCGACCCGAGCTGTGCCGAAGCTAACGCGTTAAGTATCCCGCCTGGGGAGTACGCACGCAAGTGTGAAACTCAAAGGAATTGACGGGGGCCCGCACAAGCGGTGGAGTATGTGGTTTAATTCGATGCAACGCGAAGAACCTTACCAGGGCTTGACATGTCCGGAACCCCGGTGAAAGCTGGGGGTGCCTTCGGGAGCCGGAACACAGGTGGTGCATGGCTGTCGTCAGCTCGTGTCGTGAGATGTTGGGTTAAGTCCCGCAACGAGCGCAACCCTCGTCTTTAGTTGCCAGCATTAAGTTGGGCACTCTAGAGAGACTGCCGGTGACAAACCGGAGGAAGGTGGGGATGACGTCAAGTCAGCATGCCCCTTACGCTCTGGGCGACACACGTACTACAATGGTCGGGACAGAGGGCAGCTAACCTGCGAAGGCAAGCTAATCCCAGAAACTCGGCCTCAGTTCAGATCGCAGGCTGCAACTCGCCTGCGTGAAGGAGGAATCGCTAGTAATCGCCGGTCAGAATACGGCGGTGAATCCGTTCCCGGGCCTTGTACACACCGCCCGTCACACCATGGAAGCTGGCCACGCCCGAAGTCGTTACCCTAACCTTTAGGGGAGGGGGACGCCGAAGGCAGGGTTGGTGACTGGGGTGAAGTCGTAACAAGGTAGCCGTACCGGAAGGTGTGGCTGGATCACCTCCTTTTTAGGGAGACCAACTGATTGATGAAGAGAATAAATAGTTAAAGCTTCATCAATTGGGACACCCTAGGTCGGTCAAGGAAAAAGTAGATTGGCTTTCAAACTGGTTTCGGTTCGGAAAATGGGCTATTAGCTCAGGTGGTTAGAGCGCACCCCTGATAAGGGTGAGGTCCCTGGTTCGAGTCCAGGATGGCCCACCTGTTCCAGGAAGAGGGGGTATAGCTCAGCTGGTAGAGCGCTGCCTTTGCAAGGCAGATGTCAGCGGTTCGAGTCCGCTTACCTCCATACTTCCCCAAGAAGG
>JAVKBW010000022.1:0-237 GCA_040222995.1 Alphaproteobacteria bacterium | reverse complement strand
GGAATAGAGTCACAACGGGGATAATTACCCGACAACGCTAATCCACTAAATTAGGTATACCACGCCAGTAGGGTGGGTTAGGCACGGGTATAATTTTAGCGATAAACCAATGAATTTTGATTCGTGCCGTAACCCACCATCAAACAATATGTAACTGAGTTAAGTGATAAGTAGTAACCACCCAACCTTTGAGTAATGGTGCGTTACGCTACGCTAACGCACCCTACGATGTGCTGT
>JAVKBW010000011.1:0-362 GCA_040222995.1 Alphaproteobacteria bacterium | reverse complement strand
CAGATCTCGGTCACATTTAAATCCACAGTTGTCGCACCGGAAAACCCGTTCAGATAGGGGCATTTCGTCTTTGACAGTGTGGCACTGGGAACAGGTTTTGGTTGAGGGATACCATCGGTCTACTTCAACCAGGGTTGAGCCGTACAATTCGCACTTGTACTCACGCCTGGCGTTTGAATTCCCCAAATCCCATGTCAGCAATGGCTTTCGCTAGTTTGTGATTAGCCATCATGCCTGACACATTCAGGTTCTCTATTCCTATCCGGCTGTGGTTTTGGGCTAGATAGGAGGTCAGTTTGTGTAGTGTGTCTTTCCGGATGTTGGCTATCTTCCGGTGCAAACGGGCTATCTTGTTCGAGGCT
>JAVKBW010000003.1:0-586 GCA_040222995.1 Alphaproteobacteria bacterium | reverse complement strand
TTTCGCTGCTATATCGAGATCGCCAAGACTCGGCGAACGCGATCGCCTAGACTTGGCGAACGCGATCGCCAAGACCGTAGACTTGGTGTTGGGCTGACTGATGCCAAGAGTCGATACAGTGCGAACCTAGGTATAGATCTGCGTGATTGACTACAGAGCAGTCCTCGGAACTCCGGCACCCGAAACGGAGAACTGTCCGTCAGCAGAAGTCTCTCACGCGGGTCCTACCGTTCGCGTGTCCTTCGATATCGAAGGCGACTCGTTTGAGCGGGCCGCCTTGACCTCGCTCTACGACAAGGCGGCGGACCTTGACTCCCTCGAGACCCGAGCGCGGACTGCCCTGGTCGATGCACTTAGCAGCGGCGATGCCAGCGTCAGCCGCTACTTCGACCACCACCGCGGAATGCTCGGCGAGCTCGTCGCGTTCGAAGCAGCGCTCGCGGAACGTCTCGTGCTCGTAGACGTAACCTTGTTTCCGGCGGATCCACAGGAATCCGTGTGGCTCGAATTCAGCATCGCACCTCAGGAAACTCAGTACGTCATAGTGGTCGCCTTCAGCTCAGAGATGGAGATCAGCAGAATCGAC
>JAVKBW010000092.1:0-311 GCA_040222995.1 Alphaproteobacteria bacterium | reverse complement strand
CTCGCGCCCGCGCTTTTCGGACCGACCCGCATCAGCTTGCCGGCATCGACATGGGCAATCGAGCCACCGCCCGAGCCGATGGACCGCACGTCGACCCAGGACGTCTGTATCGGCATGTTGTCGATCATGCCTTCATAGAGCACCTGCGGCTGGCCGTTCAGGATCAGCGCGGTGTCGAAGCTCGTGCCGCCCACATCGGCCGTGATCAGCGTGTCGATATCGAGCGCCTTGGCGATCTCGCCGGCGCCCTGGGCTCCGCCGACCGGGCCGGACATGATCGTCTCGAAGGGTCGGTCCTCGGCTTCCGCAAA
>JAVKBW010000089.1:0-325 GCA_040222995.1 Alphaproteobacteria bacterium | reverse complement strand
GTACAGTTGTCATTGTCTTTGGTGACAATATCGGCGAGTTTGATCTGATAGACCGGATTGTCTTCCTTGAGCGTGTAAGTAGCGACAGACTTACATCCATTGTACGGATCGTTGGCATCGTAAGCCACGACAGTGTACTGTCCTGAAGGTAGTCCTTCGATGGCTGAAGAGTCAGCGGTGGTCACATCGATGGTTCCCCCGAAGTTGGCAGCGTTTGTGATCTCCATAGCAGCGATGGTCGTATCTGTACCTGCCCACCATCTGAATAAGTATTCCGTCACATCGACACCAGGAGTTCCTGTGATTTTCACTTCGAGTTCACCAT
>JAVKBW010000086.1:0-413 GCA_040222995.1 Alphaproteobacteria bacterium | reverse complement strand
TTCTGCGACCGCGTGATCGTGATGTATCTGGGCCGGATCATGGAGATCGCGCCGCGGCGGCGCCTGTATTCGTCGCCGCAGCATCCCTATACCGAGGCGCTCTTGTCCGCCGCGCCCGTGCCCGATCCCGATGCGAAGCGTGACCGCATCGTGCTGGAGGGCGACATACCGAGCCCGATCGATCCGCCGAGCGGCTGCGTGCTGCGCACGCGCTGCCGGTACGCGCTGCCCGAATGCGCGCGAACCGTCCCGGCGCTGCGGGAGGTGGGCCCGGACCATTACAAGGCCTGCATCCGCGACGACATCCTGCCCGAGCGGACCCAGAACGGAGGTGAAAAGAATGCTTCTTGAGAACAAATGCGCCATCGTCACGGGCGGCTCGCGCGGCATCGGCGCCGGCATCGCTGTCTCGC
>JAVKBW010000101.1:0-444 GCA_040222995.1 Alphaproteobacteria bacterium | reverse complement strand
TTCTACATCATAACTGTTATTTCCATCGGCATCTAGGGGAGACTCAAAGTTGGCAGGGTTGTTAAAGCTTAATTCTCCTGTGTTGGCATCAAGGGCAAAGAAACTACTATCGGCTCCTCCGGTAATCGAGAAGGTAGGAATATCGCCATCAGGATCAGTGGCGGTAATGGTGGTAACTAAAGTTGTGTTTTCATCTAGGTTAGGAGTGGAGTTAGAGGTAATTGTGGGAGATTCGTTAATATCGTTAACGGTAATCGTGAGGGATTGACTATCGCTACCGCCATTACCATCATCAGCCGTAATTTCTACATCATAACTGTTATTTCCATCGGCATCTAGGGGAGACTCAAAGTTGGCAGGGTTGTTAAAGCTTAATTCTCCTGTGTTGGCATCAAGGGCAAAGAAACTACTATCGGCTCCTCCGGTAATCGAGAAGGTAGGAAT
>JAVKBW010000100.1:0-333 GCA_040222995.1 Alphaproteobacteria bacterium | reverse complement strand
TCGCACCGGTTAGTAGTGAGGACTTTAGTCCTCTTGGTTAGCGGCGCTAAAGCGCCGACTACAAGCTAAATATCAAGGTAACTCCACCGATGTCGGTTTAGCAATGTGAGGTAATCCCCAACCCAACTTCTCGCGCAACACCCGGAAAAACTCAGGCGGTTGCAAGCGAATAAATCGCGCCGAATAAGGCGATCGCACCGGTTAGTAGTGAGGACTTTAGTCCTCTTGGTTAGCGGCGCTAAAGCGCCGACTACAAGCTAAATATCAAGGTAACTCCACCGATGTCGGTTTAGCAATGTGAGGTAATCCCCAACCCAACTTCTCGCGCAACAC
>JAVKBW010000098.1:0-819 GCA_040222995.1 Alphaproteobacteria bacterium | reverse complement strand
GGCGCCGTCTGGGATGTTTGCGATCTCGATGGCGAGGCTCTCGGATGCGTCGGAGAGCGCGGATGTGATGTCGAGCGCGATGGCGGTGTCTTCGGCGCCTGTGGCGGCGCTGACCTCGAGGGAGGGCGTGTCGGCGACGGCATCGACGGAGACGGCGAGCGTGTCGGTGACGGTGGCGGTATCGCCTGAGTCCGCGTCTGTGGTTGTGACGGCGACGGTGAGGTTGAAGTCGTCGTCTGCGTTTGCGGGCGGTGTGATGGCGAGGCCGTCGAGCTGGTCCGGGGTGAGTGTGGCGGTTCCGTCGGTGACGGTGATGGTATCGCCGGCGCTGTTGGTGAGTGTTGCGCCGTCGGGGATGTTCTGGATCGAGACCTCTGCGGCATCGCCGTCCTGGATGCCTGTGACGGAGATGTCGAGGGGGATTGCGGTGTCTTCGTCGCCGGTTGCGGCGTTGGTCTCGAGGGAGGCTATGTCGGCGACGCCGGTGACGGAGACGGCCAGCGTTGCGCTCTGGGAGGCGGTATCGCTGCCGTCGGTGGATGTTGCGGTGACGGTGAGGTTGAAATCGTCGGCGTCGTTTGCGGGCGGCGTGATGGCGAGGCCGTCGAGCTGGTCTGCGGTGAGCGTGGCGCTGCCGTCGGTGATGGTGATGGTATCGCCGGCGCTGTTGGTGAGCGTGGCGCCGTCTGGGATGTTTGCGATCTCGATGGCGAGGCTCTCGGATGCGTCGGAGAGCGCGGATGTGATGTCGAGCGCGATGGCGGTGTCTTCGGCGCCTGTGGCGGCGCTGACCTCGAGGGAGGGCGTGTCGGCGACGGC
>JAVKBW010000096.1:0-294 GCA_040222995.1 Alphaproteobacteria bacterium | reverse complement strand
AAACAAGTTCTCACAATAGTTGTAAAGCTCCAACCCTCTCCTGAACAAGTTGCCTTCTTAGAGGCAACTCTTCAGGCGTTTGCGGACGCTTGTAACTACGTGAACGAAAACACAGACCCTAAGCTAACCAACAAAATTGCCATCCAGTCCTTAGTCTACCAAACCATCAAGAAAAAATTCAACTTGGTGGCAAACATGGCTGTTAGGGCTTGTGCGCGTGTAGCTGCCAACCGCAAGGTAGCCAAGCTAAAAGGCAAACCTGTTAAAAGATTTGCCCCAAGCAGCATGGACTGT
>JAVKBW010000082.1:0-335135 GCA_040222995.1 Alphaproteobacteria bacterium | reverse complement strand
TCTTCTCTCCTGAGTGAGTTGGATTGTTTGTGGTGAACAAATCCTAACCCCAATCAGGAGCGGCATGGCCACACCCGACCCGCAATATGAGGGCGGGTCGGATGCGGCCTTAACTGTCAGGTGAATACGGTCTCAGCTCAGTAAGGCCAATAACGATGTCACCAGTGACCAAACTTCTCAGTACAATTGTATTGCTTGGGCAGCAGGAGAAAGTCATCGAAAGTGGTGGCCGGCGTTTCATCCAGACGCATACTGGCCGGTGGGTGCTCCGGTGCGGGAAGATTTAGAAGCATTTATTAAGGCGTTTGAAACAATTGGTTACAAAGAATGCAATAATGGTGATCTTGAAATCGATAATGAAAAAATTGCCATATACTCCAAAAATGGAAAACCAACTCACGCTGCCAAACAAGTAGCATCTGGGAAATGGAGCAGTAAGCTTGGAAATTATTTTGATATTGAGCACATTGAAACTGCACTGGATGGGCCACAATACGGAAAAATTGCACTATTCATGTCACGACCAAAGTTAACAAAACGGTGATGTGAAACCTTAGATGATCGCCCTATCATTCGATTTGGGGAAGTTTTGTACTTAGAGAAATTCGCTAATAAGTCTAGCTAAGAAACTAAAAGGAAATGGTCGGGGTGCACGGATTCGAACCGCGGACCCTCTGGTCCCAAACCAGATGCGCTACCAGACTGCGCTACACCCCGACACCTTGAAAGGCGCAGCCTAGGTAGTGGTTTCGCGCGCCCTTGGCAAGAGCGTTCGACAGCAGGCTTCGACGGGGCGCGGATTTTTCCTTCAATCGTCCGGAATCGGTTACGACAGGCCATGAGCCTTTCACCGGACGATCTCTACGACATTGTTTGCGCCTATGCGGATTTCGGCGACCACCGCACCGGCACGGATGCCGACGCGACAACGGCGGACTGGCTTGCCGACAGATTGTCGGCATTGGGCGGCACGGTCGAAAGGCAACCGTTCTCCTTCAACTATTTCGACCATGACGTGACGCTGACAGCAAACGGCCATCCGGTCGGTAGCCTTCCCCTGTACTACAGTTGCCTCGGCCGGCTGGATACCGACCGCGTGTTTACGGCCCGCCTGCCGCTGGATCACGAAGACGGCGCGAAAGACCCGATCCCCGCGCTCTGCAAACTGGCGCTGGCGGAAAAAGCGGAAGCTCTGGTTCTGGTGACGGTCGGCGATACCGGCGGCCTCGTCGCGATCAACCGGCCCTCCACCATTGTCGGCACCCTGCCCGTGGTGCTGGTCGCCGGGCGCGATCTTGACCGGTTGCGCCATGGCGGCTTGCGCCTCTCCTACACAGCCGCGCTGGAAAGACGGACGGCCTGTAATGTAATCGCCCGGTTCGGCGACCCGGATGCCGCCCGCCGAATTGTGCTGACGACGCCGTTTTCCGGCTGGTTTTCCTGCGCCGGCGAACGCGGCGCCGGCATCGCCGTGCTGCTGGGCCTGATTGAGAGCCTGCGGGAAACACACGCTTTTACGGTGATCGCGGCGACAGGCCACGAGTTGATGTATCGGGGTGGGGAAATCGCCGCCGCCACGTATGGCGCGCCGCCTGATTTTGTTCTGCATCTCGGGTCCTGCGTCGCGACAACGGAAGGCCAGCTCGACGCCGTGCTGCACGCGCCTGACGCCAATGCCGGCCCGGTTGCCGAAGCGCTCGCGCCGATGCAGGTCAGGTTGCACCGGCCGGATGCGCCGGACGCTGCGGAAAGCTGGGTCGGCGAATCCCGCTGCTGGGCCGGCAGGCCGTCGCGGATGCTGTCCATCGCCGGCACGTCGCCTGATTTTCACACGCCGGAAGACACGCCGGACCGGGCGACCGGTCCGGATATGCTTGCGCGCAATCTTCACTGCATCCGGCAGGCGTTTCACGCTGTTGCCGGATAAAGCGGATCAGATTTTCATGATCTTGAAGTCGTCACCGAGCGCATCCGAGAGGCTCTTCCCCTTCGCCGCATCCATGCTCATCAGCGGCGGCCGGACAATGGCCCAGCGGTCATCGCCGGTCGACATCGCCAGCAGGCGCTTCTGGGCCGGGATTGGCGCGTAATCCTGGAAGGTCATGCGGATCTTTTTCATTTCCTCGAACCGCTCGTCGAGGCCGTCGGTTACCCCATCCGCAATCATCCTGATGACGTCGGCAATGCCCTGGCCATTGAGGTTGGCGGTGGCGGAAATGCAGCCCGTCGCGCCTTTGGCCATGGTTTCGCGCAACGGCAGTTCGGAGCCGGAATAGACGATCAGCCCGTCGATATCGAGTAGCGCCAGCGTGTTGTCGAGGTCGCCGGAGCTGTCCTTGATGCCGACGATTTCATCCGGAAAATCCTTCCGCAGCCGGGCCGCAACCGACACCGGAATGCCGACGCCGGCAATCTGCGGAATGTGATACAGGAATATCCGGCAATTCGACCGGTCGATGCGGGATATCAGCTCCGCGAAATAGGTATACAGGCCTTCATCCGACACGCCCTTGAAGTAAAACGGCGGCAGGGTCATCACGGCGGGACAGCCACGGTCGAGACAGGCCTGCGAGAGCGCGACAGTTTCCGGCAGGTTTGTCAGGCCGGTGCCGGGCACCATCCTGGCCGGGTCGGCGCCGGCGGCGATCAGCGCGTCGATGGCATCGATGCGTTCCTGAGACCCGACGGACAGCGCCTCGCCGGTGGTGCCGAACGGGGCGATGGCGATGCAGGGACCGTCCAGCAGGGCGTTTGCCAATCCCACATACAGGTCGGTCGCAACGCTGAGGTCTTCGTTGAACGGGGTCAGGTTCGGCGCGATGACGCCGCGGAACGGTTCGAAAGCCATGGACGGTATTTCCTTGAGTGAGAGATCGTTACCTGTGTTTGCACCGAAAGCCGCAAGAAACGCCATTCCGTAAGCGGCGTCAAATGCAGCATTCGGCCAAACGGAATGGTTATTTTACCGGGGTTTGATCGGGTCGTTGACGTCAACGCCCGGCACAAAGGTAATGCCCTGCTGCGCTTTCCAGTCGACCGGATAGACCGCGTAGAAGATGACGCATTTTTCATCGCATTCGTATCGGATATGCATGCCCTTCGGCATCCAGATCACATCGCCGGGGCTGAGCGTATAATTATCTTCCGTGCCGTCCTCGTTCTCGACCGCGAGGCGGAAATTGCCTTCCATGCAATAGACGATTTCATCGACGGTCAGGTGCCAGGGCACGGAACACTTGTTGAGAAAATTCAGGCCGCCGGTCATCGACGTGCTGTTATGGGTCGAAATCCACGCCTTGATATAGGACTTGCCCTCTTCAAGCGTGTCCAGGCGGGGTTTGATGTCCTCGAACTTGTACAATGTAGGGCTCGGCATTGGTTTTCCCTTTCTCGGGGCTTGTGGTTCAGAAAAGGAAACAAGGCGCGCATCGCCGGTCCCCCTCGATGTCGTCATCGCCGGAAACCGGCGACCGACCGGGACGCTAACAAGTGTGATCACAGTTTGGCAAGCCTTGATTATCTCGCCTTGCAGCCCTTTGGTAAATTGCCTTTTGCCTTTATCGCGAACACCCGAACGGTGCGCCTGAATGTAACGCGTGATCACAAAACATCGCTGTACGCCACGCAGTGCGATTCGAAAGTCGGGCTGGAAATACGGCCTTTACGACACCGCTGGCGCCAACAAAGGCCCGGTCGGTGTTAACCTTTGTTTTCTTTTATATCAGCCCCTTAACATGGCTTTGTAACATTTCTGCCATTTTCCACTTGCGCACGACGTGCGCCTTTTGCCAGAGTGATTGTATCGGGGAAGGGTCACAGTCATTCGGAAGGACATTGTACCGCCATGTTCCTCAAACCATTGCTTGTAACAGCCATCGGCCTCGCCACGCCGGCCGCCATCACCGACATCCCCTTGAGCGACCAGGCATCGGCGCCGTCAACCGTCACACAGCAGGCTGAACCTGCCATCGTCTGCCCCGAAACTCCGTCACCGTGTGTCTGGGACCGCACCTATGGCGGCAACCGAGCCGACCGTATCCAGACGATCGTGCCTGACGGCGACGGCGGCTTTTTCGTCGCAGGCCACACCAAATCGACTGGCAAGGGCGATTTCGACACCTGGGTGATGCGGGTCGACCGGGCCGGCGAACCGGTCTGGAAACGGACTTTCGGCACCAAGGGGGTCGACCGGATGTTTTCGGCCGACACGACGTCGGACGGCGGTCTGATCGTCGCCGGACACACCACCACCCTGCTGGGCAAGGGCATCGATTTCTGGGTGTTGCGGCTGGCTGCCGACGGCCGGCTGTTCTGGCAGAGAACCTACGGCGGTCGCGGCATCGAACGGGCGCATGCCGTGAAAGCGCTGCCGGATGGCGGTGCGGTCGTGGCCGGATTCACGAATTCAAAGGGCGCCGGCGACCGCGATGGCTGGTTGATTCGCCTCGATGCCGCAGGGAAACTTCTGTGGGACCGCACTTTCGGCGACAGGCGCGATGACGGATTCAACGCCATGGCGCTACAACGCGACGAGGATACCGGCGACGTCGCCGGCATCACCCTCGCCGGCTATCATCAGTCCGATCGGACCGGACGGTATCGCGGCATGGTGGTGCAGGTCGGTCTGGATGGCGAGCAGCAATGGCAGACGATGGTCGATCAGGGCCCGTTCACCGTGCTGACCGGCATCGCAGCTTCGCCGGACGGCGGAGTCGCGGCGGCGGGCGTGACCCAGGATGACAATTCGATCCGCGACAATGTCATCGTCGTCGGCCTCGACCCCCATGGCGACGCACGCTGGCAGAAGGATCTCAGGGGCGACAGGGATGACAGTGTCTGGTCGATCCAGCCGCAGCCCGGCGGCGGCTATGCGCTGGCCGGCAGCACATCGTCGCGCGGCGCCGGCAGTTCCGATGCCTGGGTCATCGGTCTGACCGGGAACGGCGCGCTGGACTGGTTCAGACTGTATGGCGGATCGCAATGGGACCAGACCCTTGCGCTCGCCATTTCGCCGGATGGCGGCATGGCGCTCGCCGGTTATACGACAAGCCGCGGCGCGGGACAGGAAGACGGATGGATTTTACGGCTCGATTCACGCGGCAATCTGGGGCACGGCGAAACGGCCATCGGCCAGGCGGCGCAGTAAGGGTCAGCCGACGACTTCGAAACTGCGGTCGCCACGGGCCCGCAACAGAGCGATGAAATCGGCAATTTCGCCGTCCGCCTGATCCAAGTCATCAAGCGTGTTGCAGTCGTATCCCTTGCGGACGATATCCTCGATAAAAACGACATCCAGCCGTTTGCCGTCCAGTCCGATAGTCTTCGAAACGAACCGACGGACGAACAAGGACTGCGAGAGGGCGAACCCGGAATCGAGAAGAGCCGTCACATACGGTTCGGCCCGTGCCGGCATGTCACCCGACGACAGGGTCACGCAGTAATCCTTCACCGTGAACACACCCTTGCCGACGGAAAGTTCCCTGCCAACTTCGAAAACCGCTTCCGGATCGGGTTCGACAAGATGCAGGATCACGAAGCGTTCCGGTATCGCGGCGCTGTTTTCACTGAACAGCCAGGCCCTACCGGAGAATTCTCCCTGCGCCGAAACACTCGCCTCGTCGGCGAAGCCGTATTCATAGCTGATATTGACGTTTTCGGATTCCGGATAGGCAACCGCCATGCTGTTGTAGCGGTCGAACGTATTGCCGGTCAGCAAAGGCGAATCCGCGACAGGGTCGGCGCACCCCGCCGACAGCAATACCACGGCGATGCCGGTTGCTGCGGTTCGACGCCACGCCCCGAAGCGGATATCAAACAACCTCATGGATTTCCCCGTCAATTTCCCGCATATTTCGCACCGCCCGATTGTTACGCTATATATAGCGGGATTCAGGCGGCAAGTCACACGATCTATCCCAATTCAGAAAGCCAAACCGCCATGTCGTCAACACAAATCAATCTCAGCGATGATCTCGCCGCCTATGTTTCCGGCGTTGCCTACCGGGAAAGCGACGCCCAGCGCGGCCTGCGCGAGAAAACCGCGCCGATGTCGTCCAGCATCATGCAGATTTCGCCGGAACAGGGCGCCCTGATGTCGATTCTGGTGCAGGTGATGAACGCCCGCCTGTGCATCGAGGTCGGCACCTTCACAGGCTACAGCGCGCTGACGGTCGCCAGCGCCCTGCCCGCAGACGGCAAGATCATCTGCTGCGACGTCAGCGATGAATGGACATCCATCGGCAAGCCTTTCTGGCGGCAGGCCGGCGTCGCCGACAAGATTGATCTGCGGATCGCCCCGGCGTCGGAAACCCTGGACAACCTGATCGCCGACGGCTTGGAGGGCAAAGTCGACTTCGCCTTCATCGACGCAGACAAAAGCGGATACGACACCTACTACGAACAACTACTGACCCTGCTGCGCCCGAACGGGCTGATCGGCATCGACAACGTTCTGTGGGGCGGTTCCGTTATCGACCCGTCGGATATGTCGGATGACACGGTCGCGATCCGAGCGTTGAACGAAAAGATCGCCGCCGACGACAGGGTCGAAATCGCCATGGTGCCGATTGGCGACGGACTGACGCTGGCGCGTAAGAAATAGGCCGTCCTCCGGCCTCGCAAATCTACAGGTTACGCTGTGCCGACCGGCATCGTTTACGGCTTGCTCTCCCAGCGTACAACGCTATGCATTCCGGTCATTGCTGCATGGGGAGTTACGCAAAAATTGCAAAGCAGAACTCCGAATTTGGAGGGTAATATTCACTCCGAATTTTCAATCTCGGAGATTAAAATGTTCCGTCAAATTGCAACGATGGCGCGGCGTATCGCCTGCCTTTTCCTTCTTTCCCTGCCGCTTTTCACCGTTCCTGCCCAGGCAACCGACAGTATGATGAATCGCGGAGAATACCTTGCCAGAATCATGGATTGCGGCGGTTGCCACACGCCGGGCGCGCTGATGGGCGCTCCCGAAATGGAACGGCAGTTGACCGGCGGCAATGTCGGGTTCGCGATACCGGGTCTTGGCATATTCTACCCCCCGAATCTGACATCGGATGAAGAAACGGGGCTGGGCTTGTGGACCGTCGACGAAATCGTCGCAGCCATCCGCACAGGCGAGCGGCCTGATGGTCGGGTGCTTGCCCCGGCGATGCCCTACCACGCCTATTCGGCCATGACCGACAACGATGCCCGCGCGCTCGCAACCTATCTTGCGGGTCTGCCGGCGGTAGCCAACAGCGTTCCGGCGCCGGTCGGCCCGGATGAAGCGGCCCCGCTGCCGTATTTGACGATGGCAATGCCGGTCAGCAACTAACGCGCCCTGGCATCGGATCGGCCGCTACTCTTCGAGATTGCCGAAAACGGCATGCCGCACGGTATCGCCGGGTTCGATGCCAAATCGGGAAACGGTGCCGGCATTCAGCTCCAGCACGGCCCGCACCTTGCCTTGCGAGCGGATCGCGGTTTCCGAAAACGGCACCGTGCGCTGCTTGATGTTTCTGATCGTCCCGTCGGACGCGATGAACAGCATGTCGAGCGGAAT
Source organism: Alphaproteobacteria bacterium (assembly GCA_040222995.1). Classification (GTDB taxonomy): domain Bacteria; phylum Pseudomonadota; class Alphaproteobacteria; order UBA8366; family Aestuariispiraceae; genus JAVKBW01. The sequence goes on along the minus strand of JAVKBW010000082.1, from coordinate 327,595 downwards.
ATAGGTGTTGCGCATCCACATCGAGGCCCGGCGGTCGCGCCCGTAGTCAAAGATCATTCCGGCATCGGCCTGCATCTGCTGGCGGTACATCAACCCGATGGCGCGGTGTTCGTCCGTCGCCGCCAGTTCGACGGTAAATTCATGGCGCTCGCCATCCGCGGTTTCAATCACCAGCGGCCCTGTCGGCATCGGAGTCTGGGCAAGCGCCGGAAGGCCCGCCCAGACCAGAGCGAGCAGCAGGCCTGCGATAATTCCGCGCCGTGTCAACGGGTTCATTGCATCACGATCCTGGCGATTTCTCTGACATCCTGCCGGATCATCCCGTTTCTGGGCGCATCCGCCAAGGTGGTTTTCCATGTTTCCGACGGATTGCGACCCAACCGGTGCGACCAGGAAAGCCCATCGAGCACGGCGCGTGCCGGTGCGGGCAGATCGTCCGGGATGTCGATATCGTTCAGCATCGCCCAGTATCCGGCCCAGCACCGCGCCACCGCCCACGGATTGTACCCGCCGCCACCGAGGCACAGAAAACGGGGGGCGAGCGGCTTCAGCATCGACACCGCGCTCCACAGGACGCGATTGCTCAGACCCATTCGGCTCATCGGGTCATCGGCCAGGCCGTCGCAGCCGCCCTGCAGGACAAGAGCCTGCGGTGCGAAATGATCAACCGTCGGCAGGATGACGGTTTCCAGCAGGTACCGGAATTCATCGTCGTTCAGCAGCGACGGCACCGGCATGTTGCGTGCATGGCCGCCGGCCCGGTCCTCCGCCCTGCCTGTTCGGGGCCATCGCTTTTCTTCGTGAATTGAGAGGGTTAAAACCCTTTCTTCATCTTCGAATGCGTCCTGTACGCCGTCGCCGTGATGGGCGTCGATATCGATATAGACGATCCGGTCCAGCCCCTGATCGAGAAAGCCGAGAATGGCCAGAACCGGATCGTTGAAGTAACAGAACCCGCTGGCCCGGTCAGGCCGACCGTGATGCGTGCCGCCCGCCGGCGACTGCACGACGCCGCCGTCCTTTAACAAAGTCGCCGCCAGTATCGACGCGCCGCAGGCCGTCGCCGGCCGCCGAAACACGGTCGGATGGATCGGGTTGCCGTTGATACCGAGCTGAAAGCGGTTGCGGTCGTCCTCCGGCAGGTCGCCGTCGCGTTCGGCCCGTTGCAACGAATCGATATAGGCGGGATCGTGGAACCGGGCGAGCTGTTCCGGCGTCGCCATCGGGCTGTCGTGATACTGCCCCTCGCCTAACCAGCCGAGCGCCCGGATCAGATCGGTCACGGTGGAGACACGGGGGATCGACAGCGGATGGTTTAGGCCGAACTTCGACTGCCGGTAGATTTCCGAAGCGATGTAATGCGGCTGTTCAAGCATAAAATCGGTTAAGCCAATGGTGCGCCGGGCGCCGGCCTCGCCTCTTCCCGGCTCTGCTGCTGGCGATGCCACATTTCCGCATACAAGCCATCCCGTTCCAGAAGCTGCGGATGCCGTCCGCGTTCGGCGATCTTTCCGTCACGCAGAACGATGATCTCGTCGGCATCGACCACCGTCGACAGCCGGTGCGCGATAATCAGAGTCGTCCGTCCCTGAGATACGTCGCGCAGATTGCGCTGGATTTCCCGTTCCGTCGCGGTGTCCAGCGCCGACGTCGCCTCGTCGAACAGGAAGATCGTCGGATCCTTCAGGATCGTCCGCGCGATGGCGACCCGCTGCTTCTCGCCGCCCGACAGCTTCAACCCGCGCTCGCCGACCTCCGTGTCGTAGCCGTCCGGCAGGCCGGCGATGAAATCGGCGATATGGGCCAACCGCGCCGCCCGTTCGACCTGCTCGTCGGTCGCCGCCGTGTTGCCGTAGCGGATATTGTAACGGATCGTATCGTTGAACAGCACCGTATCCTGCGGCACGATGCCGATACAGGACCGCAAAGATTCCTGCGTCACCGCCCGCAAATCCTGACCGTCGATCCGGATCGAACCGCCATTGACGTCGTAGAACCGGAACAGCAATCGGCTGATTGTGGATTTCCCGGCCCCGCTGGGGCCGACAATGGCGATGGATTTTCCCGGTTCGACCGTGAAGGACAGGCCTTTCAGGATTTCGCGGTTGGATTCATAGGAAAACCGCACATCGTCGAATTCCACCCGGCCGCCATTGCAGGCAAGAACCGCTGCGCCCGGCGGGTCCGTCACTTCCGCCGGAATCGTCAACATCGAGAACATGTCTTCCATATCCGTCAGTGACTGGCGAATCTGCCGGTAGACGAACCCCAGGAAGTTCAGCGGCAGATACAACTGGATCATATACGCGTTGATCTGCACGAAATTGCCGACCGTCATCGTCCCGCCGACAACTTCGACGGCAGCCAGATACATAACCCAGACAAGCGCCCCGGAAATGATTGCGCCCTGACCGATATTGACCAGCGACAGCGATGTGATCGACCGCACGGCGGCGCGCTCATAGCCCTGCATCGCGTAGTCATACCGGCCGGCTTCGTAATCCTCGTTGCCGAAATACTTCACCGTTTCATAGTTCAGCAGGCTGTCGATGGCCTTGGTATTCGCTTCGGTATCCCGTTCATTCATTTGACGACGGAATTTCAGCCGCCATTCGGTCACCAGCACGGTAAACAGGATATACGACGAGATCGCGATAAAGGTGATCGCGGCAAACCGGAAATCGAACAACGTCCACAGGATGCCGCACACCATCAGGATTTCGACCAGTGTCGGGATGATGTTGAACAGCATGAAGGACAGAACGAATTCGATGCCTTTCACGCCGCGTTCGATAACCCGGCTGAGGCCGCCGGTCTGTCGGTCCAGATGAAACCGCAGCGAAAGGGCATGCAGGTGACGGAAGGTTGCAAGCGCCACGGTGCGGATCGCCCGTTGGGTCACGTTGACGAACAGGGCTTCGCGCAGTTCCTGAAACACCACGGACAGAATTCGCGCGCCGCCATAGGCGAACAGCAACGCCACCGGCACCGCCAGCACCTTTGCCGTATCGCCGCTGTCGGCGGTCAGCGCATCGACCGCCTGGCCCAGTAGCATCGGGATATAGACACTGGCCAGCTTGGCCATGATCAGGGCCGACATCGCCAGCACCACCCGCGCCTTCATATCCAGCCGGTTGCGGGGCCACAGATACGGCAGCAGCGACAGCACCGTTTTGATCTGCGTCCGGCGCTTTTCCCTGACGGCTTTATCCTGGACGGGTTCGGTTGATTGCATGGCGCAAAATTCGCACACGCGATGCGACCCGGCCAGACAATTGTTGCGGCGCTGCCGAACGTCTCCGGTTCTCGATGTTACAGACCGAGATCGGACAGGCCCGGATGATCGGCCGGACGGGGACCCGCGGGCCATCGGAACAGTCGGTCCGTTTCATCGATTTTCACATCGTTGATGCTGGCATGACGTTCCTGCATCAGACCGTTTTCATCGAAATCCCAGTTTTCGTTTCCATAGGACCGGAACCATTGCCCTGCATCGTCCCGCCATTCATAGGCATAGCGAACGGCGATGCGATTGTCCGCGAAGGCCCACAATTCCTTGATCAACCGGTATTCATGCTCCTTCGCCCATTTCCGTGCCAGAAAGTCGACAATCTGCGCCCGCCCCGCTGGAAACTCGCCTCTGTTGCGCCATCGACTGTCCGGCGTATAGGCCAACGATACCTTTTCCGGGTCACGGCTGTTCCATCCGTCTTCCGCGAGACGGACTTTCTGAAGGGCGGATTCACGGGTAAACGGCGGCAGAGGCAGTCTTTGAGTCATGATGGTCTCCTATGGTTCAGGAATCGCTGGACGGGTCGGCGCCGAGAGCTTCCAGCCTCGACTCCAGGTCGGCGATCCGGTTCTGCAGGGGTTGAATGACGGCTTTCACCTGACTTTCGGTGTAGCGCCGCGTGATATGCTGCGGGCAATTGACATCCCAGGCAGCGATTTTGAAAACGATGGCCTGTTCCGGCCGGCCGCGGTAATTCGCGTCTGTCAGCAGATCGAGCAGGGCCGGATCGTCATCGACCACCTTCGCCCTGCCCCAGATCTTGATCCGCTGCCGGTTGGCGTAGTCCATCAGGAAAATGAACGCCCTGTCATTGTCTGCGAGATTTCCAACGCTGATGTATTGCCGGTTTCCCCTGAAATCGGCGAAAGCCAGCGTTTCCTCATCCAGCACTTTCAGGAATCCGTCCGACCCGCCGCGATGCTGAATATACGGCTGACCCTCGGCATTCGCCGTACCGAAGTAGAACGAATCCCTGTCGCCGATAAAATCGGCCAGCCCGTGTTCCACGCGGATTTTCCAGCCGCCGCCGTTTTCCATCCTGGCATAGGCCGCGCGAGAGCCTTTCGCTTGCTGGATTTCCTTAACCGTTGGCGTGAACGCAATGTCGCTCGGGTAACCAGGCATGGCTGTTTCCTTTCACTGTCTTTTTTGTTAAATATACTGAACGGTCTATATATCAATATGGGAAAATCAGTGCTCACGGTTTCGTGTTAATTGCCTGTAACTTTTCTTTTTTCGGGTAAAGAAGGTTATACTGACTGGTATATAAATAGTGGAGCAGAGAATGCCGGCATCCAAGAAAGACCAGCTTGTCGAAACGGCCCTGCGGATCTTTAACCGAGAGGGTTATCACGCCACGGGCATCGACAGGGTCATATCCGAATCCGGCGTTGCCCGGATGACCCTCTACAACCACTTCAAATCGAAAGACGAACTGATCCTGGCGGTGCTGCGCCGACGGGACGAAAATTTCCGCAACTGGCTGATGCGTTCCGTCGAAAAGAAGGCCGGAACACCGGCGGAACGCCTGCCGGCTGTATTCGACGCCCTCGCCGACTGGTTCAACGAGAAGTCCTTCTCGGGCTGCATGTTTATCAACGCCGCAGCCGAATATTCCGACCCGGACAGCGCCATTCATCGGTTGTCAGCGGAGCACAAGGTGCTGTTGTGCGACTACCTGAAAGATCTGGCGGAAAGCGCCGGCGCGAAAGACGCGCGCACCCTCGCGGACGGTCTGATGCTGCTGATGGAGGGCGCCATCGTGATGCGGTATGTCGCCGGGCGTCGCGATGCCGCCGCAAGCGCCCGAACCGCCGCCGCGGTTCTGATTGAAAACGCCGGCGTAACCGCGCCTGTCTGAAACCGCTCTTGCTGTTGCGCCGGTGCCGGTGCGGGGTTAGCGTTATGCACTCAGGAAAGGACCGGAAGGGACAGTCGATGAGCATCAAATCCATCCTCGTGCATCTGGCAATGGATGACGATTGCAGTACGCGCCTGGAATCGGCCGTGGAAATGGCCCGCATTCTTAACGCGCATCTGATTTGCCTGTACGTTGCCCATCCGGTGCACATGCCGGCGGGGGCCGAAGGCCGGGGCGCATCCACAATCTATCTCGCCGAAGCGACCGAACGGGCCAAGGCGGCCGCCGACGAAATCAACGAACTGGCGAAGGCGTCGTGTCAGAAGGCCGGCATCTCCTGGGAATGGGTCTACGGCGAGGAAGACCATCTGGAACGCCTGCTGGAACACGTCCACCGGACCGATCTGACCATCCTGACCCAGGTATCGCTCGACCGGTTCGAGGACCGCCTGATGTACCAGACGCCTGAAGTTGTGATTCAGGAAGCGGGCGGTCCGGTGCTAATCCTGCCGCGGGTCGGCGGCGGCATCAATTTCGGCAGCTCGAAGCACTTGATGATCAACTGGGATTTCTCGAAGGAAGCAATGCGGGCCGTACGCGGCGCGATGCCGATGATCCATGAAGCCGGCAAGGTTTCGGTGCTGGCCGATTACGATGACAATGAGGAACATGCGAAACCGCAAAAGTTCATCCACTACCTGTCGCTGCATGGCGTCGAGGCCGAAATCGTCGATGCAACGCGTAAAAAGAAATTCGGCGAAACGATTCTGGCAACCGCGGAAACCATCGGCGCCGACCGTATCGTGATGGGGGCGTATCACGAAATCAGCCTGCGTAACCGGCTGTTCGGCGGTATCACACGATACGCCATCAGCAACACGACAGTACCGCTTATCCTGACGCACTGACGGCTTGTTACGCCGCCTGCACGCGGCCCCGGCGGACAATCACGAACGCGACGGCCAGCGTGCTTGCAGAGAATCCGGCGCCCAGAAGATAGGCCAGCGACAGATCGAATTCACCTGCCATACCGGCAAGCACCGCCCCGCATGCGCCGAACCCGTCCATGATGGTGAAAGCGAAGCCGAGGCTGGTACCGGCGCGGTCGCTGGCATGGTCGACGGCGACCGCCAGCATCGCCGGCCGGATGGCGACAAGTACTGACAGCGCAACCGCCGCCGCCGCAATGATCACCCACACGCCGGGCGACAGCCAGGCGACAGCACCGGCAAAAATCGCCACGGTAAGGCCGATCCGGATCACGGGCATCCGGCCGAACCTGTCCGACAGATGGCCGGAATAGGGCTGCAGGAGCGCGCCCGGCAGCAGAATAACCGAGAACGCGATGCCGGCAGCCTGCGGCGAAAAACCATGCGTGTCCTGCAGTACCAGCGGCGTCATCGCCAGCATCGCGTATACCGCCATGTTGTAGAAAACGAACAGCAGGATGATCACCAGCCCTGCCCCGTTGGCCCATGTTTTCATGAAGTCTGACAAATCCGCCCTGACCGGCGGCCGCCGTTCGACCAGCGGCACCGACCGGGCGACGAAAACGAAAACAACGCCCATGATGACGGTCGGCAGAACCGATACCTGCAGGGCAAGCTGCCAGTCCGCCCAGCCGATGACCAGACCCGCGAATAGCGGTGCGGCGACTTCCGCCATATGGCCGCCGATGGCATGAATGCCGATCGCATGCGCCTTGCGGTCGGCGAATTCCCGCGTCAGCACGCCGGTCGCGATCGGGTGCCAGGCGGCGTCGCCCAGCCCGGCCAGGGCGATCAGGATGGCGAACACCCAGAAGGTATCGGCAAACGAGGCGATAAAATACCCGGCGGCGACCCACACGAAAGTGCCGACCAGCAAGCGTCCCCGGTTGGCGACGATATCGGTCAGATAACCGGCCGGAAGATAGGCGATCGCCGTGCCGGCGGAGTGGATGGTGAACAGCAGCCCGATTTCAGTCGGCGAAAGACCCAGCGCCGCGCCGAAGGCCGGGATGATCATCCACATCGCCACCGGGGCCCAGTCGTTCGCCGCGTGACCGAAGGCGAAGGGCAGCAGCAGTTTCGCGCCCGGATTTTCGCTTTTCAACGACATGACGGCAATTTCCAACGCCGCCAGCGGGCGGTCCCAAGCGATTTATCAGATGAAGAACAATACCGTAACCAGGGCGAAAATCGGAAGCAGGAATACGATGGACCAGCCCATATATCCGAAGAAACTGGGCATTTTTACGCCCCGTTCCTCGGCAATCGCCCGAACCATGAAGTTAGGTGCGTTCCCGATATAGGTATTTGCGCCCATGAACACCGCGCCGGCGGAAATCGCCAGAAGCGTCTCGGACAGCGGACCCATGAGATGTTGCGCATCCCCGCCCGCCGTATTGAAGAACACCAGATAGGTCGGCGCATTGTCGAGGAAGCTTGAAAGCACGCCGGTTATCCAGAAATACATCGCATTGACGGGCTGACCGTCCGAACTGACAAGGTTTACGACACCGGACAGGGCTCCGTCCTGTCCCGCTTTCAGAATGGCGATAGCCGGCACAATGGTGATGAAGATGCCGGCGAACAGCTTGCCGACCTCGACAATCGGAAACCAGTTGAAGCCGTTGGCCTTTCTGCTTTCGTCGTTCGTCAATTTCAGCGACAGCAACGCGATTGAAATCAGCAACACATCGCGCGTCACATTCTGCAATTCGATCGGCACGTGATACAAGTCGAAGGTGATGCCGGGTTTCCAGACGCCGCTCAGCAGGACCGAGAAAATGACGCCGACCAGCAGCAGGATGTTTACCGCGCCTTCCAGACGCAGACCGTCCGGTTCATCCGCATGATCCGGCGTCACATCGCCTTCCTTCCTGTAGAAATAGCTGTCGAGCGCGAAATAGATCATTAACAGGATCGACGACACGAAGATCATCGGCAGCAGCATTTCCTTGGTCGGCCAGAAGAAATCGACCCCCTTCAGAAAGCCCAGAAACAGCGGTGGATCGCCCAGCGGAGTCAGGGAACCGCCAACATTCGCCACAAGAAAGATGAAGAACACCACCGTATGAACCTTGTGGTTCCGGTTTTCATTGGCTCGCAGGATCGGCCGGATCAGCAGCATCGCGGCGCCCGTCGTGCCCATCCAGCTCGCGATGATCGTGCCGATCAGCAATATGCCGGTATTGACGACCGGCGTGCCGGTAAGCTTGCCGCGCATCCGCACGCCGCCGGCAACGGTAAACAGCGATCCCAGCAGTATGATAAAGGGGATGTATTCCAGAAACAGAACGTGCAGCAGTTCGTACCCGGCCAGCGAGAACCCGTAAACGAGCGTGAACGGGCCGAGAAACGCAACCGCCCAGAAAGCGGATATCTTGCCGAAATGCCGGTGCCAGAAATGCGGTGCAACGAGCGGAAACACCGCAATTGACAGAAGAATGCCGGCGAACGGCACGACCCAGATCAGATGAAGATCCGCTCCGTCAAGGTGCGGCGCACCGGCTGAAGCCGCCGTAGCCGGATCCGGCGATAATGCGGCGATTGCGAATATTACAGCAAATAGCGGTGCGCTTTTCGCCAGACCCAACACCCTAGCCGACATTTTTGACACAACCCGACCCCTCTGGCCCCCTTGATCGGCGGCACTTTGCTTTTTGGAACCTGTCGGCATACCTGCCTTGATCTTTAGACCCTATCTGCATGGCCCGCATGTGTTCAAGAAAGAATACCCCGCCAGCCGGAATCCGGCTTGCGGGACAACAGCGCATTTGGCGTGACCTCTAGCCCAGTTTTGCCTGCGGCGCGCCGGCCGGAATCCACTTCGACAGTTTTCGGCCATCGGCCGTTTTGACCGTGCCGGGGTTGGATTCCTTTTCCCGGGTGAAGAATTTGACGATGGCGGGGAACGGAATTTCCTCGCCGATCCCTTTCTTCAGGGCGGCGCGGTAAATCGAATGGTGTTTGATCTGCTGGTTCAGATAATCGGTACTGTGATGGCCGTATCGGCTCCAGATCGCATACAGGAAATTTTCCACTTCAGGCGATATCCGGGGGTCGCGGATATTCGACGGCCGACCGTATTCGAAAAGCCGCATGATATTCGGATCTTCCGGGCCGGTTTCGCCGGCGACAAATACGGCCGGCATCAGCTTGCGGCCGTAATGCTGCGCCGCATAGGACCCTTGCGTTACATATAACAGCCGCTGCAGCAGTTGCGGCTGCAGATACAGATCGTCTTGGCGCGCCCGGTCCATGAACCAGAGCGCGATATCGATAACCGATGCCGCTGCTGTCGCCGTCATGTCATTCCCCTGTTTTCCTCAACCCTGCAAACACCAAGCAATTTTCATGCTAGACTGGCCTTGAAACCTGATGCGCAACTGTCGGTCATCGGGGATACTCAACGGACAATTGAAACGCATCCAGGCAATGCCTAGGTTAGCAGGTCGGCGGACAAAGCGCATTATCGACGGAGATCGCAGTTATGGAAATGCAGGGCGAATACAAAATACCGGCTCCCCGCGCAGTCGTTTGGGATGCACTGAACGATCCGGATGTACTGTCCGCCTGCATCCCCGGATGCAAGTCGCTGGAACGTACCGGTGAAAACGGCTTTGCCGCCGCCGTTCAGGCGAAGGTCGGGCCGGTCAAGGCGACGTTCAAGGGCGAGGTCACGCTCAGCGACATCGATCCACCCAACAGCTACCGGATTTCCGGCGAAGGCAAGGGCGGCGCTGCGGGCTTCGCCAAGGGCGGCGCCGTCGTCACGCTGACAGATGACGGTGACGGCACGCTGCTTTCCTACACGGTGGACGCGAATGTCGGCGGCAAGCTGGCCCAGATCGGCTCGCGGCTGATCGATTCAACATCGAAGAAGCTGGCCGGCGAGTTTTTCGATGCTTTCGTCGAGGAAGTGAAAAAACGGAATGGCGACGGCTCCCCGGTGGCATCCGAATCCGACGCCGCGGAAAATATGGAGCCGCCGGTCGTCGGCGATCCTGTCACCATGCCGATCCAGAATGCCGCGGAAGCCAGCAAGACAGCAGGCGCCGCGTCTCCGGCAGCCAACGATTCCAGGGGTGCGAACGAGGCGTCGCCCGACGCGCCTTCTCCCAGTCAGGCCGCAATGAAAGCCGCCGACGACGTTGCCAAAAAGCGCAAGGGGCTGCAGCCGATGGTCTGGACGATCGCATTGATCGCCATCGTCATCATCCTGATCGCCGCATTTGCGTCGAACTGACCCGGTGCCGGACGGATTTAGTAAAAAATTAATATAATAGTCTTAAAACGATCCGACGCTCAGGCAGGCATTTGCAACACGCATCGGATTCCGCGAATGGAACATTCCCCCGAAGAATTAATCAACGGCAACAAGATTTTCAGGCGTCTGAATGCCTACTGGAACGGGCTGGCCCGGGCTGTAGACGGCATGCCTGACGCCGGTTCCTTCGAACTGGACATGCTGGGGCCTATTCTGCCTTATCTCGCGGTTACCGAGTACGATCGCGCCGCCGATCGTTTCCGGTTTGTCTACCTTGGCCGAACGTTGCAGGACAGGTTTCGCTGTCGCGTCGATGACGGATATCTGGATGAATCGCACAGTGAGGAAATTCGAAGCGATTTTCAGGATCATCTTCGCAGCGTGTTCGAAACGAAATTTCCTGTCGTCAGGGCCGCTGACATGAAGAATCCGAACGAACGGTTCTGCCACTACGAATGTTTCACCTTACCGGTCGCCAATGACAAAAGCGGAAAATCGCTGCTGTTGACAGCCGTAACCTACGCACCTTGTCGGCAAGCCGTCAGGCGGGCGGCCTGACGCTTCTTTTTCCCTGCCGCTTTCGGCGCGCCGGCATCAAGCGTCGGATTGACGAAATCCTTTTCGTTTATGAGTACACGACCTAGGTTCCCCGCAACCAGCCATTGACGTGGAACGCAAGTGGTCGCACACTTTGCGGATCGTGATCAGGTACGCAAGACAAGTTTTTCAATTAAGAAAACTTTAAACAGGGAGGGTATAGAATGCCGACCGTTTCTATGACGGTGAACGGTAAAGCCGTGTCCGGCGACGTTGAAGCCAGGACGCTTCTGGTACAGTTCATCCGCGAAAACCTTAAATTGACCGGCACGCATGTCGGTTGCGATACCAGTCAGTGCGGCGCCTGCGTTGTGCATGTCGACGGTAAGTCCGTGAAATCCTGCACCATACTGGCAAGCCAGGCCGAGGGCGCGGACGTCACCACCATCGAAGGCCTCGCCGATGGCGACACGCTGCACCCGATGCAGGAAGCCTTCCGCAACAATCACGGCCTGCAATGCGGCTTCTGTACGCCCGGCATGGTGATGAGTGCGGTCGATCTGCTGCAGAACAACGCCAGCCCCTCGGAAACCGAAATCCGGGAATGGCTGGAAGGCAATATCTGTCGATGCACCGGCTACCACAATATCGTCAAATCGATCCAGGAAGCCGCCGGCACGATGAAAGCCGCAGCCGAATAATCATGGAATTTCAGGCGCGCCGCAGCAGTGGCCGGCGCCGAATATGGGAGCATCAAACATGACCGATACAGGCATTGGCGCCTCGGTAAAACGGGTTGAAGACGCCCGGTTTCTGACAGGCAAGGGCAACTATACCGACGATATCAATCGTCCGAACCAGACATACGCCTACATGCTGCGCAGCCCACATGCACACGCCAAAATCAAGAGCATCGATACGTCGGCGGCGGCGGCAGCCCCGGGCGTACTGGCCGTCTTCACCGGCGAGGACATGGATGTCGGCAGCATTCCCTGCGGCTGGCAGGTTCATTCCAAGGACGGCGAACCGATGCTGGAACCGAAGCATCCGGCGCTTGCCCAGGGCAAGGTTCGCCATGTCGGCGATCAGGTTGCGGTCGTGATCGCCGAAACCTACGCCCAGGCGAAATCTGCGGCCGAGGAAATCGAGGTCGATTACGAGCTTCTGCCTGCCGTGGTCGGTATGGAAAAGGCCCTGAAAAACGAAACCCTGGTGCATGACGACATCGGGTCCAACCTCTGCTACGATTGGGAAATCGGCGTCGAGGCCGATTGCGACGCCGCCTTCGCGAAAGCCGATCACGTAACGAAGATCGATATCGTGAATAACCGGCTTATCCCGAACGCGATGGAGCCGCGTGCGGCGATTGGCGAATACGATTCCGCAACCGGCGAACACACTTTGTTCACCACCAGCCAGAACCCGCATGTGATCCGGCTTCTGATGGGCGCGTTCGTTCTGTCGATCCCCGAGCACAAGCTGCGCGTCGTCGCACCCGATGTCGGCGGCGGGTTCGGGTCGAAAATCTATCATTATGCAGAAGAAGCCATCGTCACCTGGGCCGCGCCGAAAGTCGGCCGGCCGATCAAATGGGTGGCGGAACGCTCGGAAAGTTTCCTGTCCGACGCCCATGGCCGCGACCATATCAGCCATGTCGAACTGGCGCTGGACGCCGACGGCAAGTTTCTGGCGCTGAAGGTGCTGACCAAGGCGAATATGGGGGCGTATCTTTCGACCTTCGCGCCCTGCGTGCCGACCTATCTGTACGCCACGCTGCTGGCCGGGACCTACACGACACCGGTGATCTACTGCAACGTGAAGGCGATCTTCACCAACACCGTGCCGGTCGATGCCTATCGCGGCGCCGGACGGCCGGAAGCGACCTACCTGATCGAGCGGATCGTCGACCGGGCCGCGCGAGAACTGGGAATGTCGCAGGCCGATATCCGCCGCAAGAATTTCATCCCGACGGATGCCTTCCCGTACCAGACGCCGGTCGCCCTGCAATATGACAGCGGCGACTACTTCACGACGCTGGACCAGGCGGAAAAGGCGGCGGATGTCGCCGGTTTCGCCGACCGCAAGGCGGAAGCCGCGAAACGCGGCAAGCTGCGCGGCCTCGGCTATTCGACCTATCTGGAAGCCTGCGGCATCGCGCCGTCGGCGGTTGTCGGGTCGCTCGGCGCCCGGGCCGGTCTGTTCGAAAGCGCCAATGTGCGGGTCAACCCGACAGGGTCGATCACCGTGTTCACCGGATCGCACAGCCATGGCCAGGGCCACGAAACGACCTTTGCCCAGCTTGTTTCCGACACGCTTGGGGTTACGATGGACAATATCGAAATCAGCCACGGCGACACCGACAAGGTGGCTTTCGGCATGGGAACCTACGGATCGCGGTCTCTCGCCGTCGGCGGCGAGGCGATCATGAAGGCGATGGGCAAGATCATCGACAAATCGAAGAAGATCGCCGCCCATGTGCTGGAAGCCTCGGAAGCGGATATCGAATTCAAGGACGGTATGTTCACCGTTGCCGGAACGGATAAGCAAATGGCGTTCGGCGATGTCGCGCTGACCGCCTATGTGCCGCATAACTTCCCGCATGAAACGCTGGAACCCGGGCTTGAGGAACAGGCCTTCTACGACCCGATGAACTTCACCTATCCGGGCGGTTGCCACATCTGCGAAGTTGAGGTGGACCCGGAAACCGGGGTCACGAAAGTCGTCGGCATGACGGCGGTCGACGATGTCGGCCGGGTGATCAACCCGATGATCGTCGCCGGCCAGATCCAGGGCGGCCTGACACAGGGTATCGGCCAGGCGCTTCTTGAAGGCTGCATCTATGACGACGAAGGTCAGCTTCTGACCGGCTCCTACATGGACTACACCATGCCGCGGGCCGATGACGTGCCGTCCTATTCAATCGGCACGGCTTCCACCTTGTGCACGCACAATTCGCTGGGCGTGAAAGGGTGTGGTGAAGTCGGCGCGATCGGCTCGCCACCGGCGGTTATCAACGCCATCGTCGATGCACTCAGCGAATACGGCGTAACCGATATCTCAATGCCGGCGACACCGGAAAAAGTCTGGCGCGCTATACAGAACGCTAAAACAGCCGCAGCCGCCGAATAGGGAGAAAACTCATGTATGATTTCAACTATCACCGTCCCTCTTCCGTCGATGACGCGGTTGCCGCCCTTGGCGGCGCCGAAGACGGGAAATTCGTCGCCGGCGGCCAGACATTGCTGCCGACGATGAAACAGCGCCTCGCCAGCCCCAGCGATCTTGTCGATCTGGGCGGCATCGGCAATCTGACCGGAATCTCTTCGGATGCCGCCGGCCTCACCATCGGCGCGATGACCACCCATGCGGCGGTCGCGGCGTCAGAGGACGTAAAGTCCGCCCTGCCCGTGCTGGCGGCTTTGGCCGAAGGGATCGGCGATCCGCAGGTTCGTAATCGCGGCACCATCGGCGGGTCCATCGCCAACAACGATCCGGCGGCGGACTACCCGGCGGCCTGTCTCGGCCTTGGGGCAACCATTGTCACCAGCAAGCGCAAGATTTCGGCCGACGATTTCTTCACGGGTCTGTTCGAAACCGCTCTGGAAGATGACGAAATCATCACTGCCGTTACCTTTCCGATCCCTGAAAAGGCCGGCTATTCGAAATTCCCGAATCCGGCGTCCCGCTATGCCCTGGTCGGCGTCTTGGTCGCCAAGACCGGCGACGGCGTGCGTGTGGCGATAACAGGGGCCGGGCAGGATGGTGTTTTCCGCGCCAACCAGATGGAACTGGCGTTGAGCAGCGACTATTCGGCCGGGGCACTCGACGGCGAATCCGTCGATGCAGGCGAATTGCTGAGCGACATCCACGCCAGCGCGGAGTACCGGGCCCATCTGATTACGGTCATGGCCAAACGGGCGGTCAACGCCAGCAACTGATCCTCAAGAGTCGGATACGTTATCGGGACGGTGCGGCGGCGAATGCTTCCGCACCGTTTCATTTCGGCCTCTTCTTTCCGCCTGGATCGCGCTAGATTGCTGAAATGCGCCGCTTCCTGATCTTTGCCGCTGTCTTGTTCGTCGCGTCGGGCGGCGTCTGGCTGGCGCGTGTGCCGCTTGCACAGGCGGTAGCCGAACATCTTGCCGATGCGCAATCGCCGCTGCCGCTCTCTTTCGACATCGAACGGCTCGATCTCGATCGCGCAATCATCGAACACATCGAGATCGGCAAAGAAAAGCCAGTTGTCATCGACAGGATCGAGATCGCCTATACCCTTGACGGGTTACGCGAAAACCGAATCGCATCCGTTTCGATCGATGGCGTCCGGGTCCCCGTATCAGCCGATCTGACCGGCGGCATCCGCCTTGCCGGAATGCACCTTCCGGCCACGGGCGGTGGCGAAGCAGATACAACCCTGCCGGCCTGGACCATCGATTCGCTTGCCGTCAGTGGCATCGACGTGACCGCGACAATAGATCGGATAATCGATGTCGGTATCACCGGGCAGTTTCGAACGCCCGAACCGCTCAATCTGGCGGCCCTGCCTGTCGATGACCCGGCGGCCGGTATCGGCCTGATCGATGGCGGCATAACCCTGACGATAAACGCGGACAGCTCCGCCGCCGGCCTTTCCGACCTGCCCCTGACCGGTGTCACCGCCACCGGCAATATCGATATTTCCGTCGCGGACGGGCAAGTCACCCTGAAAACCGGCAATCCTGTCGCCATCCGCGCCGATCAGGGCGATATCGATATCGATGTGGCGCTCAACGGCGCCGGCATTGTCCGGCGTGTCGAAGATCTGACCGGTCGTGTTTCGGCGAAAGTGTCACTGATCCGTATTCCCGTCGCGGCCCTGCCCGGCGAAACCGCATTCCTGACCGGCTTTGCCGCCGCCGACATTGCCGATGGCCGGGCGCAACTGCGGATCGGCCGCGGGGCGTCCTTCGGTGTTTCCGGTCTGCCGATCGGCACATCGAACTGGACAGAACCGTTCCGGGATTTCGGCGTCGGGTTTACCGTCGCAAAACCGCTCACTGCCGATCTGTCCCTGACCGGCCTGCCGGACGAGCTTCTGGTCGAGGGCGGCCTGGTCGCAACCTACGGCCCGGTCTATGCGGCCCTGCACGGCCCGGCCCGGTTTGTCAGCGCCCCGGATGGCAGACGGGTTGTGTTGCCGGAAATCCGCGTGGATGTTCAGAAAGACGATCTGTACGGTCGCTCGGTCCTGTCTACCAGCACAATCACCGGTCTCGAAATCGACCCCGACGCGATGACCGCGACAGGGACGGTCGAAACCGACACGACAATCGCCGACGACACCCTGACGCTGGCGCTGGCCGTCGCGGGCGGCCTGACCCTGTCGCCGGACAGCGCCGGCTGGTTCCCCCATGCCGGCGGCACGATCAGATACAAGGACGCGACGATCATGGTCGAAACGGCCATCGACGCGGCGGATACGAATGCCGTCTCCGTCACGTTCAATTCGCCGAGCGCGTCAGCCGATATTGCGCTCGCCCCCCTTGCCATTGATTACGACGGAACCCCGGTTTCCCTGCCGGCCGCCCGACTGACGATAGATTACGGGGACGACACGGGGACGATTGGCGTTACCGCGCCCGCGCTGCTGCTCGATGGTGAGGAGATGCTGGCCGGACCGATCCGGCTGGACGCCGAAATCGAACGCAACGAGGGCGGCAATCTGCTCGACGGCACGCTTACCACTGAACCCGGCCTGTCGGCGCGGTTTCACGCCTATCACACGGAAAAAGTTCCCGTCATCCATACCGTTACGGCATCGGTCGAAGTCGATCCCATCGAATTCGAGGAAGGCGGCTTGCAACCATCCGACGTGTTTCCGTTTCTGCTGCTGTCCGGACCGTTCAACGGCACGTTCAGCAGCAAAACCGATATCATCGTCGATCTGAATGAACCGCCGACCGGGTTGATCACGTTGAAACTGGAAAACGGAAACTTCAGAAACCCTGTCTTCGCCTTCAGCAATATCAGCGAAACCCTGCGCGTGCCGATACAAACGCTCCCGGCTTCCCTGCCCGACCAGACAGTTGCAGGCAACATTTCAGCCGGCCCACTGAACGACGTTCCATTCCGAATGGTTTACACGATCCAACCCGATCTTGCCGTCGATGTGCGAGAGATAGAAATAGAAGGCTTCGGTGGGCGCTTCGGCCTGAAAGACCTGTCGATATCAGCGGATCGGACGACAGCCGATGGAACGATCTTTCTCGATGCGGTCGATTTCGAAATCCTGACCGAAACAGCCGCCATCGACGGCCTCAGTGCTGACGGTGTTCTTTCCGGCGAAATACCTTTCGAAATCAGGGAAGACCGGCTGATCGCGCCTGCCGGGAAATTACGGGCGCTGGGGTCCGGCACGTTGACCTATGAAAGCCCGACGCTGAACGCCACCGCCGACAGCGACCCTCAGATGGCGTTGCTGGTCGATGCCCTGAAGGATTTCCACTATACGAACCTGTCGCTGGAAACTGACCTGCCTGAAAAGGGCGACGGGTCCGTCCTACTCAATCTGCAGGGATACAACCCGGATGTTCTCGACGCGCAGCCGTTCAATCTGAATGTAAATTTAGAAAGCAATTTCAATAAATTGGCGAACGATCTTTATGAAATTTACGAACAGGCGACCGGCTTCGTTTCGCGCGCTACCGACTGACGGCGCAAGGTCAATCCGCGCAAATGTAGTGCAGATTGCTGAACTCTTTCCGCATCGCCGCGACCTCGCCCGCCAGTCTTTCCGGCGACGGTTCGGTCAACGCCTTCACGGTAAGATCGCCGAGCGGGCCGACATCCTGTTCCGTAACACCACAGCGCACGATTTCCGGCGTGCCGAACCGCAAGCCGTTCATGTCGCCGGGAACCGGATCAAGCGGCAGGCCGATGCCGCAGGTCAGGAAGCCGGCTTTCCGCAAAACCTTTGCCATTGCTTGCCCGCCACCGAAACCGGCCGCTTCCACGGCGAACTGGTGCGATGCGGTGAATCCTTTGTCGGCGGCGAAAACCGGCAGGCCCCGTTCCTGCAACGCAGCGGCAAACGCCTTCGACACGCGCACCATCGCATCGGCATACGCCGAGCCATGTTCGCGCCAGACCAGCATGGTCAGCGCCAGCGCCGCCGATTTGGCGGCGTCGAAATTCGCGGTCATGCCGGGAAAGGCGATGGCATCCAGTTTTTCCGCCAGATCCGGTTCGTTGGTAACGATCAGCCCGCCCGCAGGCCCAGCCAGGCTTTTATAGGTGCTCATCGTCATCAGATGCGCACCTTCCTGCAACGGGTTCGGCCACGCTCCGCCGGCGATGATGCCGCATTGATGCGCAGCGTCGAACAGCACTTTCGCCCCGACCGTATCGGCGATTTCGCGAACATCGGATACCGGATGGGGAAACAGGTTCAGACTGCCGCCGATGGTGATCAGCGCCGGTTTCACATCCCGGGCCAGATCGCGTAGCCCGTCGATATCGATTGTATAGCCGTCTGAATTCACCGGGGCATGATGGATGTCCAGGCCGTACAGACCGGCGCATCCGGCCTGATGGTGCGTGACATGCCCGCCGATGGTCGCCGGCGGCGCGATAATCGCATCGCCCGGCCGGCAGATCGCCATAAAGCCGTAAAGATTCGCCAGTGCGCCGGACGCCACCCTGATTTCGGCGAACCGCGCCTGAAACACCTCGGCGCAGAGTTCAGCGCAGATGACTTCGATTTCCTCAATCGCCTCCAGCCCCATCTCGTACTTGTCGCCGGGATAGCCGAGCGACGGGCGCGACCCGAGGCCTGCGCCGAGTATCTTTTCCGCGCGCGGATTCATGACATTGGTCGCCGGGTTCAGGTTGAAACAGTCACGCTCGTGAATGTCACGGTTCCGGTCCGCCAGCGCCTGAAGCCGCGATGCAATCTCCGCCGACGGGCTTTCGGCGGTCTGTTTCGAAATCGTCTGGATATAGGCCTCGCAGGCCTCCGGTACCCAGTTCCGTTGCATCAAGGCGTTCATCGGCTCTCCTCCCTTACGATGAACACAAGGAACCGAAATCCCGGCTCTTCCGCAAGCCGGATCTGTCCGCCTTTAGCTACCGAAGAATACCTCGTGCATCACGCGAGACGGAAGAAACGTAAACAGGCCTGCCCCGATAAGAGCCAGCAGAAACAAGGATAGCATTGCGGACCTGTGTGCTTTAACCCTGTGTGAATGTGCATGCCGGACAGCGAGCGGTACGGAAATAAGAACGACAATCGACAGAATATGAATCAGACTCCATTGGCCGAATTGCTGGATCGTATGAATCCATAAACTGCTGGCGGCGATCCACATCATCAAGGCCGCCCAGGCATAGCCTATCGTCCGGTGACTGACAGTGCCTTTCGGCGCAACCAACTGGACGAAGCCGAGAAGCAAGGCCGCGAAAGCGGCATAGGCATGCCATTGGATAATGGCAGGCGCTGCAAGAAGCGGCTGCAATGAAACGTCAGGCATGCGGCGCCAGCGGCTCCCGGTTTCCCAGCAGGTATCGCGCAACGTCGATGTAATCGAAAATCAGCGAAACCGCGATGGATGCCATCAGCGCGTACACGATTTGCCGGAACGGTGTTTCATAGCGAACAGTCCGAACGCGATAGACAAAGTAGATCAGCAGCGGTGTCCAGAGCACGACATGCGGCAAACCCAGCAACCTGACGAAGCCTTCTGTGGCGTACAGCCACTGCATCCATACCGTCACCGCAACGCTAGCGAGAAACAGAATTAAACCGTCCCGTCGCGTTTGCCGGGATAGCAGAAGAACGATCCACGAGATCGTTGTGATAAAGGCCAGCCAGAAAACCCAGTATCGAACAAGCGGCGGCTGCACCATAACCGCTTCCATAAAGGACACTTTTACCTCCCTAGAAACGCCATTTCGCATGATATCTAACAGTTCCGGCAATCCGGTTCAAAATATCGAACCGAAATACGTGACCACTCGATGCAAGCCATCTAACCCGGGCTTTCCGGGCAAATAACGCTTGTCGATACAGCCTCCAGCTTCCATATGAATAGGGTTATACTATCCGGGAGCTTGTACGTGCCGCCTGAAATGGAAACCCGAATGCCGGCTGTTCGGCGACAGTCGACGGCCATGGCGATTGCCGTGGTTGCTGTCGTATTCGTTTCCGGCTGCACGCCAACGGTGCGCGTTGAAGCGCCCCGTGAACCGATCACGATCAACCTGAACGTTAAACTCGATGCCGAGGTTCGGCTGAAAATCGAAGAAAAGGCGGAAGAGGATGTGGAAAACAATCCGATCTTCTAGGCGCGCTACCCTGTTCGGGATGGCCGCACTGATTCTGATGACGCTGGGGCTGGTCCAGCCGGCCAGCGCCGACCCGCTGGACGGTCCGCGCGCGCAGGGCCTTGTCGGCGAGCGGTTCGACGGATTTGCCGTCGTGCGCGATCCAAATGCCGGGGCTTCCGTGAAGACGCTGGTGAAGGACATCAACGCCAAACGCCGGAGCTTCTATGAATCGGTCGCCAAGGAACAAAACACCAGTGTTCTGGCCGTCGGTAAGATTTACGCCAACAAGATTTTCGAAAAGGCCCCGAAAGGATACTGGTTTCTGACCGATACCGGGGCGTGGCGTCAGAAGTAGCCGTGCTGTAGGCTTCTTCCAGCGTCAACAGAAGACCTTTCCAGAGATCCATATGCCGGACCAGCCCAGTTCCATTGATGCCACCCTCGACCTGCTGGATGCGGGCCGCTACGTTGCCGACCGCAGCCTTGCGACCGCGCTGTTTCTGTCGCTGAAAATGAACCGGCCGCTGTTTCTCGAAGGCGAGGCCGGCACCGGCAAGACCGAAATCGCCAAGGTGCTGGCCGAAACGCTCGACCGGCCGTTGATCCGCCTGCAATGCTATGAAGGCCTCGACATCGCCTCGGCGGTCTATGAATGGAACTATGCGCGGCAGATGCTGGAAATTCGTCTGGCGGAATCGACCGGCAGCGGCGACCGGCAGAAACTTGAAGCCGACCTTTTTTCCGAACGGTTCCTGATCAAGCGGCCGATCCTGCAGGCGGTGCAGCAGGCCGACGGCAAGACGCCGATCCTGCTGATCGACGAACTGGACAGAACCGACGAACCGTTCGAGGCCTTTCTGCTGGAAGTGCTGTCTGATTTTCAGGTGACGATTCCGGAACTGGGCACGATCCGCGCGCCGGAACCGCCGATTGTGGTGATTACATCCAACCGGACGCGCGAAATCCACGACGCCATCAAGCGCCGCTGCTTCTACTACTGGGTCGACTACCCGAATGCGGAACGCGAACTGGCGATCCTGAAGGTGAAAGCGCCCGGCGCCTCCGCCGAACTGTCGGAACAGATTGTCGGCTTCATCCAGAAAATCCGCACGCTCGATCTGTTCAAGCTGCCCGGCGTCGCGGAAACCATCGACTGGGCCAACGCCCTGACCCAGCTCGACCGTCTCGCCCTCGACCCGGAAACCATCAACGATACGCTGGGCGCGCTGCTGAAGTACCAGGATGACATCGCCAAGATCCGCGGGTCCGAAGCCGCCCGTATTCTCGACGAGGTCAAGATGGAACTCGCCACACAGGACCGGTGATGACAACAGACGATCCGGCATCCGATCCGTCGCGCCCCGCCCCGAATTTTTTCATCGGCGAGGCGGATGGCGGCAGGCTGGCGGAAAACATCATGCATTTCGGCCGGGTACTGCGCAGCGCCGGCCTGCCTGTTGGGCCCGGCGCGGTTCTGGACGCCATCGACGCCATCGCTGCGGCCGGCGTCGCCTCGCGCAAGGATTTCTACTGGACCCTGCACGCCGTCTTCGTGAACCGGCGCGACGAGCGTGAGATATTCGACCAGGCGTTTCACATCTTCTGGCGCAACCCGGATATTCTGGAACGCATGATCGGCATGCTGCTGCCCAGTTTCCGGGGCGACGAACCGCCTGAAAAGCAGGACGATCTGTCCCAGCGGGTCGCCGACGCCCTGGCCGGCGACAAGCCGGGATCGACTCAAGCGGCTGAGCAGCAGGAAGAGGAGATGGAATTCGACGCCACCCTCACCTTCTCGACCCAGGACGTGTTGTCGGAAAAGGATTTCGAATCGATGTCCGCCGACGAGCTGGAACAGGCCCGCAGCGCCATCCGCAAGCTGACCCTGCCGTTACGCGACGTGCCGACCCGGCGGTTCAAGCCTGACCTTTCCGGCCGTCGCGCCGATATGCGCGCGACCCTGCGGTCGGTCGCAAAATTTGGTGGCGATATAATCGAACTGAAACGCCGCAGCCGCCGCAAGCGGCCGCCGCCGCTGGTGGTGCTGTGCGATATTTCCGGGTCGATGGACCGGTACAGCCGCATGCTGCTGCATTTCCTGCACGCCCTGACCAATGACCGCGACCGGGTGCATTCGTTTCTGTTCGGCACGCGCCTGACCAACATTACCCGCCACCTCCGCGACAAGGATCCGGATGCGGCCCTCAACAAGGTCTCGGAAGACGTCAAGGACTGGGCCGGCGGCACCCGCATCGGTCAGGCGCTGCACCGATTCAACCGCGACTGGTCACGCCGGGTACTCGGTCAGGGCGCCGTGGTGCTGCTGATCACCGACGGGCTGGACCGCGACGGCGCCGCCGGTATCGAGGTCGAGATGGAGCGGATTCAAAAATCCTGCCGCCGCCTGATATGGCTGAACCCGCTTTTGCGGTATGATAAATACGAACCACGGGCGACAGGCGCAAAAGCGATGATACCGCATGTCGATGACTTCCGCCCGGTGCACAATCTGGAAAGTCTCGCGCAACTGGCGCAGGCGCTCGGTGCGGGAACGCCCGCCGACCGGGCATCGCTACAGAAATGGAAAAGGATGGCGGCATGAGCAGTTCCGAACAGACCCCGGCGGCATCGGCCTTCGCCCGGCCGGAAGACGTTCTGACAACGGCGGCGGGATGGGCCGATGCCGGCGACGGCGTCGCCCTGGCGACCGTGGTGAAAACGTGGGGGTCGTCGCCGCGCCCGGTCGGCAGCCTGTTGGCCGTGAACGCCGACGGAAGATTCAGCGGGTCGGTATCGGGCGGTTGCATTGAAGGAGCCGTCGTTACCGAAGCGCAGGACATCATTGAAAGCGGCGCGCCGAAGCTGATGGAATTCGGCGTGTCCGATGCGATGGCGTGGGAAGTCGGCCTTGCCTGCGGCGGTGAGGTTCATGTTCTGGTGGAGAAGCTTGAGCCATGAAACGCGCCCTTCTCGACCGGCTGAGAGAAGCCCAGGCGGCGAAAACGCCGGCGGTGCTGATCCGCGATCTGGCGACCGCCGAGGCCTGCCTGTATATCGGCGACACCGTTATCGGCGATCTTGATGCCGGCGATGTCGGCGAGACGGTTACCGCTGTTCTGGCGTCCGACAAGGGCCGCACCGAAACCATTGATGACCGCGCACTGTTCTTCCAGCCGTTCAATCCGCCGAAAAGGCTGTTGCTGATCGGCGCGGTGCATATCGCCCAGTTCCTGGCCCCGATGGCCAGAATGGCGGAATACGAAGTAACCCTGATCGACCCGCGCACCGCCTGGGCGACGGAAGAGCGTTTCCCGGAAATAACAATTGACGACCGCTGGCCGGATGAGGCGCTGGAGGCATTGAAACCGGACAGCCGCACCGCCGTCGTGGCGCTGACCCACGACCCGAAGATCGACGAACCGGGTCTGGAAACGGCGCTCGCCTCGCCCGCCTTTTATGTCGGCGCTCTGGGCAGCAAGAAAACCCACGCCCGCCGGGTTGAGCGGCTGACCGAATCCGGAGTCGACGTGGCGGCGATTGCCCGCATCGACGCGCCTATCGGCCTTGATATCGGGGCCGTCTCGCCGGCCGAGATTGCGGTTTCCATCCTGGGTTCGATGACCCTCGCCCTGCACGGGCCGAAACGGAAGGCAGCGTAACGCCCCATGTTTTTCGGTGAAATTCCTGTCGAGACGGCCGCCGGCGCGATCCTCGCGCATTCGGTTTCCGTTGATGGCGCGAAGTTCAAAAAGGGCCGACACCTGAACGAAGATGATGTTGCACGGTTGCAGGAGGCCGGTTGCGAAACCGTCATCGTCGCCCGGCTGTTGCCCGACGACGTGCCGGAGGACGAGGCCGCCGACCGTATCGCCGCACAACTGGCTGGGCCGGGCATTTCACTCAGCAAGGCGTTTACCGGGCGGGTGAATTTCTATGCCGAAACGCCCGGCGTCATCACCGTAGATACTGATACGTTGCATGGCCTGAACCGGATTGACGAAGCCATCACCTTCGGCACCCTGCGAAACCACAGCGCCGTTGCGGCAAAGCAGATGCTGGCGACCCTGAAAATCATTCCCTTCGCTGCGCCCTCCGACTCCGTCGACGCC
The DNA here is from genome assembly GCA_040222995.1 of Alphaproteobacteria bacterium. Taxonomy (GTDB): domain Bacteria; phylum Pseudomonadota; class Alphaproteobacteria; order UBA8366; family Aestuariispiraceae; genus JAVKBW01. The sequence continues at coordinate 303,240 of JAVKBW010000082.1, read as the reverse complement.
TGGCTGCAAACAGCCGATGACGCCGATACGTTTCTTCTGCAACTGCACCCCTATACGCCCCTGCGCGCGATCCTGATACAGACCGATCTGCCCGGCATGAAACCGACCGTGCTGGACAAGACCGTCTCGATCACCCGCGACCGGCTGACGGCGTTATCCGGTTCGCTGGACCGGGAAATCCGCTGCGGCCACACAAATGATGCGCTGCGCGGCACCATCAAAGAGGCGCTCGCCGATACGCCCGATCTGCTGCTGATCGCCGGGGCCAGCGCGATTACCGACCGGCGCGACGTCATTCCCGCAGCCATCGGGGCCGCCGGCGGCACGGTCGATCATTTCGGCATGCCGGTCGATCCGGGCAATCTGATCCTGACCGGCCGCATCATGGCGGGAGACACGGAAATACCCGCCATCGGCCTGCCCGGCTGCGCCCGATCACCCAAGCTGAACGGGTTCGACTGGGTCTTGCAGCGTCTGTTCGCAGGGTTGCCGATTACGCCTGATGTCATCATGGACATGGGGCATGGCGGGTTGCTGAAGGAAATCGCGACCCGCCCCCTGCCCCGTGCCGATACGGATACCGGGGATGCCGAGGATACAGATACCGGCAAGGCGAAGAAAATCGCTGCGATCATTCTCGCCGCCGGCAAGTCGACCCGGATGGGCGATCAGAACAAGATGCTGGCCATGATCGACGGCAAGCCGATGGTGCGGCATGTCGCCGAAGCTGTCTGCGCTTCCGATGCCTCACCGGTCTACGGCGTCACCGGCAACGAGGCCGACCGGGTGCGGACAGCGCTCGCCTCGCTGCCCGTGAAGACGGTGGAGAATCCTGAATTCGGACTCGGCCTGTCGACATCGGTGCGCGCCGGCATCGCCGTCCTGCCGAAGTCGGTCGATGGCGCACTGATCTGTCTCGGCGACATGCCGTTTCTGACAGCCGACGTGCTCAACAAACTGATCGCCGCCTTCGACCCGGAAGAAGGCCGCGCTATCTGCATTCCGACGGTTGATGGAAAGCGCGGCAACCCGGTGCTGATCGCCAGGCGGTTCTTTCCCGAAATTGCGACATTGGAAGGCGACCAGGGGGCGCGACGGTTGATTGCCAGCAATGATGAAAGCGTCTGCGAGGTCGCGGTCGACGCCCTGCCCGCCGCCACCGGTATCCTGACCGATATCGACACGCCGGAAACGCTCAATGCCCTGACCGGGGCCGAAGGTGTGGAAGCCTCCGAAGACCGGCCGCTCTAGCTTCGGCGAAGGAAGATAATTCCTCGACACGCCGTGTCTATCGTAAACGGTATCGACATGGAATTCGTTTTTGCCGCGAAGGCAAATGAACTTGTGTTGCTGGTATATCCTCTTGCGTCAATCTGGCCAGATACCTGACCATCTTCCGACACCACTGCTGTGACAATAGTTGGCGTTCCGCTGCCGATAACGAAATCGAGATTGCCGTCTTTAAGCTCTACGTAATTCGGCATCTTTGTTGAAAACTTGCAGATATCCGGATCCCATGGTTTCTGGCTAGTCGCGTGAAGATCAATTTCGACCCGCCAAAATCCATCAAACGGAAAACCCGAATTCGCCGCAACAACCGTTCTGAAACCAACCAGTTTCCGATTGGCGAGCGGGGCGTATTTTCCATCAGGATAGGCGGCCAGATAAAAATTCAGATCTTTCGGGTCGGTGGTATTTTCGACGATCTTCCAGACCTGTGTTTCCTGATCGACATCGCCAGCTGTATTTGCAGCGGTGTCGTCAACCAGGGCCGGTTCTGCGGTTTGGGTCGATTTAGCCGCCGGCTCGGCTTCGGGCTGAACGGATACAAGCTTGCTCGATCCATCGGTATATTCGAGAAGCACGTCGAGCCGCCCTTGTTCGATCAATTCGTACGTCGCCTCGTATTCCGGCAACGGGCCCTGAGACTCGCTGTACTGACCCTGCCATTCCTCCGGCAAAGCAACCTGTCGGTACCCTTTGCCGTACATGCATTCCCGCATCAGGCGTTTTTCGCTGTTTTCGTATGCGCTCGCAGTCGCGATTCCACCGATAATCCCGGCCAAAACTATACTTGCCGCCATCGTCGCCCCCTGCTCGGACGCTGACGGACCTTCCGTCACGACATAGGTTTCACAGGCCTCCACATCCGTGTCGAATACACTGGCCGTCAATCTTGACTTTATGAGAACCGCCTGACCCGACGCGCCGCCACCGGTCGTTTGGCAGGCAGAAGCAAAAACCAGCAACACCATTGCAGCCGCAATTCTTTTGATGCCGGTATTCATGCCGATACCAGCGCTTCGATAAAGGCCGGATCGTCGAACATTGCCTTTATTGCCTTGGCCATCGCCCCCTGGACCGCGCGTGCGGCATTGCTGCCGGACGCGACCATCACCTCTTCCTCTACATGCACTGCCGAAACAGTATTGTTGTAAAGAACGTCATCGTTAGTGTTTCTGACCAGTGTTGTTAACGTTGTTATGCCTCGTGCAGTACCGGTCCACCCCCCGGACTGGAAATTGTTATGAAGCGCCGTAATCTCGATAACGATCTTCGACGCCGCTTCCAGCGAAACCGGTATGTTTCGCGCGGCAAGCTCCTTTTCAATCGCCTGAAACACAACAGCACGGACCGGCACCGTCGGTCTGATAGCGGCCATTTCAGCGCCGTAACCATTTATTTTATTGCCAATCGTACCGGCATACTCAACGCGAACATCGTCAACGATGAGTGAGAACGGTTTACCATCGATGCCCAGCGACTGCGGCTGGGTCGTCGACGTATATTCAAGTTCGACAATGTCTTCACTCAACGCACAGGCATTAAGAAAACACAACAAGCCGAGGACGGTCGCCAACCGAAGCCGTGAAAAGTTCATATTGTTATTCCCTGGACGGCGATGGTTTCGAAACCGCGCAATTCGGTACATTCTAGGATTAGCAATGCCAGGTTGGAATTGCAACTTCCGGCACGCTCTAAAGTATAACGGTCGTTCACGATTTACGCGAACGACCGCAATCCTCTGAAAAACGGGTCAGTCTGCCCGGGTCATATCGATCTTGTACCGGTAATGGCTGCGCCTGAAAATCGAGTCGAGACCGTTCTTCGGATCAAAATCACGATCGAACTCCTCGTTCATGCCGTCACCGCCCCAGGCATTGACACGCAGTTTGATCTGGCCGGATGGCAGCATGGTGCCTTCAACCGTCACTTTCGCGTTCTTGTTGGTGTAGGCCGACTCTTCGAAATGACCGTTTTCCATCTGGACATTCATCCGAAGCTTTTCACCCATGAAGCAGAACGGGCAGCCCTGATCCCGGGATTGAACCCGGGTCGTCACAATTTCGATATCCCAGGATCCGTCCGATAAACTCTGTAACGGCGACTGATCCAGCGATGCGACTTCCGGCGCTTTTTTAGCGGCTATCAGTTGCTTTGCCCGATCGGCATAAGCGCCGTCGGGATAGGCCTTCAGGAAGAACTCAAGCGACGCGATATCGTCACTGTTCTTGACGATGTCCCAGGCCAGCTTTTCCCGTTCCGCTTCAGTCACCGCCGGTTCAGGCTCCGGCTCCGGCTCCGACTGTGCGGCAGGCTCCGGTTCGGGCGCGGATGTGCTTGCCGCGGAAAGTTCCTCGATCCGCGCAATCGCGATATCCTTGAACAGACCGTCCGGATAGGTCCGCAGATAACTCTGATACAGCGAAAGATTGTTGCTGCCGGAAATCGATTTCCAGTATTCGATCTCGATCACCGTGTTGGTTTGCGGCTGAACCGAACTGGGCAACGTCAGCGGCTGCCCCGACGAATCAACCCCGTCAGTCTGATAGGCAAGCTGTGTGTTCTGCTGCGCCTGCTGGGTCGCTTCCTCGATGAAAACAAAATCGCCGATCAGCGACGACGATTCCCACGGCACCTGCCGGCCCTGCGTGCGGTCCATGACGTTGATGCGGACCTTCTTGAACACTTCCTCAACCTTTGCGCCCGGCGCCTGAATGGCCCGCGCCAGCGCCGCGGTATAGGTGCTGTTGTCGCCCGCCCCGTCTTCGGCGACATCGCCCGGCGCCGTCGAATAGGCGAGCAGGGTGCCGGTCGGCGCATCCATCTTCGCCAGTCCTCTTGCCGCATTGCGCGACCGGACCTTGAACGGGTTGTTACGGCAGGCATCGAGTATAACGATGTTCATTGCGGTATCGCCGTCGCGCAGCGTCCCCAGCAGGCTGGACGCGCGAATGCCCTCGATCTCGACATCCAGTTCGTCGAAGATCTGCGTGCCGACCGGAATGAGATAGTTCTCGCCGCCGATCTGGACGCCGTGTCCGGCATAGAAAATCAGGCCGACCGTACGATCGCCGCTGTCTTCCAGTTTCTGCCCGAAATCGGAAAAGGCGCGTTTCATATCGCGCCGGTTCAGGTTGGTGTGTTCGAAAACTGTAAACCCCACAGCCCGCAATGTTGCCGACATCAGCGCTGCATCGTTGACCGGATTTGGCAACGGCGCGACCCGGTAGTCGGAATTCCCGATAACCAGCGCCAGCCGCTCATTGCTCCATCCGGGCGAAGAAACACCCGCAAAAACAATGACTAACAGCAATGTTCGCAGAAATTGACTTATCTTAAACACCATCCATACCAAATCTGTCCCCACAGGCGGTCATTGTGCCAATTCCAGCCGTTTTTCGCTACCTTTTTCGTTCAGCGAGGAATTCCGTCACAACTGAAGACATGCCGAAATCGTACAGGTTGTTGTGCGCCGCTTCGTCGATCACCACCATCCGCTTCGGCTCCACGGCGGCGGCAAACAGGGTCGTCGCATGCGACAATGGGATCACCCTGTCGCGTTTACCATGCACGATCAGCAGGGGCGCGCCGATGCCGCCGATGCGCCTGTCGGAATCGAACCTGTCCTTCACCAGCCAGCGCGCCGGCGTATACCAGTAATGCGCCTGGGCAACTTTCGCGATGCTGTCATAAGGCGCTTCCAGCACCACGGCGCACACTGGTTGACCTGCCTCGGCCAACGCCGCCGCAATGCTGACCGCAATGCCGCTGCCGAGCGATTCACCGTAAAGTATGATCCGGTTATTCTGTATACCCTTCTCAAGAACATGGGTAAGCCCGGCGCGGCCGTCGGCATACAGCCCCGCCTCGGATGGCTGGCCGCCCGCCCCTGCATTGTAGCGATAGGTTTGCAGCAGGATACCGAAACCGGCATTGGCATAGCCGCGGATCTTGTCGGCCCGGTCGCCGAGATGCCCGGCATTGCCGTGAAAATAGATCAGCACCGGCTTTTCATCGTCCGCCGGCGGTTTCCACCAGGCATGGACACGGGCCCCGTCCTCGGTTTCAAGCCAGACCGGTTCGACGCTGGCGTATCCGTAATCCGACGGCACGGCCACTGTCTGGTTGGGGTGATACATCAGGCGGCGCTGCCCGAAATACAGAAAGGCGACCAGCGCCGCATAGAAGGCCAGAAAAATCAGGAACAGCCCGCCGAACCATCCGGTCATTGCGGCAATCGCCCGGCGGTCCCGAAATCTTGATCGGACGCGGTCCCAGTTTTGGTTTGCAATGTCAGGTTCATATGACGTTCCATGCTGGTATGTCAGTAACGCGGATTGCAGCGAACGTCACCCTTTTCGTCAGGCGGCAAGCCCTCGGCCTTATCGTCGCCTGTCTGCTTACGCCTGCTATCGCGGTATTTCTAGCCGTACCGGCGAAGGCCCAGGCCGGCGGCGTCGATCTGGCGCTTGTGCTCGCCATCGACTGTTCCTACAGCGTCGACGAAGTGGAATACAATCTGCAGATTGGCGGTCTGGCCGACGCATTCAGAAGCACCGATGTCATCGCCGCCATACAAAGCGGACCGCAGGCGGCGATCAGCGTCGCGGTCGTGCAGTGGTCCAGCCACAGCAGTCAGAATACCGTCGTTTCCTGGTCGCGGATCACCGGACCCGGCGACAGCAACAGCTTTGCCGATCAACTGGCGACAATGCCGCGGCTGACCGATGACGGCGCGACCGCGATGGCGGCGGCTATTTCGTTTTCCGCATCATTGCTTCGGGCCAATCCGTATTTCGCGACCCGCCGGGTAATCGATGTTTCAGCCGACGGCCGCAACAACAACGGCCCGAATATCGGCGGCGCCCGCGACAGGGTCGTGGCGCAGGGCATCACCATCAATGGCCTCGCGATCATCCACGAAGACTCGACACTCGATAAGTATTTCATGCGCGATGTCATCGGCGGTCCCGGCGCATTCGTCGAGGAAGCCGACGACTATGCGGATTACGCCCGCGCGATAAAGCGCAAGCTGGTAAAGGAAATCAAATACACGCCGATTTCCGAGCTGGAGCGGCAAGACATTCGCAATAAAGGGTGATAACGGGAGACTGTTTCCGACAGCGGTTCCGCAGCGGATATTTGGCTACGGCAAGTATATTACCGGCGATCTTTTCACGAATCTTTTACCGTTACTTCCACATTCCGCCCACCGAATCGACACGCTACGTTGTACAAGCCGACGCGTTTACACGAAAAGGCGCGTGTCGGGATCGAATTTTGGGCCCAAATATTGCCGAAAAGCGATGTTTTTCAATCAGGAGACGGATTTGCCTATTTCGCCCATGCGAGGAATCTGGCAAACGCCTTAGGGTAAGCAGTCAGGCCTTCATCCTGTCGACGGTCTGATTGACGGTTTATAGAAAGTGGTTGTTACACCATGTCCGACCTTTCCCGCGAAGAGCTACGGGCTCACCTGTCAGCCGTCGAGGCGCAGGTACGGGCGGCGTTACGCATCATCGCGGCGGAATCGAAATCGGTGCAACAGGCGCATTCGGCGCTACGGGCCGATCTGTCCGCCGCCCTGATCCGCCTTCAAGCCGATATCAGCAGCGGAAACAATCAGATCGATTCCAAGGTCGACCGCGCCATTTCGGATATCAACATGCTGACAGGCCAGCGCAAGCTGACGACCGCGATCCTGACAACACTGGTGCTGGTTTTCGGCGTGACGGTCGGCATTCTCGCCGGGGGAAGCTGGTTCTTTCTGCAACGCCAGGCGAACGGGATTGATCTGTCGTTGCCAACGCTGGAAGCGCCGGCAAATCAGCAGTCGACCGCCCAGGGCACCCAGCCGCAGGCTGTGCCGGTACCCGTTCCCCCGTCGGATACGACCTCCGCGGAGGAAAGCGACGGTTTCGTCTTCGGCAATCAGTAAGGTTTCGATGGATCGGCCGGCATCGCCGATACCGACACGCCTTCCCTCTACAATGGCTCGACCTTGCAATAGACGCCGCGAAGCTTGATTTCACGACACATCTCGGCGGCAGCCGTCTGGTTTTCGACAGGCCCCGCATGCAGGCGATAGAAAATGCCTTTCGACCCCAGGTCGACGCGTTTGACAACGGGCGACAGGCCGTCGATCAGCCCCGACAATTGGCGTTTCAACTGCGCCCATCCGGTATCGACACTGGATTCCGCCTTGTAGGACGCCAGGTGCAAGCCGTAGCCGCCGGTTGCGGCTTCCGGCGCAGACGGTGCTATTGCCTCTGCCGACGCTGCCGCGAGATCGACCGGCTCGGACATGCCGGATTGCGGCACATCGGTGACCGCTTCAGTCGAAACCGCCGTGTCCTCCGACGTAACCGGCGCAATCGTTGCCGGCGCATTGCCAGACCAATCCAGATTTCCGCCGGACCCCGCCGCTTCCGGTTCCTCCGGCGGGACATCGCCGCCGGATGCGATGACCTGTGTCGCCGGCCGGGTGGAGGCGATACGACGGAAGCCGACAAGGCTGCGGATCAGCGGTTCCTCGCCCGGATCGCCCGCCACTTCCATGCGCAGGTAATGGCCGACTTTCGGCGCATAGTAGAACACAAGCTCATCCGGGCGCTGACGGCCGCACATCACCTTGAACGCATTGAATTCGCCGGCCGGACTGTCGACCGGTTCGCGCGACAGCACCTCGCACGCCCAGTCGAACTCCCAGGCATAGGGCGGCTTGTCCGTGCTGACGGTCGATTTGAAGGTCAGCTTGTTGCCGACCTTCAATGGAAACAGCCCGCCCTTTTCATCGCTGATAAGGCGCTTGCCGCTGCCGCGCCGGGCGCTTTCCCAGGCCAGAGCCGGCAAAAGCGGGTTGGCTGCCGTCGTCTGTTTCTCGCCGGTATCGCTGACCCAGTGGATGCCATCGCCGTCGATGGCGACGATCTGCCAGGTGACATCGGGGTTGTCGAACGCATAGACATCGCCAACCTCGTAATGTGGCGGGGCCTGCGCCAGCACAACTTCATCCGCCGTCAGGTCGCCGGTTGTCGCATCCCCATCCGAACTACCGTCCGACAGGCCAAACCCGGAACATCCGGACACGGCCAGAATCACGACCAAAGCCGCCAGACAGCGCAAGCCGCCGGGCATCGGTCTGTCAGTCGATGCAACCATCTTTCATTCCAGTTCTGGCCATATGTTTTCGCCGTTTTGAAGCGAACGCAATTATCAGTCCGATTCGATGAAACAGGTCCACTCTTTGGGAAGACTTTACGTAAAATTGTCGCTAGACTGCCGCCATGACAGACACGACAGCGAACCGGCGCGGCGACGCCGATACAGGCAAAGACGGCAAAACCGGCGGCATAATGAGCCGGTTTTTCGGTGCCCTGCGCGGCAAGAAATCCAAGGGGCCGTGGTGGCGTCCGTCCGTCACGACATTACTGGGCGTCGCCCTTCTGGTCGGTTTGACTGCCCTGCGGTTCTACGACCCGGGCAACTTCGTTGAAACGGCACGGGTCAAGACCTTCGACATTTACAATCAGATCAAACCCCGCACGCCGCTTGAGCGCAGTCCGGTCTATATCGTCGATATCGATGAAAAAAGCCTGGAAGAAATCGGCCAATGGCCATGGTCGCGTGTCCATGTCGCCAGGCTGGTGGCCGCGTTGCGCTCCTACGGCGCGCCGGTGGTCGGTTTTGACGCCGTCTTCGCCGAACCCGACAAGACGAGTCTGCCGGTCATTGCCGAAACGGCGCGCGGCATCAGCCCGGAAGCGCTTGAGGAAATGAAGCAAGCGGAAAGCAATGACCAGCTTCTGGCCCGCATTCTGGGGACCCAGAGGGTCGTGCTGGGCCAGGCGGCATCTCGTTTTGACGACGGACGCGAAGTACCGGACGTCGCACAACAGACATCGGTGAAAGCATTCAAGGGACTTTTGGGGGCGAATGCGAACAGTGCAGAGGAGACGATGCTGCGTTTCCCGACGCTGATCTACAATCGGCCGGAACTGGAAGAGGCCGCTACCGGCAGAGCCTTTTTCTCGGTCGACGAGGAACCGGACGGGCTGGTCCGACGGGTGCCGATGGTGAAATTCATCGCCGGCGTCAAGAAACCGACCCTGTCGCTGGAAATGCTGCGCGTCGCCTTCGGCGGCAATGCCATCGTCGGCTTTATCGATCCGGGCGGCTTTCAGGCGATCGGTCTGCAGATTCCGGGACAGGGCAACTACCGCATCCCCGTCGACGCCAAGGGCCGGCTCTGGGTCTATTTTGCGAAACCCGATACCTACAACACGGAAGATAACAGCGGCCGGATGTACGTTTCCGCCACCGATATCATCAACAAACGGGTGCCGAAGGAACAGCTATACGGCCGTCTGGCGCTGGTTGGTACCTCCGCGACCGGCCTGCTCGATATCCGGGCGACGCCTATCGAACCGCGCCTGCCCGGGGTCGAGGTGCACGCCAACATCATCGAGACCATCCTTCAGGAACAGTATCTGAAACACCCGAAGGAAATGGAATTCGCCGAAATCATTTTCGCCGTCGTCAGCGGCCTTCTGATGATCGTGATCGTACCGCGGCTGGGTCCGTTCGTGGCGCTGGGGTTTGTCGTGGTCGGCGCGGCTGGTCTCGTCTGGTTTAGCTGGTTCCAGTTCGATACCAATCTGATCTTTCTCGATGTCACCTTTCCCGGCGGCACGATGATCGCGCTGTTCGCGCTGACCGCGTTTTCAAACTACGCCCGCGATGCGACGGAAAAGCGCCAGGTGCGCGGCGCCTTCGCTCAGTACCTTTCGCCCGATCTGGTGGAACAGCTTGCGGAAAACCCTGATCAGCTCAAGCTGGGCGGCGAAACCAAGCGCATGACCCTGTTGTTCTGCGATGTGCGCGGCTTCACGTCGATCTCGGAACTCTACAAGGATGACCCGCAGGGCCTGACCGTGCTGATCAACCGGCTGCTGACGCCGCTGACAGACGCCATCCTCGTCACCGGCGGCACGATCGACAAGTATATGGGCGATTGCATCATGGCGTTCTGGAACGCCCCGCTGGACGTACCGAACCAGGAAACCTCCGCCTGCAAGGCCGCGCTGGACATGTTCGACAGCCTGCATGCGCTGAACGTAGTACGGAAAAAGGAAGCTGAAGAAGAAGGCATGAAATTCCTGCCTTTGAATATCGGCATCGGCATCAATACCGGCGATGTCGTGGTCGGCAATATGGGGTCGGCGCAACGATTCGACTATTCGGTGCTGGGCGATGCCGTGAACCTGGCCGCACGGCTGGAAGGCCAGTCGAAAAGCTACGGCGTCGGCAACGTGATCGGCGAAGTCACAAACGATGTTGCAAAGGATACCTTCCCGACCCTTCAACTCGACAACATCGCGGTGAAGGGCAAGGCCGAAGCGGTGCGTATCTACACCATTCTCGGCCGGCCCGACCTTCGCGACACGGCGGAATTCAAGGATTTGGCCGAACGGCACGCCGCCTTCCAGGACGCCTATCTGGCGCAGAAATGGGACAAGGCGCAGGAAATTGCGAAGGAAAACCGCGGCAAGATGGGCGGCGTGATGGACGCCTTCTACGACATCTTTGACGAACGCATTAACGAATTCCGTGAGAACCCACCACCCCAGCCCTGGGACGGCGTCTACGTCGCCACCTCAAAATAAGATAAACCGCCGACGCGTTACACGTCCGTTACGTCGATGCCGTGATCCAGGTAGAACTCCTCCGCGCCCGGATGAAAGGGCAGCAGCGTCGGCGCGGCAGCGGCGGTGACGGTCATATCCTTGGTCGCCGGATGAATCTGGTGCAGGAAGGCGACGTCGCTGAAAATCGCATCGAGTATCCGGTAGACGGTCTTTCGCGGAACCCCGTCGCGCACCACCAGAACATTCGGCTGGCGCAGGCTGTCAACCGCAACCGCCTGGCCATTATAAGTGCCGGCATTGAGACGCGCCGGCGCCCAGATTCCCCGGTCGTCGTCGATCCTGTCCCGCTCTTCCCGGTTGATGGTCAGCAGCCGCACGCGATCCGCGCCCTTGCCAAAGGCTGTTCTGACCGCCTTCACCGGCACCGCGCCGGGCAGGCTCGCCGCCGCGATCTCACCGGCAAGCAGCGCATCGGCCGCTTCCTCATAGGTACCGGCAAACAGATCGAAATCCTTTTCCGGATCGAGCGAAAGCGCGTTCAGTATTTCCGTGTTCGTCAGATAGGCGGCGGAACCCGGTTTGCCGAAATAGGCCGCCCGCCCTTTCAACGATGCGAGGTCGGCCAGGGTGCCTGACTGTACCAACGCGTTGTCGATCAGCACATGGTCGAAGGTCGGCCACAGGGTGGCGATGGTCTGCAGCCCTTCCCGCCCGGCAAAACCGGCCGTGGCCAGCGTGTAGTGCTGGGTAAAGGCCAGATCGCCCTTGCCCTGCTTCAGCAAAGACGGATTGGCCTGCGCCCCCGGCGAGGTATCCGCGACAATATCGGTGCCGAATGCATCCAGCAGCTTGATCTTCACCAGTGTCGCCAACGCGATACCGATCGGATAATAGGCGTCGCCGGGCGGCGCAGTCAGCAGTCGCAACGGTGCGTCGGTCGAGGCGGCGCGCAGACCGGACGGTACGGCGGCGGCAAGACCTGCCGCACCGGCGCCAGCCACGAATCCCCGTCTGCCTATCGATCCGCTACTTCCATTCATGCCGCCAGTACCTCACCGATCATCTTTTCCATCCCGTCGAGATGCCCGCGCAACGCTTCGCCATACCACGCGGTAAACCTGACACGTTCATCCGGCGGTAACCGTCTTGCGTAAGCATAGCCGAATTGCAGCAAAAGCAGCAGGGTTCCGGCATTACAGGCCCTGGCCGCCGCCGATGCCGCCGGTTCGGAGTCGTCCCTGCCGAACAGCAGCGGCTGCATCGCATTGTAAAGATTGACGAAATCCGTTTCCTTGTCGACCGGTATTGCACGGCATTCAGCATAAAACCGATCCAGCGCATGGCGATAGGATTGCAGCATGTCGGCCGTTTCCGACATATCCGGCGTCATAGCCTGCGCAAAAAGGCGAGCCACCAATCCTTTTGCTTGCACTGGCTTCGGTGTCGGAACATCGGCGGCCCGGCAGGGTTTCGCACCGTCGATCATCACCCCGTCGGAACAGTTGAAGACCGGCATTTGCAGGTAGGCGGCGCAGAACGCGTTGAAGAAGGTCCGGGTCTGCAGGAACGCCAGATTGGTGTAGACCGTCTCGCGGAAATTGCCCTGCACCGGGATGGCGAGCGCTTCGGTGTTCGCGCCGGACGCCCAGAATTCATCATCCGTCCAGGCGTAGTAGGAGGCCGATGAATGGTGCCGCGCCGGGTCCGCCGCGCCGAGATCGACGCCGAACAGATGGATCGACGACGCCCCCAACAGCACCGCGGCCCGGCAGCCGAGATTGGCGACCGTCGGCGCGGAATGATCCAGAATGCCCGTATTGCCCGCCAGCAGCAGGCTCGATGTCACGGAATCCCGAAAGTAATAGACCGCCGGGCCGAACAATTCCGGAATGCGCGGGTCGACCGTTACCGACCCGAAGAAAGGAATATCGGACAGGTCATGCCGTTCGGTCAGGATCAGAAACCCGTCATAGATCTTGGCGACGTTTTCCACCTCGCAATGCAGGTCCGGCACGATGCCGTGTTCCAGTAACGCGCTGGTCCCTGTTCCGGCCCCGATGACAACCGCCCCGTCCGCCAAACGGCGGATCTGGTCGATTTCGCCGTCCAGCGACGGGCCGGATCCGACCACCAGCGCCGGCAACCCGGTTGCAACCGCGCCGGCAGGCCCGATCAGCCGCGCATCCGGTTTCGCCATGTTGGCGAGCGCATTTTCGATCATCACGCATTCGTCTTCCACGAAACCGAGCGATGCCCCCAGGCTGGGCGTCATTTCGCCGAACAGCCGGTCTGCCGCCTCAAGCGTAGGGCTCTGGTAATGCCGAAACCCGAACGTGCCGTCGATCAGGCCGAATTGCGACTGCCGCAGGGCATCGAAAACGCCATTCGCCAGCACTGCCGGTTCAGACGCGATAACGAAACGGACCGACCCGCCGCGCCGCTCAACCGCATCGAACAGCGACACCCAGTCCAGCACCTGCAGGCTCATCCAGAGAAATTCGGCGAAGGGTTCGGCGAGGATCAGATCGCGAAACGGCAGATTTTCGGTCAGCATCGGCAGGTGCAGCCCCAGCCCGATGCCGAAGGAAATCAGCGCCGCAGACGGTAAATCGTCCGGGTCTGCCCGGCCCGGCGGCGGTGGCAACGGCCCGAACGAATCGATTGTCGCCTGGTAGACCGCCCTTTCACCCTTCACCCAGTCGCTGTCGAGCGGCGGCGGATTAATGTTGATCCGTTTCGGGTCCGCCAGATACCGCGCCACCTGGCCCCGCGCATAGCTCTCGGCATCACCGTCGTACAAGCGGGCATGGCCAAGATCGAGATTCAGGGTGCCGGCCGTTTGATCGCCGGCGAGTGAGATCGGCGGAGATTTTATCGCCGCGATGCGGTTAAACAGATCCGCCGGCGCGCGGTCGTGAAACGCGGCTAGATTTCGCAGGAATAAATCGGACCGATCCATATCGCCCAAACGCTGCTGATTCGCTATACTTTCAAAGACCGAAGGGCAACATTACCGGAGCAGCGCGATGGTTCTTCTGCGTATTCTGATCCCGATCCTGCTCATCCTTACCGCCTTTCCTGCGGCCGCGCAGCAACAACCGCTCGATCTCGAACTGGTTCTGGCCGCGGACGGGTCCGGCTCCATCGACGATGAGGAACTGGCTCTGCAGCGTCAGGGTTACGCCGACGCCATCACCGACCCGACCATTCTCGACATCATCCAGAGCGGCTACTACGGCTCGATCGCGGTCGTGTATGTGGAATGGGGTGGTCCGTTCAGTCAGCACACCATCGTCGACTGGACCGTCATATCCGACGAAGCGTCGGCCCGGTCTTTCGCTACCGCGCTGCTTGCCGCGCCACGGCAGGCGGAAGGCTATAACTCCATCAGCGCCGTCATCGACTACGCCGTCACGCTGATCGAAACCAACCCCTTTGCCGGGCTACGGCGGATCATCGACGTTTCAGGCGACGGACCGAATATCGGCGGCCGATCCGTCCGGGCTGCAAGGGATGACGCGGTAAACATGGGCATCACCATCAACGCGCTGGTCGTCAAGGCGCGCGGCGGCGGGTTTCCGGGCCTGGGCGGCGAAGCGCTGGTCGACCATTATGAACGCGATGTGATCGGCGGGCTCGGCGCCTTCGTCAAGGTCGCCGACGAGACCACCGGTTTCGGCGAAGCGATCCGCCAGAAAATGATCCTGGAGATCGCGATAAACCGGCCGTAACCGGTTCAGGGCCGGGGCGGCTGGACAATCTTCTTCATGCGGACGCGTTCGCGATATACCGTGTAGATGCCGCTGGCGGCGACAATCAGCGCGCCGACAATGGTCAGCGTATCGGGAATATCGCCGAACACGACGACGCCGAGAATCGCCGCCCAGACCAGCACGGAATACTGAAACGGCTGCAGAATAGCGGCCGGCGCGGCTTCCAGCGCCATGGTAAACAGGATATGTCCGGCGATGGAGGTGCAGGACAGGCACATCAGCAGGATCCAGGTGTTCTGATCCGGCGTTTCCCAGAAAAATGGCCCGACCACGGCACTGGCGATCAACCCGGTCCAGCCCATGTAGAATATGCTGGTTTCCGACTTGTCTCCGGCTGAGACCTTGCGTGTGAGGATGATATAGAGCGCAAACATCGCCGCAGCGATCAGGCCATAGATCGCCGCCGGATGCATGACGCCCATACCCGGCCGCAGGATAATCAGCACCCCGCCGAAACCGACGATCACCGCCGCCCAGCGGCGAATACCGACCGGTTCGCGCAGCAGCGGCACCGACAAAGCGGTCACGATCAGCGGGGCCGCCGCAAAAACCGCATGCATATCGGCCAGCGGAATATATTGAATACCATAGGCAAAGATACCGATTTCGGTAACGATCAGCAGTGAACGGAATATCTGCAGCACCGGCCGTTTGCTGCCGATGGCCTGCTTCAGCCCGATCCGCCGAGCCGCCCACCAGGTGACGAAGGCGGCGAAGGCGACATAGCGGATCAGCAGAATTTGCGGCACCGACAGCGACTGCGTCAGTTGCTTGGTGATTGCATCCTGAACCGCGAAAACGAAAAACGCCGACAGAACCAGCACGATTCCGCGCAGGTTGCCGTCACCGGGATCGGCTGAACCGCCGGACGAAAGAAAAGGCACTTTGACCATGCTGCGGCAATACGCCGCCCGGCCGGTCGGAACAAGTGCGAAATCCGAATACCCGCCCTGTTCCAAGCGACGGCTATTCGACTGTTATCGTGATCCGTTCGGACATTACCGTCGGGTTGTGCGGAATATGGTTCATGTCGCCCATAATCAATTGAAGAACATGGCGGCCGGGCGACAGTTCTATCGTCGCTTCTGTCTGTCCACCGCCGAAATGCCGGTGATGATCATCGGCCGGGATCGAATAATCCAGATCCTCGCCGACGATCTCGCTATCGACCAGCAAATGGTGGTGTCCGGTGTGCGGTTTGCCTTCAACGCCAGCCGGCTGCACGCCCATCCCTCTCAACCCGAACTGAATATGGACCGGCGAGGAAACCGTGTCGCCATCCTTCAGGTTTATGAAGTAAACCGATGCGCCGTCCGGTGCAGGTGTTTCGCCCGCGAAACCGACGGATCCCATCATCAGAAACGCAAGCACGGCACAGATAGTATTTTTCATTTTATCCTCCCTTACGTTTGTCGATACACATCGAGAATGGACTTTTATGCGGCAATTTCAATGGACCGGCCTGAACGCCTCTGCCGCAAGCCGCTTGAACCGGACCCGGCGCAACGGTAGAACCCGCCGAACCATAACGTAACCGTCCAGCACAGACTGAACCCGATCATGACAGCCCAGACACCGGCCACCGCCGCAGCGAACCGCCGAACCTTCGCCATCATCAGTCACCCCGATGCGGGCAAGACCACGCTGACGGAAAAGCTGCTTTTGCAGGGCGGCGCCATTCATCTGGCCGGCGAGGTCAAGGCAAAGGGCGAACGACGGCGGGCCCGGTCGGACTGGATGAAGATCGAACAGCAGCGCGGCATTTCCGTCACCACATCCGTCATGACATTCGTTGTCGACGGCATCACCTACAACCTGCTCGACACGCCGGGCCATGAAGACTTTTCCGAGGACACCTACCGTACCCTGACCGCCGTAGACAGCGCCGTGATGGTGCTGGACGCGGCGCGCGGCATCGAACCCCAGACCCTGAAACTGTTCGAGGTCTGCCGGCTGCGCGACATCCCGATCATCACCTTCGTCAACAAGTTCGACCTGGAAGCCCGCGACCCGTTCGAAACCATCGACGAGGTCGCCGAAACTCTGGCGCTCGACGTTACCCCGATGAGCTGGCCCATCGGCATGGGCCGGAACTTCAAGGGCTGCTTCGATCTGGTGAAGAACCGGCTGATCCTGATGCGCAACGGCGCGGCGGAAATTGTGGAAACCAGCGGCCTGGACGACCCTGAACTCGAAAAGCATATTCCCGCCGACGATCTGGCTACCTTGCGCGAGGAAGCGGAAGTCGCCCGCGACGTCAGCCCGCAATTCGACATCGACGCCTATCGCGCCGGGCATCTGACGCCGATGTTCTTCGGCTCGGCTTTGCGCAACTTCGGCGTTCGGGAACTGTTGACCGAAATCGGCCGTCACGCCCCACCGCCCCGTCCTCAGGCAAGCGAAACGCGGGAAATCGACCCGGGCGAGAAGAATGTCACGGGTTTCGTGTTCAAGGTACAGGCAAACATGGATCCGAAACACCGTGACCGGGTGGCGTTCATGCGCATCTGTTCCGGCCGCTTTCAACGCGGCATGAAGCTGACCCATTCGCGCACCGGCAAACCGATGTCGATCAACGCGCCGATCATGTTTTTCGCCGAGGACCGCGATCTTGCGGAAGAAGCCTGGCCCGGCGACATTATCGGCATTCCCAATCACGGAACACTGCGGGTCGGCGATACGCTTTCGGAAACCGAAAAAGTGCGCTTTACCGGTATCCCGAATTTCGCGCCTGAAATCCTGCAGCGTGTTCGGCTGGAAGACCCGATGAAGCGTAAACATCTGTCGAACGCGCTGGAAAGTCTGGCTGAAGAAGGCGTGACCCAGGTGTTCAAACGCCGCCTCGGCGGCGACTGGATCGTCGGCGTCGTCGGCCAGTTGCAGCTCGACGTCTTGATCACCCGGATCGACCAGGAATACGGTATCAAGGCCAGCCTCGAAGCCGCGCCGTTTTCCACCGCCAGATGGATTACCTGCGACGACAAAGCAGCGCTGGAAAGTTTCATCTCGGCAAACAGCGCGGCCTTGTCCGACGATGTTGACGGCGATCCGGTATTTCTGGCGCGAAACGCGTGGGAACTGAACTATCAGGCCGAACAGCACCCGAAGGTGACATTCAGCGCGATCAAGGAACGCCTGTAAAGATCAGCGTTTCGAGATATCGGTATTGCCGTCGAACTGAAGGTCGAAACGCATCAGACAGACAACCGTGACCAGACCGTCGGGTTTGACGAATGGCAGTTTCAGAAGCTCATAAACCATCAGATGACGGTCACTCCAATCCATTGTCTTGATGAAATACGCCGCCTTGCCCCGGGACGCGCAGAACCTGTTCGCCTCAACCATAACCGAATAGTTGCTTTCCGGCATCGCATCGCGGACCAGCGTTCCTTTGGGATATGAACCGAGATGTTCCTTTACATGTTCTCCCGACAGAGCGATCCGGATGTCTTCGACCCGGTCAGGATAAAATTCGACGAGCATGATATGCGGTAACAGCTTGGCGTGGTTCAGTGGATCGAAACATGACCAGAGGGGCAAACCGCTATCGCCGGCCCATTCCTTCCACTGCCGGAACACCGATCCGAAATCCGGCGAAACGATGAGCCGCTCGTCTTCTATAGGCAGGCAGGCACGCAGCGGAGGTTTTACTTCTTGGGTCGTCGTCTGGAACATGGGAGCTCACGGGAGGGATTTCTTATTCGCAGACCATTTGATATAGATTTGCGGTCGCAATAAAAAGTCTGTCGGGTTGCCTAAACAGCACTTTTTCATTCCGCCATTGCACTATTCTTAAGCCGGAAAGGGCGTCGGACCTCGCGGTATGTTCCGGCGGCACAAAAATTATGTTCAGCAATCTTTTCGCGATTATCGCCCCGGTCTTTGCTTGCGCTGCGATCGGCTTTGTCTGGGAAAAGCGGAAACTTCCCTTCGATCTCGACCAGATCACCCCGCTCGTCGTCAATATAGGCACGCCGATGCTTGTCCTGTCGACTCTGACCAAGGCAGGGCTGACAATGGAAAGCCTCGGCACCGCTTTCGGTTACGGTGTGCTGATGCATATCTGCACCGGACTTTTGGGGCTCGCTGTTCTACTGCTCATGAAAAAGGACCTGCCGTCCTTCACCCCGATCTTTATATTCGGCAATACCGGAAACATGGGATTGCCGCTGTGTCTTTTCGCCTTCGGCAATGACGGCCTTGCCCTTGCAATTGCAATCTTCGCAATAACGGCCGTTTCGCAGTTTACCATCGGCCTGACGATCGCTTCCGGAAACTTCGATCCGAAGAAACTGGCCAAATCGCCGATGGTCTGGTCGGTGCTGATCGCCGTCGTGTTGATATGGCAGGACGTAACCTTGCCGCTGTTTCTATCCAACACGATCAATCTGATCGGCGATTTCACCATCCCGATCATGCTCATAAGCCTCGGCGTTTCTCTTGCCCGGCTCCGCGTCCGCCAGTTCGGCAGCAGTATTCTACTCGCAGTCATGCGGTTCGCCATCTCCCTTGCCGTTGGCGTGGCGATTGCGGAAATATTCGGTCTGACCGGCATCCTGCGCGGCGTGGTCATTGTGCAGGCCGCAATGCCCGCTGCGGTTACGAATTATCTTCTTGCGGCCTACTACCGCAGGGACGCGGAATCGGTTGCCGGTATCGTTGTGATTACAACCGTGATATCATTCATTGCGCTACCAATGATACTTTGGATCGCAATCCCTCAGCCATGAGCTGAAACAGGCGACTCAAGGTCACAATTGCGCTTTTTGCGAATGAACTTAGGTTCACGACGCACAGAGGTTCTTGAATGACATCAACGTCAGGCAAAAACGACCGGGTGTCGGCGGATTATGCCGAACAACTGAAAAGAATTGTCGATACTTCGCCTGCGCTGATATGTGCATTCAACCCCGAGATGGAGTATATTTACGCCAATCCCGCCTATACTGAATGGATTGGCCATTCAAGAAATCGCGACCTGCGCGGCGTGCCGATGCGCGAAGCTCTGCCGCCGGAACGCTATGAGTCCGTTCTGGCAAATGTCCGCGTCGCCCTGAAAGGCGACGTGGTCACTCGTTCAACGCATGTTCCTCTCGAAAACGGTGAATCGATTCACCTCGATGTGTCGCTGGTGCCGGTCAAGGATTCGGACGGTGCGGTTGAATGCGTCATTTACACGGCAGTCGACATGACAACGCAACAGCGCCGCATCATGGCGCTGCAAAAAGAGGAACGGCGCGCGCAACTGGCGATGCGGCTTTCCGATTCCGCTCTCTGGTACTGGACCATCGAAACAGGCGAACTGTTCGTATCGGATCGGTTCTACAAAATTTTGGACCTGGACGACGATACGATCACGTGTATCGAAGACTGGTTCGAGATGATACACCCCGACGATCACGATAAAATCGTCAAAAGGTTTCAGAAGAAGATTTCACGTTCGGTTCTGTTGGATGTGGAGTTTCGCGTTTGCAAGCGAGACGGCGAAGTCGTCTGGTTGCACGCCACCGGGCAGCTTGCCGACGACCCGGTAACCGGCGATCTCATCATGGCCGGCGCCGTCAGAGATATTTCCGACCGCATGGCGGCGGACCAGAAAATTACGGAATCCGTCCGGCAACTGGAAATCGCCAACAAGGCGCTGGAAGATCAGGCCCAGCGCATGGTCAGGCTGGCGGACGATTACGCTGCCGAACGCGATCGGGCGGAGGCCGCCAACAAGGCGAAAAGCGAATTTCTGGCCAATATGAGCCATGAGATACGAACACCGATGAACGGTGTCGTCGGCGGTGCGCAATTGTTGCAGGAGACATCGCTCGACAAGACCCAGGCCCAGTATCTTGCTGCAATCACCACGTCAGCGGAAAGCCTGCTGGCCCTGATTGACGACCTTCTGGATTTATCGAAAATCGAGGCCGGTTTTGTCGAACTGGAATCCATCGACTTCGAACTGGCGCCCTTGTTCGAAGGATTGCAGCGGGTCTTCATGCCGCGCGCCGTGGAACACGGGGTGGACTACCTGCAGGATCTCTCCGGTCTGACAAGCAGCGCCGTAAAGGGTGACCCGACACGCATTCGCCAGATCCTTTTGAACATCGTCGGCAACGCCCTGAAATTCACCGAGCATGGCTACGTATCTGTAGCCGCTTCGACATCTTTGTCCGGTTCCGGCTTACTGTTGAATGTCGAGGTGCGCGATACCGGCATCGGCATCGATGAGAAGCACCTTGCGACGTTGTTCGAGAAATTTACACAGGCGGATGCCTCCATCACCCGGCGTTATGGCGGTACGGGTCTGGGTCTGGCGATTTGCAAACAACTGGTCGAGTTGATGAACGGCACCCTGACCGTTGAAAGCATCCTCGATGAAGGATCGCGGTTTTTCCTGACGCTTCCCCTCGACACCACAATGCAGATGCCTGAACCGGCATCGATAACGCCATCGGAGCAGCCTTATCTCGCACTGCCGGAAAAAACACTCGATGTCCTTGTCGTCGAGGACAACGAAATCAACCGGCAGCTTGTCGGTGCCTTTCTGGAAAAAGCCGGGCATCGCTGGGTCGCGGCAGAAGACGGAAAGCAAGCCGTCGAGACCGTTTTCAACACCCGGTTCGATGTTATTCTGATGGATATTCAGATGCCTGTCGTCGACGGCGTCACCGCAACCAAATTCATCCGCGAACGTGAATACGGCACAGGCTTACACCAGCCTATCGCCGCTCTCACCGCAAATGCGCTGTATGAGGATCGGGAACGATACCTCTCCGCCGGCATGGACGATTTCATCGCCAAGCCGATCCGGCCCGGCGACCTGTTCGAAGCGATCGGCCGCCTGACCGGTTTCAGAGGCCCGAACCAGACCTGACGGCCCCACACTTCGCTTCGCCGGCGGTTTTCAGCGATGGTGCCAGTCGCACCTGTTTGGCTAGCCTGCATGCTTCGGCATTGCCATGTCGTTCCGCCTCTGGCAGGACATCCGGCGGATATTTGAACTTCTGCTACCGCAAAGGAACGGCTCAATGGTGATGGAAAACCCAAATCGCACAGTCTACGTGAACGGCGAATATCTGGCGCCGGAAGATGCCAAGATTTCGATTTTCGACCGAGGACTGTTATTTGCCGATTCCGTCTATGAAGTGATGGGCGTGATGGACTACCGTCTGGTCGACTTCGACGCTCATGTGGCCCGCCTGAACCGCTCGCTGGGCGAGCTGGGTATTCCGGTTCCCCTCACCTACGACGAAATCCGCGACATCCAGCATGAACTGGTCAAACGCAACGATGTCCAGGAAGGCATGGTCTACATGCAGGTGACCCGCGGCACGGAAGAACGCGACTTCGTACCGGGTCCGGACCTGACGCCGAATGTCACGATGTTCACGCAAGGCAAGGATCTTGTCGAATCCAAAGCCGCCAAAACCGGCCTCAAGGCATGGTGCATGCCGGATATCCGCTGGGCCCGCCGTGATATCAAGACAACCGCCCTGCTGCCGCAGGTTCTGGCCAAGATGGGCGCGAAAAAGCATGGCGCCTACGAAGCCTTTCTGGTCAAGGACGGATATGTCACCGAAGCCGGTTCCTCCAACTGCTATATCGTCAAGAACGACACGATCATCACCCGGCCATTGACCAATGACATTCTGGCCGGCTGCACCCGCAGGGCCCTGCTGCAACTGGCAGCGGAAAAGGGCCTTACCGTCGAAGAACGCCTGTTCACACCGGAAGAAGCCTATGAGGCCGACGAAGCCTTCATCACGGCGGCATCGACACTGGTCTGCGGCATTGTCGAGCTGGATGGCAAGAAAATCGGCGGCGGTCAACCGGGCCCTGTCACCCGTCGGCTGCGGGAAATCTATGTCGATTTCGTTAAACAGACGGCTATTTAGGGACCATGGCCATGGGGACAGCAGCGTCACGTGATTTTCTCACCCGGTTCGCCCGGTCGCTCAGCGAACGGTCGTCGGGCGACCCTGCGCTCGCCCCCTTTGCCGATGCCGTCCACAGTATCGTGGAAGCCCCCGAGCATCCCGTAAAGCCTGAAAGATCGTCGCATCCGATCACCGCGCATGCCGGGCCGCTGCTCGACCGCGCAACGGCGGACCCGGACCTGATGGAACCGCTGAAGCGGATGCAGAACAGTCTGCCCTGGTATCAGATTTTCCAGGGCGGCGGGGCCGACCCGGTTCTGGCGGAAGGACTTTTCGCCGCGCAAATGTCAGGACCGGCCGGTTTCATCGATGGCGGCACGATACGGGTCGGCCTGTTCCTGCTCGGCCCCAACATCACCTATCCCCTGCACTGCCATGCCGCGGACGAAGTGTATTTCGGCCTGTCCGGCGCCCTCACCCTGCAGCACGGCTGGCAGGGAAAACCGTTCACCATCGAAGGCGGCGAATATTCCGTCACGCCGTCCAACCGGCTGCACAGTCTTCAAACCGGCAAGGACCCTGTCCTGCTGGCTTTCATCTGGAAGGGCGAGATCAACGCGCCGAACTGGTGGTGGTCGCAACAGGGCGATGCCGCCTGGCGGCGTACGAGCTGGGTCCGCACCGGGGCCGGCGCCTGGACCGTCGACCGCGAAGAAGACGTGCCGCCCGACCTGATCGTCGATCAGGCCTGACCCTATAATCATCCGTCTTTTCTCACGACCGCGCCGCCATGAAGCCTTTCAGGGCTGACCCGAGATTGGGGCCAAGCGCATCGTTCAGATAACCGCCTTCCTGCACCAGAACAGTCGGCAGCGACAACCGGCCGATCGCCTCGGCTATCCGCGCGAAACCGTCCGTCGTGACCCGCAGGCCGCGCAGCGGATCGCTCTCATGCGCATCCAGTCCCAGAGCCACGACCAGGGCCCCCGGCGCGAAGGCGGTGATGCGCTGCAACGCCGTTTGCAAGGCATCAAGAAACACATCGTCGCCCGATCCCTTCGGCAACGGCAGGTTCAAATTGCAGCCCTGCCCGTCGCCCTCGCCGAATTCATGCGCATGCCCCCAGTAGAAGGGATAGTAGGCCACCGGGTCGCGGTGGATTGAAAGCGTCAGAACGTCCGATCGGCGGTAGAAAACCCCCTGCGTGCCGTTGCCGTGGTGCACATCGACATCGAGGATCGCGACCCGGTCATGCTGCCGCCTCAGAATCTGGGCGGCGATCCCTGAATTGTTCAGAAAACAGAACCCGCCGGCCATATCGGCAAAGGCGTGATGTCCGGGCGGCCGGCACAGGGCATAGGCTTCGCCGGCCCCGCCAAGCACGGTTTCCGCCGCCGCGACGGCGCAGGAGGCGCTTTCCAGCGCCGATGCCCAGGTATCGCCCGAAATCGGACAGGCGGTATCGGCCATATACAGGCCGGCCTTGCCGGCCGGCGACGTGATCACCGCATCGGGCGACAGTCGGTTCGGATGGATATTCGGCACGACTTCCGGTCCCGCGCCGGGAATATTCGACCATTCACGATGGATGGTGCGGAGGAATTCCAGATAGGCCGGGCTGTGAATCGCCGCTACCGGGCCCAGCCCGCACAGGTCGGGCGCTTCCAGCTCCAGGCCGCCGGCCAGTGCCGCCGACAACAGCGCATCCGCCCTTTCCGGCGTTTCCGGGTTCGGCTGCAGGTTGCCCATGACCAGAAAATTTGTCGGATTATGATTTTTCTGTCCGTCGCGAAAAAATACCTTCATCTGTCCTGCCTCAAAATTGAAATCAGTTCGTCAGTCGAAGGTTAGCCTTCATGGAGAGACGGCGAAAGCCGCGCTGCTCGAGAAACCGGCATACTTTCTCCGCCTGCCGGAAGCTTCCATAGGTCAGCGGTTCGTCTTCCTTCCCCTGATCGCCCTTGTATTCCAGGATCACTTCCGATGCGCCCCCTTCGGTCAACCGGCCTGAAACACCGCGTTCCAGCTTTCTGTCTTCAAACCGCCGGTAACCGAGTACCGAGCGGACGCGGATTGCCTTGCGGTCCGTGCGGCGCAGCAGGTGCAGGGTCTGCTTGTCCGTCGAAAGACCGATATCCCACTTTTCGCCGAACAGAACCGTCGCCGGATCGAGCGTCGGTACCCGCATCCGGTATCGGCGCAACAACCATTTGCGAAATCCGATCCGGACGGCAAAGATGCCGACAGCTATCGCCAGCACAATGGCGGCAACCTGAAAATAGTAGGTTTCGTCTGTCATACCGCCCCGCTACGGTTGAATGGACAGGCAGCAGCCTACCACATCATGTTACGAGGAAACCAATGACCGCGCTGAAGATCAACAAGGACCGCCTTTGGAACAGCCTGATGGAAATGGCGAAAATCGGTGAAACCCCGAAGGGCGGCGTCTGCCGCCTGGCCCTGACGGATCTGGACGGTCAGAGCCGCAGCCTGTTCAAGTCATGGTGCGAGGAGGCCGGCATGACGGTTTCCGTCGACAGGGTCGGCAATATCTATGCCCGTCGCCCGGGCCGCGACCCTTCCCTTGCCCCGGTCGTGACGGGCAGCCATCTCGACAGCCAGCCGACCGGCGGCAGGTTCGACGGCGTTTACGGCGTTCTGGCCGGACTTGAAGTCGTGCGCAGCCTGAACGACAACGATATCGAAACCGATGCGCCGGTAGAAGTTGCCGTCTGGACCAACGAGGAAGGCTCGCGCTTCTCCCCGGCGATGATGGGATCCGGCGTGTTCGCAGGCGCGTTTACCCTGCAGGAAATTCTCGACAAGACCGACGAGGACGGCAAGCGGTTCGGCGACGAACTGGCCGCCATCGGCGATGCCGGCGACCGCGACCCGACCGACCACCCGATGACCGCCTATTTCGAAGCGCATATCGAACAGGGCCCGATCCTGGAGAAGGAAGAACTGCCGATCGGCGTCGTCACCGGCGGACAGGGTCAGCGCTGGTACGAAGCCACCGTGACGGGCATGGAATCCCATGCCGGGCCGACGCCGATGCCGATCCGCAAGGATGCCCTGGTCAGCGCGTCGAAACTGGTGCAGGCGGTCAATCGCATTGGCCATGATTTCGCGCCCAATGCCTGCACGACCGTCGGCCACATGCAGGTGCGCCCGAATTCCCGCAATGTCATTCCCGGCGAAGTGTTCCTGACCATCGATATGCGAAACCCTGATGACGATACCCTGTCGGCCATGGATGCCGCTCTGCGGGCGGCTGTTTCTTCAATACAGGAAGAAGACGGCGTCGGCATCGCGCTGAAAGACTTCTGGTACTTCGCGCCGACCCCGTTTGACGAAACCCTGCTGGACCGCGTGCGGGCCGGCGCGAAGGCGCATGACCTGCCGAACCGCGACATGGTGTCCGGTGCGGGTCACGATGCGGTCTATGTTGCCCGCAAGGCGCCAACGGCGATGATCTTCGTGCCTTGCGAAAACGGCATCAGCCACAACGAGGTCGAGAACGCCGCACCGGAAGATATCGAGGCGGGCTGCAACGTTCTGTGTCATGCGATGATGGAAACCGCCGGCTGGCGAAAGGCGGGCCACAACCGGTGACCGGCCTTCTTACGGATGCCCAGCGCCGCAATCTTGCGGCGATCCGCGAACGCGAGGACGCCGCCTTCGCCGCCGGCGTTCCGAAATCTCTCGCCCTGCGGAAGGAAGCCGCGCAGACAATGCCGTGCGGTGTGCCGATGTCATGGATGGCGGGGCTTCAGCGCCTGCCGCCGGTCTTCATCGACCATGGCGCAGGCGCGCATTTCACCGATATCGACGGCAATACCTATCTCGACATGAACCAGGCCGACCTCGCCGCCTGTCTCGGTTTCGCGCCGCCGGCGATAACGCGGGAAGTCTCGAAACGACTTGAAAAAGGCGTTTCCTTCCTGCAACCGACCGAAGACGCCGCCGCAGCCGGAAAGGCGTTGGCGACCTGGGGCGTGGTGCCGTACTGGCAGTTTTCCGGTAGCGCCTCCGGCGCGAATACGGAAGTGATGCGCATCGCCCGCTTCGCCACCGGTCGAACGAAGATGGTGATGTTCGACGGGCGCTATCACGGCCATGTCGACGAATTCATGGCCGATGGATACGGCGACGACAACGCAACGATGGGTCTGCATCCCGACGCATCCGGGGAAATCCGGGTTGTCGAATTCAACAATCTGGATGCCCTGAAAGAAGCGCTTGCCCCCGGCGATGTCGCCTGCGTCATGGCCGAACCGTTGCTGACCAATGTCGGTATCATTTTTCCTGATGACGGGTTCTGGCCCGCCGCACGACAGATGATCCGCGACGCCGGCGCACTGTTCGCCGCCGACGAATCCCATACCTACAGCATGGGATTTGGCGGGGTTTCCCGGCAATGGTCGCTGGAGCCTGATTTTCAGGTTCTGGGGAAAGGCCTCGGCAGCGGTATCCCTTTCGCGGTCTACGGCATGACGGAGCCCTTGAAAGACCTGTTGGAGAACAACCTGCATTCCAATGCCGGGTCAACTGGCATCGCCATCGGTGGCACTACCTACGCCAACGCCATCGCGGTCACCGCCGCCCACGTCGCCGCAACGGAATGCCTTACCGAACAGGCCTATGACTATCTCGAAATACTGGGAACCCGACTCGGCGAAGGCCTGCAGGGATTGTTCAACAAACATAGCCTTTCCTGGCGCGCACCACATATCGCCGGGCGCAGCGGATATGTCTTACAGGAGACGTTACACCGAACGGCCCCGGACGGCGAACGGTCGCTCGATCCGCTGTTTGCCGACACAAGACGTGTATATTGCACCAACCGCGGCGTGTGGGACGCCTTGTTGACCGCCGGCCCCTCCTGCTCCTTCGCGCATGCGCCGGAGGATGTCGACCGGTATCTTCAGGTTATTGATGAATTTCTAGGTGAAATGACGGCTTAACCCTGACGGCGCAAAGGTCTTGGCCCTACCGTTCCCGGAACGCTTCCTGGCGCATTTTCAGGACCGGCTGGATCAGAAAATCCAGCACGGTCTTGGTGCCGAGATGGATATCCACCTGGGCCTGCATGCCGGCGAAAATATCGTACCGTGCGCCCTCTTTTTCCAGATAACCCTTGTCGGTTTCAACAATGATCGGGAAATACTGCTCGCCCGTCGCCTCGTCGGTTTCGATATCCGCGCCGACGGTAATGACCTTCCCTTCCAGCGATCCGTAACGGATGAAATCGTAGGTTATCATTTTCACGGTCGCCGGCATGCCGCGTTTGACATAACCGATATCGATCGGTTTGAGCCTTGCTTCGACCACCAGATTGTCGCGTAGCGGCACGATTTCCATGATCGGTTCGCCCGGCCGCACCACCCCGCCGATCGTGTTCACAAACAGGCTTTTGACAATGCCGTCGATGGGGCTGACGATGCCAAGACGGCCGGCTTCCTGTTCCGCGCGGATAACCAGTTCCTCGGTACGGGCGATTTCCAGTTGCGTATCGGCCAGCGCATTGGCGGCCTCCGAGCGGAAATTCTGTTGCGCGGCATCGCGCTTTTCCTTCACCTCCTGCAGGGCGGCCTTCGCCCGCGGCAACGACGCGGCGAGGATTTCGCGTTTACCGTCCAGGGTCTGCACCTGGGCTTCCAGTTCCAGCCCTTCCATGCGGGTAACGAGCTTCTTGTCGATCAGCGGTTTCGCGGTATCCCAGCGTTCCTGCGCCAGGGCCAGGTCCTTGTCGGTCATCCGACGTTCGACGGTCAGTTCATCGATCTCGAGCTGCCGCTGTTCTTCCTGCCGGGCCAGCACCTGCAGTTCTCTGGACAAAGATTCCAGCCGGCTTTCGTGCGTCTGCATTTCGGCCCGCGCCATGCCGGGCCGGCGTTCCGCGATATCCGGCGGAAACACCAGTTCCTTGTCCTCGATCTCCGCTTCCAGCCGTGCCTTTTTCAGTTTCAGCCCGTCCAGCCGCACCAGCAGTTCCTGCTTGTTGGTAACCGAAGAATCCACGTCGAGCTGGATCAGCGTCTGACCAACCCGGACCTCGTCGCCGATTGCGACGTCAATCGCCTCGACAATGCCGCCTTCAAGATGCTGGATAACCTTCACCTCGCCCTGCGGTTTCACTTCGCCCATCGCCAGCGCCACGGTGTCGAGCTTCGCCGTCCAGGCCCAGACAGCGACCGTGGTCAGCAGGATCATGATGCCCCAGGCCAGCGGCCGCCATGTCGGCAGCGGGTAGCTTTCGATAACCCGGTCAAGCGGTCTCATTCCGCCGCCTCCGAGGAACCCGGCGGGGGTTTCGCGGTTGATGTCTTCAGCGGTGGCGCCGATTTCGGTCCCCGGGGTTGCGGTTGCTGTTCCGGTTTCCTGTTCGAATCGCCGTCCAGACCCGCCCCGCGTTTCAGATGGTCCAGCACCCGTTCCGCCTCGCCGGTCAGCGCCACCGCGCCCTTGTTCAAAACGGTAATCGTATCGCAGATCCGCAGCAGGCTGGGCGAATGCGACACGACGACAATGGTACGGGTGTCGGACAGAGCCTTCAGCAGCGCACCCAGCTTTTCCTCCGCCCCCCGGTCGAGGCTGGCGGACGGTTCGTCCAGCAGCAGGATCGGTGGATCGTCGATCAGCGCCCGGGCAACCGCGATGCGCTGGCGCTGGCCGGCGGAAAGGCGGCGTCCGGCCTCGCCGATGTCGGTTTCGAACCCTTCCGGCAGTTCATCGGCGAAATCCTGCACACCGGCGCTTTCCGCCGCCGCCAGCAATACCTCGTCAGGCACGCCTTCGCGTCCCTTGGCGATGTTTTCCTTGATCGTGCCGCCGAACAGGAACGGGTCCTGCGGCACATAGCCGATCCACGACGATAGTTGCGGCCGGCTAAGCTGGTCGGTGTCGACGCCGTCGATCAGAACCCGGCCTTCCGTCGGTCGGTACAGCCGCTGCGCGACCTTCAGCAGAGTCGTCTTGCCGCTGCCATTCGCACCGATTACGCCATGGACCTGGTTTGCGCCGAAATCGATATCGACGCCCTGCAGAACCGGTGGACCGTCCTTGCCGTAGGCATAGGAAACGCCTTCCAGCCGGATCTCGCCGACCGGTCGCGGACGATCCATTGCGCCGGCGCCGGCCTCGTCGGGAATATCGAACAGATCGCCCAGGCGGGCGGCGGACTGCCGGAAACCGACAAGCTGGCGCCAGGTGCCGACAAGCTGGTTCATCGGGCCGATGATCTTGTTGGTCAGCATGTTGGCGGCGATCAGCGCGCCCATGGTCAGTTCCTGATCGATGATCGCCAGCGCCCCGACTGAGGTCATGGCGATGGAGGCGATCAGCCCCAGCGACATGCCGATATGAGTGAAACTGTCGGTCAGGGTTCCGCGCCGGATCGACGAGACGACCAGTTCGCTCTGGCGTTCCTCCCACCGGTTCGACAGCGCCGACCCCAGGCCCAGGGCTTTCATTGTGGTGCGCCCGGCGATCATTTCAGCCACCAGTGCATCGCGCTTCATCTGCGCATTCTTTTCCTGTTCCGTGTTGTGGCTGATCATCCGCTGAGACAAGGCGGCGACGATCATGAAGACCGGCACGATAATAGTGAGAATCCAGGCGATGGGTTGGGCGATGATCCAGATCACGGCGATGAAGACGAACACGAAGGGCAGATCAACCAGAAGCGCAACCGGCGGCCCGGCGCATACATTGCGCACCGCTTCGGTATCCCGGTGCAGCATCTGCCATTGCGGCATGGTTTTCGATTCAATCACCGACAGCGGCAATGCCGCCATCTTGTCGAACAGCATCCGCCCGACTTTGGCGTCCAGCCGCACCGCGATCCGCTGAATGATGCGGCCACGCACCTGCCGCAGGACGAAGTCGAACAGCACCGCCAGCAAAACGCCGATCACCAGACCCTGCAACGTCGTCAGTCCGGCCTGGAAAACCACGCGGTCGTAGACCTGCAGCACGAAAATCGGCACGGCAAGAGACAGCACGTTGATGAACAGCGACATCGAAACGATTTCCGGCATTTTCGCCAGAAGCGGGGCTGTTATTTCGCCCAGAAAGGATTTCTTGCGGCCGGTATCGCTCATGCGGTTAACCTACGCCGATCTTATGGCCGGGTCCATGCCGTTGATATAACACGGCTTTACGCGACTTCGACCTGAACCTGCTTTTCAACCGTATTGCCGCTGTCGTCCGTCACCTGGAACGAAAACTCGTCGCGGCCCGTGAAACTGTTATTCGGCGTGTATGTCCAGTCACCGGATTCGCTGTCAAGATTAAGAATGCCGTTTTCCGGACCTTCACCGATCGCAAACGGCGTGACGTTGCCGCCGAAATCGTTGGCGTCGAGGATATCGGAAATCGACGTATCCTGTGCGGTAAACAACTGCGTGCCTTCAACCACGGGCGCCGTATCGACAAGGCTTGCGCCGCCGCCCGGCACGCCGTCATTGCCGTTACCGCTGATATCGGCGATGCCGGAAAGCTGGTTGAAATTGTAAGCCGCGACCAGGCCGTTTTCGTTGCCAGTCAGATTCCCTTCCATCAGGGCCTGGATATCGGCCGCGGTCATTCCGGTCGAGAAGATCGAGACTTCATCGACCTGACCGTCGAACAGCCGACTGTGTACGTTCGATCCGTCGATGCTGGAACCGATGCCGAGATCGACGGCGCTGTCATTGACCGAGCCGGCGACCGCCGTCCCGCCCGGATCCGTTACATCGACGCCGTTGATGAACATGGTGGTCGGGTTGACGCCATCCCAGGTGCCGGCAATGTGATACCACTCGCCCGGTTCCAGTTGACCGGCCGCATCGGCTGTCGACCGGGCGAATCCGAGATCGCCGCCGAGCCCGTTGCCGCTGACGGTAAGGGATATCCGGCCGTCGGCCAGAATGTTGAGCTCGTAGGCTTCGTCCACCCCGTCCTCGGACTTCGAAATCACGGACTGGATTGTTCCCAGCGCATCGACCTTCACCCAGGCGGATAGCGTCAGTTCCGTCATTCCGGTCTGCGACGCATTGTCGGCAATGGTGACCGCATCGCCGGACCCGTCGAGTTCCAGCGCCTGCCCCAGGAAATTCAGCCGGCTTACGCTGCCGCTCAGCGTGCCGCTATGGCCGTTTCCGGTCGCATCGTTGATACTTGAGCCGGTCCGTTCATCGAACCGGTAATAGGCGGAAAGCCCCGGCTCCGACCCGGTAAGCTGCTGATCGAAGTTCTCCAGAATTTCCTCGTCGCTACGCAGGGTTTTCCATATCCGCAGCTCGTCCAAGGCGCCGTCGAACGCCTGGGCGAATTCGCCGCCGATCGTCAGATCGACATTGTTGCTGAGGTCCTGCCCGTCGAGAACCGTGAAGTTGGCGCTCGACACCTCAACACCGTTCAGATAGCCCTTGGCGGTGACATCGCGATCCAGTGCAATGGCGACATGAGACCACTCATCGACCGGCAGACCGCCAATTCCGTTACTGAAGGCCTGCGTGCCGTCGCCAAAGGTAAACGCCAGAAGCCCGTTGCTCTGCATGACAATCTCGTATCCGGCATTCGCATCGAACTTGTCGATTACGGTCTGGTTCACCGTCGTGTTGCTGGACCGGTAGACCCAGAACTCGATGGTGAAATCTTCCGTGCCGATATCAAGGGCATCATCGTCGGCAATCGTCACCTGCCCGTCGCCGCCGTCGAACTGCAACGCGCCACCGTGCACGGCGACAGAAAGCTCGGGCTTCGGCGTGATATCGACCGATATGGTTTCTGTCTGCGTGCCGCCCTCAGCGCCAACCGCCGTCAGGGTGAACAGGTCGTCGAAGGAGCCGTTCTGGTCTTCATCCGATGTGAACGACCATTCCCCGGTAACCGTATTGACGACAACGGTGCCCACGGTATCGATGGCGCGGGTCGAGAAATCACCCAAAACCGTACCGCCATCGACCCCGTAGGTCGGTGTGCCCTGCACCTGCGATGCGACCATGAAGCCGCCGAAGGAGGAATCCTCCTCGACCGTGATGGCTGTGCCGTGCAGATCGGCCAGGGCGTTTTCACGCGCCGGATCGTCGGCCGCAATCGAACCGCTATCGCCCAATGTGCCATCATTGCCGTTGCCGGTAAGATCGTTGACCGTCTGGCCGCCGCCTTCCTCAAACCGATAATAGGCGACAAGCCCGACGGTCGTCGCGACAAGAGAGGAATTCATTGTCGCGTTGATTTCGTTGACGGTACGCGCCCGGTCCCAGATCCGAATCTCACCTACCTGCCCTGCGAATGCGTCGCTGTTATTCACCGTATTGGTTGAATCGATCAAGGAACCGACCGCCATATCCACATTCGAGGAAATAGCCGTAACGCTGGAAAGCGAGTTCGAGGAATCGCGTGCGCCGCCCAACCCGTCGCCGTCCACCCAGTTGTTTCGGGATCCGTCCAGCAGCCCGTATACTTCATCCGACGTTCTGTCGACCACCATGGTAACATGATGCCAGCCGGTTAAACCGGTCACATCCAGCCGTTGACCGCCGCCGACAACGGAAGAGCCGCCATCTATTTCACCGGCGGTAAGGGTAAGGAAGTTCTGCCCGCCATTGTCCACCAGACGTATCGACCAGTCGCCTTCACCCGGCGCACCGCTGGAGTCGGACTTGCCAAGGATGACCTGATTTGCGCTACCGCTGGCGAAATCGTCAAGATTAACCCAGGTCTCGACGGTAAAACTGCCGGTTCCCGGGTCGAGCGCATCGTCATCGGCAATCCGAACGATGTCATCGACGCCGTCGAATCTCAGCGCCTGGCCGATATTCGCGATGGACCGCGCTTCGCCGTCGATTATCGCATCATTGGCATTCACGGTGGCATCCCGCAGAACGCCGCCGCTCTGTTGGTCCATCCGGTAGTAAGCGACAAGGCCGTCGCTGTCCGCCGGCACGACCGCGGCAATGCCATCGTTGATCTGCTGTTCGTCCAGTGCAACGTTCCACACCCGAACCTCGTCAATCGCCCCCTGCAGCGGCACATTGCCGGCCGCCGTGTTGCCGATGACGAAATCGCCCGCCTGATCGATGACACCGCCATCGAAGGGCTCAGTCGCGTAGACAGCGCCGTCCAGATAAACCGTCATATCCGATCCGTCATAGGTCGCGGCGACGTGATGCCACTGGCCGGCGGTCACAGCATCGGATGTGCCGGTCATGGTGTTCGTGTCAGTTTCGCCTTCCACGGTGAAGACGAGATCGCTGCCGACAACAGACAGAGCGAAAGCTCTCGTTGCGCCTGACCCCGCCTGGAAGATCGTCTGGTTCGCCGTCGTGTTTTCAAGATAGACATACGCTTCGACGGTAAAGGCATCCCGCACGCTGAAATTCAGCGACGGATCGTCGGCGACAGATGCGCCAGAGCCGGCAATACCGTCAACGGCCAGGAAGCCGCCATTGACATCGACAAGCGTATCGTTGTCCTCGATCTGAACCGTAATGACCGACCGGTCGATACCGCCTTCGGTCCCATCCGCGATCAGGGTGAACAGGTCTTCGAACGTACCGGCATATCCGTCATTCGGTGCGAAACTCCATTCGCCGGTATTGACGTCGACGGTGACCGTGCCTTCGTTCAGCGCCAGAACGGATTTCTGCCCGGACTGTGTTCCCCCT
Source organism: Alphaproteobacteria bacterium (assembly GCA_040222995.1). Lineage (GTDB taxonomy): Bacteria > Pseudomonadota > Alphaproteobacteria > UBA8366 > Aestuariispiraceae > JAVKBW01. The sequence goes on along the minus strand of JAVKBW010000082.1, from coordinate 269,011 downwards.
TCCACCGAAAACTGCACCGTGCCGGCGGCGTCAACGGCGATCATCTGGCCCGAATAGACAAGGTCGGACCCCATCGAGACAAGTACGCCCTTGATCTCCGGTGCGACATCGACAAAGGCGGCAAACTCGTCCAGCACACCGTCGCTGGCCAGACCGGTGACTTCCTGTGCAACACTTGATCCGATATCGTCGGACAACCGCCAGTACGCCGCCAGCCCGTCTTCGTTGCCGGCGAGCTGCCCGGTCTGCAATTGTGCGACTTCGGCGGCCGTCAACGGGCGATCCCAGACCTGCGCATCGCTGAGCTGACCGTCCAGCGATGCCTGGATTCCCGTCGTGCTGCCGCCGAGGATAAGATCATCGGCATCGAAACCGGCGCCGCCAATGCCTGTCTGGCTCGCCTCAAGCACACCATCGACAAACAGATTGAAATCGCCGGCAGCGGAATCGAAGGTTACCGTCACATTATGCCACAGGCCGTCATCGACCGCTGTCGAGGCGATTGCCGCAATGCTGGAGCCGCTGGTCTGGATATTAATCGCCGGCTGGCCGCCATTGACGATGCCGAGCAGCAGGCCATTCTTGTTATCGATAGGGTCGGCGCGCGACATCAGCCCCGTCAGGGTGTTCACCGAGCCGTCGGTTCTTACCCAGATGCTCCAGGTGCCGTCGTCGGAATCCAGCGCGGCGTTGTTTGCGATGATAACCTTGTCGGACCCGCCATTCAGGTTCACCGCGCCATCCAGGAAATTCAGTCTGTCGACACCGCCGTTGATCGTGCCGTCATTGCCGTTGCCCGTATGGTCGATAACCGAAAGCCCCTCGCCTTCGTCGAAGCGGTAATACAGCGCCAGATCGCCGGCATCCTCGTTGACCTGACGGTTGAAATTATCAGCGATCTGAGACTCTGTCCGGGCGGTATTCCAGACCCGCACCTCGTCGATCAACCCCTTGTAAGCCTGCGAAGCTTCGAAGTCGCCGCCGGGAACATCCTGATCCTGCCCCAGAACAAGTGTGCCACCGTTTTCGATCGTTCCGCCCTGAGCCACGTTTGAGCCGAACCTGAATTCACCATCCTTGAAAACTTCAAGATCGCCGGTGGCCTGATCCCAGGTGACGGCGAAATGCTGCCATTCTCCAACATCGACTTCGACGCTGGTCGATACCGATTGGGCCTCAACTATAATCGTCATAAACCCGTTAACGATGTTGAACGTGAATTCGTTGTCACTGCCGTCGACAGCGTAGGAGAATGGATGCAGGCTTCCTGTTACACTTTGCGGTTGCAGCCACATTTCCGTGGTGAGCTGCTGGTTCGCCGTGTTAAGTCCCTGAATATTCTCGGCTTCTACGAAATCAGTGGTATTGCCGCCGGCGAACTGGAGCGCCCCGCCCTGAACCGCCTGCACTATGCCGCTGTCGATAATCGACACCGACATCGTCGCCGAATTGAAGCCGCTGACGGACCCTGTCGCGGTCAGAGTGAACAGGTCGGCGAAATCACCGAAGAAACCCGGTTCGGGATCGAACGTCCACTGGCCGGTATCGACATCGATCCGCACCGTGCCTTCCGGCAGGACCAGTTCAGCGATTTCTTCGATAACCGTTCCGCCTTCGATTCCGAAGGCGATATCGCCGCTAAGACCGGTGGCGTCGAACGAACCGGCAAAGACGCCGCGCGATTCAACGGTGATATCCGTACCCAGAACGTCGGGCGCGGCATCGACGAAATCGGCTGCCCCGCCGAGCACGCCATCATTGCCGTTGCCGGTCGCATCGACCGCGATGGCGGATCCCGTTTCGTCCGAAAGACGCCAGTATCCGGCCAGCCCGTCTTCGGTGCCGGCCAGCGGCCCGTCGATCGCTTCCCGGATTTCCGGTTCGGTGAGAACCTTGTTCCATATCTGGATATCGCTCAGTTGACCGTCCAGCGGTCCGAGTGTGCCAGACTCGCTGCCGCCGAAGATCAGGTCCTGATTATTGAAGGAGAAGTTCGGCATTCCCGTGTTCGTGTTTTCAAGAACACCGTCGACATAGACTTTCATCGTGTTGGTTTCGACGCTGAACGTCACCGTCACGTTGTGCCACAGGCCGTCATCGACCTCGGTCGTGCTGGTAATGCCGAAGCTGCCGCCGGCCGCCGCCTTGATATTGATGCCGGCGCGGCCGCCGGGCTGAAGATTCAGTAAAACGCCGTTGTTATCATTTGCCGTATCGGCGCGCGCGATCAGACCCGTGAGGCCGCTGACCTCGGTGTCTGTCTTCACCCAGACGCTCCAGGTCGCTTCGGTGGAATCGAAGCCCTCGCTGCTGGCGACCGTGATGACATCTGCCGCGGCGACACCGGGCAAATCGGCCGCACCATCCAGGAAATTAATGCGGTCGACACCGCCATTGATCGTCAGGTCGTTCCCGTTTGTGCTGTTGTCGGCGACCGTCAGCCCGCTGCCTTCGTCGAAATTGTAATAGGCGATCAGATCGGCATCGGTCGCATCGACCTGTCTGTTGAAATTGGCCTCGATTTCCTCTTCCGTCCGCACCCGGTTCCAGAACCGGATTTCATCTTCCAGCCCTTCGAAGGCCTGCGTAGCTCCAAACAATGTAGCGGTTACATTATCCGGGTCCTGGCCAAGGGTAACGATGCCGCCATTATCGACCGTTTCACCGGCTTTGTAAGTGGCTGTCGTGATCAGTTCGCCATTCTTGTAGAATTTGGTCTCACCATCGCTGGACTGCCAGGTGACCGCGATATGCGCCCACTCATCGTCGGCCAGAGTAAATCCGGAATCTACTCTATCGCCGCCAGCATCGCCCATGGAAAGGACGACGCCTGTGCTGTTGTGTAAAAGGTTAAATGCGTTGGCAACAGTCAGATCGGTATAGGCAAACAAGGATCTGAATGCACTGTCTGTGCTTGTCGGCTGCACCCACATTTCCAGCGTCAGCGCGTCGCCGGTGCCAAGCCCGTCGGTTGCGCCTGTTGTCTGCAGGAAGTCCGTCGTGTTGTCGCCCGCCATCTGCACAGCGCCGCCCGAAACGAACGGGTCGTTACCGGCATCAGGCTCTTCGAGGACGTCGACCGTAATCGTCGCATTGTCGAAGCCCCGGATCGACCCGATGACGGTAAGTTCAAACGTCGATACGCCGGTGAAGCCGGGGTCAGGATCGCGAACCACCATGCCCCACTGCTCTCGCTAACATAGGCCGTGCCCTCGCCGGCGATAACAAGCGAGGTTACGCCGTTACCATCCGACGCACCGCCGGTGATGGAAAAGGTTTGCTCGCCCAGCGCCTCGACCGTATCGAAATGACCGCTGACAGTAACGCCTTCAAGTGTCGACACGTCCGTACCGAATACTTCCGGCGCGGACCGGACGAATTCGGCCCCGTTCTGCAGGAAGCCGTCATTGCCGTTCGCCGAAAAGTCGACGGCGACACTGCCGTCGCCATCGGACTCGCCGTCCAGCGGCCAGTATCCGACCAGCCCGGCCTCGTCACCGTTCAGGCGGTTGTCTTTGTCAGAATCGATCTCTGTCGCCGAACGTTCAACGTCCCAGATACGGACATCCGAAATTTCACCCTGGAAATTCTGCTGGAAGGTATCCGTATTGTCGTAGTCGCCGATCATGACCGGGTTGCCGTCGATATCCAGCACGCTGCTGCCCGGAACGACGGAGTCGACTTCTTCGCCATCCAGATACAGCCGCAGGGTCGTGCCGTCGAAACTGTAGGCGGCGTGATGCCACAGGCCGTCGCGCACATCGCCGCCGGACGTTCCTGTCAGGGTGACGGGCACGCCGTTGATCTGGCCCGCCGCCGTTATCAATCCGTCGGCAACCGAAAGCGTCCAGGTATTGCTGGAAGCGCCATGCGCCTTGCTGACGATGCGCTGGGCGACACCCGGACTGCCGGCATCGGATTTGAACCATGCCTCGATCGTGAAGGTCTGGCTGGAATAGGCCCCGTCATCAGCAATAACAATATTGCCCTCGTTACCGTCAAAGCGGACCGCGCGGCCGAGGTGGGTCAGAACATCGACATCGGTGAGTGCCGCAGTGTTCGTGCCGGTCAGATCAACCAGGGTCGTCCCATCGGACCCGTCAGCCCGGTAATAGGCGATAAGGTCAATATCGTCAGGGGCAACCTGACCGTTGTAGTTATCAGCGATCTCTTCCGCCGTGCGAAGCGTGTTCCAGAAGCGGAATTCGTCAAGCTGGCCGGAATAGGCATCAGATGCAGCAAATCCGCCACCCACGGAATCCTGATCCTGACCCAGCACCAGCGTGCCGTCTGCCTCGATGGCGCCGGCGCCGGTCATTTCGAAACTGTCGCCGAGGACGCCATTCTTGTAGACGTTCACGGTTTCCGTCACCGAATCGTAGCTGACGGCGACGTGTTGCCATTCATTCTCGAAGATCGGCACCGATGAAACATGCAGTATTCCACCGACGCCGACTTCCAGATTGCCGTTGACGAAAGACAGGGTCAGTTCGTTGTCGGTCGACGGGACCGCATAGGAAACCGGCGTATTGGGGGTATTGACGACAGCCGGGTTCAGCCAGAGCTCGTAGGTGATCTGCTGATTGGTTGTCGGAATTCCCTGGATCGCGCTGGCGATTGCCGCACCGGTTGTATTGCTGCCTTCGAATTGCAGCGCCGCACCGGATACAGTCGGATCGAATGTCAGGTCTTCGTAGATAACCCGGATATCCTGGAAAGAGGTAGTACCGCCGGCGGTTACCTGAACCTGGAAGGTTTCCGATCCCGTCGCGTTCGGATCGGCCGTCACGAACCATTCGCCTGTATCGGAATCGATCGTGACCGTGCCGGAGGCCAGCCCCTGGCTGATGCTGAAGACCGTGCCGTCCTGCGCCTCGCCACCCGACATGATACCGCTGATCGTGGTGTTTTCCTTGACCTGCACTTCATCGCCCGTGATCGGCGCAAGCACATCGACCAGATTGAAGACGCCGCCCGGAATATCCAGGTCATGGCCGTTTCCGGACAGGTCCGTGAAGGTTCCGCTTTCGGACAGTCCGGCAAAGGTCCAGTAGCCGACAAGGTTCGGTTCATCGCCCGCCAGCGCCTGAAGCTGATAGAAATCGACTTCCAGATCGGTCAGCGCCGCCTTGAATACGCGAACGTCGGCGATCAGGCTGTCGAATTCCTCACCGGCGGTTATGCCGTTACGCCCGACGACAAACCGCGAAGATTCGGAAATCGAACCGGGCGCAAAGGTTCCACCAAGGGACGCATCGTCCGCCCAGCCGTCTCTGAACCCGTCCAGATAACCGCGCACTTCGCCCGCCGACCCGTCCTGATCGATCACCATCGTTACCTGATGCCATCCGGTGGAAAGCCCCGCCAGGTCGAAGGTTTGGGCCGCCGCGCCGGCAGTTGTTCCGGCATCCGTCGAGGCCCGGACAACCAGCTTGTTGTCGTCTCTGAGAAGGATCGAATACCCTTCATCCGTTTCCGTCTGGTTGCCCTTGTTGATCAGATACTGGTCGGACAGCACCGTTTCGCCGTCGTAGAAGAACCAACTGCTGACAGACAACGAGCCGGATTCCGGCTGAAAATGCGGATCGTCGGCGACAGAGTTCTCGCCGCCCGCTGCCGGCGCGATCGCCTTGCCCAGATGATTGATGAAAGCGGGCTCAAGATCGCCGAAACCGTCGATACCGCCCAGAAACGCGCCATTACCGTTGCCGGTGAGATCAATGATCTCAATATCCACTGTCGCCTGATCGTCGAAACGATAATAGGCATTCAGGTCGGCCTCGTCGGTTGCCACCTGCTGGCCGGCATTCTGGCTGATTTCCGATGCTGTGCGGACATCGCCCCAGATACGGACTTCGTCGATCATGCCTTCGAAAGGATTTTCGGCGCTGGCGATATTTTCGCTGTCATGGCCGATGAACAGGTCGCCGGAAATATTGGTTCCGTTGTCGCCGGCAATCGTTTCCGACCCGACTTCCACGCCGTTTATGTAGAGCGTGGCATTGCCATCGCGGTCCGCCGTCACGGCGACATGCGTCCATTCGTTTACCGCCACCGCGGTATCGGACAGAATGGATACACTCGGCGCCGGGTTCGTGCCGATCATCCGGAATTCCAGATTGTTGTCGACATCCAGCATCAGGGCGTATCCGCCCGTTGTGCCATCCCTGTTGTCAAGAATAACCCGGCTGGAACCGTCGGACGTGCTGTATATCCAGGCTTCAAGCGAGAAGTCTTCAGTTGAACCGAAACTGACATCCGCCGACCCGCTGACAACCAGCCTGTCGTTGACACCGTCGAATTGGATTGCACCGCCAGGGCTGATCGGGTCGCTTACATTGACGACGTCAAACGTCAGCGTGCCCGTATCGGACAGATTATCCGGGTCGGTTGCGGTGAAATCGAAACTGATGCTGGCGTCGCTCACAAGGGCATCGGAAACGAAGATGACCTTGCCGTCGGCATTGCTGACGACCGTGCCGCCGGCGGTTATTTCAGCGCCCGGCGTAACGCCGTCTGCGGTCTGGAACAATCGGCCGTCATTCGGCAGCGTATCAATGGTGAAAGTCAGCTCATCGCCGTCGGCGTCATCCGCCGTCAGGGTCAGCACGATGTTCTGCCCTTCCACGAAGGGCGGCGTCATCTGCACGTTATCCAGCGACCCGGTATCGAGATCGCCACCGTACTCGCCCGGAACATGGATGGCCGTCAGGTCCGACAGCACCGCATCAATCTGCGCCTGGGTCGCAACAGCGCCGGAACCCGAACCGACCCGCCAGTCCGTAGCCGTATCCAAGGAAACCGAAACGGTTTCGAAGGCCGCGCCCGGCGATGGCGTTATCGCCACCAGAGTCAGGGCGGCTCCCTGCAGTATCAACGCACTGTTCGGTACCGGTGATACGGAATCCGTTCGCGTATCGAACTTGAAGGTGCCGCCGGAAAAGGCCGATTTGTCGCCCAGGAACTTCGCCGGCGCCGCAAAGCTGTATATGCCGCCGGTGCCCAGATCCGACGCCTGGATATGGCCGTCCGGGTTACCCCCTTCCGCAACGAATTCTACCCCGGGGGAATCGTTGATGACGGTCCAGCCGTCGGCATCGTCGTCGAAGGTCGATACGATGGCGCCCAACGCGGCGGCGAGTTCCGTTTGACCGATAACCGGCGCGTCGTTGTCGCCGATAACGTTGATCGTAAAGGTCTTGCTGGACGTTGTTTCGCCGTCCGAAACTTCGATTGTGATTGTATCTGTACCGCTGAAATCAGGGTCCGGGATATAGGTCAGGAACCCGGTTTCCAGATCGAATACCGCCGTACCGTTCGCCGGTTCGCCGTCAGCCGGAATGCTGGCCGTCAGATCATCGCCGTTGGCATCCTGCACCAGCACCTGAACGGTAACACTGCCATCCTCTTGCACCTCGATCGTATCGGTAAAGCTCGCCGGCGATGTCGTGACAAGGTCCGGGCCGTCGAAACCGATCCGGCGTGCAAAGATACCCAGATCGTCACCGTCATGACCGAACGACTGATAAGCAGCGACGACATCGCCGTTCGCGAGTACGGTAAGCGAGATTTCTTCCTGATCGCCGGAATTCTGTAAATTGATGCGGAATTCGCCACCGACCGCGCCGCCGGTCGATGAAAAGCGTTGCGCAAACAGGCCCAGCCCGTCGCCGTCCTGTCCGTCCGATTCCCAGGCCGCGATAAACCCGCCATCCGGCAGGGCCACGGCTTCCACCAGTCTTTGATCGTTTGCCGTCGTGACATTGACCTGGAATTCGCCAGTGACCGGTTGTCCATCAGCATCGAATATCCGCGCGATGATGTTTTCGTCGAAGGACGCATCGACCTGGCTGTCCCACAGAACGGCAAAGCCGCCGTTTGCAAGCCCGACCACAGTCGGTTCGTCCTGACTGCGCAGGGTCGTCGTGTTAACCGCTGTTTCCGTCCCGGTCGCCGCGCCGGTATCATCAAAACGCTGGAAGAAGATGCCGCCGTCTTCACCGTCCTGACCTATCGATTCCCATGTCACGACAAAACCGCCATCGGTCAAAGCCGTGACATCCGGCAGGCCCTGCGCACCGGTGGTTTCCGTATTGACCAGAATCTCCGCACCGACGGCGGTTCCGAAGGCATCGAAACGCTGCAGGATAACGGCATTGTCCGAGCCGTCCTGCCCTGCCGATTCCCAAACAGCTATGAAATCGCCGCCGGCAAGCGCTTCGATCTTCACGCTGTCCTGATCGCCGGTCAGCGTCGTGTTCATCTGGAACTCGGCTGCCAGCGGTTCGCCATCCGCATCAAAGACGCGGGCAAAGACATCTACATCGCCTGACGGTGAACTTACCGACCGCCACGCGGCGACGAACCCGCCATCCGCCAGCCCGACGACAGTCGAAAATCCCTGATCACCCGCGCCTATGGTATTGATCTGGAATTCCGCGCCGACGGGATTGTCGTTCGCATCGTAACGCTGGCCGAACACACCATCCGCATCGCCGTCCTGTCCCAGCGAATCCCAGACCACAACATATCCGCCATCGGCCAGGGCGGCGACCGATGCGATGGTCTGCGCATCGGCTGTGGTCGTGTTGACCTGGAATTCCGCGCCCAGCTCGGTATCGCCCGTTGGAACGGCATGGATGGCATTGTCCGTATTGTCGACAACGGTCGGTAAATCGCCACCGGTCACCTCGTTCATCTGCCAGTTGGCGACAAGGTGGATATCGGATTCGTTGATGAAATCCTGGTAATTCGAGGCGATTTGTTCGGCGCTGCGGTCAATATCCCAAACCCGGACGTCGGAAATCAGACCGTCGAAAGACCCGATCCCGTCCGATCGCTGACCGATAATCAGTTCCGAAAGCTCGCCGCCCGTCGCGCTACCGCTGGCGCTGTAGCTGACCGGTTCGCCGACCTGCTCGCCGTTGACGTAGACAGTCCAGGTCTGCTCGTTGTCGTCTTTGACAGCGGCGATATGGTGCCACGCATTCGCCGTGATGCCGGCATCGAAGTCATTGACGAAAAACCCGGTCCCGGCTTCGTGGAATGTCCGGACAAGACCACCGGCCCGAAGTTCAAGCTGGTACAGGACATTGTCCGATTCCTGCCCGCCTTCGCCGGCGAAATTGATGATGGTCTGCGTGCCTTCGACACTGTTGGGGCGAACCCAGGCTTCGAGCGTCACATCGCCGGTAATCGCCAGCACGTCATCCGGGCCGCGACCGGCGATCAGCCTGTCATCCACGCCATCGAATGCAATCGACCGGCCGACCGCGTTCGGACCAAGCACTAGCGGCGATTCATTTACCCAGGGCGCATCGGCATGAATTGAACCGCCGTCGAATACATCGCCTTGATGCCCGGCGCCGCCGATAGCGGAATCCTCGATGGTCGAGCCGTCGCCCTCATCAAGTTTCCAGTAGGCGAGAAGCCCGTTTTCGTCGCCGTTCAGACGGTCATCTTTATTGTCAGCAAGTTCCGTTTCGGATCGGGCAATATCCCAGACCCGGACATCGGCGATTTCACCCTGGAATACATCGCCGCCGAACAGGCTTTCGCCGATAAACGTATCGCCGGCCTGTAAATCCGCCGGCGCGCTGACCGGTGCGCCTTCGGCCACGCCGTCTACGAATAACTGCAGCGACCCGCCGGAATGGACGACCGCGACATGGTGGAACTGACCGTCGGTCAGAACAGTGGCGCCGGTGACGCCGCTGGCTTCCGGATAGCTGAAATCGAGCGTGCCGTCGGCTTCAACGCGGAACAGGCCGCCTGCATTGTTCGTGCCGTCGCCCAAAGAAAGAATTGTCTGCCTGATGCCGGTATTGTCCGGCCTGATCCAGGCTTCCCAGGTGAAGTCGCCGGTGCCGGTGGCAAGATCGCCGGCCGCGCCGAATTCGATATGGTCGTCGCTGCCATCCAGGCTCAACACCCGGCCGAACGGATCGGCGGGAATTCCCTGCCCGACACGGGCATCGTTGCCATTGCCTGTCAGATCGGGCGAGACTCCATCTGGTCCGACATCGTCGAACTGCCAATATCCTTCAAGGTTTGCGATGCTTTGCGGCGTTTCGAGTTTGGAATCGAAATTGCCCGCTATATCCGCGTCGGTTCTCGCTTCTGACCAGATACGAACTTCCGCAACTTCCCCTTTGAGGGCGACCGCGTCACCGGCCAGCTCCTGGTCGCTGCCGATCGTCGCGATACCGCCATTGATGTTGATATTCTGCGATACGGCTGCGCCGCTCGGTTGGCCATTGATGAACATCTGGGTCAACCCCGGCGCACCGCCTTCGTGAACTGCAGCGATATGGACCCACTCACCCGTCGTGACGCTATCGGCCGATACCGCGTTCGTTGCGCCGGAAAGCGCCAGAACCGCCTGCCCGGAATCGTTTATCGTAAGCGCTGCCTTTTCCGGGTTGGTGTCGCCGATACGCAGGATACGCATGAAGTCACCGGAACCCGGAAGCTCGGCGATATTGACCCAGGCTTCCCAGGTAAAGGCGCCGGTGCCGGTGCGCAAAGATGCCCCCGTGCCAAGATCGACCGACGCATCCACGCCATCGAATTGCAGCGATCCATCAAAGGCCCGTGCACCGGAAATGTCCGGTGCGATATTCGGCTCGAAAACCGTGAAGGGAAGCGTCGTTTCACCGGCCGAAATTCCGTCGTCGGTGGTCAGGGTGAACGTTCCGTCGCCTTCGAAATTGACAGGCGGCGTGAAGGTCAACCCGTCCGCGGCTTCCAGAGTTGCATTAATGGCGGCAATTGTCGCGGTGACGGTAATCGACCCGGTGCCATTGCCGGTAACATCGACAGACGTAATGCCGCCGCTGACGGTTTCCGAAAGGGTCAGGATCCCCTGATCCGTCGAAAGCGTTACGGTAATCGGGTCGGTCGTTTCTTCCGGGTCTGCCACCGACAGGCCGGTGATCGCCTGCCCGCCGACATCCTCTGCGAAGTTGAGGCTGGTATAGGGTGCGTTCAGAGCGCCATCCAGCGTCACATTGTTGTTCGACACAAAATCGTTGCCATTGCCGGTCTGGTCGACCAGCCCGCCCTGATAGTAGGCGATCAGGCTGTCTTCCAGGCCGGTCAGAAGCCTGTCCGCGTCGGCTACAATGGACGTGGTATCGCGTGCAATATCGAACAGGCGCACATCGTCGATTTCGCCGAAGAACCCGTTCTGGCCGCCGGGTCCGATTGCGCCGGTATTGCGGCCCAGATGGAAGGAAACCGTTGGCGTCAACGGATCTTCCGTCGATGCGAGATCGTGCTCGGTACCGTCGATCACCAGTTTCCAGGCGCCGTCTTCGCGAACGACGGCCACATGGGCAACCTGATCCGCAACGACCGAAACGCCTGAATCCAGTAGCGATCCACCGCCGATGCGAACCCCGAACGTATAGCCGGTTCCGCCGTCCTCGATAAGTTCGAGCGCATAACCGTCATTCGGCGTGTCGCCGTTGCCCCAGACCACCTGGTTGCTGTCGGAATCTGTACCGTCCCATTTGACCTTGGCTTCTATGGTGAAATTGTCGATTTGGTCGACCGATACCGGCGCAGCGATAACATCGTGGCTGTTGGCCTGTGCCTGCAGCGCATCCAGATTATCGATGACGTAGGAATCCCCCATGACGGACTGGAACACCGCAGGCTGGTTGAATTCATCGACCTCGAAGAAAATGCCGTCTTCTTCGTGAAACAGGCGGAAGGTAACGTCCGGTCGGTTGCTGTCCTTGATGTCGAACTGCCCGTCACCGAAGACATAGTTCTCGATATCGACGATCTTCAGCTTGCCCAGCGACCCGATATCGATGTCCGAAGCGAAATTCAGGAACAGGGTGTCGGTTGTCGTCGTCAGGTCGATGGACGACAGGGACACCCGGTCGACGCCTTCCGAGGTGACATCCACCTGCAGGGTCGACCCGGCTTCGAAAATCACCGCCCCGCCCGCGATATCGAGCGTCGCAACCGTGTCGCTGCCGCCGGCGTCGATGATGCCGCTGTTCACCAACTGGCCGCCATTGAGAAATTCGATCTGACCTTGCCCGATAATCGTCCCGTCATTCACAAGCTGGCCGCCATCGACGATCAGCGTTACGCCTTCGGCAATATCCAGCGTGCCGTTGTTCTGGAACGTACCGATAACGGTCAGATTGTCTTCAATGGACATCTGACTTTCATTGGTCAGGTTGCCGGTAATGGTCGCGATATCGGTCGCAGCCGTCAGATCGACGACCAGCGTACCGTTGTTGACGATGGTTTCGCCGCCGGTATTCAGGGACAGATTTTCACCTGACAGCACCAACGTGCCGTCATTGGTAAGCCCGCCGTTCAGTTCCAGCGCGGCGTCGGCAATCGGCGAATTCAGAGTCAGCACAACGCCTGCGTCGACGATGACTTCCGCGTTGAAAACCTCATCGCCCAGCGGCAGCGCGAAATCCGTTCCGAAGATGAACGCGCCCGGGCCGTCTATCGTGACGGCGGCCTGGGAAACATCGAAGCCGAGGGTCGACGAGCTCCAGACGAAATCGCTTTCAAGCTCAACCGCCGCCGCGCCCGCGGCAAAGACGATGGACCCGACACCGGTTAGCTGTGTCGCTGCGCCAAGCCGAAGCGCCGCACCGTTCGCAATCCGCAATTCCTGGTTGGCGGCGATAAAGATTGAGCCGGATTCGGTACGCAACTCGCCGTCTACAACCAGCGTATCGGAAAGGGTGATCGAGCCGGTATTGTTTATACGGCCGCTGATCGAAGCGGCTTCGGCCTCGTTCGCCATGTCGATGGTCAGCGCGCCGGTATTGGTGAAGATCGAGTCTTCGCCAAGCACGATCCGCGCGCCGGCCGCGCCGTCGCCGGTTATCGTCATCGCACCGCTGTTTGTAATACCACCATTCAGCGTCAGGATGCTCGGCGAGGAAATATCGACCGTGAGCGACCCGTCGTTCGAGTTGATCACCCGGGCGTTGAACGTATTGGTGTCCTGGATTGTGACCGCCGACGAAAACTGCAATGACCCATCGCCGTTCATGATCAGCCCGTTGATCGCCGCAGCGGAATTCAGATGGAGCTGGCCGTCGAGCGTCACAACGGTGCCGAAAGATATCGGGCCGTTGGCGAACAGGGTGCCGTCGCCTGCGCCGATTGCGCCGCCGGCAAACTCGAACGTGCCGTCAACCGCCAGCGATCCGTGCCGCAGAACCAGTTCGCCGCCTTGCAGGCGGAAGGTTTCGCCGGAAATGACATCGCCGCCGTAAACGCTGGTCAGGGTGCCGCCGGACAACGTGAAATCGGTATTGGCGGTGAACTCGCCCACCAGGGTCGTGCCGATATTGTGGATCAGCGTGCCCGCGCCGTTAAACACCGCCGATTTGCTGCCGTCGGGCAGCCCGTCAGACCAGTTACTGACGGTACCGAACAGGGTATTCGAAGACTGGTCGTGAATGGTTTCCGTCAGCGACGGCACGAAAGTGATCGTGGCGGAATCGTTCAGCGCCCCGCCGGCCCCCACATTGCCGAGGTCATCGACGGTCACGGTGACAGATGCATTGATGCCCAGCGACGTCGCAACGAATTCCACCCCGTCCGCTGTATTCAGCAGATCGTTGATCTGACCGATTGTTCCCTGAATCAGGACAGTCGACGTCCCGTTGCCGGAAACCACGGTTCCATCGAACTGCTCCGTATCCAGCAGAATCTTGCCGTTCGTCGCCGAGATCGTCGCTTCCAGAACCGATTCTCCGGAATCGATTTCGTCGGCGTCGAACTGGGTAATCAGGATTTGCCCGTTGGCGTCGATAACCGGGTTTTCCTGCGGCAGCGAGAAGGCCCGCGCCGCGATGCCGCTGGTAGCGGCGTCTTCGAACACGCCGACAACCTGCCCGTTCGGTAACAACGCAATGTCCGGAAAATCCTGATTTCCGGTGAAATCGTCGCTGATCAGCACCGGATCGCCAATCGATGCGCCGTTCGAATCCAGCCGCTGCGCAAGAACGTCCGTTCCGCTATCGCCAGCGGCAAGATTCTCGAGCCAGGCGACGACAACGCCGCCGTCATCTGTCGCCGTCAGTTGGGCGAAACCACTGCTGCCGTCACCGCCCCGGTCATGCACCTGAATTTCAGATCCGCGCAACGAGCCGTCGGCATTGATGAACTGGACAAAGAAGTCTTCGTTATTGGCGCTTGTTTCCCCATGCCAGACAACGGCAATGCCGCCGTCGGACAGCGCGACGGCGTCGGTAACCTTAACATTGTCGAGTTCCGCGCCGATGGTGAACGAATCGGCGTCGTCGGACGGCGCGGACGGGTTGGACCCGTCGCGCAGCACCAGTGCGCCTTCCGCCGCCACCCTTTGCACGGTGACACGGTCTGTCGTGCCGGTTCCGGCGTTGCCGTCGGTCCATATCGCGAAGAAGCCGCCGTCATCCGATGCCGCCAGCGCGACGGGTCCCTGATTTTCATCTGAAAAGGCGTGCAGCGTTCGCTGTGGGCTGACCAGCGTTCCCGAGGAGTCCAGAATACGGAACACCGCGTCGGAATGCGTGGGATCGCCAAGGATCACTTCTTCCCAGGCAACGGCGAAACCCCCTCCGGACAATGCCACGATCTGTGGTTCCAATGCGTCTGCAGGAGTCGCCGAGACCGTTATATCCGACGCCGGCAAGATGATGGAATTGTCATCCTCGACGCTGAAGACCGTCGCCTTGATTTCCGGATTGCCCGATCCGTCGACCACCGAATGCCACGTCAGGGCGACATCGCCATTCGCCAGTTGCGCTAATTGCGGCGTCGTGTCGGGGAACGATGCGGTATTGTTGACCGTAACCTCGCCGCCCAGCGGCTGGTGATCGGCCGCAAACAGCCGCACCAGAATATCGGAATCGCCGCTCCCGACCTCGGAAGACCAGGCGACCAGATATCGGCCGTCCGCCAGCGCCAGAACCTGTGAATCGACATTGGTTGTACCGCCGGTATTGACCTGGAACTCATCGCCGGAAAACGGCGTCACGATCGGCGCGTCGTTCACCGGCGTCACATCGATGGCGATGTCGATATCGTCGTCGCTGAACGCGCCCTCGGGCACACCGCCCCCGCCGGTAGTCGCCCCACTGACATTGATTTCCTCTTCTTCGTCTTCCGTTATATCGACGAAGTCGCCGTTCGATGACCCGTCCGTCTGGTCCCAGGCCCGCACCGTCAAGGTCGGCGTACCGAAGAAGTTCGGTTCCGGCAGGAACCGGATTCTGTTCTGGCCGTCATCGGTCAGAACCAGGGCGTTGGCTTCACTGACTGCCGATATATCGGTCCAGCCGTCGCCGCCATCGGTCGAGAACTGCCAGGCGCCGTTGCTGTCATCCAGGCCCGTAATCGCGACGCCGCCGACCGCGCCGACATCAGGATCGAAGGCGATGGTCGAAATGAATTCGGCAATACCGACCCCGGAATTGTTGGCCTCGGCAGTATCTTCTGCGAGCGTGGCGACGATTTCCGGGTCGTTGGCGCTGATGATGCGGGGCGCGTCCTGCACCGGATCGACTGTGATCGATATGCTGTCGCTTGCCGCCAGCGGCCCGCCGAACCCGGTGTTGCCAAGATCGTTGATATCGATTGTAAAGGTGTCCGCCCCCTCGAAATCTTCGTCCGGGAAGTAGACGATGCCATCCTGCGTCGCGATCAGCGCATTGATGTCCGCAATGCTGCCGAACAGCGCGACAGTGTTCGTGCCGTCGCCGATGATCGTTGTCGTGAAGTCGCCGGCGGTGGCCGGAAATGCCGTTTCATCGACATCGATGATGCCGTTCGTCACCGACAGGGTAACGACGACCGGCGCCGCCGCCGCATCGACATCATCGACCTCGAACCCGTCAATCGCCAGGCTTGTATCTTCGTCGAGCGAGACACTTGCCGTGGTCACCGTCACCGTCGGGATCGTGTTCGGTCCCTGCACGTCGAACCGCAGAACCTGTGTATCGGCGCTGAACGACGATTGTCCACCATCGGCTGCAAGCGATGCGGAAACTTCGATGCCGGTATCGCCGCTGGCGTTTTCGTCATTCAGGTCCCAGGCATGGAACGCCAGATCGAAATCGCCCTCGACATTGTCGTTGTTCGGCGTAAAGCGCAGTTTCGCCGGGGCGGTCAGCAGCAGAGCCGAATTTTCGCTGACATTCGTAAGCGGCACGAAATTGACGCCGTCGACAGCATATTCCCAGACGACCGCGTCGGATATCGGCGACAGGTCGCCGCCGAAGCCGTCGACAGGCGCGTCGGTAATCGCGATTCCCAGCGTATCGTCTTCATGGTCCGCACCCATCGCCTCGATCAGCGACTGCACGGTGATCTCGACAGGAACCCGGGATTCGGAATCCAGCCCGCCGCCGAAGAAATGCGTCAACGCCGCTTCCGACGTCACATAGGTCGCACCGGAAATCGAACCGTTCAGATCGCCGTCGACTTCTTCATTCGCCGTGCTCGACCCGAGATCTTCGAACCGCCACCAGGTCCGCAGGTTCGTTTGCGAACTCGATGTCAGTCCACCGACAAGATCAGGTATTTCGACGCGGGTGAAGGCCTGATCCCAGATCCGGACTTCATCGACCGCACCGTTGAAAAAGCCGGTCTGGCCGGAACCGGTATCGACCGCACCAACCAGGAAGTCCGCCGTTCCGGCGATGCCGTCGCCGCTTTGTGAAAAGATATTCGAAGAAACCGTATCGGTGTCGCCGGCGGCCCAGCCGTCGTTCGAGCCGTTCAGATAACCGCTGATCTGGTCGTTGTTGGCCCCGTCCTTGACGTCGACCACCATCGCGACATTGTACCAACCGGCTTCCTTGCCGCTCATGTCGATATGCGTTGCGGCCTGCGACAGCGCCCCACCGGCCGGGTCTGCATTGACGCGCAGAATCAACGCATCGTTTTCGATGAAAATACGGAAGCCCTCGTCGGCGGCGGTCGCGTTGCCGCGCGATACGATGGTGCCGGATGTCTGGCCGGAACCGCCCCAGAAAAACCAGGTATCGACCGTTGCCGAATCCGCGCCGGGCGCCAGTGCTGGATCGTCACCGAAATCGACGACATCGTCCGTGCCATCGAATGCCAGAGCCGCCCCGAACGACTGGTTTACAAACGGCGCATCGCCGATACCGCTGTCGGTTTCAGGGCCGCCTCGTTCCAGCCGCACCGCCGCGACGCCGTTGGCGGTCGTAATGGAAAATTCATCGAATGTCTTGTTGTCGATCACGACGGTTTTCGAGAAGACCCAGTCTTCGCCGACAACGGTTTCGACAAGATCGTTACTGTCGCCGCCAATGGCTATTGTGCCGCCGAGCGAGAGGATGCCTTCCGCGCTGATGGTGACCGTTGAATCGCCGCCATCCTGCAAATCGAAAAGCTCGACGCCGCTGATCGTCGCCGATGTTGCGGATGTCAGATCGACATTGCTACCGCCCGCGACCAGGAACCGGTCCGTGCCGTCGCCGCCATCGATTACCGCACCGTTTCCGACAAGATCCTGATTGAAGACGATGACATCGTCGCCGTCGCCGCCCAGCACGGTATCCGCGCCGGCCACACCGTCCAGAACGTCATTGCCCGCGCCGCCCGCGAGCACGTTGGCGCCGGTCGAACCGGTCAGCAGGTCGTCGGCGTCGCCGCCTGTCAGATTTTCGATGCCAACATAAACATCGACGCCCGCGCCGCCGGCCACCGTACCGGTATTGGATGTCAGGCTGGCCGTGACGGTCGTCGTCGCACCGGCATAGGAGACGGTATCGTTCGTGCTGGAATCGGAAACCTGGGTAAAATTACCCTGATTGACGCCGGCATCGGGCCGGCCATCCTGATTGACGTCCAGAAACTCCGCCGTACCGCCGGCAAAGAAGTCGCCGTCGCCGTCCGCCAGCAGCGTATCGTCACCGGCCCCGCCCAGCAGTACATCGGTGCCGCTGCCGCCCTGCAGGATGTCGTTGCCGGCATCGCCGTAAATCACATCGTTGCCGGCATCGCCCAGCAGAACGTCGTCACCGGCGCCGCCGTTCAGAATGTCGCTGCCGTCGCCGCCGGAGAGAATATCGTTGCCGGCATCGCCGTACAGGATGTCGTCGCCGGTATTGCCGCGCAGGTCGTCGGCGTCATTACCGCCGAAAATCGTATCGGCATCGCTGCCGCCGTCGATGATGTCACTACCGCCGTCACCGAACAGCAGGTCGCGCCCGCCAAGCCCCGTGATGATGTCGTTGCCGCCCAGCCCTTCGATCAGATCGTCGCCGTTGGACCCGACGATAGCCTCGGCGTTGTTCGTGCCCGATGTGATATCGTCGTCCAGATAGATCGGAAACGCGGCTTCATCATCGGCAATCCGGTCGGCAAAACCGCCACCACCCTGCCCGCCGCCGACAAAGCGGTCCTCGAATTCCGTCAGCCGTCCGGTTAGTCCGGCGCCGGTTCCTTCTTCCTGGAATGCCTCGAAAATTTCGCGCGCCGCATCGCCCTGCACAATCCGCTGCGCCCGGATCATGTCCTTCAGCGCATCGTTACCCTCGCCGTTGGCGATAGCGTCATTGATGACCGCGATCGATTCAGCCGCGAGACCGGCAAGCGCGCCGCTGGCCGATTTCAGCGCCGCGAGCTCCGCGCTGTCCAGCGGCGATACATTGTCCACGAGCGGCAGACGGCCGGCGATTTCGTCGAACAGCGCATCGATAGACCCGGAATCAGACAGATAGGCGTCGATATCGCCGTGCAGCGCATCTTCCGACGACAGCGCGGCGAGGTTGGCGGCAAGACTCTTGATCGCCACCGATGCGACTTCCTGAGTGCTCAGTGTTTCGTCGAGGCCCGTTATTGCGCTGGTGACCTGCACCAGAACGCCGGTGACTTTCAGCCCGGCGGCGAAAACGATTTCCGCCGCCTCGGCCGCCGCTGTCGGTTCGTTGGTCGTCGGGTTAATACCCGTGATGGCCTGAATCGGATCGAACGTCGTCAGGTTGATGCCGGACGGCAGCGAAATGCCCAGAATGTCGAGCAAAACGGTCTGCGCCTGCGCTGTTGTCAGGGCCGGGCCCTGAGGGTTCTCCGCCAGGTCTGCCGCGATGATTTCCTGCATCAGCGAGGTCAGCGGCGTAACGACTTTCGATCCGCCCGGCGCGACGAGCACGCCGTCGAAAGGCAGGCCGGTTGAAACATCGACGCCGCCGGAGATGACAATCTCGGCGTCGGCGTCGAACGTCTGCAGCGAGAATTTGCCGAAAGCATCGGTGAAAGCGAAGCTTTCGCCTGCATCGTGTTCCCGGTTGCTGTTGCTGTCGATAAATACCAGCGCGTTCTTGATTCTCGCGTCGATTACCTCGGCGATCACGGTCGTCGGCACCGGATCGACAACCACAACATCGCCACCGGTTTCATCGGAACTGTCGCCGCCCTGGCCGCCGCTGTCGGACGTCGCCTTTTCGATCGATTCCTTGATATCCTTGTTGATCTGGTCGCCGACGTTTTCGTTACCCTTGGCGCCTTCGCTGCCCGGTTTTGTCCCGGTAGCCGGTTCCGGCTTTTTCGGCGGCGGCTTCTGCGGTGCAACAGCCACCTTTTGCTGCGGCGCTTCGGTTTCGGATTCGGACTCGCCTTCTCCGTCGGATGCCTGCTCTTCGGATTCACTTTCCGATTCACCGTCGCCGTCGGATGCGCCGTCACCGTCATTCGCCTGTTCGCCGTCCTCGGACTCGGATTGCCCTTCGCCTTCGCCCTCTTCGTTGCCGTCGGCCGCGGCAACCTCTGTTCCTTCGGCGGCGTCTTCGGACTCACCTTCGCCCTCCGCGTCGGCGGCTTCTTCCGCTTCGTCGCCTTCGCCCTCGCCCTCGCCTTCTTCCGCGGTGTCGGTTTCGCCCTCGCCCTCCGCTTCGGCCTCGTCTTCCGATTCAGCATCCTCGCCGCCGGAATCTCCATCGTCGGAGTCGCCGGAATCAGATCCGTCGCCCGTCGTATTTCTGATATTCTCGTTGGCGGGAAGATTGACCGGAAGGTTTTGCAGCGCCGCGCCGAATTCCGCCTGGATATCGCTCAACGGAACAATTGTCGGCGCCGTCGGCGCATCGAAAGGCGAATCCGCACCGGTCACCTGGTTCGGCTGTGTCAGGACAACGCTGCCGCCCTGTGTCGTGAAGGTGATTTCACCGGTAGTGCCGCCGGCTTCCTCCAGCAACGCAACCTTGTTCTGGTCGCCGGTCCCCGCCGTGCCGCGAATTCCGATCGTGGCGACCGGAGTCTGGATGACCATGTCGTCGTCGCCGCTTTTGGCGATCTGCCCGGACACGAACGAAAAAGCGCCCTGCACAAGGTTCATGTTCATCGAACTGTCGGCGCCGGGTTCATAGACCAGTTCATCGATGATCAGTCGCGCATCCGACCCGAGTGCAAACGTCGAAAGGTCGACGAATTCAAGCCCGACCGACGCGGAATCCGACGTCTCGATCAGGTCGTCCTGATAAATCGGCGTTCCGATGTCGGCGGTTTCGGTCGTTCCGTCGACGCGCCGGACGGTCACATCGCCCGTCAGCTCGACCACTTCGCCGATCTGCGTCGCGGCTGCGCCACCGACGGCCTGTGCATATTCACCCGGGTTTGCCGGACCGGCAAGAACTGACGCCACCCGGCCGGAAACGGTTTCACCGCCGGGCGCGGTTATGGAAACGGAAGACGATTGCAGAAAATAGTTCGTGACGAGGATCGACTGTCCGCCGTCTTCGATCTGCAGGTCCGGTCCCTGACGGCTGTAGGTTCCGCCAAGCAGCAGTCCGGCAATATCGGTATCGAAAGGCAGCGTCAGGACGCCATCGACGGCATTACCCGCATCGACCGTTAACACCGATGCATCCGTTGCAGAGAAATTGTACCCGCCGGCTATCGGTCCGTCGCCCTCAATTCGTGCGGCCATTCAATCTACCTCAATCAGCCGCATCGGCTCCGAAACGGCAAAAACCGCAAGCCGGCCCTAGTTTCCCGAGCCCGTCTTGCACTGTCCCCTTTCGTGCATTGCAACTATACATGTCTTTCCCCGGATATGCACCATACATGGCATGGAAACCGAGATTTTTCTGTGACACGCAACACACTGGCGAATTAACCCGTCAAATCGGCAATTAATCAAGCCCGCCATGGGGTTGCCAGTATATTCGAATTCGGTGGTCAATTTATCACACCGAAAGCTTTTCTCGTTTTTTTATCCTGCCGGTTCTTGTGTTTTGCCCTGACTCCAATGTTTTATTGGAGTCGGCGCTGGGAGAGCGTCCAGACATTTTGTAACAGCCTGCCTCATGAACGGGGGGGATATGTTTTTGCGGCATGCCGCTCGCACCTTGCCAGCGGTGGCTTTTGCGGTTTTCAGTTTCGCCAGCGTCGCAGATGCGAATCCGCTGCAGGAGGAGCTTACCCTGCTTCTGGAGTCGCATCCGCAGATTCGCGAAGCACGCGCCAACTACCGCGCCGCCCAGGCGCTGACCGACGACGCCTTTTCGAAGTTTCTGCCGCAGCTCAACGCCACCGGCGACAAAGGGTTCGAGTCAATCGACAGCCCGGGCAGACGGGCCGCCGCGGATGGCGATACTTCGCGTCTCGCCCGTGAATCCGCCAGCCTCGAAGCCTCTCTCAATTTGTTCGACGGGTTCCTGAAGGAAGCCAACCTGGACAGCGCGGACGCCGCCGCCCGGGTCGCCCGCGAAACCCTGGAAAGCGTTACGCAAACCACCCTATCCACCGCTTTAACAACATACATCAATGTGTTGTTACAAAAAGAAAAATACAAGAAATTCGATGATCTTATAAACGTCATCCAGTCACAAATCGACCTGCAGCGGCAGGCGGTCGGCGAGACCGTCAATCAAATCGATCTGCTCTCCCTCGTCGCCGCCGAACAACGCAACCGGACAGCCCAGGTCGGCTTCGACGGCATCTTCAAGAATTTCGTCTACCAGTATGCCCAGACCTTCGGCGACATGCCCGATCTGGGGAACATGACGCCGGTGACGATCCCCTACGATCTGATGCCGGCCAGCACGGAAGAACTGGAGGAAATCGTTCTCGCCAACAATCCGCAGATCATGGTGACGCGGGAACAGGTCGATCAGGCGACCCATCAGGTACGCGCGGCGCAATCGACGAGCTACCCGACCTTCACGCTGAAGGGCACGCAGAACTACGAAAGCAATGTCGATACCGTGCGCGGTGTGCGGCGCGACTATTCGATCCTGCTTGAAGGCCGCTGGAACCTGTTCGACGGCTTCGGCACCCAGGCGCGGACCAGCGCCGCGCGGCAGCAGGAAGTCGCCGCCAGAAACCGCAACCGGTTCGCCCATCGCCAGGTCATTCAGGAAGCCAAATCGGCCTGGAACAACTACCAGACGGCGCGGCAACAGATCGATCTGGCCGAGGAATCGGCATCGACCGCACGCGAGATCGCCGATATTCAGCTCGACCGCCTGAACAACGGCGTCGGCACGTCGCTCGAATATCTGGCAGCGGAGGAAGCCTCGCTGCTGGCCGATATTACCCTCGTCGATACAAGAACAACCATGATGGTTTCCGCCTATCAGGTACTGTTTGCCATGGGCCGTCTTACGCCGGGCATTTTCGGTCTGGAGACGGCTTCACTCGACGAAAGGAACTAGACAGGTGGCCGGTGTCCCTTGCTCTCCCGGCTTGAACCGCCACCTGTCTGTTCTTTTCACGACAGTGCTTGCGATCGGCCTGACGCTGGCCGGGTGTTCTCTCGACGCGCCGCCGCCGGCAGGGTCTGAGCCGGCTGCGCCGGTACGGCAGGCTGACCAATCCGCCGCTGAACCGGCCGGCGAAAACCAAACTGTCGGTCTCGCCCCCACCCCGACTGTCATCAGCGAGGATAATGCGGTCTCGCCGAACTCGCCGGTTAATTACGTCGCCCTGACGCCGGTGCCGATGGCGTTGATCTGGTATGGAAGGACCGACCTGAACCATGTCGCCGTCACTGTCTCCAAGGCGGGCACGGCGAGCCGGTTCGAATTCCGGATGGAGTATCTCGGTATCGATTGCGAGGGATTGCTTCGGTTCAATGGCACGGCTGGCCACGGCGACTGGCAGATGTTCTGCAGCGACGCCAGCGAAGCGGCGGGCATACTGGTGCCGGTGGCCGGCCAGGCGACGATCAACGGTCAGGGCGTCGATCTTTCGAACCGCAGCGTGCTGTTTTCCATACCGCTGCGGAACTGACCTTTCAGCCTATTGGTTGTCGCGCAGCAGCCGTCCCTGATTCCGTTTCCAGTCCCGTTCCTTGATCGTTTCACGCTTGTCGATCTCGCGCTTGCCCTTGCCGATTCCCAGGCTGAGTTTGCACAGGCCCCGGTTGTTGAAATACAGGTTGATCGGCACCAGCGTGACGCCCTGCCGCTGCACCGCGCCCAGCAGCTTGTCACGCTCGCGCTTGTGCACCAGCAGTTTGCGCGGCCGGCGCGGTTCATGCTGATGGGCGTCGGGCGCATTCGGATATTCCGGGATATGCATGTTGAACAGGTACAGTTCGCCCTGCTTCGGCCCGGCATAGGTTTCGTTGAGACTGACGCCCGTTGTTCGCAGCGCCTTCACCTCCGAGCCGGTAAGGACGATCCCCGTTTCAACAGAATCCTCGATCTCATAGTCGAACTTGGCGCGCCGGTTGACGGCCACCGTCCCCGATGTGATCGCATGCTTCTTTGTGTTTTTTCCCGCCATTCGAGTATCGCCCGCGCGTCGCCGTGAGGCTGTCGCTTACAAGAGGCCGGCGCTTTCCAGGGCGGCTTTCACCGTCGCTTTGCTGCTGTCGGCGATTTCGGTGATCGGCAGCCGCGCGAAGGATGTCGACTTTCCGAGCAGGCTGGCCGCGTATTTCACAGGTCCCGGCGAGGATTCGCAGAACATCGCCCGGTGCACCGGCATCAGGCGGTCCCGGACTTCGGCGAAGGTTTCCAGATCCTGCTGCCGCCAGCTATCGTGCAGCCGGGCGCAAAGGCCGGGCGCGACATTGGAGGTGACGGAAATGCAGCCATGTCCCCCCTGCCCCAGAAACGCGCCAATAGTGCCGTCTTCGCCCGACAATTGAGAAAAATCCGGACCGATGGCCAGCCGCGTGTTGACCGGCCGGTTCAGATCGTTCGTCGCATCCTTGACGCCGATAATCTGGTCGTAGTCCTTCGCCAGACGCGCCATGGTCTCCACCGACATGTCGACGATGCTGCGTCCGGGAATGTTGTAAATCACGATCGGTATCGTCGTCGCTTCGGCAATCGCCGCGTAATGCGCATACAAACCGGCCTGCGTCGGCTTGTTGTAGTACGGCGTGACGATCAACGCGGCATCCGCCCCGGCGGCTTCGGCATGTTTGGTCAGGCTGATGGCTTCGGCGGTATTGTTGGATCCCGTGCCGGCGATGACATCCACCTTGCCCTTGGCGACCTCGAGGCACAGTTCCACTACCCGGCGGTGTTCCGGATGGCTCAGTGTCGGCGATTCGCCGGTTGTCCCGACCGGAATAACGCCGTCCGTGCCTTCGTCTATCTGCCACTGAACGAATTCCTGGAACGCTTTCTCGTCGATGGCCCCATCGGTATGCATCGGCGTGATCAGCGCCGTCATTGATCCGTTGAAGCGTGCGGCCATTTCCGTTCTCCCGAAAGTATCGGCATCCGCCGAATCGCCAGAGGTTGAAGGTCGCGGACATTATAGATTGAACGCACTGCAAACAAGATAGCGCAGCACGGTCAGGACACGGTTTTTTCCGATCCCACGCCGTAAACCGGGATAGGCTGTCGCCCGCAATTATGCTATCCCTGCGAACAAGCAGTATCTGTCCTGATCCGGTACACTGACGAACGAAGGACGAAATGCGCCGATTCACGCCTCTTGAAACACTCGCGCCCGTTATCGGAATATGGCGGCGCACCGGTCTGCTGGTGCGGAACCTGTTGCTGATTGCCGGTCTGGCCGTGCTGCTGTTCGGAAACCCGGTCAAGGCCACCGGTCTCTCCGATGAAGACGCACGCTATTACGAAGCAGCCTTTCTTGCCGCCGATCTGGGCAAATGGCCAGACGCCTTCCGCCACGCCAAAAAAGCGTCGGATCCACTGCCCGCCATCGCGTTGAACTGGCTGTATTACCGCGACCGCAAGAACGATGCGGATTTCTCGGAAATCTCCGCCTTCATCGATTCCTACCCTGACTGGCCGTATCTGAGCCTGCTGCAAAAGCATGCAGAAGAACGGCTGGACGGAAGCGAAGACCCGAAAAGCCTGATCGCCTGGTACAGGGACAAAGCGCCGGTGACCGCCCGGGGGGCAACCGCGCTGGCCCTGGCGCTGACCGGCACCGGGCACGGCGATGCGGCAGTCGATATCGTGCGCAGGGCCTGGGTTGAACTCGACATCCCGGTGAAAGAGGAATACGGGTTTCGCAAACAGTTCCGCGGCGATCTGCGGACAGAAGACCATCTGGCGCGGCTCGAACGTCTGTTATGGACAGGCAGGGTTTCGGCCGCGAAGCGGCAGGCCGCCCGGGTCGGCCCCGAAACCAGGGCGCTGGCTGAAGCGCGCATTGCCCTGCAGCGGATGTCCGGCGGCGTTGACAGGGCGATTTCCCGCGTTCCCGCAGCCCTGCAGAATCATCCCGGTCTGGTTTATGAACGGTTGCGTTGGCGTCGCGCAAAGGGGCGCGACGAAAGTGCGGCGGAACTGCTTTCCGACCAGCCCGACACTGTCGAATACGAAAACCTCTGGTGGCGCGAACGCAGTATTCTGGCCCGGCGGTTCCTGAGGGACGGAAACCCGCGACGCGCCTATGAAATCGCCAGCCGGCACAAGGCAACCGACGGTTTTCCCTTTGCCGATGCGGAATGGTTCTCCGGCTTCGTGGCCTTGCGGTTTCTGAATGAACCGGAAGTCGCCTTCGGGCATTTCCGGGCGATGTACGAGAATGTACAGTATCCCGTATCACTCAGCCGCGGGGCCTACTGGGCCGGCCGGGCCGCCGAAGCGGCCGGCAAATCGCTGATTGCCTATAAATGGTACGATGTCGCGGCCCGGCACACGACCAGCTTCTACGGACAGATGGCGGCGCATCATCTGACCGAAAGCAAGCGTCCGCCCCTGCCCGCCGATCCGATCGCGACAGCGGACGAGAAAGCAGCGTTCGATTCCACTTTGCTGGCGAAACTGATTCCGATGCTGGTGCAGGCGAAAGCCCGGAAACCGGCTGCATCGCTGATTCGGCATCTGGGCAGAAACGCCGACAATCCGGCCGGTTATAACCTCGTGGCTTCACTGGCCATCAAGGTCGGCCTGCCAGGCGAAGCCGTCTATGTCGCGCGCCAGGCCATCAAGGCCGGAACGGTGCTGATCGAGGCCGGCTATCCCGAACTGCCGGTACCGCCGGGTCTGGCGCTGCCGAGCGAAATCGTGTTCGGCCTGATTCGTCAGGAAAGCGGATTCGACCAGTACGCCATCAGCAGCGCCGGTGCGCGCGGGCTGATGCAACTGATGCCGGGTACGGCTCAGAACACGGCCAGAAAACAGAATGTATCCTACCGCAAGGACAGTCTGACCGACGATACCGGCTATAACATGAGCCTCGGCACGGCTTATCTGGACGGATTGCTGGAAGATGTCGACGGGTCGCTCGTCATGGCGCTGGCCGGATACAATGCCGGCCCGAGCCGGGCAAGGCGCTGGGTAAACGACTTCGGCGATCCGCGGCGCTCCATCGAAGAGGCGATCGACTGGATCGAGATGATTCCGTATTACGAAACCCGCAACTATGTGCAGCGGGTCCTGGAAAACATCACCGTCTACCGCCAGCGGTCGGCCAGCAGCCCGGTAATCGTCGCCTTCAGTACGCAATCCATTCTTTCGCAGGCCGCGAGCCGCTAGATCGTAAACGGACCGGGGCATGTACAACGACATCTGGTTCCGCACCCAGGACGGTCTGCGCCTTTACTGCCGGGATTATCCGAGCGGCGACAGGCGAGACCGGCCTGTTCTGCTCTGTCTTCCCGGAATAGCCCGTACATCGAAGGATTTCGCCCTGTTCGCCGAACGGCGGCAGGCCGATGGCTGGCGTCTTCTGTGCCCCGATTATCGCGGTCGCGGCCGGTCGCAATACGATCCCGACCCGTCCAACTATATCCCGACCCGTTATCTCGACGATCTTCGCCACCTGCTGGCGGCGACCGGCATCCATCGTGTTGTTGTCGCCGGGACGTCGCTTGGCGGCCTGCTGGGCCTTGGGCTGGCGGCTGCGACCCCAATGGCGCTGGCCGGATTGATCATGAACGATATCGGGCCGACCGTTGAAACCGGCGGTCTGGACAGAATTATCGGCTATATCGGCAATGATCGGACCTTCGGAACCATCGACGATGTCGTTACCGACGTGAAAGCCTTCCTCAACATGCCGAATCTGACGGAGGAGGAGTGGCGCATCGTCGCCGATGGCAGTGTCACCAGCGACGGTGCGGGCGGCTACCGGCTCGACTGGGATACCGCCATCGCGGAACCGCTGAAACGGCAATCCGCCCTGCCGGATATCTGGGGCCTTTTCAAGGCCGTGCGCAGCATTCCCGTTCTCGCATTGCGTGGTGAGGTCTCGGATATCCTGAGCCGGGAAACATTCGGCAAAATGCAGGACGGCATGCCGTTTTTGACTGGCGTCGAAGTGCCTGATGCAGGACATTGCCCTACTCTTCAGGAACCCATTGCAAACGAGGCTGTCGATGACTTCCTTTCCCGTTTCCGATGACGCGCCAACCATTGGCGATATCGAGGCCGCCGCGCTGACCCTGAACGGAAAGGCGGTTTGGACGCCGCTGCTGGAATCGCCGCTTCTGAACCAGCGGCTGGGCGGGCGGCTTCTTGTGAAACCGGAATGCCTGCAGCGCACCGGCTCGTTCAAGTTCCGCGGCGCCTTCAACAGGATTTCCAATCTTTCGAAACAGGAAACGGCCGGCGGCGTCATCGCCTACTCCTCCGGCAATCATGCGCAGGGCGTCGCCGCCGCCGCCGGCGTTCTCGGCCTGCCAGCGGTGATCGTGATGCCGGAAGACGCGCCGGCAATCAAAATCCGGAACACCAGGGCTTTGGGTGCGGAGGTCGTCACTTACGACCGGTTCGGCGAGGATCGCGAGGCAATCGCCGACCGGATCGCCGCCGAACGGGGGGCGGCCATCGTGCGTCCCTACGACGATCCGTACATCATCGCCGGACAGGGCACCGTCGGGCTGGAAATTGCCGAGGATCTGGAGAAACTCGGCGTGATGGCCGACGCGGTGCTGGCTCCCTGCGGCGGCGGCGGTCTGATTTCAGGCACCGCGACCGCGCTTGCCGCGAAATGCCCGGATACCCCGGTCTATGCCGTCGAACCGGCTGAATTCGACGATACGAGACGGTCGCTCGAAAGCGGCGAACGACAGGGAAATGCGGACGGACTGTCATCGATCTGCGATGCTTTGCTGTCGAAAATGCCCGGCAAACTCACCTTTCCGATTAACCGCGCATTGCTGGCCGGCGCTTTCGGCATCAGCGACGAACAGGCACTGGCGGCGATGGCGGTCGCCTTTGCGGATCTGAAGCTGGTCGTCGAACCCGGTGGCGCGGTTGCGCTCGCGGCATGCCTGAACGGCATGGTACCGCTACAGGGCCAGTGCGTCGTCGCGGTATTGTCCGGCGGCAATGTCGATCCCGCCATGTTCCGACGCGCGCTTGAAATCAGTCTGGCGTAACGCGGCTAGATTACGACCAGACGGCTCAGGATCGCCGTATCGCCGGAACCGGCCCCGGCATCGACACGGAAAATCGTATCGGTTTCGCCGTTGATGATGCGGTACAGCCCGTCAGGCGCGAGCCGAAGGCGATAGTCGCGGAAGTCGCCGATCCCGTTCCGCAACGTCAGATCCCGTTCCGGCTCGTCCCGGTCAAGACGCATCAGCCGCACCGACCCGATCCGCGCCAGCGATTTCAGAACCGGATAGACCGAAAACACGATCACATCCGGTTCCGGCGACAGCATGTCCCGCGTATCGCCGAAATTCCGCACAACCGACGCTTCCGCGCCGGCGCCGGCGCGGACAACCCGCTGGGAGTCGCAGGGAATGACGCTGATGTCGATTTCTCCGCCCGTGGCGGTGCTGCCCGTCTCGCCGATCCGCACCAGCCCGCCTCGAATCCTTTCGTGCCGGCAGGACGACAGGTAGCTGAGGGTTAGCGCGCCGTCCGCGCCGAGATCGATCAGGTCGCCCGGCGCAAGAAAATCCAGCGCCGCGATATCGTCGACCCCATCCACCTGTTCAACCAGCGCCGCAAGGTCTTCCGCACGGGTCTCCGCCGGCAGGAACGACAGAAGCGAAACCAGCAATACGGGACACAGTTTCAGGAACACGGAAGCAACCTCGCGGGGAAGAACCGGCGCCTAAGACGATACCGGCACGACCTTGCCCGGTATCGCTGCCGTTTCCGGCAAACCGGACACCTGTTTACCAGCCGGGTTCTTGCCGGGATCGATCCGTTTGCAAAGGCCTTGCACAAACGCGCCGGCCTCGATCGACAGGCTGTCGTGATTGATGTCGCCGACCACTTTCGCGGTACGGGTCAGGCGAATGGCCCGCGCGGTGATCTGTCCGTTCACCGTGCCGGATATGGTTATTTCGTCGCCGATTATCGCCCCGTTGACCGTGGCCCCGGACCCGACCGTCAGCTTGTTCGTCGAGATATCGCCATCGACGATGCCTTCGACCTGGATATCGCCGTCGGATTGCAGGTTGCCGACGATGTGCAGGTTTTCCGCGACAATCGACGGTACCTTGGTACGGGACGATGATGGCGATAACTTTTCCACCGGTGTATCAGCCTTTGAAAACATGGCGGCCGGCCTCGATAAACGGCGCCGGATCGACCGGTTTGTCCGCGATCAGGATTTCGTAATGAACATGGGGTCCGGTGCTTCTGCCGGTCGACCCGATGGTTCCGATTTTGGTGCGGTGAGGCAGCGTTTCGCCGACTTCCACGCTGATAGACCGCATATGCGCAAAGCGGGTTTTGATGCCGCAGCCATGGTCTATCTCGACCATCCGGCCATAGCGGCCGTGCCAGCCGGCATAGGTAACTTCGCCCGGCGCCGGCGCGTAGATCGGCGTCTTCGGCCAACCGGCCATGTCGAGACCCTTGTGAAGCGCCATCTTGCCGGAAATCGGATCGCGCCGTTTTCCGAACTTGCTGGTGATGTTGTAGAAATCGACCGGCGATATCCAGGGGATGCAGGCCATGACCTCGCGCAGCGCGACCAGACGCTCGACCTTCTCCTCAAGATTGGCGACATCCGCCTGAAGTCCGCTGGATGTACCGTTGAAAATGTCCTCCGTCGTCATCGGACCGCCCCGCGCTTCCATCGGCAGCCCCGCCAGTTGCGCCAGGGTCGTCTTTTCAAGATTCGTCATCTGCAGCAGGTTTTCCGCCTCGCTGATGGATGCATCGGTATCGGCGAGCAGGGTTTCGACCGTTTTCTGCTGGGTCATATGCAGGTTTTCGATATCCGCCAGCAGCAGACGCGCCTGCGCCACCTTGTGCAATTCGTCAGTGGATTCGTCTACCGTGCCGCCGGCGACTTTCGTGAGGCCTTCCAGCACGTCGTCGACGACGCTGACCATCGATTCCGTACGATACCGGGCATCATCCAGACTGCTGGTAATGTCGCCGGTGATGCTTTCCAGCGATATCAGCACCGAGCCGGATTGCGCGATCCGTTCCATTGCCGCATGGCCTGGCAAACGCGATGCCAGGGCGTCGGCGACATCGCCGATCCGCGCCTCGATAGCGGACCGTTCGGACCGTTCGGTCGCCAGCGTTCCGCGCAGAACCGCGATCGTCAGTTGAAGGTCTTCGTTCTGCGCCGCAACATCGTGCCCGTATTGCCGCGCGTCTTCGAACCGGTTGGTCAGATTCTCGATTTCCGTCGAAAGCTCGGCAACGAGTTGTTTCTGCAGTTCGAGATCGACCGCCAGATCGCCGGTCCGGGCTTCAAGATTTTCGCGTTCGCCGATCACCCGCTGGCGATCCGACAGAATCGCCTCGACCCGCGCCGTCAGTTCCTGGGTTTCAAGGCCGAGCTTGGTTTCGCGGATGCGGCTGGCTTCAAGTGCTTCCTGCAAGGCGACAATGCGTTCCTGCAACATGCGGCGCGAGGCGATGGCCTGCTCGCGTTCTTCCAGCGGCATGTCCAGGTCGTCCTGTATCCCTTCGATCGACTGCAGCAGGGTTGCGTTCAGATGGGCGATGTCGGTCAGCTCTTTCGGCGCGCCGTCAATCTTCCCCGGCAGCACGAAAGCCGGATCTTCGGTCCTGTCCCCGCCAAGCGACGCCACCGCGCCGTCAATCGCCTTCTGATAGCCGATCAGGCCCTGTCGCAAGGTTTCGTAGGCCAGTTTCGCTTCAACGATCTCGTCGTTTCTGGCCTCAACAACCCTGTTCATGGTCCATGACGACGCCGCAGCCCCGATACCCCAGACAACATTGGCGGCAATCAGACATACGACGGAAACCTGCATGACGGTCGTCAGCCGCAGATACCTTACCCGGCCTTCCGACCGGATAATGATCTCGCGCTCGCGAAAGGCATGCTTTACCCGGCGCATGAACAGCCTGCCGGCACTGCTGTCGGATGTGGCGTCACCCACCATCAAAACGTCCCCAAGTCGATCCTGCCGTACCGATCACCATTCGCACCGGCCCGAATTGTCTAGCCTATTCCCCCGGCGAGTGCGAGTCGTCAACGCAGAATAATGCGTTAAGACGTCTGTTCCTTCAACCACGTCCGGAAAGCGCGTACCGCAGGCCGGTCGGCCCTTTCGGGCCGGCAGACCATATGCCACGACTGCGGCAGAACGGCTTCGCAGTCGGTGAAACGGGTCAACTTGTGACCGTCCAGATCGGGCGCGCCGAGGGGGGCGACGACCATGGCGATTCCCTGTCCGTCCATCGCCGCCTCGTAGGCGAGGATGTAGGAATCGAAGGAAAGCTGAGAATTGGCTTTCGGCAATTCCAGGCCAGCATGCCTGAACCAGACGCCCCAGTGATCGGCAGCGGTGTAGACCCGCATCAGCGTGTGCTGCAGAACATCGGCCGGTTCCGGCGGCCGCGGCATCGCCGCCAGCAGCGACGGACTGCAGATCGGGAAAATCGAGCAGTCGCACAGTTTCGTCCATTGCAACCCCGGTTCCCTCGGTTCCGACAGGATGATCCCGACATCCGCGCCTTCCGGATCGAAACTCCAGGAATGCCGGGCCGTGCTGATGCGCACCTGAATTTCCGGATACCGGCGTTGGAACGAATGCAGCCGGGGGATCAGCCAGTTGATCGCGACGGTGACATAGACCTGCACCGTCAGCTCGCGCGGCGTTTCCAGGGCCCGTATCAGGTCGGTGCCTTCCGCTATCCGGTCGAAGGCGTCGCGAAGCACCGGCAGGTAAATCTGTCCGGCTTCCGTCAGGTTGACGCTTTGCGGGCCACGCCGGAACAGCATCACACCCAGTTGCGCCTCCAGCGCCTTGACCTGATGGCTGATCGCGGAATGGGTGACGGACAGCTCTTCCGCCGCCGCCCGAAAGCTCAGGTGGCGGGCCGCGGCCTCAAATGCGCGTAACGCGCTGAGCGATGGCAGGCGGCGTTTCAATACTGTTGAGCTCCCCTAACCGATACCGGCTTTTCCCATGTTGCAGCGCACCCTTAGAAAGCCGGGTATCCTCAACGATTACGCTATCATTGATCGGTTAATTATATTCATGCAAGTGTGAGAATTGATAGGTTGAGCATAGCCACAACGCCAGACACTGTTCGCTTTATAACTTAACGCCTTTTTGAAGGTATAAGACCATGTCGAATGTGGAATCCCTTGCCCGGCGCCGGGGCGGTCGATTGGCCCGCCAGCAAATGCGCTCATCGCCGCTGACAGAAGACACACGGGCGGTTCGACCCGGGCTCGACGGC
The DNA here is from genome assembly GCA_040222995.1 of Alphaproteobacteria bacterium. Taxonomy (GTDB): domain Bacteria; phylum Pseudomonadota; class Alphaproteobacteria; order UBA8366; family Aestuariispiraceae; genus JAVKBW01. Next base: position 235,988 of record JAVKBW010000082.1, on the reverse strand, counting down.
GGCCGTTACAAGCCGCTGCGTGACGAAGACGTTCTGAAAATCCATGAAGCCGCGCTGACCCTGCTGGAAACGGTCGGGCTGGCCGATGCAATACCCAGTTGCGTTGAACTGGTGACGAATGCCGGCGGCAGGCTTGATGACAAGGGTCGTCTGCTGTTTCCCCGCGCCCTGGTCGAGGACACGATCGCCAATGCCGCGCGGCATTTCGTTCTGCACGCTCAGGACCCGCAGCACGATATGGAACCCTGGGGCAGCAAGGTCTATTTCGGCACCGCCGGGGCCGCGGTCCACACGGTCAATCCGCTGACCGGCGAATACCCGCCATCGGTCACCAAGGACCTGTATGACTTCGCCCGGTTGGCGGACCAGCTCGACAACATCCATTTCTTCCAGCGCACCGTGGTCTGCCGCGACCTGCCGGACCCGTTCGAGATGGACTTCAATTCCTGCTATGTCGCGGTATCGGGCACCAGCAAGCATGTCGGCACAAGCTGGGTCGCGCCGGAACAACTGGAAGCCTCGCTGGAAATGCTGCACGTAATCGCCGGCGGCGAGAAGAAATGGCGCGAACGCCCGTTCGTCTCGCAGTCGAACTGCTTTGTCGTGCCGCCGATGAAATTCGCTGAAGACGCCTGTCGCTGCCTGGAAATCGCCGTGCGCGGCGGCATGCCGGTGCTGCTGCTGGCGGCGGGCCAGGCCGGAGCGACCAGCCCGGCGGCTCTGGCCGGCGCTATCGCTCAGGAAGTTGCGGAAGTGCTGGCTGGGCTTGTCTACGCCAATCTGATTGTACCGGGGCATCCCTGCATTTTCGGCACCTGGCCTTTCGTGTCCGATCTGCGCACCGGCGCGATGAGCGGCGGTAGCGGCGAACAGGCCCTGCTGATGGCGGGCTGCGCGCAGATGGCGTCGTGGTACGACCTGACGGGCGGTGTCACCGCCGGCATGGCGGATGCGAAAGTACCGGATATCCAGGCCGGATACGAAAAAGGCTACAACTATGCTCTGGTTGGCAATTCCGGGGCCAACATGGTCTATGAAGCCTTCGGCATGCATGCCAGCCTGATGGGCTGCTGTTTCGAAACCATGGTGCTGGACAACGACGCAGTCGGCAGCGTGCTGCGCACGGTGCGCGGCATCGAAGTCAATGACGAAACCCTGTCGGTGGATACCATCGCCGATACCTGTCGCAACGGGCCGGGTCATTACCTGGGCAGCAAGCAAACCATCGATCTGATGCAGTCGCACTACTTCTATCCGGCGCTTGGCGACCGGACGAGCCCGAAGGAATGGATCGAGAAAGGCCGGCCCGACATCATCGAACGGGCCGTCGACCGCACCAAGAAGTTGATGGCCAATCATTATCCAAGGCATATCGCCGACGATATCGATGCGCAGATCCGCGACAAATGGCCGGTCAGAATTCCACGCGAACGGATGACAGCGGGCAACGGCGACTGGTAAACAGTATTTCAACTACCGGCCGCTGCACAGGATGTCCCGCACGCGGCCAAATCGGAATAAGGGGTAAGAAACATGCGCAGTCATGCTCGTGTTGTAATTGTCGGTGGCGGAATGATGGGCGCGGGCCTGCTGTACCATCTGGCGGAAGAAGGCTGGAAGGATATCGTTCTGATCGAAAAGGGCGAACTGACATCCGGTTCCACCTGGCACGCCGCCGGCCAGTGCCCCAGTTTCATCGCCGACTATTCGATGGCGAAGATCCACCACTACGGCAACACCCTTTATCCCAAACTTGAGGAAATGACCGGCCAGTATGTGTCCTGGCACGGTTGCGGCGGCATCCGTTTCGCTGTGACCGATGCGGAAGTCGAATTCTTCAAGCATGTCGAAGGGGTTTCGAAACTGATCGGCTACCGGATGCAGCTTGTCGGCCCGGACGAGATCAAGCAGATCAATCCGCATGTCGATGTCACCGGCGTCAAGCTGGGCGCGTGGACGCTTGATGACGGGCATGTCGACCCGGCCGGCTGCTGCAACGCGCTGGCCAAGGGCGCGCGCGACATGGGGGCGGAAATCATCCGCCGCTGCCGCGTCACCGACATCAAGCCGACCGCGTCCGGCGAATGGGAAGTCATCACGGAACAGGGCAACATCGTCTGCGAGCATGTGGTGAACGCCGCCGGCTGTTATGCCCGCCAGGTTGCCCAGTGGGTCGGGGCGGATGTACCGATCTGCAACATGAAGCACCATTATCTGGTGACCGAGCCGATCAAGGAATTCATCGATTCCGACATCGAGATGCCGGTGATGCGCGACCCCTACCCCGACGCCTACTACCGGCAGGAACAGAAGGCCGGGCTTATCGGCATCTATGAAACCGAAGGCGCGGAAGAAGCCTGGGCCGAACGCGGCGGCTATCCGGAATGGGAGTCAGAAAACGAACTGTTCGGCGAGGAACTGGACCGGATCTATCCGTGGATTGAACGGACGCTGGAACGGATGCCGATCTGGGCTGAAAGCGGCATCAAGCGTGTCGTGCACGGCGCCATTCCCCACACGCCGGATTCAAACCCGCTGCTCGGCCCGGCAGGCGGGCTGAAAAATTACTGGATGTGCAACGGCTCGTCCATCGGCATCGCCCAGGGCGCCGGCTGCGGCAAGTATCTGGCGCAGTGGATGGTGCATGGCGAAGCGGAAATCAACATGGCCGGCCTTGACCCGCGTCGTTACGGCAAATGGGCGACCGAAGATCATGTGCGGTCACGCTCCATCGAGGATTACCAGCACATGTACAAGCTGCACGTCCCGGGCGAGGAACGCCCCGCCGGCCGCGGCCAGCGCAGGACCTCGCTTCATGACATTCTGGCGGAACGCGGCGGTCAGTTCAGCCCGACCGCCGGCTGGGAGCGTGTGAAGTATTACGCCACTGACGGCAAGGAAGAGCAGCCCGGCTATTCCCACACCAACGCCCACGCCATCGTGGCGGAGGAATGCAAGGGCGTGCGCGACCGCGCCGGCCTTGGCGAAATGTCCAGCTTTGCGAAGTTCGAGGTAACGGGACCGGATTCGGAAAAATTCCTCGACCGGGTGCTGGCGAACCGGGTGCCGAAGAAGGTCGGCGGCATCGGTCTCGCCCACTTTCTCAACCATCATGGCGTCATCGAAGGCGAAGTGACGATCACCAAGCTGGCCGACAATCACTATTACCTGCTGTCGGGCGCGTTGGCCGAAGGCCGCGACGAGGACTGGCTGAACCAGCACAAGGACGGTGCGGACGTAACGGTTACCAACGTCACCGAGGACTACGGCAACCTCGTTCTGGTCGGCCCGAAAAGCCGGGAAATCCTCTCCGCCGTCACCGATGCCGATCTGTCGAACGAAGCCTTCCGCTGGCTGTCCAGCCAGACCATCACGGTCGCCGGCTGCACGGTGCGCGCGCTTCGGGTCAACTATGTCGGCGAGCTGGGCTGGGAACTGCACACCCGCATGGACGACATGCCGACGGTGTTCAAAGCGCTGAAAGACGCCGGCAAACCGCACGGCATGGTGCTGTTCGGCATTTACGCGCAGAATTCGATGCGGATGGAAAAGGCCTATCGCGGCTGGGGCTCGGAACTGACCAACGAAATCACCATGATCGAGGCTGACATGGAACGCTTCGTGCGGCTGGAAAAGGACGATTTCATCGGCAAGGCCGCGACCATGCAGCGCAAGCAGGACGGCATTACCCAGAAGCTGGTTTACTGCGAGGTCGAGCCGGGCAACAGCGACAGCATCGGCGGCGAAGCCGTGGTCGACGGCGACAAGACCATCGGCATCAGCACATCAGGCGGTTTCGGGCATCGCTGCGGCAAGTCCCTCGCCTTCGCCTATGTCCACCCGGACTATGCCGAACCCGGCAGCACTTTCGACATTCTCATGCTGGGCAACAACCGCAAGGCCACCGTTCTTGCCGAACCGGCTTTCGATCCTGCGAACGAGCGGTTGAGGGCGTAGTGCTATTCAGGGTCAAATTGCGACAACGTTGATGAACGAGTCCACGCTGGCGGCCAGTTTTCGGTCGAGCGTAACGAGTGTTGCGTCGAGTGCTTCTGCGAGCGCCACGTAGGCGGCGTCATAGGCTGTTATGTTTGATCTCAATTCCCAGATACGGTTCAGCAGCACCGTATGGGCATAGCGTTGAATCGGAAATTCGGCGAGGTCGATCAATGCCGCCGAGCCTTCACGTTCAGAGACGTCTCCCGACAGAACGTAGCGTCGAATAACCTGCGCCACTTCCACATCCAGCAAATGCGGCGCGTGAAGCGTTTGCCTATCGCGAAACAGTTGATCTGAAACGGATCTGGCGGCTGGCGTTTGAAGCAACAACTCGATTAACGCCGATGCATTGACAACGATCAACGGCTATCCCGCTCCGCGCGCACGGTCTCAGCCGGAGATACCGAAAGCACAACGCCGGGTCGCTTGCTCAACCGGTTTTTCATTTCCTGCAATGTCGGTCTTTCCAGCACATCGCTCAACTCGGACAACAGGAAATCGGACAAGGACATCCCCTGCAACGCGGCTCGCGCCTTCAACTGCCGGTGCAATCCGTCCGGAACATTGCGTATCTGAATCATTTTTGACATGCGCCAAACATACTAACATGTGCATCAAATGTCAATGCTATTTAAGGGTGATATAGTGTTTAATGCTCAGCAACCGATTTCACCGGGCCTGTCTTCTATGCGGCAGGCGCCCTCGTAAGAGCTTATCAGGAACCAAGAAGACTTAACGTAAATACAACCGTCGTTGAACGACCCGTTTAATTTGCCTAGCATACCAGAAATTTTCCTTTGGTATGGTGTAGTCTATTATGTATGACGAGTCAGGAAAACGTACTGATACAAGACACCTACGCTTAGTTCGTGCCGGATGTTATTTCCTGCTTGGGCTTACAGTTTTTACACTTCTAAATGCACCAACAGATTCGATCCTTTTCGGCTATGTGTTTTTCCTGCCGACAATGACAGATTCATCAACGGGAATTCGGCTGTTTGCTGCACTTGTTTCATTTTTTCTGCTGTGGATTTATCTTATTCCTACCGTCATCGCCTACCGACGATGGCATAGAAAAGTTTTGTTTATATTTCTGGTCAATCTTGCAGCAGGTTGGACCATAATTGCATGGATTGTAAGTTTGGTGTGGGCGTTGTCTGCCGATAGAACCCTCCCACAATCACCACAAGGAAAAATGTTCGAGCTAAACAATGAATCTGTTCTTACCGCAGGAATCTTTACCAAGATTTCCGTGGGTGCATGCGTAGCAATCATTCTGGCTATGATCTATATAATACTTACTGAAAACGGTTCTAGATTCGATACGCAAACAGAACAACAGCCGGAATCCACGATACAGTAGCAATCTGCCCTAATCGTGTCGGATACTGATATTTGCAACACGCGCTTCAATTATCAAGGTGAAGCCAGAACACCCTTTCCCTTCAATTACCAGCGTTTCTCCTTCGGCTGCGGCTACCGTATCACCGCCATCCGATTGCAGCGAACATTTCCCGCCAAGACCATAAACCAGCAGCACGCCGGAAGGTGCGGTTTCGACGGTACGTTCCTGCGGCCCGTCCATGATTTCCGCCGTCGCCGTGTAGCGCCCCTGCCGCGTCATCACATTCAGATTGACGATCGGCTCGTCGCGCAGAAATCCCCAAAGCGCAACATCACTAGGAATGAGGGTCGGCTGGAACGGGTTCAGCGCGATGGTTGAGCCGTCCGGGTGAAACAGGTCGGTGCCGTTGCCGACCACCACCGTGGTCAGCCGGTCGACGCCGGGAAATTCGGAATACGCCCCGTCCCGCTCCACCGCCGCGATGGAAACCCGCCAACCCCAGTCTCCGGTATCGGGATCGTTGCCGCCGGTGGCGATCTGGCGTGTCGTGCCTTCGCCGTTTTTCCACGGCATGACGATATGATCGTCGGGCGTGATCTTGCAGACGGACATCGAGACGCACCCTAGACCTCAAGCCCCAGATGCAGACGCACCCGGTTCTTCAGGTAAACGCCGTCGCGTGACGGCAGGGCGCGGGGCGGCGTATCGGCGCTGATGAGAATACGGGCGAAGCCGGGCCCGCCGGTCACGCCGATCTTCGAAACCAGCCCGGCCAAAGCCGCCTCGTCATTTATCGTCTCGGACCACGCGAAACTGCAGGCGCTTGCGACGGCGGCGAGATCGACGCCCGCCGTCGTGTGGCTTTCCTGCATGCCGGTCTCGCCGAAATGCCCGTTGTCGAGCACCACCAGCGTCAGGTTCGGCGGCCGCTGCACGCCGATGGTCGCGAACGCGCCCAAAGCCATCAACTGTTCGCCATCGCCGGTTATCACCAGAACCGGCTTCTTCGGCTGCGCGATGGCGAGGCCCAGCCCCGTCATCGCGGCCGCACCCATCGCGCCCCACAGATAGAAATTGGCGTCATGATCGCCGGCGGCATACAGGTCGTAGGCGGATGACCCGAGACCGGTAATGGCCAGCGTTTCGCCCCGTTCCGCAACCAGCGCGCGGACAACGGCGCGGCGATCGAGACCTTTCATCTCAGTCATCTCACCACTCCTTCCGGCCGATAAGCTTCTGCGATAGCAGCACCGCGACAGCCTCGCCGCCGACAAAGGCCGCATGCAGGGCCGCGCTGACCGTCGGGCCGACATCTTCCGGCCGGTCAACGCGCATCACGGCGACGCCCATCAGTTCCAGGCTCGCCGGAGTCGCCCGTCCCATCGGCACCTGCCAGCCGTTGAATTCCGCCCATTCGCCGCGCATTGTAATGATCGTCGCAAACGGAAAACGACAGTTCGAGATCAGCGTCAGCATGTTCAGGCAATTGCCGACGCCGCTGCTTTGCATCAACTGCACCGAGCGGTCACCGCCAAGCCACGCGCCCGCCGCCAGCGCGATGCCTTCCTCCTCGGTCGTCAGCACAACGGGGCGAATGTGCCCGTCGCTATGCGCCCGGGCCAGAACATGCGCATGGCCGGCATCCGGCACATACGGCAGTTGGCGGATATCCGCCTGTTTCAGGGCGACGAACAGGTCGTCCTGCCAGGGGGCTTCTGAAAGATCGGACATGCGGTAAATTTCCTTGCGGTTCGGTAAGATGTGCCTAATCGCCCTGCGCGATCATCCAGCCCGGCAGGTCGGTACCGGGCATCGGCATGGCGAAGAAGAACCCCTGGGCGACATCGCAGGACAGCTCTTCCAGCAGGTTCCAGTCATCGATGGTCTCGACGCCCTCGGCAACGGTTTTCAGATCGAGCTCCTTGGCAAGCGCTATCGAGGATTCCAGTATTTTCCGCAGGCGCGGCGCGCGCGACGCCCCGGTAACGAACGTGCGGTCCAGCTTCACCTCATCGAACGGCAGGGCTTCAAGCTGCGAAACCGTGGCGAAGCCGGTGCCGTAATCGTCAATCGCCACACCAACCCCCTTCAGACGCAACCGCGTCAGCACGTCCAGAGCCGCGGCCATGTCCTTGACCACACCGCTTTCGGTGATTTCGACAGTGATTGTGCCGGGTGCGATGCCGTGCCGTCGGGCTTCGTCCAGCACCACATTCGGCAGGTCCAGATTGGTCAGACTTTCCGGCGCGATATTGATCGCCAGCGGCACGATATGTCCCGACAGCGCCCAGATTCCGGCCTGTTCGAACGCCTTGCCCAGCACCAGGTGGGTCAGCGGTTCGATCAGCCCGGCTTCAACGGCGCGAGGAATAAAGACATCCGGCGGCAGCAGCCCGTGATCGGGGTGCAGCCACCGCACCAGCGCCTCGGCGCCGACAATTTCGCGGGTGGGGATCGCCATTTTCGGCTGGTAGTAAACCAGCAGTTCGTTTTCCTCGACGGCGCGGGCAATATCATCAGCCTCGATAGACAGGCTCGCTATCGGATCATGCTCTGTCTTGTCGAATGCCAGACGCGATAGCATTTCGCTGACTGACGCCATCGTGACCGGTTTTTCGATCGTGCCCAGCACGCGCAGGCCCCGCGCCCGCGCCAGATCGGCCCCGGCGCGCAGGGTGCGGCTTTCTCCACCGCCGGTAATGATGATGCCGGCCCGGCTGTCGCGTTCTTCAAGATGGCGCAGAATTTCGACACCCTCGCCTTCCGCCATCTGCAGATCGGCGACGACCACGTCGAAATCGAAAATGCTGGTATCGATCTTTTCCAGACCCAGCGCAGCGGTATCGGCCTCGGCAACGACTTTCACGCCCAAAGCCGTCAGGGTCCGGACCATGGATTCGCGGGCGCGTTCCTGGCTGTCGAGTACCAGGATGCACAAATCGGCCATGCCGAATTCAGCCATCTCGCCTTTGCCCTGTTTCGGTTATGGTTGTCCAGAGACGCTTGTCGCGGCGCGCGCCCCCATAGTGGGGTGGCCCGCCAAGGTGTCAACCGTTATGCTCCGGCGGCAGGGCCCGGGCAGGCCGGGACGGAACAGGGAGACTTAAGGCATGGATCTTGGACTTTCAGGCCGCACGGCCATCGTTTGCGCCGCCAGCAAGGGGTTGGGCAAAGCCAGCGCCCTGTCTCTGGCGCGTGAAGGCGTATCGGTTTTCATTACCGCGCGAACCGAAGGCCCGCTCAACGATACGGCCAAGGATATCGCGCTGGAAAGCGGCGCAACGGTGACCCCGGTCGTCGGCGATATCACAACGCCGGAAGGCCGCAAGGCCGTTCTCGCCGCCTGCCCCGACCCCGATGTTCTGGTGAACAACGCCGGCGGCCCGCCGACCGGCAATTTCCGCGATTTCGAGCCGGAGGACTGGCTGGCCGCCGTCAACGCCAACATGATTTCCGCCATCGAAATGATCAAGGCGACAGTCGACGGCATGATCGAGCGAAAGTTCGGGCGCATCGTCAACATCACCTCGGCGGCGGTTCGCCAACCGATCCCCGATCTGTGCCTGTCGAACGCCGCCCGCGCCGGCCTTACAGGATTCGTCGCGGGCCTCAGCCGCGAAACGGTGCGGCACAACGTGACCATCAACAACATCCTGCCCGGCGCGCACGAAACCGACAGGCTTTTTTCCAACCTGAACGACGCGGCCAAGCGCGAAGGCAAGGATCCGCTGGAGGTCATCGCGAAGGCGGCGGCGGCGAACCCGGCCGGCCGGTTCGGCCTGGCCTCCGACTTCGGCGATGCCTGCGCCTTTCTGTGCAGCGCCCAGGCCGGCTACATCACCGGCCACAACCTGCTGCTCGACGGCGGCAGCTTCAAGGGCACGATGTAGGGCGCGAACCGGCTTGACATTGGCGTTCGGCAGGCCACATGAAATCAGGTAGGCAGGTCGCGGCGATGCTGCGGAGCCTGCCGCGATAGCGAAGATGGGAAACCCATGATCGACCTGTATTACTGGCCCACGCCGAACGGCCATAAAATCACGATCTTCCTGGAAGAAGCGGGCATCGATTATGAAATCAAACCGGTCGATATCGCCCGGGGCGAACAGTTCGACCTGGATTTCCTTGAAATCGCACCGAACAACCGGATTCCGGCGATTGTCGATACCGACCCGGCCGACGGCGGCGACCGGCTTTCGGTTTTCGAATCCGGCGCGATCCTGATTTATCTTGCCGAGAAATACGGCCGGTTTCTGCCGTCCGAACCGCGCGCCCGCGCCGATGTCCTGCAGTGGCTGATGTGGCAGATGGCCGGTCTGGGTCCGATGCTGGGCCAGAGCCATCATTTCAGAACCTACGCACCGGAAAAGATCGACTACGCGATTACCCGCTACATCAATGAAACATCCCGTCTCTACGGTGTGCTCGACTTTCGTCTCACCGGCCGGGAATTCATTACCGACGAATACTCCATCGCCGATATGGCGGCGTATCCCTGGATTGTGTCGCATGAAAACCAGGAAATCGACATCGCGGAGTTTCCCAATGTGAAACGCTGGTTCGACACCCTGTCGGAACGTCCGGCCGTACAGCGCGCCTATGACCGGGGCACGGAATTCAAGAAACCGGAAACACTGTCCGACGATGCGAAAAAGATGCTGTTCGGCCAGACCGCGACAACGGTCCGGCGATAGATGGAAACCGCCCGCAACCGTTACAATCACTTGAAACAGACACCAGATTGTAACAGTTGCAACGTTGATGCGTGACATTGTTCGGATTTATTCTGCCGCGCGTGTCAGCATTCCGGATGTACATGTTTTGCTGACTATTGTGTAGTGTTTGAGGTAGTACTGCTATGGACCGTCGTATGCCCCCCGCCATCGCCGAGGAAAATGTAACCCTCGTCGTAAAGTGGTTCAACGTCACCAAGGGCTTCGGATTCGCCACCAACCCGAACCGGGGCCCGGATATCTTTCTCCATGCTTCTGTTGTCGCAACCGCCGGCAGCCCCGAGCTTCCCGAGGGCGCAACCATTGTCGCCGACCTGATGGAAACACCGCGTGGTCTGCAGGTCGCCGTCATTCATTCCGTCGATGCATCCACCGGCGTCCGCCGCGCACCGCCGCGCAACGAAGACGCCGGCGGCGGCGCTGTCTCGGAAGGCCCGGTCGACGGCAAGGTGAAGTTCTTCGATGCCGGCAAGGGATTCGGCTTTATCGCGCCGGATGCCGGCGGACCGGATGTTTTCATCTCCGCACGCACCCTGGAACGTTGCGGCATCATGTCGGTGGAAAACGATCAGCCGGTGAGAATCCGCACCCGGATGGGCGACAAGGGCCCGATGGCGGACAGTATCGAGATCGTCTGAACCGCCTGGTTCCCACCGAAGCCGGTACGCACAGGCCCCCGCAACAGCGAGGCATTGATATATCTATTCGATATATTTCTGCTTGATATAGGTAGGCTGTCCCCTTATATCCCGCCGCAGCGTCGACAATACGATTTTCGGTGGCGGCAATGGATATCAAAACGACATGTCTGGGCGTTCTCGCGCTCGGCCCGGCAAGCGGCTATGAGATACGCAAGGCATTCGAAGAAGGCCCCTTCGCGGCTTTCGCCGAGGGCGGATTCGGGTCGATCTATCCGGCGCTCGCTAGACTGACGGAAGAAGGTCTGGTCGATGGCCGTACGGAAGAACAGGCCAAACGTCCCGACAAGAAGATTTTCCGGATCACGGAAGCCGGCCGGCAGGCCCTGATGTCCTCGCTGGCGGCGACCCAACCGTCGGAAGACAAGTTCAAGTCGGATTTCCTGTTCAACCTGTTTTTCACGGACTATCTCGCCCCGGGTCATGTCGAAAAGCAGCTCGACGCGCGCATCGATTGGTACCGGCAGAAGCTGCAGCATATACGCAATTGCGGACAGGAAGGCGCATCGCATCTTTGCGAACCGGTCGCCGGTGCGCTGTCGGACAACGCGACGCGCGGACCGAACTTCGTCAGAAACTTCGGGATCGCCGTCTACCAGGCGGCGCTCGACTATCTGGAACGGGAACGCGCAAACATTATCGACGCATCGGGAACCAGGACAACGATGCCCTCGGACACGACACAGGACGCAGCGGAATAAGCGCGTCGATCAGCGAAACAGACAGGTCAGAATAATGAATACAGAAGAAGCCCCGGAAAAAGCGACCCAGAAACGCCGTAGGCCAAGCGCGTCGATGTTGCTTGCTATCGTTCTGGCCATTGCCGCGATCGGCTGGATCGCGTCCGGCAATCTTGAAATGCTGGGTCTCGCCGATCCGGTCGAAACCGCCGGGCAACCCGTTGCCGAAACTGCTGAGACCGAAAAGCCGGATGACGCACCGCCGCAGGCGGTCCGCGTATTCGACAGCGTCGCCCGCGAACGGCAGACGAATCTGGTGATTGCCGGACGAACCGAGGCTTCCCGTCGCGTCGTCATCAGGGCGGAAACCGCCGGCACCATCCGCGAAATCGACGTCTTTGAAGGCGAAGTCGTTGAAAAGGGGCAGGTTCTCGCCCGCCTGAGCATCGAGGACCGGCAAGCGAAATACGATGAAGCCAAGGCGCTGGTCGCGCAGCGTGAGATTGAATACGACGCGGCGAGCAAGCTGGCCAACAAGGGGTTTCAGTCTGAAATCCGACGGGCCGAGGCGCTTGCGGAACTCGATGCCGCAAAGGCGCAGCGTCAACAATGGCGGGTCGAACTCGACCGCACCGCCATCCGGGCGCCATTCAGCGGGATCTATCATTCACAGCAGGTCGAACTTGGCGACTATGTTGAACAGGGCAACACCATCGGCACGGTTACCGACCTTGATCCGATCCTCGTTGTCGGCGATGTCTCCGAACGCGAAGTCAGCCGGATCGGACTTGGCGAAACAGCGTCCGCCAAGCTGATCACCGGTCAGGAAGAACAGGGCAAGATCGTCTATATCGGTTCTGTCGCCAATGAAACCACCCGCACCTACCGGGTCGAGGTCGAAATCACCCAGACCGGTAATGCGTTCCGCGAAGGCATGACGGCGGAACTTCGCCTGCCGACCGTTCGCGCCAAGGCACACCTGATATCTCCGGGTTTCCTGACACTGTCGGACACCGGCGCGGTCGGGCTGAAAACGGTGGACGGCGACAACGTGGTTCACTTCCATCTGGTGCAGATTCTGGAGTCGTCCCCGCAGGGTATGTGGGTCGGCGGTCTGCCCGATGAAGCCACGCTGATTACGGTCGGACAGGAATATGTCATCGAGGGGGAAACGGTAACGCCGGTTCCCGATACAGTGCTTGCACCGCGCTTCCAGTCCGGCGGCGAGGAAGGAAACCGGTCGTGAGTCCCATCGACGCCGCCCTCAGCCGGTCGCGAACGACGATCTCTGTCCTGGCCTTCCTTCTGATTGCCGGTTTCATCGCCTATGTCTCCATCCCGAAAGAGTCCGAACCGGACGTCAATATCCCGATCATCTACGTGTCGATGCATCATGAAGGCATTTCGCCGGAAGATGCCGAACGCCTGCTTGTGCGCCCGATGGAAAAGGAATTGCGGTCCATCGAAGGCGTCAAGGAAATGCGGTCGACGGCGTTTGAAAGCGGCGCGAACGTGCTGCTGGAATTCGAAGCCGGATTCGACGTCGACAGGGCGATGAACGACGTTCGGGAACAGGTCGATCTGGCTAAGCCGGATCTGCCGGGCGATACCGACGAGCCCGAGGTCCACGAAGTCAATTTGAGCCTGTTCCCGATCCTGAACATTACCCTCTCGGGGCCTCTCCAGGAACGCGCCCTGCTGAAGCTGGCGCGTGAGCTGCAAGACGAAATCGAGGCCATTCCGGCCGTCCTTGAAGTCAACATCAGCGGCGAACGTGACGAAACGGTGGAACTTGTCGTCGATCCGTCGGAACTGGACAGTTACGAGATCGACGCCGGTTCCCTGCTGGAAAACATTTCACGGTCCAATCAGTTGATCGCGGCCGGCGCGCTGGATACCGGCCAGGGCCGGTTTTCGATCAAACTGCCCGGTCTGTTCGAAGACATTGTCGATATCCTTGAAATGCCGATCAAGACAGACGGCGATGCGGTTGTGAAGGTGCGCGATATCGCCTCTGTGAAACGGACCTTCAAGGACCCGCAGGTACGCGCGCGCATCAACGGCGAACCGGCGCTGGTTCTGGAAGTCAGCAAAAGATCGGGCTCCAATCTGATCGACACGGTTGAAAAGGCCCGCGCGGCCGTGGCCAAGCTGAGTCAGAACTGGCCCGAAGGCGTCGAAATCGGCTTCACCCAGGACAAGTCCGACCAGATCCGCATCATGCTGTCGGATCTGCAGAACAACGTCATGTCGGCGATCCTGCTGGTGATGATCGTTATTGTCGGCGCGCTGGGTCTGCGCGGCGGACTGCTGGTCGGCATCGCGATCCCGGGGTCGTTCCTCGCCGGTGTGCTGGTGCTGTACGGGCTCGGCCTGACCATGAACATCGTGGTTCTGTTCTCGCTTATTCTGGCGGTCGGCATGCTGGTCGACGGCGCGATCGTGGTGACCGAATACGCCGACCGTAAACTGGCGGAAGGCGTGCCCAAGGCGAAGGCCTACGGTCTGGCCGCGAAACGCATGGCGTGGCCGATCACGGCGTCGACGGCAACCACCCTCGCCGCCTTCGCGCCTTTGCTGTTCTGGCCCGGTGTGGTCGGCGAATTCATGAAATACATGCCGATCACCCTGATCGCCACGCTGACCGCCTCGCTGGCGATGGCCCTGATTTTCCTGCCCGCGCTGGGCACGCATCTGCGCACTGTCACGACCCTGATCCTGACAGTGGCCGGGGCGGCGGCCGGCGCGGCGGTCGGCGATGGCGTCGCCATTCTGGCGGGCGATACCGTACCGCCCGCCTTGCTGATGGCGCCGTTCGGCATTGCCGGTCTGTATCTGGGGTACCGGCTGGGCGGGGTTGCCGGCAACCTTCTCGACCGGCAGGAAAGCACGGGCGAGACAGCGGAAACCCTGGCGGCGGACAGCGATGCGGAAGACCTGAAGAATATCGGCGGCTTGACCGGCGGCTATGTCCGCCTGTTGTCGCTGGCGCTGTCGCATCCGGCCAAGGTGCTGGCGCTGGCTTTTATCTGCCTGATCGGCGCCAATGTCGCCTATGGCGTTCTCGGCCGCGGCGTCGAGTTTTTTCCCGCCGTCGAGCCGGAACAGATCGTCGTCAACATCCATGGCCGCGGCAATCTTTCCGTCGATGAAAAGACCAAACTGGTCGGCGAAGTGGAAAAACGCATTCTCGATCTGAATGCCGAACACCGCGAGATGCGTGCCATCTACACCGCCGCCGGTGTGTTCCAGGCGCGTGACGATGAGGCCGAAGACATTATCGGCAAGATCCAGATCGAATTCACCGATTGGGATACCAGACGGTCGGCGGCGACCATCAAGCAGGATATTCGCGACCACACCGCCGATCTGGCCGGGATCGTGGTTGAACTGCAGCAGGAAGAGGCCGGCCCGCCGGTCGGCAAACCGATCAACGTTCAACTGTCCAGTTACGAACCGGCCCTGCTGGAGCCCGCCGTCGACAAGGTCCGCGCCTTCATGGAATCCATGGACGGCCTGAAGGATATCGAGGATTCGAAACCGATCCCCGGCATCGAATGGAAGTATACGGTCGACCGGGCCCAGGCCGCGAAGTTCGGCGCCGATATCACCCTGATCGGCAATGTCATCCAGTTGGTCACGAAAGGCCTCAAGGTCGGCGACTACCGCCCCAATGACGCCGATGACGAGGTCGATATCGTTGTCCGGTTCCCCGAAGAACGGCGTTCGCTGGATCAGTTGGACAATATCCGGATCGGCACAGAGGCCGGCCTGATACCGATGAGCAATTTCGTCACCCGGACGGCTGAACAGAAAACCGGATTGCTGCGCCGCACGGACGCCAACCGGATCATGTTCGTGCGCACGGAAGTCGAAGAAGGCATACTGGTCGATGAAAAGGTCACGCAGATCCGCGAATGGCTGAAGACCGCCGACCTCAATCCGGCGGTCAACGTGACCTTCAAGGGCGAGGACGAGGAACAGGCGGCGGCGCAGGATTTTCTGGGCAAGGCATTCGCTGTCGCCCTGTTCATCATGGCGATCATTCTTGTCACTCAGTTCAACAGTTTCTATTCGGGCTTCCTGATCCTGTCCGCCGTCATCATGTCGACGGTCGGCGTGTTCCTTGGCCTGCTGGCGATTGACGAACCGTTCAGCATCGTGATGAGCGGCATCGGCGTGATCGCCCTGGCCGGGATCGTGGTGAACAACAATATCGTGCTGATCGACACGTTCGACCGGCTGGCGAAAAGCGAAAAGACCGTCTATCTGGCCGTGCTGAAAACCGGCGCGCAGCGCCTGCGGCCGGTTCTGCTAACCACGGTAACGACGATCCTCGGCCTGATGCCGATGGTGTTGCAGACAAATATCGACTTCATCAGCCGCGATGTTTCGATCGGTGCGCCGTCCACCCAGTGGTGGCGGCAGCTTGCCACGGCCATCGTGTTCGGCCTGGCCTTCGCGACCGTACTGACCCTGTTCGTGACGCCGAGCGCCCTGCTGGCGCGGTCCAACTTCAAGGAATGGCGGGAAAAGCGCCTGGCCCGGAACCAACTACCGGAAGGCGTACCGGCGGAATAGAACCGGCCAGGAAAAAGGGGCACCCGAGAGGATGCCCCTTTCCCGTTCTAAAGTCCGGACGTTCTACTTCTTGAACTTTCTGATTTCACCGGATGCCAGTCGCGAGCTGTAGGACGACAGCTCTTTCCGGACAATCCTCATCAGGAAGTACAGGCAGAAGATGTTCACAACCGCCATGGCGAAGATCGCCGCATCGGAGAAGTCGATGACGGGACCCAGGCTGGCCGCCGCGCCGATCACCACGAACACGCAGAAGATCAGCTTGAACGTCAGCTCCGATTTCTTTCCTTCGCCGAACAGGAAGGTCCAGCTTTTCAGGCCGTAATACGACCAGGAAATCATCGTCGAGAAGGCGAACAGCACAACCGCGATCGCCAGAACATACGGGAACCAGCTAATAGCGCTGCCGAAGGCCGCCGATGTCAGGGCGACGCCGGTATTGCCGTCGATGGTTGCGATATGCGAACCGTCCAGCATGTAGTTGCCCGAGACCGGGTCGATGATAAGCTGCTGGGAAATCGTGATCACCAGGGCTGTCATCGTGCAGATCACCACCGTATCGATCAGCGGTTCAAGCAGAGAAACGAACCCTTCGGTAATCGGCTCCTTGGTTCTGACGGCGGAGTGCGCAATCGCCGCAGACCCGACGCCGGCTTCGTTCGAGAACGCCGCCCGCTTGAAGCCCTGGATCAGCGCCCCGACGAAACCGCCGGCAATACCGAGGCCGGTGAAAGCGCCTTCGATGATCTGACCGAATGCCCAGCCGATCAAGTCGTAATTGACGGCAAGGATAATGAGCGCGGCGCCGACATACATAAGGCCCATGAACGGCACGACCTTTTCCGTCACTTTGGCGATTGATTTCAGTCCGCCAACAATAACCGCGAACACGACACCGGCGAAAATCACACCGGTTATCCAGCCCGGATACTCGCCGACGATACCTGAAATCTGTGCATGGGCCTGGTTGGCCTGGAACATGTTTCCGCCGCCAAGCGCACCGAGGATACAGAAAATCGAAAACAGAATGGCGAGAAACTTGCCGCCCGGCAGGCCCAGTTCCTTGAAGCCCTTCGAGATGTAATACATCGGACCGCCGGAAACCGTGCCATCCTCGTATTCGTTACGGTATTTCACACCAAGCGTACATTCGGTGAATTTCGATGCCATGCCCAGAAGGCCGGCAAGGATCATCCAGAATGTCGCGCCCGGTCCGCCGATGCCGACAGCTACGGCGACGCCTGCGATATTCCCCAGACCGACCGTGCCGGACAGGGCCGTCGCCAGCGCCTGGAAGTGGCTGACTTCACCCGCATCCTTCGGATCGGAATAGTCGCCCTTAACCAGCGCAATGGCATGACTGAAAAACCTGAACTGAACGAAACCGAAATACAGCGTAAAAATACTCGCTGCGATAACCAGCCACATCACGATCCAGGGAAAAGACGTTCCCGGGAACGGTGCGAAGATCAGGCTTACGAAGGGGCCTGTCACCGTGGCGAAGATTTCATTGACTTTCTGGTCCAGAGTCATCGCTTCCTGCGCGACCGCCGGACTGACCAACCCTGCCATCGCTAATAGCGACAGCGCTATGTTTTTGATTATTTTCATTTTCCCCAACCCTCTAGTTTACGACCGTGACAGGAACACTGGCGGTCATGACGAGGTTCGACGCGACGCTTCCGAATACGCGTTGCACGAATCCGCCTTCGGAAGACCGGGCGACGATAATCTGCGACGCTCCCTCTTCCTCCGCTATGGCGATCAGTGTGCTGGCGGCATCGCCGTGCCGTACGATGCCTCTGGCCTTCAGGCCCGAAGCTTTAAGCTGTTCAACAGCCGGCTCAACCAGACGTTCCGATGCCGCGGCGATTTCCTGCTCCCGCCTTTTGTGGCGTTCCGCATTCTCCTCCGCAGTCTGAAACGAATATGGCGACCATTCGACGACGTAAACGACAAGAAGTTCGCATGCGTCAATCAGCTCGGCCAGCCGTTTACCATATGCAAGGGCGCGCTGCCCCGACACATGGCCATCAAGGCCAATTACCAGTTTTGTACTCACTAACTTCCTCCTTTTTTCCCCTTTAACGCGATCCGGCATCGCGAGAGATAACCCTACCCAGTTTATGGGAAAGTCGATACCAAATCCGGGATCGTTTCAAATTACCCCTTCTCCCGAACTTTTATTATAGTCAAAAAGACTGGTTTATGGGTCTTTTATTAGGCTTTATTTAGTTGTATGGTCTAATAACCAGCCATTTTTAGGAAAAAAGACTAAATGAAAAGGGAATTGGATTTCATTGATCGGCGCATCCTCGAGGAATTGCAGGTCGACGGGCGCGTTTCGATTGTCGAGCTGGCCAAACGCATCAACCTCACCAAGACCCCCTGCGCCGAGCGCGTAAGGCGGCTTGAACGGCTTGGCGTCATCGACGGATACCGGGCGGCAATCGATCCCGCCGCCGTGAATCTGAACCACGTAACGGTCGTTCATGTCAGTCTTGTTCAGACCAGCGACAATTCGCTCGACGATTTCAACGAGGCCGTGAAAAAGATACCGGAAGTCCAGTCCTGCCTGATGATTGCCGGACAATTCGACTACATGCTGATCGTGCGGACCCGCGACATCACACATTTCCGCGAATTGCTGGGCGAACACATCAGCAAGCTGCCCAGTGTCATGCAGACCCATTCTTTCGCCGTCATGGAAACGGTGAAGGACACCACTTTTATTCAGGTGCGAGACGGCGGCTCCCTTTCGTAAAAATAAAAATCCTTCACACTTGTGAAAATATTGATTGATATTTTCATTTCGTTGACTGAACGTATGCGGCATGGAAAAAACACCAGCCGATCAGCAAACCCGTCCGGTCCGGTCCTTCACGACCCTCGACAGCGAATCCGGTGACACGGAGGAGACGGCGTTCGACGGGTCGCTCGGCGCGCAATTGCGGGAGCTCCGGAAGGTTCGCGATTTCAGCCTGGCGATGCTCGCAGAACAAACCGGCCTGTCGGTCGGCCACCTGAGCCAGATCGAACGAAATCTTTCCAGCCCGTCCGTCAAGGCGCTGCATGACATCGCCAATGCCCTGGGCGTCAACATAAGTTGGTTCTTTCAGGACGAAACAGTCGCGGCCAGGCCGGAACGCGCCTATATCGTCAGGGCCGCCGAACGCCGGATCCTGCATTTCAGTTCCGATATCAGCGATGAATTGTTGAGCCCCAATCTGAGCGGGCAGCTTGAACTGCTGTGGAGCCGGTTCGCGCCCGGGTCGACCAGCGGTGTCGAACCCTACCGACACAAAGGCGAGGAAGCCGGTGTCGTGATTTCCGGCACGCTCGAACTGTGGATCGGCGACACCCGCCACATCCTGCACAAGGGCGACAGCTTCTCGTTCAAGAGCACCCTGCCCCACCGCTACAGCAATCCGGGCGACGAGCCGACGGATGTTGTCTGGGCGATCACCCCACCCTCATACTGAGACGATACCAACAATGGAAAAAGCATTCCCGAGCCAGTCGCAGGTCGTCATCGTCGGCGGCGGCATTATCGGTTGTTCCATCGCCTATCACCTGACCAAACTGGGCTGGCGCGACGTTACCGTGCTGGAGCGCGGAACCCTGACCTGCGGGACGACCTGGCACGCCGCCGGTCTGGTCATGCAGTTGCGGGCCAGTGAAGCGCTGACGAAACTGTCCTGCTACGGGGCCGATCTGTACGACAGTCTGGAGGCCGAAACCGGCCAGCCGACCGGATTCAAGCGCAGCGGCAGTCTGCCGATCGCACTGACCGAGGAACGGTTTACCGAGATCAAGCGCATGGCGTCTCTCGGCAAGCTGTACGGCGTCGATGCGGAGATCATTACTCCGTCCGAGGTAAAAACGCTCTATCCCTTGATAAACGAATCGAAACTGGTCGGCGGCGTTCACATTCCAAGCGATGGGCAAACAAACCCCATCGATACCACGATGGCGCTCGCCAAGGGGGCCAGAATGGGCGGCGCGACCATCATCGAAGGCGTATCGGTCACCGGCTTCGACACGACCGGCGGCCGCATCAACGCTGTGGAGACCGACAAGGGAACGATTACCTGCGAGCATGCCGTGATCTGCGCCGGTATCTGGAGCCGGCCGCTCGGCAAACTCGCCGGCGTCACGATCCCCTCCTACCCCGCCGAACACCTGTATGTCGTCACCGATCCGATTGACGGCCTCGGCGCGAACACCCCTGTGCTGCGGCACGCCGACGGCACGGTCTATATCAAGGAAGACGCCGGCAAGATGCTGATCGGCTGTTTCGAGCCGAACGCCAAACCGCTGCCGCTGGAAAAGCTGCCGGCCAGGTTCGAATTCGGCGAGCTGCCGGAAGACTGGGATCAGTTCGAAACGCCGATGCAGAACGCCATGGATATCGTTCCGTCGCTGGAAACCGCCGGCATCCGCCAGTTCCTGAATGGCCCTGAAAGCTTTACGCCGGATAACAAGTTCATCGTCGGCGAAACGCCGGAAGTGCGGAACCTGTTCGTCGCGACCGGGTTCAATTCTCAGGGCATTCTCAGCGGCGCGGGCGCCGGCAAGGCGATTTCGGAATGGATCGTCGAGGGCGTGCCGACCATGGATCTGTCGGAAATCGATATCGCCCGGTTCCACCGGTTCCAGTTGAACGAACGCTACCTGCATAACCGGACGACGGAATCCCTCGGCCTGCTCTACGCCATGCACTGGCCGCACCGGCAGGTCGAAACAGCGCGCCCGGTGCGCAAGGTGCCGCTGTATCACCGGCTGAAGGATCACAACGCCTGTTTCGGCGAAGCCGCAGGCTGGGAACGCGCCAACTGGTTCGCCCCGCCCGGCGTCAAACCCGAATACGAGTATTCCTACGGTCGGCAAAACTGGTTCGAACCGGTTCGGGAGGAATGCCGGGCCGTTCGCAACGATGTCGCGATACTGGATATGTCGTCCTTCGCCAAGTATCTGGTACAGGGCCGCGACGCCGAACGCGCCCTGCAATACATCTGCGCCAACGATGTCGCCGTGCCTGTCGGCAAGGTTGTCTATTCCGCCTTCCTGAATGACGCCGGCGGGTTCGAATCCGACCTGACCGTGACGCGGCTATCGGAAACCGAATACATGGTGGTGACCGCCGCGGCGTCCCAGAACCGCGACCTCGCATGGATCCGCCGCAATATCGACGACAGGTTCAACGCCGTCGCAACGGATGTCACCTCCGGCATGGCGGTGCTGTCCGTCATGGGGCCGACGGCGCGGACATTGATGCAGAGGGTCAGCCCGAACGACTTTTCGAATGAGGCCTTTCCGTTCGGCACGTCACAGGAAATCGAAATCGGCTACGCCATGGCTACCGCCCTGCGCGTGACCTTCGTCGGTGAACTGGGCTGGGAACTCTACGTGCCGACGGAATTCATCGAACCGGTTTACGACACCCTTCTGGAGGCCGGGCAGGATCTTGGTGTCAGACCGGCAGGCTATCACGCGCTCGACAGTCTGCGGCTGGAGAAAGGCTATCGCCACTGGGGCCATGACATCGGGCCGACCGATACACCGCTGGAAGCCGGTCTGAGCTTCGCCGTCTCACTGGCGAAACCGGACGACTTCAAGGGGCGCGCCGCCATCGAACGGCAGAAACAGGCCGGCATCAAACGCCGCCTCGTCCATCTGAAACTGCAGGATGAACAACCGATCCTGTTGCATGACGAGGCGATTTTCCGCAACGGGAAGATTGTCGGTCAGGTCACGTCCGGAGGCTTTGGCTACACCGTCAACCGGTCGGTCGGTCTCGGCTACGTCGCCATGCCGGACGGGTTTGACCGCTCGATTGTCGAGACCGGCGACTACGAAATCGAAATCGCCGGCGAATTGTTCGCCGCCACGGCATCACTGAAACCGTTTTACAATCCTGACGGGTCACGCATTCACCTCGATACTTAAGGAAACAGGGAGACAGAAAATGGGCGCCACAGCCACATTCCAGGAACTGACGAATAAATACCGCATCGGCTCGGAATACCGGACCAGCAAGGGATCGAAGAAACTCGACATCATCGATCCGGCGACGGAGGAGGTTCTCGGCCAACTGACCGAAAACACCCCGCAGGAAATCGATGAGGTCATCGCGCTGGCCAACAAGGCGCAAAAGGGCTGGGCCGCCCTGACCGGTCTCGAACGCGCCCACCTGCTGCATGAAAGCGCGCGCAAAATGCTCGACAACCAGCACCTGCTGGCGACGCTGATGAGCATGGAAATGGGCAAGACCTACAAGGAAGCCGTCGATGAAGTGCACTGGTCGGCCCATGCCGTCGACTACTTCGCCGAAATCGCCCGGCACGATATCGGCCGGGTCATGGAAGCCGCCACCGCCGGCCAGTTTCATTACACCCTGAAACAGCCACGCGGCGTCGCCGCTATCATTCTGCCGTTCAACTATCCGCTGGTTCTGCTGTGCTGGGAAGCCGGCGCGGCGCTTGCGACCGGCAATACGGTTATTGTCAAACCGTCCGACCTGACGACGGTCTGCACGCTGGAATTTCTGAAGTGTTTCGACAATCTGCCGGAAGGCGTGATGAACTGCGTCACCGGTGTCGCCGCCGCCGGCCAGCAAATCGTTTCAAGCCGGGACACTCATGCCGTCTGTTTCACCGGGTCCGTACCGGTCGGCATCGCGGTTTCGGAAGCCTGTGCGAAAACCTTCAAGCCGGCACTGATCGAAAGTTCGGGCAACGATCCTTTCCTGGTCATGCCGTCGGCGCCGATGGATGTCGCGGCGCGCGCCGCCTCGTTCTCCGCCTATATGAATTGCGGCCAGATCTGCGTTTCGGCGGAACGCTTTTTCGTTCACAAGGACATCCATGACGAATTCGTCGACCGGCTGGTGGCCGAGGCCGAAGCCGTGCGCGTCGGCAACGGGCTGGACAAGGTCGACATGGGGCCTCTGGCCGCGCAGCGCGAACGCGACCGGTTCGAAAACGTCATCGCCCGCGCCCGCGAACAGGGCGCGACCGTCGCCACCGGCGGCACCCGCCCGTCTGAATTCAACAAGGGCTGGTTCGAAGCGCCGACGGTGCTTACCGGCTGCACCCCGGACATGGATATCATGAACAACGAAAGCTTCGGCCCGGTCGCGCCGATCTGCAAGGTCGACAGTTTCGACCAGGCGATCGAACTGGCAAACAAGTCGGAATATGGGCTCGGCGCAAATATCTACACCGCCGACCTGCATGAAGGGATCCGGGCCAGCGAACAGCTTGAAGCCGGCATGGTCTGGGTCAACGCGCCACTGCTCGACAACGACGCCGGCCCGTTCGGCGGCACCAAGATGAGCGGCGTCGGCCGTCAGTTGGGCGGTGAAGGACTGGAACTGTTCCGGACCACAAAGACCATCATGATCGACCCGTCCTGCGACACGCAGGACTTCTGGTGGTTCCCCTACGCCGACAACGAGATGTATCCCGGCGACTGAATGACCATCTGATTTTCCCTGTGACCCTTACCTGAAGCGGCTGCCCGGAAACGCGCAGCCGCTATTTTTACACCACGCTTTCAGGCACATTTTGCTGCCTCGTCCAGCATCCACGCGGTAAACTTTCCAACAGGCGACTTGTCGTCATGTTCCCGACTGGAACTTACAAGTAGCTTGTAGAGACCGGGCGTCTGCATTTCGCGGCTGCCGAGTTCAACGAGCCGTCCCGAATCGAGTACCGCCGACAGGTGACGGCAGTAGCCCAGCGCAACGCCATGCCCGTCGATCGCCGAATGTATCAGCACGCCGTAATCGTTGAAATTCTCGCGACGCTTAATCTGCTCCGGCGACATGCCGAAAGTTTCGAGCCAGATATTCCAGTCAACCCTAAGCCGGTCGGCGGTATTTATGGTAAGTATGGTGTCTGTCGACATGTCCAGTTCACCATTTTCGGAAGGTCGAGCCGCCAGATAGGCCGGACTGGCGACCGGTTTGATCCGGTCCCGGAACAGGTCAAAGGATTTATGGCCGTTCGCGTCTTCCGATGCGTAGCTGATCGCAAGATCGCATTCCGACAGGTCAAAACGATTACCCTTAACGCCGGATATGATATTAATCTCGATCTCCGGGTGGGCCTCATGGAAAAGATGCAAGCGGGGTGACAGCCAGAACAGAAAAAATGCGGTCGACATATATACCGTCACCCGAGTTTTGGTCCGGTCACGTCTTTTCAGACTATCCAGTTCATCCTTGATACGGGTAGTTCCGAAGTTGAAAGCGCCTGCGATACGCTCAGCATCCGGCGTTACGGTTATTCGAGGCTTTTGCCGAATTACCAGCTTTACGCCAAGCCAGTCTTCCAGTTCGGCAACCTTTTTGTTGACCGCCACCTGACTGACGTTCAGTTCCCGACCGGCACTCGCGAAGCTACCGTGTCGAACAACGCTTTCCAGTGCGACAAGTGCGCTGAAGGACGGAAAGTTCTGCAGAAGAATTGGCATAACTTGAAGTTACTTTATTAAAACCAAATCGGCCATTTCAAAACATCAACTAGAATGAGTAAATTCCCTAATATTAAGCCAATATAAGGCATCCGAACGCAAGTCGATGTGGTTACACAAGTAACATAACCTGAAATTCCATCATGCCAATTCGGTTAATTTTCGTTGAAGGAGGTTTCATGACAAAACTGGCGGTACTAAAGGAGCAGTTCAAAAACAGCGCCCTGTCACGGCGCCAATTCATGGAGGCTGTGGCGGCGCTGGGACTGACCGTCTCGGCCGGGTCGCTGCTCGCTGCGGAAGCGTCCGCAGCGACGCCGCACAAGGGCGGGCGGCTGCGCCTCGGTCTGGGTCACGGTTCGACCACGGATTCTCTCGACCCTTCCACCTACGCCAATGATTTTACAAATGTGTTGTCGAACACTCTCGGAAACCAGCTCACCGAAATCAGCCCGTCAGGCGAACTTGTCCCGGAACTGGCAGAAAGTTTTGAAGCCACACCGGATGCGAAAACCTGGACCTTTAAATTAAGGAAGGGCGTTGAATTTCATAACGGAAAATCGCTGACCGCCGACGATGTCGTCACGTCGTTCCAGTATCATCTGGGCGAAGATTCCAAATCGGGTGCAAAGGGTTTGCTCACACAGGTTGAGACATTCAGGAAGGACGGCGACGACACTGTCATATTCGAGTTAAGCGCCGGAAATGCTGATTTTCCTTTTGTTTGCAGCGACTATCATATCGCTATTTTCCCGGAAAAAGACGGCAAGCTCGACTGGCAATCCGGGCTCGGCACTGGACCCTACATGCTGGAAAATTTCGAGCCGGGTGTACGGGCCAGTTTCAAACGCAACCCGAACTATTGGAAAGTAGACCGTCAGCATGTCGATGAGGTTGAAATGCTTTCGATCCTGGATGCCGTCGCCCGACAGAACGCCGTGCAGACTGGTGAAGTCGATGTCATCGACAAGGTAGAGCCGAAAACGGCGCACCTGCTGGAAAATAGCCCCAACCTGCGTTTGCTGGAAGTCACCGGCACCCTGCACTACTCATTTCCCATGCGCGCCAATGTCGCGCCCTTCGACAACAATGACCTGCGGCTGGCGATCAAGTATTCCGTCGATCGAGAAGAAATGCTGCAGAAGGTTCTCAGCGGTCACGGATCGCTCGGCAACGACCACCCGATCTCGCCTGCAAACCGGTATCATGCCGCTGGTCTGCCACAGCGGGGCGTAGATATCGACAAGGCGAAGTTTCATCTTAAGAAATCCGGACTGTCGTCAGTAAGCCTCGATCTTTCCGCTTCGGACGCCGCGTTCATCGGCGCAACAGATGCCGCTGTTCTGATCCAGGAATCGGCAGCCAAAGCGGGCATCGCCATTAACGTTATCCGCGAACCGAAAGACGGCTACTGGTCGAATGTCTGGAACACGAAACCATGGTGTGCCGCCTACTGGAGCGGCCGCCCCACCGAGGACTGGATGTTTTCGGTCGCGTATGCCGCCGATGCGAAATGGAACGACAGTGTCTGGGTTCACGATCACTTCAATGAACTGCTGGTCGCGGCACGGGCCGAACTGGATGAAGCGAAGCGGCGGTCCTTATATGAGGAAATGCAAAGCATCGTGCGTGATGACGGGTCGACCCTGATCCCGATGTTCGCCAATCATATCATGGCCCTTCGCGACAATGTCGCTCATTCCGAACAGGTTTCCGGCACCTGGGGCCTGGATGGCGGGAAAATAGCTGAACGTTGGTGGCTTACCTAGACGATCGCCCCCTTCCCGGCGCGATGGGCTTCTCGACCGGTCGCGCCGGATTTCTTTCAAGACGACAGAATCGCAACGGTTGTCCGACAGCAGCTTGAAGGCGCTGTCTCCCGGTTACGATCCAATCACTAAATATCAATCAATCCTATTGGGAGGCTCGCTGATGTGGACAGACACGCTGGCAAAACGGGCTCATGGTATGGCACTGCGCGATAATCTGTTATCCGCCGACATAGAACGGATGCGGGCCTACAGATACCAACGGCTGCAGTCTGAATTGGCGAAACGCAATATCGCTGGCGCTCTGCTGTTCGATCCTGTGAATGTCCGATATGCAGTCGGCATCAGCAACTACGCCGTCTATTCCCTTCATTCTCCGATCCGCGCAGTTTACGTTCCCGTTTCCGGTGCCTGCACAGTGTTCGATCACGATCATGAAATGTTCGAAACCCTGGCAGGGCGTAACGATCTAATAGGCGATATCCGGCCGCTCCCGATATACCACTACTTCTATGCGGGGACATACGCGAATGAATTTGCAGCCCGCCTGTCTTCGCAGGTTGCCGATCTTGTGAGGCAGGCAGGAAAAAGCAAACCCGTACTCGTTGTCGACCGGTACGAACCGGTGCTTGCTAACGCCCTTAACGCGACCGGTCTTGCTATCGACGATGCCCAAGTGCCGCTTGAGCAGGCGAGATCGATAAAGTCAAATGATGAGATTGCCTGTATCCTGGCATCAATCTCGGTGGCGGAAGAAGCCCTCGCAAGGATTCGTGACGCGCTCGTCCCCGGCATTACCGAAAACGAACTTTGCGGTATCTTGCATCAAACCAATATTTCCCGGGGTGGCGAGTGGCATGAATACCGACTGGTATGCGCCGGTGGCCGCACCAATCCGTGGGGTCAGGAATCGACTGATCGCCCGCTGCGGGCGGGGGACCTTCTAATTGTCGACACCGGGATGATCGGGCCACTTGGCTATTTCGCCGATGTCTCACGCACATTTTTCTGCAAGCCCGGAAATCCGACGGAAGAGCAGAAACGTCTGTATCGACTGGCCTATCGGAACATCGTCTACAATATGGAACTGTTGCGGCCCGGCCTGGCTTTCGAGGATTTTTCGAAACAGTGCTGGACGCTGCCCGAGGAGTTTGTCGGCGATCGCTACCCGACGCCAATGCACGGCGTCGGCATGCGCGGCGAATGGCCGATGCTGGCATATCCAATCGATTTCGACAAACGCGGCGTCGAGGGAGAATTCCGGCCAGGCATGGTTCTTTCAATGGAAAGTTATCTCGGCGCGGATGGCGGCGTCGAAGGTGTAAAACTGGAAGAGCAGGTTCTGATTACCAAAACTGGTTACGAACGTCTTTCCACTTTTCCCTATGAAGAAGAAATGCTGGCGGAATGACGCTTTCCTGAGGTCGTTCTACTTCCGTAAGCCGCTACATCCACTTGCTCTCAACCGGCGAAATCGCCTCGACATCATCGGAAATGGCGGGAAGCACATCGTCGACCGTGGCGACGACATCGTACAGGCCGCGGTTGTCAGGCGAGGCGAACCCTTCGTCGATGATATGTTCCATGAGGCTCACAAGCGGCCGCCAATAGCCGTCGATATCGACAATCACCGTCGGCTTGTTGTGCAGTGCTAGTTGCCGCCAGGTCAGGATTTCGAAGGTTTCATCCATCGTACCGAAACCGCCGGGCAGAACCACGAACGCATCCGACACTTCGGCCATTTTCTGCTTGCGTTCATGCATCGAACCGACGCGGATCAGGTTGCTGACATCGCCCTTGCCGACTTCCTTCGCAAACAGGAATTCGGGGATAATGCCGGTAACCCTGCCGCCGGCCGCCAGCACCGCATCGGCCAGAATGCCCATGATGCCAACCTGCCCGCCACCGTAGACAAGTTCGATATCGTTGTCGGCGAGGATTTTTCCGAGCGCCCGCGCAGCGTCCTTGTAGGACTCGGCGACCCGGGACGATGAACCGCAATATACACAGACAGATTTGATCTTGTTCATGACAGGCCCCATCCTTCGAATAGTCCGAGCGGTAGTCATGGAGGTAACCCGCGAAGCGGCAGGTTACAAGCAATGCGCACGGTTCGATATCGCATCGGACAAAATCTTCACATACTTGTGAAAAATTAGGTCCGGCCAAGCTCCCGGCATCAAGCTATGGTGCTGTCAGCCAGCCTGAAATGGCGACATTCGCTAGCAAAAAAAGGAAGTATTCATGCCAATGACACTGTTCAAAACCCTCGGTCTCGCCGGTGCACTTTTTTCCGCATTGATGATTGCCGCACCGACAGCCGGCATGGCGGATGTCGAAGATACCGTCAAGAAGCGTCAGGCCAATATGAAGGATCTGGGCCGCAGCATGAAAACCATCAAGGATTACCTGGGCGGGTCCGGCAGCGCCGCTGACGTTCAGGCGGCCGCCATGACAATGGCCGCAATCGCGCCGACCCTGGCCGACCTGTTCCCGGAAGGCAGCTCAATGGACGAGGTTTCCATCGAATCCGAAGCCCTGCCCTCGATCTGGGAAGACTGGAACGGCTTTACGAATCTGTTCGGCACGCTTGAAACGGAGTCCCGGAAACTGGCGGACCTCGCAGCGTCCGGCGCGGATAGCGATCAGATTGCCGCGCAGTTCGGCGCGACCGGCAAGGGCGCTTGCGGCGCATGCCACAAGGATTTCCGGAAAGACAAATAATTCGCTGTTGCCGGGCTACAGCCTCGGCAGTTGCGTCACCACCAGCCAGACCGTGAAAACCGCCAGGGCGAAAAGCGTCAGCGCCCGGCGGTTTGACGCCAGGCTCGGCGGCGTCAGCACGGTGTCCTGCGGGTAGTTCCGCCAACCGGTGACCATCGCCTCGATCAGTTTCTCGCG
The DNA here is from genome assembly GCA_040222995.1 of Alphaproteobacteria bacterium. Classification (GTDB taxonomy): domain Bacteria; phylum Pseudomonadota; class Alphaproteobacteria; order UBA8366; family Aestuariispiraceae; genus JAVKBW01. The sequence goes on along the minus strand of JAVKBW010000082.1, from coordinate 206,804 downwards.
CTTGTAGAACCGGTAATAGAGAACCGCGGCGATATGCAGGGCGACGACGGCCTGCAGGCAGCCGAAGACGAATTCATGCGCTTCCGCGGCGAAACGCCCCTGATCGTAGCTGACGAACTTGCTCAGCGGGCCGTCATTCACGAAATCGACGTCGATGATGAACAGCCCGGCAGTGACTTGTGCTGCCAGCAGCCCCAGAACCGCCACAACCGACAGCCCGCCGACCGGGTTATGTCCGACCCGGTTCGAGGGTTTGCGCCGTCCGAGCGTCTTTGCATACGCAAGAACGGCGGCCGGGCCGGCGACAAACCTCGAGAACAGCGCCGTATCGCTGCCGAACAGCCCCCACATAACCCGAAACAGGACCAGTACGAAGATTGAATATCCTGAATAGTAGTGGATTGTGAAATTGCCGATTTCCGCGCTGATCCAGGACGTACAGACCAGAATGACCAGAGCCCAGTGAAACAGCCGCACCGGCAGGTCCCAGATCTTCATCGCGTGCATTGCAGGTCTCCGTTGTGTCCGATTGCGGCGCGGTATCCGGCCATTGCCGGGCCGGATAGCTTGATACCACATGTGTGACAGCGATTGCACCGTGCCATGCAAAAGTCTAGTTTCAGTAGGGAAATTATGGAACGGATTGGGCAGTTGAACCGGACAGTGGTAATCGGCGTGATCGGGATAGCGATCCTGTTCATCGCGCTGGGGTTAAATTTCTGGCTGACCCGCGACGCCAAGCAGGTTGCGTCGGTCGAGGAAGGCGAAGCCGCGATTCAGGTTGTTCCGGCCGATGAAGGTACCGTTGAAGAACAGTCGACGGAACTCGATCTAGCCACCGAAACGGCAGAAAACAGCGATTCAGCGGCGTCGGACGGTGCGTCGGAACCCGTCGCCGACGGCACGGCTGTGCCCAGTTTCGATGTCGTCCGCCTCAGCAATTCCGGTGACAGCGTTTTTGCCGGACGGGCCGAACCGGGCAGTTCCGTTTCCATCATGGCGGGCGACGAAGTGATCGGCACGGCGAAAGCCGACGAGCGCGGTGAATGGGTGTTCCTGCCGACCGAGCCGCTGGAACCCGGCAGTCATGAACTGACACTGGAATCGGTAACGCCTGACGGCGCAACCCTGGAATCCGATCAGGTCGTGGTTCTGGTGGTGCCGGAACCGGGCAAGGATGTCGCCGGGCAGCCGGCGGAAGGCGATCAGCCGGCTTTGGCCATTCTGGTACCGAAATCCGGCGATGGCGGCACCGTCGTGCTGCAGAAGCCCTCGGTGCCGGGCAGCGTCGAATCCGCGGATGGCGATCTGGCGCTCGACAGCGTCGATTACGATTCGGAAGGCAATGTCTCGATCGGCGGGCGGGCGCGCCCGCAATCCACCGTCCGGCTGTATCTCGACAACAAGCCGATCGGCGAAGCGAAAGCCGACGAGGAAGGCAACTGGCGTGTCGAACCAGACCAGCCGGTCGATCCCGGCGTCTATGCTTTGCGCGCCGATCAGGTTGAAGGGGCCGATGTCTCGGCTCGGGTGGAACTGCCGTTCAGCCGGGCCCCGCCCCTTAAGGATTTTGCCGGTGAAAGCTATATTGTCGTTCAGCCGGGCAACAGCCTGTGGCGTATCGCCCGACGTACACTGGGGACCGGCTTCCAGTACACGACGATCTACGAGGCCAACAAAAGCCAGATTCGCGACCCCGATCTGATATATCCGGGTCAGATTTTCGAAGTCCCGTTAACTGACTGACGCTGGTCAGGATGCCGCCTGTTGCGCATCGCTGTCGGATGGAGCCGGTAAAAAATGATTCCCGATTTTATTAAGCCCGTCATCGTTCCCATCCACCGCGAAGGATACCCCTTCATCGCGATCTTCTCGGTCATTACCCTGCTGGCCGGCGCATTCGCCGGTGAAACCGCGTTCTGGATATGCCTGCTGCTGACCGCCTGGTGCGTATACTTTTTCCGCAATCCCGAACGCTATACCCCGACCGCGCCGGGCCTGATCATCAGTCCGGCGGACGGCATTGTGCAGTCTGTCGTGCGGGCCGATCCGCCCGCCGAACTGGAAGCCAACGGCAAGCCGATGGTGCGGATCAGCGTGTTCATGAATGTCTTCGACGTGCATGTGAACCGGATACCGATCAGCGGCCGCATCATCCGGTCCGACTACCGGCCCGGCAAGTTTCTCAATGCGTCGCTCGACAAGGCGAGCATCGACAACGAGCGCCAGTCGGTGCTGATGGAAGCCGCCAACGGCACACCGGTCGCTTTCGTGCAGATTGCCGGCCTGGTGGCGCGCCGCATCCTGTGCGATCTGGAAGACGGGCAGGAGGTGCAGGCCGGGGAACGGTTTGGTATGATCCGCTTCGGCAGCCGGGTGGATGTTTATGTGCCGGAAGACACACCCGTGCTGGTATCCGTTGGGCAGCGCGCCGTCGCCGGCGAAACGGTTCTGGCCGACATGACCGGCGAAGCTTCAAAGGGTCGCCGGCACGCGGCGAAACGCTAAACCGCCGCAAAACGCGAAACGAGGCGAAACTCAGTGACTGAAAACGAAGACGCAGGCAAAGGGCTCAAGAAACGCCGCCGGCTGAAGGGTCTCACCGTCGCCATGCTGGTACCGAATGCGATAACCGTGTCGGCGACCTGCGCCGCCCTGACCGGCGTTCGCTTCGCCCTTGAAGGCCGCTGGGACTTCGCCTGCGGCGCGATTTTGCTGGCCGCCATCCTGGATACGCTGGACGGACGCATGGCGCGGCTTTTGAATGCATCGAGCGATTTCGGGGCGCAACTCGATTCGCTGTCGGATTTTGTCGCCTTCGGCGTCGCGCCGGGCATGATCCTGTACTACTGGAGCCTGCAGGCGCTGGGCGGCGTCGGCTGGGCTGTCGCGCTGTTCGCCGCCGTGTGCTGCGGCCTGCGGCTGGCCCGGTTCAACAGCCGGCTCGATACCCTGCCCCCGTTCGCGGTGAATTACTTTCAGGGTGTCCCCGCCCCGGCCGGCGCCGGACTTCTGCTGCTGCCGCTTTTGATGTCGCTGACCACCGACGGCGCCTTTTATCCGCCGGCCGAAGCCATCGCCTTCTGGACGGCGCTTTCGGGCCTGCTGATGGTCAGCGAAATACCAACCTATTCCTTCAAGCGGATCAAGATTCCACGCGCCCATATCCTGCCGATGCTGGCCGGTATCGCCCTTGCGATCGCCGCCATGGCCGGCCAGCCCTGGGGTACGCTGTGCCTGATCCTGATCGCCTACCTGATCACCATGCCGTTCGCCTATCGAAGCTTTAAACGGAAATCGGCGGAAGCCGCCGCGAACGAACCGGCGGCCCCGGATGCGGATGACGGCGAAACAGCCGAAACAGCGACAAATGTCAGGAAAGCGGCGAACGACGGAGACACCTGAATCGATGAGCCCCGACACCGCCGGAGATCGGCCGTCCACGGCAAATCCGAAATATACAGATACGGACCTGCAACGGCTGGAAGCCCTGGAACGCCGGGTTCACTGGCTGTCGACATGGACGATCCACAACGCCAACCATCTGCGCCCCAACCCGGACGGGGTAAAGGTCGGCGGTCATCAGGCGTCCTGCGCCTCGATTTCGACCATTCTGACCGCGCTTTACTTCCATGAACTGACACCGGACGACCGGATTGCGGTGAAGCCGCATGGCAGTCCGGTCATGCACGCCATCCAGTATCTGTTCGGCAACCAGAGCCGGGAAAAACTGGAATCCTTCCGCGCCCTCGGCGGCGCGCAATCCTACCCGTCACGAACCAAGGACAACGAGACGGTGGATTTCTCGACCGGTTCCGTCGGGCTCGGCGCGGCCGTCACCAGTTTCGCCGCGCTGACCCAGGACTATTTGCGCATGAAGGGCATCATGGCGTCGGACCGGCCGCCGGGCCGGATGATCGCCGTGGTCGGCGATGCCGAACTGGACGAAGGCAATATCTACGAATGCCTGATGGAAAGCTGGAAACACGACATCCGTAATGCCTGGTGGATCATCGACTACAACCGCCAGAGCCTGGACGGCATGGTCAGCGAACATCTGTTCCGGCTGATCGGTCGCTTGTTCCGCGCCACCGGGTGGAACGTGATCACCGTGAAGTATGGCCGCAAGCAGATGGACGCCTTCAAAAAGCCGGGCGGCGGGTCGCTGAAGAAATGGATCAATTCCTGCCCCAATGACGTCTATTCCGCGCTGGCCTTTCAGGGCGGGGCCGCTTTCCGCCGGCAGATTCTGGCTGACATGCCGGGCGATGACGATCTGGAACACCTGCTTGAAACCTATGACGACGAGGCGCTCGGCGACCTGATGATGAATCTCGGCGGCCATTCGATGGAAGCCGTGCTGGACGCCTTCAGTCAGGTTAAGGACGACCGCCCGACCTGCTTCATCTTCTATACGATCAAGGGCCACGGCCTGCCCCTGCAGGGACACAAGGACAACCATGCCGGCCTGATGAATCCTGAACAGATGGAAGGCTATCAGGCGCGCATGGGCGTCCGGCCCGGCCATGAATGGGACAGGTTCGAAGCCGCGCCCCTGCCCGAAGCCGACCTGAAAGAGACCATCGAAAACGCCCCCTATGCGGCCAGAAAAACGTTCCGCAGGCAGGATCAGCGCATACCGGTGCCGGACACGCTGCCGATGCCGAAAACCGAGCGCACCTCGACCCAGGAAGCCTTCGGCCGCATCCTCAATGAAATCGCCAAACAGGGCGGCCTGCTGGCGGACCGCATCGTCACCACCTCGCCGGATGTCACCGTCTCGACCAATCTCGGCCCCTGGGTCAATCAGCGCGGCCTGTTTTCGCGCACCGACCGGAGCGACGAATTCCGGGACCGCAAGGTGCCATCGGCCCAGAAATGGATCCGCTCGCCCAAAGGCCAGCATATCGAACTGGGCATCGCCGAGAACAACCTGTTCCTGACCCTCGCGGCGCTTGGCCTGTCGAACGACCTGTTCGGCGCACGGCTGCTGCCGATCGGTACATTGTACGATCCGTTCATCTCGCGCGGCCTCGATGCGCTGAATTACGCCTGCTACATGGATTCCCGGTTCATGGTGGTGGCGACGCCGTCGGGCATCACGCTGGCGCCGGAAGGCGGCGCGCATCAGTCCATCGCAACGCCGTTGATCGGTATGTCGCAGCCGGGATTGCTGTCCTACGAACCGGCCTTCGCAGACGAACTGGCCGAGATCATGCGCTTCGGCCTGAACTACCTGCAGGACGAGGATGGCGGATCGATCTATCTGCGCCTGTCGACGCGGCCGCTGGATCAACCGGACCGGGAGCTTGACGATGACACGCGGCGGCAGATCTGTTCCGGCGGCTACTGGGTCGTACCGCCGAAAGACGGCGCCAGCCTCGCCGTCGTCTATATGGGCGCGGTTGCCAGACAGGCCATCGACGCCCATGCAAACCTGCTGAAGAAATATCCCGGCGCGGGGTTACTGGCGGTCACGTCCGCCGACCGTCTGTACAACGACTGGCAGCGGCTGGAACGAAGCCGGCTCGACGGTTCCGACGACGGATCGATGGCGCATGTCGAGGACCTGTTCGAACCGCTGGCCGACGATGCCCGGTTTTGCACCGTACTGGACGGCCACCCGGCGGCGCTTGCCTGGATGGGGGCCGTGCGCGGCCACGCCGTCGCGCCGCTGGGGGTCGAGAGCTTCGGCCAGACAGGATCCCTCACCGATCTGTACAAAACATACCGGATCGACCGGGAATCGATTGAAAAGGCCGCCTCGCGGTTCGAACGCTGACCGCCGTCCTACCCTGCGGCATTCGTTGCCACTGCATCGGGCTTCGGCTATGGTGCGTGCGGGGTGAATCGCACACTTTCCCGCCATTGAATCGACAACGATAACCGGATAACGAGCGGCGGTCAGTACAGGCGCCAAAGGAGATTTCAGATGAGCAAGATCAAGGTAAAAAACCCGATTGTCGAACTGGATGGGGACGAGATGACCCGCATCATCTGGAGCTTCATCAAGGAAAAGCTGGTACTTCCATATCTTGACGTCGATCTGAAATATTACGATCTCGGAGTCGAGAAACGCGACGAGACCGACGACCAGATCACCGTCGACGCCGCGAATGCGATCAAGCAGTACGGCGTCGGTGTGAAATGCGCCACCATCACCCCGGATGAAGGGCGCGTTAAGGAATTCAATCTGAAACAGATGTGGCGGTCGCCGAACGGCACAATCCGCAACATTCTGGACGGCACCGTGTTCCGCGAACCGATTGTCTGCTCGAACGTTCCCCGCCTGATCCCGTCCTGGAACCGCCCCATCGTCGTCGCCCGTCACGCTTTCGGCGACCAGTATCGCGCGACCGATTTTCTGGTGCCCGGCCCCGGTCGCCTGTCGATCACCTTCACCCCGGAAGACCCGGAAGGCGAAACCATCCGGCATTCGGTCTTCGTATTCGAGGACAGCGGCATCGCCATGGCGATGTATAACCTTGATGAATCGATCCGCGGTTTCGCGCGCGCCTGTTTCAATTACGGTCTGATGCGCAAATACCCGGTCTATCTGTCGACCAAGAACACCATCCTGAAAGCCTATGACGGCCGCTTCAAGGACCTGTTTCAGGAAGTGTTCGACACCGAAGGTTTCGCCGAGAAGTTCAAGGAAGCCGGCATCATCTACGAACACCGCCTGATCGACGACATGGTGGCCTTCGCGATGAAATCGAACGGCGATTTCGTCTGGGCGGCCAAGAACTATGACGGCGACGTGCAGTCGGATTCAGTGGCTCAGGGTTTCGGGTCGCTCGGTCTGATGACCTCGTTCCTGATGACGCCGGACGGCAAGACGGTCGAGGCGGAAGCCGCCCACGGCACCGTGACACGACATTACCGGCAGTATCAGGAAGGCAAGGAAACCTCGACGAACCCGATTGCCTCGATCTTCGCCTGGAGCAAGGGCATTCACTTCCGCGGCAAGTTCGACGACACGCCGGAAGTCATCAAGTTCGCTGATACGCTGGAGCGGGTCTGTGTGGAGACCGTTGAAAGCGGCCACATGACAAAGGACCTGGCGCTGTTGATCGGCGAAGGCCAGAAATGGCTGACAACCAATCAGTTCCTCGACAAGATCGACGAAAACCTGAAAGCCGCGATGGAAAAGTGGTGATCGCGACAGAGGGTCAGGGGAAAACCTGACCCCGCGATCCCGGCGGCACGCAGGCGAAGGTAACCCTCGCCCGTTTCAGCAACGGGCAATCGTTCAATGCGGTATCCTCGCCGATCAGGATCAGCGCCTGCAGATCTTCCCGGCATTCCGCCAGCGCGAACGCCATCACCTCTTCCCGGGTCGATTCCGCGGCGCTGTAGCAAACGGAAACGACCGGGCCCGGCGCATTGGCGCTGACCCATTTGTCCGTATCGGTGACGGATGGCGACCGGGCGCAGGCCGCTGCAAATAAAATGATGGCGGAAAGGGCCAGGACTGTTTTCATTCCGATGCTTCCTCGTTGAACTGCCTGCAAACGGTTGGGGTTCGCGGAATCTCCTGCTATCTGTATGCGCAAGCCCTCCCCTTTTGGCAACAGTTCGAAAAGATCATGACAGACGCGCACGACGACATGCCGCACCGCGACCGTTGTATCGACTATATCGAATTCGCCGTCAGCGATATTCCCCGGGCGAAGGCTTTCTACGGCGAGGCGTTCGGCTGGACCTTCACGGATTTTGGACTGGAATACTGCGAGTTTACCGATGGCCGCATGAAAGGCGGGTTCGATGCGATGACCCCGCCACGCCCCGGCGGGCCGCTGGTGGTTCTGTACGGCGACGACCTTGACGATCTGATGCGTCGGGTTGAAGCAGCCGGTGGCAAAATCACCAAGCCGGTGTTCGATTTTCCCGGCGGCAAACGGTTTCAGTTCACCGACCCGGAAGGATATGAACTGGCGGTCTGGACACCCCTTGCGGCGAGCTAGGCTGTCTGGTTCAAGTGGTTCAAATGCAAATCAGGTCCTTCTCGACAAGAACGACAAACTCACGATTGCAGCATCGGCTCTGTAATAACCTCTGCCGACGCTTCCGAGTAAATCCAGTCACGAAATGCCGCTATGGATGGCTCGTCCATGCGGTTCCTGTTGTACAGAAAGAAATAGGAATAGGGATGAACAGCCGTCACGTCGAACGGGCAAACGAGTCTGCCCGCGTCTATATCGGACTGGATAAGCTCGACATACCCCATCGCGATTCCGACGCCGCTGACGGCGGCCTCCATGGCGAGACCGGGGTCGTGGAACGAGACGCCGCTCGCTTCCGATGAGGCTGCCGCACCCGACGCATTGAACCAGGCGCGCCATTCGTAGCCGGCATCGGCCATTTCCACATCCGCATGTATCAAGGTATGCGCAGCCAGGCTGGTCGACAGATCCGGTATCGGATTCTGTTCCAGATAAAATGGGCTGCAGACGGGCGTCATTGTCACTGCCATCAACTTTTCCGAGATTATTTCCCCGGGCCAGTTCGGCACCCCGCAGCGGATTGCGACATCGACATCACGCCCTTCCAGGTTGAGAAGCTCCAGTGTCGGCAGAACATGAACCTCGACTTCCGGGGCGATGCGCTTCCACCGGCTTAATCGCGGAATTAGCCACCGCGATGCAAAGGTTGGTGTCGTCGTGACTATCAGGCGGGTCGCCTTCAGTGATGTCAGGCTATCCAGCGCCTGCCCGATGCGATCGAAACTGTCGCTCAAAACGGGCAGCAGCCTACGACCTTCTGCCGTCAGGATAACGCCCCGCGACGTTCTGATGAACAGATCCATACCAAGTATGTCTTCAAGATTCTTGATCTGATGACTGACAGCAGCGTGGGTCACTCCGAGTTCCCGCGCTGCATCCGTGAGACTGCCGTGCCGGGCGGTCGATTCAAATGCGCGTAGCGCGTTCAGTTGCATGTTTCTTCGCTGCATGACGCTAAATCTACGCTGTTAATTTATCTAATACATACTGTGCGAAAAACTCGTTTGTCGTCAATGTATCGCTTATGCAAGTGTTGAAAATCGAAGATATAAAAACGAACAACAGATAAGGGTAGAACAGTGCTTGGCTCGCATAAGTATTCATAAAGATCAATCGCTTGCTTTGACATACTTTTACTTCTGAGGATTTCAGTAATCCTGTCCCTGCAATGATCCGAAAACAATTTGGTGAACGAGAAACTTAGCCGACGAATGGTGCAAAGGTGGCTGCCGGTTTCATGAACCATCAATTGATCGAGGTATAGAGTGGCGCATCGACAATTTCCCGGAATTTCCGCTTAACGCCACCTGTTCCCGTCGCCTGGCAACTCTCCGGTTCAAAGTACGAGCCCCACACTGAAGTCATTTATCTACTGACACGTTTTAGGGCCGGACCGGCTCGGACGAAAAGAGAACCGGGGGAAGAAACATTGGGTCTGAAGGACATTTTCGAAGACTTCGAGGTTCCACTGGACGACTGGATCCAGGTGGTGCTCGACGCACTCGTTTCTGAATTTCGACCGTTCTTTCAGGCGCTCCGGTGGCCGGTTGGGCGATTGCTGGATTCTCTTGAAACCTTTCTGATCGGCATGCCTCCGGAAGTGCTGCTCATCGGGTTATTCCTGATCGCCTGGCAATTCGCGAACATACGTGTCGCCGGTTTTGCTGTCTGCAGCATGCTGGTGCTCGGATTCATCGGTATCTGGGAAGAAGCGATGACCACGATTTCGCTGATCCTGACATCTGTCATTTTCTGTATCGTGATCGGCATTCCACTTGGTGTCTGGACGGCGCGAAGCAACAGAGTCGAATCCATATTGCGTCCGGTTCTCGATGTCATGCAGACCCTGCCCGGATTCGTCTACATGGTGCCGGTCGTCATGCTTGTCGGAATCGGCAATGTGCCCGGCGTCATTGTCACGATCGTATTCGCCTTACCGCCGGTCATCAGATTGACAAATCTGGGGTTGCGCCAGGTTTCGAGCGAGGTTGTCGAGGCTGCACGCTCTTTCGGTGCTTCCGAACGGCGGGTTCTGTTTCGCGTTCAGTTTCCACTCGCCGCGAAGACCATCATGGCGGGAATAAACCAAACGATCATGATGTCGCTCGCCATGGTCGTTTATGCATCAATGATCGCAGTCGAGGGACTGGGTCAGATGGTGCTCCGGGGGATCGGACGTCTCGATATGGGGCTCGCCGCGCTTGGCGGCCTCGGTATCGTGATTCTTGCCATGGTGATGGACCGGGTCACGCAGGCGTCAATCGGTCAATCGCAGGACACAGCACGATGGAACGAGCGCGGTCCGGCCGGCCTCGCCAGGCGCTGCGCCTTGCTGGTGAAACCCGGTGCGCCGGTGGGCGGCGGCGACCGGGCAACGGAAAAACTACGCAACAAGTAGTGGGTTAATGAATTATCCAATAATCATGTAAAACAAGGAGATCACGTCATGAATACGGTCAAATCAACGGTGCGACGCTTTGGACGACTAACGATGGCAGGCCTGCTGGCAGGTATTGTCATGACCGGCGCCACTGCCGCACAGGCGGATGAATCGGTGCGCGCATCGGACGACGGATTGCTCGAAGGTCTGTTTCAGACGGAAGTCGTCAACATCGGTCTCGAGCGGCTTGGCTATGACGTCGGCAAGGTCCGGCACATGGATATTCCCGCCATGCATGTTGCGGTCGGTCAGGGCGAAGCGCAATTCACCGCGGTCCATTGGGAACCGCTTCAGAACGTCTATTTCGACAAGGCCGGCGGCAGCGACGCCATGACGAAACTGGGCGTTCTCGTAGCCGGCGCCAGCCAGGGTTACCTGATCGACAAGAAAACCGCCGAGAAGCACGGCATTACCAGCATCGACCAGTTGAAGGATCCCGCGATCGCCAGAATTTTCGATACCGATGGCGACGACAAGGCGGACCTTGCCGGCTGCCCTCCGGGCTGGGGTTGCGAACGCGTTATAGAACATCACATGGACGCCTATGGCCTTCGCGATACTGTAACGCACAATCAGGGTCAGTTTATGGTGATGGCGGCCGACAGCGTCAGCCGTTACCGTGCCGACCAGCCGGTTCTCTACTACACCTACGCGCCCCTCTGGGTATCTCAGGTCTTGCGTCCGGGGCAGGAAGTCGTGTGGCTTGAAGTGCCTTTCACATCGCTGCCGGACATGAGCGATGAAGAAGCGAAAGCGGAGAATACGATGCTGCCGGACGGCCGCAATGTCGGGTTTACCGTGAATGCTATTCGCATCGTCGCAAACAACGATTTCCTGGCGGATAGCCCAAGCGCCCGGAAGTGGTTCGAGCTCGTATCGGTGCCGATCGAAGATGTGAATCACGAGAACTTCCTGATCCATGAAGGCGAGAACGACCTTGAAGATGTCCGCCGCCATGCCGAAGATTGGGTCGCCAAGCATGAAGATCAGGTTTCGGCCTGGCTTGAAGAAGCTCGTAAGGCTGCCAACTGACATTTTTGGCAGCTAGCTGGAGGTAGCGAGAGGCCCTTTCCCGTGGAGGCCTCCGCTATCTTCATCCGGCATACCGACCTTTGAGGAATATCAACTTGCCCAGAGACAAAAACAACGAGCAGCCTGTCATATTGGAAGGGCGCGATGTCTGGAAGGTGTTCGGACCTCATGAACAGCAGGCAATCGAGGCTATCAAGGCCGGTGAATCGCGGAACGAAGTAGATCGGCGGCTTGGAACGTTGGTAGCCGTTGCCGGTATCAACTTTGAAATTACCCGCGGCGAAATTTTCTGTGTCATGGGTCTTTCGGGCAGCGGAAAATCCACGCTTGTCCGCCATATCAATCGGCTGGTCGACCCGACTGCCGGCAATATTTTCGTCGCCGGACAGAACATCGGTGAACTGGACGATCAGGCGCTCAGAAAACTTCGCTCTGAAAAAATCGGCATGGTGTTCCAGAAGGTCGCATTGTTCCCTCACTGGACGGTTGTGGACAACGTAGCGTTCGGGCTTGAAGTCAAAGGTCTTTCCAAAGCCGAGCGCCGCGAGAAGGCGCGTGACTGGCTATCGCGTGTTCAACTGGACGGGTGGGCCGATCGCTACCCGCACGAACTTTCCGGCGGCATGCAACAGCGTGTCGGTCTTGCGCGCGCCCTGTGTACCGATCCCGATGTCCTTCTGATGGACGAACCGTTCAGCGCCCTCGATCCGCTGATCCGGCGGCAGTTGCAGGACGAATTTATCGACCTGTCCAATCGCTTTGGAAAGACAACCTTGTTCATAACACATGACCTCGATGAAGCGATCCGGCTTGGCGATCGGATTGCAATCATGCGCGAGGGCCAGTTCGTTCAGGAAGGCTCGCCGGAAGAGATAGTCACAAGGCCCGTCGACGATTACGTGGCGAGTTTCGTACAGGGAATTTCACGGCTGCATCTGGTTCGGGCGCATTCAGTAATGCAGCCACTTGATGCATTCAAGGGCCGAAATCCAACAGTCGACACGGCATGCCTCCGGTCTGTGCCGGCAAACGCCGAACTCGACGATCTCGTGGATCTCAAGGCATCGACGCTCGATCCTGTGGTCGTCGTCGATGGAGACGGCCGGTCCGTCGGCATCATCACTGTTTTTGACCTTTTGGCGGCCATTCAGGGCAAAAATGCCGGAAAGAACGAACATGAACAGGAACAGCGTCTTGTCGGGAACCTGGCTTGAGTAACGATCCGATCAAGATCGTCAGTTCCGGTGCCGGATATAACACTGGTGCGCAACCTGTCTTACCATCGATACGCCAACCGATTTCACCAGTCTGCGTAAGCGTCGTCTAGGACAATTCCCGCATCGCATCGTCCAGCCCCCGCAGGGTCAGCGGATACATCCGGTCTTCCATGATCTGCTGCATCAGGCCGATTGAAGGAATGCGGCCGTAATAGGCAACCGGCTGCGGGTTCAGCCACACGGCTTTCGGAAACTGCATCAGCATGCGTTGCATCCAGGTAACGCCGGCTTCCTTGTTCCAGTGTTCGACCGACCCGCCGTCATGAGTGATCTCGTAGGGGCTCATCGTCGCATCGCCGACAAAGATCAGCTTGTAGTCGCTGCCGTAGGTCCGGATCACCTCGTCCGTCGGCGTGAAATCGGTGAATCGCCGCGCATTATCGCGCCACAGCCGTTCGTACAGGCAGTTGTGGAAATAAAAGAATTCGAGATGCTTGAATTCGCTTCGTACCGCCGCGAAAAGCTCACGGCACACGCGAATGTGATCGTCCATCGACCCGCCGACATCGAACAGAACCAGCACTTTTACCGCGTTATGGCGTTCCGGCACCATTTTCAGGTCGAGGAGGCCGGCATTGTCGGCTGTCGCCCGCACCGTGCCGTTCAGATCGAGTTCCCGCGCGACGCCCTGCCGGGCGAACCGGCGCAACCGTCGCAACGCCACCTTGATGTTGCGCGTGCCGATATCGACATCGCTGTCCAGGTTCCTGAATTCGCGCTTGTCCCACACCTTGACCGCGCGGCGATGGCGGCTTTCCTCCTGGCCGATCCGCACCCCTTCCGGATTGAACCCGTAAGCGCCGAATGGCGACGTACCGCCGGTACCTATCCATTTTGAGCCGCCTTGATGCCGCCCTTCCTGCTCGGCAAGCCGTTTCTTCAATGTTTCCATCAACTTGTCGAAACCGCCCAATGCTTCGATTTCGGCCTTTTCCTCGTCGGTCAGCAGGCGTTCAGCCAGCGCGCGCAACCAGTCTTCCGGCAGTTCACGGGCGGCTGTATCGCTGCCATCCGCCGCTTCAAGACCCCTGAAGGCCTCGCCGAAGGCGCGGTCGAACCGGTCGAGATAGCGTTCGTCCTTTATCAGGGCCGACCGGCTGAGATAATAGAAACTGTCGACGCGGTAATCCGCGACGCCGGCCGCCGTCGCCTCGATCAAGGTGAGGTATTCTCTCAAAGAGACGGGTACGCCCGAATCGCGTAGGGAAAAGAATAGTGTGGCAAACATGCCCCCTGCATACCGCCTGTGGTAAAACGGTGGCAAGTTATAACAACAGTTGCTATGCCGGTTATTGTATGACGTTAAACATTGCGATACTGTCCGTGCGTGTTCTGTGGGGACGGACGCCGTTGTTAAGGTAGAGTGCCGTGTCCGATTTTTCGTTTCAGGATCTGATCAAAGTCGCGCGCAGCGATCGGGCGGAAGACCGGAATCTGCTGGCCGAAGCGCTCAACAAGATGGTCCTTGCCTCCGGCAAGCATCTCTCAAGCGCTGAAATCGATCTCGTCTTCGATATTCTGCGCCGCCTCATCCACGAAGTCGAAATCGATGTCCGCCGGCATCTGGCGGAAAATCTGGCCGACCGGGGCGACGTACCGCACGATCTGGTGGTAACGCTGGCGAACGATGTCATCGAGGTCGCCTTCCCGATTCTGTCTCGCAGCAAGGTCCTGGAAGACGTTGATCTGATTCAGCTTATTCTGGATCAGGCCACGCAGCATCAACTGGCCATTTCCGGCCGGAAAACGATATCGGAAGACGTATCGGCCACCCTGGCGGATACCGGCAACGCGGAAGTTATCGAGGCGCTTCTGAAAAACCCCGGCGCGGCTTTCAGTTCGGAAACACTGGAGAAGCTGGTCGAGGATTCGATGCATATGACGACGATCCAGGAACCGCTGGTGCGGCGTTCGGATCTGCCGCCCGATCTCACTCGCCGGATGTACGAATGGGTCGGAGAGGCCGTCAAAAGCTATATCGACGCCAAACTGGGCGACGATCTCAGGTCATCTGCTACGTCATCGAACGCCCTGGACGAGGAAGTCAAACACGCCGTCACCGAAGCGCTGGAGGACGACGCGATGATGGGCGGCGCGACCGCCCCCAATTTCGAAGTGCCGGGGGTCGGCGGCAGTTTCAGGGTTCATCCGCGCGTCATGGTGCGGACGCTGGAAGAAGGCGATGTCTTCCATTTCGAGGAATTGTTCAGGGACTTCACCGGCCTGCCGGAAAGCGCGGCGACGCGGGTTCTTTACGATACCGGGCCGGAAGCGCTCGCGATTGCCTGCAAGGGATCGGGCATCGACCGGTATTCGTTCTCCGACATGGTGTGCCTGCTGCATGGCGACGGCAACGCCCAGGGCTATCGAGATACGCCGGCTTTCATGAAGGCGATGGATTATTTCGAACGGATCGACGGCGCCGGCGCGAAACGCGTGCTGCAGGCGTGGAGCCACGCCGGCTGACCCGCGCTAGGGCAGCAGATATTCGTAAAACTGCACTTCCTTGGTCGCATCGCCCAACCGGTCGATCGGCCGGAACCCCAGACGTTCGTGAAACCGCATCGAACCGGGATTGGCCGGAATCGTGTTCACTTCGCACAAGACGCGAGTTGTCCTGCCTTCAACAAAACCGAACAGATCGCGGTACATGCGCTCGCCGACCTTCCGGCCGCGCGCTGCTTCCGAAACGATAATCCGGTCGACATAGTAGAAATCGTCGAACCGTTCGCCGCACCAGGCGTAATAGGTGCTCCAGTGCGTCACCCCCGGGGTCAGCACGGTGAGCGCGCCGAGCGGCTGCGGCCCTTCGCCGATATTATCCCACAGGATTTTCGCATAGGCCGCTTTCTCGACGATGTCCCACAACCCGTCGGCCGTCATCTCGTTGACGCCGGGAATGCAGGCGTTGTTGAGCTCGGTCAGCCAGTCCAGCTCGTCCTGCGTGATGGTGCGGCACTCAGTCATCGCCGCCCCGCCGCGCCATGAAGGCCATGCGTTCGAAAAGGTGAACGTCCTGCTCGTTTTTCAGCAACGCGCCGTATAACGGCGGGATTGCGTTCGTTGCATCGCCGGGTCGCAGGGCTTCCGGCGGAATGTCATCGGCGACCAGCAGCTTGATCCAGTCGAGGAATTCCGATGTCGACGGCCGCTTCTTCAGGCCGCGAACCTCTCGGATTTCGTAGAACGCGGTCAGCGCGTCACGCAGCAGCATTTTCTTCACGCCGGGATGATGCACCTCGACGATTTTTTCCATGACCTCGCGGTCCGGAAAGGCGATGAAATGGAAAAAACAGCGACGCAGAAAAGCATCCGGCAGTTCCTTTTCATTGTTCGATGTAATGAACACGATCGGCCGGTTCTTCGCCTTGATGACATCGCCGGTTTCGTAGACGTGAAACTCCATACGGTCGAGCTCCAGCAGCAGGTCGTTCGGAAATTCGATATCGGCCTTGTCGACCTCGTCGATCAGCAAAACAGGCGCTTCCTCGGCCTCGAAGGCCTCCCACAGTTTGCCGCGCCGGATGTAGTTGCGGATGTCATGAACCCGCTCGTCGCCGAGCTGGCCGTCGCGCAGCCGGCTGACGGCATCGTATTCATACAGACCCTGCTGCGCCCGCGTGGTCGATTTCACGTGCCATTCGATCAACGGTTTGCCAAGCGCCTTCGCGACTTCCTGCGCCAGAACGGTCTTGCCGGTGCCCGGTTCTCCCTTGATCAGCAGCGGACGCTGCAACGTTACCGCCGCGTTGACCGCAACCATAAGATCCTCGGTCGCGACATAATCTTTTGTGCCTTCGAATTTCATGTCTGTGTGCTACCCGTTTCGCCGCCAAGTCTCAAGATTGTCTGATCGTCATAGCCGAGTTCCCGCAGCAGCTCCGCCGTGTGCTGCCCCAACGCCGGCGCCGGTTCCTCCGGCACCTCGCAGCCCAGCGGGTTGCGGACGAAACGTTGTGTCGCACCGCCTTCCAGGGTGATTTCGGAAACCGACCCGGTTTCATCCATCGCCGCGTGCACCGCTGCATCGGCCAGCGTGTTGACCGACGAGACGGGAACCCCCGCCTGCGCCAGAAGATCGACCCAGTATTGCCGCGGATTTGTGCGGAAAAGCGCATGCAGTTCTTCGTCCAACAGGTCGCGATTTAAAAGCCTGACCTCGTCTTTAGCGTAAAGCGGATCGGTTTCGAGATCCGCCCGCCCGATCGCCCGGCAAAACCGCGGCCAATCACGGCCGCTGCCCAGCGCGATGACGAAGTCGCCATCCGCCGCCGAGTAGGTTTCGAACGGCGTGATCGACGGATGGCGCGACCCGTTCGGCTGCGGCACCTGACCGGTATTGAGGTTCCGCGCGAAGGCGTTTTCCATCAGCGCCCACTGGCAGGCCAGCATCGAAACGTCCAACGCCGGACCGGGCGCAGCGCCGGAAACATCGCGGGCATACAGGCGCTGCAGAATGCCGATGGTCGCAAAAAGAGCGGCGGAAAGATCGCCGACCGACACGCCGACACGGGTCGGCGGACCGCCCAGCGGCCCGTTGACGCTCATCAGGCCGCTCATCGCCTGCACCACGATATCGAAGGCGGGGCGTTCTGACAGACTGCCGTTCTGGCCGAATCCGCTGATTGACGCCTTGATCAGGCGCGGGTTGATCCGGTCGAGATCGGCATCACTGCAGCCGAGGCGGTTGCGCACGCCAGGCCGCATGTTCTCGACGAACACATCCGCTGTTTCCAGCAACCTATGCAGGGCGGTGCGGCCGTCATCGGTTTTCAGGTCCAATGTGACGCTGCGCTTGTTGCGGTTGATGCTGTCGAAATACAGGCATCGCCCGTCCTTGAACGGTGGGGTATCGCGAGCGATATCGCCGCCATTCGGGCTTTCGACCTTGATGACATCGGCCCCCATCGTCGCCAGCAGCCACGTGCAGTACGGGCCGGACAGCATACTGGTCAGATCGACCACGCGAATGCCGGTTAGCATGTTACAGTTTCCTCAATCGCTGAATGGCGGCGGCGTTTTTCTGGTACACAGCCGCATGACAGTCCGCCGTCACCATGTCGTCATCGACGAAATCGATAATCCGCTTCGTTGCTACCAGATGGTCGGTTTCCGCCGCGACAATCGGGGCCAGAAACGCCGCTGTTTCTTCAGTCGCCGTTACCGGATCGAACACCCGGTCAACCAGCCCCCAGTCATGCGCTTCCCGTGCGGAAAGACGCAGACCGCCCAGCAGCAGAGTCTTGGTTCTGGCCTTGCCGATCAGGCCGATCAGCCGGCCGGCATCGTGCCGCTCCGGCAGGAAGCCGTTTTTCAGGGTCGGATAAAATATCTGCCCGCCATCCACCATCAGGCGGATATCGCAGGCGAGCACCAGCGCCAGACCGCCGCCGATGCATGAACCGTTCAACAGGGCAATGGTCGGTGTCGGCAGCCGGGCCAGGGAACCGGTTGTTTCCCGCCACAAAGCGTCATAGGCAAGCGCCGTATCCGGGTCGGCCACCTGCGCGCGGATTTCGGTCAGATCGGCGCCGGCGGAAAAAATCCGGCCGCCGCTGCCGGTCAGCACCAGCGTCTTTACCCCGGCGTCCTGCGCGACCTCGCCGGCCAATGCCGTCAACTCGCGCAGCATCGCCATCGTGATGGCGTTGGCCTTGTCGGGACGGTTGAGCGTAACGGTTACGATGCCGTCAGCGCGGGCAACAGACAACGCGCCATCGGCGCGGCTTCCCGTCATAGCGCGTAGTCGGGTTCTAGCGCATCAAGCACTTCGACCATGGCGTCGAAATCCTCGTCTTCCGGCGCCGCCCGGACCGCCGCCGACATGGCGGCCGCGACATCTTCCGGAATACGCTGAACCCGGTTATCGTTCGCGGACCCGCTCAGCAACTGGTACATGCAGGCGCGTTCAAGCTGGTAAAGATCGAGATAGGCCCGGCCGACAGACGGCCCGACAACCATCGCCCCGTGATTCCGCAGCAGCAGGATTCGCTTGTCGCCCAACGCTTCCGCCATCCGGTAGCCCTCTTCTTCCGCTTCCAGCAGACCGTCATAGGTGTCGTAATAGGCAACATCGTCATGGAACTGCGCCGCCTGTTGCGAAAGCTGGGTGTCGAAGGCGATGTCCGTGCGGATCGACATCGCGACGATATAGGGCGAATGAACATGCATGACGCAGTTGGCATCCGACCGGCTGCGGTGAACCGGGGCATGAATGATCCAGCCGGCCAGTCGAGCCTTTCGAATTCCTTCAAGCAGCTCACCATCCTTACCGAGAAGCGCCAGATTACCGGCCGTGACCATGCGCCAGTGCGTCCGGTCGGGCGTGATCAGCATCTTGTCCGGCTCGTCCGGCGACACATAGCTGAAATGGTTCCACGTGCCTTCGTTCAATCCATCCCGTACCGCCAGGCGATGCGCTGCCGCCAGGTCTTTTCGTATGCGATGCCAATCGGTCATTGTTGGTAACTCCCAGAATAATCGTCGTGTGATCAGGCGGTCGCCGGTTTGATATGGTCCTCGACGGCCTTCAACGCCGCCTGCAGACCGGAAACATCCGGGCCGCCGGCCTGCGCCATGTCGGGACGGCCGCCGCCGCCCTTGCCGCCGATAGCGTCGACGCCGGCCCTGACCAGATCGACCGCGTTGTTCGCGCCCGGAAAATCGTCGGTGACGCCGATAACCAGCGACGCCTTGCCATCGTTCGACGCTGCAACCGCGACGATGCCGGAGCCGATCTGCTGTTTCAACTGATCGACCAGTGGCTTCAGTTCCTTCGGTGGCACATCCTGCAGCAGACGGGTCGCGAATTTCACGCCGCCGACATCCTTTGACGGTGCTTCCGCCTGCCCGGCGCCGCCGCCCGCCGCCAGCTTGCGGCGCAGGTCGGAGACTTCCCGTTCCAGCCGTTTGCGGTCTTCCAGCAGGCCGGCGATCCGTTCCGGCACATCCTGCGGCGAAGCTTTCAGCGTCGCAGCCGCCGCAGCGAGCCTGCTTTCCTGCATCCGTGTATAATCGATGGCCGCCTGCCCGGTCAGCACTTCAACGCGTCGAACCCCGGCGGCGACCGCGCCTTCACCGACGATTCTGAAAGCGCCGATATCGCCGGTGCGGCGCACATGCGTGCCGCCGCACAGTTCCGTCGAAAACACCGGAGACTTGTTTTCACCGGCAGTTTCCTGCGGCGATCCCATCGAGACGACGCGGACTTCATCGCCGTACTTTTCGCCGAACAGAGCCAGCGCGCCGGCCTTCACCGCGTCGTCCGGCGTCATCAGACGCGTCACGACATCCGAGTTCTTGCGGATTTCAGCATTCACCTGGCGTTCGACTTCGGTGATTTCCTCCACCGTCATTGCTTTCTGGTGGGCGAAGTCGAACCGCATCTGATCCGGCGCGACCAGCGACCCTTTCTGGGTTACGTGATCGCCCAGCACACGCCGCAACGCCTCATGCATCAGGTGCGTCACCGAATGATTGGCCCGCAGTTTCGCCCGCCGGTCTATATCGACCGCCATGTCCAGCGCATCGCCGATCCGCAGCGTCCCCTTTTCAACCGACCCGACATGAACATGCATCGTGTCCATCCGCTTGATGGTGTCGGTCACCCGGACAACGGCGCCATCGGCGCTGGTGATCGTTCCCTGGTCGCCCATCTGGCCACCGGATTCCGCATAGAACGGTGTCTGGTTGGCGACTACCATGACCTGTGCGCCTTCTTCCGACTGTTTCACCGGCTTGCCATCGACGACAAGCGCCGTGACAACGCCTTCCGCGTGCTCGGTTTCGTAGCCCAGAAAATCGGTCGCGCCGGCGGTTTCCTTGACATCGAACCAGATCGCATCCGTCGCCGCTTCACCGGACCCCGCCCAGGCGGCTTTCGCCTTCGCCTTCTGTTCCGCCATCGCGCTGTCGAAACCATCCTGATCCAGAACCCTGCCCTGACCGCGCAGAATGTCCTGCGTGAGGTCGAGCGGAAATCCATAGGTGTCGTAAAGCGTGAACGCGACCTTGCCGTCCAGCGGCGCGCCGTCGGCCAGCCGGTCGGTTTCCTCGGACAACAGTTTCAATCCGCGATCCAGGGTCTGCTTGAACCGGGTTTCCTCCAGCTTCAGGGTTTCCGTGATCAACGCCTCCGCCCGTTTGAGTTCCGGAAAAGCGGATCCCATCGTGCCGATCAGGGTCGGCACCAGCCGCCACATCAGCGGATCCTGCGCGCCCAGAATATGGGCATGCCGCATACCCCGCCGCATGATCCTGCGCAGAACGTACCCTCTTCCCTCGTTCGACGGCAAAACCCCGTCAGCAATAAGAAACGAGGTGGCGCGGAGATGGTCCGCAATCACCTTGTGGCTGGCCCGGTCCGGCCCGTCCGGGTCGGAATTCGTCATGTTGGAGGACGCCACCATGATGGTCCGCAGCAGATCGATATCGTAATTGTCGTGACTGCCGCCCAGCAAAGCCGTTATGCGTTCCAGCCCCATCCCGGTATCGATCGACGGTTTCGGGAGGTCGATGCGGTTACCCGGCTCAATCTGCTCGAACTGCATGAAAACAAGGTTCCAGATCTCGATAAACCGGTCGCCGTCCTCATCAGGACTGCCGGGCGGGCCGCCCGGTATATGATCGCCATGGTCGAAAAAGATTTCCGAACACGGGCCGCACGGGCCGGTATCACCCATCTGCCAGAAATTGTCCGACGTGGGGATTCGAATGATGCGGTCGTCGCCGAGGCCGGCGATCTTCTTCCACAAAACCGCCGCATCTTCGTCTTCGGAGTAGACGGTAACCAGCAGTCGGTCCTTCGCCAGCCCCAGTTCCCTTGTCACAAGGGTCCAGGCCAGCTCGATCGCCCGGTCCTTGAAATAGTCGCCGAACGAAAAATTGCCGAGCATTTCGAAAAACGTGTGATGCCGAGCAGTATAGCCGACATTCTCAAGGTCGTTGTGTTTGCCGCCGGCCCGGACGCATTTCTGGCTGGTCGCGGCGCGGGAATACGGGCGCGTTTCCTGTCCTGTGAAAACGTTCTTGAACTGAACCATGCCCGCATTGGTGAACATCAGGGTCGGGTCGTTACGCGGCACAAGCGGCGACGAGGCGACGGCCTCGTGGCCTTCGCGCACGAAGTAATCGAGAAAACTGGAGCGGATGTCGTTGGCGCTCGTCATGACTGCACTACCTGATACCGGTTTCAAACACCGCTAATCTATGGGATGCGCCGGATGGATCAAGCGCCGTTTCGCACTGCAGCGTCAGAGCGGGTCACATTTAATCGGAATCGCGTCGACGGTATTTCACACATAAAAACGCCGGCCCGTCACCGGGCCGACGCTTTGTTCCGTTGAACCGGGTCTTCGTCCGGAGCCGGGTTATCCGGCGACCGGGTCGTCGGCGGGGCCGAGTTCGGCATCCGCTTCCAGCACCGGATCCGCCCCTTCCAGCATCGCGCTGTCGAGAACGCCGGCGTTCTCACGGATCTTGCGTTCGAGCTGATCGGCGATGTCCTTGTTCTCGGTCAGGAAACGTTTCGCGTTCTCCCGTCCCTGGCCGATCCGCTGGCCATCATAGGAAAACCACGCGCCGGATTTTTCGACAATATTGGCGTTGACGCCCAGATCGAGCAGTTCGCCGGTCTTGGAGATGCCCTCGCCGTACATGATGTCGAATTCGACCTGCCGGAACGGCGGCGCGACCTTGTTCTTCACCACCTTCACGCGGGTCTGGTTGCCGACAACGACATCCTTGTCCTTGATCTGGCCGATCCGCCGGATATCCAGACGCACGCTGGCGTAGAATTTCAGGGCGTTTCCGCCGGTCGTCGTTTCCGGGCTGCCGAACATGACGCCGATTTTCATCCGGATCTGGTTGATGAACACCACCATGCAGTTCGACCGGCTGATCGACCCGGTCAGCTTGCGCAGGGCCTGCGACATCAGACGCGCCTGAAGCCCGACATGGGTGTCGCCCATCTCGCCTTCCAGTTCGGCGCGCGGCACCAGAGCCGCGACGGAATCGACCACCAGCACGTCGATCGCGCCGGAGCGTACCAGCGTATCGGTAATCTCCAGCGCCTGTTCGCCGGCGTCCGGCTGCGAGATCAGCAGTTCGTCGATATCGACGCCCAGCTTCTTCGCATAGGCCGGGTCGAGCGCGTGTTCGGCATCGACGAAGGCGCAGGTGCCGCCCTTACGCTGCGCCTCGGCCACCACATGCAGCGCGAGCGTCGTCTTGCCCGAGCTTTCCGGTCCGTAGATTTCGACAATCCGGCCCTTCGGCAGACCGCCGATGCCAAGCGCGATATCCAGTCCGAGCGATCCGGTGGAAATTTCCTCGATATCCATCACGGTCTGCTGACCGAGCTTCATGATCGAGCCTTTGCCGAAACTCCGTTCGATCTGTCCGAGTGCGGCTTCGAGCGCCTTGTTTTTGTCCATCGACGATTTATCCACGAGGGTTAATGCTGGCTGTGTCATGTCTCGACCCTTCTTCTGTCACAGGGAATGCGTGCTGGCAATGACCGCAATGTACCGTATTTGTTCCAAACCGCAAGTTCTTTTTTTGTTCCCGTTAAAAGGCGAATGTTCCGCTTTGTTCTTTCTTTGTCCTGTTCCGTTCACATGAGGAGCAGAAAAATCCGCAATGACCGGCGGCGGGGCCAGGAAGGTTCGCATCAGGCGTACCGGCGAATCGCCCCGGAGCGGCGGTCAGTGGCCACCCGCCGGTTCGAGCGCCGTCCTGACCCTGCCGACAAGCTGTTTCAGGCTGAAGGGTTTCGGCAGAAACTGCAGGTTCGGCAGATCGACGATTTCCTCGGCCACGGATTCCTGGGTATAGCCTGAAATACAGATGATCGGCAGATCGGGGGTCGCTTCCCGCGCCGCCCGGATCAGGGTCGCCCCGTCCACTTCCGGCATCATCATGTCGGTCACCAGCAGGTCGAAGGTGGACTCGGCGAGAATCTCCAGCGCGGCGGCGCCGGTGCGCGCTTCGGTGACGACATATCCCTTGCTGCGCAGGGCGCGGGCGCTAAACAGACGCACCGGGTCTTCATCCTCGACCAGAAGAATCGAACCGCCGCCGGTGACGTCGCCACCGTCTCCTTCGCCATCGGCATCCGGGTCATCGGCCAGGGCGGCGTCCGCGGCATCGGGTATGAACAGGGTGAACGCCGCGCCGCCGCCATCGCGCACCGGCCGGTTCCTGACAGTCACCACACCGCCCATCTGTTCCAGACTGCCGTAAACCATGGACAGGCCAAGCCCGGTCCCGTCGCCGATTTCCTTGGTGGTGAAAAACGGATCGAATATCCGGCCGGCAATCTCGTCGGGAATGCCCGGCCCGGTATCGACCACCGTCACGGTGACGTAATCGCCCGCCGGCACATCGACGAACCCGAACCGCTTTTTCTGACCGATACACTGGTGGGCGGTTTCGATTTCCAGCCTGCCGACGCCGTTCATCGCATCGCGCGCGTTCACCGCGAGATTGATCAGCACCTGTTCAAGCTGTCCCTGATCCACCTTCACTTTCGCCATCTCGCGGTCGTGAATGACGGAAAGCTCGATCCGCTCGCCCAGCACCCGGCGCAGAAGTGACGAGATTTCCGACAGCACCTCGCCGATATCCAGCACCCGGGGCTGCATCGGCTGCTGCCGGGAAAACGCCAGCAACTGGCGCACCAGACCCGCTGCGCGGTTGGCGTTCTGCTTTATCTGCATGATATCGGCGAAATCCTGCTCGCCGGCATGGTGTCGCTGCAGGATCAGATCGCAGAAACCGATCATCGCCGTCAGCATGTTGTTGAAATCGTGCGCAACGCCGCCCGCAAGCTGACCCAAAGCCTGCATTTTCTGAGACTGGGCGAACTGCTGTTCAAGCTGCCGGCTTTTCGTCGCATCGACCAGATGCAGCAGCAGGCCGCCGCCGCCGCCGCGCGACCGGGTCGGCGGCGACACGTTGATCGTCACCGTCGTTGACGGAAGGGCGAGCGGATTCGCATCCATCGACAGGGTGACGATACCGTTCTGCGGATCGGAATTCGCCGGAATGTCTTTCGCCTGGTTGAGAATATCGATCAGCCCCAGCCGGTTCGGTTCGCACAGCAGATCGACGACCGGCCGCCCGGTTACGCCGGCCTCGCCGATCAGCGAGCGGAAGGTGGCGTTGACCTCCCGGACGGCGAGTTGATCGTCCAGTACCGCAAGGCCGAACGGCGCCTGATCGAGCGCGCGCGACAGCAGGGCCAGCCGGTCGCCCAGTTGTTCCGCCCTGTTGCGCGGATCGGATACATCGCGCATCTGCCACAGAACCGTTCGGTCCACGCCGCCGAGGGCCGGCCCCGGCAGGGTCAGTATCTCGAACCACGGCGAAACCTGGCGATCGCCCGGCAGTTGCGCCTCGATGCGGCCCCGCCCGCCATCCAGCGCCGTCGTCGCCAGCGCCTCGAATTCCACGCTACCGTCGGTTCCCGTATCGTCCGTGCTGAAATAGCGGGCCAGCGCATCGGGCACGCCATCGCTGCCGGCGACGACCGCCGCGAATCCGGTATCGGCGTAAAGAACCCTGCCGCCCTGCCCATCTGTAACCGCGACCGAGGTGTCCATGCTGTCGAGCGCGGCGGCGGCCATACCGCCTCCGCCGCGTCGCGACACCCCCGTCACCAGGCACAATGCGGCATAGGCGACCACGGCAAGGAACAGAACAATCACCGTTACGATCAGCCAGACAGGCACCGCCGCGCCCAGCAGCAATGCGGCGACCGCTATGCTGCCGGCAACACCGGCGAGCACCAGAACGCTCACCTGCCGCCGGCGACGGCTCACGTCGGCATCTTCCGTTTTTTGAGGTTCCAGACGAAACTGATGACCTCGGCGACGGCCTTGTAGTGTTCCGGCGGCACTTCCTCATCGACCTCCACCGTGGCGAATAGCACCCGCGCCAGCGGCGGGTCTTCGTAGATGGTGACGTCGTTCGCCTCCGCCGCTTCACGGATTTTCTGGGCGATAAAGTCCTGCCCCTTGGCGACAAGCCGCGGCGCTTCCATTTCCTCCGGCTTGTAGGCCAGCGCGACAGCGAAATGGGTCGGGTTGGTGACAACCACATCGGCGTTCGGCACGGCCTGCAGCATGCGCTGCGCGGCCCTTTCGAACCTGATTCTGGCCAGGCGGCGCTTGATCTGCGGGTCGCCTTCCTGGTTTTTCACCTCTTCCTTGACCTCCTGCTTCGTCATCCGAAGCTGTTTGCGGTGGTCATAGCGCTGAAAGAAGATATCGAAGATCATGATGACGAACAGCACCGCCAGCGCCGCCACCAGAAACTTCAGGATCAGGAACGTCATTTCCTCAAGCTGGTCGGACACGCTCGCCAGCGGCAGGTGATCGATTGATTGCAGGGCCGGGAAGATCAGGATAACGCCGGTGACGCCGACAATCGTCATTTTCAGCAGGCCCTTGGCGAATTCCACATAGTGCTTCGCGCCGATATACTTTTTCAGGCCGTTGAGCGGGCTTATCTTGCTGAGCTTCGGCTTGATGCTATCCGGCGCGAAGGGAACGCCGACCTGGAAGATATAACCGACCAGCGCCAGCAAAACGAAGATCACCAGCAGCCAGCCGACATATTTCAGGACTTCCAGAAGCAGTCCGGCCATCGCCGACCCGAAGGCGGCATCGGTAAACGGCATTTCATGCGCATTGGCGATAAAGTTGCGCAGAACCTCCGCCAGCCCGGCCAGCAGATCCGGCATCAGCGCGACCATCATGATGCCACTGCCGAACAGCATGATCCAGGTCGGCACTTCCCGACTGATCGGCACCTGGCCCTTGCGACGAGCATCGGTCAACCGTTTGCCGGTCGGTTCCTCTGTTTTCGATGCATCATCGGGTTTATCGGCCATCCTGGACTCCTACGCGCCTGCCGTCATTCTAGCACGCCGTCAGTTCAATACGAGAAACCCGCTGAGCGATTCCGAGAAATACTGCAGGAACACCGTCATCATCGCCCCGATACTGACAAAAAACACGAACAGGCCAAGCATGATCTGCAGGGGCAGCGCGATAAAGAACACCTGCATTTGCGGCATCAGGCGGTTTGTGATGCCCAGAATGACGTAAAACACGATGCCGACAACCAGAAACGGTGACGCAATACGCATCGCGACTTCGAAACTGTTGGCGAAATTTCGCGCCATCATCAGCGCGGTATCGCCGGCATCGGGAAGCTGACCTGGCTGGAACAGCGCATAGCTGTCGACCATGCCGCGCAGCATCAGGTGATGCAGGTCGGTCTCGAGGATCAGCAGCGCCCCGAACATCGACAGGAACACCGATTGCAGCGACCCCTGAGCGGAAATCGCCGGGTTGAAAAGCTGGGCATTCGCGAACCCGGAGACGAACGACATGATCGTGCCGGCCGTCGCCAGACAGACCATGAAAATCCGCAACGACATGCCGATCATCAGACCGATGAAGATCTCTCCCATGATCAGCATGATCATCAATGTGGCGTTGCCAGGCATCGCCGGCAGCCGGTCGCCGACAATCGTCGCCACCAGCAGCGTGAAGCCAAGGGTGAACATCAGCCGGGCGCGGGTCGGAATATAGGTTTCGCCCAGCGTCGGCATCAGCAGCGCAATCGAGCCGATCCGGCAGAAAATAAGGAACAGCGAGAAGACCTCAAGCGGCAGCAGGTCGATGGCCATCGGGGTCTACCGCTCCGCCGTCACAGACCGGGCGTGCCGCCGCCGATGGCGTGATCCATGACGAACGCCATGAACGAACGCATCCGGTCCAGCATGAACGGGATCAGGAACAGCATCGAGGCGAAGACCGCGAGGATTTTCGGCACGAAGGTCAGGGTCGCTTCCTGAATCTGCGTCAAAGCCTGGAAGATCGCAATGACCAGACCGACCACCAGGCCGACCATCATGATCGGCGCGGAAACCTGCAGCACCGTGACGATCGTTTCACGGGCGACATCGAGGGCAATTTCTTCATTCATCGCATTTCAGCTTTTCCGGACACGCCGACGCGCCACGAACCATTCGTCGCGACGGCGTCAGTCTAATTCGATTCGAAATGCGGGCGGACAGGTAAAAACGCCGCGCGTCAGATCGGCATCCGCAGAATTTCCTGATACGCCTGAATCATCTTGTCGCGCACGGTCACCACGGTCTGCAGCGTCGATTCGGCGTGCGCCAGGGCGGTAACGACATCGGTCAGTTCGGCCCGGCCGGCGACCGCTTCCATGCCGACTTTTTCCGCGACCTGGTTGGCCTGAACCATTTCCTCGGCCGCGCCGCGAAGCACCTCGGTAAAATTCCGCGCCGGCAATACGGCGTCGCCGGCGCCGACCTGCGGCGCCGAGGGAACGGGCGTTGCGTGCTGATTGTAGGCGGCGACTGCGTCTGCCGGGTTAATCATTGACCGATGCCTCCAACGAATACGGTATCATACCGGTTAGCCGTTAATGAATCGTAAACGATCCAGCGGCTCCTTTCCACTATCTCAACAGATCGATCGTGCTTTGCACCATGCGCTTCGACATGTCGACAACATTGAGGTTGGCCTCGTAGGTCCGGCGCGCTTCCAGCATGTCCATCGTCTCGATCAACGACGAGACATTCGGTGTCTTGTAATAGCCGTTTTCGTCCGCCGCGGGGTGCTGCGGGTCGAACTTCAGACCGAAATTCGACTGGTCTTCCGTCACCTTTCGCACCTTTACCAGATCGGCATCGAGATCGCGGTCCAGATAGTTCTTGAACGTCACGATCTTGCGGCGATACGGATCGCCACCGGTAACATCGGCGGTGGAATTCGCGTTGGCGAGGTTTTCGGAAATGATGCGGATCCGCGTACCCTGGGCCCGCATTCCCGACCCGCCGACAAACATGGCTGCTTTCAGATCATCCATTTTTCATCGCTCCTGTTATCTGCTTACTGTCCGCCCGGGCGGCCGAGGGCCACCTTGTACATCTGGCCGTATTTGCGAAACAGCCGCGTCGCAAGCTGGTAATCGTTCTGGGTTTCGTTCAGCTTGAACATCTGTTCTTCCAGAACGACCCGGTTGCCGTCCGGCGATATCTCATAGGGCGACCGGTTATTCTGTACCTGATACGCGTCCTTGGCCGTCGATGCGGTGACATGCATCGGGCTGGTCTGCCGCAGCGGAACGTTCCGCTGCGTCGCACGCAGGGATTCGCGGAAATCCAGGGCGCGAAGATCCTTCGCCTTGTAATCGGGTGTGTCCGCATTGGCGACGTTCTGCGACAAGACCCGCTGACGCTGCGTCAGCCAGCTCATCTTGTCTGTCACCATGCTCATAAGGACTGTGCCTTTAAGCGACATCGTCATGTACCTCTCTCAATTTACGGGCCTCTCCAAACCCGCTAACCACTCAGCAAGGATCGTGCCAGGGCATGATCATCGCTGTCTGTGTGGTTAGATTGAAGACACTAGATGTATTCGCAGCCTATTGGAACAGTTTCGCCTAAATAATTTTATAATATTAAATATGGTATTATTTTATTTTTACTTCAACTATCGACGCTACACTCTTTATTTTTATTACACATAACTTTATACAATTTGTGTATGATCTTGAAAATCAATGCAATTGGAGAATTTTTCTGATCGACCCGAAATCATGATAAAGTCAGTAAACAGCCTTCCGGAAGTGGCGACCGACCGTGCAGAAAATACCGACGCAGAAAAACGCGCCTGAGCGGACCGTTCCGAACACGAAGGCCGTGGCGCTGACTTACGAGCCGGACAATATGGCCAGCGCGCCGACGGTGACGGCTTCGGGAAAAGGATTTCTGGCGGAACGAATCCTGGAACTTGCCTTCGAAAACGATGTTCCGGTTCGCACCGATCCCGATCTCGTTGAAATCGTGGCGGCAACGGAAGTCGGAGAGGAAATTCCGGTCGAAGCCTTCATTGCCGTGGCCGAAATCCTCCGTTACGTCTACGAGCGCAACGGGGCGGTACCGGAAAGCGTCCAGAACCTGATGGAAAACGAAACGGAACAGGAATAGCGGAACATGGACCGAGCACAAGTCGAAGAAACGCTGAGCGAACTGATCGCCGATATCAAGGCCGACCGGGCTGCACTCGCCGAAGACGGCGAACTGCAACTGGAAAATGTCGGCCAGCGGGTAAACGATGTCTGCACCGCCGCCGTCAACCTGCCAAAGGAAGACGCCGTCGCCGTGCAGGACATGCTGCAGGAACTGAAAACCTGCCTTTCCGCCCTGTCCAACGACCTGGAACAGGCGGTCGGTTCGGACCAGCCGGAAGAGGCTGCCGCCGATACCGAAGAAACGCCGGCGCAAACCGCCGACCCGGATCCCAAACAAGACTGACCCGCCCGAATCGGCTGATACATAGTCGTTCACGTCATGCGCCGGAATCCGGCGCTGTTGTCGTGTGGGATGCAACCCGATAGGCGGCCGATGAGCGACTTGATGGATTTTGGCAGTTACGCGCAGTTTCTGTTCGCGCTGCTGTTCGTGCTGGGTCTGATCGGCCTGTTCTCGGTCGCCTTGAAACGCCTGTCGATGACGGGTCTGACCGGCCTGCGCAGCGGCAAGGGAATGCGCCGCCTCAGTGTTGTCGAAACCGTTATCGTCGACGGCAAGCGCCGCATGGTTCTGGTCCGTCGCGACGACAAGGAACACCTGCTGCTGCTGGGTCAGAGCAACGATCTGGTGATAGAATCCGGCATTGAGGCCGTCACGCTTTCCGATAGCGGCGACATAGACGAAGCCTCAACGCCCGCCCCGTCCCAGGAAACGCCGCCGGCATCGTTCGCGACCGATGTCCGGCGGTTTCTCGGCAGCGAGAAGCGGGCGCGGCAATGAAACTGATTCCGTCCGTCCTCCCCCTTTCCGGACTGTTCCGTTCCGCCGCTCTGGCGGCGGGCGTTCTGCTGGCGGCCCTGTTCGCCGCCGACCCAGCGCTGGCGCAGTCGATCACGATAGACACCGGCGAATCCGGATCCGTCACCGGGCGGCTGGTTCAGCTCGTCATTCTGATCACCGTGATCAGCCTGGCGCCGTCGGCGCTGGTGATGATCACCTCCTTCACCCGTCTGGTGATCGTGCTGTCGCTGCTGCGGACGGCGATCGGAACACAGCAGAGCCCGCCGAACACGGTGATTATCGCGCTGTCGCTGTTTCTGACCTTCTTCATCATGCAGCCGGTGTTTCAGGAAGCCTACGATACCGGCATCGGCCCGCTGATCGAGGAACAGATTACCGAGGAAGAGGCCTTCGAAGCCGCCATGATCCCGTTCCACGCCTTCATGCTGCGGCATGTCCGCGAACAGGATCTGGCGCTGATGATGGATCTCGGCCAGATTCCGAATGTGGAAACGCCGGCCGACACGCCGATGCGGGCGCTGATACCGGCCTTCATGATATCGGAACTGCGCCGCGCCTTCGAAATCGGCTTTCTGGTTTTCGTGCCGTTTCTTGTCATCGACATGGTCGTGGCGTCGGTGCTGATGTCGATGGGCATGATGATGCTGCCGCCGATCATCATCTCGCTACCGTTCAAGCTGATCTTTTTCGTGCTTGTCGATGGCTGGTATCTGGTGGTCGGAACGCTGGTTCAGAGCTTTAACCCGGTATAGCCGGCAGACCCACGCTCGGAGTCCGCCCAATACGCCTGCCCGTGCCTAGCCCTGCTGATTGTTCGACGCGCCGGTGGTGACGTTGGGTTCCCTGTCGCTGCCCAGCACCGGCGACAGCAGCTTGGCGCGGTAGTTTTCCATGAAGGCGTTGAAGCCGCCGCCGCTCGCCAGTTGCCGCAGACTGGCCTCCAGCGATGCCCCGCCTTCGTCGTTCGGGGCGACGATATAATTGAAGACATCGCGGAAAGCGGAAAGGTTCATCGCCGGACCGTACAGCGAGCGCACCTGCGCCAGCCCCACATCGTCACCGTCGAGTTTCAGCGCAACCGCCCAGTTCACCACATGGCGGGCGCGGTCTTCGGGTATTTCGCCGTTCAGGCCCGGCGGGTCGCCGGAAAGACGCTGCAGCACCTTCGCCGCCTCGGTCCAGTTCTCGGCATCCCGGTAGATCGTCTGGCGCAGGCTGTCGGCCTCGTCGCTGACATCGCCGGCCAGCAGCTTGATCGCTTCGGCGTCGTTGTTCAGTTCATGTTCAGCCTTGGCGCGCAGGCGACGCCGGTCATCCTCAAGCTCACGTTCCAGTTGCGGGAAATTGGTGCGCGCGAGCGCTTCCTTCGCGCCGACCGGGTCGTTGTCCAGCAGATGAATGAAGGCCAGCTTCGCCCCCACTCGGGCGCGTTCCTCGCCCTGCAGGCGGAATTTCACCTGATGATCCAGCAGTGACGCGGCGCGGCCCAGCAGGTCGACCTTTACCAGCCGGTCGGCCAGCTTTTCGATCATCAGATCGCCTTCCGCACCCGCCGGCGTCAGTTCGCGGAACTCGTCATACAGCGCCAAAGCCCGCAGCGGCGGCATCCGGTCAGCCTCGCCTTCGATATACAGCCGCCGGAACAGGTCCGTCATCTGCTGCGCCAGTTCCTCGGCCAGTGGATCTTTCGAGAAGTAGGTCACCGCCGTGCGCCAGATCTGCAGGCCGGAGAAATAGTCGTCGCTGTCGATATACACCTCGCCGAGACGCCGCAAAACCGCCAGTTCGAACCGGTCGCCACGCCACTGGTAGCGAAGCTTTTCCAGCCGGTCGACGACTTCCGCGTCGCTGATGGTTCCCTGCTGACGGTCGAGGTTGATCAGCGAGAATTCAGCCCGCGCCTTGTTCTTCAGATCGTTGGACCGGGTCAGGCCGCCCCACAGTTCGCGCGCCAGATCGAGGTCGTTGCGGGCCATCGCGATCCGCCCCTGATGGTACCGCAGATCGCCCTGTTCGCCGCGCCGTAGCTGTTCGTAATCGATATCCAGATCGTCGAGCCAGCCCTTGGCCGCCCTGGGGTCTCGGATCGCGAGCGCGGCTTCCACCCGCAACAGGGCCAGTTCGCCCTTCAGCGGGAACGGATAGTTCCGCAGGATGGAATCGCCCGCCTTGAAGGTTTCCGCCGCATCGCGCCATTCATTGGTTTCAGCCAGAACAGCCGCCCGCCACAGGGCGGCTTCGGCGAACCCGTCGAGGCGCGGATCGGCGAAATCCTCACGCGCCACCTCGAAGTCGCGGATCAGAAAACTGGCCGCTCCACGCAGCGCCCTTACCTCCGGCCGCTGCAGTAACTTCGCGTCCGCACCTTCGACAATTTTCAGAATACCGACCGCTTCCGCCCCCATGTCATGGGCGACATAGAACTGCGCAAGATCGAGCCAGGCGTCGATTTGCTTGTCTTCCGGCACTTCCGTGACGGCGAGCATCAGCTTTTCTTCTTCCTGACCGAACTCGTCAGGCCCGCCGTGCTTCCATTCCGCGAAATTAAACAGTCGTTTTTCGGAATAGGTCTGGCCGGAACTGACCGGCGCTTCCGGCGATACGGCCGAAATATGCAGGCCGTCCGGGCTGGACAGGGCGAAACCGTTGAAGCTGCGCTCGAACAGCACGTTATCGCCCAGCCGTTCAACCGCAACGCCCTGAGCGGAATCCAGAATCCTGAATTCCGGATACCGACGGTCGCCGTCATTGCCGACACCCGGATCGCGCACCGTGGCGACCCGTAATTCGTCGCCGATATCCGGGTCCGGTATCGAGAACACGCCGCCGGGCGCGGTTACCGGAAAGATCAGCCGCGGCCCGGTATCGGCATTCGCTTCGGCGATGATTTCCACCTGCTGACGCGGTTTCACGCGCTGCTGGCGGAAATCGACGACCCAGGTAAAGCCTTCGAGCTTCATCGACGGATAAACCGAATCCGCCACGCGCATCCGAAGCACCGTGGTTCCGCTGAGCGGCAGTTGCTCGATACGATCAACCAGCGGCGCGCCCTGCTGGCGCAGCGGCGTCAGATCGATCGGCGCGCGGCGGTCGAACACGACCCAGACGTAATCGCCGCGCTTGAACGCCGCGGCCCCGACTTCTTCCGGCCAGTCGAACGAGAAACTCACCGGCGCCGGGCCTTCGGGTTCCGTCCGCTGACCGGTGGAATCGCGCAGAAACTGAACCGTACCGGCCTCTTCCGCTTCGGCAATCGCCTTTTGTTCCTCTTCGCTCAGCGGATCGACCGCCGGTTCATCCTCGGTGGCTTCCTGATCGGACTGCGGTTCCTCCCCGGTTTCCGGCAGAACTTCGTCGTCCCCGGCAGCGGCCGTTTCATCGTCTGTCACGGCGGGCTCGGCATCCGAAGCGGCAACCTGATCGTCCTGCGGGGTCAGCGCCACCGGTCCCGGCAGCGCGACCTCATCGTCTTCCAGCGGGGCAGGCTCCGCCTCTGCGGCAGGTTCGGTCGTCTCGTCTTCGGTCTGCTCCGCAACCGCGACATTTTCCGCCGCCGGCTCAGGCTCCGCCGGTTCTTCCGCAGCAGGTTCCGGCACGGCGGTTTCTTCCGACGCCGCCGTTTGCGGCGGCTGGCCTTCGACAACATCGACCACAACCTTTGTGCCGGACAGGAACGACTTTGTCGTTCTGTTCGGGGGCAGCGGCAGCGTGAACACGGTTGCGGATGCCGTATTGGTGCTGGTTGGACGTCCGAACCCTTGCGGCAGCGCCTGTCCGACCGGGACCGGATCTATCGCCGCGGGTTTCTGAAACCGGATTGTCGCGATGCCATTCGCTTCCGATACCGAATAGTCGACCGGTTCGGTCCAGTCGAACACGACGCGGGTATAGGTCGGGTGCTGGCCGACCCTGACGCCGAGCGGCGGCGCATCGACAGCCGGTGCCGGCGCGGTTTCCTCCACGGCGGCCGTGGCCGGTTCTGCATCCGGGCTGGGCGTGATATCGACCACGATGGAGGTTTCGTTGGTAAAGGAACTTACCAGCGATGGTTCTTTCATGACGAACCGCACGGTCCGGCCGTCGTCCGACACCGTGCCGGACTGTACGTAGTCCGACAGATTTGCGATGGCCTCCGTCAGGGTTGTTTGCAGCGGCGCATCGAATGTGACGACCGCTTCGCCGTTTTCCGCCGTTGCGGTATAGCCGACCCGGGACTGCCAGTCGAAGACGATGCGGCCGTATTCAGGATGCGACCAGCCCCGGGTGCGCACCTGCTCCTGCGCCACTGTCGGCGGCACGGCACCGGCAAGCATCAGACCGAATGCGATCAGCCACAGCCAGACGCCCCGGCAGGCCACGGCCCGGGTCGCATTCCGACTGAGAGTTCGCATTCCTGTCATTGGCCACCTGCTTCCGACAGAATAACAATGTCGACCCGACGCGCCAATTCATACCGGCGTTCTTCCGGAATGTCCCGGTCGAGATGTTTGTATCGGGAATCCGCCATGCCCAGCGTCACCATGCGGCCCGGATACCCGGCATTTGTCAACGCGTTCGCCACGGTAACCGAACGCGCCAGCGACAATTCCCAGTTGGTCGGATAAACCGCCCCCGCCTCCGGCGGCATCGGGTCGGTATGGCCGACCACTTCTACCTGGTTACCGACCTGGGCCAGAACGCTACTCATCGCGGTGATGATGTCTCGCGCGCCCGACGCCAGATCGGAGCTACCCGGCGCGAACAGGCTGTCGCTCGGCAGAGAGATAATCATCTGATCGGGCAAGGCGGTCACCTTCATCGCCGCGAGCGCCGGTTCGGCCTCCATTTTCTTCCTGAAAATCTGGTTCAGATAGTCTGTCGACAGGGCAGACAGAACCGACGTCGTATCGACATTCAGTTCGCTCACCGGTTGCGGCTTTTCAAGCCGGCTGGGCTTGGTGCTGGTGCTGATCAGGGAAATCACGGCATCGTAGTTTTCCGATTTCAGCTCCGACATCGAAAACAGCATCACGAAAAACGTCAGCATCAGGGCTGTGACATCGCCCATGCTGACGAGCCAGGGCGGCGACGGCTCTATCTTGTCCTTCTGGATCTCCTCCGTCAGCTCATCCTCGGCATAGACGGCCAGAAATGCAGGCGTTTTCTCCTTCTCTTCCCTGATCGCCTCGTCATCCAGAAGCTCCGCTTCCTCTTCTTCGAGGTCGTCAAGGAACGGGTTGCGGTCGTCGTCGTCCATGCCGCCCCCTACCGGATCACATCGACCGACGGGTCATCCGGCGTTTCCTCGGGCGTTTCGCCGAAGGTAACCTGAGACTGATCGATCGGAAGAATGTCGAAACGGACGCGCACCCTGTCGCCCAGCCCCTCTTTCAGGCCGGTCGCGAGCCCGCCGGGCGGCGCGCCGCCTTCAACCAGCGCCCGCGCCAGAAGCGTCGACCGCTGGAACGTGATGTATTCCGGGTCGATCTGCTGGCGTGCAACCACCACGGCTTCCGGATCGTCCGGGTTAACGACCGACACGTCCTGTTCGGCCGCCGCCTGGAAGGCGGGGTTGTCGCGGATACGCACATCGTCGAGCCGGTCGATGCCCAGCGTTATCCGCGCCTGCACCGTGAAGCCCTCCAGACGGGCGGCAAGCGCATAGGCGGTCGCGCGCATCAGATCGTTCCTGTCAGCCCGCACGGCAGCTTCGCCGCCGACGAAGATATCCGTCTTTCTCATCGTCATCTGCAGGGTCCGGCCCGGCTTCAGCGTTTCGATTTTGGCGACCGGAACCGCCGTCACCCACAGGCGTTCGAGTTCTTCGGTCACGTCTTCGGGTTGCGGCACCGGCCCGAGCGTGGAGATGAGGATTTCAGCGGTGGTGTCGGGCAGAACATCGGTCTTGAAGGTCGAGGCGACCGAGCTCAGCACCGCGCGCGAGCGCACCTCCTCCAGGGTCGACAGGGCGTTCAGCAGAATAAAGAACGCCAGCAGCAACAGAAACAGGCTGAGAAACAGCATCGTGCCGGTTTCACGGATGCGGTGATGCGGGAAAGGACGATCCTGACTCATGGCGTATGGCGACCTGACAACCCGGTTGGCTGACCGTACGAAACAATACGTATGCTTTGCATCAATTGTACCATTGCAGCGGCCGTCAGATAAAAACGGGGCTGGAAACGGCTTCCGGCAACGGGCACCCGGTTATAAACGTCCGGACGATCCCGGAAAAATGCGAATCGACCGTGTTTCAGCCGATCCGGCATAATGTCTCCTGTTCCGTTTTCGGCTGGCATCAAAGAACGCCGTCGCCCTGATGCGCTATTATTGAGGCAATTCCGGCAGGTCGCGTTTCTCCGCCATCTCCCGGGTCAGCAGGCGCGCCTTTTCCGGGTTCATCGCCGCAATGATCGGCGCGATTTTCCGGGCCGACATACCGCGCAGCACGCCGGTCAGCGTGTCGAGGTCGAGTTCATCGAAAATCGCCGCCGCCGATTTCGGTTTCATCGCCGAATAGATTTTCCGCAGTTCTTCCTGTTCGGCCACCTGTTCGGTATCGTAGCGCTCAAGCAGCGAGTCGATTTCCGACCGGATATCCTCCAGCTTTTCCTGCTGCACCATCAATTGCTGTTCGGCTGCCTGCAGCAGGGCCTCCCGTTCGGCGAGCTCCGATTCCTTTGTCTGAATACGGTCGCGTCGCTTCGCCAGATCGTGCAGCAGCCGCATTTCGCCCGGCGTCAGCGAGGCGATATCGTCGAATGCGCCTTCCGCGTCGGCATCGAAACCTTCAATCGGCTCGAACCCTTCCGGCGGCGCATCGTCGATATCCTCAAACCCTTCGAAATCATCGGTAACCGCTTCCGACTCGGGTTGCTGGGTGGAATCCTGCTGCGCCCGGGCTTCGGTCAACTGCAACGGGTTCTCCGCCACCGTATTGTCGGGATCGTTCAGCGCCTGGTAAATCGAGCCGACCTTCACGGTCAGCATCAGAACCGCAACGAAAATGACGGCTGGCAATAATCTGAATCCGGCATTCATCAGTCTGTTTTCCTACGCTTCGGGGCGGCGCCTAGCGCATGCCCTGCAAGGCTTTCAGCAAATCCGACTTGGATCGGGATTTCAGCTTCTTGCCGGCATCCTCGCCGCCGCTTTCCCCGCTGTCCTGCCCGGTTTCCGCATCGCCTGAATAAGATGAGGCCAGCGGCTTCGATGCACGCAACGGCGCAGGCTTCCTGTCCTGCGCGGCTGTCGTTTCGGCAACGGCGCCCTTACGATTCCTGGTTATACCGCCCTCGAGCTTGTCTGCAACCCCCTCGCCCCGGTCGACCAGAAACTGCAGGTCTTCGCGAAGACGGTCCGCTTCCCTGATCAGCTCCTTCACGGAAACCGAATTGTCGGTCGCCTCCACCTTGATCCGGTTGATCGCCATTTCGGCCTTGACCGTCGATTCCTCGAAACCGCCCAGCAGCGACTGCAGCTCTTCCTTGCTCTTCTTCAGGGTCGACAGGCTGCGGTTCAGCATCACCGCGTAATAGATCATCACCACCAGCAACACGGCGATAACGATATCGAGAACGACCGAGACGTCAGGCAGGTTCATTGTTCGGCTTCCACCTTGCTATCGATCCGAACGGCCATATTGCCGTTTTTCTGCCCCATCGTCGCATTAAACATCGGAATGTTGCCGCAACGCAATTCCACCGGCGAGTTCGGCGTCGCCGTCAGCGGTAAAAACGTCCCCTTCGACCAGCGCAGCACATCGCCCAGATTGCCCGGCACTTCGTCCAGAACCACCTCGATCGGCACGTCGGTGAACCAGAGTTCCGTCGCCAGGTGGTTTTCCCAGATCGAATCCCGGCCGAATTTCTCGCCCATGAACATCTGCAGCAGCAGTTCCCGAACCGGCTCCAGCGTCGCATAGGGCAGCAACAGTTCGAGACGGCCGCCGCGGTCTTCCATGTCGATCCGAAGCCGCGCAAGGATGGCGGCGTTGGCCGGCCGCGCAATGGTGGCGAAACGGGGGTTGGTTTCCAGCCGGTCGAATCGCATGGTCACCGAGGACAGCGGGTCGAACGCGGCGGAAAGATCGGCCAGCACGACAGCGATCATGCGTTCGACCAGATTGCGTTCGATTGTCGTGTACGGGCGGCCTTCGATCCGCATCGCAGCCGTGCCGCGGCGTCCGCCCAGCAGCACGTCGACAATCGAATAGATCAGCGAGGAATCGACCGTGATCAGCCCGTAATTGTCCCATTCCTCGGCCTTGAACACGGTCAGCATCGCCGGCAGCGGAATCGAATTCAGATAATCGCCGAACCGGATCGAGGTGATGTTGTCGAGGCTGACCTCGACGTTGTCGGAGGTGAAGTTTCTGAGCGATGTCGACATCATCCGGACCAGCCGGTCATAGACGACTTCCAGCATCGGCAGGCGTTCGTAGGACACCATGCCGGAATCGATGATCGCTTCGATGCCCGACTGGTTTTCCGAGGAATCGCCGCCTTCCTGGAAACCCAGAAGACTGTCGATTTCGTCCTGGTTCAGAACCCGGGTGACGCCGCCGTCCTCGTCGTCGTCATCCGCCATCGCGCCCCATTCGTCATCCAAAGCGGCATCGCTGTCGAGGTCGCCATCCGCCTCGTTCTCCATGGTTTTTGCGATGTCTTCTTCGTCACTCATGATGTTCGCGCCTTAAATCCGTTTGTCCGGCCCTCTGGGTTCATGTCACGCCTCTGCCGCGCCTTTGCGTCGGCCGGGCCGCCTGCCATGCAGGGCCGGGATGCAGGAAACATGCCCGATTCCGAACCGGTTGTATCGCGGGACTACTGGATCAGCAGGTCTCCTATCAATACGTCCTTGACCTTGACCGGATGCACGGCGGTATTCACCCGGGCCAGCATTTCTTCCTTAACCCGGTACAGGCCCTGGCTGCCTTCAAGTTCCTCGACCCGCAATTCGCGCAGGAAAACCTGAAAATTATCGACGATTTTCGGCATGAAACTGTTGATCACCGCTTCGTCGGCCGGGTTGTTAAGCTCCAGATTGATCCGCAGCTTCAGTATCTTCTGCTTCTGGCCGGATGTACGCAAGGACACCAGCATTTCCGGCACTTCGAGATAGGTGCCCGGCACGGCGGCGACGTCTTCCCCCGGCGCGCCGTGTTCGCCGCCCTCGGTCATTTCTTCTTCTTTGCCGAGCAACGAATCCAGCATGCCGCTGAAGAACAGGCCGGCCCCGGCGCCGCCGAGAATGAGGATCGGCAGCAGAATGAAAATGATCAGCTTTTTACCGCCGGTCTTTTTCTTGCCGCCTTCTTCGTCTTCTTCGACGCCTTCGGTCTCGTCACTCATCACGCTTCCTTGTCAGCCCGGGCCGTCTGATCGGCGTCGCCGTCTGGCTTCTGTTCAGAATCGACCCCGTCCGGATCGGAATACACCATGGTGAACAGACGACGATTGCCAGAGCTTGAGCCGCTGAATTCTTGGGTTTTACTACAATTTCACAAATGGATCAAAGACTTCGTAAATCTTCGTAACTTCTTTCAAATATTCGCGGTCGTTCCGTTTCAATGCATCCCCCTGACAGGCAGGAAACGTCCCTGCAACCGGAAATAAATGCCTCTTCCGCAGGGCCATTGATTCCGACCTGACTGTATTCGCCCTTGGCGCTCACGATATAACTATCTGTTTTTATTGATATTTCAAGACTGGCACGCTGATTGCCATATCCCTGACCGAGGAAGAGAACGATTTGTCGGCAGGCGTCGATGCAGCGGACAGGACCTGGAGAGAGGTCCGGTTCGGTGGGGCGCCGGGGACAATCGAAGAGAGGACGCAAATGGAAAATGGCATCTATATCGGAATATCGAGGCAGGCCGCCCTGCGCCGTCAGATGGACGTGGTGGCGAACAACCTCGCGAATGTGAATACCCCGGCCTACCGTGCAGAGCGCATGGTTTTCAACGAATTCCTGATGAAACCGTCTCAGGACAAGACAGGCTATTCCTACGTGCAGGATGTCGGTCAGTACCGGTCGACCGAGAACGGACCGATCACCCAGACAGGGAACGATCTCGATATCGCGCTGAACGGCGACGGATATTTCGTGGTCGATACGCCGCTCGGCGAACGCTATACGCGGCACGGCCGGTTCCAGCTCGACGCCGAAGGTTTCGTCGTCAACACCGAAGGTCATCGGTTGCTGACCAATGCCGGGCCGATCCAGATCCCGCCGCAGACGACATCGATCGAGATCAACGGCGATGGTTCGGTCAGCACCGAAGCCGGGCCGCTCGGCACCCTGCAGGTCGTAACCTTCGAGGGCGACCAGGAACTGCGGCGCGGCGCCAACGGTATCTATACGACCGAACAGGACCCGCAGCAGGCGGAGAACGTGCAGATCGTCCAGGGCAGCCTGGAACAATCCAATGTCGTCGCCGTCCTGGAAATGACAAGAATGATAGAAATATCCAACGCTCACAATTCGTTACGGAAAGTACTTCAGAATGAAGACGAGCGACAAAGAACAATGATCCGCCGTCTCGGCAGTTCGCAAGGATAAGCGGTCCCACCAGGATCGTTGAAGGAGAAAGAGCATGAGAGCCTTATCAATCGGCGCAACGGGCATGCTGGCGCAGCAGCTCAATGTGGAAGTCATATCGCACAACATCGCGAACATGAACACCACGGCCTATCAGCGACGCCGCGCGGAATTTCAGGACCTGCTGTATCAGAACCAGCGCCGGGTCGGCTCCAATTCATCCGATGCCGATACGGTTGTGCCGGCCGGCGTGCAGATCGGCCTCGGCGTCAAGACAGCCGCCGTCTACCGGATATCCGAACAGGGCAACCTCAGCCTGACGGAAAACCCGCTCGATCTGGCGATCAACGGCAACGGCTATTTCCAGATCACCCTGCCGAACGGCGATACGGCCTATACCCGGGCCGGCGCGCTTCAGGTGGATGCGGACGGCGATCTTGTCACGGCTGACGGCTTTACCGTCGAACCGGGCATCACCATTCCGCAGAACGCGGTCGATATCGCCATCAACGCCAGCGGCGAAGTGCTGGTCAGCCTGGACGGACAGACGACGCCGCAGAATGTCGGCCAGCTTACGCTTGCCAACTTCATCAACGAAGCCGGCCTGCTGGCGATCGGCGAAAACCTGATGCTGGAAACCCCGGCCTCGGGGACGGCGATCACCGGCACGCCCGGATCGACCGGGTTCGGCACCTTGCAGCAGGGGTTCCTGGAAACCTCGAACGTCAATGTCGTTGACGAAATCACCAACCTGATTTCCGCGCAACGGGCCTACGAAATGAATTCCAAGGTCATCGAAACCGCCGATCAGATGATGTCCACCCTGGGCAACATCCGCTAACGCGGCAGACGGAGGAGAAACCCCATGAAACCGGTCAGATACAGAAACCCCGCCATCATGCTGATGCCGCTTGCGGTCGCAGCAGGATTGCTTCTGCTGCCGTTCGGTCCGGTTTTCGCCGCAGAAGCCACGACACAAATCGAAGCGCCGGTCACCCTCAACTCCCGTATCGAGATCACTTCCGACACGGTAAAGCTGGGCGATGTCTTCAACAATGCCGGCAAATACGCCGACCGGCCGATCGGGCGGTCGCCGGATCCCGGCAAGAACGTCATGCTCGACGCGCGCTGGCTGATGAAGGTCGCCAGGGCGTTCAATCTCGAATGGCGGCCGGCGAGCCAGTTCGAAACGGCGTCGGTCGTCCGGGTCAGTCAGGCCATCGACGCAACGGTTATCCGCACGGCGATCCGTGACGAAATCGACCGCCGCAACGGAACCGGCAATGACTACGATCTTGAACTCGACAACAGTTTCATGACCCTGCACGTGCCGACCGACAGACCGGCGACCCTGGGCATCGAACAGCTCCAGGTCGATGACCGCACCCAGCGCTTTACCGCCATGCTGGTGGCGCCGCGGGATAACCCGGTCATTCGCAAGCCGATAGCCGGCAAACTGTACCGGCTTGTCGAAGTTCCGGTGCCGGTTCGCCGCATCATGCGCGGCGAGACCATCACCGAGCGGGATATCGAAATGATCGATATGCGGGCCGGCGGCCTTGCCGGGCAGAGCATTGTCGATCCGTCGATGCTGATCGGCCAGGCAGCGAAACGAACGCTGCGCACCGGCGCACCCGTCGCATCGAATTCCATCGAACCGCCGGTTCTGATCAAGAAGGGCAGCCTGGTTACCGTGCGCGCCAGATCCGCCAACATGGTTTTGACCGCCCGCGCCAAAGCAATGGAGTCAGGCGGCATGAACGAGGTCGTCCGGGTGATGAACATGCATTCAAACCGGGTCATCGAAGCGGTCGTTTCCGGGCCGGGGCAGCTTGATATCGCCTTGCCCGGCGGCATCGCAATGAACTGAACGACGGCAACACTGGGCCCCATGAGGCCCGAGAGGAAAACAAGATGGTTGGAACAACCGATACAACTGGCCGAACCCTGCGCAAGCAAACCGGCCGTCTGGCCGCCCTGCTGCTGGTCGGTACTGTGCTTGGCGGCTGCAATGCGCTGAGCCGGCTTGCCGATGTCGGCCAACCGCCCGCGCTGAGCGCCGTCGACAATCCGACGCATTCACCGACCTACAAGCCGATCAGCATGCCGATGCCGGAACCGAAAACCGCGAAACGGCAACCGAATTCGCTGTGGCGGCCCGGCTCCCGCGCTTTCTTCAAGGATTTGCGCGCCAACAATATCGGCGACATCGTCACCGTGGTAATCGCCATCGACGACGACGCCGCCATCGGCAACACCACGACGCGCACCCGGAACAACACAGAGAATCTCG
This sequence comes from Alphaproteobacteria bacterium, assembly GCA_040222995.1. GTDB lineage: Bacteria > Pseudomonadota > Alphaproteobacteria > UBA8366 > Aestuariispiraceae > JAVKBW01. The sequence goes on along the minus strand of JAVKBW010000082.1, from coordinate 163,357 downwards.
GTATCGATAACTTGTTCGGATACGAAGGCGCCCTGAACGCCATCCTGCCTGAAGCGGTCGATCCGCCCAATCTTCTGGGCACGGATTCCAATTCATCGAATACCGGCACCGGCACCATCGACCGAGAGGAAGAAATCAACATTCAGCTCGCCGCCGTGGTGACGCAGGTTCTGCCGAACGGCAATCTGGTCATTCATGGACGGCAGGAAACGCGCGTCAATTTCGAGGTCCGCGAATTACAGATCATCGGCGTGATCCGGCCGCAGGATATCACCAGCGACAACACCGTTCCGTTCGAGGATATCGCCGAAGCCCGCCTCGCTTATGGCGGCCGCGGCCATATCACTGATGTTCAGCAACCCCGCTACGGCACGCAGATTCTCGACATCGTCGTGCCGTTCTAAGGATAAAGCTTACACAGTTCAGGGTTTACGACTGCACTCTCCTCTCTCTCGTCTCTCCTCTCGCAGGCGTAGATCCCGTTACCGGCGCCCCCCTGATCAGGGGGCGCCGGCTGACGTTTCGGGGATATTTGAACGCCGTACAAACGAAAACCGCGCCCGACCCTTATAGGCCGGACGCGGCTATCAGAACTTTCGTCGGATTGTCCGCTAAGGTCAGTCGTCGCGGCGGGTTCGTTCCTGCCGCTCGTGACGCTCCTGGGCTTCCAGGCTCAGGGTTGCGATGGGGCGGGCATCCAGGCGTTTCAGGGAAATCGGTTCGCCGGTTTCCTCACAATACCCGTATTCGCCGGTCGCAATCCGCTGCAAGGCGGCGTCGATCTTGGAAATCAGCTTTCTTTCCCGGTCGCGTGTCCGCAATTCGATCGCACGGTCGGTTTCCATGCTGGCCCGGTCCGTCAGGTCCGGCTGCGCCAGATTTTCCTGCTGAAGGCTTTCCAGCGTTTCCGATGATTCCCGCAGCAGATCGTCGCGCCACGCCAGCAGCTTGCGCCGGAAATATTCCTGCTGCTGCGGATTCATGAATTTTTCTTTAGCGGTGGGTTTGTAGTTTTGTGGCAGCATCGTTGACGCGAGCGCGCCATTTGCGCTGGACTTCTTCTTCGAATTACTTTCGGTACGACGACCTGTAGCCATAGAACGCTCCAAAAAAAGAGGTCGAACACGACGGGCAATCAACCACCCGGCGCGCTGTATAGAGAGCGAGAGCGTGAAACACAATTGTTTTTTTGATTCGATTGCATTTCCCGATAGCATCACAGGATCGGATCACAACTCTTTATAATGATTGTAATTTTCGGAAACCGGCGCGCGATGGCGCGGTTCGTCTAGCGCCTGTCGTGCTTCGCCAGTTCGACGAGCGCGCGAAGCTCGATTTCCTCGATGATGGCGGCCAGCGCGGGATCGCTGGCGTTTTCCTTTTGCTTTTTCATGCCCTCGGCCAGGGTTTCCAGCCGGTCGACCGGAATGGCCCCGATCAGCAGTCCGTTGCGGATATCCTCCAGCCTGTCGAGAACCGAATGGCCCCATTCGCGGGCCCGGCGATTCTTCTCGCCGCCCTTCTCTTCCGTCGCATCGCCGACTTCCTGAAGCGCCAGCAGCGAATCGAGCGAACTTACCGGCCCGGCGGAAACCGCTCCCGATGCGGCGGCGACATCATCGACCGGATCCCCCAGCGCGCTCGAAAAGGACGGCCCGCCCCCCTTCTTCGCCCTGGAGGCTTTTTTTGCTGCACCGGCAGCACTTGTCGATTTTGGTCCTTCAACTTTCATAACCCCATCCTATCGTGTGTTCGGTCCGTCGAAAACCGCAATCCGGCAGTTTGCACCATGCCTGCCGGCTTTTACGGCAGACTGTTCCGGCAGAAATTTCCGCACAGCTCCGGCGGGCCGGAAGCGCCTCACTCATACTCATAATTTTCTGTTTTAAATCAATATCTTAATCAATTCCATAAACTGGCACGATCTTCGCTATCAGTTACAGCGAGAGAGCTGACTTGAGGAGTATTGGTGTGATTTCCGTATCAGGCGCCCCTAACTGGCAGGATAATCCGTCGCCGCGGTCCATCGGACAGACGGTCACGACGGTCGTCAACGCGTTGCTGATCGTTGCGGCGATCCTGCTGGCGACGACAAGCCAGACCCAGGCGCAGTCCCGCATCAAGGATATCGTCGATTTCGAAGGCGTGCGAGACAACCTGCTGATCGGCTACGGGCTGGTGGTCGGGCTGAACGGGACCGGCGACGGCCTCGGCGGCGCGATTTTCACCCGCGAAAGCCTGATCGGCATGCTGGAACGCCTCGGCGTCAACGCCCGGGACGACAGCCTTGATACCGCGAATGTCGCCGCCGTCATGGTGACCTCCGTTCTGCCGCCGTTTTCCCGCCAGGGCACGCGCATCGACGTGCAGGTATCGGCCCTCGGCGACGCCTCCAGTCTGCTGGGCGGCACCTTGCTCGTTACCCCGCTGGTCGGCGCTGACGGTGAAATCTACGCCGTCGCCCAGGGCAACGTCGCGGTCGGCGGGTTTTCCGTCCAGGGTGCGGCGGAAACCGTCATCAAGGGCGTGCCGACAAGCGCGCGCATCGCCAACGGGGCCATCATCGAACGCGAGATCCCGTTCGCCATCGCCAATCTCAGCACCATGAAGATTACCCTGCGCAATCCCGATTTCACCACGGCCAGACGGATCAGCCGGGCGATCAACGCCTTTGTCGGCCTGAACGCGACCGATGTGCTCGACCCCGGCACCGTGGAATTGACGGTGCCTGAAAACTACCAGGGGCGCATCGTCGATCTGGTAACCGACATCGAACAGCTTCGGGTCGAACCCGATCAGGTCGCCAAGGTGGTGATCGATGAACAATCCGGCGTCATCGTCATGGGTGAAAACGTCCGCATCAGCCAGGTCGCGATCGCGCAAGGCAACCTGACGATTCGCATTACCGAAACCCAGCAGGTGTCGCAGCCGCAGCCGTTCTCCAATACCGGAACGACGGAAACGGTCGACCGCACGGAAATCGAGGTCGACGAGAGCGGCGACAGACGCCTTACCGTTCTCAATCCCGGCGTCAGCCTGCAGGAACTGGTTAACGGTCTGAACTCGCTGGGCGTCGGCCCGCGCGACATGATCACCATCCTGCAGGCGGTCAAGGCCGCCGGCGCGCTGCAAGCCGAAATCGAGGTGATCTGATGGATAGCGCATCTCTCGGCGGCGGCATGGACAGCCTGGCGACCTTCGCTACGGACCAGGCCATATCCGGCAACCCGGCCTTCCTGAAAATGAAGGGCGCGAAATCGCCGGAAATGATCGACAAGGCCGCGAAAGACTTTGAATCGTTTTTCCTGTCGCAAATGCTTGACCAGATTTCCAAGGGCATCGCGTCGGACGGCATGTTCGGCGGCGGTCATGCCGAACAGGTCTTCAAGGGATTGCTGAACCAGGAATACGGCAAGGCGATCGCCAAATCCGGCGGAGTCGGCATCGCCGACATGGTGAAAACGGAAATGTTGAGAATGCAGGAGCAGTCTTCGCAATGAGCCCGGCACAAAAAGCCCAGAATCTGATCGACGTTGTCACCCGTCTTACCAACCTGATCGAACGTGAAACGGACATGCTGACGACCCGCCCGAAATCGGCCGATCTTGCGGTCGTGGTGCAGGAAAAACAGCAACTGTTCGCCGAATACGAAACCATGATCCGCAATCTTGGCGGGCTGGTCGGGCTTTCCGCCGAACTGGAGCCCGCGCTTCGCGACGAACTCACCCAGGTCGCCAAACGCTTCGACGATGCGATGCGCCTGAACGAACGCCGTCTCGACGCCATGGTGCGCGCCAGCCGCCGCATCATGGAAATCATGCGCGACGCCGCGCAGAAAGCATCGCAGCCGGTCGGCAGCTATACCGCCGGCGGCGGCACGAAGGCCTATACGGGCAAGGCCGTCGCGGTCACCCTGAACGAAACATTGTAGACGCCGTGATCAGTACGTAACCGGAAAGAAACCGAAATGGGACTTTTAGCTGCACTCGACGCCGCCGTCAGCGGATTGAACGCGATCAACATCGCAACCAATACCGTCGCCAACAACGTCGCCAATGCACAGAACCCCGATTTCAATGCGCTGAGCGCTGAATTTCAGGATCTGATCAACGGCGGCGTCATCATCAACGATATTTCGCGCCGCACCGATCTCGCCCTGCGCAACAACCTGCTGTCGGAAACCAACAGCGCCAAGGATCAGGAAGTCCGTAAAGAGCTGTTCACCCTTATCGAACAGACACTGGGAACGATTTCCGGCGAAACGCCGTTGACCGACGCCGTCGAGGATTTCAACTCGGCCTGGAAGGCCTTCGAAGCGGCGCCGGAAAGCGATGCGGCCCGCACCGACCTGATCCTCACCGGGCAGTCGATTGTCGCGGAACTGTCGCGCATATCCGCCGGTCTGGACAATATCTTCAGCCAGTTTTCCGCCGATGCGATCACCACCGTCGACGAACTCAACGAACGGCTGGCGGAAATCAATCGCCTGAACAACTCGATCGTGCGGGAAAAGACCTCGTTCCGGCAGACATCCGACCTTGAAAACCAGCGCGATGCGGAACTGCTGAAAGTCGCCGAGATCATCGATATCCGGGTTCTGGAACGGTCTGACGGCCGAATATCGGTCTACACGATCGACGGTCTGGATCTTGTCGACGCCACGGCCTCCGAGTTCACGCTGAATCTCGGCGCGCAGACACTGACAAAAACCGGTCAGAGCGCAAATCTGATCGACCGTTTGACGGACGGGCGGTTGAGAGCGCAGATCGACGCCGTGCTGCGCGATGCGGATTCCCTTACAAGCACCACCAACGCCGTGGCGCAGATCGAGAAGATACGTAACCAGCTTGATGAATTCGCCTTCACGCTTGTCGATACATCGACTGTTTCCACCGCCAGCGAAACCTTCGACGCCGAACGCGCCGTCGGTACTGTCGACGTTGCGGCCGGAACCACCCTGGCCTCGCTGGGGCTGACAGTCGGCGACACGTTTACAGTCTCCGTCGGCGGCGGCGCTGCATCGACCTTCACGGTCGGCGCCGGCGACACGGTCAACGACGTTCTGACGTTCCTTAACGGCATCGACGGCGTTAACGCGGCAATCGTCAATGGCGTGCTTGATATCACGACGGCGCGCGGCAACCTCAGGCTTTCCAATACCGGCAACGAACCGCTGGTGCTGCTCGGCATTTCGACCGTGCAGGCCGGCGATCTCGTCAACACCGATATCACGACGCTGGCGGAAGTGGATGCCGGCGACGTCATCACCTTCAATGTCGGGGGCAGCGACCAGACGGTCACCATCGCCGCCGGCGAAACCTTCACCACGCTGGCGGCGCAGATCAACGCCCTGAACAATATTTCGGCGCGGGTGGATTCGCACGGCCAGCTTCAGGTGCTGTCGGAGGCCGGCGATCTTGTCATCACCGACACGACAGGCACCACCGCTTCCGGCATCAACCTTATCACCGGCACGACGGAAACCTTCGCCGTTCGCAGCAACGAAACCTTTTCCTACGCCTACAAGGTCCAGCGATCGCTCGGCACGGTGGATATCGAGGGAACCGCCGACCTGACGACGCTCGCCGGCGTCACCAACGGCGATACGTTCGATGTGACAGTCGGCGGCACGACGACAACCGTGACGATCTCGACCGGCGACAGCGCGGCCGATCTGGTCTCCTCGCTGAACGACATTGCCGGGGTGCGGGCGCGGTTCGTCAACGGCAATCTTGAAATCTCGACCGTGGCCGGAACGCTGGCGCTGGCCGACAACAACAACACGCCACTGACGGCGCTCGGTCTGACGGTCATTACAGGCCAGCCGCAAACCGGTGAATCGTCGGATTTCTTCGAAGTCGAATCCGGCACCACGCCGCTGGACGCCAGCCGCATCAACCTTCGGGTCAACGACACCATCGTCAACGGCACCGAAGTGCCGAAACAGCTTGTCTCGACCGGCGTGGTCAACGCGCTGGGCGGCAATGTGCTGAACATGCGCGGGTCCGGCGTCAGCTTCGACAACGAATCGTATTCCGGTCTAGCGGCCTCCATCCTGGTGGAAATCACCCAGCAGGCCGGTGTCGCCAGCCGCGTGTTCGAACGCTCCGAAGCGTTGCGCCTCAGCCTCGAGGGCTCGCTGCGCGGCCAGGTCGGGGTCAATGTCGACGAGGAGCTGGCCCTGCTGACGCAGTTGCAGAACTCCTATGCCGCTTCGGCCCGGGTTCTCAGCGTCATCGACGAAATGCTGACCACCCTTGAAAACGTCATCCGATAACAGCCGGGGCCGCCCGATGACCGTGCTCCGATCATGAAAACCGTCACCATCGGCGTCATCGGTCTGGGCGTCGGCGAACGCCATATCGCCGGGTACCGGGCCATTGACGGCGTTCATGTCAAAGCCGTCTGCGATATCGATCCGGAAAAACTGCGCGCCGTCGCCGACCGCTGCGACGTGCCGGACCGCCACACCGATTACCGCAAGCTTCTGGCCGATCCGGAGATCGACGCGGTGTCGATCTGCTCCTACGACGACGCCCATGCCGACCAGGCCGAACTGGCGTTCAAATCCGGCAAGCATGTCATGGTTGAAAAACCGGTGGCGCTGAACCGGCAGGATCTGGAACGGGTGGTTCGCGCCCAGCAGGACTCGGGCCTGATCCTGACATCGAACCTGATCCTGCGACAAAGCCCCCGTTTCATCGAGCTTCAGAAGCAGGTCGAAAACGGCGATCTCGGCGATCTGTTCTATCTGGAAGGCGATTACCTGCACCAGATCCTGTGGAAGATCACCAAGGGCTGGCGCGGCAGGATGCCGTTTTACTGCGTTACCTATGGCGGCGGCATCCACCTGATCGACCTTTTACGCTGGATCGCCGGGCGCGAGGTGACGGAAGTGACCGCGATGGCGGCGAAACGGCTGACCGCGAACAGCGCCTTCCCTTACCCCGACACGATGACCACGCTGATGCGGTTCGAGGACGAGATCCTCGCGAAATCGACAACCGCCTTCGGCACGCAGCGCCCGATCATGCACACGCTGAATGTCTACGGCTCGAAAGCCAGTTTCGAAAACGCCAGCCCGACGGCCCGGTTTTTCACCGGCGACAGGCCGGAAGACGAAACCGCCGTCACCACCCCCTACCCCGCCATCGAGAAGGGCGATCTTTTACCCGCCTTCGTCGAGGCGGTGCGCACCGGCGGCGAGGCCAGGGTTTCCGCGCGCGATGTCGTGCGAGTCATGGATATCTGTTTTGCCGCCTGGGACGCCGTCGAACAGCGCCGCACCGTCCCGGTGACGTATACGCTGTAGGGCCGTTCGGCACTATTTAATGGTGTACTGTCACAGTCGTTTTCTGCGATCATAACTTCGGCGAAAAGAGGGCCGGTACCCAAGCACCGTCACAAGGGTATCGCGCGCCCGGCTTAAGCCTTCAAACAGTTGGGCCGCATCCATTTCATCCGACGCACCATGGTCACGGCAAAACCGGCCAATGCGAAAAGATAGATCGGCATGGAAGCAGGAAGCGGGACGACGGTTTCCGATCCAGTCTCGCCGCCAAGGCCGGATCCGGCGATGGTGAAATCATCCGCGAAGATGAATTTCTGGTCATCGAAGGTCCCTTCCGTCTCCTGGAAAAGGAAACGGCTAAACCCGGCCGTATCGATGACCCCGAAGAAGCGCGCGGTGGTGTCCAGCACGTCGGCGTCACCGCCCCCCGGCAGGTTTCCGAAATCCACTGCAATGTCGTCGATGAAGAGGGAAAGGGCGGCAACAGGCGTGTTGGTTCGGACCCAACCGCCGACGCCGAACAAGGTGGCAGTAGAAGACCCCGCAAATCCATCCGGGGTGTCATCGGTATGGTCGGGCCCGGCAAAATCCCCATGGGGGACGGAGAACAGGCCAAAATTCCTGGAAATCGCAGCGCCGCTGGATGTCGTCACGGCGCTCGCGGCGGTATTCGATGTCCAGTTGACGCCCTGGCTCAAAATGTTGGGCGCGGTATTCGTGCCACCGATGATGGAAGTCCGCACACCGCCCCAGATCGTGTCATCCTCGAACCCTTCCTGGATGATCCCCTCGCCCAGCAGGCCGAGCGCCGAAAGGTAGGCCCCTTCATCCAGGAAACTGACAGGGGAAGCATAGGCCGTTCCACCGATGAAAGTAGCAATGCAAAGACTCGAAAGGCCGCCAAGAAAGCGGCCAGTGAATCGGCGGGCGTTGGGCGTACCGAACGACGAAATCATGATGGAAAATTCTCCGGAGACATTGAGAAACAAGGACCGAGATAGGTTGGACGAACTTTACAATCACGAACCTTACACAAGCCTTACAGAAGACGAACGACCTGTGCGGGCAATGCGCGCGAGGCGCTGAGGCGCCAAAGATCAAACTCTTTCATCCGTCCCCGGAATCGGTGCATTCAGACATCTCTGATCCTTCAAGAGATCGCCGATGACCGACACGACGCCCTCCCGCTCCCTTCCCTTCGGCCGGCCGATGCTGGACGCGGCAGAAGAAGACGCCGTGCTGGCGGTTCTGCGCAGCGGCATGCTGGTGCATGGCAAGGCAACGACGGATTTCGAGGCCGCCTTCGCCGAGCGCTGCGGCGCGAAGCACGCCGTCGCCGTCTCAAGCTGCACCGCCGGCCTGCATCTGACCCTGTTCGTGCGCGGCATCGGCCCCGGCGACCGGGTGGCTGTGCCGGCCATGACCCATGTCGCGACCGCGCATTGCGTCGAGCTTCTGGGCGCGGAACCGGTCTTCATCGATGTCGACCCGGCAACCGGCAACATGGACCCGGCGCGGCTGGAGCAGGTCGACGGCCCGCTGGCGGCGATCATTCCGGTCCACTATCTCGGCCTGCCCTGCGACATGGACCGCCTTCTTTCCATCGCCGCCGCGCGCAACGCGTTCGTGCTGGAAGATTGCGCGCTTAGCGTCGATGCCACCCATGACGGCCGCAAGACCGGCACAATCGGTCTCGCCGGGTCGTTTTCCTTCTATCCGGTGAAGCACATGACCTCCATCGAAGGCGGTATGCTGACCACCAATGACGACGATCTCGCCGCCCAGGTCAGGAAGCGCCGCGCCTTCGGCTACAACCGGGCGCTGGGCGAGCGCACCCGGCCCGGCCTGTACGATGTCGATGCCCTGGGCTTCAACTACCGGATGAGCGAGGTAGAGGCCGCCGTCGGCCTGTGCCAGATCGGCAAGCTGGACGGGTTTCAGGCGGCGCGGAAGCGTAACGACGCCATCATCCGCAATTATCTGACCGGGCTGGAAAACCTGCACCTGTTTCCGGTCGCCCACGGGAAATCGGAATCCAGCCGCTACTGCCTCAACATCGTGCTGCCGAAGGATGGGGCTATTCCGCGCGACCACGTTGTCGACCGGTTGAAACAGGCCGGTATCGGCACATCGATTCACTATCCCGGACCGGTGCCCTTGTTTACCTATTACCGCGAGAAATACGGCCATGCGGACGGCACGTTCCCGGTTGCGGAATGGCTGGCGGAACAGACGATTTCCCTGCCCGTCGGCCCGCATCTGAGCGAAGACGACGCCGATTATCTGGGGCAGACCCTGCGCACCATCATTGCAGAAGCACCCGTAAACACCTGATACTGGTTCGACGATCGTAGAAGCGAGACCGACATGAGCAGCATTCCTTATGAAAGCCTTATCCCGAAACTGAAAGGCCAGCGCATCATGCTGGTGGGCGGGGCCGGGTTCATCGGCCACAATCTGGCGCTGGAACTGGCGCGCATGGGCGCGGAAGTCACCATCGTCGACAACCTGATGGTCAACAGCCTGATCGAGAACGCCTTCGCGCTGGACCAGAACCAGATACAGCGCAGCGCCTATGAAGGGTTTCTGCAGGACCGGTTCGCCCAGATGCGCGCCGCCCGCATTACCATGCGCAACGCCGATGCCCGCATCCTGACCGACCTCGCCCGCTGTTTCGAGGAAGTGAACCCGACCAAGGTGGTGCATCTTTCCGCCATCGCCAGTGCGGTCGATGCGAAACAGGAACCGGGCCTGTGTTTCGATATCCAGCTCATCACCCTGCGTAACGTGCTGGAACTGGTGCGCGCCCGGCGCGAGACCTGCAATCAGGTCATGTTCATGTCGTCCAGCACGGTCTACGGCGATTTCGAGGGCGATCAGGTCGATGAGCGCACCTTCCCCCGCCCGGAAGGCATCTACGCCAACGCCAAATACATGGGCGAACGGCTGGTGCGCACCTACCGCGCGCAATACGGCGTCGGGTCGACCATCATCCGCCCGTCGGCGCTGTACGGCGAACGCTGCATTTCGCGCCGGGTCAGTCAGGTTTTCATCGAGAACGCGCTGACCGGCAAGCCGCTGCTGCTGGAAGGCGGCGGCGACGGACGGCTGGATTTCACCTATATCAGGGATCTCGTGCAGGGCCAGGTGCGGGCTTTGGCGCTGCATGACAACCCGGACAAATCCAGCACCTTCAACCTGACCTTCGGCAATGCCCGCACCATCGCCGATCTGGCGGCGATCGTTAAAAGCATTGTGCCGGATACCATTCTCGAAGAACGGCCGCGCGCCGTCGACAAGCCGATCCGCGGCACGCTTTCCATCGAGCGCGCCCGCACCGAACTGGGCTTCGAGCCGGAATGGCCGCTGGAAAAAGGCTATAAGGCCTATTGCGAATACTATGTGGAACAGTGGGAACGGGCGAAACGGATGCGCAACCAGGGCTGACGTTTCAGGTACGGGGCAAGGGGATTTTATCAAGTGATGGACCATGCAGCGCATATCGTGCTGGCGCGTCTGAATTCGCGCCGGCTGCCGGGCAAGGGGCTGATGGACCTTGGCGGCAAGCCGCTTCTGCATCTGACGCTGGAACGGCTGCGTCGATGCAAGACCGTAACGCGCATCATCCTGGCCACCAGCAATTCCGACGTGGACGACCCGCTGGAAGACTTCGCGAAGAACGAAGGGATCGAGGTGTTTCGCGGCGATCCTGACGATGTCGCCGGCCGGTGCCTTGCCTGCGCGAAAGCCAACAGGCTGGACTGGTTCATCCGGATCTGCGGCGACAGCCCGTTTATCGATCCGGCAGTGGTGGACCAGGTGGCCAATCTCTACGTCGATGACGGCGTCGAAATCGCTACCAATGTGCTGAAGCGAAGCTATCCGGTCGGTTGCAGCGCCGAAGCGGTCGATACCGCCGCCCTGTCGCGCCTGTGCGCCACCACGCGGGACATGCGGTATCTGGAACATGTAACCGCCTTTTTCTATGAAAACCCCGATATCTTCATGATCAGCAGTCTGGAAGCACCGGACGACCGGTACGAAAATGTTTCGATCGCGGTCGATACGGAACAGGATTACGTGCGCACCAAATGGGTATACGATCACCTGTCCGACCCGGTAACCGCGCCACTGGACGAAGTCGTCCGGGTGACCCAGGAATGGGGCGGCAAGGAACTGAAAAAAGAATAGGGACAGGCTCGCCGCCATGAAAGTTGACCGCCAGACCCCTGCCCGGCGCTTTACCGTGAAGGATGTCGAAATCTCTCACGTCGCCGATATCGAGCTGGCGCCCGACGAACTGATCACCTTCAAAACCGAAACCGGGGCGGAATACGATATCGCCCGCAAGGATTGGGGCTTCTACGCCACGCCGTCGATCAACGGACGTCTCAGGGATAACGGCTTCAAGACCGTCCTCGTTTCCAATCCGGAAGGGCGTCACTACGTGCTGCTGGTGGAACTGTCGAAAATGCCGTCTTTTGAGGCTTATTGCGCCGAACAGACCATAACGGTGCTGAAGTGGCTGGATGACGAACCGGTTTGACACTTTGACCTTCCGGCGGGCGACCGAAGCCGATCTGCCCGCCATCGTCGCTCTACTGGCCGACGATTCCCTTGGCCGGAAACGGGAGGAAGCGACCCTGCCGCTCGACCCCGGCTATGTTGCCGGCTTTCAGGCCGTTTCCGCCGACCCGAACCAGTTGCTGAGCGTGGCCGTTCTCGACGGCAAGGTTATCGGCACCCTGCAGATCACCTTCATCCCCGGCGTCGCCCAGCGCGGCGTGAAACGCGGCCAGATCGAGGCGGTGCGGGTCGATAAATCCCTGCGCGGACAGGGTATCGGAAAACGCTATTTCGACTGGGCCCTGCAGCAATGCCGTGACCGCCATTGCGATTTCGTTCAGCTAACGATGAACAAGGCCCGCACCGACACGGTCCGCTTCTACGAGCGCATCGGGTTTCAACCGACGCATGAAGGCTTCAAGCTGTATTTTTAAATTTCCACGTGGATTGTTTTCCCAAACATCATTATAATATTTATTATAATGAAAGGAGATTTTCATGATCTCGGCAAAAGTTACGACTATCGGAACGTCATCCGGCATCATTTTCAACAAGGAAGCGATGGCCAAAATGCGCCTCAAAAAAGGCGACACCGTTTTTCTGACCGAAGCGCCTGATGGCGGTTTTCGAATAACTGCCTACGATCCGGAATTCGAACGTCAGAATGCGCTGGCTGAGGATATCATGCATGAAGATCGTGAAGTCCTGCGCGCCCTTTCCAAATGACGAAAGAACGCGTCTGGCGCTGGGTCAGACCCGATGTCGTTTTTGCAATTCATGACCGCCAGATCGCCGAACACGGCGGGTCCGATGGCATTCGCGACCTAGGCGCCATTGAATCGGCGTTAGCTCGGCCTCAAAATCTTGCTCACTACGGTGATCCCGATGCGGCGGATCTTGCCGCCTCATATGCTTACGGACTGGCGAAGAATCACGGCTTCGTGGACGGGAACAAGAGAATTGCGTGGGTTTCTGCCAGACTGTTTCTTGCCGATAACGGTTACCGGCTAAAATTCGACCAAATGGATGCCATCAGGATGATGGAAGGTTTGGCATCAAGCACCGTGAGCGAACAGGATCTTTCGATCTGGTTTCGAAGCAAATTCATCGACTAGGACCGGGCGTCCAGTGCCAGGTATCCTGCCGGTCTGTTTCGTTGAACCCGAGCCTTTTGTAGAACGCGAGCGAGGCAGTGTTCGCGGCCTGGGTGCCAACGCGGATGCGGCTGACGCTTTCGCCCTGCCCGATCGACGCAACCAGCGCCCCGCCAATGCCGCGGCCCTGCGCCGACCCGGCAACGGCGATCAGATCGATGACGATTGCATCATTGCGCCGCAACAGGGCGTTGAATCCGACAACCTTGTCGCCAATGCACGCGACAAGCACGCGGTCGGCGCGGCCCCGAATGGCGTTTTCGATCCAGGCGGCGCGCAAGGCATCCGCCGCCGCGTTGTCGATTTCAGGATCGGCATGGAACCGGTTCTGACGCAATTCGGCGATGGCGATGGCACGGCAGCTATCGATATCCGCCGGCGTCGCATCGCGAACCGTAAAACCCGCCGGCGCCCGCGCTTCCAGCAGCGTCTCCGTTTCCAGCGTTACCAGCGTTTCGATCTTCCGAAAGCCGGCCATCGACAGGTCTGTATTGGTCCGGCAGGAAATCAGCGCCGCGCCGGCCTGCTGCCCGAACCGAACCGCCTGCGCCGCTTCCGCCGGACCGGTCAGCCGGTACACCGGTCCGTCCAGATACTCTGCCTCGAACGGCGAGTGATTCAGAAAGTCCGGGATCGCGGGGCCGGGCATCAGTCGACGGTCAGAAACGCGCGCAGGGTGTACTTGCCGCTCGGTTCGCGTACGCGTTCGGCCAGATCGCACCGGAATCCGGCAAGTTTCGCCAGCAACACGATGGAAGCCATGGAATAGGCGTCGTAGTGTTCGACGAAGAACTCCTCCCGGCCCGGACTGTCCTGTAGCGCCGCCTCGCCGTCCGGCAGTTCCACATACACCAGCCCGTCCGCATCCAGTGCCGGCTTCGCCCGCGCCAGAAGACCGACCGGGTCGCGCACATGTTCCAGCACCTTGTTGTAACTGACGAGACCGTAGGTTCGGTCGAGTTGTACCGTCATGAAATCGCCAGCGATGGCGTCGACCCCCGCTTTCTCCTCCGCATGCGCCGCACCGCGCGCGTCGGGGTCCAGCGCCGTCGCCTGCCAGCCCGCCATCCGCATCACGGCCGGAAATACCGCAAGGCCGGACCCGACATCAAGCACACTGCGCCGATACGGCCGTCCCGACTCATCGCAATAGCCGCAAATCCGTTTCACCCGGGCGCGATTATCGGACCGGTCCTCCGGCAACGCCATGATCCGGTCATAGGTCGCCGCCATGCGGTCGCCGCCATAGGTTTTGTCCCAGTAGGCGGATGTATAGAGGTCGTCGAGAGTCATCCGGTGCTGATTGACCACATGGCCGCAGCGGTCGCATTGCCACAGACTGCGATGATAGTCGGCAAGACCGAAATCCGTTTCGCCTTCCGGCGGCGCATTGAACGATGCTTGCCGCTTCCAGTCAGTCGAGCCGCAGAATACGCAGTTTTCTGGCAGCTCTTCGCCGGTCATCATCTACAGAGAGGCGGTATAGGTTTCGAAATACCGCTGGCAATCGTCTTTCAACACCGCCGGCATGAACGAATACCGCCTGCCCTTCATGGTTTGCGGCCGCGAAATGAACTGATCGAACTTTTCCAGCAGATCGAGCGCCGACAGTGTAAGATGAATACAGACCTCGGTATTCGCCTGCCGCAGCTCATACATTTTCATGCCGGGCCTGATCGGAATATCCGCGCTCAGCACCACGCCGCCGCGATCCATAATCGATTCCACCCGGTGCAAAGTCGTCACCAGCCCTTCGAAATCGCGGTGATAGATCGCCCAGAGATGGGTATCGATACCGACATAGTGTTCGGGGTTCGCGCCGTGCAGATTGACGATCCGGTCCGGCCGGATATTGATCAGATCTTCGCCGATCTTGCCGGTGCCGAACACGATAATGGCGTCCGGTTCGAACTCGGTCAGATGCTGGATACAGACCGGGTCGTTGATATCGGTATAGGTTTCGACCGGCGCGAATTCATCGAGAGTCCGCTCCTTGCCGTCGAACCAGGTATTGCGTTCATGTTCGGCGCGATCGTCCTCGAAAGGATGCGCCGTTTCGAACCGGGCTGAAATCGGTCGCTTTTCCTCATACACCCGCGTCTGCGGGTAGACCTCAGCCACCGCGCGCACGAAATGCGCGTGATGCAGCGTTTCCGTCGTGAGGATTGCGACCTTCAGCGCGCTTTTTCCGTCTCCCATACCCAATCCTTTACCAGGTAACCCGGTATTTTCCATACGTTTCCGTCCCGCACCCAAATATCCGTGTTTCGGAACTTTTCGCAAGTCTGCCAGAACCAGTCGACCGGCTTGTCGACGAACCGGCAGAACGCGTCAATATCATTCTGCGGAACCTGCAACCCCTGATTTCGCAACGCCCCGACTGCTTCGGACCGCGTCATCTGCCCGTCCCTGACCTGCACAGATAAATTGTCGAACGTGCGGGTCATACCGAATTTGTACCATTTCAGAAAGTGGTGCAGAGAGATAAACCGACAGTCGATGTCGGCAAAATCCCAGGTGCCGGTACGAAGATCACCCCTGTCGTAACGGAATCCATGCGCCTCGGCGATTTTCGTGTTCTCGAAACTGGACCATTTGAAAAATGAGCCCAGGAAAATCGAATCGACGGAAAAGTCCGGATCGTCCGGCAGGCGGTACGCCGCCAGATCGGTTTCCGTCAGCCCCTGCCTGCCGACCCAGTCGCCCGCATTAGTCGATTGCAGGCAACCGTGTTTCGCCAGCCAATCCGCGTCCAGGCGCGTCGCCAGTTGCTCCTGCACCGTGCCGCCGTATTCCAGTTGCGCGTTTTCGCCCCAGACGATTAGCGGGATACGCATCTGCACCGCCAGCCGGATCGGTATCGCGAACAGCGCCATGTGCATGGGCAGGCCGGTCGCGCCGGCGTCCTCGAACGCCGCCAGCATGAACCGGCGCTCGACATCCGGGTTGATCGTGTAGTCGATATGATCGACCCCGAGGCAGCGAATCATCTCGTCAAGATTTCGCTGGCCGATTTCGGTCCGGGCGGGCGTACGCCAGGTCACCGCCAGAACCGTCATTCCGTATTCCTGCGCCCTGATGATCTGGTACCAGCTATCCTTGCCGCCGCTGACAGGCACGATGCAATCGTACCCGGACGACCGCGCCTTCGCGGCCTCGGCAATATTCGCGAAATCCCGCTCCCGCGCTGCCCAGTTTATACCCGTCTCTTTCAGGTCATGGCCACGGCAGGCCGAACAGATGCCCGCCTCGTCGATGGTTATTCCGGGCCGGCTATCGGGCAGGATACAGCGCTGGCAGTAGATCATCGTCATACCGGGTCTTCCATCGCTTCCAGCCATAATTTCAGGCTGATCAGGGAAAACAGGAACTTGCTTTCGCTGTTCAGCTCCGGCGGCGTATCGATCAACGCCGCCACCTTATCCCGCCGAACGTAATCGAACAGCGGACTGTCGGACAATAGCCTGTCCCTTGTATCGGAATCGTTAAAGTCGAGAAAATTCGTCACCGGCGCGTTAATGCCCTGCTTGCGCGGATTGGCAAGGACATTCTTGTCAACGATTCCCCTGCCAGTCGCGCGCAGCAGATATTTCGGCAACCCGTCATGGATCAGATGTTCCGTCGGCACAGTAAACAGAAATTCGACAAGCCGGCTGTCCAGAAAGGCTGCCCTGTTTTCAACTGAATACGCCATTGCCGCCAGATCGTCCTCATGCAGCATCACCGGCACGGTTTCGCCGAACAGCTCATTCAGCATCCGGTTCCGCAAACCATCTTCGCAATACCGCGTTTCCCGATGCGCTTCCGCGAAACCGTCCGTCAGAAAGGCGGAAAACCTGTCCGCGCCCAGAAAGATATGGTCCCTTGCCGAGGGATTTTTGACGAAGGCGTCCGGATCCTGAAGATGCGGGTTGCGAACGAACTGCCCGTAGCTGCCACGCCACTGCCGCACCAGATTGGCATGGTCTTCCCGGTCCTTCATTTCCGCCAGCCAGAACAGGTAGTGATCGTAGTAACCGCTGAAAATCTCGTCTGCCCCGGTGCCGCCCAGCGACACCTTGATGCCCGCCTCGTGGATCGCTTCCGACACCAGGGCATGCAGATAGTATGAAATCGTCATCATCGGCCCATCGAAATACCGGACCAGCTTGTCCATTCTTTCCCAGAACCCTGTTTTGGGAATGCCAATACGGTGGTGCCGACCGCCGAAATAGCCGATGGCTTTATCTATGTGACGGGTTTCATCATAGCGCGGATCGTCATCGACAATGGAAAAGGTTTCGACATCTCGCCCGAGGCGCTTCAGCGCCGTTCCGGTCAGGACATTGGAATCGATGCCGCCGCTTAGGCGGATCGCCACCGGCACATCGGCCCGCAGGCGATAGTCGATAGATTCCGTAACAAGCGTCTGTGTCGTATCGACGGCTTCCGCCAGCGACATCGGTTGCGGGTTGTACCCGACCGACCAGAAGCTGCGCGGTTTCTCATCGCCATTGCCGAAGACGCAAAAACTCGACCGCGGGAACTCTTCGATGTCGCGATAGAACGTCTCGCCGGACGGATACAGGCTTTTATATCCGTTGACGAGATAGCGCCGGATCTGCCGGTCGTTGACAGCCGGACGGGCGCCGGCCATCGCCGACAGCGCCTTGATTTCGGACGCAAAGAAAAACGCGTCCTTCGTTTTCCAGAGATAAAGCGGTTTTTCGCCGAACCGGTCGCGGCTAAGCACGAAACACTGCTGCGCCGCATCGAACAATGCCAGCGCCCACATGCCTTCAAACCGGCGGAACGCATCCGTGCTCCATTCCTCATAGGCGGCGAGCACGACTTCCGTGTCGCTAGCGGTGCGAAACCGGCGGCCAAGACTTTCAAGTTCCCGCCGCAGTTCGGTGTGATTGTATATCTCTCCATTGAAAACCAGCGTCAGATCGCTGCGCGTCATCGGCTGGTCCGATGCCGGCACAGGATCGACAATGGAAAGCCTGGTATGAAACAGGGTCAGGTGTCGTCCGGCACAGCTTGCGGAAAAGACGCCTTCACCGTCGGGGCCGCGCGCCTGCATCCGCGCCAGCACGCCGTCAACCCGTTCGGGGCTGAAGGGCTTCGGTGAAAAGGCGCCGGCTATACCGCACATTTCAGACTCAGGCCGCTTCGACCCGGCGCAGAAACGTCTCCGTCAGTTCCGTTGTGCGTTCCTCCATCCGGTCGATGGCTTCCAGCACGATTTCGCGGAAATCGTTGAAGAAATCCTCCCGCGCATCCCGGGGAAGCCGCCGGTAGGTCTGATAGAGGAAGTTGTAGCAGTTCATCAGTGTGCCTGAATGAATTTGCTGCACCGCCTTGTCGGCTTCGGTTGCAAGCGGATCGTCCAGCAGGTCCTTGAATTCGTCGAACAGGTGTCGCAGATCGACATTCGCGGAATCCACGCTAACCAGCACGCTGCGGATCGACAGATAGAAAATGGTCAGCGCATCGGTCAGGTCGGTCAGCCGGTCCTGCGAGATGATTTCCTGTGGTGGCACCTTATCCAGTTCCTGCCAGATCGTTTCCCATTCCCGCTGCTTGCTGTTTTCCGGCGGGTCGATCTGCGCGGCCTCAATCAGTTTCGGGATGGTTCCCGTAATGCGGATTCCGTCGCTGCAGTTAAATACCATCGCCCCCTTGTACTGACCGATCATCGCGGAAAAATGGATGCCCGCATACAGGAAACTGTGGTTGGTCTTTACCCGGCCGCCCAGATTACCCGGCGCGTCGATCGTATACTTCGTCGCGGCCAGATGGTCCGGATGGGTCTTCAGGAAATCCTCGTCATCGACATAGACGGATTTCGACGAATGATGCCGCGCTGCATCGCGCGCGCCGAGATCGACACCCAGCAGGAATACGTTACGAAACCCGAATCCGAGCGCAATACGGGAAGCCGCATTCGCGACCGTCGGCGCGGCATAATAAATCTGCCCGTACTTACCGGAGAAGATTTTCGACGACGATACCGAGTCGCGGAAATAGAAGATTCGTTTGCCGAAATGCCGGGCCAGGTCGGGATGAACCGTGTTCGTTGCGATCAGCACAATGTCCGACAGGTCATGCTTTTCAGAGAGCCGCGACAGTATTTCCGCAGGCCCCGGCGTGTTCTCCACCTCGACGTGAAAGTCAGGCACAATGCCGTGCCCCAGCAACGCGCCAAGGCCGGTGCCGCAACTCATCACGAAGCAGGTTTCCTTGTGTTTGCGGATGAGATCGACCGAACTGTCGATGGACGGGCCGGATCCGCAAATCAGAATCGGCGTCTGTTTCGCATAACGCAGCTTGTCGGCGAACAGCAGATCGGATGACTGCGCCATGTTTTCCACGCAATTGGTCATCATCACCAGCTCGTCCTCGAAGAAGCCCGGAGAGCCCATCAGAACCGGCAGCCGTTCAACGAACAGCCGTTTGGTTTCCCGCATAACGAAAGAATCGTAATGGCTGTAGATATACGACCCGTCGATCAGCCCGAAAGCGTCATGACGCATAAGATAAAACAGATAGTTGGCGATATTGACCGGTACGTCGCTGAACAGAAACTGCACCGACCCCTTGCGCCGGTCGATTTCGGTCAGAACCTTTGCAATATCCGCTTCCTGCATCGTGTGCAGCAGAAACTCGTCATACTGCTCGACAATGATCACCGACCGGACATCAAGCCGGTCGATCAGCGGTTCCAGATGCAACCCCATGCCCAGACCAAGCACCACGAGATATCCGCCGTCCGGGTCCATCGATTGTGTCTGCTGTCCGTATCCTTTCGCTTCGAGCCGGTCCAGCGATTCGCCCATGACCTTCTTCCAGAGGAATTTTCGGTCGCCGGGCTGGTTCGGCCAACCGAGACTTATCCGCTGCTCAGGCTTGTCGACAAACGCCTTTACCTGATCGGCAGTATAGGTGACGGCGTCCGGCTTGTAGAAGCGGGTATGGCCGAGATCGATATTAAGATCGTCGGCGGCGGCGCGCCCGACCTTTCGCGAATACGGCGCAACCATATTCTCGATACGCTGCGCCATGTGCGGCTGAAACCGCCGCATCGCCTCCATGTTTTTTTCATACCGTTCGCTCGACATGGTCAGGCCTCGATCTTCTGTCGCGATTTCTGGAGTGCCGCCAGAGATTCCATGAAATTTTTCGATTTCTCCGCAACCCGTCCGGATTCGCAATTATTTGTCACCGACTGGTGAGTTTTGGCCAGCAATGCGTTTACGTCTGCGGCATCGGACGCAAGGGCGGTCAGCCTTTCAGCCAGTTCGTCGAGCGATTGCGCAACCGTTTCGGACAGGCCGAGTCCGGTCATCACCGACGCCGTTATCCGGCTTTGCGGCTGCCGTCCGGGCGAACTGAAAACCGGCTTCGACCGGCTGAGGCATTCCCACAACAGAGCGGGCGCCGGTACCGGGCCGGGATCGAACACCACATCGCAGGCATTGAGAAATCCGTGAAGGCCTTCCGACTGATTTTCAGTGGGCTGCGACGGGCTCACCCTGTCATATATTCCGCGCTCTTCCAGCACCGGATCGATATCGTCCAGCGCCGACATGCCGCCCAAAGCTTCGAAATCGAGGACGAATTCGACCATGCTGCTTTCCGTGCAGACCTTTTGCATGAAGTCGAATACCGAGTCCGTTAATTGCCAGCGGCCGACGGAAAGGCCGACCCTTAACGGCACGCCTTTCGGAAATGCCTGCGGCGACATGACCGCGGCATCCGGCGGCAGGGCGAACGGGCCGTCTTCAACCAGAACGCATCTGTCATCGGCGGACGGATAAATCACCTTGTCGCCGATCACGCCGTTATAGGGCGGCCGGGCGATATCGCTCGATGCCGTGACCGGAATGCCCGCCCAACGAAGGACGGTCGGCGCCGGACGTCTGGCGGCAAGCCCCGGCCGTCCGCCGGCCTGATGTCCATCCAGATCGATCAGAATATCCACGCCATCATTCCGGATGATCGTACCGGCGGTCAGATCGTCGGTCGGGCCGATATCCGTCCATCCGTCGACCCGGCCCCGCAGGCGGCGGGTCAGGGCGTCGTCACGGGTGTTGTTGCTGTAAACATTGATCGTGACATCCTCGTAGGCGGCGGAATCGAATAGCGGCCAGACGATATCGGCCAGACAACCGCCCCGGATCGACCCGGACAGCACACCGATCGTCAGGTGCCTGTCGGTTCGTCCGGCGGTCGTTACGCCCGGAATCTTCGGCAGCGACCCACCCCAAAGAGCTTCATGGCGCAGGATTTCTCCGGGCGAATCCAGATCCGCGCTGACAATTGCCCGCAGGAATCGCGAACGCAGCGCCAGATCCATCGGGTCCTGCTCGATCGCATCGACAAAACAGCCCTCGCCTTCGGCGAACCGGCCTATTGCGATCAGTATTTCGCCGACCGTGACGAGATCGTCGCCGACCGGCTGTTCATTCGTCGCCATGCTCTGCGCCGCAAGCAGCGCTTCATAGGGCCGTCGGTCCTGCATCAGGCTGTCGCGCAGGCCGCGCCATCCCGCAACGTTGCCCGGTTCCGCCTGCAGACCCTTGCGCAGGGATTCCACAGCCGTCGCGAAATCACCGCGCATATACTGTTGTAGCCCGAGCTCGATGAAGTTTGTCTGGTCGATGGAATCGAACGCGTCCTGAAAATCGCCCAGCCAGTCCGGCAGCAGCAACGACCGCGCCTCGTTGACCGTCAGAACCGAGGCGAGCTTGCCGTAAAACAGCGCGTCGTGCAGGCGCCCGAGTTTTGCATTGGCGATGGACAGGGCTTCGACATGTTCCCGAACATTCGGCGCCTGCCTGTGCGCCAGACTGAACAGTTCCTCGGCGCGCAGCAGTTCATCCATCCTGATGGCGACCAGGCCCAGAACATGCGCCGCATCGGATGACCCCGGCCTGGCCGCAAGCTCGCGTTCGGCCGCGAAAACGGCTTCCGAATAGTCTTCCTGCCGGATAAACGCCAGGGCCGCCACCAACTGATCGCTGACCCCGTTAGCTTCTTGATTCACCTTGATTTTCCAACTTCACAATCCAACACATCGACGACATAAACCTGACTGTTGCGACCGGCCGGCGACTGCGCGGCTTCCGGACCCAAGGCCCCCTATACAGCGATTCCGGAGTGTCCGAGAGGAATTCTGCAGGGCGAGGCTTTCACGCGGCGACGTAACGGTCTTGCTACGATAACGGCGACGGCCCTGCAGGGGACCGCCGCCGCATCGACAAAACCGCGTCGCGTGCCGATTACTGCAGCAGCGCCAGGATCGCCTGTTGCTGCTGGCCGGAAATCGCGAGCGACTGGATACCCAACTGCTGCCGGGTCTGGAGGGCGACCAGGTTCGCGCCTTCCTCGTTCAGATCCGCCAGCGTCAGCTTGTCGGAACCGGTTTCCAGTTCGTTCACATATTCTTCCGTGAAGTTCAGCCTGGTCTGCAGGATGGCGACGTTCGAGCCCAGGGTCTGCGCGTGCCCGCGCAACCGGTTGATACCGGCATCGAGCTGCTGAACGATCGAGGTCGCATTGCCGACATTCGAGTTGTCCTGACCGAAGGACGTGAAACTCGAAGACGAAATGCCGAGCGCCGTCAGCGAGATCGCCGAGTTCGCGGTAAAGAACACCGCAACCGAGAAAATACCGGTCGTCGAGTTGCCGACGGTGGCGTTCAGATCGAAACCGTCGATCTGCAGGCGCGACGATGTTCTCGTCCCGAAGGCGATATCGAGCGTCGAGTTGGTCGACCCCAGCAGGTTAAGACCCTGATAGGATGTATCCTCGATCAGTTCGAATATCTGGGTACCGACCTCGGTGAACTGCGTGGTCGCCGAAATTCGTTCCGATGTCGACTGCGACCGGGCCGCTTCGACAATACCTTTCAACTGATTGAGCAGGGAATCGATGGCCTCGATCGCCTGCAGGGCGGTATTGACGGCGCTGATACCCTGGTTGATATCGTCTTTCCGCAATTCGAAGTCCGACGCCCTGTCGGTCAGCGTGCGGGCCCGGAAAAAGTTAACGGCGTCATCGACGACCTGGTTGATCTTCCGGCCCGTCGACAATCTTGTCTGGGTCCGGCTGCTCAGTGCGTCGGTTTTCTGAAGCGAAAGCAGGGACTGCCTTTGCGCTGCTGTTAGTGCAATATCATTTGCCATTTCTCATCACCCTTCTAGCGGACCTTCTGGCGTCCGGCCTGAACTGGTTTCTCCTGTAAGCTTCTGCTTTCGCCGCCAGCCGGATATACGGCCATGCGACGCGCTCGCAGAAACGGTTTTCAAGAAACGTGCCAGATCGGGATCCCAACAGCGGCGGGTAACCGATGAGAAATATAACTCCTTGAACTTAAATCTGTTTTAGATGGTCTGCCGTGTCCTAAAAAGGAATGGGGCCCCCGAAGGAGCCCCATCGAACAACCGGATTTGAAACCGGAAAGTCCTTATCCTTAGTTCAGAAGGGCAAGAATGGCCTGCTGCTGCTGACCGGAAATGGCCAGAGACTGAATACCCAACTGCTGCCGGGTCTGCAGGGCCACCAGGTTGGCGCCTTCTTCGTTGAGATCGGCCAGCGTCAGCTTATCCGAACCCGTTTCCAGTTCGTTCACGTAGGTTTCCGTGAAGTCCAGACGGGTCTGAAGGATAGCAACGTTCGCACCAAGCGTGGCAGCCGCAGCACGAAGCCGCGAGATACCGCCGTCAATGATGCTGACAGCCGTTGTCGCAAAGGACAGGTTGGAGTTATCGCCACCGAACGAGGTGAACGACGAAGAGGAAATCCCGAAATCCGTCAGCGCCACCGTCGAGTTGTTGGTGAAGAAAACGGCCGCCGAGAAGATACCGAAGTTCGTGTCCGCCGCCGTGGAGTTCAGGTCGAAACCGGAAACTTCCAGACGGGACGCCGTCCGCGTACCGAACGCGACGTCGAGCGTCGAGTTGGTCGAGGAAAGCAGGTTCAGACCGGCAAACGACGCATCTTCGATCAGCTCGAAAATCTGCGTGCCGACTTCGGTGAACTGCGTGGTCGCCGAAATACGTTCCGAGGTCGACTGCGACCGCGCGGCTTCCACGATACCTTTGAGCTGGTTGAGCAGCGAATCGACAGATTCAACGGCTTGCAGCGCGGTGTTCACCGAGCTGATCGCCTGGTCGATATCCGCACGACGCAAGTTGAAGTCCGTTGCACGGTCCGAAAGAGCACGCGCCCGGAAGAAGTTCACCGCATCGTCGGTAACCTGGTTGATCTGACGACCGGTCGACAGACGCGTCTGTGTCCGGTCACTCAAGTCAGCAGTTCTCGTCAGGGAAAGCAGCGACGTACGTTGGGCCGCTGTTAGAGCAATATCACCAAATGCCATGATGAATATCCTTTCTGGATAGAGTTACATGTAAGTTTCTACTTACTGACCCTTTCTGGGTCATACGCTTCTTATCGTCAGTCCCGGCTTCGAGTCAAGACAATTCTACCCCCTGCAACAGCGGCAACCGGCGGCGCCTGTAACGCTTCGGAAGATGGCACATTAATTGCTTATTACATCTGGTAATTTATCGTAACCGCTTGTAATCGGTGAGGACCACAATGGTATCGAGAGTTAGCACACAGGGCATTCTCTCTAACGATCTTTTTCTGATTCAGCGCCAGAACACGCAATTCGACCTGTTGAACTTTCGTGTCGCAACCGGCCGGCAGTTTCGCGAACTGAAGCAGTACGGCAACAGGGCGCCTCAAATTCTGGATCTTCAGAACGAGCTGAAATCCCGAACCGGCTATATCCGTTCGATCGGCCTGGCGGAAGTAAACCTGAATTCATACGACGTCACGCTTGAGCGCCTGATCGAGGTCGCCACCCAGCTCGTGAAGGCATCGACGCCGCTGTCGTCCGACGAACCGAACTTCACCACCACGGCGGAAACCACCGCCGAAAGCCTGCTGGTGGAAATCGAGGCCAATCTGAACATCGAGATCGGCGAGCGGTTTCTGTTCGCCGGATCGCGCTTCGATACCGCCCCGGTGGTGGAACTGAGCAGCCTGCCGATCTACACGGCGAACGATATCGGCGTCGTCAACACAATCGAAACGGCGAATGACATTCCGACCTACACCGTCGATTCCGGCGGCGCGAACACCGCCGTTTCCTATCACACGCAAGGACCGAACACTGTCGACGACCGGTCCTACGACAGCGCCAGCCTGACGATTGCGGACAACATTTCCGTCAGTTACGGCATCACCGCCAACGAATCCGCCTTTCAGAACCTGATCGAAGCGACCATCCGATTCCGGTCGTCCGCCCAGGCGGGGCTGACATCGGCGGAACGGGAGTCCTTTCTTTCCGAAGCCCAGACCCTGGCCCAGGATGCCCGTGACGAATTGCGGCAACTTCAATCGGTCAACGGTCTGAATCTGGCGCGCCTGAAACAGCAGACCGATGCGCATAATAGTTTCATCAGCATCAGCCAGATCGCGCTCGATGACATTACGCTGGCGGACGACGCCACCGCCGCCGCCGAACTGTCATCCTTGTCTTCGCAGATTCAAGCATCGTTCACAGTTATTTCACGCCGAGCCCAGTTGTCGCTTGTGAATTTCTTGTAGTAACACTTGATTGATGGCCTTTCTTTACTATGAAACCTTGGGCTTTATTTCGCCATCCTCTGTCGTGCGGTTTGAATTCATGTATGGTATTATGCGGCCAAATCAGGCAAGCATTAGAGATCGGGATGGCAGGAAGAAGCTGACGGTAACGAACGTATGACCAATCCTTACGCCACACAACAGAGGGCCAGTCTGGAAAATGCGCCGGCCCAGCATGCCGAAGGCTGGGCGCTGATCGAAGCTGCCCGGCGCATGGACGCCGCCCGGGTTGACCCTGAAGATACCGATACGGTTCTGACATCGATCCGGCTGAACTGGCGCATCTGGACGATCATCCAGGCCGCGCTTGTCGACCCGGACTGTCCGCTGCCGAAACAGATCCGCGAGAACCTGATCAACCTGTCGAACTTCATCGACAAAAGATCGGCGCAGATGATCGCCAATCCCAAATCGGTCGAAAAGATGGATGTGCTGATCAACATCAACCGGCAGATCGGCGCCGGCCTGCTCGGCAATACAGGCGATGAAAACGATAACGCCCAGCAGACGACGGCCCCCGCCCCGGCCGAACCGGCGGCGTCCGGCGAACAACCGTCATCCAAATCCGCAACGACCGGGTATTCCAACCAGGAAAAGCAGCAGTCCTCGATAAACACGCCGCTGGGCAGATCAACCTCAACCGAAGCCTGAGCAAACCTTTGCCGGCTGCCGACAGCTCGCTGATCTTTCTGATGAAAAAGCTGGAATCGGCTTTTTTCACGAAAACCGTTCTCGACATGGACCCGTCGGTGCACATCGAGGCCGCGGAAAACCGCGAACAACTTGCCGACCTGGCCATGAAAGCACCGGAAGGCACCCGCCTGATCGCCTTCAGCACAAATGTCGTTGTGCCGGGCGACGTGCTGAAAAGGCTGGACTACAACTGCATCAATTTTCACCCCGGACCACCCGCGCGGCCTGGATACCGTCCGACCGGATTCGCCCTCTACGAGGGCGACCGCGAATATGGCGTCACCGCCCACTACATGCTGGAAAAGGTCGATTCAGGACCGATTGTCGGCGTCCGCCTGTTTCCCCTGGCGGCGGATGCGATGCTGGTCGATGTCGTGAAACAATCCTATCTCGAACTGGCGAGGCTGTTCATCGCCCTGTTACCCGATCTGGCGCAAAGCCGTATTCCGCTGCAGCCGAACGGCATGGAATGGACCGGTCCGACATCGACCCGCGCCCAGTATGAGGCGATCCGCCGGACGCCGCGCGATCTGCCGGTCAGTGAACTGCAGAAAAGGTATCGGTGTTTCGACGGCATCTACACGCCGCTGGACGACGGCTGACGCTATTCGCCCGCCGGCGCGAACCCGTTGGATTCGACTTCGCGGAACCGCTCGCTTTCGTGATCGATCAGTTCCTGAGTGTCGCGCAGGGCGTCGTAGTACTTCTCTTCCGCTATCGTCGCCTTCAGTTTCGACAGGATCGGACGGGCGCTCGGCGCGGCCTCCTGATAGTCGTTCGCAAGCCGTTCGAACAACTGCAGGTACTGTTCCCGGTCGGTATCGAAAAGATAGGCGCATTGCAACGCGTAGTAGACCCTGCGGGCCGGCGTCGTCGCCTCGCTTTCGGACATCACTTCCTTGCGCCGAAGAATGTCCACCCTGTTGTGCAGGATGATGGTCGTGGCTTCACCGGCGTTTTCGATAACGGCGCCGTTGATGATGATCTTTTCCTTGGCGGGCAGTTTGATGCGCAACGGCATAATCGTTTCCTTGTATAAAGCGCCGGCTTTCCGGCAGCGTGCGAAGGCCTGATAAGCATAAGGTTCGTATTGACCGGACGGCAAGCCCGGTGCGGCCGAAAGAGACCAGCAGGATTCATGCCGGACTTGCCGGTTTGCCGCCGACCGGCCGTCAGCGCCGTCGTTCGGCGCAGGTTGCGGTTGTCGCCTGGCGGACCATACAGGTAATAATCTTGCCGTATTAATCAATTTTTGATATAGAAACAGTGTTCTGGGCTGTATCTTGATCGTGCAGCAGCGTTGGTAACGATAGAAAATCCTGGTTTCAACGCAAGGCGATAGCAGCCCGAACTGTCGATTTCCGCCCGATTTTCCGCTGTTTTTCGGCGGCAGGCGGCGAGAGGAGACAGGATCGGTTTCGACGGCAGACCTGAAAAGTCACCCGTTCGATACCATATCTAATGTGAAGGGAATGGCAGAAGCTGTTCGGAGAGCACGAAGATGGAAGTAACATTTAATTCCCCCGTCCAGGCCCAGCCGCAAACTGCGCCTCAGACAACACAGCCCGCCAGCAATGTTGAAGCCGGCGCAACGCCTACGATCTCAACGGTCGCGGATAATGTTGTGACCGCAGCGGTTTCGACCTCTGACCCTGAAACCCGCAGTGACGATGCATCGCGGCGTCAGAACGGGACCGCGCAGGAAGGCGTGGCCTCAATTGCCGAATTGCGGGTCCAGGGGCTGTCTACACGGATCGGGTTCGACCCGGAAAACGAACAGGTCTTTCTCGAAATTCTGCAGCCGAGGACGAATGACGTTATTCAGCGCATTCCCTCCGAAGGTCTCGTTGAGTTTCTGAGCGAGCAGTTCAACCGGATCGTGACCGACGGCGCGGATGCCGGAAACCCGCGGTTCGACGCATCGATCTGAGGTCGTTTCAGACGATTTCCACGTAAAGCGCCCATTCCGGCGCGACGGTATTCTTTTGCCGAACTGTCGGTCGGGCCGAAAAACCAGACCGGCATTTCTTACCGCTTTTCGACGGCCATTCTTTCCCTGACGGTTCAGAATCTGCCCCTCTCCTGCCCGGCAAAGGTTTGTCAGCCGCCACAAACTGGCGGAACACGCTGAAAACAAACCCGCCTAATCCCCTGTTTTTCAATTAACTTTCAGGACTCTCTGCAAACTGGCCCGACCTTTGCTGTCTAGGGGGCGGACATTAATGCAAGAGGGCATACAACTATGACCGTCGCTTTCGTAGAGCAAAGCGCAGAAAGCCTCGCAAACACGCAACAGCGGAAGAATCCGCAAAAAGAAGCCGCCACCGGAACCGAACTGTTTTCTTCGCTTCTGAATGGCAGGGTGCCATCCAACATCGTCTTTACCCGGGCCGATGCCGCCCTGGCGCCGCCGAAAGGCGCCGAAAGCCGCGAGGACACGCCCGTCGAGTCCTACAATGACAACAAGCGTGACGAGCCCGTATACAGCGACGACGTTGTCGAGGACCCGGTCAATCGCGCCTCCTACGATGCCGCGAACAGCCAGCCCGTCCAGCAGGATGCGCCGCGCGACAATGCCGGCCAACAGGATCAGGCCGCCGCCGCCGCGCAGCCCGCAAACGGCAACGCGGATCAGAAAGCGGCCGACGCCCGGCAGACCAGCCAGAACAATCAGGGCGATGCCAGCGCCCAGGCGCGAACCGAAGCCGCCGCTGTCAAACCGGAAACCGCCAAGGCGTCGACCATCACCACGCTCGACCCGAACGCCGCTGCCGCCGCCAAGGCGAAAACCGACAACAGCGCAGCAAAGCTGGCCGTGGATCCGACTCTTCAGAAAGCCGCGGAAGCCAACCCGGTGATTACGGATTCCGTCAAGAAACAGGCGAATTCCAATAACCATCTGCGCGCCTATGTTTCGAAGACCGCCGATCCGGTTTCCGCGCAGACACAATCGTCGCTGTCGGCGCAGGCCAGCGTTACCGCCCAGGAAACCACCGACACCAAGGCGATCAACAAGGCCCTGCGCGACGCCGGACTCGCAACCCTGTCGGAAGACAGCGCGCTTTCGGGCGAAGCCGCCGGCAAATCCAAGGCGAAAACAGGCCTGATCGCCAAAACCGGACAGGCCGGACAGGAAACCCAGAAGGTCGCCCAGCCGCAGCAACAGGGGCCGGATCTTTCCGCCCTGGCGGCTCAGGCTGCGCAGAACCAGCAGGTCAGCGCCGCCGCCGCGGCGAATGTACAACCATCGCCAAACAGCTTTGCTGCTGCCCAGGCCGGCCAGTCGATGGCGATTGACGGGGTCGCGGGCACGGCTCAGCTCAACGGCACCACGGCCGGCGCACAGCAGCGCGCCGCCGTCGCACAGGCGCATACGCCGAACCGGCCTCATGTGCCGCAGCAGGCGCTGGCCGATCAGGTCGCGATACAGATCAACAAGGCCGCTGAAAACGGACTCGACCGTATCAACATCCAGCTTCGCCCCGCCGATCTCGGCCGGGTCGACGTCAAGATGGAAGTCGGTCATGACGGCCGCGTCTCGGCGGTCATCTCCGTCGAGCGGCAGGAAACCCTCGATATGTTACGGCAGGATTCCCGGATCCTCACCCAGGCCCTGCAGGATGCCGGGCTTCAGGCTGACCAGAACAGCCTGAGCTTCAATCTGCAGGGGCAGCAGGGCCAGTCCGCCAACGCGAACGGCCAGGCGGGCGGCGCACATGCCGGCGCCGGGGGTGAAGAGCAGCCAGCGGAGACAGAAGTCGACAACGGATTGCTCGCCATGGGCGAGATGCCGCAGATGACGGAAGACGGACGCTGGGATGTCAGGGTCTGATCCTGACGACAGCATCCGCATTTGAGAATTTGAGTACAGGAGCCAGGTAAAATGACTGACGAAGTTTCGGCAGTTTCAGCATTCGCTAACACGGGAAAATCATCGGCTGCCAAAACCGCCGGCGGCAAGCTTGCCGATGACTTCAATCAGTTCCTGACCCTGCTGACGACCCAGCTCGCCAACCAGGACCCGCTGTCGCCGATGGACACGACAGAGTTCACCAACCAGCTCGTTCTGTTCGCCGGCGTCGAACAGCAGATCGCCTCGAACGAAAACCTTGAGGAACTGATATCCCTTTCCGGCGGCAATCAGGCGGTGCAGGCCGTTTCGTACATCGGTAAACACGCCGAAGCGAAAGGCAACATCTTCCAGTTGACCGAAAACGGCGCGGAAATCGGCTACGACCTGGCAGCAGACGCAAAGGCGGCAACGCTGCTGATCTTCGATGCGAGCGACAATCTTGTTCGCCTCGAACGTGTCGATGTTGAAGCCGGCAAGCACAACTTCTTCTGGGACGGCACCAATGCCGACGGCGATCAGCTTGATCCTGGCGCGTATTCGTTCGCCGTTTCAGCGGTCGATGAGGACGATGCCGGCGTCGACGTGGAAACATCCGTATCCGGCGTGGTTGACGGTGTGGAGGTGCGTGACGAAGGCGTCATCCTGACCGTCGGCGAAACGGAAATGCTGCTCGACAACGTGTTCGGCATTCGCAAAGCCCTCGTCGAGGAAGGCGCATAGAAATGTTTATCAGGGACATTGAAACAGTATCGCGGTCAGACGATCGCAAGGACGGAGGAATAACAAAATGAGTCTCTTCGGTTCCCTTCGGTCCGGTGTGTCCGGCCTGTTCACGCAAAGTCAGAACATGGCCACGATTTCGGACAACATCGCGAACGTGAATACGATCGGTTACAAGGTTAACCGCATCCAGTTTTCGACCCTCGTTACGAATTCAGGATCGGAAACGCTGTTTTCGTCCGGTGGCGTGCAGTCGAAAGTCGCGCGCGATATCGACCAGCAGGGCCTTCTTGCAGCATCGGCATCGGCGACTTCCGTCGCCATTGTCGGCCAGGGCTTTTTTACCGTCACCGACTCCCTGACGGAAAACGCCGCAACCGGCCTGCAGGAAATCACCGGCGATATTCTGTTCACGCGGGCCGGCGAGTTCCGCGCCGACCAGGACGGCAACCTGGTGAACGCGCAGGGTTTCTTCCTGACCGGCTGGGCCAGAAACACGGCCGATACCGGTTTTAACGTCACCAACGTCCCCGGTTCGTTCAACGGCGTTAACGTTTCGTCGCAATCCGCTGCGGCAACGCCGACCAGCATTTTCGAGGTCAGCGCCAACCTTCAGGAATCGACTGCGGTCGGGGAATCCTTCGAAGTATCGCAGCAGGTCTTCAACCGCCAGGGCGGTTCACGGACCATGACGATCCAGTTCACCAAGAACGCCACCAACGAATGGAACGTGTCGGCCACGCTGGAAGGCGGCGGCCAATTCGTCGACATCGATGCTGCCGACGATAATGCGGCGGATGAAGTCGATGACGGTAACGGCACCGACACGGCCGGCGATCTTTTCCTCGGCGAAGACGAATCCGCCAATATCGTCAACCTTGGCGACTATTCCGGTAACGCGGACTTCGTTCTGGCCGGCACAACCGTCAACCTCGGCACGATCACCTTCAACGCCGACGGTTCGCTCGGCACCGTCGACTCGAACCTTGACGCCGGCGGCACGGATGTCGCGCTGGACGGCAACGGTTCGCTTCAGTTCGTCGTCGACTTCGACGCCGACGACACGACCTCCGGCGATCTGGTCGCCATCGATCTGCAACTCGGCACGCTGAACGCCACCGACGGTCTGACCCAGTTCGACGGCGCCAACGTCATCAACGACCTCGACCAGAACGGTCGCCAGTTCGGCTCCCTCACCGGCGTTTCGATCAACGAGGAAGGCATCGTGACGGCGCTGTTCGACAACGGCGTTACCCGCGAGATCTTCCAGGTGCCGGTCACCAGCTTCAACAACCCGAACGCGCTGGATCCCAGAACAGGGAACGTGTTCGCGCAGACCGACGACAGCGGCCAGCCGGTCGCCCGTGTAGCCGGCACCGGCGGGTCCGGCGTTGTCGCGCCGTCCGCGCTGGAACAGTCGACAGTGGATATCGCCGACGAATTCACCAAGATGATCGTGACCCAGCGGGCGTTCTCGGCAAACACGCGGACCATCACGACGGCCGACGAGATGCTGGACGAACTGATCCGAAGCATTCGTTAACCGCTAAGATACCGTTTCATCGGAAAGGCCGCCTTCGGGTGGCCTTTTTGCTTCTGGAAGCACCACCCCCTCTGCCAAATTCCGAGCCTGGCTCCTCCCGCGGCCGTGCAGTAGGGCGTGTTTATCTAAAATTTTATATACGAAAAATTATCTAAAATTTTAGTAAATTTACATTTCATTAACCACTTGCCACCTAATGTCGCCTTGTCTGCTCGTGAACAGTTCCTGTTAATTGTTGTTTGTCAATATGTTACAGGTTTTCACGGGATGGAGAGACGAGAGAGACAAACAAAAAGTTAACATGCAAAAGGTAGCATCGATGAAACATCCGACCGACCCAGACCCACAGATTATTGCTTTTCCAGGTCAAACCATCCATGCGGATACCGCACTGGACGCCCTGCCCGACGACACGATCACCCGTTGGACACCATCGGCGAAGAAAGCGGTTCTCGATGCAATCCGGTTGGAAGCGATTACGGTCGTAGAGGCCTGCAAACGGTTCAATCTGAGCGCGGCCGAACTGGATGCCTGGGACCGTCGGGAACGAATGTACGGTCGGAACGGTCTGATGACGACGCAGATCAGCCGTTATCGGCGGGCCGCCCAGCACGGAACGGGTTCGCCGGCGAAACGCAGAAAACCCGACCCGGCGCATGATGTGGACAAGTTATAAACGCGCCAGTCAACGAAGTAATGACGCAATAGAAGCAGGTTGTTTTAAATAATGGTTTCTGTCCCTGGAATGAAAGAGAAAATAAAAAATGACTTACTAGGCAATTTTTTCCTAGTTTTCTCTTCATTTCTCTTGCGAACACCCATAACGTTATCATGGGCGAATCATAGAGCGCACGAATCGGATTGATCGTCCGACGCGCAAAACAGGGACGGGAGTCGTTTGCCGGAAGACGGAAGGACACAGGTCGGTCCGCGTCGGCAACGAAAAAAGGGGAAGTTTTAAATGGCCGGAATTATTCAACTCTTTGAGGGCCTTGGCCTGAAAAGGATCGCAGCCATCATCCTGGTGTCGGCAATGGTCATGACGCTGGTGATCTTCATGATGGCGCGGATGGCGGCGCCGGATATGCGGCTGCTCTATACCGGTCTGGATCAAAGCGATGCAAGTCAGATCGCCAACCAGCTTTCGGCGATGAATGAAGTATTCGAGCTCCGCAACAACGGCACCGAAGTGCTGGTCATGGCCGACCGCGTCGCCGATCTGCGGCTTTTGCTGGCCGAACAGGGATATGCCGGCAAGGTCGTCGGCAACGAACTGTTCGACCAGGACGAAGGCTTCGGCACATCGAGCCGGCAGCAGGCGATCAACGAACGGCGCGCGCTCGAAGGCGAGCTGTCGCGGACGATCTCGTCCATCGAGGGCGTGAAATCGGCCCGCGTGCATATCGTCCTGCCGCAGCGCGAATTGTTCAGCCGCGACGTGCGCGACCCCAGCGCCTCCATCATTATCGACATGCAGGGCGCGCGCCGCCTCGAAAAAGGGCAGGTTTCCGCCATCCAGTATCTGGTGGCGACTGCGGTCGACCGGCTGAAGCCTTCGGCCGTCACCATCGCCGACAACCGCGGCACCCTGCTGGCGCGCGGCGGTGATGATGATGATCAACTGGCGTCGATGGCGGCGGATGAACTGCGCCTTGCCTATGAACGCCGCCTGGCGCAACGGATCGAGGAACTGGTTGAAAGCATCGTCGGCTTCGGGCGCGTTCGTGCCGAAGTATCGGCCGAGATCGAAATGAACCAGATCGTCGAAAACGTGGAAACCTATGACCCGGAAGGTCAGGTTCTGCGGTCGACAGAGGCGATTGAAGAAAACTCATCGCTTTCCGAAGCGGGTGAGGACGCCATTACCATCGGCAATAACCTGCCGGACGGCGGCGCTGACGCCGCGGATGGCGGCACGCGTGAAAACACGTCGC
The DNA here is from genome assembly GCA_040222995.1 of Alphaproteobacteria bacterium. Classification (GTDB taxonomy): domain Bacteria; phylum Pseudomonadota; class Alphaproteobacteria; order UBA8366; family Aestuariispiraceae; genus JAVKBW01. The sequence goes on along the minus strand of JAVKBW010000082.1, from coordinate 128,958 downwards.
GGACCGAGGAGCGGTCAAACTTCGAAATATCCCGCACCGTCATCAATACGGTGAAAGCGCCGGGCGAAGTCCGGGCGGTCTCGATCGCGGTGCTGGTCGATGGCACCTACACCCCGGGCGAAGTCACCGAGGAAGTGGAAAACCCCGAGCCGGTCTATCAGCCGCGCACGGCGCAGGAAATGGAACAGATCGACCAGCTCGTGAAATCGGCCATCGGTTATGACGACGGCGCCGACACGGTGCGCGTCGTTAACATGCGGTTCGCCCAGGCGCCCGATCTCGGCGACGGCGCGGACGGCACGATACTTGGCGTCGAAAGCCAGACCATCTCGCGCCTTGTCGAGCTTGTCGTGATGGCGGTTCTGTTTATCCTGCTGGTCTTCCTGGTTGTCCGTCCGCTGCTGTCGAAGGTCTTCGAAACCTCCGCGCCGGCCATTGCGGGCATGGGCGAGGACGAACAGGCCCTGCTGACCGATCAGACCGGCGGCGCGGAAGAAACGGGCCGGCACGTTGTCGGCGGGGTCGAGACCTACCCGGATGACGTTGCCGACGAAATGGATCAGATGATCGATATCGCCCATATCGAGGGACGGGTGAAAGCCTCCTCGATGAAGAAGGTCGGCGAAATCATCGAAAAGCACCCGGAAGAAGCGGTGTCGATCCTGCGAAACTGGATGTATCAGGAGAATTAGGTCGTGAGCCTCCGGAATCTCCATTATACTTGTATGCTTATGGTTTATTCGATGCCAAATGACGCTATGACGAAGGGCGATCCATGCGGGTGAGAGAAGACTATCGCGGCCTGGCAGGACCTGAAAAAGCGGCGATCCTGATGCTCGCCGTCGGCGAGGAGAACGCCGTCAAGCTGTTCGGTCATATGGATGACGAGGAAATTCGCGAGATATCGGCGACCATGGCCAATCTCGGGACAGTCAGTTCGAACGTGGTCGAACGGCTGTTCGTCGAATTCGCGGAACAGATATCCAGCACGGGCAGCCTGGTCGGGTCCTACGAAAGCACCGAACGCCTTCTGCAGAAGGCGCTCGACCCGGATCGCGTCTCCACCATAATGGAGGAAATTCGCGGCCCGGCCGGCCGCACGATGTGGGACAAGCTGGCGAATGTGAACGAAGTCGTACTCGCCAACTACCTGAAGAACGAATACCCGCAGACCGTCGCGGTCGTGCTGTCGAAAATCAAGCCGGACCATTCCTCCCGCGTGCTCGGCGCGCTGCCGGAAAGCTTCGCGATGGAAGTCATCATGCGGATGCTGCGGATGGAGGCGGTTCAGAAGGAAGTGCTGGACGATGTCGAACGCACCCTGCGGACCGAGTTCATGACCAACCTGGCCAGAACCGCGCGACGCGACAGCCACGAAATGATGGCCGATATCTTCAACAGCCTCGACCGCAACACCGAAAACCGTTTTATGACCCTGCTGGAGGAACGCAACCGCGACAGCGCCGAACGCATCAAGGCGCTGATGTTCACCTTCGAAGATCTTCAGAAGCTCGATCCGGGCGGCGTGCAGACCCTGCTGCGCAGCGTCGACAAGGACAAGCTCGGCATCGCGCTCAAAGGGTCGTCGGAACAGATCAAGGAACTGTTCTTCGGCAACATGTCGGAGCGCGCTGCGAAAATCCTGCGCGAGGATATGGGCGCGCTCGGTCCGGTCCGGCTGCGCGATGTCGACGATGCGCAGATGGAAATGGTCAACCTCGCCAAGGATCTTGCCGCCAAGGGCGAAATCGTGATTTCCGAAGGCGGCGCGGAAGACGAACTGATTTACTGACCGGACAAAGGCAAACGTTTTGAGCAACCAGCACGTCGATCTGTCCAACGCGAAACCTTTCGTTTTCGAACTGTCGTTCGATGCCGAAAGCATGGCCGAACGGCGGCGTCAGAAGCTGGCCGAGCGCGAACGCGCCGATGCGGAAAAAGCCGCGGCGGAAGCCGTCGTCGAACCGCCGACTTTTTCCGAAGACGAACTGGCCGAGGCAAGGTCGAAAGCCTTCGAGGAAGGCCGCGCCGCCGGTCTGGCGGAAGCGGCGGAAGCGCGCGAAGCCGGTTTGGCGACGATGCTGGAAACCATCGGCGCGCAGATTGCCGGTCTGCACGTGCATCAGGATGTCGCGAACGAGAAGCTGGCCGCCGACCTGACGGAGTTCGGCCGTACCGTGATGTCTAAGCTGTTGCCGCACTATGTCGAACAGCACGGCGCGGACGAAGTGACCGCCGTTCTGTCGGACGGCTTCGCCCGTCTGGTGCATGAAGACCGAATCATAATTACCGTCGGTCAGGAGATGCACGACATGCTGGAACCGCGGATCGAGGCGATGGCGGCGAAGAGCGGCTATGACGGCCGGCTGAAACTGGTATCCGACCCGGACATGGGGCCGGCGGATATCGTCGTCAGTTGGGGCGATGGCCGGCTCGAGCGCCTGACCGACGCCGTCTGGAAAGATATCGACACCGCGCTGGAAAACGCGATTGCCGGCATGCGCGAATATGCGGACAAACTTGAAGACACAATCGATCCCGCCTTGCGCCGGGCGCCCGAAGCCAGGACCGCGCCGTCGGAAGACGCACCCGCTGCACCACCTGAAGAAGCCGAAATGGCCGACGAAGAAATAACGGCGGAAGAAGCGGCAGCACCTGAGACTGACGCCGCGCCGGAACAGGAAACAACGGCGGAAGATACGGCGACGCCTGAAACCCACACCGCGCCGGACGAAGAAGACACCCCCGAAACAATCGAACAAGGCTGATGCCATGTCGGACGAAAACCCCGATCTGAAACTGAACGAGCTGGAAGACGGAACAACGGACGGCGAACCGCTCGACCCGCGCGCGGCTGAACTTTCCGTGCCGACCGGCGCAAGAGATCTTGAAGCCGTCTATGACATTCCGGTTCAGGTATCCGCCGTGCTCGGCAAGGCGAACATGCAGGTCAGCCAGTTGCTGAAACTGGGGCGCGGCGCGGTTGTCGAACTTGACCGCAAGGTCGGCGAAGCCATCGATATCTATGTGAACAACCGGCTGGTTGCGCGCGGCGAAGTGGTCGTCGTCGATGACAGGCTGGGCGTGACGATGACGGAAATCATCAAATCCGACAAACCGGGCCAGACATGACCGGGCCGGCCAGCGCCCGCACGCCAACGCGACCGAAATAGAAACGAAAGCCGCATCACATGGCGACCGACACCCAGTCAGCACCGGATTCGCAAGGCCCCCTTCAGCAGGTTCGGGTCAAGGGGTCGGTCGATCTGGCGACGGTGCTCGGCATTCTCGGCGCCATCATTCTTATCGTCACCGCCATCTTTCTCGGCGGGTCACCCGGCGCCTTCTTCGACCTGCCGGCGGTGCTGATCGTTCTCGGCGGCACGTTCGGCGTCACCACGGCATGTTTCTCGATCCGCGACATGCTCGACTGCACGCGGGTTCTGGCCGGCACGATATTCCGCAAGCACAAGGATGCCTCGTCGGCGGCCATGCAGATGATTCAACTTTCGCAGATCGCCCGTTACCGCGGCGTTCTGTCGATTCAGAACTACACGGCCGCCCTGCACAGCCAGCCGTTGCTGGCAAAGGGCCTGGAAATGATCGTCGACGGCACGCCGGGCGACGAGGTCGAGCGGATCATGCAGCGCGAACTGCAGGCGGTCGCCCAGCGGCACAGCCGGTCGGTCGGCATTTTGCGCAAGGCGGCGGAACTGTCGCCGGCGATGGGGTTGATCGGCACGCTGGTCGGTCTGGTGCAGATGTTGGGCAACCTGGAAGACCCCAGCACCATCGGACCGAGCATGGCCGTCGCCCTGCTGACAACGTTCTACGGCGCGTGTCTGGCGAATATGGTGTTCAATCCGCTGGCGTCGAAAATGGAACGAAATGCAAGTGAAGACATGCTGCTGAATCATTTATATGTCATGGCGACGGCATCGATCGGACGGCAGGAAAACCCGCGCCGGCTCGAAATGCTGATGAACACCGTACTGCCACCGTCGCAACGGGTGGATTATTTCGGATAGGCGCCGGTTTCCTGAACCGGTGCGAAAGTTGAAGTTTCGTCGCTCCGGCGACGCAAAGGGTGAGGATAATGCAGTTACTGATCGTCGGTAGTTTAGGCGGCCATCTCACAAGCGCCAGTCAGATCGCCATGCAGCGCGGCGCCAAGGTGACAAGCGTTCACAACGGTGACGAGGCGATGCAGGCGATCCGCGGCGGTTTCGGCGCAGACCTCATTCTCGCCGATGCCCGCCTCGATATCGCCGGTCTGGTCAAAAGCCTGGCACAGGAGCGCATCACCGTGCCGGTCGTCGCCTGCGGGCTGGAAGGCACGCCGACCGAAGCCGCCGTCGCGGCTATCAAGGCCGGCGCAAAGGAATACCTGCCCCTGCCCCCGGATCCGGACCTGATCGCCGCCGTTCTGGAAGCGGTGGTCGAGGAAAGCAACGCCATCATCCATCAGGATCCGGCCATGAAGCAGGTCCTGAAACTGGCGGACCAGATTGCGCCCAGCCCGGCTTCGGTGCTGATCACCGGCGAATCCGGCACCGGCAAGGAAGTCATGGCGCGCTACGTCCACGCCAAGAGTCGCCGGTCCTCGAAGCCGTTTATCGCGCTGAATTGCGCCGCCATCCCGGAAAACCTGCTGGAATCGGAACTGTTCGGCCATGAAAAAGGCGCGTTTTCCGGCGCGGTCGCCCGCCGCATCGGCAAATTCGAACAGGCCAATACCGGCACCCTGCTGCTGGACGAGATCAGCGAGATGGACCCGCGCCTGCAGGCGAAGCTGCTGCGCGCCATCCAGGAACGCGAAATCGACCGGGTCGGCGGCGCCAGCCCGGTCAAGGTCGATGTCCGGCTGATCGCCACGTCGAACCGCAATCTGGAAAAGGAAGTGCAGGCCGGCAATTTCCGCGAAGACCTGTATTTCCGGCTCAACGTCGTCAATGTCCGTCTGCCCGCCCTGCGCGAGAGGCCCGGCGACATCCCGGCATTGATCAAGCATTTCGCCGAGAAATACGCGGAAATGAACGGCGTGCCGAACCGCACTGTTTCCGACGGCGCGATGAAGCGCCTCGCCGCCTATTCCTGGCCGGGCAATGTGCGCGAGCTGGAAAACACCATGCACCGCGCCATCCTGTTGTCGGCAGGAGACGAAATCGAAGAGGACGCCGTGGTTCTTTCCACCGGTCCGCTCGAACAGGCGGCATCGCAGTCGATGCCCGGCAACGGAGCCGCCGCGCCGGCGCAACCCGCCGCTTCGGCGCCGGACGCCGCCGCCGCTTCAGACGGCCCGGCCCCGGGTTCCATGGTCGGCAGGACGGTTTCCGAAGTCGAACGCGGTCTGATCATCGATACGCTTCAGCATTGCCTTGGCAATCGTACGCATGCCGCCAACATCCTCGGCATCTCGATCAGAACCCTGCGCAACAAACTGAAACAGTACCAGGAAGAAGGACACGCCGTCCCGACGCCGGGCAGCGACGGGTGACGGCTACCTTCGTCCCTCGCATAGCAGTCTAGACAGGATCCGATGGCGGATACGGGCAACACAGAACCCACGCAGCCCAAGGCCCCGAAATCCGGCGGCATGGACAGGGCGTCGTTCATGGCCGGCTTCAACTCGGTCATCAACAAGGAAATGGCGTTGCCGGTCGGCATTCTCGCCATTCTGGTTCTGCTGCTGATCCCGCTGCCGACATGGCTGCTCGACCTGTCGCTGTCGATCTCGATCACCCTGTCGGTGGTCATTCTTCTGACAACGGTGTTCGTCACCTCGGCGACCCAGCTTACCGCCTTCCCGACCATCCTGCTGATCGCCACGATGCTGCGGCTCGGCCTCAACGTCGCCTCGACACGGTTGATCCTGTCGGAAGGCCATACCGGCACCGACGCGGCCGGCAAGGTCATCCAGGCCTTCGGCAGTTTCGTCGCCGGCGGCAATTACGTGATCGGGATTATCGTTTTCGCGATCCTGGTGATCATCAACTTCATCGTCATCACGAAGGGCGCGGGGCGCATCGCCGAAGTCGCCGCCCGCTTCACCCTTGACGCCATGCCCGGCAAGCAGATGGCGATCGACGCCGACCTGTCGTCCGGCCTAATCAACGAGGACGACGCCCGGAAGCGGCGAAAGGAGCTGGAAACGGAAAGCTCCTTCTTCGGCGCGATGGACGGCGCCTCCAAGTTCGTTCGCGGCGACGCCGTCGCCGGCATTCTGATCACCTTCATCAACGTCATCGGCGGCATCATCATCGGCGTCGTGCAGCGCGACATGAGCGTCTCGGAAGCCGGCGAGGTCTATACCCTGCTGACCATCGGCGACGGGCTGGTCAGCCAGATCCCGGCGCTGCTGGTCTCCGTCGGCGCGGGCATGCTGATCACCAAGTCCGGCGTGATCGGGGCGACCGACACCGCCGTTTTCGGGCAGTTGACCGAACACCGCGGCACCCTGAACATCGCCACCCTGCTGCTCATCGGCATCGCCATGATCCCCGGCCTGCCGGCCTGGCCGTTTCTGGCCATCGCCGCCGTTGTCGGCGGGTCGGCCTTCTATCTGTACCAGCAGGATAAACGGGTGCTGGCGGAGGCCGAATCCGCCGCGCGGGAAGACGACATGCCGCTGCCGCCGCAGGAAGAGCCGATTTCGACAGCCCTGCAGATCGACCTGATCCGCCTCGAACTGGGTTACGGCCTGCTGCCGCTGATCAACGCCAATGACGAACACCGGCTGACCGACCAGATCAAGGCGCTGCGCCGCCAGCTTGCGACCGAAATGGGGTTCGTGATGCCGGCGGTGCGAATACAGGACAACCTGCAGCTTCCGGCCAACACCTATGTCATCCGGGTCAAGGAGATCGAATCCGGACGCGGCGACCTTCGCCCGAACATGCATCTGGTGATGGACCCGCGCGGCGAAAAGATCACCCTGCCCGGTGAATCCACCGTCGAGCCGACCTTCGGCCTGCCGGCCATCTGGATCGCCGAAAACCAGCGCGAGGAAGCGATGTTCCGCGGCTATACCGTGGTCGATCCGTCGACTGTCATCGTCACCCATATCACCGAGATCATTAAGGACAACATGCCCGAGCTGTTGTCCTACGCGGAATGCCAGAAGCTGGTCGACGAAATGCCGGACAGCCAGAAGAAGCTGGTCGAGGACCTGATCCCGCAGCAAATCAATCTGGGTGGCGTGCAGCGTGTGTTGCAGAACCTGCTGCGCGAACGTGTTTCGATCCGCGACCTCGCCACCATTCTGGAAGGCGTTTCCGAAGCCGTCGGCCTGTCGCGCAACATCACCCAGATCACCGAACACGTCCGGGCGCGTCTGGCCCGCCAGCTTTCCGACGCCGCCACGAACGACCAGGGCATTGTGCCACTGGTCACCCTGTCGCCGGCCTGGGAGCAGACCTTCATGGAAAGCATTGTCGGCCAGGGCGATGACCAGCAACTCGCCATGCCGCCCTCGAAACTGCAGGAATTCATCGCCACGACACGCGGCGCGTTCGAACGTCAGGCCATGGCCGGCGAAACGCCGGTGCTGCTGGTCAGCCCGCATATCCGCCCCTTTGTTCGCTCCGTCATCGAACGGTTCCGGCCGATGACGGTGGTCATGTCACAGAACGAAATTCACCCGAAAGCCCGGATCAAGACTGTTGAGCAAATCTAGACAATGCATCAACAACCAATCGCAAACATTTGACTACGTTGAATAAAACAGACCAATATCTACACGCGCACTGTGACGAGTTAGTGGAAAACGGTACCCTTCATGCGGCTTAAGACCTTTCAGGCGGACACGATGCAGGAAGCCATGGCGCTGGTGCGCGAGCAGCTTGGCGACAATGCGATTATCGTTGCGACCCAGGAACAGGAAGGGTCGCGCAGCGCCCGTATCACCGCCGCTGTCGACCGTAAGGAAGACCGTGACCCCTTCGACGCCGACGAAGACGCAACCCTGGAAACGCTGGAACAGATCACCACGGCGCTGGAACGGCACGGCACCCCGCGCGAACTGACCGACCGGCTGGTCGAAGCCGCCTCCTTTCTGGGCGATTCCAATGCGGTCGAAGCATTGGCCTACGCGCTGGACGAGGAATTCGATTTCAAACCGCTGCCGGACAAACCCGGTGCATCCCGGCCGATCATGATGATCGGCCCGCCCGGCACTGGTAAAACCGTGGCTTGCGCGAAACTGGCGGCGCGGGTGGCGCTTGCGCTGGATATCGATGACGATAACGACCTGCCGGTCAATATCGTTGCCGCTGACCCGATCCGCGTCGGGGCGGTCGAACAGTTGAAGCAATACACCGAACGGTTGGGCGCAACCCTGTATGTCGCGGCCGACCCGTCTGCGCTGGCGGCGGCGCTGACCCAGTGCCGCAAGAAGGAACTCGTGCTGATCGATACGCCGGGCACGAATCCGTTCAATCTCGAGGAACTGGCGCGGATTGTCGAACTGGCCGAAACCATGGACCTCGAACCGGTTCTTGTACTGGGCGCCGGGCGCGATGCGGAAGAAGCGGCGGAAGTCGCCACGGCGTTCCGGCCGGTCGGTCCGAAACGGCTGCTGATTACCGGCTATGATGTCGCCCGGCGGCTGGGGTCGATGCTGGCCGCCGCCGACGCTTGCGGACTGGCGCTGTGCGATGTCGGGCGGTCGCCGCAGATCGCCGACGGATTTGACGCCCTGAGCCCGAAAAATCTGGCACGGTTGCTGCTTCCTCTGGGAGCGCAGAGCGCCGCTAGGCCGCCGCCGCAGAAAGCGGCAGGCAAAGCCGAGAAAGAAACCGGATCATGATGTTACGAAAGATCTGCCATGAGCGATGACCTGTCCCCTCCGAAAAAGTCCGACCCCGTCGACGGTCGCCGGCTGATCGCCGTCGCCAGCGGCAAGGGCGGCGTCGGCAAGACCTGGTTCGCCATCACGCTGGCCCATACGCTGGCGCATGCCGGCAAGAAGGTTCTTTTGTTCGACGGCGATCTGGGTATGGCGAATGTCGATATTCAGCTTGGCCTGATGCCGAAGCACGATGTCGGCGAAGTGGTGGACGGTAAACGCCGGATCAAGGACACGGTGCATCACTATTCAGAAGGCGGGTTCGATATCCTTCCCGGCCGGTCGGGCAGCGGCGCAATCGCCAGCCTGCCGCCGCCCCGCATCATCCGGTTACGACAGGATATCGTCGAAGCGGCCCGGGACTACGACAAGGTGGTGCTGGATCTGGGCGCCGGGGTCGACCGCCTGGTGCAGTTGTTCGCCGGTCCGGCCGAACACTGCCTGCTGGTGGTCAATGACGAACCGACCTCGCTGACTGACGCCTACGCCTTCATCAAGCTGGCGCATAAAGCGAAGGCGGACGGTAACATCAGCATTGTCGTCAACGCGGCGGAAAGCCAGTCGCGCGGCAAGAAGACCTTCGAAACGCTGGCCAAGGCCTGCCGCAGTTTCCTGCACACCGAACCGAAGCTGGCCGGCGTTATCCGGCGCGACAACCGGGTCCGCGAAGCCATCAGGGCGCAGATGCCGCTGCTGATCCGGTCACCCAACTGCGAAGCCGCCAGCGATGTCGAAACAATCGCCTCCAGCCTGTTCGGATAAGCGAGAGGATATAAAAAACAGCCCGGAAAGCCCGTTAGACCGATGAGCACGCCGATCCCCCCCGCCGGTTCCGGAATCGCCACCCAGACAGGGTCGTCGGTTACGGCTGCCAGTGGCGCGAGCGGCGCGAACAGCGGCAACGTATCCGGCGGCACGGCAGGGTCGATCCCCAATCCGCCGCCCGCCATCGCCACCGCCCTGCAGCAGCTTGGTTCGACGATCACCGGCACGCTGGCCGTCCGGTCCGATGCGCAGATCACCCTGAACACACCGCAGGGCCCGGTGCAGGTCGCGCTTTCCGCCCCGCTGCCCGCCGCCGTTCCGTCCGGCGCGACATTGATCCTGCAGGTCGCCGATCTCGGTCCGCCGTTGCAGGTGCTCGTTCAACAGCCGCCGGCAAAGTCCGCCCCCGCCGGCACGGCTGCCGGCACGATCGCCGGCGGTAAACTGCATACGCCCGGCGCGCCGGGCATCGGGGCCGCCGCATCCGGGGCGGGAAAAGCAACGGCTCAAACCCTCGCCGGCACGCCGGTCACAACCAGCCTGACCCAGGGCGCGACGATTGCCGCAACCGTTTCCGGCGCGTCCTTTTCGCTGCCGTCCGGCACAGCGCAAGCCACCGCCACGACAACCGCCGGCGGAAGCCCTGCCGCACAATCGGCGGCGGCTTCGGCCGCAACCCCGTCACCGTCGGCTGCGGGACAGGCGGCGCCAACCTCACGATCCGCCCCGCCCGGCGGCACGGCAACGCCGGCGGCGAACCCGGCCACCACTGCATCGGCCGCCGCGCCGGCATCGGGCGCATCGCTATTGCCGAAAAACGCCTATCTGCCTGTTCGCGTTCTGGCCCTGCAGCTACCGACGGCGGCGCAATCGCCGCTGACGCCATCAGGCCCGCTCAGCTTCATCGGCACCGTTACCGGCGCGACCGTGGACGGCCAGACCGTGGTGTCGACCCCGAACGGGTTGCTGACCCTCGGTACCCGGTCCGCCGCACCGATCGGCACGCAACTGCTGCTGGAGGTCGCCGGCCGGGCGTCCGTGCCGCAATCGGCGACCCCGGCCCTGCCGCATGGCATGGCGCCGAGTTTCGAAGCCCTGCGCCAGGCCATCGACGCGCTGCAGATCGCGACCCCGGCGGTAGCGCAGAATATCGTACAACAACTGATCCCGCAGCCCGGCCCGCAGATGGGACTGGCGATGGTCTTCTTCCTGCAGGCGCTGCGCGGCGGCGCGCTGGACCGTTGGCTCGGGCAGGACGGCATGCGGGCGTTGAAACGGGCCGCCGGTTCCGGCGCGCTGGAGCAGGAATTCGCGTCGATGCGCGGCCGGGCCAGGGATGGTGCGGGTGCGGACTGGCGGCTGTTTCATCTGCCGGTGCTGACGGCGGACGACATTGAACCCCTGCGGCTGTATATCAAAGACCGCAAATCCGATGCCGACGACGACCCCGAAAAGGAAAAACCGGGCCAGCGGTTCGTTATCGAGGCGAATTTTTCCCGGCTCGGCCCGTTCCAGTTCGACGGGCTGGTGCGGGAAAAACAACTGACTCTGATGATCCGCACCATGCAACCGGTTTCCCGGGAGATGCGCGCCGATATACAATCACTGTTCACGACCGCGCTGGAATCGCTCGGCCTGACAGGGTCGGTCGGCTATCACGTGGTCAAGGCATTCGATCTGGTGCCGATCGGCGACGACCCCGCCGACCGGTCAAGCGGAGTAACCGTATGAATACCGACTTGCCAGACATCGACCCCGGCACCCGCGTGGCCCGGCAGGAGCGGATCCTGACGATCCCCCTCCCCGACGCCAAGGTCGAGTTTCTTTGCAATCTGGACGGTAACGTCGACGCCGTCGGGGCATCTCTCCGGTTGTCGTATATCCCGTACAAAAGCGTTCTCGACGGCGACGGGTTCGCCGCCTATCTGAAAGACCTGCCGGCGCCAGACGACGCGCCGAGCGCGATGGAGACTGTGGCCGCCGTCATTCTGGACGATCTGAACAACGAACTCGTGCCGCGCTGGCTTCAACTGGTGCTGACCCGCCAGCGGCAGGATGGCACCGTGCAACGGGTTCTGGTCGAGGACAAACAGCCGCGCTGGGACAACAAGACCCTGATCGGCCGGGCCGGCGGGCTTTAGAACGGCTCAAGTTTTTTGAAATAAAAGATTCACTTTACTTTACCACTTCATAAACATTTACCTGCCAGACTAAGTAAATTGAAGGATTCGATAGTCGATCCGGACAGTTACTGAAGGACCCTGGCACATGCTGACCACGCCGCACTGGACGGGCGACGCGAACACGTTTGTCGATACCCTGTTCGCCTGGATGAAAGTCGCCGGCGCTGTCTGCCGCTGCGGGTCCGAAACCCTGTTGTCGCGGTCGCTCTGCGTCGCCGACCGCGCCCGGGCCGACGGCGCGGGCCGCAGCGATATCTGCGCCGGCCTGCTGCATTGCGTCGGCACGATGCTGATCTATACCGACTTTTCCAGCGATACCGGCAATATCCGGTCGCGCAACTACGAAATCGGCGCCCGCTGGCTGTCCGGCATGTTTCCGCATTCGGTCGCCGGGCCGGTTCGTCTGCTGCCCGACGCGCGGCGCTGGCTTTTCGCGACCGACAAGGCCTTCCGCGACATTCTGTCGGACGAGGCGTTGCGGGAAATGGCGTATGAAGGCGGTCCGATGACCGGGCCAGAACGGCAGGTTTTCGAAGGCCGCGAGGGTTTCGATGCGGCAATTGCCCTGTGCCGCCGGATCGAATGGTCGAAAACCCGGTCCTGCACGCACTGGACAGCGCACGATCTCGACCGGTTCAGGCAGCAGGTGATCGGCTGTCTGCTGGCAAGCCCGTCGGGCCGCAGCGTGACCCCGGCCAGACCCAACTACGATGCGCCTGTTCCCGCCACACATCTGCCGGGCCAGCCGGCGGCGGGCTGACTGTCGTATTAGAACCGGAAGCGGGCGTTGAGCGAGCCGAATTTCGAGAAATTGTCCTGTCCCTGGAACTGGGGCGACCGGACCACGTAGGTGAAGGCGAATTCGGTATTGAAGACCTGAACGGCGACCCCGCTCTGCAAATCGGCCTGAAAGGGCTCCAGATCGACGCCGCGGCTGTCCTCGAACAGGTTACCTTCGACAAACATGTCGCGACCGACGGCGCGGACGGCGATGCCCGAAAACAGGTACCAGGAAAACCCGTCCTTGTCTTCGAAGAAACCCGGCCCGCCAAGCGCCGGGCGAACGCGCGGCGGCCCGTAGTCGTCTTCCAGATCGTCACCGATCCGGAAGCCGATCCCGGCGCCGATATAGGTTTCCGCCGTGCCCAGCGATCCGCCGACATGCGGCGTGATGTCGTATTCCAGGCCGGTCAGGGGAATATCGTTGTCGGTGCCGGCTTTCCAGACCCGCTCGTAGAGCAGCCGGAAGGCGACCTCGTTCTCGATTTGCGTGTCCCAGCCCTGCGGGTCGGTCGTGTCGATCAGGTCATGGACGAAAATCTGCGTTTCTTCGGCATACGACGCCGGGCCGGTGACGCCGATATCAAGCTGCAGCACGTCGAGAATACCGACATCCGGCCGGTTGTCGTCGGCGATCAGCCCGATCGAGGCATACAGAAACCCGGCATAGGGCCGGTCGTCGGTTGATGGATTGGCGACCGTCAGATCCTGCGGCGTGTACATGTTCTGGCCCAGCCCGACGCTCCAGTGCCATTTCTGCGCCCCGGTCAGCCAGGTCAGATTGTCCTGCACCGGTCCCAGAAAGTCCGGCACCTGGTCGGCGGCGCTGATATACTGGAACAGCACACCGTTCGAGTAACCCCGGTCGGTTCCGGCGAAGATATCGTTTTCGTAGGTCGCGCTGTAGGTGCCGCGCGTATCCGCATCAACTTCCTGTGCGGCGGCACCGGCGACCGAGAGAGAAAGGGCAATAGCGGCGAAACCGGCCCTTACAAGCATGGCACGCCCCAGAGGTCATGCTCGCTTGCCTCGTCGATTTCGACCGTCAGGATATCGCCCGGCGACAGCCCGTCCTGATCGACGCCGTCAAGGTCTTCGCTGTCGATAAAGACATTACCGTCGATTTCCGGCGCATCCGCGTAGGACCGGCAGACCGCGCCGTCTTCGTCCACCTCGTCGACAATGACATCCAGTTCCGTGCCGATCCGGCCCTGCAGTTTCGCCGCGCTGATCGCCTGCTGGCGTTCCATGAAGCGTTCGTAGCGTTCCTGCTTTACCGGTTCGGGCACGATGCCGTCGATGACATTGGCGGACGCGCCCTTGACCGGCTCGTACTTGAAGCAGCCGGCGCGGTCGATCTGCGCTTCTTCCATCCAGTCGAGCAGGAAGTTGAAATCCTCTTCCGTCTCGCCGGGAAAGCCGACGATGAAGGTCGAGCGGATGACGAGATCGGGGCAGATTTCGCGCCAGCCGTTGATCCGGTCCAGTGTCTTTTCCTGGTGCGCCGGCCGCCGCATGGTTTTCAGAATCTTCGGGCTGGCATGCTGGAACGGGATATCCAGATACGGCAGCACATGACCCTCCGCCATCAGCGGGATCACCTTGTCGACATGCGGATACGGGTACACGTAGTGCAGCCGTATCCAGGCGCCCAGCTTGCCGAGATTTTTGGCCAGATCGTAAAACCGCGCCGTCACCGCCTCGCCATGCCAGTTGCTGGCGGCGTATTTCAGATCGACGCCATAGGCGCTGGTGTCCTGCGAAATCACCAGCAGCTCCTTGACCCCGGCATCGACCAGCCGTTCCGCCTCGTACATCACCTTCGCCGCCGGCCGGCTGACCAGATCGCCGCGCAGATGCGGGATGATGCAGAAGCTGCAGCGGTTGTTACAGCCTTCGGAAATTTTCAGATAGGCGTAGTGGCGCGGCGTCAGGTGCAGGCCTTCCGGCGGCACCAGATCGGCATAGGGGTCATGCAGCGGCGGGGCGGCGTCATGCACCGCGCCGACAACCGCTTCGTACTGATGCGGCCCGGTGACCGCCAGCACGTTCGGATATTCCTTCGTGATGCTTTCCGGTTCCGCGCCCATGCAGCCGGTGACGATAACCCGGCCGTTTTCCGCCATGGCCTCGCCGATGGCGTCCAGGCTTTCCGCCTTCGCGGAATCCAGAAACCCGCAGGTGTTGACGATCACCACATTGGCGTCGGCGTAGTCGCCGGAAATCTCGTAGCCTTCCGACCGCAGCTTGGTCAGGATGCGCTCGGAATCGACAAGCGCCTTCGGGCAGCCAAGGCTGACAATGCCGACTTTTTGCGCCGGTGCGCCGCTTTGTGTGTTTGATAGGCTCATATTGACGGGGAATACGCGAAAGTCATGCCAATGCCAAGCGCCGGATTGAGGCATTTTCGCGACCGGCTAGTCCCCCGCGCCTTTTCCGGCTCGACGCGGAAGGCGACCGGGTCATCAACGGCGATGGGTGGTGAGGAAGACGTCGAGTATTTCATCCGGGTTTGGTTTCGCATCCGAAAAACCAACGAAGGATAAACAAACCAAAGTCTGCATTCAGGGCTAAAGTGGCCAAATCAGGTTCTGCCGCTGAACAGCCGGGTTGTGCCAATATCAGACATATACGAATGATTCTTAATACAATCTATTCGCCAAGAACTCGTCGACGTTCCTCAAACTCTTCCTTGTCAATTTCACCCTTGGCGAAGCGCTCTTTAAGGATATCGAGGGGCGTTCTACCGGTTACGTGCGTGTGATGTGCGGTGCCATGGCCGGTTCCACTGAGCCAGCGCACCAAGAAAACGACAGCAACCACGGCGACAGTGATGAAAACGATCATCATAATCGGCCCAAAAAACCATCCGTGCCAACCACCCGACCACATGTGCGGACCGTAATTGGGAACTTGCGCTTGTTGGGCATGGGCCAGCGATGACGTTGCAAGTCCCGCCACCGTGCAAACCATTGCGGATGTGTATTTGTGCATGACTGAACACTCTTGAGTTTGCGGAGATAAGGCAAGCAAGCCGCTTCGCCTATTGAACGGCCTTCATGCGTCCCGTGTGACGGTCGACTTCGATCTTCCGAACCAACGAGCCTTCCTTGGTCACGATTTCGCTAACGATAGTATCGGCGTCTTTTTCCATAACCTTTCCGACTTTCAGGTTCGGGTTCCCGGCCCAGTCGACACGATGTTCCATCATGTGCTTGACCTCGTCGGTAGTCAGGTCGCGCCGCAAAGGCTGCATCTGCCCATAGCCGTAATCGCCCATCATGCCGTGGCCCATCATCGGCATTTGACCCTGATAGCCCTGGCCCATCATGCCGTGGCCCATCATCGGCATTTGACCCTGATAGCCTTGGCCCATCATGCCGTGGCCCATCATCGGCATTTGGCCCTGATAGCCCTGACCCATCATGCCGTGGCCCATCATCGGCATTTGGCCCTGATAGCCTTGGCCCATCATGCCCTGGCCCATCATCGGCATCTGTCCTTGGCCGCCGCCCTGAGAGTCGGGACCGTGCGCGATTGCCGACGCGACCACCGATATTGTAAAAATGCCTGCCAATGCAAATCCAGTTAATTTCAATATCAGTCTCATGGCGTCGCCCTTTCACTGATTAAGTGTAAAAACATCTCTTTCGAGGAACCTAGGCGAGTTGTCGAATACGTACATTGATCTTGGTCAAGTCTAGTAGGATAGAAACTCAGGAAGTGGTATATGAAGCATCTTGAAGCCTAACCCCAGTGGTTGTAGTTGCCAGTTTATTCCGCCACCTGTTGAAGCGGTTGAATGTCTTCAGGTTTGCACAGATCCTCGACGGTTTTCAGTGTCATGTACCGGCGTGTGCCGGCCCATTTGTTGTTCTGCCCCGGCATCAATGCGCCGCCTTGATTAGGCTGCTACGGGTCAGACTCGGACTTATCCAGCCTCGGCAAACCCCATCTGCTTTTGAAGCATCAGCGGACGACGTTCGTGCACTACCGGCTTATTTTTTCGTGACCTAATTCCCCCGCGCCTTTTCCAGCTCGACACGGAAGGCGACCGGGTCGTCGATGGCGATGGGGGTCAGGAAGAAGTCGATAGGTCCGGTAATCGGGCCGATGCTGGCGGCCAGCGTCATGTCCGGCTGCAGTTTCATCTGAAGCTGCGAGACCGACGGCAGGTCCTCGCCGGTATAGCCGCCGTCCCCGTCCGGCTTGAGATTGCGGGTCAGCACCTGACCGGGATGCACCGCCATCACCAGATGCGTAGGATATCCGTCGATGGCCCAGCTTCGGCCGTTCCTGATCCGCACCCGCGTGTTCGTCAGGCTCAGCCGCCAGACGCCGTCAATCGGCAGCGGCCGGGTTTCCGGCTCTTCCGTATGCATCGGCATCAGGGCGCGGATGCCGCCCGGCGGCGGCACGGGGTCGGCCATCGCGGCGTCGATATCGGTGCTGATGAACGGGGCCGGGTCCACCGCCGGTTCCGGCAGGCTGGCGACCTGCTGGCCGTCGGGCGGCGGGCCGGCAAAATAGAAATCGCCGACCAGCGACGAGGATTCCCACGGCACCTGCCGCTCGTTCGTCCGGTCGAGGACCGAGACCCGCACCCGCTTGAACACATCCTCGATTTTCCGGCCTTCTTCCTTCATCGCGCGGGCCAGCGCCTGGGTATAGGGGCTGTTCCGCCCCGTCCCGTCTTCGGCGACCATGCCCGGCGCGGTCGAATAGGCCAGCAGCGTGCCGGTCGGCGCATCCATCCGCGCCAGCCCGCCGCCCGACGTTCGCGATACCGTCACGAACGGGTTGTTGCGGCAGGCATCGAGGATCACGATGTTCATCCGGCTGTCGGTCCACGCCATGGCATCCAGCATCGCCGAGGCCTGAATGCCTTCGATCTTCACATCCAGCGCTTCGAATATTTCCGCATCGACGGGGATCAGATAGTTCTCGCCGTCGATCTGCACGCCATGGCCGGCATAGTAGATCAGGGCTATGGCGTTGCCGTGCGCGTCTTCCAGTTTTTTACCGAAATCGGCGATGGCCCGGCGCATGTCGCGCCGCCCGGCATCTGTATGCAGCGAAACGTCAAAACCCAGTTCCGTCAGGGTTTCCGACATCAGGGTCGCGTCATTGACCGGGTTGCGCAGCGGCGCCGACCGGTAATCGCCGTTGCCGATCACCAGCGCGATGCGCTGTTCGTCGGACGCCCGGACCTGTACGGACAGCACCGACATCAAGAGGCCGGCCAGCACAACAATTGTAAATTTCGTCATCATCGCCAACACGCTAGTGGATTTTCACCGCTTCGAGAACCGTTTATGCGTCCCCTTTTGCGGTCATCGACAATACCGCCTACGATACACGGACATCACCGACAGGAAAGCGCCCGCATGCCCATCGACCCGAACACCATTCTCGAAACCGTCCATGACAGCGAAACAGTGGAGGATACAATACGCGTCTATGGCGAATGGGCGGCGACCTATGAGGAAACCATGACGGCGCACGGCTACCGGTCGCCATGGGTTGTCGCATCGATGCTGATGGTCCGGGCTTCCGACAAGCAGACCCGCATTCTGGATGTCGGCTGCGGCACCGGCATGACCGGCGTCAGCCTCGCCAAGGTCGGCTTCACCGATGTCGACGGGCTGGATGTGTCGCCCGACATGCTGAACCAGGCGCGCGCCAAATCGGTTTACAACAACCTGGTAACTGCCGATCTTTTGCAAACGGTCGACATTGCCGACAATACCTATGGCGCGGCGGTTTCCGTCGGCACGTTCACCTTCGGCCATGTCGGCCCCGACCGGATCCCCGAAATCATCCGGATCGTCAGACCGCGCGGGCTTTTTATCCTGACCGTCCGCGTCGAGGCCTGGGACGAACACGGATATGACGAATACCTGAACACACTTGTCGATAACGGTCTGATCACGATCCTCGACGATCAGGTTCAATCGCACTTCGACAAGCGCGACCAGCGGGCGCATTTTCTGGTTCTGGGGAAAAACTGATTTCCCGGCCTGCACCCCCCGATCAATAACGAACAGGAGACATCGACCCTATGTCAGAGAAGACCGAAACCCTTTTCGAAGCCGTCTACAAGGCCAGAACCCCGGAAGACCACAAGGCTGCCTATGCCGCCTGGGCGAAAACCTATGACGAGGCGATGGCCGAAAGCGGCTATGTCTCGCCGCCGATTGTCGCTGAAAAACTGGCGGTGCGGGTCGGCGATCTGTCGAAGCCTGTTCTGGATGTCGGCTGCGGCACCGGGCTGGGCGGGTTCGCCCTGGCGCAGGCGGGGTTTTCAGTCATCGACGGCGTCGATCTGTCGCAGGAAATGCTGGATGTCGCCCGAGAAAAGAAACTTTACCGCAACCTCACCGCCGTCGATCTGCTGGAAACGGTCGATATCCCCGACGGTACCTACGCCGGCGCGTATTCAACCGGCACCTTCACGCTGGGCCATATCGGGCCGGACCGGATTCCCGAAGTGATGCGGATGCTGGCCGAGGATGGCGTTTTCGCCCTGACCGTCAGCGAGCCGTCCTGGATCGAGAAGGACTATGAGAAGGTTCTGGACCTCTATGTGAAAGACAACGTCCTGTCGGTTCTTGAGGACACGGTCGGCGACCATGTCGTCAATCACAACCAGCAGGCCCATTTCCTCGTTCTGGGCAAATAGCCCGCCGCCCTAGTCTTCGGGTCCGATCATCGTTTTCGGGTCGACCCAGCGGTCGAAATCCTCCGGCGATACGCCGCCTTCGTCGGCTGCCGCCTGTTTGATGGAAATATCGTCGGCAATCGCCCGGTGGACGATCCTGGCCACCGCATCGTAACCGATATGCGGCACCAGCGCCGTCGCCAGCATCGGCGACCGGTGCAGCAGTTCGTCGATCCGCGCCTCGTTCGCCGTGATGCCCTCGACGCATTTTTCCGCAAAGCTCAAAGCGGCATCGCCCAGCAGACGGATCGACTGCAAAAGGTTATAGGCCAGCACCGGCCGGAAGGCGTTCAGCTCGAACTGCCCCTGCGACCCGGCGATGGTGATGGTCGTGTGGTTGCCCATCACCTGGGCCGCAACCATCGTCAGCGCTTCCGCCTGGGTCGGGTTGACCTTGCCCGGCATAATCGACGAGCCGGGCTCGTGCGATGGCAGCGACAGTTCGGCCAGTCCCGACCGCGGGCCGGAGGCCAGCAGCCGGATATCGTTGGCGATCTTGAACAACGATGCGGCCAGACTGTTCAAAGCGCCGGAACATTCGACAATCGCGTCGCTGGCGGCGATGGCCTCGAACGGGTTGTCGGCGGCCTGGAATTCCCGCCCGGTCAGGGTGTTGATTTCCGCAATGAACGCATCGGTAAATCCCGCCGGGCTGTTAAGGCCGGTGCCGATGGCGGTGCCGCCCTGCGCCAGATGCGACAACCGTTTCAGGCTGTCGCTCACCCGGTCGCTGCCCAGCCCGACCTGCGCGGTATATCCGGAAAATTCCTGCCCCAGACTCAACGGCACCGCGTCCTGCAGATGCGTCCGGCCGACCTTGACGATATCGGCGAATGCCGCCGCCCGGTCCGACAGGGCCGCCTTCAGCCGCGCCAGAGCGGGCAGCAGACGGTCATGCGCCTCGCTGACCGCCGCGATATGGATGACGGTCGGGATCGTGTCGTTCGACGACTGACTGAGATTGACATGGTCGTTCGGATGCACCGGCGATTTGACGCCAAGCCCCGCGCCCAGCAGCTCATTCGCCCGGTTGGCGATCACCTCGTTGGCGTTCATGTTGGTCTGGGTGCCGGAGCCGGTCTGCCAGACCACAAGCGGGAATTGATCGTCGAACACCCCGTCCGCCACCTCGCCCGCCGCCGTGACGATCGCCGCGCCTTCCTTTTCCGGCAGAATGCCCAGCTTCATATTGGCCCGCGCCGCCGCCTGTTTCTGCAGCCCCAGCGCCCGGATCACCGGTATCGGCATCCGTTCGCCGCCGATCTTGAAATTCTGCAGGCTGCGCTGGGTCTGTGCGCCCCAGTACCGGTCCGCCGGAACGGACATTTCGCCCATGCTGTCGGTTTCGATGCGGGTATCGCTCATCATGTTGCCTTTCAGTCGTCCTGCCGGCGACCCGCCAGAATGCGCCGGGCTCTTGTGATTTCGCCGGCCAGTTCGTTGCGGTCGTCCGGGTTTTTCACTACATGTTTTGCATCATAGGCGATCAGCCGCAGATGCAGCCGCAGCACATGGGCATGTTCCATCCTCGTAACGCCACTCATTCTGCCGATCGCTTTGATCAGCCGCAACGAGACCAGCGTATTGTCCTGGGCCGCACGGCGTAGCGGGTGCAGGGCGGTGCCGACGATATCCTTCACCTCGATAAGATCGAGCCAGACACGCGGTTCGCCTTCCGCATCGTGGTATAGCGACGACGGCGCCCCACGCTGCAATATCAGGGCAAGCGAGGCCGACAGGTGATCGATGGCGCTGATCGCCGTATAGGCGTCGTTCAGCCCGCTCGACAGCGCGCGCAGGGCGATTTCCACCATCAAATGGATGTTAAACCGGATATCGCCTTCCGGCGCGCGGGCATCGCCGATAACAATTGCCTCACGGATACGGCCCGCAATACCGTCATCCGTATCGCCGTAGACCGCCGCAATCGGTCCGCCGCTGACCACGAACGTGCCCGGCGGGGTGACAACCCGTATGAAAAGGTCGTACTTCTTCGCCAGCGACGCCAGGTTTTCGGCGTAAATGGCCGTGACATATCCGGAATCCGCCGCCGGTACGCGGGTCGGCGTTCCGTCAGGTATAGCGTCGGCATCGCCGTCCTTTTCCCGAGGCTCTTCCTCAAGAAGCCGGTCGATGGCCCGCCGCAGCGATTTCTGGGTCCGGGCGATTTCGTTATCGACCATGATGCGGCGCGCCGTGTCGTGCACGAAATACACGACCCAGAAAAAACTGACCGTCACCATGACAATGGCGATCGCCACGGAAAGTTTCGGCACCTCGTCGTCGCCGGCGACATACAGCACGAACAGCGAATACAGGAAGGTCGCGCCGAGAAACCCGACGGTGGTCTGGTTGATGCGGTTGTCGGTGAAGGTTTCCAGCACGCGCGGGCCGATATTCGACGCCGCCAGCGTGAACACGATCAGGGTCAGCGAGTAGACGAGGCTGATAACCGTCATCATCGCGCCGGCAATCGTGCTCAGCACCGCCCGCGCCCCGGCTTCGTTGATGTTGAAGAACGAGAATTCGCTGATGAATTCCTGCACCGGTGCGGTTCTGTCGAGCCAGACGGCCAGCCCCGCAAGCAGCATCCCCGCAACCGCCAGCGCGATCGGCAGCAACAGGAATCCCCGCACCAGTTTCCGTATCGCCACTGTTACCGCATTGTCGAGCACGCCGCCCCTCCGTCCGGCTACAATGTCGGTAGCCGCGACGGTAAAAGCAAGAACGGCGTTCGGCCCGGTGACGCGGCCTGCTAGAGAGGATAATCCCTTTCCGGATCAATCCCGGCCAGTTCGATGAACTTTCTTACCTGCTGCACTTCCTGCTTCGGCAGGCTGTGACCGGCATGGGAAAAGTTTGCGCTGTGGCCCTTCAGCGCCACATGAATTTTCCCGGAATGGGCCGTGTCGATCTCCGCCCCCAGTTCGGTGAAGACGCTTTCCACGTCCTTCATCGCGATATTGGCGCTGATCGGGTGAGCGAACAGCGAATGAAGGATCTTGCGGTGGTGATGGTTCATGATCGGCAGTCCCAACTGAATAATTATCGATAGGGGAACAGTCACCGAAGCAGACTGTTCGCGCCTTGATACAGATCAGGCCATGGACAAAAAAGACGCCCCTTCCCGGCACGGGAAAGGGCGTTGAGGCTCAGGGAACGGGATAGATGTCAGTTGTCGAAGAAAGCGAAGGCGCGCACCTCGATGCTTTTCCGCGGCGGCGCATCGGCCGGCGTCGCCGGGTCGATAAAGGCCGTGTGCGGCGACAGTCTGGAGCGGGAATCGTCGGCGCTGTCATATCCCTTGATCAGCACGACTTCGTCGGGCGTCATGTTCGGGAAGGTGATCCAGCGGGTCCACGGGTGATAGCGCAATTCATAAACCTCACCCTCCCGCACGCCATAGTCCAGCACCGTCGGCACGAGGCTCTCCGGGTTGACGGTGCGGGCATCGGCGAAGGCCAGCGGCGTCGCCTGAACCGTCGTTCCGATCGGCCGCCAAACGTTGATCTGCGCAAACCTTTTCCCGAGCCGCCGGCGGGCTTCCTCTTCGCCCAGCAGATCGAGCACCCGCTTCGGCGCCGAGGTTTCGGTATAGTCGTTGTGCACATGCATGACCGGCGACCGGGCCGCGTGATGGGTTTCCGCCGTCCGCAGCGTGCGGTCGAACACCACCACATGCGATGCGCCGGTCTGCTGTTTGATCAGCCGTTCGATCCGGGGGTAGTACACCCGTTCGACCGTCTTTTCGTCGCTGAATGTGCGCAGGATGGTCGGCGCGTGTTCAAGCTGGAACCCTTCCCGGTCGAGCGACGGCAGCGGGTTGAGCTGGCGGCCGTTTTCAATTGTTACCCGGTGGGCGTCATTGTTGAAGTTGCGGACCGGCTCTTCGCCGTAATCCTTTACCCAGACCCGGGGTTCAGCGACATCCGGACTGATGAAATTCAGGGATGCATCGATCATATGGTTCATTTTCGGTCTCCTTTGCCCTTCCGATTGTTCAGTTAAATCGGAAACTGTTGTGAACAGGATCACTTCCTATGCCCCATTATTTCGTGCTTTACGTCGAAATTTGTAACGATGCTTTCTTGATTAATTAGTTAGCCTGTCTATATAATTGAGCATGCCTGACCTGATGCCCCCGCTGAACGCCCTGCGCGCTTTCGAAGCCGCCGCCCGCCTGCTGAGTTTCACCAGGGCAGCGGACGAACTGAACGTCACACCCGGCGCGATCAGCCAGCAGATCCGCCAACTGGAGGATTTCTACGGCTTCCCCCTGTTCCGCCGCACGACACGCACCCTGATCATCACGGAGACCGCGCAGGCGGTTCTGCCGCTGGTGCGCGACGCCTTCGACAAGCTGCATCAGGCAAACGAACGCCTGCACCGGCAGTCCGACGACGCGACCCTGACGATCAGCACCAGCCCGTCGATG
Organism: Alphaproteobacteria bacterium; assembly: GCA_040222995.1. Classification (GTDB taxonomy): domain Bacteria; phylum Pseudomonadota; class Alphaproteobacteria; order UBA8366; family Aestuariispiraceae; genus JAVKBW01. The sequence goes on along the minus strand of JAVKBW010000082.1, from coordinate 105,229 downwards.
GGCCAGAGATGGCTGCTGCCCCGGCTCGAGGCGTTCCGGTCGCGCCATCCCGATATCGATATCCGCATCGACGCCACCGACCGGCTGGCCGACCTGACCCGCGACGGCATCGACATGGCGATCCGCTACGGCCGCGGCAATTATCCGGGTCTGGTATCGGAAACCCTGTACGACGTGATGAGTTTTCCGGTCTGCAGCCCCGCCCTGCTGGAAGGCGACCACCCGCTCCGCCACCCGGACGATCTGAAACACCACACGCTGATCCATCTTGACTGGCGTAACGAACCCGCCGAAACGCCGACCTGGCGGATGTGGCTGGAAGCCGCCGGGGTGAAGGATGTCGACCCGACCCGCGGCCTCACCTTCTCGGCTGACAGCCTGGCGATTCAGGCGGTGCTGGACGGGCTTGGCGTGGCGCTGACCTCCGTCGCGCTGGCCGGGAAGGATCTTGAAAACGGTCGGCTGGTGCGGCCGTTTTCAGACGACCTGTCCATCAAGTCTGCCTTCAAGCCGTATCTTGTCTATCCGGAAGGCGCGTTGCAGATCCCCCGCGTCGCGGCCTTCCGCGACTGGGCGCTGGAAGAAGCCGGGCGGCTTCCGCCGAAGAGCGAACAGGCCTCCACCTGACCGGAAAGATCAGCGCTGCAGCCGGTCGAGACGCAGCCGGTGACGCTCGTCGCTCAGCCGCCAGACACCGCCGAACACCGCCATCAGCACGCCGGAGCCGGTCGAGCCGGCGATCAGGAACATGATCAGCAACTGGTATTTTACGGCTTCGGTCGGGTCGATGCCGGCGAGGATCTGACCGGTCATCATGCCCGGCAACGACACCACGCCGGCCGCCGCCATCTGGTTGATAACCGGCATCATGCCGCTGACAAGCGCTTCGCGCGTCACCGGGCGGAACGCCACCCAGCGCGTGCAGCCCAGCAGCAGCGCGCCTTCTATCGCCCTGCGGCTGCGCACGGCATTGGTGGTCAGCGTGTTCAGGCCGAGGCTGACGCCGGTCATCGTGTTGCCCAGAATCATCCCGAACATCGGGATGGCGTAACGCGGGTCGTACCACGGGTCTGGCTGCACCTGAACCGACAGGCCCAACACGATCACCAGCATGCCGGCGATCATCATCGTGGTGGACCCCAGACCGATGCGCCACCAGCCGGTGAATTTGGTGCGCTGCCGCGCCATGATCTCGCGCCCGGCGAATGCCCCCATGATCAGCATCGCCAGCAGGGTCAGCCACGGATCGGTCGTGGCGAACAGGGCTTTCAGCACAAGGCCGACCAGCATCAACTGCACCGTCATGCGCAGGGCCGAAACAATGATGTCCTTTTCCAGCCCCAGTTGCAGCCGCAGCGACAGGCCGGCATTCAGCAGCAGAAGAACCGACCCGACCGCCAGATCGACATAGGACAGGGAAATGAAGTCGCTCATTGCTTCATCTTCCCGTCCTCGAGTTCCAGCGTCGCTGTCGCCAGCCGGTGCTCCTGTTCCGCCGAATGGGTCACCAGCACCAGCCCGAGACCCTGCGCCATCTGCCGGTGCAACAACCGTTCGATCCTGATCGTGGCGTCGTTGTCGAGCGCCGAGGTCGGCTCGTCGAGCAGCAGGAATTTCGGCTTGCGGACCAGCGCGCGGATCAGCGCCAGGCGCTGGCTTTCGCCGCTCGACAGGCGCTCAACCGGCCAGTCCAGGGTATCGCCGGCAAGGCCGACTGCCTGCAGCAGATCGGGCGTGTCGCCGTTGTCGGACAGAAAATGCTCCCCCACCACCGGCGCCCACCAGCCCGCTTCCGCCGGCACATAGGCGACCTGCCGCCGCCAGTCCGGCGCGAACCAGCTTTCGCGGGACCGGCCATCCAGTTCCACCCTGCCCGTTGCTGGATCGAGATCCGCAATCGCCCGCATCAGCAGCGACTTGCCCGCCCCCGACGGGCCGCGCACGGCAAGGCACGCCCCTGCCGCGACCGACAGAGATATCGGACCGAGGGCGGGTCTTTCGAGACGGGATACCGTGAGGCTCATGCGCGCAAGGTTAAACCGTCCGCGCTGTCTCCGATACGGTTTCTTCCTGCATCAGGCGGTCGACGACGACGCAGGCGACCATATCGCCGGTAACGTTCACCACGGTGCGCACCATGTCGAGCATGCGGTCGACGCCGAGAATGATGGCGATGCCGCCGGCGGGAATGCCGACGCTGGTCAGAATGGTCGCCAGAATGACGATGCCGACGCCGGGCGTGCCCGGCGAGCCGATCGCCGCCCCCGTCGCCATCACGGTGATCAGCAGCATGCCGGGAATGCCGAGATCGACGCCGAAAACCTGCGCCAGAAACACCGCCGCGACGCCCTGATACAGGGCCGTGCCACCCATGTTGATGGTGGTGCCCAGCGGCACGACGAAGCGGCTGACGGCGGGCTTGATTTTCAGTTCCTTTTCCACCGTCGTCAGGGTCAGCGGCATGACGGCGGCGGAGCTGGAGGTCGAGAATGCCAGCAGCATCACGTCGCGCGTGCCGGTGATGAAGGCGCGGATCGACCGGTTGCCGAAAATTTTCGCGATCAGCAGATAGGTAATCTGCAGGCACATGAGCCCGACCAGAACCGTCACCACATACATGCCGGTGCCGAGCAGGGCCGACAGGCCGACCCGCGAGGTGATATGCGCCAGCAGGCCGAACACGGCGACCGGCGCGAACCGCATCACCCAGCCGACGATCACCATGCAGGCCGCCTGCACCGACCCCATCAGGTCCAGCAGCGGCCGGCGCTGTTCCGTCGGCGTCGTCACCAGCGCGATGCCGATAATCGCCGCCGCGATGACGATCTGCAGCATGTTGCCGCTGACGAAGGTGCTCAGCGGGTCTTTCGGGAACAGGCTGACAATCAGTTCCGGTATCTCGCCCGGCGTCGGCGCCTGCGGGGCCGCGCCGACCGCCACCGGGCCTTTTTCCACCAGCGCGGAATCCACCGCCGCCCGGTCGATATACTGTCCCGGCTGGATGATGTTCGCGGCCAGCAGGCCGAACATCACGGCGATCAGGGTCGTGCCGAGAAAGAACAGAACCGTGCGCGAGCCCATCTTGCCGAGATTGCCCGTACCATCCCCCGCCGCGATACCGCGAATGACCGAGGCGACCACCAGCGGCACGACCACGAACTGGATGGCGATCAGGAACAGCTTGCCCGGCAGCGAGACCCAGTTGCCGATCAGCGCACTGGTTTCCGCCTGCACATAGCCGGCGGTCGGGCCGACCAGCACGCCGAAACCGACACCCGCGAACATGCCGATGACAACCTGCAGCCACAGCTTCTGGCGGATCAGGCCGACCAGATGGCGGGTCAGTTTCGGCAGGGTGCGCGGCGGGGACTGGCGGGTCATTGCGGGCTCCGGTGGTTGCGATTGCCCTGTTTTCTAAACCGCGCGCCCCGCCCCGCGCCTTGATCCAGAACAAGAACCGCCGACACTATGGCGAATCCCGGCCAGAGAGCCGGGGTCTTTCACCGCGATTGGCGATTTATTCTGTTGAAGGTCCCGCATCAGAGGCAGCATAACCGCCCCTCACGGCAATGACTTGGGCAGCACGCTTGCGTTCCTAAAAGGTGCCGGTCTTGTGGAACATGTCGGGGAGCCTTGCGAGCAGATCGGTCAGCACAGGATGTTCATGCTGGGTCCGCCTGGTAATCGCATGCCATCGACATGTCAGCCCCGGCCTAGCGAGTGGTGTCAGCCGGATTTTGCGCCGGTCGGGATATTGTTCGCTGGCCCACCTGCTCAGAATGCTGACGCCGAACCCGTTGGCGACAACACCGCACGCATAGTCCGCCGTACCAACCGAAATGAGATTTCGCGGAATGATCCCAGCGGGAATGAAGTACTGCTCAATTTCCTGACCACGCTCAAGGACCGGACTGTAGGTGATGAATGGTTCATGCTCGAAGTCCCTGGGCTCGAGGATTTCCTTGTCCGCAAGCGGATGAGTGACCGGTACGACACCAATCAGTTCGTCTTGCGCTAGAAAATGCTGTTGCAAGCCCCTGCGGGAAAAATCGCCTAGCGTTATCGTCAGGTCGACATCACTGGACAGCACCGCGTCGAGCGGCAGTCTCGATGAGTCGCTGGTCACCTCGATCAACAGTTCCGGACGCGCGCGCATCATCTTCACCAGCAGTTGAGACAGCGGACGATGCAGGTTGTACCCGCGAACCTCAATGCGCAGGTCGATGGTGCGATTGTTTCGCGCCTGCTCAAGGTTGATTTCGACCTGATGCAATTCGTCAAGAATGACGCGGGCCGCATTCAGCAACGCATAACCTGACGGCGCAAAGTGAAGATGCCCCTTGGTGCGATGGAAGATCTTCGCACCGGTCAGGCGTTCGATTTCCCGAAATCTGTTGCTAAGCGCCGGCTGGCTGATGCCCAGCCTGTCCGCTGCGCTTGTGAGACTTTCGGCTTCGTCGAATTCCACGAGCGCGCGCAACTGTTTGACAGTCAGCCTATTGAGGGTTTTCAGGTAAGGCACGCCCGGCATCCCATGAGTGACGTTCCGGCATCCCGGCTGTGGCCGAAAAATCATACAAAACATCCATAATTATCATTCATATTGTCAATAGAACTGAATGTCACGCCTGTGATATACGGCATTCTCAGTATTGTGCAGTGCTGTGCTGCTGCACATGGACCGAAGAAAGATACCATGACAGACGCTCCGAGAGTGGACCTTGAGCAAAGCGGATTGACCATCCATGTTGCGACTGGCACTGCCGGACGCATCCAGGCGCATTACGCTAACTACATGTGGCTGCGGGACAACTGCCCATCGTCGTTCGATCAGAAAATCGGCGACCGGCAGTTCGATATCGTGTCCGCGCCGGCTGACATCCGGCCTGACGACGCACGAATAGAATGCGGCGACCTTGTTATCACCTGGGCCGGTGACGGTCATGTCAGCCGGTACGATATCGGATGGTTGACAGGCTGGCTGATACATCCCGGTCACGAAGACCCGGCGCGCATCGAACCAAGATACTGGGGCGCCGGGTTCCGGGACAATCTATCGACATTTCAACTGAAAACACTGATAGCCGACCGGGCCGCCTATCGGTCTTACCTCGCAACGCTGCTGCGGGACGGCATTGCGATGGTTGAAGACGTTCCCGATGACGAGGAAGGTGTCCGGCTCGTGGCGGAAATAGCCGGTCACGTCAGGTCGTCATTCTCCGGCTACTATTTCGATGTAAAGGCATATCCCAGCCCGGTCGGCACCGCCTATACCGCCCAGGCGCTGGAGCCGCATACGGACAACCCATGCGAGGAATTTCCGGCCGGTCTTCAATATCTGCACTGCAGGGTCAACGACACGACAGGCGGGGAAACGACATTCGTAGACGGGGCAGCGGTCGCCATGAAATTGAAGGCGACCCATCCGAAAGATTATGAAATTCTCTCCTCGGTTTCGGTTCCGTTCCGGTTTTCTCATACCAAGATAGACATGCGCGCCCGTCAGACTGTTATCATACTGGATGACCGGGGCGAATTCGTCGGCGTCACAATCAGCCAGCACATGGCCGATCTATTCGATCTCGATCAACGCCTGCTTGACTCGTATTACCCGGCTTTTCGCCGGTTTGCCTCGATGTTGCGCGATCCGGAACACATGATGCCGATCAGGCTCGCCGCTGGACAGTGCATTGTCTTTGACAATCAGAGGATAGTGCATGGGCGGGCGGCTTATGACCCCACGAGTGGAAGCCGGCTATTGCGGGGTTGCTACACGGATCGAGGTGAATTGAGATCCCGATACAGGGTCGCCATACGAGACACGTCACCTTTTCCCAATGAAGGATCGCCAGCATGACACATATGCGCCATATCATCGATGCAGCGAAGAACACCCCCTATCCCGACGAAGCCACGCTGCGGGTTGATCTCGCCGTGGCGTTTCGCCTTGCAGCGGATTTCGGATGGACGGAATCCGTCGGGAACCATTTCTCGGCAGCCCTTTCGCCAGACGACGGGCGGTTTCTGATGAACCCGCGCTGGCAACTGTTTTCCACGATCCGTGCCAGCGATCTGCTACTCCTGAACTGGCACCAGGATGACACGATGTCTCGCCCGAACCCGCCGGATCGGTCCGGATGGTGTATCCACAGTCAGATCCATGCCGAACTGCCACACGCGCGGGTCGTTCTGCATATCCACCCGCCTTACGCGACAGCGCTTTCAGGCCTGAAGGACCCAACGCTGAAGCCGATCGGTCAGGTAACCGCGCGGTTCCATGACCGCGTCTCCGTCGATCTCGGGTTCGAAGAGGTTGCCACGAATGAACGCGAAGGGCGCCGGCTTGCCTCGCTCATCGGCGACAATTCGGTTCTGATGATGGGCAATCACGGCGTTACGGTGGCCGCCGAATCTGTGGCCCATGCCTTCGAGGAACTCTATCTGTTCGAACGCGCCTGCCGGACAATGGTTCTGGCCTATGGGAGCGGCCAGCCGCTGAATGTCCTGCCGGATCATGTCGCGGCCGGAACATCGCGGGGATGGGATGGATGTCGCGATATGGCGATCTCCCATTTCGAGCAGCTCAAGCACACCCTCATCAAGGCCGATCCGGGCGTCACCGATTAACGGCCGGATCGCTTTCAGGTCTTGAACCCGGCTTGCTTCGCCCCGCGCCTTGATCCAGAACAAGCATTTCCCAGCCACGCGGCGATCCCCGGCCCCCGCGCCGGGGTCCATTCCTGAGGCGGCTGTGATAGGCGGTGACGATAGCGGAATGGGTCCCGGATCAGGTCCGAGACTCACCTTCTTTTCCTCCTCTCCCGCCAGCGGGAGAGGAGGCAGGTTGAACGTCTATTCCTTCGCCTTCGGCGGCATCTGCACCTTGATGTTGAGTTCCTTGAGGTGCTTCGGGTCGGCGTCGTTGGGGGCGCCCATCATCAGGTCCTGCGCCATCTGGTTCATCGGGAACATGATGACCTCGCGGATGTTCTCCGTGCCCGCCAGCAGCATGACGATGCGGTCGATGCCGGGGGCGGAGCCGCCATGCGGCGGCGCGCCGAGCTTCAGGGCCGAAATCATGCCGCCGAATTTCTCGTCAACAAACTCGGGCGAATGCCCGGCGATGGAAAACGCCTTGTACATCACCTCCGGCAGATGGTTCCGGATCGCACCCGACGACAGCTCCACGCCATTACACACAATGTCGTATTGATAGGCGAGGATATCCAGCGGGTCTTTCGTTTCCAGCGCTTCCATGCCGCCCTGCGGCATCGAGAACGGGTTGTGCGAGAAGTCGATCTTCTGTTCCTTCTCGTCGAATTCGAACATCGGGAAATCGACGATCCAGCAGAATTCGAATCGGTTCTCGTCGATCAGCTCCAGGTCATTCCCCAGTTTGGTGCGAACCGTGCCGGCGAAGTCCGCCGCCGCGTCTTCCTTGCCGCACACGAAGAACACCGCATCGCCCTGTTTGGCGCCGGTATGCGCCATGATCGCGCCGATGCGCGCCTCGTCGAGGTTCTTGGCGATCGGCCCGGCCGGCCCGTCTTCCTTGAAATTGATGTAGCCGAGGCCCGCCTGCCCTTCGCCCTGCGCCCAGGAATTCAGCTTGTCGAAAAAGCTGCGCGGGTTGGCCGAGGCCCCCGGCGCGGGAATGGCTCGAACCACAAACCCCTTTTCGATCAGCCCGGCGAAGACCTTGAAGTCGGACCCCCGGAAGGCGTCCGTCACATCGGCGATCTCGATCGGGTTGCGCAGGTCCGGCTTGTCGGAACCGTATTTCAGCATCGACTCGCGGTACGGGATGCGCGGAAACGGCGCGGGTGATACCTGCCGTCCCTCGGCGAATTCCTCGAACACGCCGTGCAGAACCGGTTCCAAAGCCGCAAACACGTCATCCTGCGTCACGAAGCTCATTTCCAGATCGAGCTGGTAGAATTCGCCCGGCGAGCGGTCGGCGCGGGCGTCCTCGTCGCGGAAACACGGCGCGATCTGGAAGTAGCGGTCGAAGCCGGCGATCATGATGAGCTGCTTGAACTGCTGCGGCGCCTGCGGCAGGGCGTAGAACTTGCCGGGATGCAGGCGGCTCGGCACCAGAAAGTCGCGCGCGCCTTCCGGGCTGGACGCGGTCAGGATCGGCGTCTGAAATTCGGTGAAGCCCTGGTTGACCATGCGCTGACGGATCGAGGTGATGATCTTCGAGCGCAGCACGATGTTGTTGTGCATGTCTTCCCGGCGCAGGTCGAGGAAGCGGTACTTCAGGCGGATGTCTTCCGGGTAGCCGGCATCCTGGTTGACCGGCATCGGCAGCGGCTCGGCGGCCGACAGAAGCTGGAATTCGGAAACGCCGATTTCGACCTCGCCGGTCGGCACGTTCCTGTTCACGGTGTCGTCGGTGCGTTTCAGCACCTCGCCGGTCACCGAAATGACGCTTTCGTTCGACAGGGCTTCCAGTTGCTTGAACAGCGGGCTGGAGGAATCCACCACGCACTGGGTGATGCCCTCGTGATCGCGCAGGTCGATGAACAGCAGATTTCCGTGGTCGCGCTGGCGATGGACCCAGCCGGAAAGCCTGGCGGTGGTTCCGGCGTCGCTCAGGCGCAGGGCGCCGCAGGAATGGGTGCGATAGGCGTGCATTTGTCTAACTCCGAAAGCGCGAATCGAGGCAATAAGATCATTGAAAGTTCATTGTGCGAACTGCGCCGGAAAGGGCATGTTTCGCGCCTGATTGTCAAGGTGTCGGGCGGTTTTCCGTGTTTGGGAGCCGTTCGGTGCTTTTCGTTTACGCCCGGATGCCGTATCGCTTTTTCATGACAAACGATTCCCCCACACCGATCACCACGTCAGACGCGCTGGCGGCGTATTGCGCCGAACAGGCGAACAGCGGCTATCTGGCCGTCGACACCGAATTCGTGCGCGAAAGCACCTATTACCCGATCCTCTGTCTGGTGCAGGTGGCCGGCGATACCGGCGAGGCGGTCGCCATCGACACGATGGCCGACGGCCTGGACCTCGGCCCGCTCTACGACCTGCTGGCCAACCCGAAGATATTGAAGGTGTTTCACGCCGCAAGGCAGGATCTGGAAATTTTCTACAACAAGACGGGCTCGGTGCCGGCGCCGATATTCGATACCCAGGTCGCCGCCATGGTCTGCGGGCTGGGCGACCAGATCGGCTACGAGCCGATGATCGGCAAGCTGCTGAACCAGGCCATCGACAAGTCTTCCCGCTTCACCGACTGGTCGAAACGGCCGTTGTCGGAGCGGCAGATCAGCTACGCCCTGTCGGATGTGATCTACCTGCGCCCGGCCTATGAAAAACTGCGCGACCAGTTGAAGAAGAACAACCGGGCCGGCTGGCTGGACGAGGAAATGGCGGTGCTGACCTCCGCCGAGACCTACCGGATGGACCCGGCTGACGCCTGGAAGCGCATCAAGTCGCGCGGGCTGAAGGCGCGCGGACTCGCTATTCTGCAGGAAATCGCCGCCTGGCGCGAAGCCGAGGCCCAGCGCCGCGATATGCCGCGCAACCGGTTGCTGCGCGACGATACGCTGCTGGATATCGCCGGGTCCGCCCCGACCAACGCGCAGGCCCTGTCGCGCATCCGCGGCCTGTCGAAGGGGCATGTCGACGGCAGCGTCGGCAAGGCGATTATCGAGGCCGTGACCGCCGTTATGGAGCGCCCGAAGGAAAGCCTGCCCCGGCCGGAAAAACGCGATGCCCTGCCGCAGGGCATCGGGCCGGTGTCGGACATGCTGAAAATCCTTCTGAAACAGCGCTGCGAGGATGCCGGCATCGTCAGCCGGCTGGTCGCCAATGCGGACGAGCTGAACCGGCTTGCCGCCGGCGAAACCGACGGCCTGCCCGCGCTCAGCGGCTGGCGGCATGAGTTGTTCGGCAAGGACGCGCTGGACTTGAAGGCCGGGCGACTCGCGTTAACAGTACAGGGAAACAAGGTCGAGATTCTGCCGATGTCGGATAGAAAGTCCTCCGGGACAGGGGCCGAAGCATGAAGATTGCCGTTGTCCTCGGCGGGTTGCTGCTGATCGGCGCGCTCGCCGCCGGCGGGTATATGGTCGTCAATTACGGCGAACTGCCGGCGGTGTTCGGCGTTTCGAAAACCCGCCAGCCGCCGCCCCGCCTGACCGACGAGACCACGGCAGATACCACGGTTGCGCAGCAGGATCAGGGCGCGGAAGCGAACACCGCGGATGCAGGCAACCAATCGGATGTGCCGGCGGACACGACGACGGACATCGATGCGGCGTCGGACAACCCGGAACAGTCGACCGACGATGGCCCGGTGCGTTTCGTTCTGCCGGTCGACTGCACCGTCGGGCGCACCTGCGTCGTCCAGAACTATGTCGACATGCAGGGCGGGCAGGAATTCGGCGACTATACCTGCGGGTCGCTTTCCTATGACGAACACCACGGCACCGACATCCGACTGCCCAGCCATAAGGAAATGGAAGCCGGTGTCGCCGTTCTGGCCGCTGCCGGCGGCGTGGTGGAGCGCGTGCGCGACGGCATGCCGGATGTCAATTTCCGGCTGGTCGGGCGCGAAGCCGTGACCGACAGGGGTCTCGGCAACACGGTCATCATCCGTCACGCCGACGGGCTGGTCACCGGCTACGGCCACATGAAACGCGGCAGCATCAGCGTGGCCGAAGGCGATACCGTCTCCGCCGGCCAGAAGATCGGCATGATCGGCCTGTCGGGCCTGTCGGAATTCCCGCATCTGCATTTCGAAGTCCGTCAGAACAACATCGTCGTCGATCCGTTCACCGGCGCGGGTGCGGAAACCGGCTGCGGCGTGCCGGTGCAGCCGCTATGGGCCGACGCCACGCTGCAGCAGTTGCAGTATATTCCGTCGCTGGTGATGCGGATCGGATTTTCCGACCGCGAACTGAACCGCGCCGCCATCGAATACGGTCTGCACCAGACCGGCGCACCGCTTGACCGCAACGCCGAAACCCTGCTGCTGCATGTCTACGTCGCCGGCCTGCGCACCGGCGACATCGCCCGGTTCGAACTGACCGACCCGCTCGGCGACACCTTCATCGACGCCGAACGCATCATCGACCAGAAGGCGGCGGTGCAGTTGCTGCGCGCCGGCGCGGCGGACAGGACGACGCCCTGGGATGCCGGCACCTATACCGGCGTCTTTACCCTGACGCGGATGACGAACGGCGAGCCTGACGTCGTGCTGCGGGCCGAAACCAGCGCCGACATCGAATAGAACGGGCGCAGTCGATCCCCGGCCCCCTCCGTCTGCTAACGCAGGCTCCCCCCTCTCCCGCAAGCGGGCGAGGGATTTTCCGTTTCGCCCCCTCTCCCGCCGGCAGGAGAGGGTCAGGGAGAGGGTGTCTTTTGCCAAGACTACTCCGCCGCGGCCTTGGTCATCGACAGGCCCGGCCAGGCGGGCTGCGCCGGAATATGAACGTCGATGGCGTCGCCGACGGCGATCGCCCCTTCCCGTTCGACCCAGCCGGTCACGCCGCGCAGACCGCCGGCCTTCGACGGGAAGCGGGTGCCCTTGCGCGGATACACCTCGTTGATCAGTTGCGCCGGATACTGGCACGGCTTGTTTTCAAGATCGATGCAGATGCCGGCGCCGCTGGGCAGCAGCAGCCGGGAATTCGGCGGGATCAGCGTGAACGACGGAATGCCGCTGACAAGCAGGTTCGCGCCCAGCCATTCCGGCTCGATGGACGGCACGCCCAGCCGGTCGGCTATTTCCGCCAGTTCCTCGACCGAGACAATCGAAAGCTGGCGGGTGTTCCGCACCTCCGCCCCTTCCGGATACTGATCCTCGAACCGGACGCACGAAGCGCGGGTGACGCCGTAATGGTTGTCGCCTTCCAGACCGCCGAACGACAGCATGCTGTCGCCGGTCTTTTCCGTGGCGATGGAGACATCCGGCGTTCGGTTGACCAGAATGGCCTCGACCCGGCCGATAAAGCCTGACTTTTTCAATACCGACATCGCGGACCTCCTGCCTGTCTGTTCGGATAGGCCGAGAATAGCCGGTCGGAACGGTTTTGAAAACGAAGACCGACAGGCGGTCAGCCGTTGTCGGTGTCGGCGCGGCGCATCGCGAAGGGGCAGTCGAGAATCTTCGCCAGGGAGGCAAGCCGGCGTTCGACGACATCGCCCAGCAGGGCCGCCGCATCCGGTTCCCGCACTTCCAGCACCAGACCGTCGTCGAGGCGGCGCAGCGAGAATTGCTGCAGCAGGTCGACCACGCCGCCCGACAGCGAATAGGCCAGCCGGATCGCCATGCCGATGGCCCGGGCGCGCTCACGCTCCTTGTCGCCCATCACAGCGACGATGGTCGGCATCACCCCGTCGGTCTCGCTGAGCTGGCCGTAGCGGGACGCCACCGACAGCGCCAGAAAGGCCCGTTCGTGATGATCGATGCCGACGAACGGAAACCGCAGAACCCGCATCAGTGTGTGTTCGGCCCGGTAGTCCGGATGTTCCCAGCGCCCGATATCGGTGATCAGGCAAGCCGCATGACGAAGCCTGTCCTCCTCTTCGTTGGCGTCGGTAAAGGCGGGGCGCAGCCAGTCATGCAACTGGTCGCCGTCGACCGCCGACACCTTGCGCAGGTTCGAATAACGGCGGCAGGCGTCGATCAGCGGATCTTCCGCCCGTTGTTCCTTCGTCAGTTTGTCGAAAAGGCTGCCTTCGCGCAGCCCGTAGGCCGACAGGGCGATTTCGGACGGCCGGATTTTCGTCAGCAGCCGGTTCATCAGGATCGCGGCATAGGGCAGGGTTTCGACCCGGCGGCGGTTCAGCCCGTGTATCTTGAACAGCGTTTCCGATGACAGTTTCGACACAAGTTGCGTGAAATCGAGCGCCTTGTCGTACGGCAGCCGGTAGTGATGCATGATATGCAGCGGATAATCGGTATGGATCATGTGCAGCCGCGCCAGCGACCGCCAGGCCCCGCCGATGGCATAGAATGTCTTGCCTTCGCCCTGCGGCAGCCAGTCGATCTTTTCCAGCGCCTCGTCGATGGCGCGCTTGGCCTTGTTCGGCGTCGAAATGACCTTGCTTCCAAACCGCAAAGGGCCCAGCGGCAGGGTCGTCAGATCGACGATTTCACCCGCCGACACATTGACCAGTTCGACGCTGCCGCCGCCAAGATCGCCCATGATGCCGTCGGCGTGCGGCGTGCCCGACTTAAGACCCAGGGCCGCCAGCCGCGCTTCCTCGAGCCCCGTCAGGATGGTGATTTCGTGGCCGCAGGCTTCCCTGACATCCTCGACGAAATCATCGCCGTTTTCCGCTTCGCGCACTGCCGCCGTGGCCAGCATGTCGATCCGCTCTGCACCCATCGATTCCGCAAGATGAACGAACCTGGGCAACGCCTGCAGCGCCAGCGACACGCCTTCATCGGAAAGCCTGCCGGTGCGGTCGAGATCGCGGCCGAGGCCGCACAGGGCTTTTTCATTGAAAACGGGAAGCGGCGCGCGTTCATCCGCCTCGTAGACGACCAGCCGGATGGAGTTCGACCCGATGTCGATCACCGCGACCGGCGATCCATCTGCATGCTTCTGATGTGGCAAGATTTCACCCCGGCAATTGACCGTGCCTATCGAACACCGGTTACTTGCCACAGGCCGTTTGGCATCGCAACCGAAGGCGACATGCTGAAACTATTTCTTCACAAGCGAAGCCTTCGACGCCTTTTTCTTGTTCCTCAACGCCGTTCCCCGGCCCGAAAGGCTGGGGTTCGTCATGAAAAAGTGCTGGCAGTTGAAGCCTTTTCCGACCGGCTCCACCCGCTTGAAGCTTGCATCCGGCTGCATGATCCAGGATTGCGCCTCATCGCGCAGATTGGCCTTCATCACCTGTTCCAGAATCTGCCGTTTAACGGTCGAATTCTCAATAGGCACCAGGGCTTCGACCCGCCGGTTCAGATTGCGCGGCATCCAGTCAGCCGACGAAATGAAAACCTTGGCCTCCAGCGACGGCAGTTCATGACCCGATCCAAAGCACATGACGCGGCTGTGTTCCAGAAACCGGCCGACAACGCTCTTGACCCGGATATTCTCGGAAAGACCGGGAATTCCTGGCCGCAGGCAACAGATGCCGCGCAGGATAAGGTCGATCTTCACGCCCGCCTGCGAGGCCCGGTAGAGCGCATCGACAATACCGGTATCCACAAGGTTGTTCATCTTGGCCCAGATCTGACCGACGCCGCCGGATTTCGCGTTTTCGATTTCCTCGTCGATACAGGCCATCAGCTTCTGCCGCATCGTCAGCGGCGAAATCGCCAGTTTTTCCATCTCTTCCGGCGTTGCATATCCGGTCATGAAATTGAACACCCGGGCCGCATCGCGCGACAGCGCCGGATCGACGGTGAAAAACGACAGATCGGTGTAGATTTTCGCCGTGATCGGATGATAGTTGCCGGTGCCGAAGTGACAGTAGGTACGCAACCCCTTGCCTTCGCGCCGAACGACCATCGACACCTTGGCGTGGGTTTTCATATCGACGAAACCGTAGACGACATGCACGCCGGCGCGCTCAAGGTCGCGCGCCCAGCGGATATTGGCCTCCTCGTCGAACCGCGCCTTCAGCTCGACGAGCGCGGTCACCGACTTGCCGGCTTCCGAGGCGTTGATCAGCGCCTTGACGATCGGCGAATTGTTCGATGTCCGGTACAGGGTCTGCTTGATGGCCAGAACCGCCGGGTCTTCCGCCGCCTGCCGAACGAACTGAACGACGACGTCAAAACTCTCATACGGGTGGTGAACGATGATGTCTTTCGCCTGGATCGCCGCGAAACAGTCTCCGCCGTAATCCCGCACACGTTCCGGGAAACGGGCGTTATACGGCACGAACAAGAGGTCCGCGCGCTCGTCGACGATCAGTTGCTTGACATCGACCAGTCCCAGCAGTCCGTCCAGGGTGAAAACATCCGCCAGATCGACATGCAACTGCCCGATCACGAAATCGCGCAGGTCTTCCGGCATGTCGGCGCTGATCGTCAGCCGGATCACATTACCGCGCCGCCGACGCCGCAGCATGCTTTCGAACGTCCGCACCAGGTCTTCCGCTTCCTCGTCGATTTCAACATCGCTGTCGCGGATGACCCTGAACATCCCCTTGCCGACCAGCTCGAACCCCGGAAACAGTCGTTTGGAATACAGGCTCAGCACATCCTCGATGGATATGAACCGGGGGGCCCGGCCCGGCAGGCGGATAAACCGGTCGATGTTCGACGGCACCGGCAGCAGGCCGTTCATCATCCGGTCGTCGGATTCACGAAACAACTGCAGGGCCAGCACCAGCCCGAGATTGGGGATGAACGGAAACGGATGCGCCGGGTCGACGGCCAGCGGCGTCATGGCCGGAAAGATTTCCTCGAGAAACCAGCCGTCCAGCCAGGTCCGTTCGCGGGCGGTCAACTGGTTCGCCCCCAGCACGGCGATACCCGCTTTCCGCAATTCCTCGACAATGATCGCCCAGCGCGTCTGCTGATCGTTCAGCAACTGCCCCGCCGCTTCGGCGATAGCGGCGAGCTGTTCGGCGGGCGTCAGGCCTTCCGGCGACAGCGCCTTGACCCCGGCAGATACCTGCCCTTTCAGGCCGGCGGTCCGCACCATGTAGAATTCGTCGAGGTTGCTGGCGGATATCGACAGGAATCGAAGCTGCTCCAGCAGCGGGTGTTCCTTGTTCGACGCTTCCTCAAGCACCCTTGTGTTGAAGGCGAGCCAGGAAAGCTCGCGATTGACGAAACGCTCAGGCGAGGTCGCTGTGATGCGCGACGGGTCGAACACGTCCGGCGCAGGCGGCTCTGGCTTCTGCGCCGATGCCTTGTCCGATTTCTGTCGAGGCTTCGCCGGCCGTCCGCCCTTGCTGTGGTTTGCAATCGTGGTCATATATTTTCCTGTCCGCCCGGGAGATGGGTACGCGATGCCGTTTTCGCCACATCAGCGCCGTCCGCATGTCGAATCATCGTAATACACTACGCGTAAGTTAGACGTTCCGCTTATGCTTTGAAAAGACGATGAATTGTGATGCTTTCGTTATTGCTTTTGCGCCATGCCAAATCCAGTTGGGACGATTCCGTTCTCGACGACTTCGATCGCCCGCTCAACGCGCGCGGCCTGAAGGCGGCGCCGCTGGTCGGGCAATGGATAGCGGAGAACAATCTCTCGCCCGGATTAATCATCTGTTCCGGCGCCAGACGAACGCGGGAAACGCTGGGTTTGATCCTGCCGTTTCAGCGCGGCGATCAGGACATTCACATTGAAGACGGCATCTACCGGGCTGACGGTAAACATGACCTGCTTGGCAGGCTGCATTCGATTGGAAAAGGCCCGGCCCAGGTCATGATTATCGGGCATAACCCGGCTTTGCAGGAATTGATACTGGCGTTGTCCGGCTCTGGAAACGCCGACGACCTGACCCAGATCGCCGTAAAATATCCCACCGCCAGCCTAGCCGAAATTCAGTTTTCAGGGACCGACTGGTCCAGGATTTCGGAAGGCGGCGGTGATTTGGTTAAGTTCGTAATGCCGCGGAAGATCGAATAACCGCCTCAGACCATCCGGTTGCGGCGCCAGGACAGGACGCCGAAACCAAGCAGGGCAAGGGCCAGCATCGCAACCGACGGCGGTACCGGTACGGCGGCGACAGGTGTGATGTTGTTTCCGATTGCCGTCGACCCGAACACGGTCAGATGGCTGACAGCCTTTTTGAAATGCTTGCTGTCGTAAGCACTCTGGTCGCCGAACAGTTCTTCCGCATATTCATCCATGCTTGCAAAGGCGACGATATCGTTGAGTTCGATACCCGCATTGTCGAGCTTGAAATAACCGGTGTACTTGCCCGCCTTGACGGCGAAACCGACAATCGAACTGGCGTTGAAATCGGTCGCATCTTCATCGATTGACCAGGTGCCGGACTTGTTGCCATCCCACCAGTCGAGATCAAGGTCGATGCGGCCAAGTTCACTGGATGTCCAGCCGAAATGGCCAACGTCTACCTTGTCCCAGACGACGATGTCGTCCATGCCGAAAAGCGTTTCGAAAGCGTTGATCTCGGACTGCTCGGAGGAACTCTCCACCCGCAGCATCCCATCAACGTTGCCTTTCTTGTACTGCTTCTTCAGGTAGGTGAAGCCAACGGAATTGAAGTCCGAACCGATGGTCGCTGCACTTGCGACTGAGGAAAATCCGAGCCCCAGGGCGATTGCAATGGCAAAACCAAATTTCATAAATGTCGCTTTCATATTCTTGCTCCAGGCTTTCTGCTGTTTGTTCGTCACCGGCCTTCTGCCGGCCTCAAATGATAAATTGTTTATAGCGGCAACGCGGCTTTTACGCTGTGATGCAGCGCACAGTAAATAAAATTTTAGATAAATTTGTGAATGATCGTTGATATTCGGGATTTTGGCATCTAACCAATTGAATTAATTCAATTTCAGTTGCTGGTTAGAACCGTCTTAAAAGGCCAATACGGCGGAAATACCATATCAGAACAGCCGCAAAGGCGACCAGAAAACCGCAAACCGAAACGAATCCCCACGCGCTGTCGGCGCCGGGAACGCCGCCGACATTCATGCCAAGCACTCCCGCAATCAAGGTCAGCGGCAGGAACACCGCGGCAACGACCGAAAGAACCAGCATCTGCCTGTTCATCGCCTCCGACCGTCGGTCCACCAGTTCGTCACGGACAACCTGGGCGCGGTCGCGAATGGCGTCCAGTTCCTCGCCCAGCCGGACAACATGCTCGACAGCTTCACGGATACGAACACGGTCTGAATGCGGCAGCCAGTCGAAATCCTCTATTTCCAGCGTCGACAGGGCGTCCCGCTGCGGTAGCATATAGCGGCGCAGCCGGATCGATTCCCGGCGGATCGCCGACAATCTGCGCCTAGCATCTTCGGGCGGATCGTCGACATCCATCTCTTCAAGCGAATCCAGCCGTTCGTTCAGCGACGCGACGACCGGTTCCGCCTTGTCGACCAGACGCAGGGCGATCCTGGCGATCAGGTCTCCGGCGCTCAGCGGGCCCTGCCGCCGCTCCACCGACCCCAGAAGATCGCGGATCGCCATCAAGGGGCGCAGCCAGACGCCGATCACGCGGTTTCCCTCGATCCAGAACCGCACAGACACCATGTCTTCCGGCTCGCTGCCGGGGTTGAGGTTCACGCCGCGAAGGTTGAGGAACGCACCGTCGCCGTGCACGGTGCAGCGCGGCCGTGTTTCGTTGTCGGTCAACGCATCGATAATGACGCTGTCCAGGCCCGCATCCGTCAACCAGTCGATCGCCGCCCTGTTGGACAGGTGAAAGTGCACCCAGACCAGGGCGTGATCGTCCCTCTTGATCGATTGCAGGTCTTTCAGGTCGACCGGCTGTCCCGCGCCTGTCCTGTCGAACGTATAGGCGAAGAATTCGGGCAGCAGCGTATCGTGCACCGTAATATCCTCCAGCTCTTCGGGACGGATATCAGTCATTCGGGCCGGTCTCCGGGCCACTCGGCCCGTTTTCCGTCGCGGAAATAACCGTCGACGTTTCAAGCGGCGAGACCGTCTGCGCCGCGATTACCGACTCGTTGAAGGTTACGCGGTCCTTCTCGCCGACCCGTTTGCGTATAGTCAGCCGCCAAAGGACGAATGCCAGAAACAGCGCGTGGATGATCGCTGTGTAAGTGAACAGGTTCGCAAAGACGACCAGTTCGCTCAGCAACGGCGACAACACCGGACCGACCGCAGCGCCAAGGCCGAACAAAAGCAGCAAACCGCTGGAAACCTCCACCATATCGCTCGGTGCGGCATGGTCATTGGTATGGGCGACAACCAGAGCATAGATCGGCAATGCGCTCATGCCGAAAACGCCGCCATACAGATAGATCGCGACGCCGTCCGAAACCGGCAGAACCGTCATCGCGATGCCGATGCCGATCGACGCGACACAGCATCCCACAACGACATGACGACGGTCGACCCGGTCGGACAGCGCGCCAAGGGGCCATTGCACAATAGCGCCGCCAACCACGACGGCGCTCATGAACACACCGACACCTGCGGCATCCAGGCCATTATTCTGGGCGAAAACCGGACCAAGCGTCCAGAAAGCACCGTTTGCGAGGCCGATGGCGATACACCCCGCCACGCCAACCGGCGAAACCCGGTACAGCTTGATCAGCCTTATTTTCACCTTCGGCACAGGCCCCGGCGATTCGGTCTTGGCGAATGCAAGCGGCAAACCGGCAAGCGACACCAGAATGGAGGCCATCGCAAACAGCGAAAACTCGGCCGGGTCGTCCAGCGCGACCATCATCTGCCCGGCCGTGATCACCGTCAGGTTGATGACGGTATAGATCGAAAACACCGCGCCCCGATTGTCGTTCGAGGATTTCTCGTTCAGCCAGCTTTCGATGACGATATAGAGAACGGCAAAACAAAACCCGGTTATCGCCCGCAGACCGATCCAGACATGCGGCTCGGCGATGATGACATGTACCAGCGCCATGACGGACGCCAGCGACGCCATCGCCATGAATGTTTTGATATGGCCGCCGCGCGCCATCAGTTGCGGGCCGAATACGCAGCCGAGTGTGAAGCCGACGAAATAGCCGGTGCCCAGCAGGCCGATTTCGAACGGGCCGAATTGCTCGATATTGCCTCGAATGGGAACCAGCGTCCCCTGCAGGCCGTTGCCGGTCAGCAGAAAGGCGACGCTGATCAGAAGGGCAGAGACCCCGACCAGATCACGCCCCAGCGTCGACCCGCCGGGAGACTTCGGCCCCGTTTCCGATGCAGAATCGGACATTCAGCGCCCTTTCCGGATACAAACCAAAAAAATCATTGTATAACCGCCCCGGCAAAGATTGTACTTAATGTTACCGGCGTGATGAACAGCCGCCGTTGAAAGATCGCCGACTGTGGTCGTAAAGCGGTGCTGCAACAAGAGAGGCGTATTTGTATGAAATGTAAAATCCTGACCGGCCCGGTGCTCGTTGTCGGTCTGCTTGCGTCGTCACCCGCTTACGCGGTCGACTGCAAACCGATGGTGGACAAGGCCGCTGCTGCGGTCGAAGCGGCATCGGAAGCCATGAAAGCAATCAAGGAGCCCGGTTTCAAGACCCGGGTCCGCGTACTGGTCGATGACGCCATCATGCTGTCCAATTCGTCGAAGCGGCTCTGCGGCCGGGAAAACGCCACGAGACTGACGCTGGCGAGAGCGCGGGCGCAGGCGGAATCGGCGATCGCCTGGGCAAAGGCGGCGGAAGACCTGACGGCGGAATACGCGAAGCAGTAACCGGCCCGTCGGCAGGCCGTTTCAGCGCCAGAAGGGTTTCGCGGCGGCGAAGTCGGCCCATAGCGCCGCCAGATGCGCCAATCCGGTTTGTGTATGCGCCGCATGCCAGCCGGCGAGTATGGCTTGCGCATCGCGGTTCGCCGGTGTGCCCGCTTCTTTCAATTGTTGCAGCAATCCCCGCTGAACCGCCGCGTCGTTCAACCCGCCCAGACAATCCTGCATCGCCGAAAGGCGTTGCATATAGGCATCGGTTTTGGCGCCCGGATACAGCGATTTGAAAAGTTGCGCGGTATAGCGCAGCTTTTTCAGTTCGATACGCAATTCATGCAGCGTCGCCTCCGGCAGGGCCGTTACGTTCTCTCCCGCTTTCCTGCGCGCCTTCTTGCGCCGGGACTGCAGCAGCCGGGCCGCGAAATCGACGAGCGGTTCGGTTTTCCTCGATTCGTCGGCGACTTCCAGCAGCCAGCGTTCCAGCCAAAGTAATGAAACAGCGAATCGGCGCGATGACAGAAAAGCCCGGGCGCGTTCGTACCCGGCTTCCTGCTGCGCCTGCGCCGCCTTCGCCAGCGCCCGTAGCGCCGCGCTATCCGGCAATCGCGCAAGCAGCGGATTGACGGTCGTCTCGAGAAAGACATCCCAGTCGCGCGCCGGCCCCAGTTCCTGCTGCATCCATCGCAGTTCCGCCTGGGCCTTGGCCAGCGACCCTTCCTCGAGGATCGGCTTGAATACTGAAACCGCCGCCCGCATCCGCCGCACTGCGATACGACCCTGGTGAACACCTTCGGCGTCTTCGCCGTCGATAATCACCTGGCGGTTTTCCAGCAATTGCTTGATCCCGCCATGCATGAAGGTCTGAAAAGCGGAAACAACAGTATCATCCGCCGTCAGCTCCGGCGACTTGACCTTTTTCGCCGTTCGCTTTTCGTTGTCGAACAGTGCGTAACCGCGCCCGGCCTTGCTGTCCACCGCCGGGCAGACATTCAGTCGTCCGGCGATCAGGATCGCCAGATCGATCAAAGCCACCGGTTCGCCGTCTTTCAGCTCGAGTTCGATTTCCGAGATCGGTTCGACACGGTCATCCGACCGGATTTCCCCCTCGTCCAGCGCAACCTCGATTCTGCTGCCGTTGAAATCCAGCAGCCAGGTCGTGCGTTTGACGTCTGTCGCGAAAACCGGCGCGATCTTCTTGATGCTCCCCGTCGCCGACAGCATGTCGCGCATGCCGGCTTCCTTCAGCACGCCGAAATCCGGCACATCGGCTTCGATGGGCGTGTTGAATTCGGTTCTCGATTGCAGGCCGGACGACGGCTTGTTCGACCACTTAAGGGTTTGTTCCCGAAGGCCGCCGGCCTGGCGGATACGCAAGGCCATGCCGTTCCGGCGCAGGCCCAGCGAGGGCGTATCGAAATAGGTGCTGATCAACTGGGCGGTCTGCGCCCGGGCAACCTTATGGTCGCGCAGGAGTGTCGACCGACGAAAACTGTTCGCCTGCTCCGGCGGAAGCGACAGTTTCACTTCGACTTCTTCGTTCTTCATTCGCTGCTGAGTTCTCAATATTGTTCTTGGACATCGACATAAAAATACTCGGGGTAAAAAAACGGTACGGACAAAAACACAACCCGGCCTCGCCGAAACGACGACCGGAACCCTGAAACCAATAAAGGCTTTAGCCGGAAAAGTGAAGCCGGGGGAAAGAACCGACGTTACAGATCCATTACGGAACGGACAAACGGCACTGTTATGGCGCGCTTTTCCGCCAGCGCCAGCCGGTCGAGCAGATCGACCAGGGATTGAGCGCCCTGGAACGACCGTTCCATGCGCGGAACGATGTAGTCGATCACCTCGTTAGAGACCGATAATTGCCGGTCCCGAAACATCTTGATCAGCAGACCGTGCAGCAGCTCATCGTCCGGCGCTGGTATCTCGACCGCCGGAATGGCGCGCAAACGGGACCTCAGATCCGGCAGAGCGACATCGAAACGGGACGGTGCCTGACGGCTGATCATCAGAAGATACGCCTGCTGTTCGCGGATCGTGTTTAGAAGATGGAACACACCCTGCTGCCGCACGGGCGATGCGGCCAGGTCATCGACAAGCTCTAATACCATATTATGGTTATGGATTTCACCGGCCGGACAGTTCTGCAAATGATTGATCGTCGATTCCAGATTGGTCAGGTCAAGATTCGTCGCCCCGCTCCTTTCCCGCCAGATCGCGGCAAGATGGCTTTTACCCGATCCCGCAGGTCCGTAGATGGCGACTGCGGTGGCGGGCCAGTCCGGCCAGGAATCGATCAGCGCAACCGCTGCTTCCGTCACCGGCGTTACGATGAAATCGGACCGTCCCTGCAGAGAGCGCGTTTCGAAGTCGAGGGGAAGTTGGTCGCATGCACCCATCTCTCCCGCTCACTCCGTCCCTTTTGCGGCCGATGGTTCTTTTTTACCGTCCTCGCCGGGCGGCGGGGCCGTCCCGTGATGATACAGCGGACTGCCGAGATACTGCGTCAGAAGAAACCGCACCAGCACGCCGACCACCGCCGCGATCGGCACAGCCAGAAGAATGCCGACAAACCCGAACAGCAGACCGCCCGCCAGCAGGGCGAAAATAATCCAGACCTCGTGAAGCTGCACCCGGTTGCCGACCAGTTTCGGCGTCAGGAAATTGCCTTCGATAACCTGCCCGGCCGCAAATATGCCGAACACAATCAGGATCGGCGGAATTGTATCGAACTGCGCAATCGCGATGCCGCCGCCCAGAACCATACCGATCATCATGCCGAAATACGGAATGAACGAGATCAGCCCTGTGAAGAAGCCGACGATGAAACCGAAATCCAGCCCGGCGATGGTCAGGCCGATACCGTAGAACAGCCCCATCACGAAACACACGCTCGCCTGCCCGCGCACGAACCCGGCCAGGGTCCGGTCGACGGTGCTGACCTGTTCGCGGATGGTGTCGGCATGGGCGCGCGGCAGCCAGGAATCGACCCTGGCGACGATGACGTCCCAGTCGCGCAGCAGATAGAAGGCGACAATCGGCGTCAGCACCACCAGCGACAGCAGATCGGCGACCGCGCTGAGGCCGCCCAGCACACGCGCCAGCGCCTTGGCGACCCATTGCACCGCCGTGCCGGCATATTGCGCCGCATTGCCGCCGATATCGGATCCGCTACCGCTTTCCAGCTCCGAGGTGATGAAGTCCACCAGCGGCCCGGCCTTTACCTGGATCGCCTCCACATAGGATGGCACCTTCTCTGCGAAACTGACGATCTGGGCGTAGATGAACGGCGCCGTCGCGCCAACGACGACAATCATGACAAGGAAAAAGAACGCGGTAACGAGGGCGGTCGCGGCGGTGCGCGACAGGCCCTTCTCCTCAAGCCGGTCGCAGACAGGATCGAGAAAATAGGCGACCGCCATGCCGGCGACGAAAGGCAGAAGAATAGGCTTCAGAATGTATAGGGCGGCGACGGTCAGTGCGAGTCCTGCCGTCCAGAACACCCCTCTTTCGCGAGTCGTCATGGCCGGCTCGCGACCAGTTTTACCTCACCGGTTTCCAGATCGTTGATCAACCCGAGGCCGTTCTGGTTAAGGGCCCGCTGCAACTGGTCGACCGAGCCGACGAAAACGATTTCGATTGCCGCGCGGTCGAGCGCGATTTCGGACAGGTTGACCGACTTGACCGGCGATATGCGCGACAGCTTCTTCTCGACGGCGACCCAGGACGGCAGGCCGTTGAGCGGCACGATGGCCGACAGACTCTGCCGGGCCTGGTTCGGCTGAATCGCGTTCTGGTTTTTCCAGGCGTCGACAATCGAAACGGCGGTCGTCTGCGCCGCTTTCGCCAGCACGTCTTCCAGCGATTCCTCCGCCGTGCCGGCGACCGAGAAATTCTGCGTCACGTCCGCCCAGCCGGGCGCTGTCGACAGATAGACGACATCGACCTGATACCCGCCGGTGGCGGCGTTCTCGCCGGTTCGTGCAATCGCCACCACCGCGCCCTCGGCCTGATAGCGGTCAGAGATCGAATCGATGTTCTCCGGAATCACCCGTATCGCCTGCGCTGCGCCGATTGCCGAAACGTCGGCGATGTCGCCCAGCGGCACGATCAGCGGCACCGGCAGCGAATCCAGTTCCTCAAGCCGCGCCCAGGCGGAAAGCCAGAGATTGGTTTCATCCCACAACTGCGCGGTTTCGCCGTTTTCAAAGACCGGCAGAACGACCAGCCGGCCGCTCACGGCTTCCGAATAAACCAGATTGTGCCGCTCCAGAAAGTTCCGTACGCCGGACGGCTGAAACCGCACGGTAAGCGAGGCGAGATACCGCCCGCCGCCGAATTTCTCGTCCGCGAGCGAAAAGTCGGCGATCATGCGTTCTATTTCGGACCCGTCGGCCTGCGGCAGATCGGCCCCGGTTTCATTGACCGCCAGCCGCGACAGAAGCTTCCGGAAAGCCGCGCTTTTCGCCTTGGCCAGCCCGGTTTCCTTGGCTTCGACTTCGTTTCCGGCCGATTCATCGATGGCGATGCCGGAAACGTCATAAATCGACTGCGCCATTGCGCTGCCGGGCAGCGCGGTAACGGCCAGGACCAGGCCAAGCGTCAGCACGGCCAGAATACGAGACCGCAAATCGAAAGTGGTTGGTTGACTCGTCATGCGTCGCTGCTTATCGAACATCGTCCCAATCGTTTATGCATGTGAGGGCGTCATAGCAAGTAAGCAACCCCCTGTTGACCGGTCAAAAGCGAAAGCCAACGGCCTAAGTTACCGCGATTCTGGCGTCGATATCGATGCCGGAAACGCGCTTGTCGACGCGATCAAACCGCTTGCCCGGTCGACAATCCGTCCCGGCGCCGACAGCGAGCTGGGTGGCTTCGGCGGCCTGTTCGACCTGAAGGCCGCCGGGTTCAAGGACCCTGTCCTTGTCGCGGCGACCGACGGGGTCGGCACCAAGCTGCGCATCGCCATCGATGCCGGGCGTCATGAAAGCGTCGGAATCGATCTTGTCGCAATGTGCGTCAATGATCTGGTCGTTCAGGGGGCGGAACCGTTACTTTTTCTGGACTATTTTGCGACAGGCCATCTCAGCATCGAGGTCGCGACCGAAGTCGTCTCCGGCATCGCCGAGGGGTGCCGCCAGGCCGGCGCGGCGTTGATCGGCGGCGAAACGGCGGAAATGCCGGGCATGTACGGGGACGGCGACTACGATCTGGCCGGCTTCGCGGTCGGCGCGGCGGAACGCGACCGGCTGATCGACGGCCGCAATATCGAGGAAGGCGACGTCATTCTGGGGCTCGGTTCCAGCGGCGTGCACTCGAACGGCTATTCGCTGGTCCGTCGCATTGTCGGTATATCGGGCCTCGGCTGGGACGATCCCGCCCCGTTCGACCCGGCCGCGACCCTGGCCGATGTTCTGATGACGCCGACGAAAATCTATGTGCGGTCGTGTCTGGAAGGCCTGAAGGACGATCTCATCAAGGGGCTGGTGCACATCACCGGCGGCGGGTTTTACGAAAACCTGCCCCGCGTTCTGCCGAAAGGGCTCGGCTGCGACCTGACGCGCGATGACTGGCCGGTTTTGCCGGTGTTCGACTGGCTGGAAAAAACCGGCGGCGTTTCCCCGCACGAAATGCACCGCACCTTCAATTGCGGCATCGGCATGGCGGTGTTCGCCGCGCCGGACAAGGCGGACGCCCTGTCGGCCCTGCTGCGGGATGCCGGCGAACAGGTCTACGCCATCGGCCACGTCGTCGCCCGCGACGCGGACAGCCCGGCGGTCCATATCGCCGGTATCGACGACTGAACGGTGACGGCGTCCACTCCCCGCAAACGCGTCGGCGTGCTGCTGTCAGGCGGCGGCACCAACTTGCAGGCCCTGATCGACGCCGCGGCGCAGGACAACTATCCGGCGGAAATCGCCCTTGTTCTGTCGAACAACGACGATGCTTTCGGGCTTGAACGGGCGCGGCGCGCCGGTATCGCCACCGCCGTCGTCGATCATCGCGGGTTTGCCGACCGGCCGACCTTCGATGCGGCAATCGACACGGTTTTGCGGGACGCAGGCATCGAGATCGTCTGTCTGGCCGGCTTCCTGCGCGTCCTGACGCCGGATTTCGTCAATGGCTGGCGCGATGCGATGCTCAACATCCACCCGTCCCTGCTGCCGGTGTACAAGGGGCTGCACAGCCACGAACGAGTGCTGGAAGCCGGCGACGCCCTGCACGGCGCGACCGTGCATCTGGTGCGGCCTGAACTGGATGACGGCCCGCTGTTGCTGCAGGCCCGTGTGCCGGTGCTGAAAAACGACGATCCCGCCACCCTCGCCGCCCGGGTTCTGGAACAGGAACACATCATCTATCCGCGCGCCCTGGCCCTGCTGGCCGAAGGCCGGATCGAGGTGCGCGACGGCACGGCCTATATCGACGGAACGCCCGGCCCGGTTATTCTCGCGCCATAGGCCGCATGGCACTTGCCGCCGTACCGAATTCGTCTAGAATGCCTGCCAACAGACTATGACCTGATCATCACGGGGGTGTGACCATGGAAGAAGAACTGGAATATCAAAAGTCGCCACAGGCCAATCTGCAGACATGGTCGGGTGTGGTCCGGCTGATCGTGATTTCCTGCGTGTCGATCGCCCTGTTCCTGCTGATTCTGGCGGCAACGCTGACGCCCTGACAGCCGGCACGACGGACTTTCAGCTAAAACGCGGCTTCAGGGCCGCGTTTTTCTTTTGTCCTTCCGGCTTTCGCGGTGAAAGAAGCACGCGATTTCCGGCCATCCCCCTAAAGCGATGACCCGACCTCCAGTTTGCTGCCGTCGGTGAAACGGTTGAACCGGAAGCGCGACAGATCGTGTTCCGCTTCCTGCCCCGCCACCATTCGCGCCACGACCCGGCCGAAACCGGGACCGATGCCGAAACCGTGGCCGCTCATGCCGGTCGCGATCACCAGACCCGGCAGATCCGGCGCCCGGTCGACGATGGGTACCACATCCGGCATCACGTCGATCATCCCCGCCCAGCTTTCCAGAATTTTCGGCCGACCGAGATCGGGGAAGCGCTCGGCGAAGCGCCGGACCATCAACTCGACATGTTTCGCATCGGGAGTAGGCTCCAGCACCCGCATCCGCTCGAACGGGGTTTCCTCCGTTGCCTTCCACAACCGCGGCGTGCGCCAGCCGTCCGGGTATAGGTGCGTGCCGGCAAGATGAAACTCGATCTCTTTCCACGATTTCCGCATTACCTCGAGATAGACGCCGAAGTGACGAAACGCATCGGGGCCCGGGAAGAACCCCGACCGGTCGCCCAGCGCGATGGAAAACCCGCCATCCTCCCGCCGCCGGAAAGCGAGAGATTCATCGGCGAAATTGCCGTTGGCGAAATCCGGCATCGGCGCGGTCTGCGCCACCGTCGACCGCACCGACAGTTGCGGAATATCGACACCGTGCCGCCGGGCGAACAGCGACGACCACGCCCCGCCGGCCAGCACAACCTGTTCGCAGGCAATGGAGCCGTGTTCCGTGACAATTCCCGTGATAGTGCCGCCTGCCCGGTCGAGGGTGCGGACGGCGCAATTCTCGCGGATCGTCACCCCCGCGTCTTTCGCCAGCACCGCGACGGCGGGCACCGCGCGCCACGGTTCGCCGCGCGCATCGCTGGACGTGCCGGCGCCGCCGAGCCAGGGATATTTTGCATAGGGCCCGCAAAGGTCGGAAACTTCTCTGGCCGAATACATCCGCGAGTCCAGCCCCTGCGTCTTCGCGATGGACAGCCAGGCCTCGCATTCCGCCATCGATTTCTGGCTGGAAGCGAGATAATAGGCCCCGCCGGTTTTCACACCGCATTGTCCGCCGGTTCTTTCATTCGCCTCATGCCACAGGCGCAGCGCCTGCATCATGATCGGCAGTTCCGCCGCGTCCCTTCCATGCTGTCGGATCCAGCCCCAGTTGCGCGACGATTGCTCGCCCGCGATCCGGCCCTTCTCGCACAGCACCACGCTCTTTCCCATTTCGGCGAGATACAGCGCGCTGAACACGCCGATAACGCCGCCGCCGATGATGACGACATCGGCTTTTTTCGGCAGTGGGTCGCTGAAGCGCACCGGCGTGTCAATAGTGATGCGTTTGTTGTTTTCCGCAGTCATGCTCTCTTACCCGGCTCCCGGCACGTCGAGGCACGTTACAAGGCGTTTCAGGCAAACAAAAGCCGGCCCGAAGGCCGGCTTTTCGAAACACTTTTCGTTCGGGTTTAGCCGACGATTTCAGCGCCCGCGAAGAAATACGCTATTTCCTCGGCAGCGGTTTCCGGTGCGTCGGAGCCGTGCACGCAGTTGGCTTCGATGCTTTCGCCATACAGCTTGCGGATCGTGCCTTCATCGGCGTTGGCCGGGTTGGTGGCGCCCATGACTTCGCGGTTTTTCGCGATGGCGTCTTCACCTTCCAGCACCTGAACCACAA
Source organism: Alphaproteobacteria bacterium (assembly GCA_040222995.1). GTDB lineage: Bacteria > Pseudomonadota > Alphaproteobacteria > UBA8366 > Aestuariispiraceae > JAVKBW01. The sequence continues at coordinate 76,488 of JAVKBW010000082.1, read as the reverse complement.
CCGGGCCGGAGGTCATGAAACCGACGAGATCCTTGAAGAAGGCTTTGTCGCTGTGCACGCCGTAGAAGGTTTCAGCCTGCTTCTGGCTCATCTGGATGCGCTTCTGGGCGACGATCCGCAGACCGGCCTCTTCCAGCATCGCGTTGATCTTGCCGGTCAGGTTGCGCTTGGTTGCATTCGGTTTGATGATCGAAAACGTGCGTTGAATCGCCATGGATTACCCCTTTGATGGCCGGTCGGTTCGACCGGCGGTCTTGCTATCGAAATTGCATCGGGCAGAGCGCGACCGCCGCGCCAACCCAGTTCAAACAGTCGGCGGGCTTATAACCGGCGTCGTATTGCACTGCAAGACGTGAAGCGACGGGCATTGTCAATCGCCGTTGGCGGGGCGCAGGATGACGCGTCACAAACCGCAGAAGGAGACCGTTGAAATGAAACGTTTTCCAGTTGAGGGTAAGGGAAGATGCAGCGCCGTCGTTGCGGGCAACCTTGTCTACGCCGTCGCGACCGATCCGCATTGCGCGGCCGGTATCAACGAGCAGACCCGCAACACGCTGGCGGAACTGGACGATGTGCTCGCCAGAGCCGGCAGCGGCAGGGCCGGCCTGATACAGGCGACCGTTTATCTCAGCGACGTATCGGATAAGGCGGTGATGGATGCGGTCTGGTGCGACTGGATCGGCCCGGAGGATAACTGGCCGCAACGCGCCTGCGTCGGGGTCGAGCTCGACGCCGGTTACCTGATCGAAATCGTCGTTACCGCCAGGGTGCTTTAGCTCTCGGTCTCCGGCGCCGCGGCGGGATTGTGCTCCGCCTGTTTCTCCCAGCCGCCGTTTTCATTCTGTTGCCAGTAGGTCAGCGGCAGATCGGCATCGCGAAACGCTTTCCATCGCCCCCGCGCATCCTTCACCGAGTCTTCGTCGCCGCCGTCGAAAATCAGGCAGGTCAGATCGAATCGAGCGGCGGCCTCACTCTCGGCCCCGTCGGTCAGAAACAGCACGGTTGCGCCGTTCGGGTTTTCATCCTCGACCGTCAGCCAGACAGGCTGCAGATCGGCATGGCCGTCCTTCGCCGTGCCGTGCGGCAGGAACGCCCGGTCGTTGAACGTCCAGAGCTGGGAATCCAGCGCCTCCAGCCGTTCTTCCGACCGCGCCATGACGACGGCCCGCCAGCCGCGATCAAGGGTTTTGCCCAGCAACGTCGGCAGGGCGTCTTCAACCCGCGATCGCGTCAGATGGTAGAACCGGATTTCGGCCAACCGCCCTACCCTTCGTAGTTATCGGCAACCAGCCTGTCGAGCAGCCGAACGCCATAGCCCGTCGCCCCGCGCGGCGCGACGGCGCTGTCTTTCGACGACCAGGCGACGCCGGCGATATCGAGATGCGCCCAAGGGGTCTTGTCGACAAAGCGTTGCAGGAACTGCGCGGCGGTGATTGACCCGGCCGTTCGTCCGCCGATGTTTTTCATGTCCGCCCCGTCCGTCTTCAACAGCTTGTCATAGGCGTCGGCCAGCGGCATCCGCCAGACGGTTTCCTTCGTCGCCAGACCGGCGGCGGTCAGCCTTTCCGCCAGTTCGTCATTGTTGCTGAACAGGCCCGCGTTTTCGTTACCCAGCGCGATGATGATCGCCCCCGTCAGCGTCGCCAGATTGACCATGAACTGCGGCTTGAAGCGTTCTTTCGTGTACCACAGCGCATCGGCCAGAACGAGGCGGCCTTCCGCATCCGTGTTGTGGATTTCAATCGTCTGACCGGACATCGACGTGACGATGTCGCCGGGACGTTGCGCATTGCCGTCCGGCATGTTCTCGACAAGGCCGATGACGCCGATGGCGTTGACCTTCGCCTTGCGTTTGGCCAGCCCCTTCATCAGGCCGGTCACCACGCCGGCGCCGCCCATGTCCCATTTCATTTCTTCCATGCCGGCCGCCGGCTTGATGGAAATGCCGCCGGTATCGAAGGTGACGCCCTTGCCGACGAACGCCACGGGCTGTTTGTTCTTCGCCGCGCCCGTCCATTGCATGATCACAAGCCGGCTTTCGCGCGCCGAGCCCTGGCCGACACCCAGCAGCGCGCCCATGCCCAGACGCTCCATGCGTTTTTCGGTCAGGATCTCGACCTTGATGCCGTCCTTTTCCAGTTCCTTCGCCGCCGCCGCAAAGCTTTCCGGGTACAGAACGTTCGGCGGTTCCGATACCAGATCGCGGGTCAGTTGCACGCCTTCCGCAACCGCCGCCAGGGGTTTGAACGCATTGCGCGCCGCGGTCGCGCCGGCAACCTGGATGACCGCCTTTTTCAGCGACGGTTTGGCGTCCGGCCCTTCCTTGGTGCGATATTTGTCGAACCGGTAACTGCGCAGCAGCAGGCCGTTCGCCACCGCCGCGGCGGCGTCCTTCAGATCGTCGCGCCTGGCGTCGCAGATCACCGTGATTTCCGTGTAATCCTTCGACACCGGATACAGTTTGCCGCCGAGGGTCAGGAAATCCGTCTTGGCCGGATCCTTGCCCAGCCCGGCAAGGATCACCGCATCGTACGCGACATTGGCCGGGGCCGAGATCGTCGCCGTCTGGTCGCTTTTGCCGGTGAACTTGCCGGATTTCAGAAACCGGCTGATGGCGCCGCCCGTTTCCTTGTCCGCCGCCTGAGCCGCCGGCGAGAGTTTCTTGCCTTCTTCGATGCCAACGACGACAGCGCCTGTTTTCGGGTTCGCCTTTTCGGTAAATGTAAATTTCATGATTGCCTCGGAAGATTATTGTTATCACCAGCCCGATCGCGCCGGCGGCGTTAAAACAAATGTCGATGCGCAGACTAGGCCGATGTCCGCCAAGGTTCAATCGGCGGATGGGCCGGTTTCCAGATACCGGTAATACGACGGGTCGGACCGGCCCGTCCTGACCGCTTCCGCCAGTTCGCGCACCAGAATGTCCGACGCCGCATCAGTGAAATGCAGCGGATCCCAGTAGTTGCTGTCGTCCATCGTCAGGTCGGACCGGATCATGAAATCGACAGCATGGGATTTTTCACGCTGGCCGGCAATTTCCGCTATCTGCTGTTTGCAGGCGTTCCAGACCGCTTCGTTTCTCGACCCCGTCACCGGCACGCGGCTCTGATGGTACGGGACAAAGAACACCGTGATCTCGGTCTGCTGTGGAATGCTTTTCATCAGCCGGCGCAGATAGTCGAGCTGTGGAAACTCGATATCCTGCAGGTCCGAGGCGTAAGCATCGGCCGGCGGCGTTTCCGCCGGTTCGACGAACGGCGCCCTGTCACCGTATAAAAGCTTCCGCACTTTCACCGCGTCATACTCTTCCGCCGGCGGCAGGAAATAGGCGTAGCCGTCACGGCCGTATTTCGGTTCACGCAAGCCGAGGATCTGCGCCAGTTGCCGGCCGGCCTCCTCCAACGCTTTCGGATTGAACAGGTAGAGCACGTCGTTCCACGGGTTCTCATCGTAGAGCCAGGGCGGAAACGGGCGTTCGGTGAACCGGGCGACCGGTTTGCTGTCGCACCACACGGTATCCGCCCCGAGGATGAAGTGTTTCGTCTCGGGATGATGATGGAAGAACAGTTCGGCCAGCCGCATCTGCTCGTAGGCCCGGCCGCTGTTCAGCGACAGATTGGCGAAGCGGCCGCCGAAGGCGACGTCAAGGCTGTCCGGTTTCAGCAGCCGCGATGTCGACGTGCCGATGACAAGGCTGTCGAAAACCGGATCGGCGGCGATGGCGGGATAGGAAAACCGCTGGTTGGTGGTTACCGGATACCGATCCAGCGGCGGCGAAAACGGCAGCGTATCGTAGGGGTCGAGAACGGTGACGAAGGCGAACAGCGACAGCCCGGCCCACAGAGCCGTCTTCAGGGCCGTCCGCCAGAACTGTCGCCATTCGGTCATCGACGCATTATCCTAGAACTGGAAATAGATGAATTCGGCGTTCTGGCCGACGCCCACCACCAGCAGCAGAACGATCAGCATCAGCCCCGCGCCGACCGCCAGATACCGCCGCGGTTCAAGCCAGGTTCCGACGAGTTCGTGCGAGGTCGGACCCGCCAGCGCGAACAGCGCGCCGGCGGCGATCCATCCCAGCGTGGCGGGATCGGCCGAACCGGACCCTGCAGCATCGCCAAGCCCCGCCATCGCGCGCCACAGGACCAGCGCGTCGTCGAAGGTCTGCGCCCGGAACAGCACCCAGCCGAAAAACACGAACAGCAACGTCAGCGCGGTCGCCGGCAGCGCCGGCATTTTCGGCATCGCCCGCCCCCAAAGATGACAGATCGCCAGGCCGACGCCGTGCAGCGCGCCCCAGGCGACGAAAGTCCACGCCGCGCCGTGCCACAATCCGCCCAGCAGCATGGTCACGGTCAGCGCGACGACCTGGCGCGCCTGTCCGGACCGGCCGCCGCCGAGTGGAATGTAAAGATAATCGCGCAGGAACCGCGACAGGGTCATGTGCCAGCGCCGCCAGAAATCGACCAGGCTGATGGCCCGGTACGGCCGGTCGAAGTTTTCCGGCAGGGTAAAGCCGAACATCAGCGCCAGGCCGATCGCCATGTCGGAATAGCCGGAGAAATCGAAATAGATCTGCAGCCCAAAGGCGACGGCGCCGATCCAGGCCTGAACCGTATCGACACCGCCCGCCGAACCGGACGCGGCGAAGACCGGATCGGCAATCGCCGCCATGTGATCGGCAAGGATGACTTTCTTGGCCATGCCCAGAATGAACAGACACACGCCCCGGGCGATCCGTTCGTCCATGCCGTCGCGCCGGGGATGCAGGGCGAACTGATCGACGATTTCTTCCGACCGCACGATCGGACCGGCGATCAGTTGCGGAAAGAAACAGACATACAAAGCGTAGATATCCAGCGACGGCAGGGTCGTTCTGCCGCGCCGCATGTCGATGATGAAGGATATCTGCTGGAAGGTGAAAAAGCTGATGCCCAGCGGCAGAACGATATCCAGCGGCGTATAGTCCGCGCCCACAGCCCAGGCTGCCGCCTTCGTGATGAAGTCGGCGTATTTGAACACGCCCAGCAGACCGAGATTGACGATCATCGCCGCGACGATCGAACCGATGGCGCCCGTATCGCGGAACCGCCGCGCGATCAGCCAGTTCACCAGTATAGACGCCGCCAGCAGCGGCAGCAGCCGGATATCCCAATAGCCGTAGAAGGCGAACGACGCGGCCAGCAGCCAGCGCTGCCGCCAGACGGTTCTGTCCGCCAGCAGATACCAGCCCGCAACCGCCACCGGAAAAAACATCAGAATGAACAGTTGGCTGTGAAAAAGCATCGGGTTCCGGACAGTTGAAAACCCGTCGGCTGACGGATACGGGAAACAGTCTTAGCAGGGTGATTAACCCTGTTCGAGTCCCGGTCGCAAGGGGCAGCAAAGACGAAACCGGGCATTGGCTGTAATTCATGCCGCTACCCTCTGCATAAATGCCCGCGTCTAACTGAACAGCAGTCCTTTCGTCACGGACGATCCGGTGTCAGCTTTGTGCCAATACCGAACGACAAAAGCGCCTGCGGCTAGTTAACCGCAGGCGCCCTAAAACTACTCACCTTCACGCAGCTCGCTATAAACGCCCCTTACTCGCACCGTCACAGTAGCAGCCTCGCTGTCCCGGTTTCGCCAGAACCAGCCGTGGCCACCCTGGAAAGCAGCGGCGAACTCTCCGTCGGAGCCTGTGGAGCCTCGGCCCCTTTCGTAGGTAATCGAGTCGCCGCCGCCATGGCCGTGGAGGTCGAAGTTCACCCGACCGCCGATGACGATCATCTCATACTCGACGATGTCGCCCTCGTTCATGGTCATCTTAACCTCGTTCGTATCGCCGGGCTGGAGCGTGAACTCCACCTCGTCCATCCAGGTACCGCTGTCCTGGGCATGGGCCGGAGAGACCAGCAAACCCAGGGCACCTTGCGCGAGCGAATGGAAAAAACCGGGAGCTTGGCTGTGGTTCTGATCAGCCTCCCACTCTTCCTGTAGCTGGTTCTTGATCTCACCCATCTCGGTTAGCCCTAGCACCCGCCCGGCTCCTGTGGGATCGATGGCATATTCGGCGGGGAGCACCACGGCGACCGCCAAGACGATTGCGGTCGCGATTGCAATGATTGAGGACCGAAGAAGCTGCGCATTGGTAGGCAGGTTCTTCAGGTCAGGTTTTTCTTGATACAACATGTCAGTCTCATGCTCCCGTGAAAGAATTTATATAACCCGTGATGTGCATCCACATGAGGTAAAGACCCGCGAACACCATCATCACATTGACGTAATACCCTTGGCGAACGAACCCATCGAACCGACGCCAGTAGCCCATCACGATCAGGATGGCCGCAAGGGCAAGCAATTGGCCGATCTCGACACCGACGTTGAAGGCGATGAGATTGGCCAGCAATCCATCCTCGGCAATCCGGTACTCCATGATCTTGCTGGCGAGGCCGGTACCGTGAAGTAAGCCGAAGATCAGGGTGGCGGCTTTCGTATTGGGTTGGAAGCCAAGCCACCTCTGAAGTAAGCCCATATTGTCCAGCGCCTTGTAGACGACACTGAAACCAATGATAGCGTCAATGATGAACGCGTTGATGCCCCAGCCGAACCAGACACCGAGAAGCATGGTGGTGGAGTGTCCGATGGCGAAGAGGGTCACATAGATCGCCACCTCCTTCATCTTGTAAAGGAAGAAGACAACGCCGAGCAGGAACAAGATATGATCGTAGCCGGTGATCATATGCTTGGCGCCTAGATAGGTGAATGGGATGAGCTTTACGCCCCAGATTTCCTGGATGTATCCGGCGTCACCTGGCGTGACGTTGTGGGCGAGTGCCGGATGGATAAGCGCGGCAAGAATGACGAGGGTAAGGCTGGCCGCGATGGCCACCCGCTCAAGCCAGTCCGGCCGCCCAAGCGATGCGGTTGGTAACATGTTTTGAACTCCATAAAGGTCTAACCGATAGTGCAAGCCGCGTTGTCGCGCGGCCCCGGTCAGACGCGCGGAGGTCGATCTATACGGAGGACAAGGCCCGAACATGCCCCGGAGGGCGGAGGGCGGTCCAGGTCGCGCCCCGAGCAGGTGATCTGGGGCCTGGGCCCAAGGGTTAGGGTAGCGACAGAGTGATCGTGCTCCATCGCGTCGTGGCTATGGCCATGGATCGCGGCGGCAAGGTCTTCCTCAATGCCGTGAGAATGGCCGTGTTCGGCAATGAAGGCGGCGTGCACCTGTAGGGTCTCCAGAACTGTGGGGGCATGCGGCGGCAGCGGCATTGCAGCCCAGAGAGCGACAGAAAAGCAGACCAAGACAGCGCAAGCGCGCCGCCAGTGCATCATCTGTCTCGCTGTCCGTTGCCGTGTCATTTGACTGTCCGTATCGCCCCACCAGGTTCATGAACCTGCTTGCTGCATCCTCCCCAAGGGGATAGCGTATTCGCATGTCGGATGTCCACACCCATTCAACCCACCCTGCCTTGGTCGCCCGGCTGAAGCGGGCGAAGGGTCACCTCGGGGCCGTGATCGAGATGATCGAGGACGGCAAGCCATGCCTGGAAATCGCCCAGCAAATGCAGGCCGTGGAGAAGGCCGTGGCAAATGCGAAGCGGACGCTGATCCACGATCACATGGATCATTGTCTCGACGACGAAAGCGAAGAGGCGGATCGCACCGAGTTGAGGGCGATCACCCGCTTTCTGTAGCGCCTCGATGCTTGAGATACTCAACGACCGCACCTATCGGCACCTCTTCGCGGCGCAGGTTATCGCGCTTCTGGGAACCGGCCTCACCACAGTGGCTCTCGGTCTTCTGGCCTACGATCTTGCAGGCGCCGACGCGGCCCTCGTGTTAGGTATGGCCTTCACCATAAAGATGGTCGCCTATGTGACGGTCGCGCCCATCGTCGGGGCGCTGTCCGATCGCATGAACCGGCGGGCGTTGCTGATCGCCTGCGACTTGGTGCGGGCCGGGTCTGCCCTGTGCCTGCCCTTCGTCAGTGAGGTCTGGCAGATCTATGTCCTGATCTTCATCCTCCAGTCGGCGTCGGCGGCCTTCACCCCGACGTTCCAGGCAACAATCCCGGATGTGCTGCCAGATGAAGCGCGATACACCCGCGCTCTGTCGCTGTCCCGTCTCGCCTATGACCTGGAAAACATCATCAGCCCAACCCTGGCAGCGCTACTGCTGGCGGTGCTGACCTATGACGCGCTTTTCCTGGGTACCGTGTTAGGGTTCCTGGGGTCGGCTGCGCTGGTCCTGTCGGTCATGCTGCCGAGGCCCGAGCCCGGCCCGCCGCGCGGCATCTATGACAGAACGACGCGCGGCATGAAAATCTATCTCTCGACGCCAAGGCTGCGTGGGCTGCTGGCGCTGAACTTCGCGGCCGCCGCCGCTGGGGCGATGGTGCTGGTGAATTCCGTGGTGTTGGTCCGGGACATGCTTGGGCTATCGGAAAGCGCACTCGCCTGGACCATGGGCGCGTTCGGTGCGGGTTCGATGCTGGCGGCGCTTGTGCTGCCGCGCCTGCTGATCCGCATCCCGGATCGCCCGGCGATGGTGGGCGGAGCCGTCCTGATGCTCGCCTCGCTCCTTGGCCTGGCGGCTCTGATCGGTCTCGTCGGGCTGACGTGGCCAATACTGCTCGGCGCTTGGTTCGCAATGGGCGTCGGCTTCTCCTCCGTTCAAACTCCGTCCGGGCGGCTTCTCAGGCGCTCCTCCCACCCGGAGGACAGACCCGCGCTCTACGCCGCGCAATTCGCACTGAGCCATGCCTGCTGGCTCGTTACCTACCCTATGTCCGGCTGGCTGCTGACGCATCACGGCTCGACAATCGCGCTTCTGACCCTCGCTGCGCTTACAGGTCTTGCCACGATGAGCGCGCTTCGTCTGTGGCCGTCCGGTGACCCTTCCGATATTGAGCACACTCACAAAGACCTTCCACTCGACCACCCTCACCTGAAAGGGCAACGCCGTCACACTCACACGCTGGTAGTAGATGATTATCATCCACGATGGCCGCATAGCTAATAAGAGAAACGGATCGCGCTTGATGTCTGTTCCCGGTCAGAAGCCGATTCCCGGAACAGGTTTCAGGCTTGTTTGCTTGCGGTAATAAAGCACACACCCCCGTGCCCGGATATGTCTTCGACAGTTTTTTGAGTAACTGTGTTTTCCAAAGTCTAGGGGGAATGGTGGGGCAGGATTGACGGCGCGCCGCGTTTACAGTCTAACCCGGTCACCGCCATCGTTCGGATATGCGAAGACTTGCTGAATACTGGCCGCGACAAGTCGACGGCAAAGTAAACCAAGATTTCAAGTGAAGTGTTGCAGTTATTCTGATAAAACAATAAAAAACAAATACATATAAGACGACCTTAACAAGATATCGTTAGTGATGAAATCGATAACGCGATATATGACCCTGCAAATCACGACCGTTGCGGTTTTCGCGACGATCGTTCTGTGCATGGCGATCGTGCTGGTTCAGTCAATCCGCTTTATCGATCTGATCGTCAACCGCGGCCTGCCGCTCAGCGATTTCGGGTATCTTGCGCTGTTGATCACCCCCCGATTCCTTGCCGTCGTGCTGCCGATCTCGCTGTTCGGCGCAATCCTGTTCACCTATAACCGGATGATTATCGGCAGCGAACTGATCGTGCTGCGGTCGTCCGGCATGAGCACCCTGTCGCTTTCCGTGCCGGGCATTCTTGTCGGGCTCGTCTGCATGATCATCTGTTATGGACTGACGCTGTTTTTCGTTCCGCTGTCTGCCCAGAACATGCGCCTCTATCTCAACGACGCACGGTCGGAACTGAGCGCCGTTCTGATCAAGGAAGGACAATTCACCGTGATCAGCGATCAGGTGACGGTTTATGCGAAAGCCCGTGATTCCAACGGCGATCTGCTCGGCGTCATTATTCACAACAAACAGGAAGACGGGTCGTCACAGACCGTTATGGCCGATCGTGGCGCGATTGCCGAGGAAGACGGCGGCGTGCGGCTGTTCCTGTCGAACGGCACCCAGCAGAGCATGACCAACGGCGACGTTCACGTTCTCAACTTCGACGAATACACGTTCGAACTGGTTGAGGAACGTCAGGATACCTACTACTGGCAGCAACCGAAGGAGAGATATCTTCCCGATCTGTTATGGCCCAGCGGTTCCAGCGCCGACGAGGCGTATTACGGCAAGCTGATCGCCGAAGGTCACAACCGTCTCGCCCAGCCGCTTCTGGCGATCAGCTACGCGTTCGTCGCCCTGGCCTTCGTGCTGCGCTCGGGTTTCGACAGGCGGGGGCAGCTTAAACCGATCATGATGGCTGTGGTGGTGATGACGGCGATGCTGGCCGCCAATCTCGGCATCGTATCGGCCGGCAGCAAGACGCCGGCCCTGCTGATTGGCCTGTATCTGGTGCCGGTTGCCGCTATTGTGCTTTCCTATCTCGCGCTGCGGCGGCGCTATCAGCGGCCGACCCTCGCCCGGCGGGATATGACCGGCCTTCCCGACACCCCGAACGCCACGGCCTGAGCGGATGAACAGCGGTCCCACCTTTTGGCGCTATCTGGCTCGCCAGTACCTGTTCTGGCTGACCGTGGTGTTTCTTGTCATGACCTTTCTGGTCACCACGTTCGACATCGTCGAACTGCTGCGGCGGGGATCCGGCAAGGATGACGTGACCCTGCTGCTGACACTGCAGATGGCCGGCCTGAAACTGCCCCTGCTGCTGCAGGACCTGATGCCTTTCGTCGTGCTGTTCGGCACCATGTTCGCCTACTGGCGGATGTCGAAGGCCAACGAACTGGTCGTCGCCCGCGCCGCCGGCATGTCGGCCTGGCAGTTTCTGATGCCCGCGCTTGTCATCGCCGCCCTGCTCGGAATGTTTCAGACGATGGTGCTGAACCCGTTCGCCGCCGCGTCGAATGCCCGGTTCGAACAGCTTGAATCGGAACATCTGGAGCGCAACAGCAGCCAGCTTTCGATTGCAAAAACCGGGTTCTGGCTGCGTCAGGCTGATGAAACCTCGTCCGAGGTCATTCACGCCGAAACGGTATCCGATGAAGGCACCGTCATTTACGACGTTATGGTGCTTCAGCTTGCCAGAGACGGCAGCTTTTTCGCCCGTATCGACGCCAGGTCCGGCGAGCTGCAGTCAGGCTACTGGATGCTGCGCGATGCGACGATCACCGACCGGGACGGCGACGCCGTGCATCATGACGCGGTGCGGCTGGAAACGGAACTGACCCTGAAGTCGATCAAGGAAAGTTTCGCCTCGGCCAAGGTTCTTTCATTCTGGGAACTGCCCGGATTCATCGAAACCCTCGACAATGCCGGGTTCAGCGCCATCGAACACCGCCTGCATTTCCAGACCCTGCTATCGAACCCGCTGCTGTTATGCGCGATGGTTCTGGTCGCGGCGATCTTCTCGCTTCGGGCGACCCAGCGGGTGGCGACCGGGCACATGGTGCTGGGTGGCGTCTTCTGCGGGTTCGCCTTCTTTTTCGCGACCCAGCTCGTTCATGCGCTCGGGCTGTCCGCAACGGTGCCGGTCGCGCTTGCCGCCTGGATGCCGGGCGGGGTGACGCTGATGCTGGGCATCACGGCAATCCTGCATATGGAAGACGGCTGATCATGGCGGGTTTGCTTTCCTATCTCGGCGCATGTCCGGCTGCCTGGCGGCGATGTCTCGCCCCGCTGGCTGTCATGCTGTGCGTCGCGGCAGTCCCCCCGGCCCTTGGCCAGACAGACTCGCTGACCGACGATGCGCCGTCGGTTCTGATCACGGCCGACGACATCAGCGCGGACAAGGAGCTCGGCATCATCGTCGCGCGCGGCGGGGTTGAAATCGCCTACGGCGCGCGGGTGCTGATGGCCGATACCGTCAGCGTCAACCAGAAGGCGAAGACCGTCTCCGCCAACGGCAACGTGACCCTGCTGGAACCCAGCGGCGAGGTTATCTTCGCCGACTACATGGAACTCAGCGACGACCTGCGCGACGGCGTTATCGAACGGTTGCGGATGCTGCTGCAGGAAAACGCCCGCGTCGCCGCCAACGGCGCTCGGCGTTATGACGGCAACACCACCGTTTTCGCCAAAGCTGTCTATTCGCCCTGCAAGGTCTGCGAGGACGATCCGGATAAGGCCCCGCTATGGCAGGTCAAGGCGAAACGGATCGTCCATGACCAGGAAGAACGGCGGATCGAATACTACGACGCCTATCTGGAATTCTACGGCGTCCCGGTCGCCTATACGCCGTATCTGACCCATCCCGATCCTAGGGTGAAACGGGAAACCGGTTTTCTCGCGCCCGATTACGGGTCAGACTCCAATGTCGGCACGTTCATCCGCGTGCCGTTCTACTGGGCGATCGACCGCGACAAGGATGCGACCATTGTACCGATCTACACCCGTACCGACGGGCTGGTGTATTCCGGCGAATACCGGCAGCGGTTCAACAGCGGCGAAATCACCCTGTCGGGCAGCGGGTCGATTGCCGACCGCGATATCGGCAGCCCGAATTTCGTCGAAACGCGGGAAGACCAGTTCCGCGGGCATATTTTCGCCGAGGGACAGTTCGATATCAACGAGCAATGGCGGACCGGTTTCGACATCGAACGGGCGACGGACCAGACATACCTGCGCCGGTCGCCGTTCTTTTTCGACCCCGGCAACGCAGCCGAATCGACGGTCTATGTCGAAGGGTTCAACCAACGCAACTATCTTTCCGCCAAGGGCCATGCATTCCAGGATCTGCGCCTCGGACAGCGGGCGGATTCGCCCCTGGTCCTGCCGATCGCCGAATACCAGGGGTTCGGCGAAACGGACAGCGTCGGCGGCCGCTGGGAACTGGATTCCAGTTTCCGGTCGCTGACCCGCGAAGACAAATCGGATAACCAGCGCGTTTCCGTCGAAGGCGGATACCGCCTGCCGCTGAAATCCGGATTCGGTTCAATCACCACGTTCGGCGCTTTCCTGCGCGGCGACGCCTACTATACCGATCACCATATCCAGCGCGACGCATTCGGTAACCGGGTCGAGGACGGCGTCGAGGCAAGAGTGGTGCCGCAGTTGACAGCCGACTGGCGGCTTCCCTTCGCCCGTTACGGCGACAGCGGAACCACGCTGATCGAGCCGATGGCGGCCCTATATGTTTCGCCCCAGGGCGGCAATGACCCGAACATCGCCAACGATGACAGCCTTGTCGTCGATCTCGATTCGACCAGCATCTTCTCCCGCCAGCGGACACCGGGACTGGACCGGGTGGAAGGCGGCCAGCGCGCCGTTTACGGCATGCGGGCGTCGCATGATTTCACCTATGGCGGATCGGTTTCCGGCTTCCTCGGCCAGACCTACAAGTTCAACGACGACGAGCAGCTTGCCGCCGAAACCGCGCTGGACGGCGGCGTCAGCGATTTTGTCGGCAATATCGATATCAACCCGACCAAGTATCTTGATGTTTTCTACCGGTTCCGTGTCGAGGAAGATGACTTGCGGGCCAACCGCAGCGAAGTCGGCTATTATCTTGGCACGCCGGCTTTAGGTATGTCCGGCGAGTATGTTTTCGTACGCGAAGGCGTTGCCGTCGATACCTTTTCCATCGAAGAGCTGCGGTTGAGCGCCTTCGCGAAATGGGATGACAACTGGAGCATTCGCGGATCGACGTTGCGGGATCTGGAACAGGCGAATGACGGCGGGTCATTGAAACATTCCGCCCTGATCCGATATGAGGACGAATGTTTCATCTTCGACGGCACCTTTACGAGAAGCTTCACACGCTCTACCGATATTCAGGCCTCGGACGAATTTCTGGTAAGATTGACGTTCAAGACCCTGGCTGAATTCGAGACGCAGGCATTTTAGAGCGGTTCACGCTTAGTCGGAATCGCGTCGACGGAACCGGTTTGGGGGGTGGCTATGAACGAGGACGAAGGACATGCAGGAGCATATTCGAGATCGAGTGAAGACGCGACGCCGCAAAACGGCCCGTCCCGTACGGGTTGGCCTGCGCCGGGCGCCTGGTTCGTTGCGCACCTTGCGCATCCCGCACCCGGAAGGCTGCGGAAAAGATGCTCAACAGATTGAAAGAGAGATCAAAGTTATCCGCGATCGCGGCGATGCCGACGGTCGCGGTTTGATCTCGCCCGATGCGCACGGCATCGCGCTTCGGCGCGCGCCTGCCATCCATCCCGGCGCAGCGCCAACGACGCTGTTTCCGATTAAACGTGAAACGCTCTAGATACCGTGATCGATATATCAAAACGACTGTTAGCCGCCCTTTGCATGCTCGTCGCCGCCATGCTGGTCGTGCCGAACGGCGCGCGGGCCCAGGAAGTTCTGCGAATTGCAGCCGTCGTCAACGACGATGTCATTTCCGTTCTCGATGTCGAAAACCGGCTCCGGCTGGTGCTGCTGGAATCCGGCCTGCAAAACGATGCGCAAACCCGGCGCCGCCTGATCAGCGAAGTCGTGCGCCAGTTGATCGACGAACGCCTGCGGATGCAGGAGGCCGAACGGGCCGGCGTTCGCATCGGCGAGCGGGCGATACAGCGGGAATTTGAGAAGATCGCCAAATCCAACAACATGACGATCGATCAGCTAAAGAATTTCTTTGAACAGCAGAGAGTGGACGCAACGACGGTTCAGTCGCGGCTGGAAGCCAACCTCGCCTGGCAGGGGATCGTACAACGGCGTTTACGGCGTCTGGTCGGCGTCGGCGAGGATGAAATAGACGAGGAGCTCAATCGTCTTCGCGAGGCGATGAACGAACCGCAAAAACTGGTGCGGGAGATTTTCCTGGCCGTCGAGAACCCGGATCAGGAAGTCGAAATCCGTCAGTCGATCAGCAGATTGCGTCGCCAGATCGAAGAAGGGGCCGATTTCGGCGCACTTGCCCGAACCTTTTCGCAAAGCGCGTCCGCCGACGACGACGGCAGCCTCGGCTGGGTCACGGCAGACCAGTTTCAGGACGAAATAAACGAGGCGATTCAGGCGCTGGAGCCGAACGAGCTGTCGCCGCCGATCCGCAGCCTCGGCGGGTTTCACCTGTTCCAGGTTCTCGACGAGCGCCAGCCTACCGGCGCTTTCGATCCGATGGACGCCCGGCTGAGCATCGTTCAGGTGGCCATCGCCATGGACAGCGACGCCAACAGTTCCGCGAAGGCCGCAGCGACACAGACGCTGGCGGCGGCGCGGGAAACGATTGCATCCTGTGAAGATGCCGAATCCGCCGCCGACGAGATCGAAGAATCGAAAACCAACCGGATCGACGATGTCCGGCTTGGCGATCTCGCTCCCGCCCTGCGGGACAGACTGGCGCCGCTGAAAGCCTCGGAAACATCGCAGCCGCTTGATCTGGGCCGGTCGGTCGCCCTGATCACCGTGTGCAAGCGAACGCAGGACGACCCGAACCTGCCGTCGCGGGACGAAATCCGGAACAAGATCGGCACCGAGCGCCTGAATCTCGTCGCCCGCCGGTATCTGCGGGATGTCCGCCGCGACGCCTTTATCGATATCCGCCTGTGACATGACGGACGCCCTCGCGTCGCTGCCGCCGCTGCGGGACGTCATCACCGACGCCGGGTTGCGGGCAGACAAACGCCTGGGACAGCACTTTCTTCTCGATCTCAACCTGACCGGCCGGATCGCCCGGGCTGCCGGCGACCTGACCGACGGCACGGTCATTGAAGTCGGCCCCGGACCGGGCGGCCTTACCCGCGCCTTGCTCGCCCGTGGGGCGACGCATCTGGTCGCCATCGAGAAGGACCCGCGCTGTCTGGCGGCGCTAAGCCCCCTTGCCGATGCGGCGCAGGGCGCGCTCCGGGTGATCGAGGCGGATGCGACGAAGGTCGGTTTCGCCGATCTCGGGCCGCCGCCCTACACGATCGTCGCCAACCTGCCCTACAATGTCGGCACGCCTTTGCTGATCGGCTGGCTGACCGGCGACACGCCCATCGCGTCGATGACCCTGATGTTCCAGAAGGAAGTCGCCGAACGGATCACCGCCGCACCGGGCGACGCCGCTTACGGGCGGCTGAGCGTGATCGCGAACTGGCGCTGCGAAACCGACTACGCCTTCACCGTGCCGGCCCGCGCCTTCACACCCCCGCCGAAAATCGATTCCGCCGTCGTCACATTGCGGCCGTACGAAACCCCGCCGTATGACGGCGACATCCGCGTGCTGGAAAAGGTCACCGCCGCCGCCTTCGGGCAGCGCCGCAAGATGCTGCGGCAATCGCTGAAGTCGCTGGGGCTCGATGTCGCAGCCCTGCTGGAACAGGCCGGGCTGGACGGCACCGCGCGGGCCGAGGAAATAGACATAGCCGGCTATGGCCATCTGGCCGCCGCTGTTACCAGAGCGGATCACGACTAATCGTGAGCCGCTCTAGCCTTCGCGCAGCCCCTTGACGAATTCGCCGAGGCCGATCTGGCGGCGCCGCCGCAGCCGTTCCGAATGCAGGATCGACCGGACGCTCTCGACGCTTCTGTCGATATCCTCGTTGATGACGATCCAGTCGTATTCCGGGTAGTGGCTCATCTCGTCGGCGGCTTTCGCCATCCGCCGTGCGACGACCTCCGGCGGGTCCTGCGCCCGCTTGTTCAGCCGCCTTTCAAGTTCGACCATCGTCGGCGGCAGAATGAACACCAGCACCAGATCGTCGACCGCCTGTTCCTGCAATTGCTGCGCGCCCTGCCAGTCGATGTCGAACATCACGTCGAGGCCGTTTTCCAGCGCTTCCATCACCGGCGCTTTCGGCGTGCCGTAGTAATTGCCGAATACCTTCGCCGATTCCAGAAACTCGCCGCGATTCACCATCAGGTCGAATTCCGTCTTGTCGACGAAATAGTAGTCCTTGCCCGGCGTTTCGCCCGGCCGCTTCGGCCGCGTGGTGGCGGAAACCGACATCGTGATCTCGTCGTCCTCATCGAGAATGCGCCGCGAAATGGTCGACTTGCCGGCCCCTGACGGCGAGGACAGCACCAGCATCAGCCCCCGCCTCTTGACCTTAAACGGTTCGATATAGCCGCTCATTCGCGTCCCTTTCCCTATTCGACATTCGCCGCCTGTTCGCGAAAGCGGTCGATGCTGGCTTTCATGGCGAGGCCGATTTCCGTCAGTTCAATCGAGGCTGACTTGCTGCAGATCGTGTTGGTTTCCCGGTTCAGTTCCTGCACCAGAAACTCGATCTTCCGGCCGACCGGCCCGTCTTCCTTCAGCAGCCCGCCGGCGCTGTCGATATGGGCCGACAGCCGGTCCAGCTCTTCCCTTATATCCGCCTTCGTCGCCAGCAGCGCCGCTTCCTGCGCCAGCCGGTCGTCCGGCACCAGATCGGCCAGCAGTTTATCCATCTGCGCCTTCAGCTTCGCCGAGATCATATCCGGAATATCGTCGGCCAGCGCCTTTGCCTGCGAAAGCGAGTCCGACAGCGCCGACAGGCTTTCCTGCAACGCCGCCTGCACCGCCTCGCCTTCCGACGCCCGCGCCGTTTCCAGACCGGCGGCGGCTTCGTCGAAATTCGCCAGGATGGCTTTCATCCTGTCCTCGTCATCGCCGGCCTTCTGCCGGTCGTCGCGCGGTTCGACGACGCCGCGCACCAGCAGCAGCGATTCGATGCGCGGCGTTTCGCCCCGCGTCCGGCAGGTGTCGATAAGCTGTTCCAGCAGGTCTTCGTTGACCACAAGGTCGGATGTTTCGGAAACCGCTTTCAGGTCGAGGCTGCACGTCACCGATCCGCGCTTGAAGCGTTTCTGCAGCCGCTGACGGATTTCCTGTTCCATGGCGTCGACCGCCGACGGCAGGCGCAGCCGCACATCCAGTCCCTTGCCGTTAACGGAGCGCAGTTCCCAGACCCAGGTGAAATCGTCATCGCCGCCTTCCGCGCGGGCGAACCCGGTCATGCTGTTGACGGTCATGAATCCTCCTGTTTGCTGCCGGTTGGTGATAGCGAGCGCCGCGCGGGGTTGCAACACCACCGGCCCATCGTCGACACTGCCGGGACGGAAGGTTAGGTGACGGAATGGAGAATCCAAACACGATTCTGATCACCGGGGCATCCTCCGGGATCGGGCGGGCGCTGGCGCTGGTATACGCCGCGCCGGGCACACGGCTGTTTCTGTGCGCGCGCCGCCGCGACGCGCTGGAGGATACCGCCGAGGCCTGCCGGATTTTCGAGGCGGAAGTCGAATGTCACGCCGTCGACGTGGAAGACCGCGAGGCGATCGGCCGGTATGTATTGGGGGCGGACAAGCTCGCGCCGCTCGATCTGGTGATCGCCAATGCCGGCGTTTCGGGCGGCACCGGCGATGGCGGCGAGGACGACGACCAGGCGCGGGAAATCTTCTCGATCAATCTGGCCGGCACCCTCAACACCATCCATCCGATCATCCCGCAAATGCGGACGCGCGGGCGCGGGCAGATCGCCCTGATGGCCTCGCTGGCCGCCTATCGCGGGTTCCCGGGCGCGCCCGCCTATTCCGCCGCGAAAGCCGCCGTGAAGACCTATGGCGAAGCCCTGCGCGGCAATCTGATGCCGCACGGCGTCGAGGTCTCGACCATCTGCCCCGGCTTCGTGCGCACCCCGATGACGGACGCCAACCCGTATAAAATGCCGTTCCTGATGGAGGCCGACCGGGCGGCGCGGATCATCCGGCGCGGCCTACGCCGCAACAAGACCGTCATCGCGTTTCCGTGGCAGATGCACTGGGCCGTCTCGATCCTCAGCCTGCTGCCGCCCGGCCTCGCCGTGAAGATGATGAGCCGCCTGCCGGAGAAGCCGTGAGGGGCGAACCAGCATAGTCAGGGAAACAAACGCAGGCGGCTATTCCTGAAGAATTATGGCTAAATCCAGTATCTGGATTTCCATTCAGGATATTGCTTGATACGCCCGGTTATCCACTAAAACCAGAAGCTTTCACCGAACGGTTGGGTGTCCAAATCCGATCCCGAAGTAACATGTAACGCGCTTTGATACTATTTAGATTCTGAGATTTTTTATCATGTTAACCAGCATTTGAAATCAACAAGCTGGCTGCATTTATCGCGAGAAATGTAATTGCTGCCCCAATTAAAAGTGCAATCGCCGAAAGAAACATTCCAAGAATGATAAAAAGCCCGTCTCGCTGAATCATTCCTACTGACAATACCAAAAATGAAATCGCAGGCGGAAAATTGCTGAAGGGAAGCGGGAGTATGATGACGAGAGCCAAACCAACGCACATCACTCCAGCTGCCATCAGCACCGGCGCTTGAGAAAATAAAAAATATCGAGGACGTGTGTATCGCTCGATACGCTCGACCCAGGGAACAGTTCGGCTGGCAACGGCTCTGATTATATCAATAGAAACTCTGCGCCGTCTCATAAAGCGAGGTAGCAAGGGGGCCCGAAGCCCGATTGCCAATTGGATCGCAGGAAAGATCATCGCCAATCCAGCAATAATTGAGATACCAGGCAATAATCCCAAGGCAGATAAGACGAGGAACAATCCACCAAACGAGCGTCGCCGGAACTGAATCACCAAGTAACCAATCGAAACATCATCACCAGTTAGCTGCCCAACAACACGACGAATGAGAGCGGATGTCAGTTCGGTCGTTGGCGGCGGTACGACGAGCCTCTCAGGTTCACTCAGAGCACCTTCGAAACAATCATTCATCTTTTATAGAGCCGACACGCCGCCGGGCGTGTTTTGACCACATGTTGAGCGCCTCGATCAAAGCCGAGAATGCCATGGCAGCATAGATGTATCCTTTGGGTATTTCTGCCCCGAATCCCTCTGCGATGAGAGTGGTGCCAATCAACAACAAGAAACCAAGGGCCAGCATGACAATGGTCGGATTTGCTTCAATGAAACGTGCCAAAGGATCGGCAGCAATAAGCATCACCAACACTGCACTCACGATTGCAGCGACCATAATGGGGACATGAGATGTCATGCCAACGGCGGTGATGATGCTATCTATAGAGAAGACAGCGTCCAACAGCAGTATCTGAAATATCACGACAGCAGCGCTTGTTGCCGGAATGCTTGGATTAATTGCATCTGGCCCCGGGTCAGGGTCAACCTTGTGATGAATTTCTTTTGTCGCTTTCCAGACAAGAAACAAACCACCCGTGATCAGAATGATATCCCGCCAAGAAAGAGTGTTACCAAGAACAGTCAGAACTGGTTCTGTCAGTTTAATGATGATCGCGACTGTGCCCAACAAACCAAGACGTAGGATCAATGCACCGGCTATTCCGATACGTCGTGCGCGCGTTCTTTTTGACTCTGGTAGTTTGTTCGTCAGGATCGAAATGAAAATCAAATTGTCGATACCAAGAACGATCTCCATTACTGCGAGCGTTCCGAACGCAATCCATGCTGCTGGGTCTGTCAGTAAGGACGATATATACTCCATGGTATCAAACTAATATAAAAGACTAGAGCTTTAAAGGTTCGGCCTCAAAGCGCTATCGGAGAAAAACCACCAATAGCCATGCTATCCGGTTCTTACGTGCAATTAACCGCCTAACCCCGGAAAATCATCCGCTCGGGTGGACTAAAAACAGGAAGCAGCTCATTGCGCCAATCGCATTTTTACAACAACGTCGCTGTTTGATTATCTATCCCCTCGTATTCACGGTTAGCGAAGAGGTGAGCTGTGAGGCAAGTTTGCAAGATAGCCAATCACGCGCATATCTTAGTTGAGAACAATGGTAAGGTGAGAGAGGGTATTTGAGCCTCAATGGGACGACGACCAATCGGAGCTGTGATCTCGATAAGTTTAGCCGTCATCCTCAGCCTTTTCGCGCTATGGGCCGGCTTCTTCATTGCAGCTATCTTCGGAGAGCCATCTTTATTTGGGCGGTTTGGATCAATCGTGATCCTGATCGGAATATTTTTTGCGTATGTTAATGTAGACCGGCGTGCAAATGCATTCGTTTACAGGCTTTCGCATCTCGCACTGATTCGAAAACTCCTTGCACCAGACAGACTCGCTTGGATCGAAAATCACTTCGTCATAACCAAATCGAAAATACCAAACACGATAAAGAAAACAGAAATCGGTCTGATTTGTGGTGGAACCATTATCTGGGCATTTGGAGATCTATTCGTTGCCTTTCTTACCCCAGGTTAGAACTGGCCATCGTAAAAGTAGTTGGAGCGGTTCAGTAGACGGGTTTGGGCTTTATCACAGGCAAACCATGTCGATCATTTGCCAAGACACAAACCGGTTACCCGGTATGGGTGTAAGCAAACACCGACATCCGGAAAGATGTTTAAATTGTTATGCACACTTGTATGTATAGCAGTCATTGAACCCTTCGCCCGGCAGCCGACACGAGGGAGAGCCAACGCAAAGTTCCCGATATGCTGCGTGTTCAAGGAATCGTGTTGGAAAATGGCGATCTGTTTCATCGAACAGTCATACCGGCATCGTTAAAAGGTCAGATGCTACCTGTTTTCCTAACCGGGAAACAGAACCGCAAACAGGGGAACCGAACCGTGCCTATATCCCATATCCGAATTACTATCGCCGCCCTGCTTCGATGGCGTCACGAACGAACCACATAGACGGAACACTTCGCATGCGTAACCACGTGGCTTGCCGTGGTTCCCAGAATATAATCCTTTATCTTGGGATTGGCCGACCCCATCACAATCACATCCACATTGCGTTTTTCGGCTAGTTTGACGATCTGCCGGTGCACCGCCCCAAGCAGAACGGCTGTTTCCACTTCGACTCCTTCGGCAGGATACGCTGCAACAAATTCATCCAGTGCCTTGCCCCAATACGCTTCTGAATCATGGATGTTCAGGTTGCGCTCCATCTCGGGAACAACCGTCGCAACCAGAAGCCTGGCGCCACGGCGTCGCGCCATCGCGATGGCTTCCTGATATGCGTTGTCGTCCAGTTTGGCGTGGCGCAGGTTAATCGGACAAAGGATCAATTTGGTGTCGCGGGGCATTTGGGCCTTCTGCTGGTTGTTCGGTACAAGCGTAACAGCTGGCGCATAGACGCTCAACACGCAGGCCGAGACCGGCTGTTTTTTGACCTGTTGCGGGCATTTATCCCAATCCAATGTTTTTTGGACTTGAAACAAACCCCAAACAAATCAGTTTCTTCATGTACGTTGGTAACGGAGCACGCCGGATCGGCGACGGGTACCGGCGTGAGGAAATTACGAGGCCTGTAAAATGCGCCTAAACGTCCGAGCTGCTGTTTCCGGCTATATGCTGCACGCACTGATCGCCCTGATGCTACTGGCAACCCCGGCGCTCGCTTGGGAAACCAGGTCGGGGAAGGTTTGTGAACTGACCCACAAAGACGAGCTCTCCCGAATTCGCATAACCTATGACCTGGCGATTTCTGAATACGCAATTGCCATCACGCTAAACCGAACCTGGGCTCCGAAGCCCGTTTTCGGCATTCGTTTCGAAGGACAGCGCAGCATGACGATCTCCACAAACCGGCACCTGCTATCAGCCGACCGGAAAACCCTGACCGTTAAGGATCGGGGCTTCGGCAACGTTTTGAATGGCATTGAGTTCAATGACACGGCCACGGCTGTGCTTGGCGATCAGGCCGTGATTGTCACGTTGGATGGCGCCGGTCCGGCCGTGCGTGCCTTCCGGGCATGCGCAAGTGGCCTGGGCGTGTGAGGTCTTCTTCTGTGTTTCGGTAATTGGAAACACACCTGACGGAACCGCATGAAACGCAACAAGACGGTCATCGCTTTCCCTTGGCAGATGCACTGGACGGTCTCGAACCTCAGCCTGCTGCCGCCCAGCCGTAAGCGTCCGGCCTCACCGTGACGATGATGAGCCGCCTGCCGGAAAAGCCGTGAACAGTCTCCGGTTTATCTCTGATGACGCTGGTTCAAACTTGTGATACTGGCGAAGAATGAACACGCCGCCCGAGGGGCCAACACCGTTTTTCGAAAGACCGTCGACGGCCACTCTGGCGATCGTGCTGTCCTGCATCGGCTTCGGGCTGGCCCCGCTTTTCGTCAAGGAACTGACGGCGCTGGGGATCGCCCCTCCCGTCATCGCGTTTTACCGTTACAGCTTTGTCGCCGTGCTGTTGTTGCCGCTGCTGAAGCTTCGTGGCGAATACCGGATTCCGACCTTGTGGGGAATCCTGTCGGGCATCGTCGCCGGGCTGGGCTGGATCGGATATATCAACATTCTGAATTATCTGCCGGTTTCGACGTCGGGGGTGATCTATATGACCTACCCGCTTTTCACCGTCGTGTTGGGCTATCTCTGGTTCCGGTCTCCTGTCGGGCTGCGATCCGTTTCCGCCGCTTCGATGATTCTGCTGGCGGCGGTGATCGCGCTTTCGCCCAGATTCGACGGAAGCGTGTCTTATCTGGCGCTGGCCGGGGCTTTTTGCGCGCCTCTGGGTTTCGCATTCAGCATCGTGGTGTTGACCGACAAGCTTCTTGTTCTGCCGCCGCTTTCCCGTGTCAGCAGCATGGCTCTGGGAGGTTCGCTGGCGCTGCTGCCACTGGTGCTGAGCTATGAGACGGAGCGGATTCTGCCGGACTCCCCTGACGGCTACTGGCTGGTCGCGAGCATCGCGATGCTGACGGCGCTACTGCCGCAATTTCTCTATTCCTGGTTCGCCCCGGTTATCGGCTCGGCCAAGACGTCCATCGCCGGCAGCACCGAACTGCCGACCATGTTCATCGTCGGCTGGCTCGTTTTCGGAGAGACTCTTACCCTCACGCAGTTGAGCGGCGGCCTGCTTGTGCTTCTGGCCATCCTCATCGCACCGTCGCAACAGCGCTCTGTCATGGCTAACATTCACCGCCGGACCGTCAAACAGGCCGGGTCTGAGTCATAAGCTTTTCATACCGCCGTAATGACGGGGACGGCAAAAGGCCGTTGAATGCCACTACGGATAATCGGGAGTCTGGGAAGAGCGATGTCGGGATACATGAAACGGACGGTATGCGTAATCGGTATGATCTGCGGGCTGGCGGGCATCGCCGCCGCCGACACGGTCGATCTCGGGCCGCGGCCGCATTTCCTGGTGCAGCAGATGCAGGACGGGCCGCTGAAGCAGGCGCTTCAGGCCTGTTCGGAAAAGGCCAATGCCCCGTCGCTGTTCAGCATCGGCCACCGCGGCGCGCCGCTGATGTTCGCCGAACACACGGCGGAATCCTACCGCGCCGCCGCCCGCATGGGCGCGGGCATCGTGGAATGCGATGTCACCTTCACCGCCGACAGGCAGCTTGTCTGCCGCCATGCGCAGAACGACCTGCACACCACGACGGATATTCTGGCGTCGCCGCTGGCGTCGAAATGCATCATCCCGTTTTCGCCCGCCGCCGCCGGTCAACCCGCAACCGCGGAATGCCGCACAAGCGCGCTTACGCTCGCGGAGTTCAGAACCCTGAATGGCAAGATGGACGCCGCCGACACATCGGCGAAAACCGTCGGGGCGTATAGGGATGCTACGGCATCGTGGCGCACCGATCTCTACGCCGCGCAGGCCGGCACCCTGATGACCCATGCGGAGTCCATCGACCTGATCCGCTCGCTCGGCGCAAAATTCACCCCTGAACTGAAAAGCCCGACAGTCGAGATGCCGTTCAACGGCTTCACGCAGCAGGACTATGCGCAGAAGCTGATCGACGACTACAGGCAGGCCGGCATTCCGCCGCAGGATGTCTGGCTGCAGAGCTTCAACCTCGATGACGTGCTGTACTGGATCGATAACGAGCCGGAATTCGGAAAACAGGCGGTGTATCTTGACGGGCGTTACGACGAGGCCGGGTTTGACCCGATGACCCCCGCCACCTTCACCCCGACAATGGCTGACCTGAAGGCCAGGGGCGTCAACTACATCGCGCCGCCGATCTGGATGCTGCTGACACTGGAAGACGGGAATATCGTGCCCTCGCCGTATGCAAAGGCTGCCAGGGACGCCGGGCTGAACATCATTACATGGACCCTGGAACGGTCCGGCCCGCTGAAGACCGGCGGCGGCTGGTACTACCAGAGTGTCAGTGACGTGATCACGTCCGACGGCATGATGTTCGAGGTTCTGCATGTGCTGGCGCAGGATGTCGGCGTCGTCGGCGTGTTTTCCGACTGGCCCGCCACCGTCACCTACTACGCCAACTGCATGGGGCTCGACTAGCTGAGGACACCGCCAGAAACGGGTCTGACAAAACAAGCCTGTATTAACGCGGTAAGGCCAGGCCGCAGACTCATGTAAAGCCCGGCAAGGATGCGGGACGGAAGTCTGCAGTGATACAAACCAGCGGCGCCGGTTTCGCTTGTTCCTGTTCCGTCAGCCGTTCCACATTGCCAGACCCGAGAACTCCCTGGCAGCGCGACGCGCATCGTCATTGCCACTGAGATACGGCTTGTAGGCCATGTCCTCGACCATGATGTGGTTAACGAGCCAGTCGCGCAGATAACTTGTCAGATCGCCCAGTAACTGTTCATCCGCACCGGCCTCGAACCGCTCGCGCATATCGTTGATCTCCTCAATGAAATCCCGATGCTGCGGCTTGTGTGCCTCGAACTCGGGATAATGGGCTGCACGCATCACCTCTTCTTCCCGCGCGAAATGGATCTTCATGTAATGCCGTAGCGCCCTGAATGCGGGCTCCAGAGCAGCCTTGTTGCGTTCAGCGCCATATAACGCTTCACCCAGCCGGTTGATAATGGCGATCAACCCTTTGTGGTCGTCATCGAGTTGTGCGATGCCAACGCTCATCTTGTCGTTCCATTCATAAGGCTTCCACGTTTGCATAGTCGTCATCTTCAGCCTCCTGCTTCTATCGGTTCAATGAAACGAAGATACAGGCTTCCGAAACTGTACTCCTTGACATATGTCAGGAGTTCAATCTTTGGGATTCAGGGTTTTGGACGGCCTCTCAGCGGTCTGGTTGCACAGTGGCTTGCCAGTTCCTCGACATCGTCGATCCGCACGATTCCACCGTCGACATGCACCCCGACCGTTTCGAGACTTGCGAGATTGCGGGACAGACTTTCAGGCTTCATGCCGAGCCTGGCGGCTATCAGCATCTTGTCATAGGGAAGCTCTACTTTTGCTTTACCGGATTTTGCATCGCACAGCCCGAGAAGGAAGTAACCCAGTCTTTGTCCGGCATTTCGGGTCTTTAACTGTTCGACCTGCATTACCATGCCGTGCAGGTGACGGGAAACACAGCCGAGCATGCCGAACGCGATCCGCGGGTTGGATACTATACAGGCTTCGATGGTCCGGCGTGAAAGCATCAGCAACCGGCAATCCTCGATCGCCTCGCAATGCGCCGGATACGATTCATGGAGAAACACGGCCGCTTCGGCAAAGGTTTCACCACGTCCGAAGATGCCGAGCACCGCCTGATCGCCGATCGATGAGACTCTGTACACCTTGACCCAGCCGGACAGAACGCAAAAGAAGCCGGTAGCCGGGTCGCCTTGCCTGAAAATCGCCTCTCCCTTCACGAACTGCCGGATGACCGCCCCTTTGACCAGCTGATCGATATCGTCATCCGCCATGCGATCGAACAAACGGGTCCGTTTCAACAGAGTAATATCCGTTTCTGAAATCATGGCTTGATCATGCGTTCAAGCCTCACTTCGGCGCAACAGGGAATTGTCGGCCAATTCGCTTGATAGTTGTCAATGAGCCGATCACTCGGCTGTGGTATGCTTGTCCAAAAGAAATTTGTAATAACGATGCTGTAATAACGATGCGGGGAGCGGGAATGGCGGCGCCATCGGACGGTTCGCAAAATTTATCTGCCAGTACGGATGATCAACCCTCGCGAGGCGAGGAACGCTTGGCGTTTATTGCAACGACATTCGTCATAATACCGGGGCTTACTGTCGCTTTCGTTGGCGCATTCGGCCTGATCGTCTGGATTCTGCAGTTGATCAACGGTCCGCCAGGGCCTCCGGGTTAACCCCGGGTTACCATGCGGGCAGCATCGACAATTGACCAGGGCAGACGGCGTTTCCTGTTCGCGCGCAAGCAGACGGAGCCGGCGCCGTTTCGTCCGCCCTGGACCGATGAGACCCTGCTGGATTCGCGCTGCACCGGGTGTGGCGATTGTTTGCGTGCCTGTCCTGAAAACGTTCTGAAACCGGGCGCCGGCGGCTATCCGGTCTTCGATCCCTTCGCCGGATCGCGCGAATGCACCTTCTGTGGCGAATGCGCCGCCGCCTGCAACGAAGATGTGTTCGTCACGTTCCGGGACCCGCCCTGGAATATCGCCGCCGTGCTTAATGAAGAAACCTGCCTGGCGCATCGCGACATCCACTGCGAAAGCTGCCGCGATGTCTGTGCTGAACAGGCGATCCGGTTTCGCCCGAGAATCGGCGGCCCGCCAACACCAACGCTGGAAGAAGCGGTCTGCACCGGTTGCGGCGCCTGCATATCGTCCTGCCCAGCAAACGCGCTCAGTCTCAAACACAAGGAAGACGCCTGATGGATGCCCCCGTCCACATATCGAGCATTCTTGTGCAGGTTCGGCCGGAGCGACTTGACGAGATCGAGCGCGTCATCTCCGACCTCGGCGTGGAAATCGCCCTGACGGATGCCTGCGGCAAGCTGATCGCCGTCATCGAAACCGCGCATGAATCGGAAATTTCCCGCATCGCCGACGAGATCGCCGTCATGGAGGGCGTTCTCTCCGCCAACCTCGTCTATCACGCCATCGACGACCGTCCCGACGACCCACCCGTTCTCGAAACAGGAGACACCCTATGACGATCCAGAGCCTCACCCGCCGGCAGATCCTGAAAGCACAGGCCGTCGCGGCCGCCGCATCCGCCGCCGGAATGGCGCTGCCGGCCAAGGCGCAGAATCTTGTCACCGAACGCTCCCTTACCGATCTGAAATGGTCGAAAGCGCCCTGCCGCTTCTGCGGAACCGGATGCTCGGTAATGGTCGCGACCAAGAACGGCCGTGTTGTGGCGACCCATGGCGACGTGAAGTCCGAGGTGAACAAGGGGCTGAACTGCGTCAAAGGCTACTTCCTCTCCAAGATCATGTATGGCGAAGATCGGCTGACGACGCCTCTGCTGCGCATGCGTGGCGGCGAGTATCACAAGGAGGGCGATTTCACCCCGGTCAGTTGGGACAAGGCCTTCGATGTCATGGCCGAAAAGTTCAAGAAGTCCCTGCGCGAAAAAGGCCCGACAGCGGTCGGCATGTTCGGCTCCGGCCAATGGACGGTCTGGGAGGGGTACGCGGCATCCAAGCTCTACAAGGCCGGCTTTCGCTCCAACAACATCGACCCGAACGCCCGGCACTGCATGGCGTCAGCCGTTGGCGGGTTCATGCGAACCTTCGGCATAGACGAGCCAATGGGCTGCTACGACGATTTTGAGCATGCCGATGCGTTCGTGCTTTGGGGCGCGAACATGGCGGAAATGCATCCCATCCTGTGGACCCGCCTCACCGACCGGCGGCTGAGCCATCCTCACGTCGAGGTCTGCGTGATGTCGACTTTCGAAAACCGCTGTTTCGAGCTGGCGGACATTCCCGTCATTTTCAAACCGCAATCGGACCTCGCCATCCTGAATTTCATCGCCAACTACATCATCCAGAATGGCAAGGTGAACGAGGATTTCGTCGGCAAACATGTGAATTTCCGGCTCGGCAATCCCGATATCGGCTACGGACTTCGGCCCGAACATCCATTGGAACAGGCCGCCAGGAACAATGACAATGTCGGCGGCTCGGAGCCGATGACGTTCGACGAATTCGCCGCGTTCGTTTCCGAATATACCGTCGACAAGGCGCATGAACTGTCGGGCGTTCCCAAGGAAACGCTGCTGCAGATGGCGGAAATCTACGCCGATCCGACCAAGAAGGTGATGTCCCTGTGGACGATGGGGGTCAACCAGCACACGCGTGGCGTCTGGGTGAACAACCTGATCTACAACATCCATCTGCTGACCGGCAAAATAGCGGAACCGGGCAACAGTCCTTTCTCGCTGACCGGCCAGCCATCGGCCTGCGGTACGGCGCGCGAAGTCGGTACCTTCTCGCACCGGCTGCCCGCCGACATGGTGGTGAATAATCCGGAACACCGGGCGTATGCCGAGAAAATCTGGAAGCTGCCGGAAGGCACGATCCCCGAAAAGCCCGGCTATCACGCCGTGCTTCAGAACCGGATGCTGAAAGACGGCAAACTGAACGCCTATTGGGTTCAGGTGAACAACAACATGCAGGCCGCGCCCAATATGCTTGAGGAAGGCCTGCCCGGTTACCGGAACCCGGACAACTTCATCGTCGTTTCAGACGCCTACCCGACGGTTACCGCGCAGGCGGCGGATCTGATTCTGCCGACGGCAATGTGGGTCGAGAAGGAAGGCGCATACGGCAATGCCGAGCGCCGAACCCAGTTCTGGCATCAGCTTGCCCCCGCGCCGGGCGAAGCGAAATCCGATCTCTGGCAGGTCATGGAGTTTTCCAAGCGGTTTACGGTTGAGGAAGTTTGGCCGGAAGAACTGATCGCCAAGAAACCGGAGCTTCGCGGCAAGACCCTGTTCGACGTTTTGTACCGGAACGGTCAGGTCGATCAGTACCCGCTCAGCGATGAAGCAAAAGCATACGGCAATCATGAATCCGAGGATTTCGGTTTCTATGTACAAAAGGGCCTGTTCGAGGAATACGCCACGTTCGGTCGAGGCAAGGCGCATGATCTGGCCAGTTTCGAGACCTACCACGAAGTGCGCGGTATGCGCTGGCCGGTGGTCGACGGCAAGGAAACGCGCTGGCGCTTCCGCGAAGGCTACGACCCTTATGTTGAAGCCGGATCGGATATCCAGTTCTACGGAAAGCCGGACAAGCGGGCCTGGATATTCGCCTTGCCTTATGAACCGGCGGCGGAAAGCCCCGACGAAGATTATCCGTTCTGGCTGTCCACCGGCCGTGTGCTGGAACACTGGCATTCAGGGTCGATGACGCAGCGCGTGCCGGAACTCTACCGCTCGATGCCGGACGCCCTCTGCTACATGCACCCGGACGACGCGATAGACCTTGGCGTGCGCCGGGGCGACGAGGTCAAGGTTGAATCCCGGCGCGGCTCGATCCGCACGCGGGTCGAGACACGGGGCAGGAACAAACCGCCGCGCGGCCTCGTCTTCGTGCCCTGGTTCGATGCCAGCCAGTTGATCAACAAAGTGACGCTCGACGCCACGGACCCGATATCCAAACAGACGGACTACAAGAAATGCGCCATACGCATCTCGAAAACCTGATAGCCGGCACGGAGGAGACAAAACAATGACGAAACGACACTCTCTGACATCGCTGCTTGCCGCAGGGCTTTCTATTCTGGCGCTTGCGGTGGCATCCGCTGCCTCCGCCCAGAGCGTCACACCGGAAACGACCGGTCTTCGCGGCACCGCGTCGCTCGGTGATACAGCAGAGGCGCCGCGAATTGCACAAACGGAGGAAACGGACCGGAGGCAAGCGCGCAATTATCCGGAGCAACCGCCGGTCATCCCACACAGGATCGACGAATATCAGCTCGACAAGAACGCGAACCAGTGCCTGTCCTGCCACGCCCGTGCGCGCGTTAGCGAGAGCGGTGCGCCGATGATCAGCATCACTCATTTCATGGATCGGGACGGCCAATTTCTCGCCGCTGTTTCACCGCGCCGCTACTTCTGCAACCAGTGTCACGTGGTGCAGACACGCGTTCCGGTTCCTGTTCGCAATACCTTCGTTGATATCGACAGCCTTCTCGCCGTTGAAGCTGCGAACTCCGGAAACTGATCGGAAAGCACCGTTACTATGATTGGAAAACTTTGGGGCTGCTTTACCCGCTACCTTCGCATTCTGCGCCGCCCATCGGCGACCATCAGTCTCGGCACGCTGAGCATCGGCGGCTTTGTCGCCGGCGTTCTGTTCTGGGGCGGATTCAACACCGCTCTCGAAGCCACCAACACCGAGACGTTTTGCATAAGCTGTCACGAAATGCGTGACAACGTTTATCAGGAGCTGCGCTCGACAGTTCACTTCGTCAACAAATCCGGGGTGCGGGCAACATGCCCTGACTGCCACGTGCCGCACGAATGGACCGACAAGATCGCCCGCAAGATGCAGGCCTCGAAAGAAGTGTGGGGCACGATTTTCGGCACCATCAACACCCGTGAGAAATTCCTGGCACACCGACTGGAGCTGGCGAAACACGAATGGGCCCGTCTCAAGGCCAACGATTCCCTTGAATGCCGAAACTGTCACAGCGAGGTATACATGGATTTCTCGCTACAGGAAAAGCGGGCGGCGGAAGCGCATGAGACCTTCCTCGTCACCGGCGAAAAAACCTGTATCGACTGTCACAAGGGTATTGCGCACGAACTGCCCAACATGGCCGGCGTCGAAGGCTGGAACTAACCCGAGGGCCACGGGATTCAGGCTGCCGGCAACGGTTTGATCTCGCGATGAGGTGGCATGAAAAAATGTCTCCGGTCGTCCGGCAGGGGAAACCG
The DNA here is from genome assembly GCA_040222995.1 of Alphaproteobacteria bacterium. Lineage (GTDB taxonomy): Bacteria > Pseudomonadota > Alphaproteobacteria > UBA8366 > Aestuariispiraceae > JAVKBW01. The sequence goes on along the minus strand of JAVKBW010000082.1, from coordinate 45,056 downwards.
GATGGCCGGAGACAGTATCGTCGAGGGTGGGAGGACGAGCGCGACGCTTGGCCTGGAGGCGGGTCGCCGCTGAAACCTCGACGGGTTACCAGACAAAAACCGGCGGGGCCTGCGCCGGCGCACAGGCCCCGACGCACTTTACGCCGCGCGCCGTGTCGGCTGCGCCCAGGCATTCGCCGCGAAGGCGTCGTCGAGCGGGGTTTCGGCGATGTGGTTCGTGTAGTTCGACATGACCTTCAGGCTGGTGCCGAGGATGACATCCAGGACCGTCTGTTTCGTGTAGCCGGCGGCAAGGAAGGCGTCGATATCGCTTTCTTCCGGCCAGCCGCGCGTTTCATTCACCACTGCGGTGAAGGTCCGCAACGCCTCCAGCTTCGGATCGGCAATCGGCGTGTTGTTGCGCAGGGCCGCGATAACGTCGGACGGCACCTTGGCCATTTGAGAAATCGTCGTATGCGCCGCCATGCAGTAGGTGCAGCCGTTCAGGCGGTTGTTGGTCATCAGGATGATCTGCCGTTCGGTCTCCGACAGGTCCGTTTTGTCGAAGATGCCCGCCAGCGTCATGTAGCCTTCCAGCAGGGCCGGCGACCCGGCCATGGTGCCCAGCAGGTTCGGCACGAAGGAAAAGGCTTTCTTCGCCGCCTGCAGAAGCGATTTTGCGGTTTCAGGGGCTGTTTCAATCGTATGGGTCGTGAACGTTGTCATTGTCTTGTCTCCTGTTGGTGAAGTGGTGGGGTGGTGTCTCCGGCCACCGCCAGGGGGAGTGCGGATGACCGGAGACGGGAACGCCGAGGGGTAGAGGTAATTCGGCGAAGAGGGTTGTCGGTCAGTCGACCGCCGCAACTTCGGTCACGGCAACCGCGATTTGGGCGCAGGGCCTGGGCAGGCCGCTGTTATCCGCCTCGACCGCGCTGCCGATAAGGGTCGCCGCCAGCGCAACCAGCATTGTGAAGGCAATGGCCCGCAGACGAATGCCGCCATCGAACAAACGATTCGAATAGATGCTCATATTGATCTCCTGTCCCTGTCGTGCGCCACGCGCATTGAAACGATTCTTCAAAGGTTACCGATCTGTACACTTTACGAACAAACATATGTACCGATCGGTTCACTTTTTCAATATATTTTTTCGGATTTTCTTCAGAATTTTCTGTGACAACCCAATAATACATTGTTTTTTATCATATTTTTCATTGACATTTAATGGTCGAAGCCACTTATATATGTACAGATCGGTAACTATAATGGTGTAAGATGAGACAAACCAAGCGCGACGAACTGGTTCAGAAAGCGCTGCAGGCGTTTTACCGGAACGGGTTCAACGCGACCGGCATGGACCGGCTGGTCGCCGATACCGGCATTTCGAAGACCTCGATGTACAAGCACTTCCGCACCAAGGAGGATCTCATTCTCGCCGTGCTGCGGCTGCGGGACGAACAGTTCCGCAACTGGCTTTATCGCCGGATGGAAGACCTCGGAAAAACACCCCGGCAACAGCTCGCCGCCCTGTTCGATGCGCTGGAGGAATGGTTCGACGAACCGGGCTACAGGGGGTGCATGTTCATCAAGGCATCGTCCGAGTTTCAGGACGCCAGCCATCCGATCCACAAACAGTCCGCCGACCACAAACGGATGCTGGAAGATCACATCACGAAACTGGCCGCACAGGCGGGGTATGCCGACCCCGGCGCGCTCGCCCGGCAATTGCTGCTTTTGAAGGAAGGCGCCATCGTCACCGCCCATCTGGGCCATACGGAACACCCGGCCCGGGATGCGAAGGCGGCGGCCCTGGTGCTGCTCGACGCCCATCCCGAAACGTAAGTCGTTACCGGCGGACAGCCCGGTGCTGGCGATACGGCATGCCGGCGCCGGATATTGACTTCGCGGTGCGCCCGACTAGCTCATACTGAACACATAATCGTGCGTTTACCCGGAAGCCCCAGCCCCCACGTCCTTTCCATGCCTGAAACCCAACCCCTGCCGGACGAACCCCTGATGCAAGCCTCATCCCCGGACATCATCGCCGCACCCGCGATTGATCTGTCAGATACCCGCCTTTCCTTCCCCACTGCCGACGGCGACGTTTCCGTGCTGTGCGGAATCGACATGCGGATCGAAGACGGCGAGATCGTCGCGGTGACCGGGCCGTCGGGGTCCGGAAAATCATCGCTCATCGCCGTCATCGCCGGGCTGGAACCGGCGAGCAGCGGCGCGGTGAACGTGCTCGGCGTCGATTTCGCCACGGCGAATGAAGCCGCGCGAACCGACCTGCGCCGCCGCGATATCGGCATCGTGTTCCAGTCGTTTCATCTGGTGCCTGCGATGAGCGCCCTGCAGAACGCCTCCCTGCCCCTGCTGCTTGCCGGCGACCCCGACAGCGAGGAAAAGGGCGCGGAAATGCTGAAGCGGGTCGGCCTCGGCCACAGACTGAACCATCGGCCCGCCGCGCTTTCCGGCGGTGAACAGCAGCGCGTCGCCATCGCACGGGCTTTTGCGGCATCGCCCCGCCTCGTGCTGGCCGACGAACCGACCGGAAACCTCGACCAGGAAACAGGCGCGGATGTTGTCGGCACGATGTTCGACCTGGTTCACGCCAGCGGCGCATCGATGCTGATGGTGACGCATGACAAGGCGCTGGCCGCGCGGTGCGACCGCACAATCGACATCGATGCGGGCAAAGTGCGCGCATGAGTGTCGCAGAGACGAAACCCCACCGTCCGAACTTTTTAAGGGCCTTGCGCAAACTGATCGGCGCGGAATGGGTTGCCGGCATTTTCGGGCTGTGGCTGTTCGTAAGCTGTGTTTCGGTCGCATCCTTCATGATGGGCACGACCTGGATTCTCGGCGGCGGCTTGTCCGACATCCTGACACGCGGCGGCACGGTGTTTCTGGGCGGCGACGTCGCCGTAACGACAACCAACGTGCCGCTTTCCGACTCCATGCGCCGGGACCTGGCGCAACTGGGCCGCCTGTCCGAGGTCAGCGAGCTGCGATCCTCCGCGACAATCGGCGGCACCCGCGTCCCCGTCGAGGTCAAGGGCGTCGATGAAGCCTATCCGCTGTATGGCCGCGTCCTGCTGCAAAGCGGACGGGATTTCGATACCGTTTTCAACGGCGCGGATGCGGACCCGGCGGTGATTGTCGAACCGTCCCTGCTGGCCAGAACCGGCGCAAGCGTCGGCGACAGGCTTCGCCTCGGCGACCGCGACTTCGTCATCGCGGATGTTCTCGCGCGGGAACCCGACCGCCTGTCCGCCGGCCGCTTCATGATCGGGCCGCGCGTCATGATCGACCGCGCCGTACTGCACGGTGGCGACCTCGTTCAGCGTGGCTCCCTTGTCGAATACCGCTACCGGCTGAGCCGGACCGCCGCGTCACCGGACGATCTGGCCGAAGCGGTGCGCGCGTTGCAGCCGGACAGCGGATGGGAGTTCGAAACCTCGGCAGACGCCGGCGATCGCGTCCTGCAGACAGTAAACCGCACGACGACCTTCCTCGGCATCGCCGGTGTCGTCGCCTTCGCCATCGGTCTGTCCGGCGCCTGGGCCGCCGCGAATACGTGGATTCGCCGCCGCTCCCGCACAATCGCGCTTTACCGGCTTTCGGGCGCATCGCCGGGTCTGGTTCTGGCGCTGCATGCGGCGATTGTCGCGCTCGCCAGCGCCGGCGGATTGGCGATCGGTCTTGGCGTCAGCGTCGCCGTTGCTGCGCCGCTGCTGGATACCGTCACATCCCGACTGCATGTCGACTGGTTCGCCGCCGATCTGCTGCGACAGCTCGCGACCGTGGCCGTCATTCTGGTGCTGGGCCTGATCGGCACCAGCCTGACCGCCCTTTCCGGCGCGGCCCGGATATCGCCCGGTGCGGCGATGCGCAGTGGCGATGCGCCGCCGCAGACCCATGCCGGGCATGTCGCCGCCGGCGCCGGCTTTCTGCTTCTGGCGGTCGGCGCGGCTGCGTTCAGTCTGCCGATCCCCTCTCTCGCCGGGCTGGCAACAATCGGTTTTCTCGCCGCGATGGCGGTTCTGGCCGGGGCCGCCGCCTGCCTGTCCGCCGTCATCGCCCGGAAGGCACCGAAGAGCTTCTTCGGCACCGTCCTTTGCCAGAACCTTGGAAACGTAGGCCATACCGCCACCCGCACGGTAGCCATCGGCGTCGGCATCGTCGGCATTACGGCTATTGTGTCGGCCCAGAGTTCATTGAACGACGCCCTGATTCAGGAAATACCGGAACGCGTGCCGGATCTCGTGCTGATCGACGTGCAGCCGGCGCAGATCGACGGCGTCCGGGAACGCATCGGGCAGGACACGGCTTTGGGCGGCGTGCAGGCGAATCCGTTCATGCGGATGACCATCCGCTCGGTCAACGGCGTCCCGGCGGCGGAAGCCCTGCAGCGGCCGGACAAGTCCTGGGTGATCGAGGGCGACAGAAGCTTTTCCTGGGCGGCGGAACCGACCGGCGCGGAATTGCTGCAGGGCTCGTGGTGGGACGCGGACTATGCCGGGCCGCCGCTGATATCGCCGGAAGAAGACGTGATGGAAGCCTTCGACCTGAAGGTCGGCGACACCATGACCTACGGCGTTCTCGGGCGGACCTTCACCTCGGAAGTGGCTAATATCCGCAAGGAATATCACCGCACCTTCAGGCCGGAATACCTGATGATCGCGTCGCCGGAACCGTTCAGGAATGCGCCGCATACCTGGATCGTCAGCCTGCAGGGCAGTACTGACAGCGCCATCGACGCGCTGATCGGCGATCTGTCCGCGACCTACCCCAATGTCACCGCCATCGACATCCGCCGCCTCGTCGCGCAGGTGCGTGGCGTGATAGACGGCGCAACCCTGGCGTCATTCATGATGGCGGCGTTGCTGGTGGTGGCCGGCGCGCTTTCGGTCGCGGCGCTGGTCGCCGCCGATGTCGATGCGCGGCGGCGCGAGGCGCTGGTCTTTTCCATCGTCGGCGCATCGCGGCGAGAAATCGCCCTTGTCCGCCTGACGGAAGCCGCCACGCTGGGAACCGTCGCAGCGATACTCGGCGGTGGCGGCGGCGCGCTTATCGGCTACTTCGTCGTTACCGAAGGCCTGCATGTGTCGTGGTCGCCCGGTGTTGCGGTGCTGTTGCTGCCCGTCGCGCTCGGCGTCGCCTCGTCGCTGGTCGCCGGTATTGTCGGCGGGCTCGGCGCAGCGCCGAAGGGCCGCGGACAGATGGTCAGGCAACTAACCGCGTAGAGCAATCCCGCTGTGCGGGTTGCTGCCGGAGAAGCCGTGATAGAGCAAGATGACACCGGACAAAACTGATCGTCAAACCGCACAGGTATTTACCGAGTGCGCGCTATCGTATTCTGTTTCTGTTGAACTTGTGAAGTCCCCGTCAATTGAGGGGATACTTCACGCGGGCCATCAAGCCGCCAAGCGGTGATGCTGTGAGCTCCAAGGTGCCGCCGGTGACCTCCACCAGATCGGAAACGATGGAAAGGCCAAGGCCCCACCCGGGCGCAATCTCGTCGAATCGCTTGCCGCGTCTGGAAGCCTCTGCCGCCTGTTTTACAGACATGCCCGGACCGTCATCCTCGACAAGGAGCATCACACCCTCTGCCGTCTGCTCGGCCGAAACCCGAATTTGCAAGGTTGCCCACTTGCAGGCGTTCTCCATCAGGTTACCGAGTATCTCCTCCAGGTCCTCACGATGCCCCGGGAAGATAATGGTGTCATCGATCACGATATCAATCTTGAGGTTCTTATCCGCGAACACTTTGTTAAGAATGCCGGCGATGTTACGAGCCGTCGCGGCGATCGGGGTAGCGACGCCAATACGCCCGCCGGCACCGGCAACCGCTGCCGCCCGCCCGAGATGGTGCTCGATCAGGCGTTGCATTACCTGAACCTGTTCACGCAGTACACGCCGGCCCGGCTTTCCTTCCATCTCCGCCGAGATCACAGAGAGTGGCGTCTTCAAACCGTGTGCAAGGTTTCCCACATGGCGACGCGCCCGCTCAATCAATTCCGCATCCTTGTCGAGCACCCCATTCATCGCTTTTGCCAGCGGAGCGACTTCTTTCGGGTATCGGTCAGCCAGTCGCGGGTGCACGCCGCGCCTTACGGCATCGAGATCCGCCGCCAGATCGCGCAATGGACGCAGCCCAAAGCGAACCTGTATCAGAATCGCCACAGCCAGCCCGAACCCCAGCGATCCGAGGGCAGTCACAAGCAGCAGATTAAACCGGCGCACGCCATCGCTGACCTCGCGCAAATCAGCGGCAACCATGACATGAACGAGTCCATCGACATCGGGGAACTCAATGTCGCGTTCGGCTACCAGAAGCGGTTCGCCTTTAGGACCCTGGGCCCTGCTCAAATGCAGTTTTGTATCGTTACCGGTGGGTTGAAGCGCACTGTCCCACAGCGAACGAGAACGCAACAATGCCCCTGACGGCTCCATGATCTGCCAGTACCAGCCTGAATAGACCTGTTCGAAACGCGGATCGCCGAGCGGGTGCGTCAGCGCCACACCGCCATCCGGCGTTGTCGCCATCGAGGCGATCATACCGTTCAGGACCGCGTCCAAGCGTCGACTGAACTCGTTCTCGACCGTATCGCGAAACGCCCATGCCAGCAGCCCACCACCCAGGATCAGAATCAGGATCAGCCAGACGACCGCACCCAAGATCAACCGTGTAGAAAGAGATGCTGCCGGGCGATTGCTTGGTTTGCGTACTGTCATGCCTCGGGCTCGGTCAGTTTATAACCCTGGCCGCGAACCGTTTGGATGTAGACAGCGCCGATCTTCTTGCGAATACGCCCGACCAGCACTTCCAGTGTATTTGAATCGAGATCGAAATATCGGTCGTAGACGTGCTCCACCAATTCTGTTCGGCTGACGATCCTGTCCTTGTGGTGCATCAGGTATGAAAGGATTCGAAATTCCTGCGCCGTTAGCTGAATTGGCACGCCGTCAACACTGACCCGGCCACCATTGGTATCGAGTCTGAGGGTGCCGCAGGTCAGCTCCGGCTGCGCATGGCCTGACGCACGTCGAATAAGCGCACGCAGCCGGTATACGACTTCCTCCATCTCGAAAGGTTTGACCAAATAGTCGTCAGCGCCTGCGTTAAACCCCGCCATCTTTTCTGACCAGCGTCCGCGCGCCGTCAGAATCAACACCGGTACCATGCGCCCAGCTTCGCGCCACCGGCTCAGGATTGAAATGCCGTCGATACGCGGCAGCCCCAGGTCGAGGACGATCGCGTCATACGGTTCTGTGTCACCTAGGTACCAGCCTTCCTCACCGTCGTAAGCAACGTCAACGGAAAAGCCCGCAGTCTCCAGCACCTGTTGCAGTCGAGAAACCAGTGCGGCCTCGTCCTCTACGACCAAAACCCTCATTCTCGATTGTCCCGCCCTTTTACTTTCAGCAAATCGCCGTTGCGCGCGTTGTAGTACAGTTTATAGACGCGCCCATCTTCCGATAGGATGACAAGTTCGTAGATCATCTCCCCGTCCTCGTCTTCAAGTTCCGCCTCAATCAACTGGCCGGGGTATTCCTTGCTTAAGCGTTTGAGGATATCGGTCAGCGGAAGTATTTCGCCTCGCTCGACCGCACGACGGACACGATCATGGTCATCGTCACGTTTATAATCAGAATATTCCTCACCGTCACCGTCCGCCCGGGCAGGCACGACAGCAGGGTTCAGCAAACAGGCGAGAACGAGAATCGTTAGGCAGCGCATGCGCTAACAATAGCCTTTATTGCATGAACCGTACATGAACGAACCGCTCAGGCCTCGTTCAGGTTGCTTCTGCTATCGTCCTCTGATTGCAACAAAGGAGCAAACGTCATGCTTAAGAAAATGCTGATACACGGACTGATCGCCGCCGCCCTCATCGGCGGCGCCTCCGCCGTCTATGCCTCAGGTAGTGGCAACGGCTACGCGGAATTCGATGCCGCCCAGATCATGAGCGTCGACGACGCTAATCCTGGAAGCGGGAAGAACGGGTATGTCGCCGACAGGTCCGGGTATACGGAATCGAACCGGTTCTTCTGGCAGGAAGACGAAGACGACCATGAACGCTACGGCGAAGCGTCGGAACATCGCCGCAAACATGACGAGCACGATGACGACTGATCAGGGAGCGGACAATGACCTCAAGGCAACAGAAGGCACTTCTACTTTTCTGGCACGCATGGCTCGGTGGCGGCTACCTCGTCGCTTACTTGACGGCAGACGAGGACACCTATGGCATGCATCTGTTTTCGGGGTATGTCGTTCTTGCGGCAATCGTCTTACGGGTGCTCGTAGGTCTTGTTGCGACGAACAGCACGCTTCTCAGGCTGCCTCATCCGAAACTTGGCGACCTGCGTGACTGGTTTCCTGGCAGCAGGGGCCGCCACCCTCTTTTTGCCTGGATTGCATTGGTTCTTCTCATCGTCGTCGGCGCCGCCGCAGCGACGGGCGCCCTTTCGGATTCGCTTATGACCTGGCTCGAAGATCCGCACGAGGCAATCTCGGAAGCCTCTCTCTGGATCATCTTCGGGCATATCGCATTCGTCACCTTCATGTATGGCGGCAGGAAGTACATGAAACAGGCCGTTACGAGACTTAGTGAACGGCTGCCGTTCAAACACGTCCGGGAGTCAGATACATGATACGTTCATTCCTTGTCGCAGCGCTGATCGTTACGCCCGCACTGGCCCTGGCAGGCGATCCCGACCGCGACGCAATCGTTGCCGATTATGCCTCGCAGGCCCGCGCCGCCGATCCGGGATTCACCGCCTTTACCACCGTGCGCGGCGAAGAACTGTTCCGTACCGAGTGGTCAGGCGGCGATCCCAGGACCCCCTCCTGTACGGCATGCCATTCGGACAATCCAAAGAAACCGGGCCGGAATGCCAAGACCGGGCGTCCAATCGACCCGGTGGCCGTCTCCGTGAATCCCAGCCGGTTCACCGATAGCGGGGACGTCGAGAAACAGTTTACGCGTGATTGCAAAAGTGTACTGGGTCGCCCCTGTACGCCGCTCGAAAAGGGCGACTACATCACCTTCATGACGGGACAATAAGCCATGCGTTACATCTTCGTTCTTACCGCGTTCCTTGCGTCCACCGGGGCCGCCTCAGCCGACGACTGGGTCCCGCCGGTCACCAACAAGCTGGTTCAAAAGGAATGCGGCAGTTGTCACATGGCGTTTCAGCCGGCGTTTCTGCCCGCCCGTTCGTGGGACCACATGATGAACACCCTTTCCGACCATTTCGGCGAAGATGCGTCGTTGCCCGAAGCGCAGGTCGCAAAAATCCGTGCCTATCTGACCAAAAACGCCGGAGACGTGAAGCGTCAAGGGCTTGCACGAGAGTACATGCAATGGGTCGCTGCAGATGGCGTCCCCCAGAAAATCACCGAGAACCCCGCGTTTCTGCGTGAACACAACTTCCCGGGTCGAATCTGGAATGACCCGAAGGTCGTCACCAAATCGAACTGTCTCGCCTGTCACGCACAGGCGGAAAACGGCAATTACGACGATGATTAAGGCGGATCAATAGAAAGTCCAACCTGCTCGGTAGTATCAAGCCTGCTCAATGATGCGGCGTCTGGAATTGCCAATTACCAGTCAGCCGGCAATGGAAACCAGGATGGCCGTTTCGCCGAGGGAGAATATGGTGCCCGAAGGCACAGGCGCAACGTATCGTTTCCGACTGTCGGAAAGTACGACTGGGATGTACGATGAACGGCATGCCGAGATGCGCAACGCAATCCGATCAGAGTCATTCTGTACGCCCCCGTTCCTGGATCGCACTGGTGCTTCTGTCGCTGCTCACGGCGTGTGCGGCCAAGACGCCCGCCCCGCTTTCAAGCCAGGCCTACACGGACACGGATACAGAGATTTTCGTTGCCAGCAATGGCTGGCACAGCAGCATCATTCTGGCGAAGGCGGACCTGCCGTCTGACCGGCTTGCCGAAACGGCGGATTTTCCGGATGCGCGTTATCTGGAGTTCGGCTGGGGTGACGCAGACTATTATCCGGCCGAACAGGCGACACTCGGCGTGACATTAAGCGCCGCCCTTGTTCCGACACCGGCTGTCGTTCACGTCGCCGGCCTCGCGGCGGAACCCGCCCGTTCATATCCGCGCGCCGAGATCGTCTCGCTTCCCGTAAACGACGAAAATTTCCGCCGTCTCATCGAATTCCTGGACGCGAGTTTCGAGCGTTCCGGAGCCACGCGCATCCGGGCCAGCGAACCGGGGCTTTACGCGACGAGCCTCTTCTATCCCGCAACAGGGCGCTTTCATCTTTTTAATACCTGCAATACCTGGACAGCGCGCGCGCTCATGGCCGCCGGGTTCGATGTCAGCCCGTCAGGGACCTATCGGGCCGAAGCGCTGATGCGTCAGGTGCGTGCCCTCGTCAACCTTCGATGACGCGTCGGACACGGACCACAGTGGTTCAATCCAGGAGATCTTTCTCGTTCTACTCAATCCGATTTAACGTCATTCGGTAAATGCAATCGACATAGGCTGAGTCCATCTTCAACCGGTTTGACTTTTCCCCTTCGGGAAAGGGAAGCCGAACCTCACCGGATGGTCCCCGGCTGCCCGCCCATGAAACAAGATTGAACTGGAGCGTGCCGTCGTCATCGACATTTCCCGAAATCGTCTGTTTCGTCTGCTTGTTCGACTCGACAACCTTCTCGAACGATCCCGATGAATCGATTGACACTTCGGTGTCGATTTTCGCGCCGGGCGAACAGAATGCTGTTGGCAGCGACCCTCGCGACGATTCGAAGGCAAGCTCGAATTGCCACTTCCCCTGATACGGATGAACGGCATTCGTTTGCGGCACGGTAGCCGAAAGACTGGCGATCCTGGCTTTGGCGATATTGGCATATTTCCCATTCGGATAGGCATCCAGGTACACCTGAAGCTCGGATACCGTGGCGGCATCCTTGACCGAATCCCAGATCACGAATTCCTGATCCACGGCACGGGTGCCTTGCGATGTCGATTGCTGCTGCGTTTCCAGATTGGCGATGGTCGCCCTGGCGATCGTTGCATAGGCGCCGTCCGGATAGGTCTCAAGAAACCCTTGCAGCATCCCGATATTGCCGCTGTCCTTGATGGAATTCCAGACGGCCTGTTCCCGCGCAAATCCGTCATCAGGCTCCGGCTCTATCAAGGCCGTATTGAGAGACGCGACCCGCTGTTCGGCAATCGATTTGAAAATTCCCTCCGGATAATCCGCAAGGTAGGCTTCAAACATTGCCGGATCGGTGCTGTTGGCGATGGATTTCCAGTACTCGATTTCAATCTGCGTGGTGTCGACGGCGCTGGCCGCAGCGGTCACGACGGGTTCCGGCTCAGGCAGCTTTTCCTGAAAAATGAAATCGCCGGTCAGGGACGAGGATTCCCATGGCACCTGCCGCCCCTGGGTGCGGTCGACCACGTTGACCCTTACGGTCTTGAAGACCTCTTCAACCTTTGCGCCCGGCGTTTTGATGGCGCGCGCAAGAGCCCTCGTATAGGTGCTGTTGTTGCCGCTGCCGTCTTCCGCGACCTTTCCGGGCGCTGTTGAATAGGCCAGTAAAGTGCCGGTCGGCGCATCCATCTTGGCAAGGCCCTGGCTGGCGGAGCGGGAAGCGCTTTCGAACGGATTGTTTCGGCAGGCATCCAGGATGACGATGTTCAGGGACGATTCAGCCTTGCGCAGCGTTCTCAGCAGGCTTGAGGCGCGAACGCCCTCGATCTCGACGTCGATTTCATCCACTATTTTGGCGCCGACCGGGATCAAATAGTTTTCGCCGTTCACCTGGGCGCCGTGTCCGGCGTAGTAAACGAGAGCCGTCGCATTGCCCTCCGTCTGCTCCAGCTTTTCCCCGAGCGTCAAAAAGGCGCGTGTCAGATCGCGCCGGTCGAGGTCGTTGTATTCCAGAACCTCAAACCCGACCTCGCGCAAGGTCTCCGCCATCAGGGCGGCATCGCGGGCCGGATTTGCAAGCGGCGCATCTTCGTAGTTGCTGTTACCGATCACAAGGGCAATGCGCGGCTGATTTGCGTGCACGCTTGTTTGAGTAAATACAAACAGCCCCAGACAAAGTGAGAACAAGATGACCCGCAAAACATATCCTTTCCCGGCATTTTCGACACAAGTATATAGGCGCGTGCTCAGCAGGATCAACGACGGGGGTGTCATAACGCTTCTTGAGCGTTTCTGTTGTGCCTAAATCAAAACCCGCCTACCGTCTCCCCTCACGGTATCAATAAAATTCCCGACATGCTTCTTTTCGAGGAAGGCGCGCTGGGCGTCGGCGATCTGTTGCAGCGGATAGGTCGCCGCCGGCAGTGGCTTTACCGGAGCGCAAAAATCAGAACGGCAAGGGCCAGCACGATGCTGATGGCCCAGACGGTGGCGATGATCTTGTGTCGTTGCTTGTTCATTGCCTGCCACTCACTAGAACGGAACGGTTTAATAATAGAACTGTTCAATCACGATCTGGTCCGCCGGAACCCCGAGCGCCAGGAGCGTGTTTTCGACGGTGTCCAGCATTGCCGGGGGGCCGCAGACGAGATACAGCCACGCCTCAGCGCCATCGAAGGAAAAGGTGCGCCTGACGGTTTCGCTGTCGATCTGTCCGACCAGCCCCCGCCATCTGTCGGTCGGTTCTGATATGACATGAACCACCTGTGCCCCGGCCCGACGGTCGAGCTCGCTCAGTTCGTCCGCATAAACAATCTGCTCTTCCGTTCGATTGCCGTACAGGAGGATCAAGGGGCGTGTGTCCTTGTCCGCGTCGTGCTGTCTCGCGATGCTCAACATTGGCGCGATGCCGACCCCGCCTGCAATCAGTGCAATGCCGGCCCCTTTTCGCGCCGTCAGCGTCAGATTGCCATGCGCCCCGTCCAGATAGGCGGTTGTCCCCGGTTGGACATCGCCGATCCGTTGCGTCATATCGCCGAATTCCTTGATGACGAACCGGATACAGGGGCGCTCGGCCGGGGCCGAGCTGAATGAAAAAGGATTCTCGTACAGCGAAAACGGGCTGTGACCGATGTTCAGCCATGCAAACTGTCCGGCATCGAATGACAGCGCGTCGCCGCGTCTGGGCCGCAAGACAATCTCCCATGTCTTCAATGCAATCTTCCTGACCGAGGTGACCTCGTACTGGCGGCCCGCTTCGCTGAGCGGCTTGACGAGATATGTCCACACAACAGACGCCGCCGCCGCCGCCAGCAAAACCACCCAGAACCCCGCCAATAGCGGATCGGCGCTGTAGCGGCCGGCGGCGAACGCATGATGCGTAATCAGCGCGGCAATCGCGACGGCGCCGATGGCATGGATGGCGCGCCAGGTTTCATAGCGGTACGGCAGTTGGTCGCGATAGATGGATATCAGGATGAAGACCGGAATCGCGATCCACGCCGCCACCCCCGTCAGGATCGAGCCAATGTCGAGACCGAGCGTGAGTTGTCCTGTCGGGTCCCAGGGCAAAGGATGGTTGAGAAAAGGGGCGCGATAAAGAAAGGGGTGAAGCAGCGCAAACACCAAGACCGTGCCTGAAACAAGCTGGTGAAAGCGCATGGTTACATCCATGCCGATGCGCCCCGAAACCGCCCTGAATCGCCCCGACAAGACAAACTCGACCATCAGGATAGAAAATGACGTCATCGCCATGCCGGTTGCGATTTCATCCCAAAACGACCGCGGCGGCAGTCCTTGCAGCCAGCTCAGCGCAAGCGGAGCGATGGCAATGAGCAGGTAAATCGGCAGGAGAATAGTGACGCGCATGTTTTGTGTGAGAATGTCTGGTTGGTTTCCGGATGCACGATAACACACCGATGCGGACGACGCCTAATCATGGATTTCCGCTTATGGCGCTAACCGGCCGGCCGGCAGGGAGATTATCCGTCGCCTGAACGGATTGTGTATAAAGCATGCCTTACAGACGGATGTTCTCTGTTGTAGTCTTGCTTTATGGATCTGATCATCATCGGCGGCGCGCTCGGCGGAATCGGGCTGTTTCTCCTTGGAATGCGGCTCATGACCGAGGGGCTGAAGCTCGCCGCGGGCGCATTGCTTCGCGATATCTTGTCGGAATGGACCCGAACAAGACTGCGCGGGCTCCTGTCAGGTATTGTAATTACCGGTCTGGTTCAGTCTTCCAGTGCGGTGACGGTCGCATCAATCGGGTTCGTCAATGCCGGTATCCTGACCCTCGGCCAGGCGATCTGGGTGGTTTTCGGGAGCAATGTCGGAACGACCATGACGGGCTGGATCGTTGCAATTGTCGGGTTCAACATCAAAATTGAAGCCTTCGCGCTTCCCTTGCTCGGCGTCGGGATGCTTTTGTCTTTGACAGGATCGTCAACCCGAAGGGGTGCTTTCGGCGATGCAATTGCCGGCTTCGGTATCTTGTTTCTCGGAATAGCGACGTTGAAGACCACCTTCGCCGGGCTGGGAAATTCATTCGACGTTTCTGAATTTGCCGGCGGTGGGGTTTTGAACGATGCGCTGTTCGCCTTGATCGGATTTATTCTGACATCGCTGATTCAGTCCTCCAGCGCCGTAATTGTGATCGCTATAACAGCAGTTGTTGGTGACTTGCTCCCCATTGAGTCAGGAGCCGCCCTGGTAATCGGTGCGAATGTCGGAACGACCACGACAGCGTTAATAGCGGTTCTTGGCGCCACCTCGAATGCCAAACGGGTTGCGCTAAGTCACATGACCTTCAATGGCCTGACGGGACTGATTGCCTTATTGATTCTGCCGCTCATGCTCCTGGTTTTGAGTGGCCTGGAAACCGCTTTCTCGATATTTCCAGATCCTGCGGTAACACTGGCGTTATTCCATACCCTCTTCAACGTATTGGGCGTTTTATTAGTCTGGCCAATCGCGGATCGCCTCGAGAAATGGCTATCGACCCGATTCATGACCGAGGAAGAGGATTTGGCTCGCCCCAGACACCTTGATCCAACGAGTATTGAAGTTCCCTCTATTGCCGTTCGAGCGATCCTGCTGGAACTCGGTCGCACTGCAGAAATCTGTTTGGGGGCGGCAAGGAAGGCCCTGACCGATAACAGTGCCTCTGTAGTGACACTCTCGCGCAGACGACAGGCTGCCGAAAGACTGAGTAACGCCATAATCAAGTACGTTCAGCAAATCGGCGCGGCAAAACACTCGTTAGACGTCGCAAAGGGGCTTTCGCATCCTATTCGGGCCTTGATGCATTTTCTGGATATTCTCGATCATGCAATCGAATTTTTACGCGCGAAGGAGAGTCTGAGGGCGTTGCCGGACCACCTGAACGGCCAGTTCATGCAATATCTGACACTCGTTGAGCAGCAAATGGACACCGTCATGGAAGTTTTCGAGAATCCGAACGCCACCCCACTGAAAGAAGAGACGCTTGAACCCGTTTATCAAAATACAAAGTCGTTGCTTCTTGAGGCAGCTTCTACCGGGGAACTGAGCCCTGATGCAGCAGAAACGGCACTGGATGCGTTGGGCGACATTCGCGCAATTGTCCGATTGCTGAACCGGGCGGAGAAAAGGGTCGCGGCGTTGGCGGCCGTGTCGAATCCTGAGGCGGTTGCCAGTTAAGGCCTGATTTTCACAAGTGTACACGTCGCGCCTTTCGGTCTCCTCCGGCCGTGCATGGGCGACACCTCGTCGAATATCAGTTTTCAGCCCTTACCGAGATTACCGGTTCACGGGATCACGCCCCGCCAACCGCCCCTCACGGAATCAATACAATATTCCCGACATGCTTCTTTTCCAGGAAGGCGCGCTGGGCGTCGGCGATCTGTTGCAGCGGGTAGGTCGCCGCCAGCAGCGGTTTGATCTCGCCGCGCTCGATACAGGAAATCAGGTTCGGAAACACCGGTTCGTCCCACGCCGTGCAGCCGATCAGGTGCAGGTCCTTCAGGTAAAACACCCGCATGTCCAGCTCCACCACCGGCCCGGCGATCGCGCCGGAGGAAACGAACCGCCCGCCCCGTTTCAGCACATCAAGCCGTTTGCCGAACCCCGCTCCGCCGACATTGTCGACCACCACGTCGACACTGTCCTTGCCGAGCGCCTCGACCGGGTCGTCATCGCGCAGGATAACCCTGTCCGCGCCGATTTCGCGCACCTTGTCCGCCTTGTCCGCGCCGGCCACCGCCGTCACCGTTGCGCCGCGCCGCTTCGCAAGCTGCACGGTGGCGGAGCCGACCCCGCCCGATGCGCCGGCGACCAGCACATGCTCGCCTTTCTTGACGTCTGCCCGGTGCAGCATGTTTTCCGCCGTGCCGTAGGCGCAGGGAATGGTCGCCAGCTCGGCGTCGCTCCAGCCGCAATCGACCGGAAACACCTCACCCGCCGGCACTTTCACATAGTCCGCGAACGCGCCGTCGAAGTCCGACGCCATCCAGATGTTATCGAAGGTCTCGTAGCCGTTCGGCCGCATGCAGGCGCGCACCAGCACGCGCTTGCCGGTCAGGCTGTCATCCACGCTGTCGGCAACCTGCACCACCTCGCCGCAGCAATCGGTGCCCTGGATGAAGGGAAACGGCGTCGCCTCGTTCCAGCCGCCATCCGCCTTCTGCTCTGCGGCCTCGCTCTGAATGCCCGAGGTTTCTTCCGTACCGCCCTTGACGCTGGACGAATACCAGCCGAGCCGCGTGTTGATTTCGGTGTTGTTCACCCCGGCGGCGAGAACCTTCAGCAGAACCTCGCCGGGCCCGATCTCCGGCACCGGAACATCGCGATAAACCAGCTTGTCGTAGCCGCCGTTGCCTGTGGTCACCACCGCCTTCATGACCCGTGCGCCGGGATTGATATCGAACCGATCGCTCATGCCTGTTTCCTTGCTGATTTACCGAGAAATTCCACCGGCGGGTTACGAAACCCGTGTTTTGCCCTATATTCCATATGATTCACATCAAGGCGCGCGGGCCTTCTCCGGTATACTTTACCGGTATCGAAGATGAGAACCATGCCAGCCCGACAGCCGTTAACAAGGAGAATATTCATGAGTCGCACTGAAAAAGACAAACAGGACCTCGACAACGAACTGCATGCGAAACTGGACGAACTGAACGCCTCCATCGCACAGCACGAAAAGCTGGCCAAAGAAGCGAAAGGCGATACCGTGCTGGAATACCACCGCATTCTGAAGGATCTGCGCGAGGAACGGGATTCCATCCGCGTCAGCATCGACACGGTGGAGACCCACGCCAGCATCGACTGATTAGCTCCAGTTGTGATGTTTCAACAGGTTGTTCATCCGGACGATCCGATGGAAGCTGGAATTGCGGGATTACAGACTATCCAGGAGGCTGGGATATCCATCATTGCCAGCCGCAATCGAGGCTTTCAGGCGCTGGCGTTGGCCCGCGAATAGTCACGCCGTGCATTTCGGGTTACCAGTAGGGGCGCGGTTAGTGGCAGCTTCGAGGCCATAGCTGCCATCGGGAATGGCTTTGGACAATGTCCGCTCTACGCCCAGCAACGGACTTTCTTCGCTGCTGGGCAGACAGTCCGTTATTAGCCATTAGCGGTTGTCGTCTTCGTAGTCGACGGGACGTTTATGAGCGATGAATTTATGGCACTCAATGCAGGTTCTGCCTTCTTTGGCGGCGACCTGCATCTTTTCAGCCGAGCGCGTGCGTTGTTTTTCATAATGCATGGCGTCGTAACTATGGCAGTTCCGACACTCGCGTGAATCGTTGGACTTCATTTCAGCCCAGACGTTCTCGGCCAATTCAAGCCGTTTGGCCTCGAATTTTTCAGGCGTATCGATTGTTCCGGCTATCTTGTGGTACAGCTCGTTCGAGGCCTTGATCTTACGAACCAGCTTTGCCGTCCAGTCCTTTGGCACATGGCAATCGGCGCATATCGCCCGCACGCCTGACGGGTTCTGATAATGAACGGACTGTTTGTACTCCTGATATACCGTATCGCGCATTTCATGGCACGAAATGCAGAAACCCAGCGTATTCGTGTGTTCCATGAACGTATTGAAGCCGCCCCAGAAAATAATGCCGGCAACCCCGCCGACAGCAAATATCGCACCCCACCCGTAACGCATGCTCGGAGACATAAACCACGACCAAGCCGCCCTGAGCCATTTCATGTCAGCGCCCTTTCATGTTTCAAAGGAGACATGCCCCATCGCCGGAAATATGACGGCGGGGCATGTGTAACGGGTGTTATTCTTCGGGTAGCGTTTGCAGGTAAGACAGAACATCGGCGGAAACCTGCATCGGCAAGGCGCGTAGGGCCGGCATCGCTTCACCGGGTTGACCGTTGAGGATCTTGTGCAGGATTTCCCACGGATTGCCGTTCGCCAAGCCACCCAGGGCCGGCATGTCCTTCGGCAGCTTGCCGTCCACACCATGGCAGTTCACGCAGAGCGTCCCATAATAGTTCTTGCCCTTGGCCGCATCGCCCTTTGCCTTTTTCGACACACGGTCGATAGTTGCGTCCATATCGACCTGTCCCTTGGTCACGAACAGCGCAATCGCGTCCATGGCAACGGCATCCATCTTGCCGGAATAACCATGTACGCTGTCGTTCAGCGTGGCGACGACCTTGGCGGGATCACCACCGTCGTATTTCCGCAAACCGCCAATCCCTGTCTTATAAGAGCCGGATGAGTAAGCGCCGTCTTTCCCCATGTAGTCCCAGCCATGGCAGGACTTGCAGCGGTGGGTGGCATTCCCCTTTTTCTTGGTATTGGAATCCGGCCAGGACATATGCGTGTCCTCCGGTGTCGGCGCCTTAGTCACCTTGAACCATTTGTCGTAGAGCTTGCCGCCGTGGGCGATCATGCCGTCGTCCGCGAACGCAGCATTCTGAACCGGTATCACCAAAAGTGCCGACGCAACGGCGATAGCAGCAGTGAGACTTGAAAGATAACTCCCATATTTTCTCCGCATCCTGTCCTCCTGACGTTTGAAACGATCCTAGAACTTGGTCTGACGAAGCGATCGAGAGCGTGACTCTGGCCTGAAGTGGATTTTGTGCGATGCACATCCAGAAAATCGCTCCGTCCACTCGCACCCGGCGATCGGGCATGAATCCCGAGCAGGAGAGCATCTTGCGCCTCACATTGCAGATCGGACAATCAACCAAGGTTATATTTTGCTGGAATCCGCCAAAGTAATAGGCCCGGCATGATCTGATGTACATCAATGCGAGTTTGGCGGGGAATTGAGATAAATACGCATCTGCCGCATTCCGGCAGAAGTGGGGATGGGAGGTTTTCATGACAAATATCAGATTGCTGGGTTTGGCCATTCATAAACGTGTCGCACCGGTTGCCACAGCGTTTGCAGCTCTCGCTGCTATTGAAGTATTGCTAATCGTCGACGTCGTATCAGAGACTTTTGGCATGGAGGTTCACTTCTTTTCCGCCAACCATACCCTTCTTGAGTGGATCGCGGTTCTGGGACTCGGGTTCGTACTGGTCTTCATCGGCGTGATCTTCCGGCGGACCTTGCAGGAAAACCGGAACTTGCGTGCCGTATCGGGACGGGCAACCGGTGAGTTCCTGCACATCATGTTAAAGCAAATGCGAAAATGGGGGCTGACAGAATCCGAGCTTGAAATAGCAACGATGCTGATCAAAGGCCTGACGATTCAAGAGATCGCCGGAATTCGGATGACCAAGACGGGCACCATCAAGAGCCAATGTAACGCGGTCTATCGCAAAGCGAATGTCAGCAGCCGAGGCGAACTTGCAGCTTTTTTCCTAGAAGACCTGATGAACGGCCTCAACCTGAGTGCGTCCGGTGGCGCGGCCATTTTTCGAGCATGATTTCTGAGGGGTCGTCGGTTCAAATGGAGCACTTGGCAGCGGCCCGTCAAATTCTGCTGATAATGGTGGGGTGATGCGGCCAAAAAATAGAACTATCCGTCCGCAATGGGTCAACAGGAGACGAAAACGTCGGCCCTGAATTAGATCCGCTTTCACCGCAACACCGGAAGTCAATCGGCGGAAGGTCCGCTTGCCGCCCATTTGAGACCTGGCCGTCAATTTTCAATGATGTCGCTTCGTCCGCATTGCGGTCATCCGACGATTGCCCGGGTGGGGGTTCGAAATGTTGGAACCGGACCACTAGTTCTGATTTTGCTGCTTCTGCAGCCTGCGCCACTTCGCGACATTGCGGTTGTGTTCCGCCAGGGTTTTCGCAAAGGCGTGGCCGCCGGTGCCGTCCGCCACAAAGAAAATCGCGTCGGTGTCTTCCGGGTTCAGCACGGCTTCCAGCGCGGCACGGCCCGGATTGCAGATCGGGCCCGGCGGCAGGCCGGCGCGGGTATAGGTGTTGTAGGGCGTATCGGTGTCCAGGTCGGCCCGGCGCAGCTTCCGGCCCAGTGGCTTTTCCCCCAGCGTGATGCCGTAACTTACCGTCGGGTCGGATTGCAGCCGCATGCCCTTGTTCAGCCGGTTGACGAAAACCCCGGCAACCGTGCCGCGTTCCGCCGCGATGCCGGTTTCCTTTTCGACGATCGAGGCGAGAATCACCGCTTCTTCCCAGCTATCGATCGGCAGGCCTTCGGCGCGGACGGGCCACATCTCTGTTTCCAGCGCCGCTGCGGCGCGCTGCATCCGGCCGATGACATCCTGTTTCGTGTCGCCCAGCGAATAGCTGTAGGTTTCCGGCAGCAGGGCGCCTTCCGCCGGAATTTCGGTCACCGTGCCGGCCAGCCCGTCCAACCCGGAAACCAGTTCGACGATTTCGCGGCTGGTCAGGCCTTCCGGGATTGTGACGAAGTGATGCACGATGTCATGATCGATCAGCTTCCGCAGCACGGCGCGCTGGCTGATCTGCGGATCGAACTGGTATTCGCCGGCCTTGAGTTGTGAGCCGACCCCCTCCAGCCGGGTTTTCCAGTAGAAGATATCGGCCTGAGCGACGATGCCCGCCGCCGCAAGGTCCTGCGATATCGATCGCAGGCTGTCGCCCGGCTGTATGACGATCGTCGTGGATTCAGCCAGCGGCCCGGGCTTGTCGAAATCCTTGTCCACCCAGACAATTGCGCCGCCAACCAGAGCGGCGGCGGCGATTGTCAGCACGAAAACGAAAAGGATGCCTTTTCGAATCATTTCAGACCGCCTGCTACGGCGCCGGCCCGAAAATCAGGCTGGCGTTGGTGCCGCCGAATCCGAACGAATTCGACAGGGCGAAGTTGACCTTCCGTTCCTGCGCCGTTTTCGGAATCAGGTTCATGTCGCAACCGTCCGACGGGTTATCCAGGTTCAGTGTCGGCGGCAGGATGCCGGTTTCCATCGCCTTGACGGAGAAAATGGCCTCCACCGCGCCGGCCGCGCCCAGAAGGTGGCCGATGGCCGATTTCGTCGACGACATCGCCAGTTTGCCGGCATGGTCGCCCATCAGGCGTTTGACCGAGCCATGTTCGATCTCGTCGCCCAGCGGCGTCGATGTGCCGTGCGCATTGACGTAGTCGATCTTGTCGGCATCGATTTTGGCGTTCCGCAACGCGGCTTTCATGGCGCGGAAACCGCCGCTGCCGTCTTCCGCCGGGGCGGTGACGTGGTAGGCGTCGCCGCTCATGCCGTACCCGACGACTTCACCGTAGATTTTCGCACCGCGCTTTTTCGCGTGCTCCAGTTCCTCCAGCACGACGACGCCGGCGCCTTCGCCCATGACGAAACCGTCCCGGTCCCGGTCCCAGGGTCGAGACGCCTTTTCCGGCGTATCGTTGAAATCCGTCGACAGGGCGCGGGCGGCGGCGAAACCGGCCATGCCCATGCGGCAGACCGCCGATTCCGTTCCACCGGCGACCATAACATCGGCATCGCCCCACATGATGATGCGGGCCGCATCGCCGATGGCGTGGCTGCCCGTCGCACACGCCGTCACCACGGCATGGTTCGGGCCGCGGAAGTGATGCTTGATGGAGATGAAACCGGACGCGAGGTTGATCAGGTTCGACGGGATGAAGAACGGGCTCAACCGGCGCGGGCCGCGTTCCTCGACCAGCTTGCCGCCATTGGCAATGCCGTCCAGACCGCCGATGCCCGATCCGATCATGACCCCGGTCAGGTCCTGGGATTCTTCATCCTCCGGCGACCAGCCGGCGTCTTCCAGCGCTTCGTCTGCGGCGGCGATGGAGTAGGAGATGAAATGATCCATCTTCCGCTGCTCTTTCGGCTCGACATGCTCGTTGATGTCGAAGCCGCCTTCCGCCTTCGGCCCTTTCGGGATCGTGCCGGCAATCCGGCACGGCAGATCGGAGACTTCGAAATCCTGAATCGCCGTGATCCCGGAGTCTCCGTTGATCAGCCGATTCCAGACATAATCGACACCAACGCCCAAAGGCGTAACAGCGCCTACACCCGTGATGACTACGCGTCGCATGAACACCGCCTTCGCCGAGTTACTGTTCAGGATTACGGGAAGCGGCCCGACGTTTCGGGCCTGTCCCGATCAGTCGGAATTCTGCTCGATAAAATCGATTGCGTCTTTGACCGTCAGAATTTTTTCCGCAGCGTCATCCGGAATTTCCACACCGAATTCTTCTTCGAAAGCCATAACCAGTTCAACCGTATCCAGGCTGTCGGCGCCCAGATCGTCAATGAAGCTGGCCTGATCCGTCACCTTGGCTTCATCGACGCCAAGGTGCTCGACAACGATTTTCTTAACCCGGTCTGCAATATCGCTCATTCTACTAAGTTCCCTTCTTGGTGGGGTGCGGTTGCAACCGTTCCTCCCCGTTTTAACGTTAAAAGTCTGGAAGCCCTGTCCTTCGATGGCCGATTCCGTCGCTGCGGTCCAGCCCTAACGCCATCCGAATGCTTCCAGGCCTCCGGCGGCGGCGCGTTAGGTATCATACTTGTTCTGTGTCGGAAAGCCTGTGACGCCCTTCCTTCGGCTTTCTCTCGAAGCCTCCTAGATCATGGCCATGCCGCCGTTGATATGCAACGTCTGGCCGGTCACATAAGCCGCTTCATCCGACGCCAGATAGACGCATCCGGCGGCGATTTCCGCGGTTTCGCCCATCCGCCCGGCGGGAATTCCCTTCATCAGGGCTTCCTTCTGGGCATCGTTCAGCGCATCGGTCATGGCGCTGGTGATGAATCCCGGCGCGATGCAATTCACCGTGATGCCGCGGCTTGCGACTTCCTGCGCCAGCGCCTTCGACATGCCGATCATGCCCGCCTTCGAGGCCGCGTAATTCGCCTGTCCGGGGTTGCCGGTGACGCCGACGATGGAGGTAATGCCGATGATCCGCCCGGCGCGCCGCTTCATCATGCCCCGCAGAACCCCGCGCGACAGCCGGAAAGCGGCGGTCAGGTTGACATCCAGCACCTGCTGCCAGTCTTCGTCCTTCATCCGCATGGCCAGGCCGTCGCGGGTCAGGCCGGCATTGTTGACCAGAATATCGATCTGGCCCAGTGCGGATTCCGCAGCCCCGACCAGTGCTTCAACCGAGTCCGGATCGCCGAGATCGGCCGGGGTCACAAACGCGCGGTCGCCCAGTTCAGCCGCCACTTTTTCAAGCGCTTCGGCCCGTGTCCCGCTCAACGCCACACTGGCGCCCTGTGCGTGCAGGGCCCTGGCGATCGCGCCGCCGATGCCGCCGGAGGCGCCGGTCACCAAAGCCGTCTTGCCGGTCAGATCAAACATGGAAACTCCCTAAATGTTATCGGCAACGTGTTGTCCCGCCGCCGTGATTTCAAGTAACAGCCTGTCAGCTTACAGCGATTTGAGGAAGGATTCGACATCCGCCGGTCCGTTCACCGCGACGCCCGTCATGTCGCGGTCGATCCGCTTCGCCAGTCCGCTCAGCACCTTGCCCGCGCCCAGCTCGACCAGCGTGTCGACATCCTGTCCCTTCATGAACAGCACGCTTTCGCGCCAGCGCACCCGGCCGCAGACCTGTTCGATCAGCAATTCGCGGATCCGGTCCGGCGCGATGACCGACCCGGCTGTGACATTGGCGACCAAAGGCAGCGACGGCGCTTCGATATTCACCCCGGCCAGCGCTTCCGCCATGGCTTCCGCCGCCGGCTGCATCATCGCACAGTGGAATGGCGCGGAAACCGGCAGCAACAGGGCCCGTTTCGCGCCCTTTTCCCTGGCGATTTCGATGGCCCGGTCGATGGCGGCGGCAGACCCGCTGAGCACCACCTGCCCCGGCGCGTTATCGTTCGCCGCCGTGCAAACCTCGTCGCCGGCGGCTTCCGCGGCAACCGCTTCCGCGACATCGAGATCGAGGCCCAGAACCGCCGCCATTGCGCCCTCGCCGACCGGCACCGCCGCCTGCATCGCCTTGCCGCGCAGTTTCAGCAAGCGCGCCGCATCGGCCAGCGTGAAGGCCCGCGCCGCCGCCAAAGCCGAATATTCGCCCAGCGAGTGGCCGGCGACCAGCGTCGCCATCTCCGACAGCGGCTTGTTGGCTTCGCTTTCCAGCACCCGCGTGACGGCCAGCGAGACCGCCATCAGCGCCGGCTGGGCGTTTTCCGTCAGCGTCAGATCGCTTTCCGGCCCGTTGCGCATCAGCTTCGACAGGTTCTGGCCCAGCGCATCGTCGACTTCCTCGAATACCTCGCGGGCGACCGGAAACGCCTCGGCAAGGTCGCTTCCCATGCCGATGGCCTGACTGCCCTGTCCCGGAAACACAAATGCACGCGCCATGCCGATCCCCCACTTGCACACTTACCGTCGCTTGAAAGCGTTTTGCCGCCCGTCACGGCACAAAGCAAGCATTTCGGGGGGCGAAATTGAGGCCGGCAGACCGGTTTAAACGGTTGTCAGCGCCCCGCCGCCGCTGTATAAGCGCGCCGTTCGCCGGGATTCGGATTGTCCGACCCGCCGGATTCGGATGGTGCGCCATCCGGTTGATCATAACTCCTTGCCGGCATTACGGCGGTGTCTTCGGCACGAGGCCACCCGGATAAATGTCGGCTAGAGCCAGGCGGCAGAGCTGTTGGAGCCACTGCGCTGGGTCATGAACGAGCCGAGAGGAGACTAAAGTGCCGTTCTACGAGAGCATTGTTATTGCACGTCAGGACGTTTCCGCCACACAGGTCGAAACGCTGACAGACGAATTCGCCAGCCAGCTTACGGAGGCCGGCGGAACGATCGGACGCCGCGAATACTGGGGTCTGAAAAGCCTGTCCTACCGGATCAAGAAGAACCGGAAGGGCCATTACGTTCTGCTGAACTTCGATGCGCCGGCCGAAGCCGTCCATGAAATGGAACGCAGGATGCGCCTGTCGGAAGACATTCTGCGCTACATGACCATCCGCATGGACGACATGCCGGAAGGGCCGAGCGTTGTCATGCAGCGTCGCGACGAACGCGACAGCCGCGACGGTCGTGGAGATCGCGGCGACCGGGGTGACAGAGGCGACCGTGATCGCGGCCCGCGCCGTGACAGCCGCTCCGATTCAGACAACGCGCCCGCCGCGGAAGCAAAATCAAGTGAAGGAGACGACTAATGGGTCAGCGTCCATTCGGCCGGCGGCCGTTTTTCCGTCGTAAAAAGAGCTGCCCGTTCTCCGGTCCCAACGCACCGGCGATCGACTACAAGGATGTGAAGCTGCTGCAGCGGTTTCTGTCCGAACGGGGCAAGATCGTACCGTCGCGCATCACCGCCGTCAGTGCGAAGAAACAACGGGCGCTGTCGCGCGCCATCAAGCGGGCACGCTTTATCGGTCTGCTGCCCTACATCCTGAACTAGGGGGAGCCGGACCATGCAAGTCATTCTATTGGAACGTGTCGAGAAACTCGGCCAGATGGGCGACACCGTGAAGGTGAAACCCGGATACGCCCGGAATTTCCTTCTGCCCCTGCGCAAGGCGCTTCGGGCGACCAAGGAAAACATGGCGCATTTCGAAACCCAGCGCGCGCAGCTTGAAGCGAAAAACCTGGAGGCCCGCAAGGAAGCCGAACAGGTCGATGCGAAGCTGTCCGGCCTGTCCGTGATTATCGTGCGCGCCGCGTCGGAATCCGGCCAGCTTTACGGCTCGGTCACGGCCCGCGACATCTCCGACGCCGTTACGGCGGCCGGTGTTACGGTCGACCGCACGCAGGTTCTCATGGAAAGCCCGATCAAGACCCTGGGCATCTTCGATTTCCGCATCCGCCTGCACCCCGAAGTCATGTCCGACATCAAGGTCAACGTGGCCCAGTCGGAAGACGAAGCCAAGGCGCAGGCAGAACGGGTCGAACGCGGCGAAGACGCGGTGGTGACCGCCGCCGACGCCGATGCCGAGGAAGCCCGCCAGATGGCCGAGGAACAGGCCGCGGCGCTTGCCGCCGCAGCCGGCCTCGACGAGGAAGCGATTGAAGCGCTGGAGCCGATCACGGGTCTGGAAGAAGAAATCGCCGAAGCGACGGGCGAAGACGGCGATGCCGAAAGCGACGACGGCGACGACACCAAGGACGCGTAAAGCTCGGGTAACACCTGGCCTGAAAAAACAAGGGCGCTGTCCACACCGGACGGCGCCCTTTTCTATTGCAACAGTTTTTTCATGGTCTCAGAGCTACAATGCGGAATAGAATTTTTCTGCCTAGGCTTTCCTTTCTGGGAATTACCGAGCAAAATAAAGTCTAAAGTTGCAATAATACTTAAGGAAACACGGTTGCTTACATTTATAGAACAGCCGGGGAAATACAATCTAAACACCGAAGCAGTTAGGTTTGATGCGGTAGATGGCAACAAACACTCGATTGTGTTTTCAGTTAGTCGTGAGGCATTGGAAGACTTAGAGCGTCGTAGCAATTGCACCGAGGCAGAGTTGGTTGATATCTATCAGCGAAATATAAATTTAATCAGGCAAAAAGCTAAACAAAAGTATCTAAAGTCACCTGGTGGCTTTGACCCCTACGTACTCACCTCTGATGACATCAATAATGAAAATTCGACCGACCATCATTCGTCTACAAACAACCCATTCGCCATGGACGCCGCTTTCACATTGGACGATGTCCTAGAGGACTATGACGACCTTACTGATGACGTCATCAATTCCCGATACGAAATGTTCCTGGTTAATTTGAGGCAATGGTTTGAATTTATCGAGAATAACAGAGTTTTTAATCCGATAGTTGAATCGCTAACCGCAAACCATGATGTCAAGAAATGGATTTCGCAAGGTCAAGCTACAATAAGTAGTATAGTAGGCAGCGGATCTCTCGAGTGGCCAAAGACCAAAGAAGGTCGGCTTGCTATGCAGTTATGTTTGTTTAAGAGCTTCGCGGATGGCGAATACACTATAAAAGATTTTTGTATTAACTTCCTTTATGTTGAAGGTGGTTTGCCTAATATGGTTGATGAAGTAGTTACGCAGTACTTTCGACCGGCATCGCGTGATCTTAGGAAAATTTTTCGGAAGCAAATAGAAACTAATACTACTACTCAAAGTTCAACGAGTCAGGCACCGGCCGCCGATCGTATTGTTTCACTAGACCATAATAGTCGCACCTATATTGATGCAATTGAGGCATTGAACAAATGCAGAGATGAGTTCGCCCAATCTAGATTATCAGACAATGATCCAGAGTTTAAGAGGCGTACGCTCGCAGAACTTGATGCCAGCAATCGGTTGCTAAAAGAAAAGACAGTAAATGCAGAC
This sequence comes from Alphaproteobacteria bacterium, assembly GCA_040222995.1. Classification (GTDB taxonomy): domain Bacteria; phylum Pseudomonadota; class Alphaproteobacteria; order UBA8366; family Aestuariispiraceae; genus JAVKBW01. Next base: position 17,480 of record JAVKBW010000082.1, on the reverse strand, counting down.
GTGGTCAAAAACATATGTATCTCTACATTGTCAAACCTGATTAGTAAGTTTCTTGAAACTAGTTTGTCAAAAATTGCTCAGACTGCCAAACACTTCATTGAACTTTTAATAGATCAATAAATGTTTCCTGCATCATAACCCTTTAAACAATTTATGCACATTTGGAATAATGGATAAGTCAATCAGTTTACTAGAGGTTCATTTAAAGCCACTAACAAAGGTTCCAATTTCACCTTCGTTTTTTATGAAGCGGATGACGCTTCTTGAGAATACTTAAGAGACCGAATGAGTGGCTTCCTCTCCCGCTGGCGGGAGAGGATCGAGGTGAGGGTGGACTTCGACGCCGCCCCCTCATCCCGGCCTTCTCCCCGACGGGGGAGAAGGAGTAGAAGGAACGACAGGGTCTTTCAAAGAGTATGGCGGTTCATTCTGATGAAGATGCCGGATCAGGTCCGGCAATCGTGCTGCTTTTTAAATATCCATCGATCCCCGGGCGTCAGACCCGGGGGCCATTCCTGAAGCACCGAAACGCGTACAGAGGCCGCCGGAATGGATCCCGGCTCAAGGCCGGGACTCTGTACTCTCCAGATAATGACGATCCCCGGCCCCCGAGCCGGGGTCTTTCACCGGCATTGCGGTGATAGAAAGTACAAATACGCCTGCCGCCGGCTCGCACCTCACCCGCGATGGAAATGTTTGTAAACGTTCCAAAGGTGCCGTAGCGTCGTCAGGGCCGGTCGAACGGGTAATGCCGGCCAGATAATTCCATACGGGAGGGAAAAACGCGTGACCTTTCTGACACCCTACGCAGACCGACTGCACAGCATCCTGCGCATCATGGCGGGTTTGCTGTTCCTGCAACACGGCACGACCAAGTATCTCGGCTTTCCCGCATCGCAGATGAGCGGCGCCAGCCCGATGTCGATGGGCGGCGCGGCCGGCATCATTGAACTGGTGGGGGGCGTCCTGCTCATCCTCGGCCTGTTTACGCGCCCGGTCGCCTTCATCATGTCGGGCACGATGGCGGTCGCCTATTTCTACGCCCACTTCCCGCAAGGATTTTTTCCGTTGCTGAACGGCGGGGAACTGGCGGCGCTCTACTGCTTCGTCTTCCTGTACCTGGCCGCCGCGGGCGGCGGGCCATGGAGCCTTGATGCGATGCGCGCGAAAAAGGCTTGAAGCTGAATGACGGTAATTGCGGTGAAGATGCCGGATCGGGTCCGGCAATCGTGCTGCTTTAACACTTAAAGTGATCCCCGGGCCGAACACTCAAGGCCGGAACGCTGTGCCGTTTAAGATATGAACATCCCCGGGCAAACGCCCCTATTTTTTATCCATTCAGCATACCGAAACCATGGCGCGGCGATGACTTTTGGCATTAGTGTGATCCGGTAAACACCCAGCAGGATCGCCACGCCATCATGGACAATCGACACATTGAAACGGCGGACCTTCGCCGGCAGCGGCAGGAAAATCTTGTCCGGCTGATGCAGCCGCGCCACATCGCCTTCATCGGCGGCCGGCAGGTCGCGGGGCCGGTTTCGATGTGCCGGCGCGGCGGCTTCAAGGGCGAGATCTGGGTCGTCAATCCGACCCGCGACGAAATCGCCGGTATCCGGTGCGTCCCGTCCATTGACGCCCTGCCGGACGCGCCGGACGCCACCCTGCTGGCTTTGTCGCCGGAACGTTCCATCGCGGCCATCGAACAGCTTCGCGCCATGGGTGCGCCTGCCGCCGTGTGTATGGTGGCCGGGTTTGCCGAACTGAACGAGGCCGGCAAGGTCCTGCAGGCCAGACTGGCCGAAGCCGCCGGCCCGATGGCGGTGATGGGGCCGAATTGCCTGGGCATGATGAACCAGTTCGACGGCGCGGCCGTCTGGGGCAGCGAGGGCCACATTGAACCGCAACCGGAGGGCCACGCCGGCTGCGCCATCATCTCGCAAAGCGGCGCGTTCCTGCTTGGCATGACCGGTATCGAACAGGGTTTTCCGCTCGGCTACGCCTTCAGCATCGGCAACCAGGCGGTCATCGATACGGCAGACTATATCGAGGCCGCCCTGCGGGATGACAGGGTGCGCGCCATCGGCCTGTATCTGGAAGGCCTGATCGACGGCGAGGCGCTCGGCCAGGCCTGCGTGAACGCCATGCGCAAGGGCGTGCCCGTCATCGCCATCAAGGGCGGCGACAGCCCGGCCGGGGCCACGGTCGCCCTCAGCCATACCGCCGCGATGGTGGTGGAGCGCGACCTGTGGGATGCGTTCCGCGACCGCTACGGCATTGTCGAGGTTTCCAGCCCGAAGGCGCTTGTCGAAAGCCTGAAACTGCTGACGGTCGGCGGGCTGCCGAATGGCAACCGGGTCAGCTTTGCCTCGTTTTCCGGCGGGCTGAACGGTTTGCTGGCGGCCAAAAGCCCGGACCACGGCATCGTCCTGCCGCCGCCGACGCCGGAAAACGCCAAAACCATGCGGGCCCTGCTGCCGGAAACGGTGCCGATCCACAACCCGCTGGACGTCAACCTGCCCTATACGTCGTCGACCGGCATATCGCTCGACGACGGCCCGGCGGTCGCCCGGGGCCTGACCCTGCTGGCGCGGGACGCCGCCGACCAGCTTGTGTTTTTCATCGACGTGCCGCGCCCGGACGAGAACGGCTTCGACCGGATCTGGCAGCCCAGCATCGAGGCGGTCGGCATCGCGCGAAAAACCCTCGGCATTCCCTGCACCGTCGCCGGCATCATGCCGGAAGGGCTGGATGTCGGCCTGCGCCGCCGGTTGCTAGCCGATGGCGTGACGCCGCTGCTGGGGATGAGCGAAACCCTGGAAGCGCTTTCCGTCTCCATCCGGCTCGCCGAGATTCACAAGACAGCCCGGAACGGTCCGCCACCGCCTGCCCTGCACCCGTCCGCCGCTGTCCTGAAAGGCGTCATGCTGGACGAGGCGGAATCGAAACGGCTTCTGAAAATGGCCGGGCTGCAGACCATGGATTACGCGGTTGCCGTTCCGTCGGAGGCGGCGGCGATGGCGGACCTGCTCGGCTATCCGGTGGCGCTGAAGGTGCTGAGCGACACGATCGCGCACAAGGCGCGGGTTGGCGGCGTAAAGCTGAATCTGGCGTCTGCGGATGCCGTCACGCGCGCCGCCGCCGAGATCGCCAGCGCCGTCGAAGCGTCTCCCGAAGGCCACCCTGTCACCCATCTGCTGATCGAACGGATGATCGACGCGCCGGTGGCGGAATACATTTTCGGCATCAAGCGGCATCCCGCCTTGGGCCTCGCCCTGATGATCGGTATCGGCGGCGGCAGGGTGGAACAGCTACGCCGCTATGAAACGATCCTGCTTCCGGCGACGGATCGTGAAATCGAAACCGCGCTCACCCGGATCGGATTGCCCGCCGGCAGCCCCGGTTTCGACAGCATGAAAACCGCTGCCGATGCCGTCGCCCGGTTCGCCTCGGATCATCGGGATACTTTGGTGACGCTGGATGTGAACCCGGTGATACTGACGGCGGACAACGAGGCCGTCGCCGCCGATGCCCTGATCGTGCTTTCCCGTTCCTGAGGATAGAAACATGCCCGCGCAAGACTACGAAGGCCTCACCGGCCCCGACTACGAGGTCGATATCGAACGCGGCAAGATCCGCGATTTCGCCCGCGCGATGTCCGCACCGCTGCCGGATTTCCTGGAAGGAAGACGCGCCGTTGTTCCGGCGACGTTTCTGGTCGCCGCTCCCTACACGTTCGGCTATACGCTGGAACGGCCGCGCGGCACGGTGTTCCAGACCATCGATCACGATTTCTCGGTGCCCCTGCACGCGGAAGAATCGTTTTTGTTTCACGGCCCGCCGCCGAGGGCCGGAGACCGACTGATCGCCCGGGCCTCGCTGGAAAAAGTGGTCAGAAAGTCCGGGTCGAGCGGCGGCGACCTGACATTCCTGACCATGCTGACAACCTACAAGTCTGAAACCGGTGAGCCCGTGGCCGACCAGCGGTCTGTCACGGTCACGACCTCCAACAGTCCGGGCGGCGATGACTGGGGCGCGGATGTCCCCGACTATAAACCGGACTATCCCGAACTGGAACCGGGCGATCTGTTCGCCGGCATCCGCCGCGTCGGCTGGGACGATCTTTCGGAAGGCGACGGTCCGGGCGCTGTCGATACCGGGCCGATGAGGGTCGGCGACATGGTGCGGTTCCAGGGCGTGGTGGGCGAGGACAACCCGCTGCATTACGATGCCCCCTGGGCGCACGACTGCGGCTATCCCGCCGTCTTCGGCCTCGGCATGCACCAGGCCAGTCTGCTGGCCGGATACGCGGCGCACTGGATAGACCCCGCCACGGTGCGCAGCTTCAAGGCGCGGTTCCGCAATGTCTTCTGGCCGGGCGAGAGAATGATCCACAACGCTGTCGTCACCAGAAAATACCGCAACGATGCCGGGGCGCCCTGCGCCGACCTGCACCTGACCTGCACCCGCGACAACGGCGACAGTATCGTCGACGCCTGGATGACCTGCCGGTTCGACGGCTGACCGGCGGCCTGCCCGTCATCTCATCCGGCGGTCGACGATGCCGGTGAAACGGATATGATAGACATGGCCGATAGAGGCATTCCTGAAACAGGGACGTGCGATGAACGAACAGACTCCCGATGACCGGGGCCACCATTCGCCGGAGCGCATTCCGCACGCGCACAGGAAACATATCGAAGGACAGCGCCTGCCGGCCTGGTTCGGGATCGCACTGGGCCTGGCGCTGTTCGTCCTGCTGCGGGTTCTGCCGCCGCCCGGCGGTATGGGCGAAGACGCCTGGGCCGTCGCGGCGGTCGCCGTGCTGATGGCGGTATGGTGGCTGACCGAGGCCGTGCCCGTCGCCGCCACGGCCCTGCTGCCGCTGGCGCTGTTTCCGGTTCTCGGCCAGGGGTCCATGACGGCGGTCGCCGCCCCCTACGCCAACCCGCTGATTTTCCTGTTCATGGGCGGCCTGATGATCGCGCTGGCGGTGGAACGCTGGGGCCTGCACCGGCGCATCGCGCTTGCCGTGCTGACCCGCGTCGGCACCCGCCCGCGTCAGCTTGTCGGCGCGTTCATGGCGGTGGCCGCGGGCCTGAGCATGTGGATATCCAACACCGCCGCCACCATCATGATGCTGCCCATCGCCCTGTCGGTCATCGCCATCGTGGCGGTGGAAAGCAGCGGCGACACGCAGGACAATGACGCAAGCGCCTTCGCCAGAACGCTGCTGATCGCGACGGCCTACGGCGCGTCGATGGGTGGCGTCGCGACCCTGGTGGGCACGCCGCCCAACGCGCTGCTGGCCGGGTTCGCCGCCGCCGATCTGGGCATCACGATCGGTTTCGCGCAGTGGATGATGCTGGGTCTGCCGACCGCGCTGATCATGCTGCTGCTCGGCTGGCTGATCCTGACGCGCGTTGTCTTCCGGATCGGCGGCGATGCGCTGCCCGGCGCGGCCGGCGCGATCCGCCGGGAAGCGGAAGACCTGCCGCCGATGAGCCCCGCCGAAAAGCGCACCCTGGCGGTTTTCCTGATCACCGCCGCCCTGTGGATTTTCCGGCCGCTGCTGCAGGAGATTGAGCCGCTGGCCGGTCCCCTTGCCGGCCTGTCGGATGCCGGCATCGCCATCACCGCCGGCGTGGCGTTGTTCTGCGTACCGGTGAATCTGAAGAAACGGCAGTTCCTGCTCAACTGGGAATGGGCGAAAAAACTGCCCTGGGGCGTGCTGATCCTGTTCGGCGGCGGCCTCAGCCTCGCCGGACAGGTTCAGGCCAGCGGGCTCGCGGTCTGGATCGGCGAAAGCCTGACGGCGTTCGAGGCGCTGCCGCTTCTTGCCCTCATCCTGATACTGACGACGGTCATCGTCTTCCTGACCGAACTCACCTCCAACACCGCCACAACGGCGACCTTCCTGCCGGTCATCGCGGCGCTCGCCACGGCGATAGACGCGCCGGCCATGATGCTGCTGGCCCCGGCGGCGCTGGCGGCCTCCATGGCCTTCATGATGCCGGTCGCCACGCCGCCCAACGCCATCGTCTTCAGCAGCGGGCACCTGACCATTCCCGACATGGCGCGCGCCGGGTTTCTGGTGAACCTCTGCGCCATTGCCGTCATTTCCGGCGTCGTCTGGCTGCTTGCGCCTCTCGTCTTCAGCCTGTAACGGGTCGGCGCTAGTCCGGCGGCGGCGTGCCCCTACGATCCAGTTGCATGTCGAGATAATCGACAATCCGCTGCCTTGCCTCTTCGGCATTGAATTCATCATGCGACAGCGCACAGTGCATCCATGTACCGTCAATCATCGTGGCGATTCCGAGGGCGACATCCGCCACCGCCGCGTCCGGCAACAGAAGCCGCAACGCGCTGCGCAGATTGCTCTGCATCCGCCGGTCGATCACCCGCAGCAGCCGCCGGCGGGTTTCGGGCCCGTTTGAATCGGTTCCGAAAGCCAGCCAGGCCTGGGTAACGCCCTGTGTCAGGACGGAGGGCGCGAGATTGCCGTCGATTACCGCCACGACCCGGTCGCGCGGCGTCGCCGAGGTGGCAAGCCGGGTCACGACTTCTTTCGAGATGGCGGAACTGGCAAGCCGGATGGCAGCCTCCACCATTTCCTCTTTCGATTTGAAATAGTGATGCACAAGCCCCTGGGTCAGACCGGCCCGACGGCTGATGCGGGCGACGGTCATGTCCTTCAACCCGTCCTCGACGAGTGTGTCGAAGGTGGCCCGGGCGAGTTCCGCCCGTCGAATGACCCCCATTTTCTTTCGCATGTTCCTCGACTCTTTCCTGCTTCACGCCACCGCGGCGAGTATCGGCCGGTTTGGCCCCGCAAGTCAAAATTGGTTGACGAACCAATTTTGAAGCGATATTGATATCGAAAGCAGCAATGAGGTTTATTTATGGCGTCTACCGTCAAACAGGAAATCGCAATCGGACGAAAATATGCGCCGGCCGTCGCCTGGCCGACATTTGTTCTGCTGGCCGCGATTTACGCCGGTCTGGCGCTGTCGATCTATTTCGCGGTGACCGGTCTGCTGCCCTACTGGGCGGCGGCCCTGATCAATACGGTGATCCTCTACGGCACCTATACGGTGGTGCACGACGCCAAACACAACGCCATCGTCACCGACAGGAAATACCGCTGGGTGAATACCCTGGTCGGTCATCTGGGCGCGGTACCGCTGTGGATGCTGTATTACCCGAACAAGGCGTCGCACATGGTGCATCACCAGAAATGCAACACCGAGGACGACCCCGACCTCTACGCCCGCGGGCCCTTCGGCGTCGTGGCGCTGTGGCGTATCCCCGTAACGGCGCTCGGCCTGTTCAACCCGGTGGCGCAATGGCGCGCCTGCCGGCACTACGACGTGAAGGGCGGGCCATTGGCCGCCACGGTTCTGACCTGGCTTGCCTACGCTTCGGTGACCCTCGGGCTGATTGCGGCCGGATACGGCGTCGAGGTTCTTGTCCTGTGGTTCATCCCGTTCATGGTCGGCTACAGCGCGATGCTGGTTTTCTTTACATGGATCCCGCATTACCCGCATACGCGGGTCGGCCGGTACGCCGATACGCGGGTCAATCTGTGGCCCGGCGCAAACATTCTGACCCAGGGACAGCACGCGCATCTGATCCACCATATGATGCCGTGGATTCCCTGGTACCAATACGACCGCTGCTTCCGAGAAATCCGCCCCTATCTCGAACAGAACGGCGCGACAATCGACGAAGGGGTCTTTCCCAAGGCCGCCGCCTAGCACCCGCATCACGTTCGGCAAGCGTGTTTCTTTCAAATATACATCGGATCCCCGGGCGTCAGACCCGGACCCGGGGTCCATTCCTGAAGCACCGAAACAGGCGCAGAAGCCGCCGGAATGGCTCCCGGCTCACGGCCGTGATTCCGTGTGGTTCTCACGTCAACGCCCCTGGCCGGAATCCCGCAAGGGGTTGAAATGGCCCGGCCGGGCCTCCACGTCAAAAGGGTACGAAACACCAGCAAGGAGGTCGAACGATGTTACATTCGAAGGACCGGAAAGGTGTGGATGTCACCGCGTCCCCGCAGCCCGACTACGAGGAAATCGTCCGCGACCCGTCCGCCTGGTTCGACAGGCCGGATCAGGTTGTGGCGGCGTCGGGCCTGACCGAAGCACAGAAAATCGAGGTGCTGCGCGCCTGGGAACTGGACGCACGGCAACTGATGAACGCCACGGAAGAAAACATGCCGGGCGGCGAGGAATCGAAACTGGACAGCGTTCTCGACAGCCTCAAACGCCTTGGGCTGGGACCGTCGGAACCGGCCGGCCCGTCGAAGGTCGGCCTCTAGGGCCGCGCCCGCCGGAGACGCACACCGCCGGTCGGCGCTGTGCCGAACGAACACAAAAAACAGGAGATTTCCATGGGTGACCATGTCTATTCAGTCATTGAGGTCGTCGGATCGTCAACCACGTCTACAGACGACGCGATCCGCAACGCAATCGGAACAGCCGGGATCAAGATACGGAACCTCGAATGGTTCGAGGTGACGGAAACCCGCGGCCATATCGAAGACAACAAGGTCGGGCATTTCCAGGTCGGCGTGAAAATCGGCTTCCGTTACGAAAAATAAGGATTGCCCGGCCCGCACGGCTGACGGAGCGATCCGCGACACTCAATACAGCATGCAGGTATTTACTCAGCTACCGGACAGGCATGAGATGACACATACCGAACCGAGACAGGACGAAACCGGCACCCGGTCAACGGATATGGCGCCGGGCATCTCCCCGACCGACCCGCCTTCCGGGCCGCCGGGACCGGTCGTGCCGCCGCCCGTCCCCCCGAAGGTTCCCGATCCCGGCGACGCGCCGGTCGAAGACCCGGTCGAGAACCCGGCCGAAGACCCGCCGGTGGAAGAGCCGCCCAACCCGAATCTGCCGCCCGAGGTGCCGGACAATCCCCCGATGCAGGATCCGCCAACACGGCAGAACAAGGGTTAGCCTTTCGCCGCGAAGCCGCTGGTGCAGGCGGCGACCCTCACCGTCCGGTCGGTCAGATCGGCTAGCGCGATCTCGTTTTCCGATTCCGCGCCGCGCGCCGGGTTGTTCTGCCCGATGCCGGCCAGCAGCCAGTCGATATCGCCGTTGCCGCCATTGCGGTTGACGGCAAGCCGTCGCGGCGGGTCGAGCGGTTCGCCGGTCACGGCATCGGCAATCGCGAACCGGAACACGTATTGCGGGGTCAGCCCCATCCTGAGATCGGCCTGCACCACCGCCCCGTTTTCGGCATGCACGGAATAGAAGCCCTTGGAAAAGGCGGCGAGGTCGCGATGCGCCGCGTTGGCCTGCAGACAGGCGATCAGGTCGGCCCGGCGCGGATATTCATATATCCGCACATCCTCGGGCCCGCCGGCCAGCGGCAGATACAGGTTCAGGTACCGGTCGCCGTCGATGACGATCGCCTTCCAGTACAGAATGTTGAACGGCGTCGGGATGGCGAGAACGCGCTCGGGCGTCGCGCCGTTCGCCGCCAGAATCTCGCCCGCCCGCTGTTCGATGACCTGCTGGAACCCTGTCGCGACCGCCAGATAGGCGGTCGATATGGCCAGAGCGCCTTTCGTCCAGCGGGAAAGCCTTTCCGTCCATTGTTTGCGAGACAAAGCCCAGACCACGACAATCAGCAAAGGCAGCGTATACAGCGGATCGATGATGAACATCGACCCGACCCCGACCGGCTCGGTATAGAGCGGCCAGAACAGTTTCGTGCCGTAGACCGTCATCGCGTCGAGCAGCGCATGGGTCGCGAACACCAGATAGACGGTTGCCCATGTGCGCCAGCGTTCGGTGCGCAGGGGTTTGAACAGCCGCATCAGCGCTTCCGCGAAGAGCGGCGCTGCCAGTGCCTGGATGATCAGCGAATGGCTCCACCCCCGGTGCGAGGTGAAGGCGGCCACGGCATCGGCCGACGGCAGGAAGGTATCGAGATCGGGCGCGGTGCCCAGCGCCCCGCCGGCCAGAATGGCGGCGCGCGCGCCGATGCGCGGGCCTAGCATCGCGCCGGCGACAACTCCCCCGAGGGCGAACTGGGTCAATGAATCCATCCCGCTAACATAGACCGCCCGAAGCGGTTGCCAATTGGCGACGCGGGATTTCTTCATCCCCTGCCGCACCCTGCACAAGACACCGCATGACGTGCGGGACTCTCACCTTAACGATAAAAACGATCCCCGGGCTTGACCCGGGGTCTATTCCTGAAGCCTTTGAGCGCGTTGAGCCGACAACGGAATGGATCCCGCATCACGTGCGGGACTCTTCTTGAAAATGGATAGTTTTTATACCATATTTAAATATGTTATTTGAGTTTGACGCCGCCAAGAGCGCCGCAAATCTGTCGAAGCATGGCATCGACTTCGAACAGGCGCAGGCCGTTTGGGATGACCCATGGATGCTCGAAGCGCCCGCCCGAACAGAGGACGAACCGCGCTTCCTGTCCATCGGCCTGATTGAGGATAAACACTGGGCGGTCGTCTGGACCCCGCGCGGCGATGCGGTGCGGATCATCTCGGCGCGACGCGCGAGGAAAGAGGAGATCGGTTACTATGAAAGCGAATGAGTTCGACAGGAAATTCGACGCCGGCGAGGATGTCAGCGCTGCCGTTGACTGGTCAAAGGCGCGCCGCCCGAACGACAAGCCGAAACGCGTGAATGTGGATTTCCCGGCCTGGGTTGTGGAGGCGCTGGACCGGCAGGCCCGCCATCTGGGCGTGACCCGGCAATCGCTGATCAAGCTATGGATTGCCGAGCGGTTGCAGCGATGAGATTTGTGCCGGAATTTCGGTGACAGGTGTCAACGCCAGGGTAAAAATGCGCGGCCTCTAGGCAACGAGACCAGTCGAAAATAAAATGCACTGTCACCGATACTTCACGATTCGACCCACATACTGAACAACACAACTGCTATTCTGAAGATGGGCCTACTACACTCCCCTTATCTGGCGAAGCCTGCTCTCTAAGGCGTTGCACATACCTACGCATAACCGGTGCAGGCCAAATAATGAGCCGTAGAAAAATCCACCACAAGTAAAAGGCTGCATCGCCATTTAGGGTTTTCGCGTCCACAAGACCGTGTGCGAGCAAGTTACGAAGGTTTTGACCCAATCGTGAAATGAGCAAAGACCTTAATTCAAAAATTAGATCAGCCCCAATGATCTCTTCGAGTTTGTCATTTGATAGGATGCGCTCGTATCCCCAGGCTTCTTGTATTCCATCCGAGCCAACATTGTATGGATCGATACCCGCCTGTTGCAGCAGTTTCCGAAGTCCATTTTCGACTTGCGGTATCAAGACGTGCGCAGCAGTAGAGAAATCATACTCAAACCCAGAGATAACACCCTTTAAGAAAAGAGATTTTCTGCTTGGAGGAATAAAGGGGCTATCTTCAACAAGAGATGCAATCGTCAATGCACTTACATCATGGTCATTCCGAAGCTTGTTAAGACTTGGAGCTAGATACCCAGCTACGAGAACACCGCGATGCATGCTAGCATGCAGTTCGACAAAGCCATCTACCGCCTTCTTAACTTGTTCGGGATCATCAGAAAGAGCTGAAGGCCTAATACCCACTTTCCTACCCGAAGCATCATAGATTGTTGCAGGGAAGGACGCTTGCAAGGGATGTTTCTCAATGACCTCCTGTGCTTCTTTACGCAATTCACTCTGCGAAAGAATGCTTGTACCACTTACAAATCTGCAAAAAGCATCTTCCCAATCAAGACCTTCCAAAGCTGCTGTGGACTGCTCTACTAGATCACTGATATCAATTTCCTGGGAGAAAGACTGCATCTCATCGACAAGACCTTCTCCCGCACTAGCCATTCTCTTCTGAAGTTCCGGAATGCGTGCTCGCGTAGATGAGGAACGCCTACTCGCTGAGATCGCGTCTTGCCAGTAACTATGAGCCGCCATAGCCGATTCACTAGCTTCCTGGTCTTCTGCATCAGCCACCAACAAATCTACAATGACGCTATTCAGTTCTTCAATTCGTTCAGTTTGGTTGAGCTTTCTCAAGAGTGGAATTGCTCCATTGAGATACTCTCGCGCGGTTCTACGATCTCCCATTGACGCAGATTTTTCCGAAACTTTTATGCAAGCACTAGCCAATTTTTCGAAGTCCCCGAAGCCAAACTCAAGCAGCAGTTCTACGGCTTTGAGGCTAAAGAACATTGGATCATCCCCATCGATTTCCAGAACACGCGTTTCCAAGTATTCCAGCGTAGAGTTGGTCAGCTCTCCTTTAGGGTCTATTTGTTTTGCTAAACGAATTGAACGTTCATACCGTTCCATTGATGGAGGCCAGCTATGAAGGTCTTCGATCTTCTTGCCAGCCTCAAGATAGGCAACAACAGCCTGTTTCGCGAGTTGAACGTCTCTAACCCGAAGCCAAAGGATGTCAGCAACACGAGCTACATACTCTGGTTCGTCAACGATATTTAGGCTTTCACGAAGTTCAGCCAACTCACTATCAGATAAGTCCTCTGGTAGCAGGGACCGCTTACCTCCCATGATTATCATCGGGCTAAAGGGGTCCTTAGCGTCGGAAGGAACAAAGTGAAAATCAAAGATTTGAGCTAAGCGTTCCCACTTGCTTGCTTCTTCTCCTTCTTTGTTCGACCTGAAGGAAGCAGCAATCTCAGCGTCTTCTAGTTGCTCAGCATTGCCGATAGCAGCAATGATATCCGAAAATGATGGAAAGCATGAAGTAGACATATCAATTACTAACTAGACGTTCTTTTCTTCGTCGTGCGCAGCAAACCTGAACCCGAACAGACCACCTTCCGGATCATCCATAAGTCTTACCGGTTACGGTGACACGGTTACGTTGACAGTGCACTAATTACCGACGTCGAAACCACGCCATTCCCTTCCCGCATGGTACCCGGCGGCATCCCTGGTTCCGGTTGTCTTACGATAACGCCCCTACTTAACCGTCAGACACGCGCAATTGGCGACCTGGGTAACCTTCTGCGAGGTGCTGCCCAGCAACAACGCCTTGATCGGGCCGAAGCCGCGCGTGCCGAGCACGATCAGGTCGGCCTGCACCTTGTCGGCGATCTTCAGAATGCGGTTGGCGGTATCGCCCTCCTCGATCTCGATGCCGACCTTCTTCACCCCCTGCTGCTTGCAGATTTTCGCCGCGTGGTCGGTGATACTGGTCGCCAGTTTCTCCATGATCTCGTGCGAGATCCGGTTCTGTTCGGCCTTGCTGATCTGCGCGATCAGGCCGCTCGTCGCACTCGTCGAATCCGGTTTCGGCATCGACGGATTGCCGACCAGATGTTCCACGCTGGCCATCCGGCGGAAGGCCGACGGCGGTTCTCCGTGCAGCAGAACATGACCGATCGTCAGCGACGACTCGAATTTCGCCGCCAGAACCGCCGCTGTTTTCACGGCCCTTGTGCCATGGTCCGACCCGTCGGTAACGACAAGAATTTTCGTAAACATGTGCATCCCCCTTCGTTTTGTTCGCCCATGAAAGCATTTTAACCCCGTCAAGGCCACCTTGGTTGTTCCGGCCGCCCCGCCACCCCGCAGCGCAGCACCGCTTCCTGTTGCATGAAGGCTTCAAGTCGATGATGAATACCGGCCGAAACACCTTGGGGATTGAACCGTCATGAAACTGGCCGGCACGGTCATCGACAGAACGCCGCCGCCGGCGCTTGTGCTGATGGCGATCCTGTCCATCCAGCTTGGCGCGGCTTTGGCGGTCGACCTGTTTTCCGTGCTCGGCCCGTCCGGCGCGGTGCTGTCGCGGCTGGCCGTGTCGGTGTTGATCCTCGGCGCCGTGTTCCGCCCGAAACCCGACCGGCTGATCCGGCAGCACTGGAAACTGCTGCTGGGCTACGGCGTCACGCTGAGCCTGATGAACTGGTGCTTCTACGAATCCATCGCACGGATTCCGCTGGGGCTTGCCGTCACCATCGAATTCATGGGGCCGCTGATCGTCGCGACCGTTACCTCGCACCGGGCCATCGACCTGTTGTGGGTCGCCATCGCCGTTGCCGGCCTTGTCACCCTGACGCCGGAAATCGGCGACAATATCGACCCGGAAGGCGTGATGTTCGCGGTGCTGGCCGGCACCGGCTGGGGCGGTTTCGTGCTGCTGAGCAAGCGCATCGGCGCGGCGTTTCCCGGCGCCAGCGGGCTTGTCTACGGCATGGCCATCGCCACATGCGTCATGCTGCCCGTCGCCTGGGACAACGTTCTGCCGGTTTTCTTCAGCATAAACCTGTTCGGCATCGTGGTGGCCCTGGCCGTGCTGTCCACCGCCATCCCGTTCTTTTTCGAATTCACGGCGCTCAGAAACCTGTCGCCGCACACATATGGTATCCTGATCACGCTGGAACCGGTCGTCGCGACCGTCATCGGCGTCATCGTGCTGGGCGACAGTCTGGGCGTGAAGGAACTGATCGCCATCGCCTGCGTCACCGCCGCCGCTTTGGGCGCGACGCTGACCCAGAAGAAACAGGTGTAACCGCCATGCAACGCAAACTCATCCTCGATACCGATTGCGGCGCCGACGATGCGCTGGCCATCGCCTATGCCTTGGCCCATCCCGATCTCGATCTGGCCGGCGTCACCACCGTGTTCGGCAATACAGGTGTTGAGAAATGCACGCTGAATGCAATGCGGCTTCTGCAGCACTGGGGCAGTAAATCGGAAGTCGCGGAAGGGGCCGCCGCGCCACGTGGCGACGCGCCCAACCGCTGGTTTTATCCGGCAGACATGAAGGACGGGCTGGGCGATGCGGTGTTTCCGCCCCTCGACAGGCAGGCATCCACCCTGCCCGCCGCCGACTTTCTGGTCGAAATCGTGAAGCAGCATCCGGGCGACATCGACATCTGCGCCATCGGGCCGCTGACCAACATCGCAGCCGCCCTCGACCGCGACCCGTCTTTCGCCGGCAACGTCCGGTCCCTCATCGTCATGGGCGGCGCGGTGTTCCGGCCGGGCAACACGACCGCCTTCGCCGAGGCCAATATCTCGAACGATCCGGCGGCCGCGCAAGCTGTGTTTTCCGCCATCGACCGGGTTGTGCTCGCGCCGCTGGATGTCACCGAACAGACCGATCTGGACGAGCGTTTCTTCACCCGCCTCGCCGCCGCCAATCCCGGTTGCGGCGACGTGCTGGCGACCGTCACCGGCTCGTTCCGGCGGATGGGCAGAAGGCTGTGGGACGATGGCGGGTTCGTACCGCACGACCTGCTGACCCTCGCCTTTCTCACCGATCCCGGCCTGTTTCAATCGGTACAGGGCCGGTTGAGCGTGACCCTCGACGGTGCGGAAATCGGCCGCACCCTGTTCGATAACGCCGGCACCGGGCCGCACCGGGTGCTGACCGGCATCGACGCCGGTGCGTTTGCCGCGCTTGCATTCCGTGTTCTGGCGGCGTTGGATTCCGGCGGCGCAACGGCGTGAGGGCGCGGCATGGCGATCTATAATCTGGGCTCGCTGAACATCGATCTGATTTTCGCGGTCGACCGGTTTCCCGCGCCCGGCGAAACCCTGACGGCGCGCGGCCTCACGCGCGGTCTCGGCGGCAAGGGCGCGAACCAGAGCGTCGCCGCCGCGCGGGCCGGCGCAACCGTGTATCACATCGGCGCGGTGGGCGAAGACGGCGTCTGGATGAAGGACGCGCTGCAAGGCTACGGCGTCGATGTCGGCCCTGTCGCGGTGCTGCCGGACGCGGCATCCGGCCAGGCGAGTGTATATGTGGAACCGACCGGCGAGAACATGATCGTCATCCATATCGGCGCGAACGGCGCGATCACCGGCGGCCTGCTTGACCCCGCCCTCGCCGCCGCCGGGCCGGGCGACTGGCTGATCCTGCAGAACGAAACGAACTTTACCGAAGAAGCGGCGCGGGCCGCCCGCAACCGGGGCATGAAGGTTGCGTATTCCGCCGCCCCGTTCAGCGCCGCCGCCGTCGACGCGTTGCTTGGCGGTATCGATCTGCTGGTGATGAACGATGTCGAAAGCCGGCAGCTTGCCGCCGCCCTGCCCGGCCGCCTGCCCGATCTCGCCAATGTCGACCGGCTGATCACGATGGGAAAGGACGGCGCGCGGCTGGTGCGCAGCGGCGGCGAGGAAATCACGACACCCGGCTTCGCGGTCGATGCCGTCGACACGACCGGCGCGGGCGACACGTTCCTCGGCACTTACATCGCCGCGCTGGACGGCGGCTGCGATCCTGAAACCGCCCTGCGCCGGGCATCCGCCGCCGCCGCGATTCAGGTCACCAAACGCGGCGCCAGCAGCGCCATCCCCGACCGCCAAACCGTCGATGCGTTTCTTGAGGAACGCGGGCCCTCAATCCGCCGGTAATCCCGAGCGCTTCCAGTCAGCGACCCAGGCCGGACTGCGGTTGGCGGCGCGGTTAAAACCAAGATGATCGCCGTGCATCTGGTACCCCAGGAGCCGTCTGATATGCTCGGGATAGCGTGCCGCGACATCCGCCGGGATGTCCAGATACTGGTTGACCTCCTGGCGCAGCCAGCCCAACGCATAGGTGTTGATGAGCGCCATGCGGGGACCTTGTGAACGGTTGGCGCCACCGCCATGCCACACCGATCCAAGATACAGCAGCAGCGAGCCTTTGGGCATCGGCGCTTGCACGCTTTCTGCCGATGCGGGCGTGAAATCCGGGTCGAATAGTTTGTGGCTTTTCGGCACCACATGGGTCGCGCCGTTTTCGACGGTAAAATCGTCAAGCGCCCACAAGGCCGAGATCTGCCATTCGGTGCCCGGCACGCGCAGCGGATATATCGAGTCGTCCCGGTGCAGAACCTGTTGTTTTTCGCCCGGATGGATTTCAATCCCGGTGGTGCTGCCGATACGATAATTGATGCAGCTCGGCAGCAGAAAACTGTCTGCAATCGCCAGCACCAGAGGATGGGCGATCAGATCAGCCGATGCGGGGGAATAGCCCAGAACGCTGGAAATCCGCAGCGTCCTATAGCCGTTGAAATCGTTCTGAGCCGCAGTGCCGACCCGGTCGAATTCAGGGCGCAGTTCATCGACGACGCGGCCGATGGTCCTGTCGCCGGCAAGCGATTCAACGATCACGGCGCCATCCCGGTCGAGCGCGGCGATGATGGTTTCGTGCGATGCATCCGCACGGACACGTTCCAGGCTCATACGACCTCCACACAGGTTACCCGGTATTCCTCGTATTGCTGGATGCCGGGATAAAAGGAGACATCCGGGACGGTTGGACAGTCAATACCCTGCTATCATAATTCACGCGACCTGCTTGCCGGCATCGTCATTCCCGGTCATGAACGCACGGCAGGGAACAGGCACTCCGGTCTTTGTACGGCGTGGAAAAGCTGGCATGCTTGCCGGGCGCGGCGATGCAGGAGGCACCGGATGATATCGGAAGAGCAGTTACGGGAAGTGACGGAAATGTACCAGGGCGAGGTGTTCGGCGAGGCGTTCTATTGCGCCCTG
>JAVKBW010000093.1:0-281 GCA_040222995.1 Alphaproteobacteria bacterium | reverse complement strand
CAGGTCGCGGACGACGCGTTCGCGACTCATGAGTCACCTCCGAGCAGCGCGTCGTAGTCCGCGGCCGAGCCCGCTGCGACTTGGATCTGTGCGAGTCCAGCCGGGAGCCGATTCGGGTCGATCGAAGTCGACGCCTCGGTGGTGTTCCGGAGCGCGATCGGTAGTGGTGTGTCGTCGCGTCGAGCCGCGTCGAGCCGCCGAACGACTTCGTCGTGTCCGAGCGACTCCAACGCCCCGAGGACCTTCGCGAAGATGCGTGCGGCTTGCTTAGGTCCATGAGC
>JAVKBW010000081.1:0-643 GCA_040222995.1 Alphaproteobacteria bacterium | reverse complement strand
CCCAACACCCGATGATAAGCGGCAGGGGCGAAGCCCCTGTCCGTCTTCATCATCATGTTGGGCAGCACGGCGTATCGCAATGGGCTCCCGTTTTTTTCGAGGGCCTAATCGAGACACACGTCGTACATGTCGCCATCGTACGATAGGGTCCAACATCCGAACAGCGGCGAGTGCGGTGCACAGACCGAGTTCTTGGTTGCCTCACGCCGGGCCTTCGCGTCTTTCAGCGGTGCAACCGGGTCGCCCACGTAGATACAAGCAACTTCGCAGTCTGCCGTCGTGGAGCATGGCTGCCCGGCGTCCTTGGCGGGTAGCTGGCACCGGTGGACACCAAGCATTCCGACGCGGCGCCAATTGCCTCCCTCCGATATGCAGTCGTCCTCGTCGTCTATCGGCTCGCGATCGAAGTTGACCAACGCGTCGAGCGAGGGCTCCTTCGCTCGTCCTGACGACGCCACAGTGTCCGAAGGAGATTGCCTCATGGAAGCCGGCGCCGATGAACTCACACCGGAGCACGCGAGTAGTACGGTTGCTGCGACGGCGGGGAGAACTCGAACGAAGGACGAGGACGTCGTCAGCGGTTGTTCGAAATGACTCATGCGATCGCCAACATGATGTCGAGTTACACTGTCTGCCCAACACC